>JAEUMP010000021.1 GCA_016791445.1 Hyphomonadaceae bacterium | reverse complement strand
CCCCGCGAGGGGGAGAAGGTGGCCGACAGGCCGGATGAGGGGGCGAGGTTCAGGATGAAGTCGGATGTCGCGGCCAATCGCCGGGACGCCCCCTCATCCGTCAGCTGCGCTGCCACCTTCTCCCCCTCGCGGGGGAGAAGGAAAATCAGATCTCCCCGAAATCGCCGCCGCGGCCCTTGCCGTCGGCGAAGCGCTTCGCGCCGTCCTGCGATCCGGCGACGAGCGCGATGCGGCCACGTTCGCCCTCCGCGCGCAACGCGGCGTCCACGTCCATCGACCATCCCGCATAGGCCGACGCGCGATCGACGCGCATGCAGGTGTTCGGAAAGCGCGCGATGTCGGCGGCGAGTTGCTGCGCGGTCGCGAGCGCGAGGCCGGTCGGCGTCACGCGATTGGCGAGGCCCCAGTTCAGCGCTTCATGCGCATCCACGGAACGACCGGTGAGGATCATGTCCATCGCGCGGCCCTGGCCGACGATGCGCGGCAACCGCACCGTGCCGCCGTCGATCAAGGGCACGCCCCAGCGACGGCAATAGACGCCGAACGTCGCGCTCTCGCTCGCCACGCGCATGTCCGCAAGGAGCGCGAGCTCGAGGCCGCCGGCGACGGCGAAGCCCTCCACCGCCGCGATGAGAGGCTTCGACAGCGATACGCCCGGCGTTTCCGTTTCGCGATCCGCCAGCAGGCGTGAGGGGCCCATGGGCCCGTGCTTTTCGTGCTCGAAGCGCGCGCCGGCGCCGACGGCCTTCAGGTCCGCGCCCGCACAGAAGTGGCCGTTCGCGCCGGTCAGGACCATGGCGAGGATTTCATCATCGGCTTCCGCTGCGCGAAAAGCCTCGAAAAGCGCGGCCGCCGTTGGGGGATCGACGGCGTTGCGCGCTTCCGGCCGGTCGATGGTGATCGTGACGACAGGCCCGGCCTGGCTTATGTGGACGCTCATGACAGCGGCTCCTCCCTTGCAGCGGGCATCTTCGCGCCTTCACGCGCGCGGAAGTCAAAGATGAAAACCGCGCTCGCCATCCGGCATGTGCCGTTCGAGGACCTCGGCGCCTTCGGGCCCGCGCTTGCGCGGCTGGGGTATGCGGTGCGCTATGTGGAGGCGGGCGAGCGCCTGCTCGACGATGCGCACGAAAGTCTCGTCATCGTGCTCGGCGGGCCGATCAACGCGATGGACGTGGAGGGCTATCCCTTCCTCGCGGCGGAGTACGAACTCATCGAGAAGCGACTGAAGCGCGGTGCGCCGACGATGGGCATCTGCCTCGGCGCGCAGATGATCGCGCATGTGATCGGCGCGAAGGTCTATCCGGCGCGGGCGAAGGAGATCGGCCTCGCGCCGATCCGGCTGACGGAAGACGGCAAGGCGTCGTGCCTTGCGCCGTTCGAGGCCGAGCCGCTCACGCTGCACTGGCACGGCGACACGTTCGATCTGCCGCGCGGGGCGGAGCTCCTGGCGTCCACCGACATCTGCGAGAATCAGGCCTTCGCCTTCGGGCCGAACGTCATCGGCTTCCAGTTCCACCCGGAGGCGAGCGACCGGGGCTTCGAGCGCTGGCTTGTGGGTCACGCCATCGAATTGGCCGCCGCAGGGATTGATCCGCGCACGCTGCGCGCCGACATCGCGAGACACGGCGCAGCCCTTGCCGCGAAGGGCGCCGACGTGCTCTCCCGCTGGATCGACCAGGCGGATCTCTGAAGTTTCTTCCCTCGCCCGCTTGCGGGAGAGGGAGAAGCGAACGAAGTGAGCGAAGGGCGAGGGCCCGTGAGACATTGGCGCCTTGCGCCTCACCGGCCCTCACCCTGACTTCGCTTCGCTCAGTCTGTCCCTCCCCCGCCGGCGGGGGAGGGCTAGGAACGGAAAACCATGGCTCTGCGCATCGCCGTCCAGATGGACCCCATCGACACCATCGTCGTCGACCGCGACACCTCGCTGGCCTTCATGGTCGAGGCGCAGAAGCGCGGGCACGAGACGTTCTGGTATCACCCGAGCGATCTGTGGTGGGAGAGCGGCCGCGTCTTCGCGCACGCGCATCGCGTGGACGTGACGCGGCGCGGCGACGATTACTACCGCACGCTGTCGAGCGGGCCGGTGGAAGCGTCCTCTTTCGATGCGATCCTCATCCGCCAGGATCCGCCCTTCGACATGGGCTATGTGTCCAACACCTATCTGCTCGAACTCGTCGGCGGAAAGACGCTCGTCCTCAACCACCCCGCGGGCGTGCGCGATATTCCCGAGAAGCTCTCCACGCTGCGCTATCCGCATCTCGTCGCGGACACGTTCGTGGGCCGAAACGTCGATGCGATCGTCGCCTTCGCCAGGAAGCACGATCAGGTAGTGCTGAAGCCCGCCTTCTTCGCCGGCGGCGAAGGCGTCTCGAAGGGGCGCGCCAGCGATCCCGATTTCGTCACCAAGATCAACGCGATGCTCGCGGAGGTCGGCAAGGAGCCGATCATCGTGCAGGAGTTCATCCCGGCGGTGGCGAACGGCGACAAGCGCGTCTTCGTCCTCGACGGAAGGCCCCTCGGCGTCGTGCGCCGCATGCCGAAGGCCGGCGAATTCCGCGCCAATCTCCATGTCGGCGGCGTGGCGGAGGAAGGCGCGCTCGACGCGCGCGACCGCGAAATCGTCGCGGCGGTGGCGCCGCTGCTCGAAGAGAAAGGCATCCTCTTCGCCGGCCTCGACGTCATCGACGGCCGTCTCACCGAAATCAACGTGACCTCACCCACGCTCGTCCAGGAGCTGAAGCGCTTCTCCAACATCGACGCGCCGAAACTCTTCGTGGATGCGCTGGAGCGGAAGGTCGCCGCACGCTGATCAGCCTCCGCACTGCTGCGGCGGGACTTCGATGAAGAGCGGGGGATTGCCGTCGTTCATGGAATAGGCGTGCCAGATGGTGACGTTGTACTGGCGCATGAACTGCGCCGCGCGCTCGTTGCCGGGTTCGCAGATCTTTCCGGTCAACGACGGCGTCATCTGCTTCAGCGCGTTGGCGCGCCAGGCGGCGAGGTTGTCGATGCGCGTGTTGAACATCACCCGTTCGTCGAAGACGATGTGACGGCCCTGGCTGGTCACGCCCACGAGCGTGGTGATCTCGTCGAGCCGTTGCGGCAGGCCCGTGCGCGATTCCGCGACCATGGCGTCGATCGCCTGTTTCGCGTCGGGCGGCAGCTGCTCATTGCCGGCGACTTTCTGCAGATGCGCAAACAGCGCGGGCGCGGGATCGGCGAGCGGCGGCGGGTTGGCGGGATCGAAGCTCCTGTTGACGAGGCCCGCGCTCGACGCGCCGCCGCCGCCCGTCAGGAGACCCAGTCCTTCGCCCATCTGCATCAGGCCGAAGCCCATGATCGCGAGCGCGCCGACGCCGATGACGAGGCGCACGAGAAGGTTCTGGCCGGTCGCCGGCGGCGCGGGCGGCGGGGTCATCGGCGTCCACGTCTTGGGCTGCTCGCCGGATTGTCCGTTGTCACTCATGGGCCGCCCTCCGCTGGTTTGACCATCTGACAGGGAGGCGCAGGCGCGCAGAAAAGAGGGTCACCTGAACCGGTTTCCGGCGCGCGCACGCCTTCGGGAGCACGACGTCGCGACGCGCGCGAATGGCGGAGGGAGCGAGATGGAGACGATGGCGGCGCAGGGCGCTTCGGGGCAGGGACCGACGCAAGTGTGCGAACCGGGCCTGTTCGGCAAGGCCATGGCTGTATTCCTGATCCTGCTGTTCGGCGGCACGGCGCTTTTCGTGCTGGCGACGGCGGCGAGTGCGCTGGCGGGCGGCGGCGGCGGGCCGGGGCTGGCGGCGTTCCTTGTTTTCATCGCCGGCGTGCAACTCGCGCTGCTCTACTATCTGTGGCCGACCATCGACGCGATGTTCCGCCTGCGCATCGCGGTCGGGCAGGGACTGGCGTCGTTCCGCCTGCCTGCGCGTCGCAAGGAGCCTGCGCAGCCGGCCTACACCTTCACGATCCCGCTGGAGCAGATCGAGCGCCTCGCGACCCGCATCGAACTCATCCACGGCATGGGTCAGATCCAGCGGATGCGTCAGTTCGCGATCAAGGCGAACGGGCAATGGATCGAATATGGCGGTGCGGTCGAGAACAGCTACAACGGCATGGTCGGCGCCACGGGGCGCGTGGCGCTGACTGCGGTAGAGGCGCTGCAGCGCGCGACCGGGATGCAGATCGAGGATCTGGGCGTGGTGGAAGGCGCGCGCAAGGGCGTTGCGCCGACGCCGTGGGGCGCCGCCAGCCTCGCCGCGCCCGTGGCGACCGAGGCGCTGGCGAAAGCCGACAAGAACGCGGGCATCTGGCGCATCATCATCCTTGTGGCGTTCGCCGTCATCGTGGCGGTGCGCGCGCTGGACTGGTTCGTGCGGTAGGCGAACGCCTGCCGCGTTGGCGCAGCGGCGCGCGGCGCGCTATCGTACCCGGGAGGCGCCGGAATCGGCGCGCACGGGGAGCGTCATGAGTTATGTCCGCAAGGCCCTCGCGCCCGGGGAGACGGTGCGCGTCAACGCGCACTTGCACTGGGTGCTGTGGCTGCGGGCCTGGGCGGCGCTGCTGGTTCTCGGAATCGTGATCGTCGGCATCTTCATCTTCGTGCGTCAGGTGATCTTCAACCTGACGACGGAAATCGCGGCGACCGACCGGCGCATCATTCTCAAGGAGGGGTTCCTTGAGCGTCGCGTGAAGGACATCAGCCTCGAGAACATCGAGTCCGTGAACATCGATCAGGATTTCTGGGGCACCATTCTCGGCTACGGGCGCATCAGCGTGCACGGCACCGGCGATCAATCCATCTACTCGCCGCTGATCGCCGATCCTGTCCGGTTCCGTCGCGACCTCGAAGCGGCGATGCCGCAGCGCCAGCGGAAAACCTAGGCCGCGAAGGGCGGGTTCCTTGCGACGGCGGCGTTGGCGCCGGACGGCGCGCTGCGATATGCCCGCAGGATGAAACGGCTCGCCAATCTTCGTGACGTCCTGATCCGTTCCACCGCGCAGAGTGCGCCGGCGCGGTACGCTGTTGCGGCGGGCGTCGCGCTCGTCATGTTGTCGGTACGGGGGCTGTTCGATCCCGTGCTCGGGCCGGGCGCCTACTATTTCCTCTATGTGCCGGTGGTCGTCGTCGTCGCCTACGCGTTGGGATTCGGCCCGGCCGTGCTCGCGATCCTCGTGGCCGGGGTCACCTCCTACCTCGTATTCAGCCGTGCAGGGTTCGGGTTCAAGGCCGATGCCCAGACCAATCTGCGACTGGCCCTGTTTGTCGTTTCGGCGGTCATTGCGGCGTGGATGGCGTCGCGCGTGCGCGCACGGCTGGCGGCGCTCGAGGCGGGCGCGAGCGCCGCGACGGCGCAGGCGAGATCGCAGGCCGATCTCTTTCGCGAATTCGCGGAGCGTGTGTCGAGCCATCTCCAGCTTCTATCGGCCGTGCTTCAGATACGCGCACGCGACGAAACCGCGCCCGACTACGCGCGCGTGCTGATGAACGCGGCGTCCCGCACGATGATGATTTCGCGCCTGAACAGGTCGACGGGCGCGGGCGAGGAGGGGCTGGTCGATTTTGCGGCGTTCGCGGAACGGCTCGCCGACTCCGCGCTGGAGGCGCACGGTCGTCCGCCGCTGGTCATTTCGGTGGAGGGAGAACTCGTTCTTCTGCCCGAGCACGCGGTCTCGCTGGCGTTGATGCTTCTTGAGTGTGTGAATGCGCGCGCGCGCGAACCGGCGCCGGGACATTTGCGCATCGTGCTCTCGAGCGAAGGCGATGATGGCGTTCTCGTCATAGCGGAGGATCGCGTCCTCCCGTCTGCGGCGCCGTCTCCCGAGGCGAACGGTCTCATCGGCGCGCTCGCCACGCAGCTGGGCGGCAAACTCGTGCTGGGGCGCAGCGGCGCGCGCGAGCAATTCCGCTTCGCCTTCCCCACAACTCTGCAGCCGCTGCCGGCGTGGGACCCGTTGCAGGTATTGCACTGACCGCGCGCGACGACGCGCTTCAGTCGCGGTCCTTCAGCGCGGTGAGGAAGAGTTCGAGCGCCTCCTTCGCGAAGAGGCGCATGTTCGTCACGCGGTCCTCGATGCCCGTCTCGCTGTGCACGGTGACGTCGCGCGGACCGACGATGGCGAGGAAGAGGCGGCCGTACGGACCTGTCGGTCCCGCGGCGCCGGTTTCGCCGATGCCCCATGTGGCTCCGAGCTGCTGCTGCGCGGCGGTGGCGAGGAAATGCGCGCTCTGTTCGCTCGAACGGATGATCTGCTCGCGCGGCATCGACAGGAGCTGCATCCGCGACGCCGCCGTGTAGAACACGCCGCCGCCGAGATAGTAGGCGCTCGCGCCCGGCACGGCGAGGAGCGCCGCGGAGATGAGACCGCCCGCGGAGGACTCCGCCACCGCGACCGTCTCGTTGCGTTCCTTCAGGATCGCGCCTGCTTCCGCGGCGATGGGGAGAAGTTCGTTCATGCGAGACATTTCAATCTGAACCGCGAATTTCGCAACAACCCTTCTCCCCCGCGAGGGGGAGAAGGTGGCCGCGAAGCGGTCGGATGAGGGGGCGTCCCGGAGATTGTCCCCGACGCCGAAATACATCCTGCAGCTCACCCCCTCATCCGTCGACTTCGTCGACACCTTCTCCCCCGCACGGGGGAGAAGGAAACAAGCCGATTATTGCGCCGCGACGCGCCAGACGATCTTGCCGACATCGTCGGCGACGAGCAGCGCGCCCGTGCGGTCCTGCGCGACGCCGACGGGACGCCCTTGCGCCTCGTTCTTCGCGTTCAGGAATCCCGTCAGCACGTCCTGCGGCAGACCGTTCGGCCGCCCGTCGGCGAACGGCACGAAGATCACCTTGTAGCCCGCGTGTTGCGTGCGGTTCCATGATCCGTGCTGCCCGATATAGGCGCCGTTGCTGAAGGCGCCGAGCGCGGGCCCGGCGTGGAAATGGAGACCAAGCGACGCCGTGTGTGCGCCGAGCGCGTAGTCCGGCGTAAGCGCAGTCGCGACGAGGGCGGGGTCCTGCGGCTTCACCCGCGTATCGACGATCTTGCCCCAGTACGAATAGGGCCAGCCATAGAAGGCGCCGTCCTTCACGCTCGTCATGTAGTCGGGCGTGAGATCGTCGCCGAGGAGGTCGCGCTCGTTCACCGCCGTCCACAGCGTGTTGCTCGCGGGCTCCCAGGCGATGCCGACCGGATTGCGCAGGCCCGAGGCGAAGATGCGCTTCTGTTTCGTCGCGAGATCGACTTCCCAGATCGCGGCGCGATCCTTTTCGGCGTCCATGCCGTAGTCGCCGATATTGCTGACCGAGCCGACGGCTATGTAGAGCTTCGCGCCGTCGGCGCTTGCGAGCAGCGTGCGCGTCCAGTGGCCGTTGCCTTCCGCGCGATAGGGGAGATCGAGGATCTTCTCTCCCGGCGCGGTGATGGACTCGGCGCCCGCCACATACGGAAAGCGCAGCAGCGCATCGGTGTTGGCGACGTAGAGACTGTCGCCGACCAGCGCCATGCCCTGGGGCTGGTTGAGGCCGCCGATATATTGCGTCTTCACGTCCACATCGCCGTCGCCGTCGCTGTCGCGTAGGAGCGTGATGTGGTTGGCGTTCTCGGAGAAGGCGCCGCCGGAGCGCATCATGTTGTTGGCGATCAGCGCCTGGGGCGAGTTGACCGTCGACGGCTTGCTCGATGCTTCCGCGAGCAACACGTCCCCGTTCGGCAGGAGATAGAGCCAGCGCGGATGCGCGAGGCCCTCGGCGTAGCGCGTGACCGTGAGACCCGCCGCCGGCGTCGGCGCAGCGCCTGCCGGCCAGCCGACCGCCTTGGCGTTGTTGAGCGTCGGGACGCCGCCAGCGGTCGGTTCGCCGATCGTGGGATTGGGGCCGAAGGTCCCGGTGTCGTCGGGTGTTTCCTTCGTGCACGCCGCCACGCTGACGAGGGCGGCGAACATTGCCATCACGGCAAGGCGTCGGGCGGAGACGGCGGCGCGCATCAGGGAGCTTTCCTCTTTTTCATCCGGCGGAGAACCTAAGGCGCGGTTTCGGCCGCGAAAAGCCCTTGTCGATCCCCGCGCGTTCTTTCTACGACTGGAGCGGGGCGAATCGGAGAGCGCGATGTCGTTTGTCGTTCATGCCGGCGTGGAGCCACAGGTGAGATCGGATCCCGCCGCCACCGCCACCCAGGCGCTCGAATTGATCGCCGGCTACCGCAAGCGCGGCGTGCTCAATGTCTATGTGCTGGACGCCATGACGAAGACGCCCGTCGATGAGCGCCGCCTGCGTCAGTTCTCTCTGAGAGAGCGCGGCTAGACCTGCCCGCAGCTCTTCAGGCGCGCCTTCGGATGCACTTCGCTCTGTGACATGACGGCTGTCGTCGCGCGGAAGCGCTCGACGAGCGAACGCACATAGGGCCGGATCACGGGGCTCGTGAGCAGCACCGGCGTCTCGCCTTCGCGCGCGGCGCGCTCGAACGCCGCGCGCACGTCGGCGACGAACTGGTGCAGTTTCGATGGCGGCAGCGAAAGCTGGCGCTCGTTGCGTTCGCCGACGAGAGCCTCCGCAAATGTCTGCTCCCACACGGGCGAGAGCGTGACGATGGGAAGGACGCCCGCCGGCGTCTGGTTCTGGAACGAGATCTGGCGCGCGAGCCGCGTGCGCACATGCTCGGTGATCTGCACAAGGTCGTGCGTGGCGGGCGCCGCCTCCGCGATCGCTTCGACGATGGCGCCGAGATCGCGGATCGAGACGCGCTCGCGCAGCAGGTTCTGCAGCACGCGCTGGATGCCGGACCAGGAGATGTGGCTGGGCGCGACGTCGTCGAGCAGGGATTGCGTGTCCTTCGGCAGTTCCTTGATGAGCTTCTTCACCTCGGAGAAGGTGAGGAGTTCGCCCATGTATTCCTTCACGATCTCGGTGAGATGCGTCGCGAGAACGGTGGCGGGATCGACGACGGTGTAGCCGCGGAACGCCGCGTCCTCGCGCGCCGCTTCCTCGATCCAGGTGGCGTCGAGGCCGAAGGCGGGCTCCTTCACCGGCTCGCCCGGAATCTGCACGCCTGCGCCGGAAGGATCCATCGCCAGCAGCGCGCCGAGCTTCAGCTTGCCCTTGCCCGCTTCCATCTCACGCACGCGGATGACGTATTCGTCCGGCGCGATCTGCACGTTGTCGAGAATGCGCACCTGCGGCGTGACGAAACCGAGTTCCTGAGCCAGTGATTTGCGCAGCGCGCGGATCTGGTCGGTGAGGCGTCGGCCCTGCACTTCGTTGAGCAGCGACAGAAGGCCGAAGCCGAGTTCGATGCGCACATCGTCCATGGCGAGCGACTGCGCGGGCGTTTCTTCCTGCGGCGCCGTTTCGGTGGGCGCGGCGGCGGCGGCTTCGTCTGCGGCCTTCTTGAGTGTCGCGCCGCGCAATCGCCAGGCAAGAATGCCCGACGCCGCCGACAACGCAAAGAACGGCACGATCGGCATGCCGGGCAGGATACCGGCGATGAACGCGCACGCGCTGACCATGCCGAGCGCCGGCGGATACGACGCAAGCTGCTTGGCGAGCGCCTTGTCGGCCGCGCCTTCGACGCCGGCCTTCGCCACGAGCAGGCCCGCGGCCACCGAGATGATCAGCGACGGCACCTGCGCGACGAGGCCTTCGCCGACGGTGAGGCGCGTATAGTGGTCGGCCGCCTGATCGAATGGCAGCTGGTGGCTCACCATGCCGATGATGATGCCGCCGATGATGTTGATGGCGGTGATCAGAAGTGCGGCGATCGCGTCGCCGCGCACGAATTTGGAGGCGCCGTCCATGGCCCCGAAGAAGCCGGACTCTGCTTCAAGGTCCTTGCGTCGCTGTTTGGCGGTCGCTTCGTCGATGAGGCCGGAGGACAGATCGGCGTCGACCGCCATCTGCTTGCCGGGCATGGAATCGAGGGTGAAGCGCGCCGCGACTTCCGCGATGCGCGTCGAACCACGCGTGATGACGACGAAGTTCACGATGACCAGGATGATGAAGACGATCACCCCGATGATGAAATTGCCCTGCATGACGAATTCGCCGAAGGCGTTGATCACCTGTCCGGCGGCGTCGGGGCCGTCATGGCCATGACTGAGAATGAGGCGCGTCCCCGCGACATTGAGCGCCAGACGGAAGAGCGTCGTGAGCAGCAGGACTGTCGGGAACGCGGTGAATTCGAGCGGCTTCTTGATGAGAAGCGCCGTCATCAGCACCAGCACCGAAGAGGTGATCGATATCGCCAGCAGAAAGTCCAGAAGCCACGCAGGCAGCGGCACCAGCAGGATGGCGAGGATCAGCAGAACGCCGACGCCGAGGTAGATCTCCCCGCGCATCGTGTTTTTCAGGATCGCGTTGATGTCGATGGCGGGGCGTTGCGGTTGCGCGGCGTCGGTCATGATGGGTTACTCGTACGGAGGGGGACGGCGCACTTCAAAGATCGTTACGCGGCCACACCCATCGGCGGCGGCGGCACGTCCACGCCTTCTTCCGCATACTGCTTCAGCTTGTTGCGCAGCGTACGGATCGAGATGCCGAGTATGTTGGCGGCGTGGGTGCGGTTGCCCAGGCAGTGCGTCAGCGTGTCGAGGATGAGATCCTGTTCGACCTCCGCCACCGTCTTGCCGACCATGCCGCGCGCGGCGTCCGCAGCGCGCGCGGCGACATCGCCCTTCGGCGTGGTCGATCCCACTGCGGAGCCGTCCGGCGCGCGGATCGCTTCGGGGCCGATCTCAGGCCCGTTCGACAGGAGCACCGCGCGGTGCATGGCGTTTTCAAGCTCGCGCACATTGCCGGGCCAGCGATAGCTGGCGACAGCATCGAGCGCAGCGGCGTTGAGGGCGCGCCCGGGACGGCCGTTCGACTCGCCATACTTGCGGATGAAATGCGCGGCGAGGGCGGCGATGTCTGACTTGCGTTCCCGCAGCGGCGGAATGCGCAGGTTCACGACATTCAGGCGATAGAGCAGATCCTCGCGGAACGTGCCCTGGCGCACGCATTCGGCAAGATCGCGGTTTGCGGTGGCGAGTATGCGGATGTTGACGGGCACGGGCTTCGATCCGCCGAGGCGGTCGATGACGCGTTCCTGCAGCGCGCGCAGGAGCTTCGCCTGGAGGCGCAGGTCCATTTCGCTGATTTCGTCGAGCAGCAGCGTGCCGCCATCGGCTTCCTCGAACTTGCCGATGCGCCGCGCGACCGCGCCGGTGAAGGCGCCGCGCTCGTGGCCGAAGAGTTCGGATTCCAGGAGGTTGTCCGGGATCGCGGCCACATTGATGGCGATGAAGGGGGCGTTCGCGCGGCGCGATTTCGCGTGCACATGCCGCGCCATCACTTCCTTGCCGACGCCGCTCTCGCCCGTGATCAGCACCGACGCGTCGGAACCGGCGATCTGGTCCGCAAGCGCGATGACCTGCTGCATCGCGGGGTCTGTCGCGACCATGTCGCGCGTGTCGCGTGCAATGGCCTGCAGCACGGCCGCGATCAGCGCCGCATCGGGCGGCAGCGGCACGTATTCAAGCGCCCCGGCGCGGATCGCGCGCGCAGCGCATTCGGGGTCGGTGTCGACGCCGCAGGCGACCACCGGCACGCTGATGCGTTCGGCCTCGTTGGCTTCGATGAGGGCGGCGATGTCGATGCGCACATCGACCATGAGCAGATCGGCGCCCTTGCCCGCGCGCAGCGCGTTGGTCGCCTGTTCGCCCGTGTCCACGTGCGCGACTTTCGCGCCGCGATCCATCGCGATCCTGGTGGCGGCGGCGATCTGTCCGTTCAGCGGCCCGACGATGAGAATACGCATCACTTCTGCTCCGTCACGACCGCTCGCCGTCCTTGATGATCTCGGTCATTGTCACGCCAAGTCGATCCTCTACGAGCACGACTTCGCCGCGCGCAACGAGGCGGTTGTTGACGTAGATGTCGATCGCCTCGCCGACCTTGCGGTCGAGTTCGAGCACCGAGCCGCGGTTGAGCTTGAGCAGGGTGGAGACATCCACCATCGACTTGCCGAGCACGGCCTGGATCTTCACCGGCACATCGAAGACGGGGGCGAGTTCGGCCGCCGAATGCTCGCTGCCGTCGTCCGCTTCTGCGCGAGCGCTCTGTTCGAGCGTTTCGAGATCGAGCGCGGTGTCTGTGCTCATGACGTCTGCTCCAGCGACAGTTTGTCGGCAATGATGGATTCGATGCGGGTGAAGGCTTCTGCTGCCGACAGCGTCAGCGCGCCGTCGCCCCAGTCGAGCGTGACGTCGCCTGGGCCGTGACCGGGTTCAGGGCGCACGACGAGCGCGCCCGCAAAGCCGTGGTCCTGCGCCGCCGCTTCGAGACGCGCACGCACGCCTTCGGCGCCGGGCGCCAGTCGCACGACGAGACGCGGCGTCTGGATGAAGCTCTCGAAGGCTGCGTCGAGCGCGGCGAGAATCCGTTCTTCGCCATGGGCGGCCAGCGCGATGTCGGCGACCTTGCGCGCCGCCGCCATGGCGAGGCGGGACGCATCGTGCATGGCGGCGCGGCGGTCTTCGATGCTGCGCTCGGCGAGACGCGCGGCGGACTGCGCGAGCGATGTCAGTGCTGCGGCGGCTTCGGCTTCGGCGCGCGCGGTCTCGCTGCGGACGCCTTCGTCGAAGCCGGCGGCGCGTTCACGCGCGAGATCGTCGGCGGAGTACATCGGCGCGGCCGCGCCTTCGGACAGGATCGCGCCGTCGGTGTCGAACACCGTCTCAAAGGCATAGCGCCGGGTGGCGAGCGCGGTGGGGGAAGACTGGCTCAATAGATGAGCTCCTCTTCGCCGCCGCCGCCGGCAAGCATGATTTCACCGCGCTCGGCGAGATCCTTCGCGGCGAGGACCATGCGCGATTGCGCCCCCTCGACGTCCTTCAGGCGCACCGGGCCCATCGCCGCCATGTCGTCCTTCAGGATCTTGCTGGCGCGTTCGGACATGTTGGACAGGAAGAGATTGCGCAGTTCGTCGGAAGCGCCCTTGAGCGCGAGCGCGAGATCGGCCTTGTCGGCGACGCGCATGAGCGTCTGCACGCCGCCTGCGTCGAGCTTCTTGAGATCCTCGAACACGAACATGAGCGCGCGGATGCGTTCCGCCGCCTCGCGGGAGCGCTCTTCGAGTGCGGAGATGAAGCGGGCCTCCGTCTGGCGGTCGAACGTGTTGAAGATTTCCGCCATCAGTTCGTGGCTGTCGCGCTTGGGCGTGCGCGCGAGATTGGACATGAACTCCGTGCGCAGCGTGCCTTCGATCTTGTCGAGGATTTCGCGTTGCACAGGCTCCATGCGCAGCATGCGGTGCACGCACTCGATGGCGAAGTCGTCGGGCAGGGCGGTCAGCACGCGCGCGGCGTGATCCGGCTTCACCTTGGAGAGCACCACCGCCACCGTCTGCGGGTATTCGTTCTTCAGATAGTTCGCGAGCACCTGCTCGTTCACGTTGCCGAGCTTGTCCCACATCGTGCGGCCGGCGGGGCCGCGGATGTCTTCCATCAGCGCATCGACCTTCTCGCGCGGCAGGATGGTGGCGAGGAGGCGCTCTGTTGCGGCGTGCGAGCCGACCACGCGACCGGACGTGGACAATTGCTGCACGAATTCGATGATGAGCGTCTCGACGACGCTGGAGTCCACGACGCCGAGATTCGACATCGCCTGCGAGACTTCCTTGAGCTCATCTTCCTCGAAGAGCTTGAGAACCGCTTCCGATTCAACGCCGAGGGAGAGGATGATGATCGCGGCCTTCTGCGGACCGGTCAGGTCCTCGACCCGCATGATCGCGTTCTGGTCTTTCGCGGAAGCGCGTGCGGCGGCCATGGCTCAGCTCCGCTCCGACAGCCAGGCGCGCAGGATCTGCGCGGACTCTTCGGGATGTTGTTCGATGACTTCCGCCACGCGCTTCACCGAAGAGGAGTTCACCTGACCCTGGATCTTGGCGATGTCGAGTTGCTGTTCCATGCCGCCCAGTGGACCGCCGGCAGGCGCGGGCAAGGCGCCGGCGACGGGCGGCGGAAGCGCGCCGCCGACTCCGCCTGCTCCCGCGAGCGCCGGTGCGCCTGCGGGTCCGGCCAGCAGCGGCGCGCCGCCTGCGCCCGCGCCGCCGCCGAGCATGCCGGTCACCAGCGGACGCAGGACGAAGAACACGACGCCGAAACTGACGATCAGCGCCGCGAGGATTTCCACGCCGCGCATGATGTCGTTCTTGCCGAAGTCGAGCATCGAGGGCTTCGCGGCTTCGGTGCCCGCCGTCGCCGCCGACTGTGCGAATTTCAGGTTGACGATTTCGACCTTGTCGCCGCGCGCCTCATCGAAACCGACAGCGGATTTCACGAGCGCCGCGATGCGCTCAAGCTCCTGCGGATCGCGCGCGGCCCATGCGCCCGGCGTGCCGTCCTCGGCGGGCGGCGCCGTCACGCCGTCGACGGCCACCGCAACCGAGAGGCGCTTGATGCGGCCGCCTTCGACGATTTCTGTCTTGGTCGTCGAGGAAATCTCGTAGCGGACCTGCTCTTCCGTGCGCTCGGACGTGTCGCCGCCGCCGCCCGGGCCGTCGCCGCCCGCGCCGTCAGGTAGATTGCGACCGGCGGTCGCCGCGCCGGCGCTTCCGCCGCCGGATGTGGAGGTTTCCTCAGTGCTGTTCGTTTCGCGCACCACGCGGCCTTCGGGATCGAAGGTCTGCGCCGTGGAGGTGACGCGGTTGAAATCGACGTCCGCGGCCACCTGCACGCGCGCGGCGCCCGGCCCGACAATGCTCTCCACGATGCCTTGCACTTCACGGCGCAGACGATCTTCGATGGCGGCCTTGCGTTCGTCCATGGCGTCCGCCGCCGCCGCGCCGCCGTCTTCTTCCGCCGCCGCGAGCAACTTGCCGGAGGCGTCGGCGATGGTGACGCGGTTGACCGAGAGGCCCGGCACGGCGCTCGCGACGAGATTGCGCACGGCGCGGACCTGCCCCTGCGTGATCTGGCCGCCGCGTACGCTCACCACGATGGACGCCGACGGCGCTTGCCGGTCCTGGGTGAAGAGCTGGCGTTCCGGCAGCACGAGGTGAACCCGCGCCTTGTCGACCCCGTCGATGGACGCGATCGTGCGGGCGAGCTCGCCCTCGAGGGCGCGCAGGCGGTTGATGTTCTGCTGGAATTGCGTGGCGCCGAGGGCGTCCTGCTTGTCGAAGATTTCGTACCCGATGCCCCCGCGCGAGGGCAGGCCGTCCTCGGAGAGCATCAGGCGCGCCGACATCACCTTCGAGCGCGGCACGAAGATGGTCGTGCCGTCGCCGCGCAGTTCGTAGGGGATGCGGGCGGAGTCGAGCTTGGCGGTGATCTGGCTGGCCTCGGCCATTTCGACATCGGAGAAGAGCAGGGCCTTTTCCTCGCCGCCCATCCGGAAGACGAGCGCGAACAACGCCGCCGCGACGACGGCGGTGATGCCCAGCGCCGCAAAGAGGCGCATCGGGCCGATTTTCATCAGGGCGTCGTTGAATGCATTCACGCGCGGGTCGCCGAATCAGAGCGAGCGCCTCCGTGGCGCCCACCCGGCAGATTTTTCCCAGTGCGGTGAAGGTATGGTTAACGCGCGGAAACCATAAGCAGCCGGCGTGACCGTTTCAGGGGCACGCCGGCTGAAAATCTTGCGTGGATCGGAAGGCTCAGGCTTCCGAGACGCGATAGTGCTGGATGCGTGTCGTGCGCAGGCCGGGCAGGCCGTGACGCTCGATGGACTTGCGCCATGCATCGAACTCCTCAGTCGTGAGGCTGTAGCGCGCGCAGGCGTCTTCCATCGACAGAAGGCCGCCGCGCACGGCCGCGACCACTTCCGCCTTGCGACGGATCACCCAGCGCGTCGTGTTCGCCGGGGGCAGGTCGTCCACCGTGAGGGGGTTCCCGTCCGGGCCCATCACCACACCTTCAAAGCGGCGTTGCTTCTGCATCGCGCCAACTCCCAATTGACTAGTTGGCCGATCATAGGCGCCGGGGATAAAGATCAGGCAAATTTTCTGAGTAAAATCAGGTTAATGCCTTGTATCGAAAAGGAACGGGCGTCCTTACCGAAGTATTGACGCCCGCTTTACCTTTCAATTACCTTTTGATCCGGAGGAGTTCCTCCAGCATCTCGTCGGCGGTCGTGATGATCTTCGAGGAGGCGGAGTACGCCCGCTGCGTCACGATCATGCTGGTGAATTCCGCCGCGAGATCGACGTTGGAGGCTTCGAGCACGTTGGACTCGATGCGCCCCGCGCCCGCCGCGTTGGCTTCGTTGATGTTGTAGAGGCCCGACGCGAGCGTGTTGCGGAAGACGCCGCCGCGATCGGGCAGGAGACCGTTCGGGTTGAGGAAGGTCGCCAGCGGGATCTGGTAGAGCGCGCGCGAGCGGCCATTGGAGAATTGCGCGGTCAGCACGCCGTTGTCCTCGACCACGAGGCCCGCAAGGTTGCCGGGCGGCACGCCGTCGGTCACCACCGTGGTGACGCCCGAGGCGGTGGCGAACTGCGACAGGCTGTTGGACAGGAGGAATTGCACGTCCTGCGATGCGGCGCCCGTGCTCGCATCCCAGACGATGTTGAAGGGGTTGGCGATGGAGCCGGTGATGCCGCCGGCAGAAATGCCGCCCGACGTGTTGAAGGTGACTTCACCGCTCGCGACCCGGCCGCCGGGGTTTGCAGGCGCCAGACCGGCCGGGCGGGTGTAGATTTCCACCTGCCAGGTGTTCGGCGCTGTCTTCAGGAAACCGACGGCGACCGTGCGCGGCGCGCCGAGACTGTCGAAGAGTTCGATGCTGCTCTCGAAGTGTGGGGCGATGTCGCCGGTGGCGAGATCGCCGATCACATAGGTGTTGGCGGAGGCCACGGGATCGTACTGCGCCTGGGTCGAGCTCAGATTGGCGGTGAGCGTCACCGTCCGCGTCGCCTCGGCGCTGGAAACCGTGTCCGCAACGTTGATCGGGGAAAGCGTCGACAGCGATGTCGGGCTCGAGGCGACCGAACCGTCGGCCTGGATGGGCCAGCCCTGCAGGAAGAAGCCCTGCGCGTTGACGAGAAAGCCCTGCGCATCGACCGAGAAGGAACCCGCGCGCGTGAACGCGACGCTGCCGCCATTGGTCAACGGCCGGTTGTTCTCGGAGACGACGAAGAAGCCGTTGCCCGCGACCGCGAGATCGGTGGAGGAGCGCGACTGCTCCAGCGACCCCTGCACATCCACAAGGCGCCGCGTCGACGAGAGCACCCCGCCGGCGTTGTACGTCGTGCCGCCGGTCTGGCTGTTCAGCATCGCCGTGAAGTCGGTGAGGCCGCGCTTGTAGCCGACGGTGTTGAGGTTGGCGATGTTGTCGGAAATGACGGCCATCGCGGAGGAATTGGCGGCAAGGGCGGAAACCCCGGACCGCATGGCGGTGTAGATGCTCATTGGTGTCGTCCTGCTCTCTTGCGGTCCGTGTTTGTGGGATCGTCCGGGAGCTTCTGCTCGGTCACGGGCTGCGTTCGGCGGCCCGTTGAAGGCGTCAGTTTCGTACGGCGTGGATTGAATCGAAGGCGCGAACGCCGGTGGCGGTCATGACGGTGGCGACGCCGGCGGTGCCGAAGTCGATGCCGGTGATGGTTTCCTGGACGGTGGTTGCGGCCTGGATGTCGCCGCCGTTGGCGTCCTTGGCGGTGATGACGATGCGATACGGGCCGTCAGCCATCGCGCGTCCGCTCATGTCGCGGCCGTCCCAGTTGAAGGTGCGCGCGCCATTTTCGGCGACGACGTTCTCGGAATAGACTTCACGTCCGTTGGCGTCGCGAATGGAGATGTTCGCGGTCCCGCTTGCGCCCGTGATGTCATAGTTCCATGTCGCGGCGCCGTCGCTCAGGCGCGCGACATCGCTGGTGAAGACGGCGGTCTTGCCGATGAAGGACACCGCCGCTGCGCTGCCGGCGGCGGCGCTCTGGCTGAGCAGGCTCGCCAGCTTGTCGTTGGTGGCGATCTGCTGCTCGACCTGACTGTACTGCACCAGTTGCTGCGTGAACTGCGCGGAGTCGACGGGATTCAGCGGATCCTGATTGGCCAGCTGCGCCGTGAGCAAGGACAGAAAGGTATCGAAGTTGTCCGACAGGCGCGCACGCGAGAGCGCCGAACTCGCGTCGGTCGGATTTGTCAGCGAAGAATTGATGATCGTCATGTGCGCCTCCTCAGGCCATCACGTCGATGCGCGCGCCACGCCAGGACTCCAGCCCGAAGGGCCGGCTGACAGGCGCGGGCGTAGAAGCGTCGCCGCCGCCGCCGCCGCGTGACGCGCCCTTGCCGGAGGGCGTTTCGGCGTTCTCATTCTCGCCGCGCTCGGCGAGATCGAAGGACAGTCCGCCGGCGTCAAGTTCGAGGCCCGCATCCTGCAGCGCGCGCTCCAGTTCGCGCGCCGAGCGCACAAGATCGGAGAGTGTCGCCGGATTTTCCGCGGCCACGACGGCGGTGACCTTGTTGTCCGCACCGACTTCAAGCGACACCTTTACCCGCCCGAGTTCCGGGGGGTCGAGGCGGACGTCGATCGACGTCGAGCGTCCTTCGAAACG
Organism: Hyphomonadaceae bacterium; assembly: GCA_016791445.1. Taxonomy (GTDB): domain Bacteria; phylum Pseudomonadota; class Alphaproteobacteria; order Caulobacterales; family Aquidulcibacteraceae; genus VFBF01. The sequence goes on along the minus strand of JAEUMP010000021.1, from coordinate 40,185 downwards.
GCGGATGACGTGTTGCGCCACGAGTGCGGCCGGCGTCGTTGCGCGGTGACCGGCGTGCGTGGCGGTGGTCTGGTTGAGACTGTGCGCGCGCTGTTCGGCGGGCGCGGCGTCGGCGATGGCGGGAGCGACGGGCGACGCCGACTTGTCGACGGCGGCCGTCGTCGATGCGGCGGCCTGGACGGCGCTTGCGGTCTGAACGCCTGTCGCGCCGGCGCGCGCGGGAGCAGCTGCGGCGGGCGCCGCGTTCACGCTCGCAACGGGTTTCGCGTCTGCGCCTTGCGTGTCGAGACCTTCACCGCGCCCCGCGCGCAGACGCGGCGCCGCGCGCGCCTCGCCGGCTTGCGGCGCGACGGGGAGGGAGATGGTCTCAAGTGATGCGCCCGGCTTTCCCGGCGGCGCAGGCGTTGTCGGCGGCGCGGCTTCCGGCGCTGACGCATCCGTCGTTGCGGCGGGCGGGGCGGCGGCTTCGGGGAGCGCGGACGGCGCGCCTTGCGTCGCTGCGGCCTGTTGCGGCGCCGCCGCCGGCGTTGCAGCGTTCGCCGCAAGCAGCGCCGACAGATCGACCGTCACGACGCTGTTTTGCGGCCGCACCGTTACCGGCGCCAGGGGCGCGGTGAGCGTGTAGCTAGCGTCCGTCGTCGCACTCTCGCGCGAAGTCTCGCTCTCTGTCGACGCTTCTCCGGTCGTGGGTTTTGCGGCAGTCGCTTCCGGACGCTGCGGCGGCGTGCGCGGCGCTTCGTCTACCGGCAGGTGCGTCGCGAAATCTTCGCCGCCCTCGCGCGCGTCGGATGTCGGTGAACTCGATGGCGTCGTCGCTTGCGGCGGCGGCTTCGACATCACCATGCTTGCGTCCATGTCCGCGAATTCCCTTGCGTACATCTGCGTTCGTCGCAGTCGTGGCGCAGGAATGAGCAAGCGGGGCGCCAGTCTGGTGAACGACGCGAAAACCATGCGGCTCAACGCATTCGCCGGTCGTACGCGCCACAAGTGCTGACGATGGCGGCAAACTTCGCCGGGCGCGCACGGCAGGAATTGCCGTGTTCGACATCGCACGTCGCATGTGGCCCCGAGTTTGCGACGCCATGCGACGATGTCGGCGCGATGGATGTGATCGCAGGCGCCGGGATCGCGACGGATGTCTTGTCGGCCAAGGGCTGCGCGATGTTCGGCAAGCTGGCGTGCGCGCGTGCGCACCCGGCAGGTTTTGCCGACGACGCGGCGACTCTTGCCTACCGGCGGATGAACAACGAGGCGACGCATGAGCATCGGATCGGTCTTCAACAATGCTCTCACCGGGCTCAATGCGAGTCAGGCCGCGCTCAAGGTCATTTCGCAGAACGTCGCGAACGCGAACACGCCGGGGTATGTGCGCGCGCTGACGAATTTCACGCCGCAGGTGATCGGCGGCGCGGGTCTGGGCGTGTCCGTCGAGTCCATAACGCGCGCGGCGGATCGTTTCCTCGCGGAAGCGCAACGCGTGGCGGGCGCCACGAACGGTGCGGCGAGCGTCCGGGCGGAACTTCTCGATCGTGCGCAGCTTCTGTTCGGCGACCCCAACGGTAGCCAGACGCTCTTCACCCGCATCGACGATATCTACACCGCGTTGCAGAACGTGTCCGTCGATCCGACCTCCAGCGTGGCGCGGCGGTCGGTGATCTCGTCGCTGCAGGACGCGCTGGGGGAGTTTTCCCGGGTGGCGCAGGGCATAGAGGGCTTGCGCCTTGAGGCAGACCAGCGCGTCGGCGAAGGCATCGGGCGCGCGAACGATCTCCTCCAACGCATTTCCGATCTCAATGGTCAGATCGCGCTGACGAAGAAGTCGGGGGGCGACATCACCGGCGCGGAAAACGCCCGCGACCAGCTCGTCGACGAACTCGCGACACTCATCGATGTGCGGGTGACGCCGGCAAGCGACGGCACGATCGAGGTGCGCACCAACAATGGCGGGCTGCTCATCGGCGTTTCGGCGGCGCGCCTTTCCTACACGCAGTTCGCGACCGCCTACGGACCGCCCGGCACGATTCTGATCAATGAGGGCCTGCCGACGGAGGGCGCGTTCGGGCCGATGCTCTCCGGCGGCCTGATCAAGGGCCTGATGAATGTGCGCGACATTGATCTGCCGAGCCTCGGCGAATCTCTCGGGTCTCTTGCGGCCGCGATGGCGGACGAGCTCAATCGCGTGCATGCGACGACGTCAGGCGATCCGCCCGCGTCGCTGCTCGTGGGGCGCAACACGGGACTTCTGCTCACGGACAGCCTGAACTTCACGGGACAGGCCATCGTCGGGATCACGGACCAGTTCGGCAATCTCGCGCGGCGCCTTACCATCGACTTCGACGCCGGCACGATTACCTCCGAGAACCCGGCGAATGTGCAGTCCTTCGCGCAGACCATCGATGGCTTCGTGAACGCGCTCAACACGTCGCTGCAACTGGCGCCGGCGCAAGCGACGGCGAGTTTCGCGGACGGCGTCCTGCGACTGAACACCAACAGCGCTTCCGGCATCGTTCTCGGCGAGGTGGAGGGGAATGAAAGCTCGCGCGCGGGGCGCGGATTTTCGCACTTCTTCGGCCTCAACGATCTCGTCCGCAGCGACAAGCCGACGTTTTTCGCCGCCGGCCTTTCCGCCGCTGATGCGCACGGATTGAACGCCGGCGGCCAGATCCGCTTTCGCATCACCGACGCGAACGGTCGTGTCGTGCTGGAGCGCGATGTCGGCGTGACCGGAACGTCCTGGCAGGACTTTCTCAACGAACTCAACAGCAGCGCCAACGGCATCGGGCAGTACGGGTCGGCCGCGCTCAACAGCCTTGGCACGATCTTCCTGCAGGGCAATCCCGGCTATACCATCACCGCGCTGTCGGATTCCACGGAGCGCGGCAATACCGGGCTCGGCGCTTCCGATCTCTTCGTGTTCAACCGCGCGACACTCGCCGCGCGGCCGCACGAATTGCGGGTCGACAGCCGGATCGTGTCGTCGCCCTCGCGCCTGTCGCTAGGCAAGCCGGATCTGACGGCGGCCATCGGCGATCGCATCATCGAAGCGGGCGATACGCGCGGCGCGCAGGCGTTGCTGGCCGCCAAGGACGCCGCGCGATACTTCCCCGCCGCAGGCACGATCCCGGCCCAGACGACCTCCATCGGCACCTACGCGTCGCGGCTCGCCGGCGAGGCGGCGCGCATGGCGGATTCAGCGGGCAAGGCGCTGTCCGGCGCCAGCGCCGTCTTCAATGCGGCAACCGAACGGCGCGTGCAGTCCGAGGGCGTCAGCATCGACGAGGAACTCATCCGCATGACGCAGTTCCAGCAATCCTACGCCGCGTCGTCGCGGCTCATTCAGGCGGCGAAGGAGATGCTCGACATTCTCCTATCGCTGAAGTGAGGCCGGCATGAAGATCACGCCAACCTTTCTCATCACCACGCTCGCGCGGTCCGATCTCACGCGGATCACGGGTGAACTCTACAGTCTGCAGCGCCAGACGGCGTCGGGCTTTCTCGCCGACGACCTGAAGGGCTATGCGGACAATGCCGGGCGGTTGATCAGCGCGCGCAGCGTCATCGCCCAGATCGACGCGCGAAAGGCTTCTGCGCAACGCCTTCAGACGCGTCTCGATGTTCAGGATGTGGCGCTGGACAAGGCGGCTGCGGCGATGGCCCAGCTCAAGACCGACGTCATGACCGCCATCTCCTCCGACAACGCCCAGTTTCTCGCGCAGCAGGTGCAGACCGCATTCAGCCAGGTGCTAGGCGCGCTGAACCAGACCCACGAGGGCGTGGCGCTCTTTGCGGGCGAGCGTCGCGGCGCGGCGGCGGTCAGCGTGTCCACTCTCGGCGATCTTCAGACGGCGATCACCGACGCGCAGGTCTTCAATGAGTCGGTCCGCGATTATTCCGTCGATCTCGGGATGGGCGCCCCGTTCGTGGTTGCTGAGAAGGCCTCCGTCATCAGCCGTGATGCATTCGACGCGTTGCGCTCGCTGTACAACGAGGTGATGGCGGGAACGAACGGCGCGCCGATCAACGCCCTGCAGCGCACGTCGCTGTCGGGCATCGTCTCCCAGATCGAAGCGGGACGCGCCTCGATCGTGGCCGCGCAAGGGCGCAACGGCGACGCGAACGCCCGCCTCGGGCGCGAGATCGAACGGCTGACGGCGCAGGGTACGCTGGTGACCAACCATATGGACCAGGTCGCCGGGTCGGACCTCGCCGAAGTGGCGATGAAGATGTCGGCGACGCAGACGCAGTATCAGGCCATCGCCTCGGTGTTCAACGACATCCGCAAGCTGACATTGGTGAACTTCCTCAATTGAGGCGCGCGCCTGGCGGCGCTATAGAGCCTCATCGCTCCGGGCCTTGAACCCGGTGGGAGGATGAAGATGACCAGTGTCGACCTGCCGGCCGCCCGAGGCGCGCCGCTTTCCCTCAATTCATTGGGCTTCGCCAAGCCGCCATCGGAAACGCGCGTGGTCGCGGCCATGTCCGGAGGTGTCGACTCCTCCGTCGTCGCGGCGATGCTGAAGCGCGAGGGCTATGAAGTCATCGGCGTGACGCTGCAGCTCTATGACCATGGCGCGGCGGTGAACAAGGCGGGCGCGTGCTGCGCGGGGCAGGACATCCACGATGCACGGCGCGTGGCCGACATGCTCGGCATCCCGCACTACGTGCTCGATTACGAAAGCCGATTCCGCGATCAGGTGATGGAGGATTTCGCCGACAGCTATCTCGCGGGCGAAACGCCGATCCCGTGCGTGAAGTGCAATCAATCCGTGAAGTTCAAGGACCTGCTCGGCCTCGCGCGCGACGTCGGCGCCGATTGCATGGCGACGGGGCATTACGTTCAACGGATTCACGGCGCTGCAGGACCGGAGCTGCATCGCGGCGCCGATCCTTCCCGGGACCAGAGCTATTTCCTGTTCGCGACCACGCGCGCGCAGCTCGATTTTCTGCGCTTTCCGCTCGGCGGCCTGCCGAAGAGCGAAACGCGCGCACTGGCGGCGGAGTTCGGTCTCGCGGTGGCGGAAAAGCCGGACAGTCAGGACATCTGCTTCGTGCCGACGGGCAAATATGCGAGCGTCGTCGCCAAGCTGCGCCCCGGCGCCATCGACCCGGGCGAGATCGTGCATGTGGATGGTCGGGTGCTCGGCCGGCATGAGGGCGTCATCCACTACACGGTCGGTCAGCGTCGCGGTCTGAACATCGCCGTCGGCGAGCCGTTGTTCGTCGTGCGCCTCGATGCGGACGCCAAGCGTGTGATCGTCGGCCCGCGCGAAGCGCTGGCGGTGAAGCGTATTGCGCTCAAGGACGTGAACTGGATCGGCGAAGCGGTTTCCATGGAAGACGATCTCGACGGTCGCCGCGTCCTCGTGCGCGTGCGCTCCACGCGGCCACCTGTTCCGGGAACGCTGGAAACGCGCGCGGGCTGGCACATCGTGCTGGATGACGCGGAGGAGGGCGTCGCGCCCGGACAGGCGGTGGTGCTGTACGATGCCGATGCGCCGATGCGCGTGCTCGGCGGCGGCTGGATCGCGCGGATGGCGTAGCGTCGCCGCCCCCATCCCCCGGCTTGCGTCGGGTACTTCCCCCGCAAGCGGGGGAAGAAAGCGCCGTGCTTCCTCCTCCGTGCAGCGCAACGGAACGGGGGAGGTGGCTCGCGCGTCAGCGCGAGACGGAGGGGGCTCAGGCGCCGACGATCCGCGCTTCCCAAGGCGCCAGCATGTCGAGCGCGCCGTCCACATTCCGCAACAATGGCGCGTGCGCCGGCACATATGCCGGCAGCGGCTTCGCCTCATCGCGCAGATTGAGCGCCACGATCGCGCGGCGACCTTGATGTTCGCGCGCATAGACAAATAGATCGGGATCACCCGGCGCGAGGTCCTCGAAGGCGCCGAACACCCAGAGCGGATCTTCGCGCAGCGCGATGAGGTGCTTGGCCCACGCGCGAACGCTGTTGACGTCCTCCGTCTGCGCGGCGGCGTTGAGGGTCGCGTGGTTCGGATTGACGTTGAGCCATGTGCGCGACGCTTCGGAGAAGCCGCCATTGGCGCTCGCATTCCACTGGAAGGGCGTGCGGGCGTGATCGCGCGTCATGGCGACGGTGCGCGCGAAGGCGTCGGCTTCGCTCAATCCTTTCTCGCGCGCGAGGCGGTAGGTCGTCTTCGCCCAAACATCGTCGATCTCATCGAGCGTCGCGAAGGGCGCGTTGATCATGCCCAGCTCATCGCCCTGATAGATGAACGGCGTCGCCCGTTGCGATAGCACCAGCGTGAGCAGCATCTTGGCGCTTTCCGGCGAGCCGTCGCCGAAGCGGGACGAGATGCGGCCGAGATCGTGGTTCGAGACGACGACGCTGTTCCAGCCGCGCGGGCCGATGCCCTTATCCCAGGTGGAGAAAATCCTCTTGAACGCGACACGGTCCCAATCGCCCCCGATGATGGGATTCATCGCGACGAGATCGAAGTGATAGATCATGTCGAGCATCGGATCGGCGGGGTCGACGAGTTTGGACGCGCGTTCGGGGTCGACGCCGGGCGCCTCGCCGATGGCCACGCAATCGTAGTGCGCAAAGACCTCGCGGCGCATCTCGCGAAGAAATTCGTGCAGGCGCGGGCCGCCGGCAATATGGCGGTAAAGCGGGGCCGGGCGCGGATCGATCACGTCGCGCAGGTCGGGTTCCTTCGAAATCACCGTCACCACGTCGAGCCGGAAACCGCCGACGCCCTTGTCGAGCCAGAAGCGCATGGCGTCGTGGATCGCGCGACGCACGGCCGGGTTTTCCCAGTTCAGATCGGCCTGCGACTTGTCGAAAAGGTGCAGGTAGAACGAGCCGTCGTCGGTTTGAGACCAGGCGGGTCCGCCGAAGATGGACTGCCAGTTGTTCGGCGCAGCCCCGCAGCGGCCCTCGCGCCACCAGTACCAGTCGCGCTTGTCTCCATGCGCGGATGCGTTCACGAACCACGGGTGCTGCGTCGACGTGTGATTGAGCGCGATGTCGAGAACGATGCGGATGTCGCGCTTTCTCGCTTCCTCGAAGAGCTCTTCCGCATCCGCCATCGTGCCGAACAACGGATTGACGGCGGTGTAGTCCGACGTGTCGTAGCCGTTGTCGATCATCGGCGAGGCGAAGATCGGCGAGAGCCACGCAACGCCGACGCCGAGATCCTTCAGATAGGGCAGCTTCTCAATGATGCCGCGGATGTCGCCCACGCCGTCGCCGTTCGCGTCGCGGAAAGACTTCGGATAGATCTGGTAGATGACGGACTTCTTCCACCAGTCGGCGCGCGCGGTCTTGCTCATGGGCCCGCTATAGCAGCGCCCGGCGCGCGGCTGCTATAGTGACGACATGTCAGACGACGCCATCGCCCGCGCCCGCGAATTCACGAAGAACCTCGGCTATCCGCGCCGTCGCGCGCGGCCCCGCATCGCGCCGGCGCTGGTGGATGCGGAGCACCGGATGATCAATGGCGTCGCCGCGTGGCGGCTCGGCGAGGGTCCCGCCGTGCTCATGGTGCATGGCTGGGAGGACGACAACAGCCTCTGGGCGCCGCTGATCGACCAGCTCGCCATGATCGGACGCGCGGTCGTGGCGCTCGATCTGCCGGCGCACGGCTTTTCTGAGGGGGAGCGCGTGCCGCTGCTCGTCGGCGCGCGGGCGATCGCCGATGTGGCGGCCGCGATGGGGCCGATCGATGCGGTGGTCGCGCATTCCTTCGGCTGTCCGGCGACGGTGACGGCCATCGAAGAGCATGGTCTCGCGCCGGATCGCGTCGTGCTGATCGGGACCGCGCTGCATCAGCGTGGCCAGATCATCCGCCTCGCCGAGCGCAACGACATTCCGATGGACGTCGTCGAGGCGATCTTCGCCACCTACGAGGAAGATGTCGGCAAGCCGGTGGACTGGTTCGATCTGCGCCGCGCGGCGCCGGCGATGACGGCGAAGGCGCTGATCCTGCACTCCGTCGATGACGATGCATGCGATTATCGCGGCGCGCAGGAGCTCGCCGACGTGTGGCCGGGCGCGGAACTCGCGCTGACGGACGGTCTCGGCCATCGGCTCATCGCGCAGGATCCGAGCGTCGTGGAGCGGATCGTCGATTTCGTCGCCTAAGCGGTCGCCAGCGCTTTCGTCGCCTTCGTCACGCTGCGCAGGGCGCCGAGATCGATCGTCGCTTCCACCGCAGCCTGCGCCTGTTCCCAAACGGGAATCGCTTCAAGCAAGAGCTTCTCGCCGCGCTCCGTGAGCCATACGGCGCGTTTTCGCTGATCTTCTTCCGTGACGACGATTTCGGCGAGTCCGTTCCGCACGAGGCCCTGAAGGTTGCGCGACAGGGTGGAGGGATCGAGCCCCGCGCGTTCGGCGATCGCGCCGAGCGTTGCGTCCTGCGCGCCGGCGATCTGCGCCATGAGGCCGAACTGGGCGATGTTGAGACCAAGCGGTTCGAGCCGCGAGTCGTAGAACGCGGTCAGCCGCCGCGCCGCGAGGCGGGCGTTGTAGCAGGCGCAGAAACGCATCGGCGCGATGGTCTCGGGCGAAATTTTCCGCAGTCGCGAACGACCGCCTTGCGCGGGCTTTGTCATGAGTCTATGCATCTACAACAGTTGTATATGCAAGGAAAGCCTCATGACCGTTGCGGAAACCGAAGCCCCGAAGGCCGGAAAAGTCGATCTGCGCACCATGACGGGCCTGGAGGCGATGCGATTCCTGCTCTCCGAACTGCAGGCCGGGCGGATGGAACAGGCGCCGAGCATCGGCACGACGCTGGGCTTTTTACTTTCCGAAGTAGGCGAGGGGCTCGTCGCGTTCACCGGTTATCCGTCGGACAAGGTGCTCAATCCCCTCGGCACTGTGCATGGCGGCTTCGCGCTGACGTTGATCGACAGCTGCACAGGCTGCGCGGCGCACACCGTGCTCCCGGCGGGCGTGGGGTACACCACGATCGAAACCAAGGTGAATTTCGTCCGCGCGCTGATGCCGGATTCAGGGCCTGTGCGCGCGGAGGGTCGCGTCGTCGCGCATGGCCGCACCATCATCACGACCGAAGGCAAGATCACCGACGGGCGGGGGCGCATCGTGGCGCACGGCACGTCGACCCTGATGGTGTTGCGTCCGCGGGCGGAGGAGGCCGCCGCCTGATTTTGAGGTAAGCGACGGGTTCGCTACAAGCCCGTCTGTCATTGCATGCCGCAAGGAAAGAAGAAGCCATGGACAAGGATCCTGTCGTCATCGTCGGTCTCGCGCGCACGCCGATGGGCGGGCTCATGGGAGACCTCGGCGGTTTCTCCGCCAATGAGCTCGGCGCGTTTGCCGTGAAGGCCGCGCTTGCCGAGGCCAAGGTGAAGGGCGAGGACGTCGACTGGATCGTGATGGGCAATGTGCTGCCCGCCGGTCAGGGCCAGGCGCCGGCGCGTCAGGCGGGGCGCAAAGCCGGGCTGCCGGATTCGGTGGAGGCCACCACGCTCAACAAGATGTGCGGCTCGGGCATGCAGGCCGCGATCATGGGCCGCAATGCGATCCTTTCGGGCGAAGCGAACATCGTCATCGCCGGCGGCATGGAGAGCATGTCGAACGCGCCGTTCCTGATGACCAAGCACCGCACGGGCCAGAAGTACGGCCACGACAAGCTGTTCGATCACATGGCGCTCGATGGTCTTGAGGACGCCTATGAAGGCAAGGCGATGGGCGTCTATGCCGACATGATCGCGCAGGAATACCAGTTCACCCGCGAGGCGCAGGACGCCTACGCCATCGAGACGCTGCGCCGCGCCCAAGCGGCGACCGAAAGCGGCGCATTCAAGCGCGAGATCACGGCGGTGACGGTGAAGGGTCGTGACGGCGAAACGCAGATTTCCATCGACGAGCTGCCGCGCAAAGCCAAGCCCGACAAGATCCCGACGCTGAAACCCGCCTTCAACAAGGACGGCACGGTGACCGCGGCGAACGCCTCCGCCATTTCGGATGGCGCGGCGGCGCTCGTGCTCATGCGGCAGTCGGAAGCGGACAAGCGCGGGCTGAAGCCGCTGGCGCGCATCGTCTCGTCCGCCGCGCACGCGCACGCGCCGGCCTATTTCACCACCGCGCCCGTGCACGCGATGAATAAGGCGCTGGACAAGGCCGGCTGGAAGACCAAGGACGTCGATCTCTTCGAGATCAACGAAGCCTTCGCCGTCGTGCCGATGATCGCGATCAAGGATCTTGGGCTCACGCATGACGTGATCAACGTGAACGGCGGCGCCTGCGCCCTCGGCCATCCCATCGGCGCCTCCGGCGCCCGCATCATGGCGACGCTGATCGCGGCGCTCGAAGCGCGCGGCGCCAAACGCGGCATCGCGAGCCTGTGCATCGGCGGCGGCGAAGCGACGGCGGTGGCGCTGGAGCTGGTGTAGGCGCGACTGCTTTTCCTTCTCCCCCTCACGGGGGAGAAGGGTAGCTGCTCAGAACAGCCCCTCGATGTTTCCGTCCGCATTCACGCCGATGCCCTCGGCGGCGGGAACTTTGGGCAATCCCGGCATCGTCATGATGTCTCCGCAGATCGCCACGACGAAGCCCGCGCCGGCGGCGAGGCGGACGTCGCGGACGCGCACTTCGTGGCCGGTCGGCGCGCCGAGGCGCGTGGGATCGGTGGTGAAGCTGTACTGCGTCTTCGCCATGCAGACGGGCAGGGCGCCGAAGCCTTCCTTCTCCCAGCGCGCGAGGCGATCGGTGATCGTCTTGTCGGCGACGACGCCATCGGCGCGATAGATGCGGCGCGCGACAGTCTCGATCTTTTCCAGCAGCGAGAGATCATCGCTGTAGATCGGTGCAAATTTCGCTTCGCCGCGCTCCACGATTTCGACCACGCGGCGCGCGAGGTCTTCCGTACCGGCTGAGCCCTCCGCCCAGTGGCGGCACAGGATCGCCTCGCTGCCCATCGCCTGCGCATAGGCCTTCACCGTCGCGATCTCGGCGGGCGTGTCCTGCACGAAGTGGTTGATTGCGACGATCGCGGGCACGCCGAAGAGGCGGATGTTCTCGATATGCCGCCCGAGATTTTCGCAGCCGCGTTCCAGCGCCGCGAGGTCTTCCGTCGCCAGCGCGTTCTTCGCGAGGCCGCCATTCATCTTGAGCGACCGGATCGTCGCCACGATCACCACGGCTTTCGGTGAAAGCCCCGCCTTGCGGCACTTGATGTCGAAGAACTTCTCCGCGCCGAGATCGGCGCCGAAACCCGCTTCCGTCACCACATAGTCGGCGAGTTTCAATGCACTCGTCGTCGCGATCACCGAATTGCAGCCATGCGCGATGTTCGCGAACGGCCCGCCGTGGATGAGCGCGGGATTGCCTTCGAGCGTCTGCACGAGGTTCGGCTGCATCGCGTCCTTCAGGAGCGCCGTCATCGCGCCGTCGGCCTTGAGGTCCGCGCAGGTCACCGCCGTCCGGTCCTTCCGGTAGGCGACGATGATGCGGCCGAGCCGCGCCTGCAGGTCTTCAAGGTCCTTCGACAGGCACAGGATGGCCATCACTTCCGACGCCACGGTGATGTCGAAGCCGCTCTCGGCCGGTGCGCCGTTGCCGCCGAGGGACGTGACCATCTCGCGCAGGGAGCGGTCATTCATGTCCATCACCCGCCGCCACACGACGCGGCGCGGATCGATGTTCTGCGCGTTGCCCCAGTAGAGATGGTTGTCGACCATCGCGGCGAGCAGGTTGTGTGCGCTGGTGATGGCGTGGAAATCGCCGGTGAAATGGAGGTTGATGTCCTCCATCGGGATGACCTGCGCGTGTCCGCCGCCCGTCGCGCCGCCTTTCTGGCCGAAGCAGGGGCCGAGGGAGGGTTCGCGGATGCAGATCGCCGCGCGCTTGCCGATGCGGTTGAGCGCATCGCCGAGGCCGATGGTGGTCGTGGTCTTGCCTTCGCCCGCAGGCGTCGGATTGACGGCGGTGACGAGCACGAGCGCGCCGTCCGGCCTGCCCGCGAGGGATTTGAGAAAGGGCGCGGCGATCTTCGCCTTGTCGAAGCCGTAGGGGATCAGCGCATCGGCCGGCACCCCGATCTTCGCGGCGACATCCGGCATGGGCTTCCTGCGCGCGGCGCGCGCAATCTCGATGTCGCTCGGCATTGTGATTCCCCGCTGACTCGCGGGCAAAGTGTAAGCCGGATCGGCTCCCGGCAAGGGCGACGTTGACGCGAACGGCAGGGCTTCCGCAGGGGCGGGGGCTCGCCTAGGGTGCCGCGTCCATCAAGAACGCCTGTTCCATAGGAGGAGCGCCATGCGCGAGGCCGTCATCGTATCTTACGCCCGCACGGGTCTCGCCAAGTCGGGACGCGGCGGATTCAACAACACGCACGGTGCGGCCATGGCCGGTCACGCGATCCAGCACGCCGTCGAGCGCGCCGGCATCGAGAAGGACATCGTCGAAGACGTGGTCATCGGCTGCGGCGGCCCGGAAGGCGCCACCGGCCAGAACGTCGCGCGCAACGCCGCCCTCTGGGCCGGCCTGCCGATCACGACGTCGGGCGTGACCATCAACCGCTTCTGTTCCTCGGGCCTCAACGCCATCGCGATGGCGGCGGGCTACATTCGTGACGGCGCGCCGGTGGCTGTCGGCGGGGGCGTGGAGTCCATCTCGCTCGTGCAGATGAGCGGCAAGATGAACACCTACAAGCTCACCGAAGAAAAGCTGATGGCGGAGTATCCCGCGCTCTGGATGCCGATGATCGACACGGCTGACATCGTCGCCGAGCGCTACAACGTGAGCCGCGAATACCAGGATGAATATTCGCTCCGCTCGCAGCAGCGCATCGCCGCCGCACAGGCCGCCGGTCTCTTCAAGGACGAGATCGTCCCGATGAAGACGAAGATGAAGGTGGTCAACAAGGAGACGAAGGAAGAGTCGCTCGTCGACTACACGGTCGATCGCGACGAGTGCAATCGTCCGGACACCACGCTCGAAGGCCTCGCCTCGCTGCAGCCGGTGAAGGGCCCCGGCAAGTTCATCACCGCCGGCAACGCCTCGCAGCTGTCGGACGGCGCCGCCGCCGTCGTGCTGATGGATTCCAAGGAAGCGGAGAAGCGCAACCTGAAGCCGCTCGGCGCCTTCAAGGGTTTCGCGGTCGCGGGCTGCCAGCCGGACGAAATGGGTATCGGCCCCGTGTTCGCGGTGCCGCGCCTCCTCGCGCGTCACGGGCTCAAGGTCGACGACATCGACATCTGGGAGCTGAACGAAGCCTTCGCGTCGCAGTGCCTCTATTCGCGCGACAAGCTCGGCATCGATCCCGAGAAGTACAACGTCAACGGCGGCTCCATCGCCATCGGCCACCCCTTCGGCATGACCGGCGCGCGCTGCACCGGCCACCTGTTGCTCGAAGGCCGTCGTCGCAAGGCCAAGCTCGGCGTCGTCACCATGTGCATCGGCGGCGGCATGGGCGCGGCGGGTCTCTTCGAGATCTACCAATAGTGCGTGTCGCGCTGATGGCGGCGGGCCTTGCGCTCGCCGCCTGCGCGGCGTCGGGCGCCTCGCCGCCCGTCGCGTCTCCGCCGCCGCACGACATTCCGCTGATCGTCACCGACTTCGACCACGAAGGCGCCAACGTGGGCACACGCCCGACCTCGCATCCGCTTCTCGGCAAACCGCTGCCGGCCTTCCGTCTCGCGCGCGAGGACGGTGAATCGTTTTCTGATGTTGCGCTGAAGGGCCGCTGGACGGTCATCGCCTTCACCGGCGCCTGGTGCGGGGACAGCCGCGCCGACGCACCGCATCTCGCCGCCCTCGGCAGCGCCATCGACCAGGACCCCGATCTCGATATCGTCGCCGTGCATGTGGATGCGCGTTACGGGACATTCGTTTCCGTGAGCGATTTCTTCGCGAAGAGCGGCATCCGCATTCCAGCGGCGCTAGACGCTGACCGCGATGTCTATCGCGCGCTCGGAGTGAGCTGGGTGCCCAGCTATCTCGTCGTCGATCCGCAAGGCGTGGTGCGCGGCTTCCGTACTGACCTATCTCACGAAACCGCCAGCGAAGGCGGCGTGAAGCGCTTCATCAGGGACATCGCGATCCTGCGCGGCGCGACGACGGATCGCCGGTAGTTGAGCTTTAGGCCGACTTCTTCGCCGCCTCGATCCAGCCTTCGACCTTTTCGGCCTTCGGGCCGTTGTTGCCGCGCATCAGTTTCTTGCCTTCGTCGCTGGCGATGAAGGCCGCCACCTGATCCTGCAGCGCGCGTGCATCGGCGCCGGCGAGCGCCGCCTTGTCGCGGATGCCTGCGCCGACGAGGATCTGCGCGTCCTGTTCGCCCACCGCGCCGACATCGATGGCGAGTTGCGCCATGGTCTGCCAGTCGGCGACGGTTTCGCGCGTCACCCATTTCTGCGCCATCATCGCGGTGACGGCGGCGGGATCGGCGTCGAGCAGATCGCCGATGGTCTTGATGCCGATGGCTTCCAGCCGCGCGGCGATTTTCGCTCCGATGGCCGGAGCATCGACCACGGGACTTTCGCGGGTGCGACGCTTCTTCGTCGCGGGCGCGGCTTCCGGCGCTGGCGCGTCTTCGACGATGGCCGGGGCTGCGGGCGCGGGGACCGACGCTTCGATCTTCTCCGCCGCGCGCTCCACGATGCGACGCGCCAGCGGCGGTTCGATTGAGGAGGGCGCTACGTCGATGAGGCCCGTGCCGTGCTTGGCGCCCGGCGTGCGCGCGGGCTCCTTGTCCAGCGTCACCAGCGGCACGTTGAGCACGTCGCGCGCGTGCGCGGCGCGCACGATGCGATCGTCATGTGAAAGCGTCGCGATGACCTTCCCGCTCGCCTGATACTCCGCGTACATTTCTTCCACGATGGCGCGCTCGCCCGCATCCGCCATCTTCTTGGTGAGCCAGCGGATCGGAATGTCGAGCGTCGCGAGATAGCCCTGCAGCGTGACATTCGTTTTTGGCGGGGCGACGGCGGCTTCCGCGATGGCCTTGTCCATGACGATGGCGAACGTCGAGATCGCGCGGCCCAGCGCATCGGACATCACGTCGATGAGGTGCGGATCGAGGCCTGCCGGCGGATCCTTCACGCCGGCGGCGAGATTGTAGTGGTCGATGCAGTTGTCGTAGTAGACGACGCTTGCTTCGGCGCCGGAACGAATGAGCTGCGCGAGCCAGCCGGCGCCCTGTGGTTCGGGAATGGCGGGCCAGCCCGTCTCTTCAAGGCGCGCCATCAGCTTCGTGTAGGACTTCGAAACGCTTTGCTCGAACGCTCGGTGGATGGAGCCCTCAGATTCGCTCTGGGCGGTGTGCAGCGGCTGGATCGGATCGCAGACGTAATGACTGAGCACGCCCGCCGCATAGACGGCCTCGGGCCAGCTTTGCGCGCGCATCATCATCAGGAGCTTTTCGTACCAGGCCTCAGCGGTCTTCACCGCGCCGCCCCAGTAATTGTCACGCACATGAAGGACGTGGTTCTGGCTGTCGCGGAAGACGTCGTCCGGCGCCTTGGCGCCCTTCATGTAGATGTCGGCGTGCGCGCAGAAGACCTTGCGCCATTCCTCCGCATCCGCCGCCTCAAGCCGACGCAGCGCATCGAGCGCGATCTTGTGGTGGCTGCCGCTGGCGCGGTGGGCGTAGACGACGTCGAACAGAAGCATGGCGCGATCCCTGAATCGGAAACTTCATGGCGTGATTCTCCGCGCCTTTCGCGCACGCAAAGGTTAACGCTGCGCCGCTGGATTTCGCCGCAATCGCATGGTGGTGTGTCGGGCGAGGGCGGATGGAGGGTTCGATGAAGAAGGTGGCGGCGGCGCTGGCGTTGTTTTTCGTTCCGGTTGCGCAAGCACAGGCGACGCCAAGGCAGTTCAATCTCGAATGTCGCGACGTGCAGTCTGGCGGGCGGATCGAGGAGCGCATCTCCCTGGTGATGTCGGTCGATCTCGACCGCAAGCTCTCCTGCCGGCAATGGCAATCAAGCTGCTTCGTGAAACCACTCGTGGAGCAGGGGCGCTGGATCGACTTGTCCTACACCTTCACGGCCCAAAGCGGCGAGGAGTACGAGATGTACCGCCTCTACGACCGCACGACGGGGTGGCTCGACCAAGTCGTGCGCCGCACCGGCGAGGCCGGCAACCCTTACGGCGACTCCGTCTGCAAGGTCGTTGCGTACACGCCCTTCCAAGATTCGCGCACCGCGCCGCCCGCCGACGTGCGCTAGAAGAGATGAGGGCGGCGAAGCCTGCGCCTCGCCGCCCCTGATCCTTCGGTCCGGAACCCTTCAGTTCAGCCGGGCGCTGAGCGACACGCCGATGATGCGCGGCTCGCTCACGAAGCCTGTGAGATTGTTGAAGTCGATGGCGCCGATTACGTTCTCTTCGTCTGTGATGTTGCGGGCGAACAGCGCGACTTCGTAGGCGCCATTGTTGCCCGCATAGCCGACGCGCAGCCCGCCTTCGAACTGCGACTCCACGCGGAATTCCGCCGCGTCGTACAGAAAGAGATTGGTCTCGCCGCGCACGGTCCAGTCGGTGTCGGCGAAGATCGCGCCGCGCTCGCCGAACGGGCGTTCGTAGCGTGCGGAGATGTCCAGGGTGTACTCCGGCGCCTGCGGGAAGGGATTGCCGTTGACGAGCGCGTTGCCTGCGCCGTTCAGCGGATCGCGCACCGTGCACTGGCCCGAGCCGCAGGGCGCTACGGCGAGTGCGGCATCCTTGATCTCGGTGTGGTTGTACGCAAAGCCCACCCCCACGGTCAGGCGTTCGGTGACGTCGAAGCGGGAGTCGATTTCGAAGCCGTAGCCTTCGCCTTCATTGGCGTTGACGAGTTGCGTGAGATTGCCGGCGCCGCCGATGGCCGAGAACTGCTGATCCTCGATCGTGTAGTAGAAGGCAGTCGCATTGATCCGCGCCGCACCGCCCAGGAGGTCGGACTTCACGCCGGCTTCATAGGACTGGATCGTCTCGGAACTGGCGACCGAAGGCTGGCTGCCGAAGGCGACGTCGCGCCCCTGGATAGACGGCGCGCGGAAGCCGTTCGCAACGCGGGCATAGACGTTTACGTCCGGCGTAACTTCATACCGCGCGCTCAGGTCCCAGCTGACCTGTTCGTCGGAGACGCTGCGCCGGGGGAGCGTGGCGAGCAGCGGCGCGGCGATCGCGACGAAGTCCTTTTCGTCTTCCGTGTAGCGGACGCCGCCGGAAACGACGAACTTGTCGGTGATCTTGTAGTCCGCCTGCGCGAAGAGCGCCCACGACGTGTTCTCGTGCTTCACCGTCGCTGCAGGCGGGAAGCCTGCGCCGACGGTCGTCACCTCGAAGGAGGAGTCGAAATAGTAGGCGCCCGCCTGCCAGGTGAGGCGGCCTTCATCCGGGCTTGCGATGCGGATTTCCTGCGTGAACTGCTTGAGGTCGTTGAGGTTGTCCTGCGTCGAGGAATCGAACGGGATGAAGCCGGGGCCGACGCCCGCCACGCCGCCGTCGATGTCGCCGAGGCTGAAGCCTTCCGCCGTGTCGTAGCCGGTGATCGAGGTGATCGTGGCGCCGCCGAGGTCGTAGTTCATGGTCAGACCCGCGCCGTAGCTTTCGTATTGCTGCGGGTTGTTGCGGCCCTGATTGTAGAACACGCGATCGCGGTTGAAGTTGCCATTGAGATCGTTGGATCCGGCGGTGAACACGTTGGCGCGGAAGATCGTCGACGTGCCGTCGAGCGAGCGGCCGTGGAGGTTCAGCAACGCATCGAAATTCTCCGTCGGCTCGAACAGGAACTGCACGCGGCCGGCGATTTCATCGTAGCCGCCGATGGCGTCCTTCTGGCCGTTGAAGCCGTTGTCGATCCAGTCATCGCGGTGCGCGTAGAGCACGGCCGCGCGCGCGGAGAGGGTGTTGGTGAGTGCGCCGCCGACCGCGCCTTCAAGGCTCGACGTGCCATAGGTGCCGTAGCTCGCGCTCACGCGCGCGGTGCGCTCCTTCGTCGGTCCCGCCGAGCGCAGCGAGACGATGCCCGCCGGCGTGTTGCGGCCGAAGAGGGTGCCCTGCGGACCGCGCAGCACTTCCACCTGTTCGATGTCGAAGAGCGGGAAGCTCTTCAGCGCCACGTTCTCCATCACCACGCCGTCCATGATGACGGAGACGGGCTGGGAAGCGGCGAGGTCGAAGTCGGTGTTGCCGAGACCGCGGATGTAGAAGCGCGGCGCGACGCGGCCGTTGGAGGATTCGACGTTCAGGCCGGGCACACGGCCCGCGAGCGCCAGCGCATCGCCGCCGCCGGCGAGGATCGTCTCAAGCTTTTCCGCCGAGACCGCCGCCACCGAAAGCGGCACGTCCTGCAGATTTTCGCTGCGGCGCGTCGCGGTGACGACGATCTCGTCGTCGACTTCCTGCGCCCAGACGGGCGCGGCGCCTGCAACCAACGCGGCGGCGCAGATGCCCGCCTTGATGAGCGCCTTCAACGACCGGACCTTCGCCATGACCAAAACCTCGCGCACGAGTGCAGGCCGCCCCGCCGGCGGCCTGACGCCTTCGTGACGGCTATGGCCCGTTAACCGTGTCGACGGCAGCCGGATTCGCGCGTGACGTGTGCGGTTTCGGAGAGCCGCACGCAGGGTGTCACCCGATGGTCACAACCACCTTGCCCTGCACCTTGCGGTCGGCGAGGTGCTGGATGGCTTCCGCGCCGCGCTCGAGCGGAAAGTGCGCCGAGACGCGCGGCTTGATCTTGCCCTTGGCGTAGAGATCGAAGAGCTCAGCGACGTTGGCGTCGTTTTCCTTCGGGTTCTTCGCGACGAACGCGCCCCAGAACACGCCCACTATCTGGCAGCTCTTCAGCAACGTGAGGTTCAGCGGAATCTTCGGGATGCCTGCCGGAAAGCCGATCACGAGGAAGCGGCCTTCCCAGTTCATCGCGCGCAGCGCGGGCTCTGCATAGGCGCCGCCGACCGCATCGTAGATCACGTCGACGCCGCCGCCGCCCGCCGCCTTGAACGCTTCCGACAGCGCCTTCGTGGCGGCGCGATCGTCTTCGTCGAGGTTTGCAGGATAGACGATGCCTTCATCGGCGCCGCACGCCTTGGCGAAATCGACCTTCTCCTGCGTCGACGCGGCCGCAATGACCTTCGCGCCCATCGCCTTGCCGAGTTCGACGGCCGCGATGCCGACGCCGCCCGCGGCGCCCAGCACGAGGAGGCTCTCGCCCGGCTTGATCGCCGCGCGATCCTTCAGCGCGTAGTGCGAGGTGCCGTAGGTCATCAGGAACGCCGCCGCTTCGTCGAAGGGCATGGAGTCCGGGATCTTGCGCACTCGTCCGGCGTTCAGCGCGAGTTCCTCCGCCATGCCGCCCCAGCCCGTGGAGCCCAGGATGCGGTCGCCCGGCTTCAGCGTGGTGACGCCTTCGCCCACGCTCTTCACCACGCCCGCGACCTCGCCGCCCGGCGCGAAGGGGCGCTCCGGCTTGAACTGGTACATGTCCTTGATGATGAGCACGTCGGGGAAGTTCACGCCCACGGCCTTCACCGAAATGACCACCTCGCCCTTGCCCGCCGTCGGGCTCGCGGTCTCGGTCAGCTTGAGGGTTTCCGGGCCGCCCGGCGCAGTGCTGAGGAGCGCTTTCATGGTACTTCCTTCCCTTGTCGCAGACCTGTTCGCGACACGTTAGAACGGCCCCCGCACAGCGGACGCAAGTCCCCCCGAGGTTCAAGTGACCAGAACCGGCTATTTCCTGCGCCTGGCCGTGTCCGTGGCGATCGACATCGCCGACTTCACCCTGGGGAGGGTTCCCGTCGTGGGTTCGGTGGGCGAAGGGCTGGGGACGGCGGTGCTGTTCGTCCTGTGGGGCTGGCCGGGGCTCGTCTATCTCGGGGAGCTGGCGGACCCGACGGATCAACTGGATGGCTTCCTGCCGACGGCGACGCTCATCGCGCTCTACGTCGGCGTCAAACAGGGCTATCTGTTCGGCGCCGACGCCAGGGGCGACCTGCCGGCGAAGAAATAGGACCAAGACGATGGCGCAAGCCTGGGCGATGGCGCTGCACGGCGGCGCAGGACCTGTCCGCGACAAGACCTATGAACGCGAAGAGGCGCATATGCGCGCGCTGCTTGATGAAGGCGCCGCGATGCTCGACGGCGCCTCCTCCGCGCTCGATGTGGCCACGACGATGGTCAAGGCGCTGGAAGCGTCAGGTTTTCACATCGCAGGCAAGGGCGCGTCGGCCAATGCCGACGGCGTGTGGGAACTCGATGCGTCGATCATGGACGGCGCGACGCGAAAGGCGGGCGCGGTGGCGGCGCTTGTCGGATTTGAATCGCCCATCGAAGTCGCGCGCGCGGTGATGGAGAAGACGCCGCATGTGTTGCTGGCCGGCGCCGGCGCCGTGGCCTTCGCAGAGAAGCACGCGATGACGCGCGTCGCCGATCCACACGCCTACTACACGCCCGCCACTTCGCGCCTCGTCGCGCCGGGCGAACTTGCGCACGGCACAGTCGGCGCGGTGGTGAAGGACAAGCAGGGCCGGCTCGCGGCTGCGACATCGACGGGCGGCCTGTTGAACAAGATGCCGGGGCGCATCGGCGACACGCCGCTCATCGGCGCCGGCACATGGGCGGATACGCGCTGCGCAGTGTCGTGTACGGGGCAGGGGGAGCTGTTCATCCGCGCGAATGTCGCCGCCGACGTGACGGCGCGCATTCTCTACGCGCGGCAATCGCTGCACGCCGCCGCCGCCGGCGCACTTGCCGACATGGCCGCGCTTGGCGGTGACGGGGGTCTTATCGCGGTGGATGCGGACGGCGAGATCGCCACGCCATTCGTCAGCGAAGGCATGAAGCGGGCCGTCGCGAACGCGGGCGGTCTGAGGGACGTGCGGACCTTCCGCTGATCGCCACACATTTCCGTTATGGAACCGATCCTTCCGCGCGCGCGTTATTGGCTGAATGCGCGCGAAAACCGGGATGGAGCGGATGATGGCGTACACAATCGGCATCGAGGAGGAGTTCTTCCTCTATGATCGCGCGCGCTGCCAGCCGCTGATCGAGATGAACGAGAGCTTCTTCGCCGCCGCCCGCGCTGAGTGCGGTGAAGGCGTGCAGCGCGAGATGCTGCAGTGCCAGATCGAACTCGTGACGGCGCCGCACCAGCGCGTGCGCGAGGCTTGCGCCGAGCTTGCGAGACTGCGCGGAGGGCTTGATGCGGCGGGCCGCTCCTTCAATGTCGGCGCCGCCGCGTCAGGATCAAATCCGATCGCGCAATGGCGCGAACAGAAACTCACGCAGAAAGAGCGCTACGGACGCATCAATGACGATCTCGGCATGATCGGCCTGCGCAACATGGTGTGCGGCATGCATGTCCATGTGGCGCCGCCGGAGGGCGTGGATCGCATTGCGCTCATGAACCGCGCGTTGCCGTTCCTGCCGGTGCTTCTGGCGCTCTCGTCTTCTTCGCCGTTCTGGGAAGGCCGCGCCACCGGTCTCATCGCCTATCGTCTTGCCGCCTATCGCGAATTGCCGCGCACGGGACTGCCGCCCTCGCTTTCCACACAGGCGGAATATGACGGCTACATCGCGGCGCTCGCAGGTGCGGGCGTGATTCCGGATGCGTCGCATGTGTGGTGGGCGATCAGGCCCTCGCTACGCTATCCCACCCTCGAATTGCGGATCACCGACGCCTGCACGTCGATCAAGGACACGGGCGCTGTAGCCGCGCTCTATCAGTGCCTGCTCGCCTGGCTTGTGGAGGAGGGAGACGGCGATCTGCACAACGGTCCGCTCGATCGGGCGATCGCGGAGGAAAATCTCTGGCGCGTCCAGCGCCATGGCCTCGACGCGCCCTACATCGACAGCCTCGCCGGCGGCGCCGAGCCGATCCGCGAACGCATCGCCTCGCTCGTGGACTGGCTGACGCCCTACGCACGGCGGTTCGACTGCGTGGCGGAGCTGAGCCATGTGGACGTTATCCTCGCGCGTGGCGCGAGCGCGGAGCGTCAGCTTGACATCTACCGTGCGGAAGTCGCCAAAGGGGCCGAACCGGCAGAGGCGCTCCGCGAAGTGGTGCGCTGGCTGATCGCGGAGACGGCGGGCGTGATGATGGAAGACATCATGCCGCAAGAGGACAAGGCATGCGCGGCTATTTCGGAATCGGCGCCGAGGAAATCTCGAAACCCATGAATCTGGGTGCGCTGATGCGCACCGCGCACGCCTTCGGCGCCAGCTTCTTCTTCACGATCAACGCGGCGCCGAAAGTCCGCGAGGCCTATCGCAGCGACACTTCGCGCGCTTTCGACACTGTGCCCTACTACCCCTACGACTCGATCGAAGCGCTCCGTTTGCCGAAGGGCTGCGCGCTGGTGGGCGTCGAGCTGCTCGACGACGCCGTCGATTTGCCGAGCTTCAAGCACCCGCCGGCCGCGGCCTATGTTCTCGGGCGCGAGCGCGGTTCGCTCTCCCCGGAAACCGTGGCGCGCTGTTCGCACGTCGTGAAAATCCCGACGAAGTTCTGCCTGAATGTCGGCCTCGCCGGCGCGCTCGTCATGTATGACCGCGCCATCGCCATGGGCGGCTGGCCCGCCCGCCCGATCATGCCCGGCGGCCCGCCGCCGGACATGATGGAGGAAGTGCGCAAGAGGCGCGGCTGAAGCGCTTTCCTCCTCCGTGCAGCGAAGCGTAACGGGGGAGGTGGCTCACGCGGAGCGTGAGACGGAGGGGACCGCGCGCGCGTTCAAGCGCCCCCATCCCCCGGCTGGCGCCGCGGACTTCCCCCGCAAGCGGGGAAGAAATCCACCGGCTAGCCGAACGCCTTCGCCACCGCAGCCGCCGCATCGGTGATCGCCTTGCGCGCGGCGCCCGACACGGCGGGCATGTTGAAGAAGCCATGGATCTGGTCGGCGTAGTCGATATAGGTTGTCGGCACGCCCGCCGCTTTCAGCTTTTCCGCGTACTCGCGACCTTCATCGCGCAGCGGATCGAAGCCGGCGGTGATGACGTAGGCGGGCGCAAGACCCTTCGGCACATCGTGGTTCAGCGGGTTGAGACGTTCGTCCACCACCGCCTTGCCGCCAGTATAGTGTCCATCGAACCAGTCCATCCGGGCCTTGGTGAGAAAATAGCCTTCGGCGAATTCGGCGCGCGAGCCCTTGTCTCGCACCATTTCCGTCACCGGATAGATCAGCACCTGCAGCGCGATCTTCGGGCCGCCGGTCTGCGCTGCATGTCGCGCGACGACCGTCGCGAGATTGCCGCCGGCGGAATCGCCCGCCACTGCAATGCGGGCGGGATCTACGCCGAACTTCGCCGCGTTCGCGACGATGTACTTCGTCGCCGCGACGCAGTCGTCCGGCGCGGCGGGGAAGGGATGCTCGGGCGCGAGCCGGTAGTCCACCGCGATCACGCGGAAGCCGCCGTCGAGTGCGAACATGCGGCACACGGTGTCGTGGCTGTCGAGATCGCCGATGACGAAGCCGCCGCCGTGGAAATAGACCATGCAGGGGCGATTCTGGCCGTCCACGCTGTCATAGATGCGCGCCTTGATCGGACCGGCCGCGCCGTCGACTGTGATGTCGCGCACGACGCCGATGTCCGGTTGCGGACCGGAGAACTGGTCGCGCATCGCCACATACATCGCGCGCCCGGCCGCGGGCGTATCTTCTTCCGGCGAGGGCTGGGGCATCGCGTTGAACACATCGAGCAGCGCGCGCAGTCCGGGATCGAGGCTCATCGTGTCTTCCTCCGTTGTTTCGTCTTTGCTTTTGAGGGCGCCGCCGCGCGTGGCGCAGCGACCGTGAGCGCGACCGCTTCACTCCACCCGCCGGACCCGGTCCAGCCGCGCACCTTGTAGCGGCCAGGTGGGAGAAGCAGCGGAATGTCCTCGCCGGGATCGACGAGCACACGGTCCACCGGGACGGCGTCGTCGGGTTCGTTGGCGTAGCGCGCTTCAATGATGGTGCGCGCGCCGGGCTGGCGCAGGTCCTGCGGAATGTCGACGAAACGTGCGCCTGTCGCGACGCGCCAGGCGGGACGGTTGCGTTCAAAGGTCAGCGGCGCGCGTGCTATGTAGATGTCGCGATCGGTTTCGATGCCGGGACCCGGCGCGCAGACGCCGTCCGCTTCGGCGCCGTAGGTCGTCAGATCGATCGTGAGCGGATCGACGCCGGTGATTTCCCTGAAGCGCAACGCCATCCACCGCACGTCGCGTCCGTCGAAACGGTTGACGGTCTCGCGGTTGTGGCTGTGCCCAACATGCACGAGGACTTTCTGCGCCGGATCGAGTCGCACGGTGCGGTTGATCAGGTTCGACGACTGGACGGTCTCGCGCGCATTGATCGCGTCGGTGAAGTGACGGCCTTCGATGCGCGGGCCGAAATCCTCGTAGGGGACAACGGTGTATCCCAGCGCCGCGATCTGTCGGAATAGGGCGCCGAAGACCGGTTCCCGAAGGTAATATCCATCGACCGCCCGCGCGAAAGCGCCCGGCGTGCGCGGCGCATCGCCGTCCAGCGTCTCTGCTGCATAGGTCTGAAAGCCGAGCTTCGCGAGCTCCGTAGCGAGATCGGCGATGAACCGGCGGTCGCGTGGCGAATCGTGCGCCTCGTTGATGATGACGACCTGCGCCTCGCGCGCACGTTCGACGATATGATCCAGAGGACGAATGTCCGGGAGCGTTTCGCAGACGGGTGGCGCGCGCTTCGCTGAGGCGATGCGATCCTCTCGTCCCGAAAACGCGAATGCCTGCGCGTGCACCCCGCCGTCGGTGACGGACATCGCCTCGCGCGGTCGCGGCAACCGCTCGGCGAGCGGCGGGGGCGGGCTCGCATCCTGCGCGAGCGCGGCCGCCGCGAACAGGGCAAGCCCGGCAGTGGCGACCGCGAGACGCATCACACCACGATCACGCCGGGACCCGGCGGCTCCATGAAGAGCGCATCGACCTGCGCCTTGCGGCGGTCGAGCGTGAGGCGCTGGTTCACATAGCCCTTGTCGGTGATTTCGCCGGCGTCGATGGACGGCGGCTCCGTCAGCACGATGAAACGGCCGATGCGGCGCGAGGAGCCGGTGGCTTGCGCGTTGTGCTCGGCGATGCCGGCCTTGATGCGCGCCACGAGGCGCTCGAGAGGCGGCGCGTCCGACTGCTCTTGTGCGAGCAGTTGCATCGCCGCAGGCGAGGGCCAGATGAGCGCGCCGATGAATTTCTTGTCCTGGCCCGCGATCACGGCGTCGAAAACCCACGGGCTGCAGGCGGCGACGAGATCGGGGCGCAGCGTCCCGACGGAGACCCACGTGCCGGAGTCGAGCTTGAAGTCTTCAGTGACGCGGCCGTCGAAGATGAGGCCCTTTTTCGGATCGTCGGGATCGACGAAGCGGCAGGCGTCGCCGAGCTTGTAGAAGCCTTCCTCATCGAATGCTTCCGCCGTCTTCTGCGGGTCGTTGTGATAGCCCGTCGTCACCGTCGGGCCCTTCACGCGCACTTCGAGCTTGTCGCCGGACGGCACGAGCTTCAGCGTCATGCCCGGCAGCGGAAGGCCGATGAGGCCGACGCGCTCCACTTCCCAGTGCACCACTGTGATGCCCTGCGCCTCGGTGGAGCCGTACATGGTGTTGATCGGGATGCGCTGGCCGGTCTCGGCGATCGCGAGCGCCTGCAGGCGGTCGTAGAGATCGTCGCTCAGCGTCGCGCCGCCATAGCCCATCGAGCGGAGATTCTTGAAGAACGCCGCCCGCAGCTTCGGATCCTGCTCCATCGCCTCCGCAAGCATGCCGAACGCCACCGGCGCGGAGCCGAACACTTCGGGGCTCACCTCATAGAGATTGAGGATGGTCGTCTGGAACATGCCGGGCAAGGGCTTGCCCTCGTCGATGTGGAAGGTGGCGCCGCTCCACAGCGCACCGTTGAAGCTCACATTGGCGCCGGAGATGTGATTCCACGGCATCCAGTCCAGTACCTGCGGGATGTGGTTCGGATCGCGCTCCTCGTCGCGCAATCCCTCGGACCCCGCGATCTGCGCGCACAGCATGCGCTGGTATTGCGGTACGCCCTTCGGCATGCCCGTCGAGCCGGAGGTGAACAGAAACTTCGCGATCGTCTCGTCGTCGATCTTTTCCATCGATGCGGCGACAGCGGCGGTCGGCGCCGTCTTCGCGAGCGCGGCGTAACTCTTCACGCCCGCCGGCGGCTCCGCATCGGCGCTGATGATGGTGAGCGTCCCGCCTGCTTCTTCCTGCAGCGCCGCGATCGCTTTTTCGAACGGCGCATGGGTCTGCACGAACACCGCCTTCGGCTTCACGAGGCGATGGGCGTGGCGGATCTTGCCGTGGTCGCTGCTCATCAGCGAGTAGGGCACGCTCATCGGCGCCACCGGCGCGCGCGCTTTCATCGCCGCGAGCGTGAGCAGCGCGTGTTCGATGGAGTTCGACGAAAGGATCATCAGCGGCGCATCGGGACCAAGGCCCATGTCGATGAGCGCCTGCGCGAGGCTGTCGCTGATCGTCTTGGCGTCGCCGTAGCTGACGGCGCGCCAGGGGCCGATGGCTTCGCCCGGCGCGGCGGGCAGGCGCTGCTTGAGGTACGGGCGGTCGGGATGTTCGCCGGCGCGCTGGTCGAGGAGATGCGGGATCGAGCGTGGCCGCGGGCCGGGTGCGTGGTTGGCCCACAGATAGACCGTGCCGTCGGGTCGCCGGTCGACGCTCACGTCGGGCGCCTTCATCGGCAGTTTCTTGAACGGCGGTTGCGCAGCCTTCGTCGCGCCGTGCCCTTCGGCCATGCGGTCTCTCCCTTGTTCGACGGCTTTTGTTTTGCCGCACCTTACGCGCGCGGAAGCCGTCTCGCCAAGCGGCGCCGCTGCGGGATGACGCTAGGGGACAGTGGCGGCGCCTCAGCCCACCATCCGCTCGCGGCCCTCCCAGTAGGGCTTGCGCAGTTCGCGGCGCAGCACCTTGCCGGAGGCGTTGCGCGGGATCGCCTCGACGAAGTCGATGGACTTCGGAACCTTGTAGGCCGCCACCTTCTCGCGCGCGTAGGCGATGATGGACGCCTCGTCCTTCTCCGCGCCGGGTTTCAGCACCACGACCGCCTTGACCGCTTCGCCCCACTTCTCGTCGGGCACGCCGATCACCGCCACATCCGCGACCGCCGGGTGGCCGAACACGGCGTTCTCCACTTCCGCCGGATAGACGTTCTCGCCGCCGGACACGATCATGTCCTTCACGCGGTCGTAGATGAAGAAATAGCCTTCCGCGTCCTGGTAGGCGGCGTCGCCGGTGTGCATCCAGCCGTCCTTCACGGCTTCGGCAGTGGCGTCGGGCTTGTTGAAATAGCCCTTCATGACGATCGGCGCCCGGATCACGATTTCGCCAACCTCGCCGAGCGGCACTTCCTTGTCGTTCGCATCGACGACCTTCACCTCCACGCCCGGCCAGGGGATCCCGCACGAGCGCAGCTTGCCCTTCGCGGGATCGTGCGCGTCCGGCGGCAAGTACGTCCCCGCGCCGACGGTTTCGGTCATGCCGTAGAACTGCAGGAAGCTGCAGCCGAAGCGTTTCTGCGCGCGCTCCAGCACATCCTGCGCGATGGGCGAGGCGCCGTAGGACACCGTGCGCATTGAAGAAAGTTCTGCGCCTTCCATTTGCGGCGCATTCAGCAGCATCAGGATCACCGCCGGCACGATGAAGGCGTGATTGATCTTTTCCTGCGCGATGAGATCGAGCAGCGGGCCCGGTGCGATGTCGCGCAGGATCGCCACGGTCGATCCGCTCGCGAGCGCCGCGAATGTCGGGTTCGTGCCGCCTACGTGGAACAGCGGCATGGCGCCCAGCACGACCTCGTCGTCGCCGTATTTGAAGCCGGTGACGTTCTGCGCCATGCGCAGGAAGGCGATGTAATTGTTGTTCGTGAGCTGCACGCCCTTCGGATTGCCGGTGGTGCCTGAGGTGTAGAGCTGGATGATGTCGTCGTCGGGCGGCGACGCCATGTTCGGATCGATGGCCTCCGCGCGGTCGCGCCACGCGCGATAGTCCTGCCAGTCGCCGCGCGCGCCATCGAGGGAGATCACGATGGGCTTTTCCTTCACGTCGGCGAGCGCCTTCTCGGCGAGGTCGTAGAATTCCGCGCCGACGAACAAGACCTTCGCCTTCGAGTCGTTGAGGATGTAGGCGATTTCCGGCGGCGCGAGACGGAAATTGATCGGCGCGAGGCACGCGCGCGCCTTCACCGCGCCGAACCAGATCTCGAAGAAGGTGTCGCAATTCTTGGCGAGGATCGCGATCCGCTCCTGCGGCGCCACCCATTCCTGACGCAGGCGCTGGCCGACCTGGCTCGCAGCCCGGTCCATCGCCTCGTACCCCGTCCGACGACCCTCGAACACCAGCGCCGTCTTGTCTCCGTAAGCCTGAGCCTGCACCCGGCTGACGTCCGCGATCCCCTTCACCTGGGAAAGGTCCAGCATCGTTTTCTCCCCGCTTCTTTTGTCCGAGACTTACTTGGCGGCAGATATAGCAAGGTCAATCCGCCTGTCGCGCCCCCGGACGCCGATGAGGGGAGGAGAAAACATGGATGTGATCGCGAAACCCGTCGTCTGGGAGCATCCGCTCAGCCCCTACGCCCAGAAGGTCAAGATGGCGCTGCGCGAGAAGGGCGTGGCGTTCGAGACGCGCATGCCCACCGGCATCGGCGTGGGGACTACCGACGACGCCTTCGGCCGCGCCAGCCCGCGCCGGGAAGTGCCCGCCTTCATCGACGGGGATGTGGCGATCTTCGAGAGCCGCATCATCGTCGACTACATCGAAGAGAAGTGGCCCGCGCCGCCGCTCCTGCCGCCCGCGCCGGCGGACCGCGCGCGTTGCCGGATGATCGAGGAGGTCGTGGACACGCAGCTTGAGGCGATCGGCTGGGGGCTGATGGAGCTGCGCGTGTTCCGGCGCGGCGACGACGCGACGCGGGCGAAACTCGAAACGGAAGCGCAGCGCCAAATCGGGCAGTTCCACGCCTTCCTCACGCGCCATCTGGGCGACCGCCCGTTCTTCGCCGGCGAGATTTTCGGACGTCCCGACATGGCGGCGCTGCCGCATCTGCTGGCGAGCGCGAAGCCCGCGGAGGGGACGCCGCTCGCTGCGTGGGTGGCGCGCTGCATGGCGCGGGAAAGCGCAAAGCTGACGGCGGCGGAATCGCAGGCCTCGCTCGCCGGCATGGCGCAGGTGGGGGAAGCGGTGAAGGCCGGGCTCTTCAAGCGTCAGTATCGCGACCATCGTCTCGAATGGATGATGCGCAGCGGCGGCGTCGAAATCGTGCGCGACGGCATGGCCGCCGGCAACATCCGCTTCTCCACGGAGATCGCATGATGAGCGGCGTGATCCTGCATCAATACCCCACGTCGCCCTATGCGGAGATCATCCGTCTTGCGCTGGGCATGAAGGGGCTCTCCTGGTCGCGCGTCGAACAGTCGAACATCATGCCGCGCCCTTATCTCACGCCGCTCACCGGTGGCTATCGCCGCATTCCGGTGATGCAGATCGGCGCCGACATCTATTGCGATACGGGGCTCATTCTCCGCGAGATCGACCGCCGCTTTCCCGATCCGCCGCTTGCGGCCGGAAACGCAGGTCTCGGCTACGCGCTGCGCGGCTGGGGCGAGCGCGCCTGGTTCGGCGTGACGGTGGCGGTGGTGTTCGGTCGGCGGGCGGACCAGGTGCCGGCGGACTTCATCAAGGATCGGGAGGAATTGTCGGGCCGCCCGTTCGACACCGCGATGATGAAGGCGGCCGCGCCGATGATGCGCGATCAATGGCGTGCGAACGCGATGATGGTGGAAGACCAGCTCGCACACGGAAAGCCGTTCCTCATCGGCGACGCGCCGGGCCTTGCCGATCTCTCGGCGTTCCTGAATGTGTGGTTCCTGCGCTCGGGCTCGCTTGAAGACTTCAAGGTCGTGACGGCGGGCACGCCGCGTTTGCTCGAATGGGCCGCGCGCATGGATGCGATCGGTCACGGGAAGCCGGCCGACATGACGCCCGAAACGGCGTTCAACATCGCGCGCGATGCCTCGCCGGAATCGCCGCGCGCCTCATCCGCCGACGAACCGCAAGGCTTAGCGCCAGGCATGAACGTCGCCGTGATGCCCGATGACTACGGCCGCAATCCCGTCGCGGGTGAGATCGTCTTCGCAGGCCCGCACGAAATCGCCATCCGCCGCACGGCGGAAGGCGCGGGCGATGTGGTGGTGCATTTCCCTAGGGCCGGGTTTCTGGTGATGAAGACGTGATCCCAACCCTCTCCCGCTTGCGGGAGAGGGACAGATCGCGAAGCGATCAGGGTGAGGGCAAGTGAGACGACATGGCTCTGGGTCCTGCGGGCCCTCACCCTCGCTCACTTCGTTCGCATCTCCCTCTCCCGCCGGCCGGAGAGGGCTTTGACTAAAGCTTGAACTTCCCCGCCTGCACGTCGGCGTACATCTCCGGCGTCAGGCGGACGTACTTTTTCTCCGCCGGATGATCGAACCAGATCGCGTCGGGCGTTTTCGACGGATCGAAGCCTTCCTTCACGAGATCGACCTTGCGGTATTTGAACGTGCCGGTCGTCTCGATCTCAGGCTGCATGCGCAGGAACAGCGGGCGGGCGTAGGCAGGCAACTGACCGACCACATAATCCCTGAAGCGCGCGAGATCGACATCACCGTCGAGCGTGAGCGCAGCCATGCCGGCGCGGCCGTCGAGATCGGCGACTCTCACGCCGAAGACATTGGCTTCCTTCACGCCGGGGAATTGCGCCAGCACATCGCCCACTTCATTCGTCGAGACGTTTTCGCCCTTCCAGCGGAAGGTGTCGCCGATGCGGTCGATGAAGTAGAAATAGGCGTCGCGATCCTTCTTCATGAGGTCGCCGGTGCGGAACCACATGTCGCCTTTCTTGAAGACGTCGCGGAGGATCTTCTTTTCCGTCTGCTTCGGATCGCCAGAATAGCCTTCGAACTTGAAGCGCGCCTCCTTGTCGTCGATCCGCCCGATCGCTTCGCCGACTTCGTCGTAGTCCGCCTGGATGCACAGGCCCTTGGCGTTGCGCACCGGCTGCTCGGTCTCGACGTCGAACTTCACGATGCGGATGTTGAGACGCGGTGCGAGCCAGAGCGGCACACGTCCGATGGCGCCGGGTTTGCCGTCGAGATTGAACAGGCTCACATTGCCTTCGGTGGAGCCGTAGAATTCGAGGATCTGCGGAATATTGAAGCGCGGCTCGAACTTCTCCCAGACGTCCGGCCTGAGGCCGTTGCCGATGCCGAGGCGCAGGCTGTGCGCCGTGTCGTAGGGCGACGGCGGCGTGTTGACGAGATAGCGGCATAGTTCGCCGATGTAGAAGAAGACGGTGGCCTTCTCCTCGGTCGCTTCCTGCCAGAAGTGCGTGGCGGAGAACTTGCGGCGGATGATGAGCGTGCCGCCCGCGATCAGCGCGAAGCCCACGCCGCACAGGCCCCCCGTGCCGTGGTAGAGCGGCAGCGTGACATAGACCTTGTCCGACGGACCGCCGTCGCCGGCGCCGAGAAACGCGCGCATCATGCCGAGCACGCGGCGGTTGAGCATCTTGGCGGCCTTCGGCGCGCCTGTGGTGCCGGAGGTGTAGACATAGAGCGCAAGGTCGTCCTGCGTGACCGCCTCGCGCAGCGCCGGCGGCGGGCGTTCGGTCGGCATGGTCTGAAGGGCGGCGCCGAGATTTTCCGCGCCGTCGGCGCCTTCGAGCACCCACGCCTTCGGCGCATGGGTGAGGTTTGCCGCCACCGCGCCAAGCGCGCCCATCATGTCGGCCGACAGGATGACGTGGCGTGCCTCCGAAATGTTGAGCGTGTGCGACAGCGGCGCGCCGGTGAGGTTCGTGTTGATCAGGCCGGTGACGACCCCGATCTTCGCCAGACCGATCCAGCAGCAGACATAGTCCGGCCGGTTGGTCATCAGCAGCGCGACCGTGTCACCCTTCTTCAGGCCCTGCGCCAGCGCCCAGTGGGCATAGGCGTTCGCCCGCGCATCGAACTCCCGGTACGTCATCGACGCGCCTTCGAAGCGGATGGCGATGTTGTCGGGATAGGCGTCGACGGTGCGCTCGATGTCCTTGCCGATGCTGAGCGCCGGCTCCTTCTCGATCGGCTCATACGCCTTCAGCGCGCGCTTGAGGCCGATGAGCAGCGCCATGTCGCTGTAGATTCGCTCGAAGAATTTCATGGGCCGGGACTATGCCGGGACCATGGTGAATGAACAATGTGCGCGCGCGCCCGCAGGCCCATTGCCGATCACGCCTGCGTGTAGTCAGGAAGCGGTGAGCCGCCCGCCTGGAGCCCGCCCGCATGCCGTCGACCTTCGCCTACCTCGCGCCGCCGCTGATGCTGGCGCTTTCCAACGTCTTCATGACCTTCGCCTGGTACGGCCATCTCAAGTTCAAGGCGGCGCCCTTGTGGATCGTGGTGTTCGCGAGCTGGGGCATCGCGTTCTTCGAGTACTGGCTGGCGGTGCCCGCCAACCGCATCGGCGCGGCGGTCTATGCGCCGGCGGAGCTGAAGACGATGCAGGAAGTGCTCACGCTCATGGTCTTTGCGGTCTTCTCGGCGTTCTACCTCAAGGAGCCGCTGACGCTCAGCCAACTCGGCGGCTTTGCGCTCATCGCGGCGGGGGCGGCGTTGGTGTTCTACAAGCCGGGGTGAGCGCGTCCGTCGGCGGCGGGGTCCCACTGGAACACCTCGTCGAGCGGGACGCCGAACACATGCGCGATCCGGAAGGCTGCCTCCAGCGACGGCGAGTACTTGCCCGCCTCGATCGCCGCGATGGTCTGGCGCGTAACCCCGATGCGTTGGCCGAGTTCGCCCTGGGACATTTCCCCGTGCGCGAAGCGCAGCGCGCGGATGCGGTTTGTGAGCGCGCTCATGCCTGGCGCCGGTAGCTGGCGACGGTGACCCCGTGCACGACGGCTTCCGATATCACGAGCATGAAGATCGCGGTGTTCACGATTTTCCACGCCGTCTCGGTGAACGGCATGATGCCGCCGACGAGGATCAAGCCGGCGGTCAGCATGTAGTATCCGCTGGTCATGGCGCGGCGGGAGATGGCGATGTCGCGCTCGTCCGGCGGCATGCGCGCATCTTCGGGCGCCCGCGCGCGAAGGATCAGCCAGCCGCCGCCCAGGATCGCGCAGCGCAGGGCCGACACCGCCGCGAGCAGGATCAGCAGCGGAAAGTTGGGGGCGGGCTCGGCGTCATACATTCCCGACCCCGCCACCCAGAAATAGGGGACATACGCGACGGCCAGCGCCGCCAGCGACAACCAGGCGAACTTCTCCTTGAACGGCATGTGGCTGACTCCCCTGTTTGGTGGAGAGCGATGTAAAGAAAAACGAACATAAAGTCAAACAAAACGAACTAAAGGTTCGCCATGCGTTACACCTTGCCAGGGCGGAGACGCGAGAGAGCGACCTGACAGATCGGCGCAATGCAAAACGGCCCCGACTTTCATCGGGGCCGTTTCGAAAGGCGAAGGGCGGGGCCTCAGGCGCTCGCGGCGGCGAGGTCGCCGTGGCAGTGCTTGTACTTCTTGCCCGAGCCGCAGGGGCACAGCGCGTTGCGCGAGATCTTGCCCCAGGTGCGCGGGTCATTGCGGTCGAAGCCCTGCGCGGCGGGCGCGAAGCTCTCGTCCATTTCGTTGACCCCGGTCGCCGGGTCGATGTGCGTTTCGATGATGTGCTGCGGCGGTTGCGCCTCTTCGGGCTGGCCGTCGATCTGCAGGCGCATCAGCGACTTCGTGACCTGCGTGCGCAGGTCGAACAGCATGCGTTCGAAGAGCGTGAAGGCTTCGGTCTTGAACTCGTTCAGCGGGTCGCGCTGGCCGTAGCCGCGCAGGTGAATGACCGAACGCAGGTGATCGAGGTGCGAGAGGTGTTCGCGCCAGCGCATGTCGACGATCTGCAGCAGCACCTGCTTTTCGATCCAGCGCATGCGCTCTGCGCCGAGGGTCGCGGCCTTGCCGGCATAGGTGCGATCCACCGCTTTCACGAGACGCTCGCGCACTTCCTCGTTGGCGATGCCTTCTTCCTGCGCCCACGCCGCGATCGGCAGCTGGATGCCGAACACGTCGTCGACCATCGCTTCGAGATCGAGCGTGGCCCACTGCTCCGGATACGCCTTCTCCGGCATGCAGCGGTTGACCATCATCTCCGCCGCCGAGTGGCGCATGTCGCGGATGATCGGCGCCACGTCGGCGGTGCGCATGAAGTCGATGCGCTGCTCGAAGATGACCTTGCGCTGGTCGTTGATGACGTCGTCGAACTTCAGCAGGTTCTTGCGGATTTCGAAGTTGCGTTGCTCGACGCGGCGTTGGGAGGTTTCGAGCGCCTTGTTCATCCACGGGTGGACGATGGCCTCATCCTCGCGGATGCCGAGGCCGCGCATGATCGAGTCGAGGCGCTCGGCCGCAAAGATGCGCAGCAGATCGTCTTCGAGGCAGATGTAGAATTTCGACTTGCCGGGGTCGCCCTGACGACCCGTGCGGCCGCGCAGCTGGTTGTCGATACGCCGGCTCTCGTGGCGCTCGGTGCCGAGAACGTAGAGGCCGCCCGCGGCCAGCGCGATCTTCTTCTTCGACTCCACGTCCACCGCGATCTGGCGACGCAGCGCCTCGATCTGCTCGGGCGTTTCGCTGCCGGTGAGGGCGGCCTTCACGCGCATCTCGAGATTGCCGCCGAGCTGGATGTCGGTGCCGCGGCCGGCCATGTTGGTGGCGATGGTCACCGCGCCGGGCACGCCCGCCTGCGCGACGATCTGCGCTTCCTGTTCGTGGAAGCGCGCGTTCAGCACCTGGTGCGGCACGCCTTTCTTTTTCAGGAGCGCCGAAAGCGTTTCCGACTTCTCGATGGAGACCGTGCCGACGAGGACAGGCTGACCGCGTTTGTGGGTGTCTTCGATGTCGGCGATGATGGCGCGGTATTTCTCGCCCGCCGTCCGGTACACTTCATCGTCGATGTCGATGCGCTGGACGGGCTTGTTCGTGGGAATTTCGAACACGTCGAGCTTGTAGATTTCTGCAAACTCGTTGGCCTCGGTGGAGGCCGTGCCGGTCATGCCGGCGAGCTTGTCGTAGAGGCGGAAATAGTTCTGGAAGGTGATCGACGCGAGCGTCTGGTTTTCCGGCTGGACGTTGACCTGTTCCTTGGCCTCGATGGCCTGGTGGAGGCCTTCCGACAGGCGGCGGCCCGGCATCATGCGGCCGGTGAACTCGTCGACGAGGACGACTTCCTCGTCCTTCACGATGTAGTCCTTGTCCTTGAAGAAGAGCTTGTGCGCCCGCAGCGCCTGGTTGCCGTGGTGGACGATCGAGACGTTCTCGGGCGCGTAGAGCGCGCCTTCGAGCATGCCGCGCTCGCGCAGCAGTTCCTCGAAGTGTTCCGAGCCGCGCTCGGTGAACACGCAGGAGCGCTGTTTCTCGTCGAGTTCGAAGTCCTCGGCGTCGAGGAGGGGGATGAGGCTGTCGACGGTGCGGTAGAATTCCGATCGGTCGTCTGTCGGGCCGGAGATGATGAGCGGCGTGCGCGCTTCGTCGATGAGGATGGAGTCCACTTCGTCGACGATCGCATAGCGGTGTCCGCGCTGGACCATTTCGGCCAGCGAGTACTTCATGTTGTCGCGGAGATAGTCGAAGCCGAATTCGTTGTTGGTGCCGTAGGTGATGTCGGCGGCGTAGGCCTGACGGCGCTCGTTGTCGTAGAGGCCGTGCACGATGGTGCCCACCGACATGCCGAGGAAGCGGTAGATCTGCGCCATCCACTCGCTGTCGCGCTTGGCGAGGTAGTCGTTGACGGTGATGACGTGGACGCCCTTGCCCTCGAGCGCGTTCAGATAGACCGGCAGCGTGGCGACGAGCGTCTTGCCTTCACCGGTGCGCATCTCGGCGATCTTGCCGTCGTGCAGCGCCATCCCGCCCATCAGCTGGGTGTCGAAGTGGCGCATGTTCAGCACGCGCTTGGCGGCTTCGCGCACGGTGGCGAACGCCTCGGGCAGCAGGTCGTCGAGCTTGGCGCCGCGCGCGAGCTTGTGGCGGTACTCCGCCGTCTTGTTGCGCAGCGCCTCGTCGGAGAGCGCCTCGTAGTTCACCTCGAGCGCATTGATGCGCGCGACGTTGCCCTTCAGGGCCCGAACCTTGCGGTCGTTGACGGACCCGAACAATTGCTTGGCGAGATTCAGCATGTGGCGCGTTTTACCTGTGGAGCAGTCCGTGGTGGGTCGGCCCGAAACATAAATCGGCCGCTTCGGATTCGGCCCGTGTTCATGATCGACAAGTGCCGCGCACCCCGACAGGCGCGCGTGCGAAAAGAGGCTCGACTCGCGCTTCGGCGAGACTTAAGGACGCGATTACGCGGTGTCAATGAGACGCCCGGCGCGGCTGCGACAACGTGTTGCGCGCGCATCAGGACCCACTGCAGAGAGTGCGACGAATGGGCCTCACCACACGGTTCTGGCGGCCTCTGGCTATGTGCCTGGCGGTCATGTGCGCTGCGGCGTGCGGCGACGGAACGCGCACGACGCGGGCGGGCGACGGGGCCTCCCAGGCGAACCCCATTGTCGCGGCGACCGTCAACGGCAAGCCGATCTACATCTCGGACGTGGAAGCCGAAGCGGTGTCCATGGGGCTGGTGCGCGCGGGCGAGAGTTTCGATCCGGCGTCCGACGAATTCTACCAGCTGCTGGAAGACCTGATCGAGCGCCGCCTGCTCGCGCTCGAGGCCGAGCGCCGTCAGATGGACCGCAGCGCCGACGTCCGCCACCGGCTGGAACGCGCGCGGGAACTCGTGCTCGCCGGCGCCCTCAACGAGCAGATCCGCGACACCGCCATCGACGAAGGCGCAATCGAGAGGATGTACCGGGAACAGGTCCGCCTCCGCCGCAACACCCGCGAAGTCCATCTTCGCCAGATTGTCCTCGCCGACCGGGACGCCGCGATCCGGGCCAAAAGAAGGCTGGATTCGGGAGAGTCGTTCGAGGCGCTGGCCTATGAAATCTCCATCGACCGCGCGACAGGAACGGAGGGCGGGGACGCCGGGTTCCAGCAGATCGACGATCTCGCCGACGGAATCCGCGAGGCCGCGACGTCAACGCCGGTCGGCCAGGTCGCGGGGCCGGTGCAGGCGGGAGGGCGCTGGATCCTGATCAAGATCGACAATCGTCGCGAGGCGCCCGCCGACAGCATGGAGGGCATGCGCCCCCGCATCGAGCAGTATCTGATGTTCCAGGAGGGCCGCCGCCTGCTGGAGAAGCTCAAGAAGCAGTCGCGCATCGAGCGCTTCATCGACGAGGGCGGGCGGGTCGCCGCCACGCCGTCGAGCCCCGGCCAGCCACGTGACGCCCGAGTTCGCGCCGGTCAGGCGCCCATGGGCCCGGGCGGGGTCGCCGCCGCCGCCGGCCAGGAGTCGCCTGCCGCGCCCGCCGCCGCCGCACCGCCCGCCGCCGCGCCGAAGACCGGCGTCGCGGGGGCCCCGAAGGCCGCGCCCGTTCGCCCGCCGCCGGCCGACACTGCGCCCGAACCGGTTCCCGCGCCGCCCGTCCTTCCGCCGGGCCCCGCCACGGACGAACGCGAAACATGACCGCCCCGAAGACGAAAGCCGCCGGCGCCGCGAAGGCCGCGCCGGTGTCCCCGCTCGCGCCCGCATCCTTTCCGGATCTGCCCGCCATCGCGGGCGTGCGCGCCGCCATCGGCCGCGCCGGGCTCTACAGGCACGAGCGCCCCGATCTCGCGCTCTTCGCCTTCGCGCCGGAAACCCGCGCCGCGGGCGTCTTCACGACGAACGCCGTGGGCTCCGCCCCGACCGACTGGTGCAAGCAGGCCCTGAAGGGCACGGGCGCCGCCGCGGGCCTCCTCGTGAATGCGGGCTGCGCCAACAGCTTCACCGGCGCCGCCGGAGACGCCGCCGCGAAGAAGACCGCATCGACCGCCGCCGCCCTCATCGGCGCCAAGCCCGAAGCGATGACGCTCGCCTCCACCGGCGTCA
This sequence comes from Hyphomonadaceae bacterium, assembly GCA_016791445.1. Classification (GTDB taxonomy): domain Bacteria; phylum Pseudomonadota; class Alphaproteobacteria; order Caulobacterales; family Aquidulcibacteraceae; genus VFBF01. The sequence continues at coordinate 2,266 of JAEUMP010000021.1, read as the reverse complement.
TCGGCGTCGTCCTCGATCACGAGAAGGTCACGGCCGCGCTGCCGGCGATCGCGGCGAGCCTTGCGCCCGTGCACTGGCCCGACGCCGCGCGCGCCATTATGACCACCGACACCTTCCCGAAGGGCGCCGGCGCCACGGCGAAGATCGACGGCGTGAAGGTCTCGATCTCCGGCATCGCCAAGGGCTCCGGCATGATCGCGCCGGACATGGCGACCATGCTCGCCTTCGTCTTCACGGACGCCGCCATCGCGCCGGCCGCGCTGAAGGCGATGCTCAAGGAAGAAACCGACGCGAGCTTCAACGCCATCACCGTCGACGGCGATCGTTCCACCAATGATTGCGTGCTGCTCTACGCCACGCATCAGGCGAAACATGCGCCGGTGAAGACGGTGGCCGATCCGCGCCTCGCGGATTTCCGCAAAGCGCTGAAGAAGGTGCTCGTCGATCTCGCGATCCAGATCGTGCGCGACGGGGAGGGCGCGACGAAACTCGTCGCCGTGAAGGTGAAGGGCGCGAAGTCCGACGCCTCGGCGAAGATCATCGCCCGCACGATCTGCGAAAGTCCGCTCGTGAAGACGGCCATCGCCGGCGAGGACGCGAACTGGGGCCGCATCGTCATGGCCGTCGGACGGTCGGATCAGCCAGTCGTGCGCGAAAAGATCAGCGTGAAATTCGGCCCCCATTGGGCCGCGAAGAACGGCGCGGTCTCGAAGACCTACGACGAAGGCGCCATGAGCGCCTACATGAAACGCAGCGAACTCGAAATCACCGTCGACGTGGGCGCGGGGGATGGCGAGGCGCTGATGCACACCTGCGATCTCACGAAGCGCTATGTGGAGATCAACGGGGATTATCGGAGCTGACCGCTCGTCTCCCGCTCACGACGGCGGAAGGACACATCGGCGCCTCTCGCGAAACGGGGGTTTGCAGAGTGGCGCAATGACCGCAACCGCGCACGTCCTGGCTCGCACGTCGCTCAGCAATTTCAAGCGTCGGCCAAGCGCGACGAGCGAGAACAGTCACACGCAAACCGCCCGGTCCGTGACCTCGACGCCATCAACGTCAATGCGGCCCACGACAGGGCATGCCATCGACGAACACCAGCCTGAGTCCGCCAGCGCGCATGCGATTTCGACGCCGTCGTCGTTGCTTGTCACGTTCGGGAGTGTCGTTTTGTCCGGCGGCCCCGCATAGTGTTGGCGACAAATTTCGTTGAGCTGGGCCTCGAAAAGAAAATCCGCGCCCACAATGCGCAACGCGCAATCCACGCCCTGACGCTCCAGCGCGATCGCGATGGTCGTTGCATTGCGATGGCGTCCCGACATCGCAAGTTCGTAGGCGGCGGCGCGGAGCGACGCCAACGCCGCCGGCTCGTCTCGATCCAGAAGTTCTGCGTAGCCCACCGTGATCTCCCCCCAGCAAAGAGACGACCATTCTACCTGCGTACGGTGTGCGGACTGTTATCGATCGCGATGGAAGTCCTGTTCTTCCCTGCGCAGAATGTCGCGACCCGAAAGGACTAAGCCGTCTATGCATTTCGACCGATACGACGGCGATTTGCGAAGTCGAGATGTTGTCATTCCGGGGCGACCGGAGGTCGAACCCGGAACCCAAGGGTTCAAGCGCGATGCCTTGTCCAGTCCCTTGGGTTCCAGATCAACGCTGCGCGTTGTCCGGAATGACGTCGGCGCTTTTTGAATCTCTCGGGGTTTCCTTCTCCCTCTCGCGGGGAGAAGGGGGCCTCGAATTAAATCGCAGTAGGGGGAAACTCGGGGGCTTTTCCCCTCGCCCCGAGGACCGCCGGCGCCCCGCCGGCCAAGCGTTTTCCCTTGGCGCACAAGGAGGCCGGCGAGGGCGCCGGCGGTCCTGACCACAAAAATCAGCAAAACAATCCGACCGGGTAAAAGCCTGAGTCACACTCCTCCCACGTCGCGCCGGAATGGGTCCGGGGCCACGAAGAGGAGCACCGTCATGCAGTTCGTGAGAACGCCGGACTTTACCGCGCGCATCGCCGAAGAGCTGGCGGGCTTGCGCCTGTGGTTTCTTGAGATCATCGCCTGGATCGCGGAGTTCGCGCCGCTGCCGCGCGATGCGCGGCTCTGGCTGCAACGCCAGATGATCCGCATCCGCAGCGACATCCGCTTCCTGATCGCCGCCGCCGTCGTGTCGCGGCTGCGGCGGGTGAAGCGTCGGCGGCTGCCCGTTCACAGACGAAAAATGCCGCGCGGCTTCCGCTGGTCGGCGCGCCGCGCGCCGGCGATCCGCT
>JAEUMP010000019.1 GCA_016791445.1 Hyphomonadaceae bacterium | reverse complement strand
CCCCGCGAGGGGGAGAAGGTGGCCGACAGGCCGGATGAGGGGGCGAGGTTCAGGATGAAGTCGGATGTCGCGGCCAATCGCCGGGACGCCCCCTCATCCGTCAGCTGCGCTGCCACCTTCTCCCCCTCGCGGGGGAGAAGGGGCGGGCATCGCTACCGCGGCCGCGACACCATTCCGCGCGTGATTTCCGCGATGCGCGTGACGCCGAGCAGCGCCATGTCGCGGCGCAGTTCGGTCTCGAGAATCTGCAGCGCTTTCGTCACGCCCGCCTCGCCGCCGGCGCCGAGGCCGTAGAGATAGGCGCGCCCGATGGCGACGCCGTCCGCGCCGAGCGCGAGCGCGGTGAGCACGTCCGTGCCGCGCCGCACGCCGCCGTCGAAGACCACGCTCGCGCGGCCGCCAACGGCGTCGACCACTTCCGGCAGCGCATCGATGGTGGCGCTTACGCGATCGAGCTGGCGCCCGCCGTGATTGGAGACCCACACGCCCGCCGCGCCGATGGCGAGGCATTCGCGCGCATCGCTCGCGCTCATCACGCCCTTGATCGCGACGGGGCCGTTCCATTCCTCGATCAGCCAGGCGGCGTCCTTCCACGTCACCGTGCGGTCGAACTGGCTGTCGATGAATCCCATGATGCCGCCGGGATGATCGCCGCCGACGCCGTCGAAATTCGCCGGCCGGATGCGCGGTGATGTGGCGAGGCGATACGCCCACGTCGGGCGCGAAAGCACGTCGAGCGCCGTCGTCATCGAGATCTTCGGCGGGATGGTGAAGCGGTTCTTCGGATCGCGTTCGCGATTGCCGGCCACGGGCACGTCCACGGTGAGCGCGAGCGCGGAGAATCCCGCCGCCTTCGCCCGCGCGAGCCCTTCGCGCACGAGCCCGCGATCCTTCCACACATAGACCTGGAACCATTTCGGCCCCGGCGCCACGGTCGCGACATCCTCCACGCGCGTGGAGCCGATGGTGGACATGGAATAGATCGTCTTCGCCTTCGTCGCCGCGCGTGCGACGGCCATTTCGCCCTGGTAGTGGAAGAGGCGCGAGGCGGCGGTGGGCGTGATGAAGAAGGGCAGCGCGCTGTCGGCGCCCATGATCGTCGTCGAGGTATCGATGGCGGAAATGTCCTTGAGCACGGACCAGTGCAGCGTGTGCTCGCGCAGGCGATCGACATTGCGCGCCAGCGTGATCTCGTCCTCGGCGCCGCCGTCGATGTAGTCGAACACCATGCGCGGGAGTTTCACCTGCGCGAGGAGACGCAGATCGGCGATGTTGCGGGCGCGTTCGAGCGGTATCATGGCCCGATCCTAGCGAAACCGGTGCGCATGCGTCCATCCGCGCGGATTGCATGGCGCCATCCGGGGGTCTATGCGCGTGCGCCAGTTCTGCGGAGTGCGTCGTGAGCGATCTTCCACCGTGTCCACAATGCGGCTCCGAACTCACCTACGAGGACGGGCCGCTGCTGATCTGTCCCGAGTGCGGCAACGAATGGACGCCGACACCCGCAGAAGCCGCCCGCGTGGTGCGCGACGCGAACGGGAACGTGCTGCAGGACGGTGACGCCGTGACGGTCATCAAGGACCTGAAGGTGAAGGGGTCGTCGCTGGTCGTGAAGGTCGGCACGAAGGTGCGCAATATCCGCCTCGTCGAGGGCGACCACGATATCGACTGCCGTATCGACGGCATCGGCGCCATGCAGCTCAAGTCGGAGTTCGTGCGCAAGGCCTGAGCGGTCCCGCTACATCGTGGCGCCGATCTGCCAGGGAACGAATTCGACGCCGCCATAGCCGAGCAATTCGCTCTTGCTGCGCGCGCCGGAGGCGCAGGCGAGGAGAAGCTCCAGAATTTCCGCGCCCTTGCTGTCGATGGTGGCCTCGCCCGTGAGGATCGGGCCGCAGTCGAGGTCGATGTCGTCGCGCATGCGGTTGTAGATATCGGTGTTCGAGGAGAGCTTGATCGACGGCGACGGTTTGGCGCCGAACGCCGAGCCGCGACCCGTCGTGAAGGCGATGAGCGTGGCGCCCGAGGCGATCTGTCCGGTGGCTGAGCACGGATCGAAGCCCGGACTGTCCATGAAGACGAGGCCGCGCTCCGTCACCGGTTCGGCATAGCCCACGACATCGACGAGCGGAGAGGCGCCGGCCTTCGCGACCGCGCCGAGCGATTTTTCCAGAATGGTCGTCAGGCCGCCGGCGATATTCCCGGGGGAAGGATTGTTGTTCATTTCCGTGCCGTGCATGGCGGCGTAACGGTCCCACCAGGCCATGCGCGCTTCGAGCTTGGCGGCGACCTCCGGCGCTGCGGCGCGGCTGATCAGCAGGTGCTCGGCCCCATAGATCTCCGGCGTTTCCGAGAGCAGCACCGTGCCGCCGAGCGCGACGAGCCGGTCTGCGGCCGCGCCCAGCGCGGGATTGGACGTCAGCCCCGACCACGCATCCGAACCGCCGCACTGCAGTCCGAGCATCAGCGCGGAAGCGGGAGATTCGGTGCGCTCCGCAGCGTTCGCCAGCGGCAACAATGCCTCAAGTTGCGCGAGGCCCTCCGCGACGGCGGCGCGCGTGCCGCCCGCGTCCTGGATGGTGAAGGCGCGCACGGCGGCGTTGGCGCGCTCCAGCACGCGCATGAATTTTCCGATCTGCAGGACTTCGCAACCAAGTCCGACCAGCAGCACCGCGCCGAAATTCGGATTGGCCGCCGTCCCGATCAGCGTGCGCAGGAGAAGATCGTGGCCTTCGCCGCGGTCCGCCATGCCGCACCCCGACGTGTGGACGATCGGCACGACGCCATCGACGTTGGTGAAGCGGTCGAGGAGGTTGGAGCGCTGCGCTTCTTCGGCGATGAGCCGCGCGACGGTGCCCGAGCAATTCACCGTGGTGAGGATCGCCACATAATTGCGCGTTCCGTGACGCCCGTCGGCGCGCCGGTATCCCATGAAGGTGCGCGGCGTTGCGGGGGCGATCGCCGCCGTCGCCGTCCGTGCGGGAAGGCGGTCGAGCGTGACGGCGAGATTGTGGACGTGGACATGAGCGCCCGCCGGAATATCCGCGAGCGCGGCCCCGATCAGCTGCCCGTATTTGATGACCCGTGCGCCGCGCTGGATGGTCTCGAGCGCGATCTTGTGGCCGCGCGGGATCGCCTCGGAAGTCACCACATCGAGAGGGTGCGCCGTCACGCCCGCCGCCAGCGCGGCGGTGGCGACCGCGACATTGTCCGTCGGGTGGAGCCGGAGGGCGGCGGGGGGCGCTGAAGAGGTCACGGGAGAGGTCACTTGGGAACTCAAGGGGCGTCTGGCTCCTGTCCGGGCGCTTGCGGCGGGCGCGCGCAAAGGCCGAACCGCCCCCGCTTGCGCACGCTAACATGTTAGCGGTAGGTTGGGCTGGCATGCAATCACTTCGCGCCGCCCCCGACGACGCCGGCCTGGCCAAGACCGAGCGCGTCTATCTCGCGCTGCGCCGGCGCATCCGCGAACTCGAGCTTCCGCCCGGCGCGATGCTGAAGAAGGACGAGCTTGCGCTCGCGTTCGGCGTCTCGCGCGCGCCGGTGAACGAGGCCATCGCGCGTCTGACCTCTGAAGGCCTCGTGGAGGTGTTTCCGCAGCATGGCAGCTTCGTCGCGGAGATCCGCGCCGAGGCCGTGCGCGAAGGCATGTTCATCCGCATGGCGCTCGAAACCGAAGCGATGCGGCAAGTGGCGCTCGCGCGCACGGACGCGCTCATGGCGTCGCTCGATGCAAACATCGCCGAGCAGGCGCGCGCGCTCGCCGCCGAGGAACTGACGCGCTTCTACGAACTCGACGAAACCCTGCACGACAGCATCTTTGCATTTGCCGATCGTCCGCTGGCGCGCCGGTTTCTTGACGGCGCCCGCGCGCAGCTGGACCGCGTCCGCCGGGTCGCGCTGCCCGAAGCGGGACGTCCGGAAGAGACGCTGCGTGAGCATGTGCGCCTCGTCGAAGCGATCAGGCTCGGAGATGGCGAGTTTGCGGCGGCGGCCATGCGCGCGCACCTGAACGCCGTCTTGAAGGCCGTCGAGGCGCAACTCATGCAACGCGTGGGCGTGGGCCCATGACATCGAGCGCCGGCGGCGTCGTACGCCTGCGGCGCGGCGGTGCGCTCGAGCTTGGCCGTCTCGGCTTCGGCGCGGCGCCGCTCGGCAACATGAACCGTGCGCTCACGGCGGAGGAAGCTGCATCTGTCGTCGAAGCCGCCTGGGCGTCCGGCGCGCGCTATTTCGACACCGCGCCGCTCTATGGTCATGGGCTTTCAGAACAGCGGCTTGGCGACCATCTGCGCCGGCGAGAGCGCAATGCGTTTGTCCTGTCCACGAAGGTGGGGCGTCTGCTTGAGCCTTGCGCAAGAGGTCACGAGAACAGCGGCATCTATGTGAACACGCCGCAGATGCGGGTCGCATTCGACTACACCTATGACGGCGTTATGCGGTCCTTTGAGGACAGCCTTCGCCGTCTCGGCGTGCCGATCGACATCCTGTTCGTGCACGATCTGGATCCCGTGACCCACGGCGACGCGGCGCCAGCGCACTGGCGCGACCTCATGCAGGGCGGGTGGCGCGCACTGGACGAGTTGAGGCGCGCGGGCGACGTGCGGGCCCTGGGCGCGGGCATGAACGAGTGTTCGCCGTGCGAGCGACTGTTGCAGGAAGCCGATCCGGATGTCGTGCTCATCGCGGGGCGGCTGACGCTTCTCGATCAGTCGGCGCTGGACGCGCTTGTTCCTGCCTGCGCGACGCGCGGAGTCGCGGTGATCGTCGGCGGTGTGTTCAACAGCGGCGTTCTTGCGACGGGTTCCGGCGACGGCGGGCGCTATGCGTATGCACCGGCTTCCGACCATATCCGGACGCGGGTACGCGAACTCGAGAGAATTTGCGCCGATTTCGATGTCCGGCTCGCCGATGCAGCGCTGCAGTTTCCGCTGCGCTTCCCGGGCGTGACGACGATCCTTCAAGGGGGGCAATCGGCGGCGGAGGTGACGGCCAATGCAGCGTCGCTTTCGACGCCGATTCCCGGGTCGCTCTGGGAAGCCCTCAGTGCGCACGGCGTGAGGACGAAGGCATGCTGAAAGGCATTGATCCGCTTCTCGGGCCTGAGGCGCTGTCGATCCTGCGCGCCATGGGACACGGCGACGAGATCGCGATCGTCGATGCGAATTTTCCGGCGACGACACATGCCCAGAGACTGGTGCGCGCGGATGGCGTCGACGCTGTCCGCATGCTGGGCGCCATCGTGTCGCTCCTGCCCATCGATGACTTTCAAACGCCGGCGGCATGGCGCATGGCGATCGTCGATGCACCCGATGAATCGCCGCCGATCGCGAGCGCCTTCGAAACGGTCCTGCGTCGCGCGGGGTATGATGCGGGCATCGGCGCGCTGGAACGCGCTGCATTCTACACGCGGGCGCGCCAGGCGTTCGCGATCGTGGCGACGGGTGAAACGCGGCTGTACGGGAACATCATTCTCGCAAAGGGCGTGGTCCGGCATGAGGATTGACGCGCATCACCACGTCTGGCGGCTCGCGCGCGGCGACTATGGCTGGTTGACGCCCGAGATGACGGCGATCTACCGCGATTTCCCGCCGGAGGATCTCGCGCCCGCGCTGGCGACCGCGCGCATCGACCGCACCGTCCTCGTGCAGGCCGCGCCAAGCGAGGCCGAGACGCGCTGGCTGCTCGAGACGGCTGCGCAGACATCTTTCGTCGCCGGTGTTGTCGGGTGGGTCGATTTCGACGGCGGCGACGCGACACGGCGTATTGAAGAGTGTGCGCGGGACACGCGGCTGGTCGGCCTTCGCCCGATGATCCAGGACATCGGCGCCGACGACTGGATGCTGGGCGATGCGGCGACGGAAGCGGCGCGCGCCATGGCCGAAGCGGGATTGCGGTTTGATGCGCTTGTGAAGCCGCGGCATCTGCCGCACCTCCGTCGGTTCGTGGCGCGACATCGCGATCTGCGCATCGTCATCGACCATGGCGCCAAGCCCGACATCGCCACGGGCGCCTTCGACGATTGGCTCGCGATGATGCGCGCCGTCGCCGCCGAGGGCGATGTGCACTGCAAACTCTCCGGGTTGATCACCGAAGCCGCAGCCGATTGGACGGACGCGGACGTAACGCCCTACATCGAAGCGCTCATCGATGTGTTCGGCCCATACCGACTGATGTGGGGCAGCGATTGGCCGGTGCTGAACCTCAAGGGAGATTATGCCCGTTGGGCCGGGTTGTGCGCGCGCGCCACGGCGCGGCTCAAGGCTGACGAACAGGCGGCGATCTGGGGCGAGACTGCCGTTGCATTCTATGGATTGGCGACATGACAATGCACTGTCTCCCGGAAGATGCGGAGCGGGCGTGCCTCGTCGGGCGCGTCTGGATCGAAGACGAAACGCCGGGGCCACGCGTCGTCGTCGTCCGCGAAGGCGCCGTGTGGGACCTTTCCTTGCTCGCGCCGACAATGAGCGATCTGCTCGATCTGGACGACGTCGTCGCCCGCGTGCGCGCCTGCCCCGGGGAACGCCTTGCAGGCATCGATGATGCGCGTCTGCTTGCGCCCTGCGATTTGCAGGCGATCAAGGCCGCGGGCGTCACCTTCGCGGACAGCATGATCGAGCGCGTGATCGAAGAGCGCGCGAAGGGCGATCCTGAGGCGGCCGGCGCATTGCGCGCTGAAATTGCGGACAGGATCGGCGCAGAGCTTACGTCAGTGCGTCCGGGTACGCCGGAGTCCGCGCGTGCGAAGACGGCGTTGATGGAAGCGGGGTTGTGGTCGCAGTATCTCGAAGTCGGCATCGGGCCGGACGCGGAGATATTCACCAAGGCGCAGCCGATGTCCGCTGTCGGCGCCGGCGCTCATGTCGGCGTGCACGTCCGTTCGGAGTGGAACAATCCGGAGCCGGAAGTCGTTCTCGCGTGCAGTTCATCGGGCGCGATCGTCGGCGCCACGCTTGGCAACGATGTGAACCTGCGCGATGTCGAGGGCAGGAGCGCCCTCCTGCTCTCCAAGGCGAAGGACAACAACGCATCATGCGCCATCGGTCCGTTCATCCGTCTGTTCGACGCTGATTTCAGCCTTGATGATGTGCGGTCGGCGGTTCTGGAATTGACGATCGAAGGCCAGGACGGCTTTCGTTTGAGCGGCCAAAGCGCCATGTCGCGCATCAGTCGTGATCCCGCCGATCTCGTGCGGCAGGCGTTGAATGCCGATCATCAATACCCCGACGGCATGATGCTGTTTCTCGGCACGCTGTTTTCACCGACGCAGGACAGGGATGTTCCAGGTCGCGGGTTCACGCACAAGCCGGGCGACCGTGTGTGCATTTCATCGCCTCGATTGGGGGCGCTCCACAACGAGGTGACGCATTGCCATCTTGCGCCGCCGTGGCAGTTCGGCGCACGCGCGCTGATGCGCTCTCTCTCCCGGCGCGGACTTCTCTGAGACGCGCATCCCGCCATCCCGTCCAATTCCGGAAGCACAGTCATGGACTATCCTGATCTGCATCTCGTCATCGATGGCGACCACGTTGCGTCGCGCGAGCGGGAGAACACGCCTGTCCTCAATCCGGCGACCGGTGAAGCCATTGCGGACCTTCCGCACGCAACGGCGGCTGATCTCGACAGGGCGCTCCTGTCTGCCGATCGCGCGTTTCTCGGCTGGCGCGCGACAGCGCCGGCGGTGCGTGCGCGCATTCTCCGCGAGGGCGCGGCGCTGATCCGTCAGCGTGTCGATGCGATTGCACGCGTCATGACCCTGGAACAGGGCAAACCGCTCGCTGAATCGCGGGGCGAGACGTTGTTCGCCGCCGATGTCATCGACTGGTACGCGGAGGAAGGACGGCGCGCGTATGGTCGTGTCGTTCCCTCGGCGCCCGGCGTGCGCCAGCTGGTCGTGCGCGAGCCTGTCGGCGTCTCGGTGGCGTTCACGCCGTGGAATTTTCCCGCGCTGACGCCGGCCCGCAAGATCGGCGGCGCGCTCGCCGCAGGCTGCACGCTCGTCCTGAAGGCGGCTGAAGAAGCGCCGGGCGTGGCGTATCAGCTGGTGAAGGCGTTGCACGATGCGGGGCTTCCGAACGGCGTGCTCAATCTCGTCTTCGGCAATCCGGAGGACATATCGCAGCATCTGCTCGCGTCGCCGCTTACACGCAAGATGTCGTTCACAGGCTCGACGCAGGTCGGCAAGGTGCTGGCGAAACGGGCCGCCGATAACCTCTTGCGCACGACCATGGAACTCGGCGGCCACGCGCCCGTGCTCGTCTTTGCCGATGCGGATATCGATCAGGCGGCGTCCACTCTTGCGGCGGCCAAGTTTCGAAATGCGGGGCAGGTGTGCATCTCGCCGACCCGCTTTTTCGTGCAGGCGCCGGCGTTCGAACGCTTTGTCGATCGGTTTGCAGCGGCGGCGACTGCCTTGCGCGTCGGCGATGGTCTGGAAGCGGGCGTGCAGATGGGACCGCTCGCGAATGCGCGGCGCGTCGTCGCCATGGAGCGGCTGATTGCGGATGCGGTCTCGCGCGGCGCCGTCGTTCGTGCGGGCGGGTCCCGCATCGGAAATCGCGGGAACTTCTTCGCACCGACAGTGATAACGGATCTGCCGGACGAAAGCCTGCTGATGACCGAAGAACCGTTCGGGCCAGTGGCGCCGATCTGCAGCTTCGAAACCCACAGTGAAGCGCTTCAGCGTGCCAACAGTCTCCCGGTCGGCTTGGCGGCCTATGCCTTCACGCGCGACAACGCCACGGCGATCGCCGTCGGCGATGGACTGCGCGCGGGCATGGTGGGCGTCAACACGATGGCGGTTTCCACGCCGGAGACGCCGTTCGGCGGTGTCGGTTGGAGCGGCCACGGGCGTGAAGGGGGCATCGAAGGCCTCGACGCCTATCTCGAGACAAAATTGATCGCGCACGCCGCCTAGGGCGTGGCGGCGTTCAGCCGATCTGGTCAGGCGCGCCCTGCGCCGCGTTGAACGCGTCGATGGCGATTTCCCAGAGCCGCTCCGCGTCTTTCCAGCGATCGGATTCTTCGCGAAGGTCGCCATCGCCGTCTGCGACGAGACGCGCGTAGTTCAGCGGCACGTGCTGTCCCTGGTAGGTGACCGCGTTCGGCAAGAGTTCGGCTGCGAAGGGGAGAAAGTCACCCGGGCCGGCGCCGCGCAGGAATCCTTCGCAACAGCGCCGCCACATCTCCCGGAAATGACCGATCGCATCGCGTTGCGGCGCGACGGACATCCCGACCTGCATGCACCCGGAATCCCCGATGCGACCATGGATCATCCGCACGCGCTCGAAGACCGGCGCGAGTCGGTCAAGCTTGCCGGCAAAGTCGCCGTAGGTCATCTCGAGGCCGGTGTACCAATGCGACAGGTCCGCCGTGAAACGCACTTCAGGAAAGTGCTCGACGAGCGTCAGCGTGCGGCGCATGTCCTGTGTCAGCGTGGCGCGGTGAATTTCGACGTGCAGGGGATGGCCGTGTCGGACGCTGGCTTCCAGCGTCGCCGACAGCAATCGCTTGGCGTCGTCGTCTGTCTCGAGCCCGTCGCCGAGATGGATGGTCGTGGCCTGCAGTCCGCTGTCGACGCCAACGTGCGCGACTGCATCGGCATCGTCGGTCGACAGAATCCGCCCCATGCCTGTTGCGCGGAAACCCGCCTTCAGGAAGGGCGCCGGGTCTCGGGTCTGGACAGCTTCGACCTTTGCGGCGCGCAGGGCGTCGAAGACGTCTTCGTTCGTCGGTCCCGGCCCCGTCGACCACGACGGGAGCGCCAGGAACGTGACGTAGTTCATGTCCTTGCGCAGGCGCGGCGGCGACTTCTTCCCGTCGTTCAGCCTGTCCGGCGCGCTCACGGTGTTCTCCGACAGTCTCCGGGACCGTACGTCATCTGTCGTCGCGTCGACCGGTGAGGTCCAGCCCCTGATTCACGTGCACGCGCCAGGGATAGTGGTCGCCTTCGCCTTCCACACCGACGGCGTGCATGTGATTGGCCACCGCCTTTCGCCAGCGGCGTGAGCTGTTCGCCGTCGTCATGTGCGGTGTCTTCGAATGGTGGAACGTGACATCGCCGCGCGCAATCGGGCAAACCACCGTGCGGGATTCATCGGGCGCGCAGGTGAGAAGATCGCTCGCCATGCCTTCCACGCGCTTGTGCGGAAGTACGCCGTCTCGATGGCCGCGATCGGTAAAGTGCATGCAGCCGTTCACGGCATCGACATCCTGCAGCGGAATCCAGCAGGTGATGCCTTTGTCTTCGAGTGCGCGACCCCAATAGCCTTCGTCCTGGTGCCACTCCGTCGCGACGCTCTTTGCCGGAGGTTTCGCGAGAAACTGATCGTACCAGAACGCCATCGGCTTCTGCATCAGCGCGGAGCCGAAATCGACGAGCCATTTGCGATAGGGCTGGTCGGCAATCTCCTTCCACACCAGCGACGGCCATGACTGCACGATGCGGAAGGAGCGGTTCTCGCGATCTTCATTCTCATCCCATGCCCAGTCGAACGCCAGACGCTCCTTGTCCGTGAGGATGCTCTCGCACTTGCTTTCAAGCAGATCGAGATCGGCCTGCGGGATTGCGTCCTTGACGACGATCCATCCGTGTTCGGCGAAGAACGCGATTTGTTCGTTCGAGGGGGCGGGGAATGGCATGTTAGCACCTGATCTTGGCCGCTTGACCGTCGCGACGCTAGATAGTTAGTGGTCACTAGGTAATTGGTCAAGGATGCCCTGAATGATCCAGCGCGGCCCGCTTCCCGTCTATGCCGGCGCGACAGCCGATCGTGTGGCGTTCCCATTGGGGGGCCTGGGGGCGGGCATGGTCTGCCTTTCCGGCACGGGTGCGCTGACGTCGGTCTCCGTGCGCAACGCGCCAGACCTGCTCAACGAGCCCTTCGTGTTCTCGGCGGCGCGCTGGTCGACGCCAACGCAGCAGGGCGCGCGCCTTCTCGAGGGTCCCGTGCCGGGTTGGAAGATCACCTACCCGTGGCCGGAGTCGACGGGCACCGGGCGCGGCCAGCAAGGCAAGACCTTCGGCCTGCCGCGGTTCGCATCGAGCCGCTTCACGCCGCGTTTTCCGTTTGCCGAAGTCGCACTGGAACATCCCGACAGCCCGCTGGAATGCAGCGTCGTGGGTTGGAGTCCGTTCGCTCCGGGCGACCCGGACGCCTCCAGTCTTCCGGTTGCGGGGCTGGAGTACAGTTTTCGCAACACGTCGAGCGAACGCGCGGACGTCGTCTTTTCCTTCCATGCCCGGAATTTCATGCGCTGCGCCGGCGCTGTCGGCCCATCGGGCGTCGCCGCCGCCGGTACGCACGTGACGCTCTGGCAGGAAGGCGGGGCGGAACGGCCCGAACAGCAGGGAGCCTTCACCCTAGCGTGCGATGCGCCGGGCGCCGTCGCCAGCGCGCGCTGGTTTCGAGGCGGGTGGTGGGATCCGGTCACCGACTTGTGGCGCGGCGTTGCGGAGGGCCGCATCCCCGAGGCCGGCGCGCATGAATCGGGCGCGCCGAGCGACGGCGGCAGTCTCTATGCGCCGTTCGTTCTCGAGCCCGGTGAATCGCACACGCTTGTCGTTAGGCTCTGCTGGCATGTGCCCAAGACATCGTTGCGACGCGGCGCAGGTCCATTCGATCCTGCCGGCAAGACCGACGGACCCGAGACGCACATCCCCTGGTATGCCGGCCGTTTCGACAGCGTCGAAGCACTGGCCGCCTACTGGGCGGAAAACTACGGACGCTTGCGCGGGCTGTCGGACGCGTTTGCGACGTGCCTCACAGATCAGGTGTTGCCGCCGGAAGTCGTCGATGCAGTCACCGCCAATCTGACAATCCTGAAGTCGCCGACAATCCTGCGACAGGCGGACGGTCGTCTGCACATGTATGAAGGTTGCGCCGATACCGAGGGGAGTTTTGAGGGCTCGTGCACGCACGTCTTCAACTACGCCCAGTCCATTGCCCATCTTTTTCCGGCGCTGGAGAGAACCCTGCGCGAGACGGAATTCTTCGACAACCAGGACGATGAAGGCCACCAGAATTTTCGCGCACAGCTGCCCATCCGTCCCAATCCGCGGCGTGCGCGTCCGGCTGCCGATGGACAACTCGGCGGCATCGTCAAAGTCTACCGCGATTGGCGCATATGCGCCGATGATTCCTGGCTGCGCAGACTGTGGCCGCAGGTCACCCGAAGTCTGGAGTACGCGATCCGGACCTGGGATCCCGACGAAGCGGGCTGGCTGACGAGGCCGCACCACAACACCTACGACATCGAATTCTGGGGCCCCGATGGCATGGCGTCATCCATCTATCTCGGCGCGCTGCAGGCCGCGTTCGAGATGGCGCAAGCGCTTGGAGAACCGGCTGAAAGATACGCCGTTCTGGCGGCGCGGGCGAAGGAACGCCTTGAGAGCGATCTCTTCGACGGTGAGTACTTCATCCAGAAAGTGCAGTGGGACGAGGAAGCGCTGAAGGGCGACATGTCCGAGGAGTCGCGGGCGAGCGTGGCGCGCGAAGGGCCGAAGTATCAGTACGGCGGAGGCTGCCTGTCAGACGGTGTGGTCGGGGAGTGGCTTGCGGAAGTGGCGGGACTCGATACCGGTCTTGATCGTGCAAAGGTCTTGTCTCACCTGCGCGCCGTGCATCAGTACAACTTCCGCGCCACGCTGCGCGATCACGCCAATCCCCAGCGCCCTGCCTACGCACTCGGCGAAGAGGCGGCGCTCTTGTTGTGCAGTTGGCCCAAGGGACCGGCGCCGCACTTTCCCTTTGTCTACAGCGACGAAGCATGGACCGGAATCGAGTACCAGGTCGCCGCGCATCTGATGATCCACGGCGAAGTGGAAGCGGGACTGGAAATCGTGCGCGCCGCGCGATCGCGCTACGACGGGCGCGTGCGCAACCCCTTCAGCGAGTTTGAATGGGGCCATTGGTACGGGCGCGCGATGTCGTCGTGGTCCTTGCTGCAAGCAATGACAGGTCAGGACTATGACGCACGCAGCCGTCGATTGAAGCTTGCGCCCCGATTGCCGGGCGACATCTCGGCTGTCCTCGCCACAGAGCACGGCTTCGCGCTCGTGGGCGTAAGGGGCGGTGAGCCGTTCGTCGATGTCCGAGGGGGCGAGATCGTGATCGCTTCCATCGACTACACGCCGTTCAGCGCACAAGCATGACGCACGATATCGAGGTCGAGGTCCTGCCGTCGCCAGCGGCCATCGGTGCGCGTCTCGCTGATGACATCGTGGCGGGAATTCGCGCCGCAACGCGTGAGGGGCGTGCGTATGTGCTGGGGTGTCCGGCGGGACGCACGCCACTGCCGATCTATGCGGCGCTATCCCTGCGTACCCGGGATCTTGATCTGCGGGCGTTGCACCTCGTCATGATGGATGAATTTGTCGAGCGTGCCGGGGATGGCTGGCGGTGCGTGTCGACGGAGCAGCACCACAGTTGCCTCGGCTTTGCGCTGCGCAACATTGCGGCGGGTTTGCCCGGCCTCCCGTCCGGAAATCTGCACGCGCCCGACCCGGAAAATCCCGCCGACTATGAGACGCTCGTCGCAAGGCTCGGCGGGATCGATCTTTTTCTTCTCGCGTCCGGCGCGACCGACGGTCACGTCGCCTTCAATCCGCCCGGCGCGTCACTGGAGTCCCGCACACGCATCGTCCGGCTCGCGGAGGCGACGCGGCAGGACAATCTCTCGACGTTTCCGGACTTTCGCGACATCGGCGCGGTGCCGACCCACGGCGTCAGTGTCGGGCTCGGCACGATCGCTGCGCATTCACGTTCGGTCGCCATGGTGCTGCACGGGGCGCACAAGGCGCCGGCGCTGGCGCGTCTTCTTGCCTTGAAGCAGTTTGATCCGGCGTGGCCGGCGAGCGTGTTGTACGCCTGCCGCGCGCCTCGTCTGATCGTGGATGCAACCGTCGCAGCCGCATTGCCGGCAGGCGTGGACGTTTAGGCGACGCGCACGCCGCCGATCCACGTTTCCAGTGTCGAAAGCTCGCGATCGACGACGATGAAGTCTGCGCGGGCGCCGGGGGTCAGCCGGCCTCGGTCCGACAGGCCCATCGCCGTAGCGGGCGCAGTCGACGCCATGGCTGCGGCAATTTCGAGGGGCACGTCGAGCAACCGGATCGCGTTGCGTACAGCCGCGATCATCGTCAGCGCGCTGCCGGAGAGGACGCCGGCGCTGTTCCAGCATGCCCCGTCTCTCGCAGTGTAGGTTTCACCTTCCCAGTGGAAGACGGCATGTCCCTCCATGGCTGCACAGGGCATGGCGTCGGTGACGAGCACCAGACGCTCCGGACCTTTGCACTTGTAGGCGATGCGGAGTTTCTCGGGTTCGACATGGACGCCATCGGCGATAATCCCCGCCCAGGTCCGGTCGTCGCTCAATGCAGCGCCGACGCAACCCGGCGCCATCTCCACCATCGGCGACATGGAATTGTAGAGATGGGTGAAACCGCGCGCGCCCGCATCGATTGCCGCCTTTGCTTGCGCCAGCGTCGCATTGCTGTGGCCGATGGCGATCGTCACGCCCCGCGCTTTCAACGCGGCGATGAGGTCAGGAGACGCACTTTCGGGCGCGAGGGTGATGAGCGTCGCGCCGCCGCGCAGGGCGGAGAGACGGTCGAGGTGCTCAACGCCGAGCTGGAGAAATCTGGAAGCGTTGTGGGCGCCCTTCATCGCTTCCGCGAGGAAGGGGCCTTCGATGTGGATTCCTGCGATGCCCGGCACGCCGATGGCGATGGCGTCCTCGACGGCCGCAATGGCGGCATCCAGCTTGTCGAGATGATCGGTCACGAAGGTCGGCAACAAGGCTGTCGTGCCGTAGCGCGCATGCGCGGCTGCGATGGTGCGCAGGCCATCGACGGTCGGCTCGTCGTTGAAGAGCGTGCCGCCGCCGCCATTCACCTGCAGGTCCACGAGACCCGGCAAGACGATGCGCCGACCCAGATCGATCGTCCGCATGCCGGCGCCGGATTCCACAACACGGCCGTCAGCCACCGAGAAGTGCGACGCTGACGCTCCGTCAGCGCCCGTGATCACGTGGCAGTTGGTGAAGGTGGTCATCGCGGGAAAACGGAAGTTGCAGGTTGCCAAAACACCTAGTGTTCACTAAGTGTTGGGTCAAGCCGCGTGGGGCCGGCCGCGTGCCGAGGGCGTACCTGACGGGCGCGTTCGACGCTCGCGAGCGCCATGCGATCGGGAGGCGAGCCGCGTTGTCTCGCGCCCCTCATCGAATGCCTGCCGGAGGTAAAGTGAAACAGGGCGTACGACATCGGATCGCGGTCATCGGCCTCGGCATGCGGCTGGGCATGTTCCTGCGCGCGGCGCGCGCCGAGGGATGGGACTACGATATCGCCGGATATGTCGATCCCTCGCCCGTCGGCGTGCCGCTTCTGACGGAGCAAGGCATCGCGCCCGGCGCCGCCTATCCGGACATCGCCGCCATGCTCGCCGACGGACCGTTCGATCTCGTGATGATCGGATCGCCGAACCACCTGCATCTGGAGCACCTTCGTCTCGCGCTGGAACATCCGGGTCCGGTGTTCATCGAGAAGCCCATCGTCCGCACCGAGGAAGAGTCTTTCGAGGCCGCCCGGCTCGTGCGTGCGCGCGGTGAAGGTCGGGTGTTCGTGGGGTTGGTCGCGCGATCGGCGCCCATCGTGCGCGCGGCGCTTGAGCGGCTCGACGGCGGCGCGATCGGCGAGCTCATTTCCGTCGACGCGACAGAACATCTTCCGCCCGCGCACGGCGCCTATCTGGCGCGCAACTGGAGACGGCGGGGGGAGTGGGTCGGCTCCTACATGCTCGACAAGGTGTGCCACGACTTCGATATCCTCGGGCGGATGATCGGCGCGCGGGCGACGCGCGTGGCGAGTTTCGGCGGCCGCCGCATCTTCACGGCTGAAGGCGCCAAGACAGCGCGGGACGAAGGCCCCGCCATTCTGCGCAGGTTGTCGGGCTGGAACGCCGCGCCCGATGTGAGCGGCAAAGACATGGATGTCACCGACCACCAGGTGGCGATTGTCGAATACGCGAACGGCGTCCGCCTTTCATTCCACTCCAATACATGCGCCGCAGCGCCGGAAAGGCGCTGGAACCTCATCGGCACGCGCGGCTCGATGTTGATCGATCTCGTGCAGAATACGCTGGAGATCACCCCGCTCGACTCGCGCAGTCCGGTTGAACGATTGCGCTGGCGCGGCCCGCCCGGCGATTCCCACGGTGGCGCGGATCAGGCGATGGCGCGCGACCTCGTTGCAGCGCTGGAGGGTGAGCGCGCATTCCCCGTATCCGTGCATGCTTCGCTCGTCGCCGGGCTGACGGTGATGGCCATTGATCGTGCTCTCGCGGAGAACCGCATCGTGGAGTGCCAGCCGCTCTGGACGGCGCTCGACTCCGCGGAAGCGGATGTCGCCGCGTGAGGGCCACACCGCGATTGATGATCGGTATCGACGCCGGTGCGACGAAGACCGCAGCGGTGTCCGGCGCGCCCGATGGCCGGATACTCGAACGCGTTCGGCTCGGCCCGAGCGCCGTCGTCGGGCTGCCGGATGCACGCGCGCTGGGCGTCCTGAACGATGTGGTCGACAGGCTCGCGCCGCGTCGCGACAGCATCGAACAGATCGTCATCGGCCTGAGCGGTGTCGATTTCGCCGATGAACAGCCGGAACAGTGGCGCATGATCGCCTCGGCGCTGAATGTGCCGCGGGACAGGCTGTTGCTGGTCAACGACAGCGTCGTCGCGCTCGCGGGCGCGGCGGACAGGGATCGTGCGACGCTCGTCCAGCACGGCACGGAAGTGACGATGGCGTGGCGCGCACGAACAGGCGGCGAAGCCGTGTTCGACAGTGTCGGTATCGCCGACTGCTTCGATGTGCGTCTGAAGGTTGTCGCTGTCGTGGCGCGCATGCTCGACGGCAGGTTGCCGGTCACGCCGCTGCGCGACCAGGTGCTTGCCCATTGTGGCGTGAGCGCCGCCGACTTTCCGCGCTGGATGGTTCGTGAACCGTCGGCGCGCGAAACCATGCTGCGCGTGGCGCCCGTGGTGTTCGGCGCATGGCAGGACGGCGACCCCGCCGCTGCGCGGTTGGTCGAGCAGGCGATCGACGACTATGTCGGCGCGACGGTCGCCATGGCGGCGCGAATGGGCGCAGGCCCGTTCCAGGCGTGCTTCGGCGGCGGCGCGCTGGCGCAGGGCGGCGCGCCGCTCATCGCTGGAATCGATGCGCGTCTGAAGGCCATTCGCCCGGATGCAGTGGTCAGTGCGCCAGTCGCAAGCCCGGAGGAGGGCGCGCTCACCCTCGCGCGGCATGCCGCGCGCGCGTCCCTCGCAAGCTCCTAGACGCGCCGACGATTGAGTTCTTCGAGAATGGCGGTGTGACGCTTCTTGTCGAGGCGGTAGCCCATCAGGATGACCACGCAGATCATGGTCAGCGCCGCCGCCACGGGACCTGCCGCATAGCCGAGCCGCGTGACGACTTCCGGGTCGATGGGCGCCTCGTTCGGCGCTTTCGGGAAGCCGATCATATCCAGCACCATGCCGGCCCAGAGTCCGCCGAATCCCGCAGCGGCCTTCGTGGCGAATGCGACGCCCGCAAAGAAGAGGCCTTCCCGTCGAACGCCATAGATCTGTTCGTGTTCGTCCGCCGCGTCTGCAACCATGGACGTGAAGCTGATGAGCAGCGCCATGTAGGCGATGTACATGATCATGCGTCCCGGGATGACCAGCGCCAGGATGACCTGTTCGTTGTCCGGGACGACGCCGGTGATCCGCAAAAGGGGGATGGCGGCTTCCACGAAGCACATGGCGACAAGTCCGTAGGCGACCACGGGCTTCTTCTCGAAATGACGCGCGCACCACGCGCCGATCAGGGCGCCAAGCAGGATTCCGATCGGCTGCGACAGGCCGACGACCCTCATGCCTTCTTCCGAGAGGTTCCAGAAATACTTGTTGGCGTGAAGGTTCAGATTGATCACCACGCCTTGCGCGATGTTGAACATCAGCACCACGCCCACGAGAATGCGTGCAGAGCGGTGACGTGCGAGGTTCAGGACGTCGTGGAGAAGCGCGCGCCCGAGATTGCCTTCATGCGAGGGCGCCACGTACAAGCCATGGCGCAACCGGAGCGTTGCGATGCTGCAGAAGAGTCCCGCGCCGAGCAGCAGGGCGGCGCAAGTCCAGGCGAATGGCGAGTAGGCGCCGCGATCCAGTACGCCTTCGGATCCGGTGAGAAAAACCGAATAGCCCAGCACGATCGGGATGAACGAGCCGACCGAATTGAATGTCAGCCGATAGGCCGCAATGCTGGATCGTTCGAGATAGTCCTGCGAGAGTTCCGCGCCGAGCGCCGCGTGAGGAAGGGTGTACGCCGAGTAGCTGAGGCGAAGCACGATGGAAACGCCTGTCACGTACAGGAAGATGTGAAACTCGCTCAGCACCTCGGGAATTGAAAACAGGAGCCCGATACTGATCGCCAGCGGCACGAGTGCGGCGAACATGAAGATATGCCGCCGGCCCCAGCGTGATCGCGTGTTGTCGGAGAGGGCGCCGATGAAGGGATCCGCAATGGCGTCGATGATCAGCGTGATGAGCATGCTGAGTCCGGCGAGAAAGCCGGACAGTCCGCACACGGCCGTCAGGTAGAAGAACAGGAACGCCGGCAGCAACGTTGCGGCGATCGCGTCGACGAGCTGACCTACGCCATAGGTAAGTTTGGTCGGGACATTGACGCGATGCGGCGTATCGGCCGGTGACGCTGGCGCCGATGCGACTTCCATGTGCGCTCCTGACCAAGTGACTGCATCGAATTTCTAGAGGTCACTAGGTTTTTGCGCAAGTCGCGTCTGGGGCGTTACTTCGTTTGCACGCGGATGCGCGCTTCCATGTGCCGAATGAAGTAACGCATCGCGTCGGCCATCGAGATTTTTCCGTCGCTGAGCAGCCACTGCAGCCGCAGTCCATCGAGCGTCGCGAGCATCAGGACGGCCTCGGTGTGTGGGTCGAAGTCCTTTCTGAAAACGCCTGCTGCGCGCCCCGCTTCGAACGAGCGGACGAGTCTCTTGCGGAAGCTCTCGTACCGTTTCCGGAAGTACTCGTTGAAATCAGACTCCGTCTGCAGGTGCTCTGCCGAAATGAGCACGTCCAGCGCGGTCAGGACGGGGTCGTCTTCGAGAACCTTTCCGAACTCCGCCCACGCAGAGATGTAGCTGGCGTCCGACGTATCGACGCCACCGGCCATCCGTGATTCCTGAGCGGCGTCGGTCTCTTCGAGGACCGCGAGGAGCAGGCGGTTCTTGCTCGGGAAGTGATAGAGGAGGCCTGCGTCCGTCATGCCGACGATTTCCGCGAGCATGGCGAGGCTCGTGCCGCGAAAGCCGTGCTGCGCAAACAGCTTGCGTGCGACCTTCAGAATTTCAGCACGCCGTTCGCGACCGCGGCGCTGGCGCGTTCCCAAGGCGACCGGAGCCACAGGGGCATCGCCTTCCTTGCGGCGCTTGATGGGTTTCTTGGTCATGAGGCTCTCATCGAGAAACCCCGTGGTATCGTCTGCGGACGCCATACGCCAGCGAACTGCGCGCGCATCGTGCGCCGGAAGGGAAAAAGCCGGGCGAGACGCATGTGCGCCATCGCCCGGCGAGGGGAGGAAGTGTCAGGCGGTCTTCAGAAACTGTAGTTGACCGAGGCGCCGATGGTGCGCACGGAGTTGAAATTCCAGGACTGCAGGATCGCCAGCGGATCCGCCGTCACATGGGACAGGAAGGTCGGCACCCGCTCATCGCTGCAGTTGCGGCAGAACAGCGAGAAGTCGAAGCGGTCTCCCAGGCGATAGGTGGCGCTGGCGCCGAAGGTGTCGATGCTTCCCAGGGCCGTGCCGGGGTCGCCGTTCGGTGAGAAGTTGACCTTCGAGCGGTGGAACCAGTTGGCCTCAAGGGTCAGGCTGTTTTCGCCCAACGGGATTTCGTGCAGCGCTTGCAGCGTTGTCGTGAAGCGCGGCGCGCCGGGAGGGGCGAGGCCCTTGGCCTGCGTGCGGCCAGCGACGCAGCCTTCAGCCACCGTCTGGTTCGGGTAGCAGGTGGTGACGAAGTCCGTGAACTCCGTGGACGCAAGCGTGGCGCCGAAATTGACCGTGAGATTGTCGATCGGCTTTGCAGAACCTTCCAGTTCCACGCCGTATGAACGCACGCCGCCGGCGTTTGCGAGGCGGAAGAGTGCGGCGACGGAGTCGTACGTCTGGGTCTGGAAGTCCTCGAACTGTTCGTGGAACGCGGAGACGTTCAGGCGAAGCCTGTTGTCGAACATCGTGGACCGCAGACCCGCCTCGATGTCTTCGACGGTCTCGGGCTCGATGTAGGGATTGAACGCCGAGGAGCCGAGATTCTGCGGGTAGGCTGGGCCCTTGTATCCGGTCGCGAAGGTCAGATAGCCCATCACGTCGGGCGTGAAATCGTACTGCGCGCCGATCTTGTAGCTGAAGTTGGTCTCGGTCTCGCTGAAGCGGAACGTTCCCGACGGACCGTAGAGCCCCGGCGCGACGACGTAAGTGCCGACATCCTGGGTCGTGGTGACCGCCACCTTGTCACGCGTGAGGCGGCCGCCCGCGAGGAGTGTGAGGTCGTCCGTGAGATGGAAGTTCACCTGTCCGAACGCTGCGAGGCTGTCGCCGGTGTTGCGGGCGCTGAAGTCGCCCCCGAAGAGGTTCGGCACGCCGGACAGCAGCGAGGCGAAGAGCTGGGTGCTGGCCTTGGTCACGGATGAGAAGGCGTAGAGGCCGACTTGACCGTCGATCCGGTCGGCATTGAACGCCAGGCGCAATTCCTCGGAGAACTGACGGTAATTGGTGTTGTTGCGGTTCGTGTTGAACACGTCCGCGACCGAATAGTCCGTGTCGAGGTTCAGCTGCAGATCAAACGCCCGCCACGCCGACACGCTGGTCAGCGTGAAGTTGGGGGACAGCTGATGCGAGATCGTCGCCGAGGCGCCGTATGTGTCCACGCTGCGGTAATTGCCCGACGGCGAGTCGATGCCATACCGCAGATTGTTCGGTCCCGGCGTGGCGCCGATGGCCGCGAGCGGCGCCGCGTACGCGCCCGCGCCCAGGGTGCGCAGCGTTCTGTCCCAGATGCCGCCCGCGCCACGTTCGCGGCTGTAGTCGGCGGTCACATAGAAGTCTGTGGCCTCCGTCGGCTCCCACAGATACTTCACCCGGCCGGCGACGCGGGTCTGGTCCTGCTCGATCCGTGAGCCCGCTGGCGCGGTGACGACGGCCTTGGCGACGGGATCCTGGTGCGAGGTCAACAGGTTGATCCGCAGCGCCGAATTCTCAGTGACGGGGACGTTCAACGTACCGCGCAAGACGCCGCCGAAATTGCCGCCTTCCGCAGTGTCGCGATTGTTGTACTCGGCGCCGATCCGGCCACTCGTCTCTCCAAGCCGGGGCTTGTTGGTGATGACGTGCAGGAGCCCCGCCGATGCGTTGCGCCCGAACAGGATCCCTTGCGGCCCGCGCAGGACTTCCACGCGCGCGATATCGTTGAAGACGCCATTGCTCTGGAAGAGCGGCACCCCGAGGGACACGTCGTCCACCATCACGCCGATGCTGGAGTCCACGGTCGGGAGGAAGATCGAACTTCCAATGCCACGAAGCGAGAATGCGTTGTCGGCCGTGGTCTGAAAGCTCGGCGCGACCAGTGTGATCTGGGTCAGGTCATTCAGTTTCCGGCTGTCGAGATCCGCGCCCGTGATGGCGGTCACCGCGACGGGCACCTTCTGAAGGCTCTCTTCAAGGCGCTGGGCGGAGACGACCACTTCCTCGACAGTGTTTCGGGATTCAGCGCGATTGGCGCCATCGGCGACCGTTTGAGCCTGCGCCCCGGCGACTGTCAGTCCGCCGAAGGCGATGGCTGCTACGCCCACCCGAAGTGTCCAATTTCTAGGCATATAAACCTCCCTTCGCGATCTCTGGACAGCTTTTTGGTGTGTCGTCAGCGCGCCGTAGCCCGACCGACGTGCGGTTCATCGACCGCTCCCCGTGTCCTCTCACGCTACTTCTGACGCAGTCGCCCAAAAAAATCTAGTGAGCACTAACTAAATATTTCCGACCCCCGGCTCGGTGCGCCCGTCGGCGCAGCTCGGTGGAGGTCGAGCGAGCGCCGCCATGACGTGCGGCAGATGCCGATGGTTCGAAAATTCGCCCGCGCTTTTCGCCGGGCCGCCAGTTCTACGTCGTCGCGACGCCGTGCGTGTCGGTGAGTGGCGTCGCGCCGGGAGAAAGGGCCGATCCTTCGCAGCTGATCGCTCATGCGCCGCAATCGGGCGACAATCTGCCGGGCGCTCTGCGCGACACCCTGTGCCTCGCGGCGCCGCGCGCATCAGATGCGCAGTTGTCGGAGGCGTTGGAACTCGCTCACATCGCCGATGCCGTAACGTGCTCCGCTGCTTGTCGCGGGCCTTCATGAGGCTGATCTCCGGATAGGCGCCGAAAGTCATTGCGGTCTGGCGACCATCAAGCCGGAAACTCAATCGCCAACTCATTTTTGCATTGGGCATGACGGGCAGAAAAGGCCGTCGCCGTCGCTCCATTTGAGCACCCGCTCGACGGCGACAGCCTTCCGGCAAGTGAGGTCTGAGAGCTTCATCGTGGCAAAAAAGTCGTTGGAAATTTGTGACTCGCGATCCAAAAGTCCTCGAATTGTTGGAAATAGCAACGAGACGCGCCGAGACGGCGCGCGTCGGCGACGCGCAAACCGGCGTGCCGAAAAACGCAATAAAATGAAGGGGTTCGAGCCGTTTTGAGACGCCGCGAGGCGGTGTGATTTAGGCCCGATTTTTGGAAAATTGGTGCCGCTTAGGTGACTCGAACACCTGACCCCATCATTACGAATGATGTGCTCTACCGGCTGAGCTAAAGCGGCGATCCGGTCCGGGCAGGCCGGGGGAGGCCCATCGGGAAGCGGGGGTTCTAGCGGGGGTTGGGGCGGGCCGCAAGCGGCCTACTCCGCCGCCTGGTCGCGATAGTCTGCATCGTTGGCGGTCCAGGCGGCGGCGTCGGCTGCCGACGCCCCGCGCAGGGCTGGCGGCAGCGCCAGCACGGAGCCTGCGCCCACATCCCGCCCGCCACGTTCCATGCGCGGGTGAATCAGCTGGCCGGCGTCGCCGAACATGTAGACGAGCCGCGCCCAGTCCTGGTCGTCATAGAGGAATGCAGGGCCTTCGGGATCGAGATCCGTCCAGTCCGCTTCGCGCGGCGCGACGGCGGCCTGCGCCATCCATCGGCGCGCGCCTTCATCGTCGCCGCGGCCTTTGCAGACGCCGGCGAAGAGATTGCAGATCCGAGAGGAGGGGTTCTCGCGATACGCCTGTTCGAGATTGTCCCACGCGCCCTGCCAGTTGAGCTGCTGCATCGCGATTTCCGCGGCGATGATGCGGCTCTCGCGGTGATCGGGCTTCAGTTCGACGAGGCCCATCATGCGCCGCTGACGATCGACAGCGGGCTCGTCCGACTTGATGTCCCGGTACGCGTGCGCGATCGCCGGGTGCGGCGCGGTTTCCCACGCTTCCTCCAGCACCGCCTGCGCTTTCCATGCCTTGCCATCGAGCACGAGCAGGCGCGCGGCGATGGCGGCGGCGGGCGCGAAGCCCGGCGCGAGACGCACGGCGCGCTGCGCCATTTCCGACGCCTTGTCCGGCTGGCGCTCGCGTTCGCATTTGTGTGCAGCGGCGCTGAGCAGCACGGCGCGGCGGCGCGTGGCGGCCTTCTGGTCGATCAGCTTGCGGCGTTCGCCTTCGTCGAGCGTGTCGATGGCGCCTTCCCAGACGCCCGACTGCACCTGCAGTTCGAACAGCGTCGTGAAGGGCCATGTGGCGGACTTGGACAGACGCAGCGCCGCTTCCGCGTGGGACATCGCGGTAATGCGATCGCCGCGCTTCAGTGCGGCTTGCAGAAGGCCCTTGCGGCCGAGGATCTCGGTGTCTTCGTTCTGCAGCATGCCGGAGTAGGCGCGTTCGGCGGCGGGCACGTCGCCCGCGACTTCCGCCGCGCGGGCTTCCAGCAATTTTGTGAGACGCGGCTCCTCGACGAGTTCGGCGGCCTTTTCGGCGTGCTTGCGCGCTTCGTCGAACTCACCGGCTTCCGCCGCGATGAGGCCGAGAGCGAGCGCTTCCTGGCCCTTCTTGCGCTTGTTGATCTGGTGCGCGCGACCGAGGCGTCCGGGCGCGTCGACGAGCACCATCAGGAAGCGCAGCACCGGCAACAGCACGGCGAAGAACAGCGTCACGGCGATGACCGCGAAGAGCGCGCTCGTCTTGATGGTCGTGCCGAACCATTCGATCTCCACACGCCCCGGCGAGGTGGCGGCCTGGAAGGTGAACAGCGCGGCGAGCACCGCGACGACGAGAAGGGCGGCGACGCGGATCATGTGGTGCGGCCTCGCGAAAGGTCCTGACGGATCGCGGCGAGACGCGCGTCGATCTCAAGCCGCGCGCGGGCGCGCTGAACCCACGGGCCGGCGACTTGCGCTGCCGGGCCCGTCAGGCGGGAAAGTTCGGCCACGGCGCCGGCGACATCGTCGCTTGCCAGTCGTCCGCTCGCGCGTTCGACCATGCCGACGGGCGTGTCGCTTTCGCCGGTGCGCTGCACGGTGACGAATTGTGCGAGGAAGGCCTGCACCTGTCCCCAGAAGCCGGCCCCGGAGGCGCTGACGCGAGCGGCGCGGATGATGTCGTCCTCCATCGAGGAGAACTGTTCCTTCAATTCCTGCCGCGACGGCGCGCCCGCGCGGGCGAGCGGTGCGAGCGCGACGATGTTGGGATTGCCGGGCAGGATCGATTCAAGTGTGGCGTAGGCCTGTTCGAACGGTCCTGACGCGCGCGCCGCTTCCGAGGCGGCCGCGACGGCGAACGCTGCGCGCGCGGCGATAGCCGCGGACTCCGATTGTGCGCGGATGGTGTCGGTTTCGGCCTGGAGACGCTGCACCTGTGCCGCGATCGTGGCGAAGTCGGCGCCGCCGATACGCGCCTGCAGCGACGCCACGCTCTCCTGCAGCGCCATCATGCGTCCCGTCAGCGATGGATCGGCAGGATCGACCGCCGCCGTTTCGACGGCGGTGAACTTCGCTTCGATTTCCTTCAGCCGCGCTTCCAACGCGCTGGTGTCGTTGAGCGGAATCTGCGGGACGGCGTCGGGGCCGGCGTCGCTCTTCTTGTCGAACATCGGAGTATGCGCGGCAGTCGCGCCCATGCCGGCGCCGGCGAATGCGGCCACGACCGACATCGTTATCGCCGCGCCGAGCGTGACGCCGTTCTCCGGTCCTGCGGACTCGCGTTTGCGCGTCCTGTCGGCGCCGGCCGGCTCCCATTCCGCATCGATCGGTTGATCGCTCGCGCTCATCGTCGCCCCTGAGGTCTCTTCGCTCACGCCGAATCTGACCGATTCGACCGCGATAGCTCTACAGGTGTTCGCGCCGGGGGAAGCTTAATTTTCCACGAGGAGTCGCAGCAGCGCATCTTCGCGCGGCTCTTGCGCCACAACGATTGTACGCCACGCACAGGAACGTGCGACATCCGCTACCGCCGCACTGAGGCACAGCGCTGCGATTCGCTGCAGGCATTGCACGGCAGGCGCGTCTTTCCGGACCACGTCGAGAAACGCCGCGCACCCGCGCGCGCTGTGAAACATCACGACGTCGATGTCCGACGGCAAAGCGTTGCGGACCTGCATCGGCAGTTGGCGCACAGGCGCTGCGCGATAGAAGATGCGTCGCTCCGCTGTGAAACCATCCGCAGTCAGCGCGCCGACGAGATCGCCGGCGAGATCGGCGCCCGCCACATGCAGCAGTGCGCCTGCGTCCGGTCGTAGCGATTGCGAAACGAACGCGGCGAGCGCCCGCACATCGCCGCCGGCGATGCGAACATTCGTGAAACCGTTTGCAGTTGCAGCCTCGCCGGTGGCGTCACCGACGCAGAATGCGGCGATGCTGCGCGACGAACTGGCCCGAGCAAACGCTTGCACGCCGTTGGCGCTCGTGAAGAGCAGGGCCTGAAACCCGGCAATGTCCGCATCGGCGGCGACGGGCTCGATGACGAGCATCGGCGCAACGATCGCTTCGTGTCCCAGCGCCCGAAGCCGCGCCGCCGTCTCCGAGGCGCCGGGTTCGGCGCGGGTGACGAGCACGCGGCGCAGGGACGTCACTCGTGGACGAGTTTGTCGCCCGCCTCCGCGCGCACCGACCGGCCGAGCCGGTCGCCCAGCGTGGCGGCCGCGCCGAGCATGTCGGCGGTGCGGGCGATCTTCTCGGTGCGGCGCCAGCGGTGGCGACCGTCCGGGGTCAGCGCCTCCCCGAGAAAGAAGAGACCATCGTCGTCCAGCCGCGCGTGCGCAGCGATCGGCGTGCGGCACGACCCGTCGAGGGCGGCGAGGAAGGCGCGCTCCGCCGTCGTTTCGATGGCGGCGCCCGCGTCTTCGAGCGTCTCCAGAAGACCGCGCATCTCGGCGTCGTCGGTGCGCGCCGTGACGCAAAGCGCGCCCTGGCCGGCGGCGGGCGGCATGGCGAGGGGATCGAGAAGGCTCGCGACCTTGTCGGCGAGACCGAGACGGGTGAGGCCCGCCAGCGCAAGGAAGGTCGCGTCGAACTCACCCGCTTCGATCTTGCCGAGCCGCGTGGCGACGTTGCCGCGCAGCGTGCGGACTTCGAGATCGGGCCGCGTGTAGAGAAGTTGCGCCTGGCGCCGGAGGCTGGCCGTGCCCACGACAGCGCCTGCCGGCAGATCTTCCAGCGACTTCGCCGTGAGACTGATGAAGGCGTCACGCACGTCCACACGTTCGGGCACGCAGGCGAGCGCGATGCCGGAAGGCAGCCGCGTCGGCAGGTCCTTCATGGAATGGACGGCGAGGTCGATCCGGTTTTCCAGCAACGCCTCGTCGAGCTCCTTGGTGAAGAGCCCCTTGCCGCCCGCCTCGATCAGGCGGCGATCGGTGATCTTGTCGCCGGTGGTGACGGTCGGGAAAATCGGGACGCGATGGTCCTGGTCGGCGGGCTCCACCTTCAGCGCTTCCGCCACGCGCGACTGGATGCGGCGCGCTTGCGTCATCGAGAGGGGAGAGGCGCGTGCGCCGATGCGGAATATGCGTGACATGTCTTGGCGCGGGCCTGAATCCACGCCAGCTATCGGGTGCAAATGACCGCCGCGCAAGCCCGCTCCCCTTCGCTGACCGTTCTCGGCATCGAAACCAGCTGCGATGAGACAGCCGCCGCAGTCGTGCGCCTCGACGACGGGCGGGCCGAGGTGGTCTCCGACGTCGTGTGGACGCAGATCGAGGAGCACGCGCCCTATGGCGGCGTGGTGCCCGAAATCGCCGCGCGATCCCATGTGGAAAAGCTCGACGCGGTGATCGCGGAAGCGATGGCGAAGGGCGGCCTCGGCTTCGCCGATCTCGATGGCGTCGCGGCGACCGCCGGGCCCGGCCTCATCGGCGGCGTCATGGTGGGGCTGATGACCGGCAAGGCGATCGCGCTCGCGCGCGGCCTGCCGCTCATGGCGATCAATCACCTTGAGGGACATGCGCTCTCGCCGCGGCTCGCCGCGCCCCTGCCTTTTCCCTACCTGCTGCTGCTCGCCTCCGGCGGGCACTGCCAGTTTCTGGCGGTCGAAGGGCTGGGCCGGTACCGACGACTGGGATCCACGGTCGACGACGCCGCCGGCGAGGCGTTCGACAAGGCGGCCAAGGTCCTGGGGCTCGGATTTCCGGGCGGCCCGGCGGTGGAGCGGGCGGCGAGGGACGGCGACCCGCGACGGTATCCACTGCCGCGATCCTTTCTCGGCCAGCCCGGCTGCGACATGTCCTTCGCCGGCCTCAAGACAGCGACAATGCGAGCGGCGCAGGCGCTTCCCGACGGCGCCTTGCAGGATCGCGCCGACCTTGCCGCGAGCTTTCAGGCCGCCGTTGTCGATGTGATCGCCGACCGCGCGGCGAACGCCATGGACATGGCCGGTGACGCGGCGGCGCGGCTGGTGGTGGCGGGCGGCGTGGCGGCGAACGGGCCGCTGCGGGCGCGGCTGGAGGCGCTGGCGTCGGCCCGGGGGGCGGAATTCCATGCGCCGCCGCTGCGCTACTGCACCGACAACGCCGCCATGATCGCGCTCGCGGGCGCTGAACGATTGACCGCCGGGTTCACGGATCGCCTCGATGCGCCGGCGCGGCCCCGCTGGCCGCTGGACGCCGCGGCGGCGGCGGCGCGTCCTGTCCATGTGCCCGGCCGGAAGGGCGCCAAGGCCTGAGGGGCCAGAATCAGCCTGAGGGGCCAGAATCAGAAAGGGCGGACGGCGATCCCTCGCCATCCGCCCCGTCATCACGATCCCTGGTGCGTCGTGGGCCTATCAGGCCATCACGGTCGCGGCCATTTGCAGGAACGGCGTCGCCGCCGCCGCAAAGACCACAGCGGCGACGATGATCGCCACGGCACGCAGGGCCTTCGGGTTCATTTCCTGGCTCATGGTGAAGCCTCCTCTTCGATGCTGCATGTGCGAACGACAGCAGCGGGCGTAGATATGACGCGTCGTCATGAATCTTGAAAGGCGTGAGTTCTTGGGTCAGCCATGCGATAATGCATGCATCCAAATGCACATGTCTGCAAATTTAGAGATGAGGCGGGATTGTGTCCCGTCGCGGAGCGGTTCGCAGACGCAGCATCACGGTCACCCGAAGCGGCTGCGCGCAGGTTTGACGACGGACGGGGCCGACCCGCCGCCGCCCGTTGATCCGGACAGGAAGTCTTCGAGCCGTCGAAAGAGTTCGGACCAGGTTCGGGCGGACATGGGGGTCTCCAGCGCGTTCGAGGTCAGACGATCAGCGCGGCGGTCTGCCAGAGCGGCAGCAGGGCGGTCAGGGCCGCGACCGCGCCGAACGCCAGCGCGAAGATGCGCAGGGAAACCGGAAGGCGGGTCTGGGTGAGGGTGGACTGGTTCATCGCTGTGTCTCCGTGGGCGGCGCCATCGCCGTAACCCTTATATGGCACACCACTGTCCGATGATCAATGAATAAAATCGATTCTATTCAATTTTTCTGCAATCTATTGAACTGGCCCGGGCCTCCGGCGCGCCAGGCCGCTATTTGCGGGCGTAGATTCCGTTGAGGAGAAGGTCGAGCACGCCCGCCAGCTCGCGCTCGAGCTTGGGCAGGGTCAGCTTGGAGAAGATCTGCGGAAGGCTGAACTTCGCCGTCGCCGACTGCAGCATCTCGGCGATGAACTCGTAGTCGCCGCTGACGAAAATGCCGGCTTCGGCGCCTTCCTCGAGAAGCGCGGACAGGAACACCCGTTCTGCCGCCAGGATCTCGTTGGCGAAAATGGGTCGCTCTTTGCTCAGAACTTCCGCCACTTCGAGGATTTTGGCGTTCTCGCTCACGAGATTGAAGTTGTCTCGCATGCGCAGGAAGAAGATTTCGCGCAGCCGCTTGTCGGGCGACATGTCCTTGCGACGGGCGAGGGCGGCCCCTTCCAGTTGCTGTTCGGCGTAGTGCCGGCGGGCCATGGCCTCGGCGATGTCGATCTTGGCTTCGAAGAATCGGTAGATGTTGCCGGGGGACATGCCGCAGTCGGCCGCGATTTCGGCCATGGTGGTCTTCCCGTACCCGTAGTGCTTGATACGGGTCATCGCCGCGTGGAGGATGCGCTCGCGCGTCTCTGCTTTCTCGTCCATGGGACCAACCTTACGCTTTGTGCATTGAACGATCAATGAAGAGTTCAGCGGAATCAAACGCGCTCCAGCGCATCGGGGTCCTCGGCGGGGGCGCCTGGGGCACCGCGCTGGCCAACATCGCGGCGGCGGCGGGGCGGGACGTGCGCCTCTGGGCGTTCGAACCGGAGGTTGTCGAGGCGGTCAACGCCACCCTCGAGAACCCGGTCTTTCTGCCCGGCCACCGATTGGACGCCCGGATCCGGGCCATATCGCACATGGGCGATCTGGCGGGGCTCGATGCGATCCTCGCGGTGACGCCTGCTCAGCACCTGCGCCCCACCTTGCGGCGGCTCGCCGGCGAACTGCCCGAAGGCGCGCCCGTCGTGCTCTGCGCCAAGGGGATCGAGCAGGGCTCGCTCGCGCTCATGACCGAAGTGCTGGCGCAGGAGGCGCCTCAGGCGCGGGC
The DNA here is from genome assembly GCA_016791445.1 of Hyphomonadaceae bacterium. Taxonomy (GTDB): domain Bacteria; phylum Pseudomonadota; class Alphaproteobacteria; order Caulobacterales; family Aquidulcibacteraceae; genus VFBF01. The sequence continues at coordinate 22,161 of JAEUMP010000019.1, read as the reverse complement.
GGCGGTGCTGTCGGGACCCGGCTTCGCCCGGGACGTGGTGCGCGGCCTGCCGACGGCGACCACGATCGCCTGCCAGGATGCGGCGCTGGGCGCGGCGCTGGTGGCGGCGCTCGGCCGTCCGACCTTCCGGCCCTACCTCACCGACGATCTCGTCGGCGCTGAAATCGGCGGGGCGGTGAAGAACGTGATCGCCATCGCCTGCGGCATCGCCGAGGGACGCAAGCTTGGCGATGGCGCGCGGGCGGCGCTCATCACGCGCGGCTTTGCGGAGTTGTCCCGGTTGGGCGTTGCGCTCGGCGGCCGGCAGGAGACGCTGTCGGGGCTGTGCGGTCTCGGCGATCTTGTTCTGACCTGCTCCAGCCTCACCTCCCGCAACATGTCGCTGGGCGCCGCGCTCGGCGAAGGCCGCAGCGTCGCCGAAGTGCTCGGCGAGCGGCGCTCAGTGGCCGAGGGCGCGGCTTCGGCCCCCGCGGTCGTGGCGCTCGCGGCGAAGCATGGCGTGGAAATGCCGATCTGCGCGGCGGTGGACGATGTCATCGCCGGGCGGCTGGATGTGGACGCCGCGATCGTCGCGCTGCTCACGCGCCCGTTCCGCGCCGAGGGCGTGTGAACCCGGCCCGTCCCGCGCTCGGGACCCAGCTCTTCGCGGTTGGCGATCTCGATGACGGCGAAGGCCGCGCGTTCGACTTCCGGTCAGGCGAGGCGCTTTTTTCCATCATCGCCATTCGGCGGGGCGCGGCGATCATCGCCTACGAAAACGATTGCCCCCACGCACGCCAGCCGCTGGAGCGTTTCGACGGGCGCGTGGTGATGGTGGAGCAGCGCTACATTATCTGCGCCGCGCACGGGGCGAGTTTCCGGATAGCGGACGGCGTCTGCGTCGGCGGGCCGGCCAAGGGAGCACTGACGCCGTTCGCCGTCGTCGTGCGCGACGGGGCGGTGTTCGCCGCCTAGTCCTTCTTTTCCTTGTCGTCCGGCGGGACGAGATTGCGATCCGCCTCGTCCTCCTTGCGCCGACGCGAGCGGCCGACGAGCCACGGAATCAACGCGAGCACCAGCAGGCCGGCGCCCGCCCATGGCAGCCACTTGGTCAGGCCCTCGAGGTTCAGCGCCGACTGAGGCGCCGTGCCGGGTTCGGCGGCGGCTTGCACCGGCGGTGCGACCGCGCCGGGACGCGCCTTCAGGGTCAAGAGGCTCGGCAGGTCGTAGGCGGACGCGGGATCCGTGCCGGCGACATAATCCGTGTACTTCTTGCCCGGCGCGAAGGTGACCATGCGGCCGATCTCGGGGAGCGCCGCCGTAATGGTCGCGATCTGGTCGGGGCGGCCGTCGATCGTCACGCCGGCGACGGCGTCGCGGCCGAGAATGCGTTGTTCGGCGCGCACACTGCGCGCGACCGGGTTCGGCGCCGGATAGCGCTCCGTCCAGGACGTTGCGTGGCGCACGGGATCGTGGCTTGGCACGACGGCGAAGGATTCAAGCCGCGGGGCCGGCGCCGGACGGGCGGCGCGGACTTCGTCCGGGAAGTCGGGCGCGGAGAAACGGTCGGAGCGTTGTTCCGCGACGTAGCCGAGCGGATTGAGGCTGATCACCGCGCCCCAGAAGGCGTCGTCCAGCGGACGGGAGTTCGCGGGCGCGATCATGCCGAGCACTTCGCCGGCAGGCGTCGGCGCATTGATGCGCTGCAGGTGTGCGCGGGCCTCGGGCGCTGGCATGAAATAGTAGTTCGCGGGCACGAAGAGGCGCAGCGCGCCGTTCGCCAGCGGGATGTCGCCGTTGGTTCCGACCGTCTCCGGCGGGGCCGTCGCACCATCGGGCAGGACCGTCGTGCCGTCGTCCTTCGTCACCGATCCGGGCGGCAGCGGCGTCGCGGGGCGTTCGACTCCCTTCGGCGTCGCCGGACCCGGCCCATCGGCCGCAGCCGGTCCCGCCAGCATCAGGCCCGCTGTGAGACAGGCAGTCGCCAACGTGGCCGCAATCGTCCGGAACATCCCGATCTCCGTGAAAACTCGCCCGCGCCACCCGACGGGCCCGGCATAGGCAATGCGCGAAATTAACCCTGAACGCATCCCCGGTCGCGTTTAAAGCGAGTCAGGCGCCTGAAAGTTCCGCACGCGCGGCGGCGATGGCGTCGTCTATGGCGGCGCGCCAGGCGGCGAGGGCGCCCGCAGCCTGCGCGGCGGGCGGGTAAAGGATGGAGCGCGAGGCGCTCACGACCCCGCCGAACCCGTCCTTCAGCCCGGCCATGGCGTCCGCCGCACTCGCGCCCTGCGCGCCGTAGCCCGGCACGAGGAAGAGCGCCTTCGGCAGGATGGCGCGGATGCGTCGCGCTTCCTCCGGCCATGTCGCCCCGGCGACGACCATGAGGTTCGACCAGCCTGACGCGCTGGTCATGGCGTTCATCGCCGGGCGGAGCATTTCGGCCACGCGGGTCCAGAGCGGCGCGCCGTCGACGTCGAGGTCCTGAATGTCGCGCGCGCCGGGATTCGATGTGCGCACAAGCACGGCGATCCCTTTGCCGCCGGCGATCGCGGCGTCGATGAAGGGCGTGAGCGAGTCGAGTCCGAGATAGGGATTGAGGGTGACGCAGTCTGCGTCAAAGCCCGGCGCCGGGCCGAGCGTGGCGCGGGCATAGCCTTCGGCGGTGGTGCCGATGTCGCCGCGCTTGGCGTCAAGGATCACGGGCACGCCGCGCGTACGCGCCGCCGCGGTGATGTCGCGCGCGAGGGCGTAGCCTTCCGGCCCATACGGTTCGAAAAAGCCGAGCTGCGGTTTGAGCGCTGCGCACTTGCCCGCTGCACGGTCGAGGATTGCTTCGCAGAAGTCGACGACAGCGCGGACATCGCTGCGCGCGTTCCCAAACAGGGCGGGGATGCGGTCAGGCAGCGGATCGAGACCGACGCACAACGGCGCCCCGCACGCTTGCGTTGCGGCGGTGAGGCGGTCGGCGAAAGTGGCGGTCATCGTCAGCTTGGCGACAATTCGAGCGGCTGCGCATCACTCGCCACGCAGACCACTTGCGCGACGCGCAGCGAACGGCGCAGTTCGTCGGCCTTCGGCCCGTAAGTCTGGCGAGTCATCAGGGGCGCAGGGTCGCCCTGCGGCTGCAGATTGGCAAGGCCGAGCAGCCGCGCGACCGAAGCCGGCGACGCCGTATAGAGCCGTCCGCGGCGTGGCGATTCCGCAATGGTCACACCGATCACACGGCCTTTTTCGTCGATGACGGGGCCGCCGCTCATGCCGGCGAGCGAACCGCCCATGCGTTCGGTGTGGCCGAGCACGGCCCATGACAGCACAGGCTCTTCGAGATTGTAGCGGCCGCGCGCGATGAGCTTCTCACGACCGTAGAGTTGCGAAACCGCTTCGCCCGGTTTGCCTTGCGGGAAGCCCACATGGAAGGCGAGCTGGCCGATGCGCAGATCGTCTTCCTTCAACTCGAGTGCGAGCGCATCGGGCGCGCGGTCAGTTTTGAGCAGCGCGATGTCGGCGAACGGCGCCACGCGCACGGTGCGGACCGGAACGGCGGCGCGACGCCCGACGATGATGCCGACTTCCTTGCAGTCGCCGACCACATGGCGCGCCGTGATCCACCAGCCGTTCTCATCGACGGCGAAGGCGGTGCCGACGCCGGAAGACACCGGGCCGACTTCAACAAGGACTTCCGGATCGAACACCGATGCGGGCTGCAGCGCCGGGCCTTCATAGGAAACGCCCGGAATTTCCGTCGTCGTCGAATTGTCCTGGCGATTGTCGAGCCGGAACACCGCCCAGACGATGGCGGTGACGACGAGCAGATAGATGACCCAGTCGGGTATGCGCATCGTGTCAGGCGGCCCGGAACAGGCTGAGCGAAGGATCGGTGAGCGCGCCGGCGAGGATGATGCCCACGCCGAGCTTCACGGACATGAGGAAGATCGCCGCTGCGACGTCTCCCTCGGCGATACGGCGCGGCAGCCCGCGCAGGAAAATGTCGGTCAGACGGAAGGTGATCAGCTGCACCAGCAATGTCACCACCCCCCAGACCACGAGATCGAGCACGCTGTAGCTGTGCGCGAGACACGCGCCGAGCGGGATCGCGAGACCCACGACGACAGCGCCGAAGGCGAGCGCCGCAGACGCGTTGCCGTCACGGATGAGGGCGAGTTCCTTGTGCGGCGTGAGCAGCACGTAGGTGGTCAGGCCGACGGTGAAAAGGGCCAGCGCCGTTCCCAGCTGTATGAGAAATTCCGGGAAGCCCGAAATGAACGCCTGGATCTCGGAAAAATACATGGGCGGCGCCTCGTCTGGCCCACTTCATTCCGGGCCGCTTCTGTCGGACAACGGGCGGGCGTATCGCCCGGCGGGCGGCGGCGTCAAGCGGCCCGCCCGGTCCACGGTCAGCACAATGAGGTCAGAAACGCATGAGCACGCGCAAATCGGCAGTCGTCACCGGATCGACGAGCGGCATCGGTCTCGGCATCGCCCGCGCCTTCGCCCATGCGGGCATGAACGTGACCCTGAATGGTCTGGGAGACGCTGCGGAGATCGAAAGGACGCGCAGCGGCCTTGCGGCGGAGACGGGGGTCGAGGTGCGTTATGACGGCGCCAATCTGATGACCGCCGACGGGGCGGGCGGACTCGTGGAGAACGCCATCAAGGCGTTCGGCGCGGTGGACGTGCTCGTCAACAACGCCGGCATCCAGCACGTCTCGCCGGTCGAGGATTTTCCGCTGGAGAAGTGGGACCAGATCATCGCCCTCAATCTCTCATCCGCCTTCTGGACCACGCGCGCCGCGCTGGGACAGATGAAGGCGCGCAAATGGGGGCGCATCATCAACATCGCTTCCGCGCACGGTCTCGTCGCCTCGCCGTTCAAGTCCGCCTATGTGGCCGCCAAGCATGGCGTCGTCGGGTTCACCAAGACCGTGGCCCTCGAAGGCGCGCGTGACGGGGTGCGCTGCAACGCGATCTGCCCCGGCTATGTGCTGACCTCGCTCGTCGAGAACCAGATTCCCGACACGATGAAGGCCCGCAACATGACGCGCGAGCAGGTCATCAACGATGTGCTTCTCGCCGCGCAGCCGACGAAGGAGTTCGTCAAGGTCGAGGACATCGCCGCGCTCGCCGTCTTCCTCACTACCGAGCCCGCCAACCAGTTCAACGGCGCAGCGATCTCCATGGACGGCGGCTGGACGGTGCAGTGACGCGGCAGGCGTGATAGGATAGCGGCGCACGGAGACCCCGATGGGAAAGCTCGAAAAGATCGTCGCGGACCTTGAAGCGCTGCCCGAGGGCGAGCGGGACCGTATCCTGAACGTCGTCGAGGGGCTGATCGAAGACTGCGCGCGCAGCGGCAGCCTGCTCACCGCCGAGCAGGCCGCAGAAGTTGAGCGACGGCTCGCGGACCCGGACAATATGATCGTGCCGGATGAGGAAGTGGAAGCGTTCTTCAGCCGTTTCCGCGCCTGAGGGGCCGTGCGCGTTCATTGGCGTAGCTCGGCGCTTGCGGACCTCGGGCGCATCCATGAATGGCTGTCGACCCTACCTGATGCCGACCCAGACAGGACGATTTGCAGGATAGAGGATGCAGCGAACCTCCTCGGCGTCCGCGACACGGGAAGACCGAGCCGCGCAACGGGGCGTCGGGAAAAAAGCGTTCCCAACGCTCCCTATGTCATCGTCTTTGCCGTTGAAGGCAAGCGCCTGGAAATCATCGCCGTCTTCCACATGAACGAGGAGCGGTGATGGCTGCGAAAGGGGCGGCGGTCAAACGGATCAATCTCGCGCTGCAGGGCGGCGGCGCGCTCGGCGCGTACACGTGGGGCGTGCTCGATCGCGTTCTCGAAGACGATCGTCTGGAGATCGCCGCGATATCGGGCGCTTCCGCAGGGGCGATGAATGGCGTCGTGCTGTGCGATGCCCTCGTCGAAGGCGGCAAGTCCGGCGCGCGCGCAGCGCTGCGGGCGTTCTGGGGGGGTATCGCGCGCGCGGGCGCGGCCAGCCCATTCCGGCAATCGCCGCTGCAGGCGATGATGCTGTCGACGCTCGGGCCGCTCGTCGGCGAAGCGATCACGACGCCCTGGACGTGGTGGTGGAACACGGTGCTCGAGGCGTCGAGTCCCTACGACTCCAATCCGCTCAACCTCAATCCCGTCGGCGATGTGCTTGATGATCTCGTCGACTTCGAGCGCGTGCGGCGCTGCACGAGCGTGCGTCTGTTCGTGGCCGCGACCAATGTCGAGACGGGACGCGTCCGCATCTTCACCAATCCGGAAATGACGGCGCGCCATGTGCTCGCATCGGCGTGTCTGCCGCAGATCTTCCAGGCGGTGGAAATAGACGGCGCCCACTACTGGGACGGCGGCTACATGGGCAATCCGCCGCTCTTCCCGCTGTTCGACAAGCCGGCCTCCCGCGACATCATGATCGTCCAGATTAATCCGATAGAACGCCCGGGCGTGCCGAAGGCGGCCGGCGATATCGCTGCGCGCGTGAACGAGATCACCTTCAACGCAAGCCTCCTGCGGGAGCTCCACGCGATCGAGTTCGTCGGACGCCTCCTTGATCAGAACGTCTTGGAGCAGGGGCGCTACAACAAGATGTTGATCCATGTCGTCAGTGACGACGCCGCGCTGTCGCCGCTGGGCGCTGTGGCGAAACTCAACACCGATCTCGGATTCTTCGAGCAGTTGTTCCGGATCGGGCGGCTGGCGGCGGACCGCTGGATCAACGACCACTTCGATGATCTCGGCGCGCGGTCCACGGTCGATCTGCGGGAGATGTTCCAGGGCGACGTCGGGCCCCGGTTTACGGCCCGTTAGCGGGTGCAGCCGATAAGCGCGTTCATGTCCCGCTTTCTCGTGGCCGCCGCGCTTTCGGGCGCGATGATTTTCTCCGGCGCCAGCTTCGCGGCGGACCCGCCGAAGTCCGATGCCGGCAGGGGCGCGACGCGGTTGACCAGTGCGCCGTCCTTTGTGCCCATGCCGCCGCTGACGGCGGCGACGCCGCTCGGTCGCGGGATCGGCGGCATGCTGACGGTCGAGTTCGCTTTCGACATTCCCGACGCCCGCCTGCGCACGCGCGCGCAGGCCATGCGGCCGCGCCTGCAAGACGCCCTGCGCAGCGCGGTGGCCGACTACGCGATGAGTCACATACGCGCCGGCGCGGCGCCCGACCCGACGCGACTGGCCGCGATGGCGCAGTCCTCTGTCGACCGCGCCGTCGGCGGCGGCGGCGTGAAGGTCCTCATCACCAATGTGATGGTCACCGACCGGCGCTAGCGTCCGCGCGCACAGGTCGGTCCGAGCAGCGCCGCCGCCACGCCGCCGTCCTCGATCGGTTCGAGCGCGACATCGGCGCCCGCCATCGGCATCGTACGCACTGAATCTTCAGGCGCGTCGCCCATGATGCGGCGCTCGAGCATCGCATAGCGCTTGCCGACGCAGTCGATACGGAAGCGGTAGCGGTCGCGGGTGAAGGAGATGGTTTCGATCGTCGTCTCGTCCTCGAAGCTCTCTTGTTCCGCACGCGACCGCAGGATCTGCACCCACACATCGCGCTCGCCTGTCTGCGGGTTGCACGCGATCGTGAAGGGGTTGAACTCGATGGTGGAGCCGTCGCGCTGCTTGCGCAGGTGCTGCCAGTCCGACGAGAGGCCGCGATAGCGCTCGAAGTGCGGATTGGGCGTGCAGTCGATCACCTGCGAAGCGGCGATTTCCTCCGCCTGGCGCTGCTTGGCGGTCTGGGCGCCGGGCATGCTTTGCGGCGCGATGAGGGCAAGGCCCCCGAGCACGGCGACGGCGATGGCGCCGAAGGCGATCCAGCGGACGCGGCCTTCCATGTACATTCCTCCAGTCTTTTCCAATAGATCGGGGTTCGTTACGCCGGGGGCAAGGGCGGAACTCACATCGCCGAAATGCCCCCGTCCACCTTGAACTCCGCGCCGGTGACGAACTTTGCCTCGTCGCTGGCGAGATAGAGCACCATCCAGGCCACGTCGTCGGGCTCGCCGATGCGCCCCATCGGCACCTGGCGCGAGAGTTTGTCGAGCGCGGTCTCCGCGCCGACCTGCTGCTTGAAGATGTCGAGGATCGGCGTGTCGATGAACACCGGGTGCACCGAGTTGCAGCGGATCTGCGGGGTCATGCGCGCGCCGTGCAGCGCCACCGATTTCGAGAGCATCCACACGCCCGCCTTCGCGGCGTTGTAGGCGGCGGAGTTGTGCGCCGCGATGAGGCCCGCGATGGAGGAGATGTTGACGATGGAACCTGGAACGCCGCTCGCGCGGATCACCGGCATGGCGAACTTGCAGCCGAGGAAGACGCTGTCGAGATCGATGTCGATCACCCGCCGCCAGCCTTCGAGCGTCTCGGTCTCCACCGAGCCCGCGCCTGCGACGCCCGCATTGTTGACGAGGATGTTGAGCCCGCGCATGTCCGCGCGCGCTTCCTCCAGCACGACAGGCCAGCGCGCGGCGTCGGTCACGTCCTGCGCATAGGCGAAGGCGACGCCGCCGGCGGCCTTGATGCTTTCGGCCACGTCGCGCGCCCCGGCGAGATTGATGTCGGTGAGCGCAACCGTGGCGCCCTCACGCGCCAGCATGCGCGCGATTGCTTCGCCCAGCCCCTGGGCCGCGCCGGTGATGAACGCCTTCTTGCCCGCAACCCGTCCCGTCATGTGGCCCTCCTCGGCTCGTGTCCGAGCCTATACGCGAAGATGAACGCCGGCATCCATCGCGGCGCAGCGGATCGGTCCGGCGCTGCGCGAGTTGCGCGTGCGGCAATCATGCTACAATCGGGTCGTATCCATTTGCGAGCGAGCGACCATGTCCTCACACCGAATCTACGCCATGAGTTTCGCCAGCGTGTATCCGCACTATGTCGCCAAGGCCGAGAGGAAGGGGCGCACGAAGGCGGAGGTGGACGAGATCGTGCGCTGGCTTACCGGTTACACGCAGAAGGGGCTGGAAAAGCAGATCGAGAAGAAGACGACATTCGAGGCGTTCTTCGATCAGGCGCCGAAGCTCAATCCGTCGCGCGACCTCATCAAGGGTGTCGTCTGCGGCGTGCGCGTGGAGAACGTCGAGGAGCCGCTGATGCGCGAGATCCGCTATCTCGACAAACTCATCGACGAACTCGCCAAGGGCAAGGCGATGGAAAAGATCCTGCGAAAGGAGTCGGACGCTATTCGCCCCTGAACACAGGGTCGCGCTTTTCGAGGAAGGCGGTGATCGCTTCCTTGTGGTCTTCAGTGGTCGCGGCGAGCGCGAACTGGTCGAGATCCATGAAGCTCGTGGCGCGATGCAGCGCATTCGCGGCGCCGTTGATGCCTGCCTTCGCCATGCGCACGGGAACGGGCGGCAGCGCGGCGATCTTCTCCGCCCACGCGCTTGCGGCGTCGAGCGTACCGCCGTCCGGCGTGACGAGATCGACGAGGCCCCAGCGCTCAGCCTCCGCTGCATCGACCTTTTCGCCGAACAGCGTGAGCTTCTTCGCGCGCGCGGGCCCGATGAGCGTCACAAGGCGCGGCAGCGTGCGCCAGCTCATGTTCATGCCGATCGGCACCTCCGGCAGCCGCACATGCGCGCCCGCGCCGATGATGCGGAAGTCACACGCCACCGCGAGCGACAGCGCGCCGCCGATGCAGAAGCCCTCGATGGCGCAGATGGTGGTCTGTTCGAGGGATTCCCACGCATCGCAGAGGTCGGGCCCGGCCTTCAGCAGTTCGCGGCGTTCGATGAGCGGCGCCGAGGCGCGCTTCGCCTGCGCGGGATCTTTCAGATCCGCCCCCGCAGAGAAGGCGCCGTCGCCGGTGAGGATGACGGCGCTCGTCGTCGTGTCGCGCGCGAGCGTGCGCGCGGTTTCGGTGAGTTCCTCCATCAGCGCGGCGGACAGCGCATTGCGGCCGTCGCCGCGCGAAAAGCGCACGAGTGCGACGCGGCCCTGACGTGTGACGGTGACGAAACTCATCGCGCCGCCTCGTCGCAATAGTGCGCAAGGTCCACATCGAGCGCGGTGACGCCGTCGGCGTCATGCGTGGCGAGAAGCACATCGACCTTGTTGTAGACGTTCGACCATTCGGGGTGGTGGTCCATCTGTTCGGCCTTGAGCGCGACGCGCGTCATGAAGGCGAAAGCGGTCTTGAAGTCGGCGAAGGCGAAGCGCTTGACGATGGCGTCGCGGCCGGGCGCGGCCTGCCACCCGTCGAGCCGGGCGATGGCGGCGGCGGCGCCGATTTTCGTGCGGTCCATGGAAGTCCTCCGTGCATCAATGGTAGCGCGCCGCCGTCGGTGTCGCAAAAGTAATGCGCGCGGCGCGTCCAGGGACGGCATCGGCGGCATCTCATCGGCAGGCCGCGAACGGGCCTGAGGAGACAACGCCATGAAACACACTGCAGCCATTCTCGCCGCATCCATGCTCGCCCTCGGCGCGATGACCGGCGTCGCCGCCGCCGCCGACAAGAATATCCCGCAGGTGCGCGTGCAGATCGCCGACCTCAAGCTCGACCGTCCCGGCGATCAGGCCGAGCTTGCGAAACGCATCGATCGCGGCGCCCGTCAGGTCTGCCGCGAAACGGCGAGCCGCATGGAAGCCGGAAGATGCGCCGCCGAGACGATCGAACACACGCTTGCGCTCGCGCCGGCGCCGGTGCGCGACGCCTATGTCTCGGCGAGCGCGCGGCACGAAAGCTTCGCGGTGAGCGAGAACCGGTAGGCGCTCCCACGCCGAACCCGTGACCTGAGTGCAAGAGCAAGGACCGGCCAAGGCGCCGGTCCTTGCCGTCGTCACGCGACCAGCAATCCGGTGGCGGCGGCGAGTTCGGCGAGCGCCTGCGCTTCGCTTTCGACCTTGATCGTCGTCATGCCCATCGCGCGCGCGGGTTTCAGATTGATGCCGAGATCGTCGAGATAGACGCAGGCGGCGGGATCGACGTCGAGCGCCTCGCACATGAGCGCATAGATGCGCGGATCGGGTTTGCGCAGCCCCACCTTCGAGCTTTCGATGACGTGGTGGAATTTTTCCATGATGGCCGCGACTGCGCCGGCCTTTTCTAGGCTGCCCGCCATGCCCGCGCCGGCGCCTGTCTTCACGTTGTTCGTGATGCAGCCGACCTTGAAGGCCGCGCGGCAGGCGTCGAGCGCGGCGACCACCTTCGGGCGTATGTCGCCGGACAGCAGCGGCAGCACGTCCGCGCCGCGGACTGGATGGCCGAGGGCGGTGCTTTCCTCCAGGAAGAGAACGTCGAAACGGGCAGGATCGATCTCGGCGCGTTCGAAGAGCGCCCAGGCGTTGGTGTCGGGATTGGTCGCGTTCACGCGGCGGATGAGGTCCTTCGGAAGCCCGCGCTCGGCCTCGTAGCGGTTGAACGCCTCGAAAGGCGAGGAGGTCAGGACCCCGCCGAAATCCCAGATGACGGCCTGCACGGACAAGGTCTGCTCCTTAACGCGGTATTGAGGCTGACGTGCCTAGACTGGGCCATCCGGGAGCGCAAACGCCCCCGCATCCGAATTGGGAGGGTTCGATGACCCGTTTCCTCGTCTCTGACGAAAACCCCGGCGGCTACAAGCTGGAGGACATCCTGACCGTGATCCGTGCGGACGTGCTGAAGCGTTCGTCGAAGGTGGCGCTCGATGAGCGCCCCGAGGCGCAGCACGTGGTGTCCAACAACATGGAAGTGCTGCAACACCTCACCCGCGCCATCGAACTGGCGAAGGATTCCACGCGCACGCTGGACAAGGCGTTCGGGCCGTCCAAGGCGTTCGAAGGCGGCGCGCCGCGCGTCGGCGTGGCCTGAACACTCCGGTCGCAGCCGCGAAGACATGAAAAGGGCGGAGCCGCGAGGCTCCGCCCTTTGTCTGTCAGGGCCGATGGGCCCCGCGATCGGTCAGTGCGGCAGCTCGCCAGGCGGCGGTTCGTGACCGCGCACCACGACGCCCTTGCCGAGCTTCGAGTTGTGCATGCCGTAAAGGAAGTACAGCACGATGGCGGCGGCGATGAACCAGCCGAAGAACACCAGCAGGTGCAGCTCCACGGTGGTGATCAGCCAGATGCAGGACACGATGCCCAGCGCCGGCAGCACCGGATAGAACGGCACCTTGAAGCCCCGCTCGAGGTCCGGACGCGTCTGGCGCAGGAAGATCACCGTCAGACATACCACCGCGAACGCCGCGAGCGTGCCCACGGAGGTGAGATCGCCCAGCGTGTTGATGTCGAAGAAGCCGGCGGCCCCCGCGACGATCACGCCGACGATCAGCGTGTTCACCCACGGCGTCTTGAACTTCTTGTGCACGGTGGCGAACACGCCCGGCAGCAGGCCGTCGCGCGACATCGTGTAGAAGATGCGCGTCTGGCCGTACATCAGCACGAGGATGACGGAGGTGAGGCCGGTGATCGCGCCGATCTTCACCATCATCGCGAAGGGCGCCCATTGCGGGCCGAGCGCGTTGACCGCGACCGCCACCGGATCCGGCACGTTCAGTTCCTTGTAGTTGACCATCAGCGTCAGCACGGTGGCCACCAGCATGTAGAGGATCGTGCAGATCACCAGCGAGCCGATGATGCCGATGGGCATGTCTCGCTTGGGGTTCTTGGCTTCCTGGCCGGCGGTGGAGACCGCTTCGAAGCCGATATAGGCGAAGAAGACGATGGAGGCTGCGCGCGCCACGCCCTCGAAGCCGAATTTGCCGGGGCCCTCATTCTCCGGAATGAAGGGCTGCCAGTTGGGCAGCGACTGCTCCATGTGCGTGAGCACATAATAGCCGCCGACCGCGATGACCGAGATGATCGTCGTCGTCTTGATGGCGACGATGATGTTGTTGAAGTTGGCCGACTCCGACACGCCGATGGTGAGCAGCAGCGTGAGCGCGAGCGTCACCGCAGCGGCTGGCACGTTGAAGAAGCCCGTGGTCGTGCCGGTGACGACGCCGGCGGCGTCCTTCAGTTCGATCACATGCCCGAAGGGCGCTGTCATCGCCGGGTCTATGACGACCCCGAAATCCTTGAGCAGACTGACCACATAGCCTGACCAGCCGACCGCAACGACGGACGCCGCAAGGCCGTATTCGAGCAGCAGCAGCGCGCCCATGATCCACGCCGCGAACTCGCCCATCGTGGTGTAGGAGTAGGTGTAGGCCGAGCCGGAAACCGGCAGGGCGGAGGCAAGCTCCGCGTAGCACAGGCCCGCGAACGCGCACACGAGGCCCGCGATCACGAAGGAGAGGATGACGGCCGGGCCCGCATGGAGCGCCGCCGCATTGCCCGTCCGCACGAAGATGCCCGCGCCGATGATGCAGCCGATGCCCAGCAGCACGAGATTGACGGGGCCGAGCGTCTTCTTCAGCTCCCCGCCCGCATACTCCGCCTGGACCTGATCGACGGACTTGCGAAGCATGATGCGCCCGAGAAACCCGGGCTTTGCCTGACCTGCCATTCCTTACCCCCGTTCCGGCCCCCCGATCCCGACAAGGGAGGGGCCTGACGTTGCTTGATTGGGTCGGACGTTAGCTGCGACCTTGCGTCCCGGCAATGCGAGCGGGCCCGCCGGGCGGTGCGGAAGACAGGGAAAGGCCGGCGGCGCCCATTCCGCGAGCGCCGCCGTCAGTGGTTGGACGGTTGGAGGCCCCGCGAGGCAGCGCGGGGTCACTGTCGGGATGCGGCTGCGCGTCGTTTTGGATGCGGCGGCGAAACGGGATCTCGGCGCCCTGTCGGTGCGCGGCGTCACGGGCCAAGACTCCACATTCTGCGGCGTGTTACGCCGATGTCATGGGTGGAAGGCTCCAGCGACGCGGGGAAGCGGCATGTCGGAGAAATCGGAAGATCGCCCGAAGCGGGAACGCACGGGCCTCGCGGGCTGGTCGGCGATCATCGCCACCTGGGTCGGCATATTCGGCGCCCTCGGCGGCGGCTTCATGGGCCTCGCGAAATACGGCGAGGAAGTCGACAAGATGGAAGACGGCAAGGTCGTCCAGACCTTCGCGCTCTTCGAGATGTTCAACAGCTCCGAGCGGCTCGCGAGCCGTCAGCGCATCTTCGAGTACATGCAGAAGGGCGGCGAACTGAACAACAACGACCTCTACGTGTTCGTGGATTTCTACGACGCGCTGCAGGTGTGCGTGGATCGCAGTCTCTGCGACAAGGATCTCTCCGTGCGTCTCTTCCAGTCCTACGCCGTGCCGGTGTGGAAGGAGTTCGACGAGCTGATCATCGGCGCGCGCACCGAGAGCGATCCGTACTTTGGCGGCGGCCTGCAATGGATGGCGAACCTGCCGATGCCGGCGCGCACGGCTGATGCGGTCGCGGAGACCTCTGCGGAGGAAACGCCGGAGCCTGCGCCCGCGGAAGCAGCGGCGCCGACTCCGGAGCCCGCGCCGGCGCAGCCCGTCGCCGCTGACATCGGCAACGCCGCGCCGCAGTCGCCGCCGTAAGGCGGACGCCTCAGCGCTTGGTGCCCAGCATGTTGCGCGCGACGACCCAGTGGTGGATTTCCGTCGGGCCGTCATAGATTCGCATGTTGCGCGCGTGCGCCTGCATCATCTGCAGCGGCATTTCCTTGGTCATGCCCATGGCGCCGTAGAGCTGCATGGCGCGGTCCACGGTCTCGAAGGCAAGCTCGGTGCCGAACGCCTTCACCATCGACACTTCCGTGCGCGCATCGCGCTTCTGGTCGATCTTCCACGCGGCGTCGTAGGCCATCAGGCGCGCGGCATGCGTCTTCGTGGCGGCTTCGGCGATCCAGTTCTGCACCGTCTGGCGCTCCGACAGCGGCACGCCGAACGTCACGCGCTGCGGCGCGTACTCGATCATCATTTCCATGGCGCGCTGCGCGAGGCCGATGCCCCAGCACGCCATCTGCAAGCGCCGCGTGTTCAGTCGCACCTGCATGGGCGCGAAGCCCTGACCCTCCGTCCCGAGCAATTTTCCCGCGTCAACGCGGCAATCCTCCAGCGCCACCTCGTAGGTGAACTCGCCGCCGAGCATCGGAATGCGGCGCAGCACGTTGAAGCCGGGCGTGCCCTTGTCGACGAGAAACGCGCTCATCCCGCCGCGCGCGCCTTTTTCCTTGTCGGTGACGGCCATGACGATGGTGAAGTCTGCTTCCGCCGCGCGCGTCGTCCAGATCTTGCGGCCGTTGATGACCCACCCGTTCCCGTCGCGCTCGGCGCGCGTCTTCATGCCGGCGGGATCGGCGCCCGCGCCGGGCTCGGAGATGGCGATGGCGGATATGGTTTCGCCGCGCGCATAGGGCGCGAGATATTGTTCGCGCTGCTCGTCGTTCACCGTCGCCATGAGCATGCGCAGGTTCGGGCTGTCGGGTTTGAGGTGATAGGGCACCACGGTGCGACCCATCTGTTCGTTGACCGCCACGAGCGCCACCCAAGGCAGGTCCGCGCCGCCCATTTCCTCGGGAGCATCGAGGCCCCAGAGGCCCATCTCCTTGGCCGCCTTGTCGAGGCCCTTGCGTTCTTCCGGCGTCGGGTCGGCGCCCTGGCCGGCGGCGTCGCGCGCCAGAACCGCGCCCTCGAGCGGGATCATGTGATCGCGCACGAACCGCGCCGCGAGGTCGGCGATCATGCGGTGATCTTCGTCGAGTTCGAAATGCATGGGTGTCTCCGTCGGGAGACATCTAGATCAGCGCTCAGCCGAGGAACATCCCGATCGAGAAGGCGATCGCGAAGTCGAGGATGCGGGCGAGGGACCAGGTGATCATGGCTCAGGCTTTCCGGTCGGCCACGAGGCCCTTGGGCGGCAGCGGGGCGTCGGCATAGGCGGCGGGGCGCGCGTCGGCCGGCATGGACAGACCCGCCACCTGCGCCACGAACGGCGCGGTGTAGAGGGCCGGCCGCAGGGCCGCATCGCCGGCGCGCCGGCCGAAGCGGCGTTTACCTTCAGTCGCGGGGAGCGCGCGCGGGTCCATGCCCCCGCCGATGCAACCGCCGGGCCAATGGTTTGCGCGCCGTTAGGCAACGGGCCGTCCAGAACGGGACGGTGGATCTCCTCCTCCGTGCAGCGAAGCGGAACGGGGGAGGTGGCGCGCGGCGAAGCCGCGTGACGGAGGGGGCGTCCGGACGAACGTTCCGAGCTTGCCCCCATCCCCCGGCTTCGCCGGGTACTTCCCCCGCAAGCGGGGGAAGAAACAACGTAACTGCTGCGCCCCTACGGCTTCCGCTTGCCGGAGAGCTGGTCCAGCTGGCGCTGCATCATTTCCATCTGGCGCTTCAGATCGCCGATGTCGGCGTCGGCTTCATCGGCCGCGGGCGGCGCGGGGGGCGGCGGCGTCTGGGCCGCGAAGGGCGCCCACAGGCGCATGGCCTGCTCGAACATCGCCATGTTGGCCTTGGCCTGTTCCTCGAAGGCGCCGATCGGGCTCTTGCCCACCCACGCCTTCGAGATCTGGCCGCGCCACTGGTCCTGGGCGGCGGCGAAACGCTCCATGCTCATTTCCAGATAGGCCGGCAGGAAGCCCTGCATGCTGTCGCCGTAAAAGCGGATCAGGCGACGCAGGAACTGGACAGGCAGGAGGTTCTGGCCCTGCTTGGACTCTTCCTCGAAGATGATCTGGGTCAGCACGCTGCGCGTGATGTCCTCGTTGGTCTTGGCGTCCAGCACGGTGAAATCGATGCCGGCGCGGACCATCTCGCTCAGGTGATCGAGGGTCACATAGGCGCTCGTCGAGGTGTTGTAGAGTCGGCGGTTCGCGTACTTCTTGATGATGACGGTCGCGCCCGGCGCACCCTGCGGGGCCTCGGCGGTGTCGTCCTTCTGGGTCTCGTCAGCCACGGGCGGTTTCCTTGCGGCGCGATCGCCGGGTGATTGTTGACGCCAGCGTCGCCTTTCAGGCGCCGCAATGCAAGATCGCTCCGCTGCAGCGCGATATGGCCCGGCCCGGCTTCCCTTCGCACGCGCCGTGTTGCACTACTGCCGCCGCGATTTTCACCATACCGGAGCGAACCCCATGAGCATCGTCATCGCCTCGGCCGCGCGCACGCCGGTCGGTTCGTTCAACGGGGCGTTCGCGTCGGTTCCCGCCCATGACCTCGGCAAGGCCGCGATCGTGGCGGCGCTGCAGCGCGCGGGCGTGGAAGGCAAGGAGGTGTCCGAGGTCGTCCTCGGGCAGGTGCTGCAGGCCAACCAGGGCATGAACCCGGCCCGCCAGGCGTCCCGCGCGGCGGGCATCTCCGACGACGCGCCGGCGTGGGGGCTCAACCAGGTGTGCGGATCGGGCCTGCGCGCGGTCGTCACCGGCTACCAGCAGATCGCCAACGGCGACGCCGACATCGTCGTCGCGGGCGGGCAGGAGAACATGACGCTCTCGCCGCACTGCCAGTATCTGCGCGCGGGCACCAAGATGGGCGCGCTCGAACTCGCCGACACCATGATCCGAGATGGTCTCACGGATGTGTTCAACGGCTACCACATGGGCATCACGGCGGAGAACGTCGCCGAGAAATGGCAGATCAGCCGCGAGGCGCAGGACGCGTTCGCGACGGCGTCGCAGAACAAGGCCGAAGCCGCGCAGAAGGCCGGCAAGTTCGTCGATGAAATCGCGCGCGTCACCTATTCCACGCGCAAGGGCGACGTGACGGTGGATCGCGATGAATACATCCGCGTTGGCGCCACGCTCGCCGACGCCGGCAAGCTGAAGCCCGCCTTCAAGAAGGACGGCACCGTCACCGCAGCGAATGCGTCGGGCATCAATGACGGCGCTGCCGCGCTCGTGCTGATGACCGAGAAGGAAGCCGAGAAGCGGGGCATCACGCCGCTCGCGCGTATCGCGTCGTGGGCGTCTTGCGGCGTCGATCCGTCGGTGATGGGCACGGGGCCGATCCCGGCCTCGAAGCGCGCGCTGGAAAAGGCGAAGTGGAAGGTCAAGGATCTCGATCTCGTGGAGTCCAACGAAGCGTTCGCGGCGCAGGCGCTCGCGGTGACGCAGGACATGGGCTGGGACCCGGACATCGTGAACGTCAACGGCGGCGCCATCGCCATCGGCCACCCGATCGGCGCCTCGGGCGCGCGCATTCTCACCACGCTGCTTTATGAGCTGAAGCGCCGCAACGGAAAGAAGGGCCTCGCCACGCTGTGCATCGGCGGCGGCATGGGCATCGCGCTCTGCGTCGAGCGGTAATTGCAGCAGGTATCGAGGAGGGAAATGATGAAAGCGAAACTGTTGATCGCCGCCGCCGCCGTGTTCGCGCTGGGCGCGTGCGACCAGATCGGTCTGTCGCAAAAGGCTGAGGCGCCCGCCGCCGAAGCGCCCGCGCCCGCAGTCCCGCCGACCGCGGAAGAGGCCGCCGCCATTCTCGCGAAGTTCGACACGGCCTATGCGTCGAACGATCCCGCGCAGATCGCCGCGCTCTATGCGCCCAACGCCGTGATGCTCTCCACGTCCACGAACGACGTCATCAAGACGCCCGAAGGCGTGCTCGCGGACGTGACCGAATATGCCAAGCTGCAGGTCAAGACGGTCCCGAACGCCAACGAGGTGCAGGTGCTCGACGCCGACACCATCGTCACCACCGCCGTGTTCACCGCCGACTTCAAGCGCAACAACCGCGACACCTGGCAGGTCTTCCGCGTGACGCAGGTCGTGCAGAAGCAGGCCGATGGCAATTGGCTGATCGTGAACGAGCACTTCGCCGGTCCGCCGAAGCCGATCGCCGCGCGCCTCCCGCCGCTCGTCGGCGCCGCGACCGCCGAACAGAACGACGCACCGCCCATCGGCGGCGTCACGCCCGCGCCGGTGTCGGCGCCGGAGAAGAAGTAGGCCTGTCTTCATCCCTTCTCCCCCGCGAGGGGGGAAGGGATGAAGAGGTCACACCGTGATCTGAGTCTGCAGCACCAGCGCGATGGGCTTGCCCTTGTCGTTGGTGATGCGCGTCGACCAGACGGATGTTTTCTTGCCCACATGCACGGGCGTCGTCTCGCCGGTGACGGTCATGCCGACGGGCGCCGAACCCAGAAAATTCGTCTTGCTCTCGAGCGTCGTGGTGCGCGCGCCCGGTTCGAGATTGAGAAAGCCGCCGATGGCGCCGAGCGCATCGGCGAAGGCCATGATCGCGCCGCCGTGCAGGATGCCGCCCGCGGTGCACAGATCCTCGCGCACGACGAGCGTGCCGACGACGCGCTCCTTCGACGACTCCGTGACTTCCACGCCCATCAGCTTCGAGAAGGGCATGGAGTCGGCGAGATTGGTCATGGGCGATCCTCCGGCGCTGGGCGTCTGTCGGCCCAATCGTGCAGCGCCATAACAGGGGCAATTACGCGGGAGGTAAAGCGTCCTTCTCCGATCGCTTGTGTACGACCGCCGCCGCCATGACGTCGCCGGTGACGTTGCCGATGGTGCGGAAGATGTCGGGCGCGACTTCCACCGCGATCAGGATGCCGAGAATTTCCAGCGGCGCGCCGAGCGCCATGCAGATCGGCGCCATCGACACCACGAACGACACCTGCCCCGGCAATCCCACCGCCGCCACACTCACCGCAAACGAGACGAAGATCGCCGTGATCATTTGCGCGGTGGTGGGTTCGATGCCGTAAAGGTGCAGGATCACATAGGCGACCGCGAGGTTCGCTACAGGGCTTGTGAAACGAAACACCGCCACTGCCAAAGGCAACACGAGATCGGTGACGCGCGCCGGTATGCCGAGCGCGCCGCGTGACGCCTCCAGCATGGCGGGCAGGGAGGCGAGCGAGGATTGCGTGGAAAACGCCACCGCCGTCACGGGCGCCATCGCGCGCAGGAATTTCGGCAACGGCACGCGGCCCAGCAGCACGGCCAGCAGATAGCCCACGATAATGATGCCGATCGTCGCCAGCGAGACGATCGCGACATACTGCGCCAGCACGCCTGCCGCCCCGATGCCCGCGCGCAGGCCGACGCCGAGCGACAGCGCGAACACGCCGATCGGCCCCGCCAGCAGCACCCAGTGCACGATGACGATCATCGTCTCGCCCACGGCGCGGAAGAAGTTGACCAACGGCTCGCGCAGGCCCGCTTCAAGCCGTGTCGCGGCGAAGCCGAAGAACACCGCGAAGACTACGAGCGGCAGGATGGCGTCCTCCGCCGCCGCCTTGATCGGGTTGGACGGCGCAAGCCCCTTGATCCAGTCGCCGAGGCCGGGCGGCTTGAGTGCGGCGAGGTCCGGCGCGCTCACGCCGGCCGTGAATGCGGCCGCCGCTGCGCGGTCGATGGGCCACAGTGCGATGAGCCCTTGCACCGCAAAGGTCGCATAGATCGCCGCGCCGAAGATGAAGATCGTGAAGAACGTCAGCGCGCGCACCGCGAGGCGTCCCGTCGATGCAGCATCCGCGACCGAGGCGATGCCCGTCACGAGGATGGCGAAGATCAGCGGCACAACCGTCATGCGCAGTGCGTTGAGCCAAAGCGCGCCGAGGGATTCCACGACGCTCGCCGCAGCGACGATGTCGGGCGTTCCCGACGCGCGCAGCCAGGCGCCGGCGGCCAGGCCGAGAACGAGCGCGATCAGGACGCGGGCGCTGAGGGTCTTGAGCATGAATGGATTCCGGAGAGAGGGCGGACCTGCCTAGAGAATCCGGCCCCGGAATCAAACCCGTTTCGCGCGATGGCGCGTCAGGCCGCTGCGCGGGCGGCGATGTTGCGGGTGAAGAAGCCGGCGCCGAGGGGGCTCGGGTTGAAGGCGTCGGTGACATTGCCGGTGGTTTCGCCGGCGCCGAGCAGCAGCACGCCATCGTCGCGCATCTGCGCGGCGATCTTCTCCAGCGTCACCTGTTTGGTCGCGGGATCGAAATAGTGCAGCACATTCCGGCAGAGCACGATGTCGAAGGAACCGAGAGGTTTTGGATCATCGAGCAGGTTGAAGCGCTGGAAGCGAATCATCGCGCGGATGCGGTCGGCGATCCGCCAGAGTTCGCCTGCTTTCTCGAAGTGTCGCAGCAGGAGCGCGATGGGCAGGCCGCGCTGCACCTCGAATTGCGAATAGAGACCCGCGCGCGCCTTTTCCAGAACGCGCTCGGAAATGTCGGTGCCCACGATCTCGACGTCGCCGCCGCGCCCTTCGGCGCGCATCTCGTCGATCATCATGGCGATGGAGAAGGGCTCCTGCCCGGTGGAGGCGCCCGCGCACCAGATGCGGATCTTCTCGCCGGCGCGTGCGCGCATCAGGTCGGGAAGGACGCGGTCGCGCAGCGTGTGGAAGGGCGAACGGTCGCGGAAGAAGGTCGTCTCGCTCGTCAGCAGCGCATCGGTGATCTGCCAGATCAGCCGCTCGTCGCGACGCAGGCGCGCGGCGCTTGCCAGTTCGGCGACGCTGCCGAGGCCCTCGCGCCGCGCGATCGGCGAGAGGCGTGTTTCGATGAGATAGGCCTGCTCGGCGTCGATCACGAGGCCCGAGCGCGCCTTCACCTCGCGCGCGATGAACACGAAGTCCGCGTCCGGGAGCATGCTCATGCGGCCTCGTGGGTGAGAATGCCGGCCTCGATGAACTTCGAATGCAGGATGTCGCCGTCGAACGGCTTCATGATGTACTCGTTGGCGCCGGCCTTGATGGCTTCGGAGATGTGCTCGACATCGTTTTCCGTGGTGCAGAACACCACGATCGGCGCATCGCCGCCGCGCTCGCGGCGGAGTTGGCGCAGGAAGTCGATGCCGCTCATCACCGGCATGTTCCAGTCGAGCAGGATGGCTTCGGGCATCAGTTTGCGGCACGCGGCCATGGCCTCCATGCCGTCGCCGGCTTCCTCGACGCTGAAACCGAGATCCTCAAGGATGCGTCGCGCGACCTTGCGGATGACGCGGCTGTCGTCGACGACGAGGCAGGTCTTCATCGAATCCTCACTGGCGCACGAATCGCGCGCTCGCAGGCGATGACGATGGCGCTGTCGGGTTTGCGACTTGGTTAATTCCAGTGAAGGTTTTTCAACCCTCTCCCGCGCCTCAGCGGGAGAGGGACAGCCCCGGCGAAGGCCGGGGCAGGGTGAGGGCGCGGCGGCGCAGAACGAAACTCCTCGTGAGAGACCGGGCCCTCGCCCTGACCTCACTGCGTTCGGTCTTTCCCTCTCCCGCTCAGGCGCGGGAGAGGGGTTGACATGTTCTGGTTTTGTTCCTATACCTAGGACATCACTTCCGCAGGGAGGGCAGTCGGTACCCTGTTCTGTCGGCGCGGAAGTGGTGTGATCGAGTGAGGCGAGCCTCCGTTCCGGCCCCGGA
>JAEUMP010000015.1 GCA_016791445.1 Hyphomonadaceae bacterium | reverse complement strand
AAGGCGGAGGGATCCCGGGGATCTGCGATGAACAGCGCAGACCCGCTCACCGGCGGCCGACTGGACAAGGGTGCGAGAAAACATCCCGAGCCATGCCGTCGGATAACGATCACGGGGACGCGGACGGTGTCTGCATCTTCTCTTCTTCCAACCAGTTTCGCGGGCTCCCGTCCGCGTCCCCGGCCCTCCCAAGGGGGCCCTCCCATTCGTGAACCCGCAGCGTGAAAGCGCGTGCGGACCAGGGTGCTGAGCGCAGGGCGGCGCCTACGCGGCGCCCAGAAGATCGCCCACGCGCTCCAGTTCGACGGGGCCCGTCATCAGCACACGGTCGTCGCTGGCGCGCCATTCGATGACGAGGTCGCCGCCTTCGAGTTCAACGGTCACGAGACGTCCCGTCAGTCCCGCACGATGCGCCGTCACAACCGCGGCGCACGCGCCTGTGCCGCAGGATTTCGTCTCGCCGACGCCCCGCTCCCACACGCGCAGGCGGATACGTTCGGGCGACAGGATCTGTGCGAAGCCCACATTCACGCCCTCGGGAAAGAAGGGATCGGTCTCCACCCGCGGGCCGATCACCGCCACCGGCGCGAGCTTCACGTCACTCACGAAGAACACCGCATGAGGATTGCCCATGTTGCAGACGCCGGGCTGCTCCATGTGGAAGAGACCCGCGTCGACCTTGTAGTCGAGGCGCACGGTGTCCATCGCCTGCACGATCGGGATTTCCTCCCACTTCAGCAGCGGCGAGCCCATGTCCACCGCGATCTGGCCGAGCGTCGTGCGCTCCGCCTTCAGCACGCCCGCGAGCGTCTCGATCTTCACCGGGCCGTCGTCGCCGCGCTCGTCCAGCAGGATCGACGCCACGCAGCGCGAAGCATTCCCGCAGGCCGAGACCTCGCCGCCGTCGGCATTCCAGATGCGCATGAAGGCGTCGCCGCGGATCGAGCGCTCGATGGCGATCACCTGGTCGCAGCCCACGCCCTCCTCGCGGTTGGCGATGGCGCGCGCCTGATCCTTCGAGAGCTGCAGGGCGCCATGGGCGCGGGCGTCGAAGATGACGAAGTCATTTCCGCAGCCGTTCATCTTGAAAAAGCGCATGGAACCCTCGGGGGACGAGCCTCGATATAGGCGATCCCTTCACGATTCGTAGCCCTCGCCATGAACTCCCCGTGGCAGTACTTCCCTAACGCGCCGCCATCCGGTTAGGTGCGCGCCGCTGATTTCCGGGGAGCCCCTTCGCCCATGCGTCCTCTCGCCCTGTTCCTGACGGCATCGCTCGCCGTCGCCGCCACGGCCTGCGCCACCATGAATTACGCCCCCAAGGACCCCTTCGCCTTCATGGAAGAAGTCGAGGGCAAGCAGGCGCTCGACTGGGTCCGCGCCCAGAACGCGCGGTCGCTCGCGCACCTTGAAGCCGATCCGCGCTTCGCGCCCCTCAAGGAGGAAGCGCTCAAGATCGTGCAGAGCCGCGACCGCCTGGCGACGGGATCGATCCGCGACGGCCATCTCTACAATTTCTGGCAGGACGGAACGAATGTGCGCGGACTCTGGCGGCGCTCGCCGCTCGCCGCCTACGCGGCGGGACGACCGGCGTGGGAATCCCTGCTCGACGTCGATGCGCTGTCGCGCGCGGAGAATGCGAACTGGGTGTTCAAGGGCGCCGATTGCCAGCCCGGCGCCGGCACGCGCTGCATCCTGACGCTGTCCAACGGCGGCAAGGACGCAGCCGTGCGCCGCGAGTTCGACATCGCGACGAAGACGTTCGTCGAAGGCGGATTCTCGCTGCCGGAGGCGAAAGCCGGCACGGTCTGGAAAGACAACGACACACTGCTCGTCGCCACCGACTGGGGCGCCGGCGCGCTGACGACGTCGGGCTACCCGTTCATCGTCAAGGAACTGAAGCGCGGTCAGGCGCTCGCCGAGGCGAAGGAAATCTTCCGCGGCGCGACAAGCGACGTCGGCGTGTTCGCCGGCGACTTCGAGTCCGAGGACGGCACGCGTGCGCTGGTGATCGTCCAGGCGACCACGTTCTTCACGTCCAACATGTTCCTTGTCGCCGGCGACACGCCCGCCAGGCTCACGCTGCCCCCGAAGTCGAGCGTTCAAGGCCTGCACAAGGGCGAGCTCATCGTCACGCTACAGGAGGACTGGACGCCGCCCGGCGGCGCCACGGCGTACAAGAGTGGCTCACTTCTCTCCGTCACGCTCGACAGCGCGACGACACAGACGCCGAACGTGAAACTGCTCTATGGCCCCGGCCCGCGCGACTCCATCGAGAGCGTGGCGATCACCCGCGATGCGGTGCTCGTCGCCGGCTACCAGAATGTGCGCGGACGGATCCTGCGCTTCGCCTATGACGGACGTCAGTGGCTGGAGAGCCAGATCGCGCTGCCGCCGAACGGCGCGGTGGATTTCGCGGGCGCCTCCGCGTCGGAATCGACCGCGTTCGCGACGTTCAAGGATTTCCTGCGTCCCGACACGCTCTATGCGCTCGATGCACGCGCCGGTTCGGCGCGGGCGGTGCAGTCGCTGCCGGCGCAGTTCGATTCCTCGAAGCTCGTCACCGAACAGTTCGAGGCAACGAGCCGCGACGGCACGAAGGTGCCCTACTTCGTCGTGCGTCCGCGCGATGCGCAGATGAACGGCGAAAACCCGACGCTGCTCTACGGCTATGGCGGCTTCCAGGTCTCGTATCCCCCCTTCTATTCGGGCCTCAACGGCAAGCTCTGGCTGGAGCGCGGCGGCGTCTATGTCATGGCCAACATCCGCGGCGGCGGCGAGTTCGGCCCGGCCTGGCACCAGGCGGGTCTGAAGCTGAAGCGGCAGGTCGTGTACGACGACTTTATCGCCGTCGCCGAAGACCTGATCGCGCGCGGGATCACGAGCCCGCGCCGTCTCGGCATCCAGGGCGGGTCGAACGGCGGCCTGCTCATGGGCGTGATGCTGACACAGCGGCCGGAGCTTTTCCGCGCCGCGGTGGTGCAGGTGCCGTTGCTCGACATGCTCGGCTACGCCGACGCCAACATGCTCGCCGGCGCGTCGTGGGTGGACGAGTACGGCGATCCGCGTCTCGGACCCGACGGCAAGCCCACGCACCCGGACGAATACGCCTGGCTCGCGCGACTCTCGCCCTATCACAACATGAAGCCTGCGGCGGTCGCTTCGGCGATGCCGTTCTTCGTCACCTCGACGAAGGACGACCGCGTCCATCCCGCCCACGCCCGCAAGATGGCCGCGCGGCTCGAGGCGGCGGGCGTTCCCTTCTACTACTATGAGAACATCGACGGCGGTCACTCCGCAGCGGCGAACCAGCAGGAAGTCGCGCGGCGCAGGGCTCTGGAGTACGTCTATCTCAGCGAACGCCTCATGGACTGAGGCGTCGCGACCGCCCTCTCATCCTCAGAGGTGCTTCAGCGCGTCGTGATCCATGATCTGCGCTGTCGCGCCGTTGAGCATGCAGAAGAACATGTCGTCGCCGCGCGCCGTCTGGGTGACGACCATGGCCGCAAAGAACGCGGTGATGAACAGCTGGAACGTCCCGGCGGCGTAGTCCTGCAGGACATCCTCGCGGCTGTAGTTCGTGACGCCGAGCTTCACGAGCCCCGCGTGGTAGCGGTCGAGCAGCGCCTTCTCGTTCGCGCGGCGCTCTTCCGGCGTGATGGCGCCGCCGAGGAAATACGCCACGTCCGTCGCGCCCGTTGAGTATGCGATTGACTGCCAGTCCAACACGGTGATCGGCTTGCCGCCCGCAGGCGTGGCGAACATCATGTTGTCGGGCCGGAAGTCGCAGTGCACGAGGCAGCGCGGGCGATCCGTGCGGGTGCGGTTGACGTCGAACTTCTCCGTCATCGCTTCGCCGACGTGACGCGCCTCCGGCGTGAGGCGGTCCGCGTACTTCACCGTGAAGCCCTGCCAGATCATCTTCACGAGATCGGGCGAGATCGGCTTGGCGGCGCCGGAGGTGTTGCTCACCCACGCATAGCCGTCGATGGAGTCGTCCTGCCAGTGCGAGGCGTGAAGTTTCGCCGCTTCGTCGATGACGATGCCCGCCGTTTCCAGCGACACGCCCTTGAGCTGGTCGCCCTGCTCCGCAGGCGCGAGGTCTTCCATCATCAGCACGAATTCGTGCGTCTCGTCGTCGACATCGGTGAAGTAGCAGCGCGGCGTGGAGATGAGGGCCGTCGAGGCGAGGTGCTTGTAGAAGTTCACTTCGCGCCAATAGTTGCCGAGCGTCTTGCCGGTGTTGCGGCTTTCCTCGCCGGGCGAGGGGAATTTGCCGACGATGGAACGCGGCGCGCCTTCCACGTCGCGCGCATAGTCGAGCGCGAAGCGGACGCTCTCACCGATCTGCCCCGTGCCCACATTCCTCGCGGTGAAGGACTTCACATCGGCGTCCACGCCTCCCTCACGCAGCACCCTTGTCAGCCACGCGGCATCGATGTCGGCGGGGCGTCGGATGTCAGGCTTGCTCATGCGGCTGGCAACGTGTGGACGAAGACTTCGTTGAGCGCGATCTTGCCGTCGCGCAGAATGACCAGATCAAAGCCGCGCATGCGGCCCATCTCTCCCGTCTCACCGATATCGGCGAACCAGCGACCGCAAAAGCCGCCGTCGATGGCCCATGTTTCATCGGGATTGTACCGGATGGGCGGCGTCGTCGCGAAAAGCCCCGTCAGATAGGCGCGCAGCGCATCGTGGCCCGTGATGCCGGCGGGGACCTGCGGGTCCTTGTAGTCGCAATCTGGCGCATAGAACCCGACGAGACGCTCGACGTCCTTGTCGGACCATGCCCTCAGCCAGTCGGCGTTGAACTGTTCGATGTTCATGAATCACCCCGCGAGGACGCGCTGGCGATGCGCATCGGTGAAGAAGTCCGGCGGCACGTTTTCCGGGCCCGCCATCACCGCGACGCCATGCATCTTGAGCATCGGGTCCGCAGCGGCGCGGCGGTGATAGCTTTCGCGGCGCGCGCGCGCCTGTTCCCCGAACTCCATGTCGAGCGCCGAGGTGATGCCTGCGGCAAACCGCAGGCGACGCATGCGCTCGGCGCGCTCTTCGGCATAGGCGATGAAGTCCGGGGTCGCGAAATCGTCGGTCGCTTTCAGGATGTCTGTCACCGTGCGCACGTCGCGATAGGTGATCGATAGGCCGAGGCCGATGATCGGGTCGTTCCATCCGGCGGCGTCGCCGACGAGGACGACACCTTTCGCGAAGGGCTGATCCGTCCAGCTGTCGTTGTTGAAATAGCTGAAGAGCGGGCCCGCGGGCGTGCCGTTGGCGATCGCCTCATTGTTCGGCGAGGACCGCATGCGGAAGGCTTCGAGAAAACGCTTGGCGCCTTCGGGGCCCGCGAAACGACTGCGCTCCTCCAGCGCGTAGCCGCCATAGACTCGCACGCGGCCATTGCCCTGCGGGAAGGCGAGGAAGCCGAAATCCCCTTCCGTGCCGATGGCCTGCACATCGTCGCTCCAGTTTTCCACGCCATCGACAAGCAGCCCCGCGAACCAGTGGTGCGGCTTGTCCTGATGCAACGTGATGCCGGCGGCCTCACGCACCGGCGACATGCGCCCGTCCGCGCCGACGATCAGCGGCGCATGCACGGTGCGCTCGGCGCCATTGTGCGTGAAGGACACGGACGGCGCATCGCCCGTCACGATCTTCGTCACATTGACCGGACGCAACGTTTCCGCGCCCGCCTTGCCCGCTTCGGTGAACAGCGTCTCGCAATGCACGGGGTGGCGGATGCACAGCGGCCCCGGCACGTCCGGCAGGATCATGTCGAGCGGCAGCGGCGCCGCCTCGGCCTCCTGCGGCGCGATGCTCTCATCATAGGTGATATGGCGTTTGAGGTGGTGGCCGCCCGCCGCCATCAGCGTGTCGTAGAGGCCCACGCGCCGCGTCTCGATCACGCCCCACGGCGCGATCCACTCGCCGCGCACGCGGTCCTGGAACGCGTCCTGCGCCTCGAGGACGATCACCCGCTTGCCCGCACGCGCCATGACCGTCGCCAGCGCGGATCCGCCGATGCCGCCGCCGACGACGATGAGATCGTAGCTGTCCTTCGTCATGCCGGCGCGCTCCCTGACCGCGCATGCGATGCCGCCGCGTCAAGGCGGCGAGTGCGGTTCACGTTCACTTTCGGCGCATGAAAAGGCGTTTGCAAGACGCACCCGCTTGCGGCGTCGCAGCGAACGTGGTGCCCTCTCGCGGAGCGCAAAGACCTGACGTTACGGGAGCGAGACATGGCCGACGGCGAGAGCAGCGAAAGGATCACGGTGACGATGCGCGGCGGCGTGGCCGACGTGAAACTCGTGCGCACCGACAAGATGAATGCGCTCGACGACGCGATGTTCTCGGCGCTGATCGAAACCGGCGAAAGACTGAAGGCCGACAAGTCCGTGCGCGCGGTCGTGCTCTCCGGCGAAGGCCGCGCGTTCTGCGCGGGTCTCGACATGGGGAACTTCGCGAAGATGGCGTCGGGCGAGCGCAAGGGCGGCGGCGATACGCTCGTCACCGCAGACCGCACGCCGGGCGGGTCCAACCGCGCGCAACATGCGGTGATGGTGTGGCGCGAAGTGCCTGTGCCGGTGATCGCGGCGGTGCACGGCGTGGCATTCGGCGGCGGCTTCCAGCTCGCCCTCGGCGCCGACATCCGCTACGTGACCGCCGACGCGAAGATGGCGATCCTCGAAATCAAGTGGGGCCTCGTGCCCGACATGGCGGGCATGGTGCTGCTGCGCGGCCTGGTGCGCGACGACATCGCGCGCGAGCTCACCTACACGGGCCGCATCTTCACCGGTGAGGAAGCGCAGACCCTCGGCATCGCCACGCGCGTGTGCGCCGATCCCTACGCCGATGCGCTGAAGCTCGCCGAGGAAATCGCCGGCAAGAATCCGCACGCGGTGCGCGCAAGCAAGCGTCTCTTCGCGGTGATGCAGGACGGCGACCAGAAGCAGATCCTGCTGCAGGAATCGCGCGAACAGGTGGCGCTCATCGGTTCGCCGAACCAGATCGAGGCGGTGATGTCGAACATGCAGAAGCGCGCGGCGAACTACGCGGATTGAGGGTGGCGGCCGGAAGCGGTGTTGTCACCGCGCCGCTTCACCGCGAATTCTCAATGTGTCAAGGACGGTGCGAGGCTCCGCTTCGCGCCCCGCTGGGCTGCCGAAACCGACAAAGCAGACAATCTCAACGTACTTGAATTCGCGTTCAGTCACGATGCTGAATTGAACAAGGTCCCTGCGCAGAATCGGACGCCGCTGGTCGAGCGTATGCAGCGCAACGCGTCGCACGACCACGTCACCTGCATTCAGAACGCGACTGCTGAGAACACGCGACCCGCCGAGTGGATCGTCGATTGTCGCACCTTCGATATACTCTGTTGGCCTATTACGCACGACCTCGGATATCGACCTTTGGTTCATCCCGCCGATCAATGGAAACGACTGGGTCTGCGCGTCGCACCATAGGTACTCCTTGTCTGCCGAGATGATCTGGAGCGCATACTCCGGACGCGCACTCTCGGGTCGCACGCGACTCACCAGGTCCCAGTTGAGAGATCGATACGACAAGCTGAACGCGCCGCTTGGGTCGGTCCAATCCGGGGCGTTTGTGTGTGCGAGCCCAGTTGCAGGCTCGGAGCGCGCACCGGGCACAGAAAGAGCGATGAGTACTAGAGCGAGGAATATGGACCGCATAGAGTATCCTTATACGACTGGCGTCTCGCGTGGAAAGCTGGGACGTCAGAGCATCCCGGTGTCGTAAAAGCGCACGACTGGGGAATGGAGGCAGGAGGAATGATGAAACGCCTTGAAGGAAAGACCGCCGTCATCACCGGCGCGGCGAGCGGCATCGGCCGGGCGTCCTCCCTGCTCTTTGCGCGCGAAGGCGCGACCGTCATCGCCGTCGATCTGGCGGCGGCCGTCGAGGAGACGGTGGCGATGCTCAAGGCCGAAGGCGGCAAGGGCGTGGCGATCGTGGGGGACGCGGCGTCTTCGGCGATCATCAATGACGCCGTCGCGCGCGCCGAGAAGGATCACGGCGGCATCGACGTGATGTTCGCGAATGCGGGCGTTTCCGGAGGCCTGCCGGGCCTGTTCGAACTCACGGAAGACAACTGGACGAACCTCCTGCGCATCAACCTCGTGGGCGTCTTCCTCGCCGTGCAGGCGGCGGCGCGCCCCATGGTGACGCGCAAGAAGGGCTCGATCATCTGCACGGCGAGCGTCGCGGGCATCCGCTCCGGCGCGGGCGGCATGCCGTATTCGGCGTCGAAGGCGGGTGTGATCTCCATCGCGCAGACGGCGGCCAACCAGCTCTCCGGCACCGGCGTGCGCGTGAACGCCATCTGCCCCGGCCTCACCGAGACCGGCATGACGCAGCCCGTCTTCGATCACGCGCGGTCGCGCGGCACGGAAGGCAAGATCGGCCAGCTCAATCCGCTGAAGCGCGCCGCCTCGCCCGATGAACTGGCGAATGTCGCGCTTTTCCTTGCGAGCGATGAGGCGTCCTACGTCAACGGTCAGGCGATCGCGGTCGATGGCGGCCTGTCCAGCTCGCACCCCGTCGTGCCGGGCAAGATGGCCTAGCTGCGCGCGTACTTCGCTCGCACGGCGGCGGCGCGTTCAGGATCCATCGGCTCCAGCCGCTTCAGGTAGACCTCCGCTTCGGCGCGTGTGGCGGAGATGGACGCGCGCCCTTCCAGCGCATCGGCGTTGTCCGGACGGATGGAGAGCGCCTGCACATAGGCCGCGCGCGCGGCATCCGGATGGCCGAGATTTTCCTGCGTGTAGGCGAGATTTAGCCAGGCGTTGAAGTCATCCGGGCGCAGCGCGGTGATGCGATCATAGACAGCGGCGGCGGCGGCATAGTCCTTGTCGAGGAACAGCGCGGTGGCCTTGCCGTTCATCAGCATGGTGTCCTGCGGATTGATCGCGAGGCCGCGCTCGTAGAGTCGAAGCGCCTCACGGTAGTCGCCGCGATCACGATGCGTATCGCCCGCCGCCTTCAGCACCCAGATCGAGCGCGGGGCGCGCTGCAGCGCAGACCCTGCCTCGATGAACGCATCGTCCTTGCGGCCCATTTCGCGCAGATTGGTGATGTAGAGGCCGGACATGCGGTCATCGTCGGGCGCGGCCTTCACGCCATGCGCCAGCACCACAAGGCTCTCCGCATAGCGGCCGGCCATGGCCAGCGCGAGCGCCTTGCCGCGCCACGCGTCGCCGTTTTTCGGCGCGTGTGCGAGCACGCGATCATAGAGCGTGACTGCGCCATCGACATCGCCGCCGCTGGCGCGCGCGCCGGCGTCCGCGAGCGCGCGCGCGATCTCATCGCCGTGCATGTCCTGCCCTTTTCCGTCGACTTGTCTCCTTAAGCGCGAGCGCGACGGAAAGCGGGTCAGACGTTCGGCGCCGCGAGCACCACGCCGATCAGGATTGCGACATAGTGAACGCCCGACGCCGCAAGCACGAAGCCGTGCCAGATCGCGCGCCGGAACGGCAGCCGCTCCCAAATGTAGAACGCAACACCGATCGAGTAGATGACACCGCCCGCAACCACGAGCGTCATCGAGAGCGGGGACAAACCCTCCACGAACTCGCCCACGGCGGCCAGCGCAATCCAGCCGAGCAACAGATAGGCCGCCACCCACACCTTCTTCGACAGCCCGGGAGCGAAGAGCTTCGCGGCGGCGCAGGCGAGCGCGATGGCCCAGACTGCGGCGGTCATGCCGATCGCCCACCAGCCATCAAGCCGTTGCGTCGTGAACGGCGTATAGGAGCCCGCAATCATCAGGAAGATCGCGGCGTGATCGAAGCGCCGCAAGACGCGCTGGCGTTCAGGCTGGCGTGCGAGATTGTAGAGCATCGACGTGGTCAGCATCGCGATCCAGCAGAGCGCGTAGATGGTGACGGCGCTGAATTGACCGACGCCGCCCTGCCAGATCGAAAGACCGAGAAGCACAGCGCCCGCTATGCCGGCGCTGGCTACGCCGACGAAGTGGATGGCGCGATCCACCTCGCGCTCGGCCAGCGTGGGATAGTGCGGCACGAGGTCTTTCGGCGCCAGTCCGGAAGCCATGGGTCCTGAAATCCCTTCGTTGCGACAACAAGTTAGCGCGACGGAGAGGGATTGTCAGGTCTTCGGCGGCCGTCCCTGGAAGGTCACCTTCTCGAAGGTATAGACGCCCAGACCATTGGCGAAGATCCCGCCGTCAGTGCTCGCCGCGACGTAGCCGCCGGAGTGGGAAGACACGGATTTGCCGTTCACGAATATGGAGATCTCGCCGTTCTCACGACGCGCCTCGATCTCGTTCAAACCCGGCTTGATCATCCCTTCGGTCTTTTGGTTCAGCGTCTGGTTCAGGCCCTCCGAAGACTTGCTGTAAATCGCCACGGAGCCGTCGCCCATGATCGCTGCGGCCATATAGTTCCCGTTCGCAGGGTTGCGGGCGAAGATGATGCCCAGCCCCTGGTCCGGCGACGGCGCATTCTCCAGCTTCACCCGCGCCACGATGCGGAAGTCCCCCGCCCCGCCGGGAAGCGGACCGAACGCCGAATAGGTGCCGCGCGGCAGCGTCGTGTTGGTGATCACATAGCCGGAAGGCGTGTAGTTGGCGGACACCCCCTGCTGTTCGCCGACCATGGCGTCGGGCGCGACAGGACCGAGCACCGACTCGGCCTGGTTCGTCGGCGCGGCGGGCGGCGCCCATTTCGGCGCGCCGAACTGGCCGTACAAGAACGCGCCGACGCTCAGCGCGAGGGCGAGCAATATGAGAACGCCCGGAATCGATATTCCGGACTTGGGCGCGGGCGTATTGGCGGTGGCAGTCATGATCCCTCCGATCCCTGCATGCACACCCGAAGGCGGCGGCGGGCCGGAAAGCGGTTCAGTCCTCGCCGCGTCGGCGCACCAGAGCCTCAAGACCTGCCGGATCGCAGACCCGCACGCCGGTGCGGCTCAGTTCGAGCAGGCCCTCGTCGCGGAGCGCGGCGAGTTTGCGGTTGAGCTTCTCCCGGGAGACCGAGATTCGGCGCGCCATCTCCACCTGCGTCAGCTGGACCGGGCGGACGCCCCCGCCGCTCTCGACGAGCAGAAGCTGGGCGAGCTTGGCGCCCAGATCGTGCAGGACCGCGCCCTCGACGAGGGCGTCCGTCGCCCGAAGGCGGGCCACCAGCTCGGCGGAAAGCGCCAGCAGGGCGGCGGGTTCGGACGCCAGTGTGTCCAGCAGCGCTTCGCGGGAAATCCTCAGGAGGCGCGTGCGCCGGAGCGCCGTGAGATCGGCGGAGCGCGCACCGCCATCGATCACCGCCATGTCGCCGGCGAGGTCGCCGGGGCCCAGGGACGCGAACCGAACCTGCTTGCCGCCCGCGGTGGTGACCCCGACCTCGATCTCGCCCTCGAGGATCAGATAGAGCGCGTCGCCCTTGTCCCCCTTGGCGCACAGACGCTCCTCCGGAGCCAGCCTGACTTCCCCGCCCCGGTCGATCAGCGTCTGGCGCGCTTCGGCGCTCAAGGCGCGGAAGAGCCGGCTCTGCGCGAGCGCGGCGACGGCGACTGTCTGGCTCATGGGTTGTCCTCGCCCCTTTTGGCGTAAGGCCCGGGCGAGGCCCGTCAAGCCGCAGGTCGGAAACTCTCCAACACTTAAGGCGAATGGCCCACCCGGACGCGCGCGGGAGGGTATGTCGGGACCCGGCGCACACCATGAGGGCGCGCTGCATGGCGCGGACGATCGTTCTGGCTCTTAAGCGCTCTGGTAAGGAATCGCCTTAAGAGCCTCATTTCATGACAATCATGCGTATCATCGGGATCGATCCCGGGCTCAACCGCTGCGGCTGGGGGATCATCCTGGCCGACGGCGCCCGGCTCTCCCACGTGGCTCACGGCGTCGTCCGGCCCAAGGCCGACCTCTCCATGGGCCGCAGGCTCGCCGCGATCCTCGACGGTCTGGAAGCTGTGATCGAGCAGCACGACCCCCACGAAGCGGCGGTCGAGGAGACTTACGTCAACGCCCAGAACCCGAAATCCGCGCTGGCGCTGGGTCAGGCCCGGGGCGCAGCGTTGATCGCCCCGGCCCGGCACGGGCTCGACATCGGCGAGTACGCCCCGGCGGAGATCAAGAAGGCGCTGGTCGGAAACGGTCAGGCGGAAAAGGAGCAGGTCTCCTTCATGGTGCGCCGGCTGATGCCGGCGGCCGGCAATGTGGTGGCGGATGCGGCGGACGCGCTCGCGGTCGCGATCTGCCACGCGGCGCACGGCGGGTTCCGCAAGCGCATCGGGGGCGTCGCCTGATGACCGCGCCCTCCCCCCGCGCGGGGGAGGACAGACCGAGCGCGTGCGAGGTCAGGGAGAGGGTGTGTGAGACGCCGGGACTCAGTGTCTAACGGGCCCTCACCCTGACGACGCTTACGCGCCGTCTGTCCCTCTCCCGCAAGCGGGAGAGGGTATCGGAGCACTCTCCATGATCGGCAGTCTCAAGGGCGTGGTGACGGCGATCGGCGAAGACGCCGCGCTCATCGACGTGAACGGCGTCGGATACGTCGTGCAGGCCGGATCGCGCACGCTGTCGCGGCTTTCGGTCGGCGAAGCGGCGATGCTGTGCATCGAGACTCATGTGCGCGAAGACGCGATCAAGCTCTTCGGTTTTTCCAATGAGGAAGAGCGCGGCTGGTTCGTGCATCTGCAATCGGTGCAGAGCGTCGGCGCAAAAGTGGCGCTCGCCATTCTCGACACGCTGACCACCGGCGACATGGCCGACGCCATCTCCCTTCAGGACAAGGCCGCCTTCGCGCGCGCCAACGGTGTTGGCCCCAAGCTCGCCGCGCGCATCGTGCAGGAACTGGCCGGCAAGGCGCCGCCGCGCGGCTTTCTCTCGCATGCGCCACTGCCGTCGAGCGGCAAAGGACCTGTGCTCGTGGCCGGCGGCGCAGGCGCGCGCGGGGAGGCGGTGAGCGCACTTGTCAATCTAGGCATTGACGCAACCACCGCCGCACGCGCTGTGGCGACGGCGATGAAGACGTTCAAGGACGATCCCCCCACGCCGGACCTGATCCGCGCCGCGTTGAAGGAAGTGCGCGGCTGAATCCTGTCGGGAACCGCGACGGTTCTCCGAACGATGTTTGCCTGACAGGTCCGATCTTCAGGACCAGGGAGCATCGCCATGAAAGCCGTCGACGACCATATCGAAGTGACGCCGGAAGAAGCCCGCGCCGGCCGCAAGGGCACGCATCTGCTGACGATCCTCGCCGTTTCCACGGTCGCTGCGGCGATCATCATGGGCGCGTTCTGGACGCTGACCGCCGTCGGCTGAAAAAGCGCGCGCCATGGGCGGCGAAGCACAGTAGAACGATTTGAGAACCAATCGTCGCTAAGGCTTGGCCTGCATGTCCGACCGCCTTGTATCCGCCGCCCGGCAGCCGGGCGAAAGCGTGGATCGCGCGCTGCGCCCCACCGCGTTTGACGAGTTCGTCGGGCAGCCGAAGGCGAAGGAAAACCTCAAGGTCTTTGTCGACGCCGCACGCGGACGCGGCGAGGCGCTCGATCACACGCTGCTGTTCGGCCCGCCCGGCCTCGGCAAGACGACGCTGGCGCAAATTCTCGCGCGCGAACTCGGCGTGGGTTTCCGGTCGACGAGCGGACCTGTGATCGCGAAGGCGGGCGATCTCGCCGCGCTGCTCACCAACCTGGAACCGCGCGACGTCTTGTTCATCGACGAGATTCATCGCCTCGCGCCGGCGGTGGAGGAAATCCTCTATCCGGCGATGGAGGACTATCACCTCGATCTGATGATCGGCGACGGGCCCAGCGCGCGCAGCGTGCGCATCGATCTGGCGCCCTTCACGCTCGTCGGCGCGACGACGCGGGCGGGGCTGCTCGGCAATCCGCTGCGCGACCGCTTCGGCATTCCGGTGCGACTCGAATTCTACGGCGCGGACGAATTGCACGGCATCGTGCGGCGCGCGGGCGAGAAGCTCGCCTGCGACATGGACGCGGACGGCGCCTACGAGATCGCGAAACGCGCGCGCGGCACGCCGCGGATCGCGGTGCGCCTCCTGCGCCGCGTGCGGGACTTTGCGGACAGCGAGGGATCGCGCATCGACGTGAAGCTTGCGGAGAAGGCGCTCGCGCGGCTCGAAGTGGATTCGGACGGCCTCGACACGCTCGATCGCCGCTATCTCGTCGCGCTGGTGGATACCTATGGCGGCGGCCCGGTGGGCGTGGAGACGCTTGCGGCCGCGATCGCCGAAGCGCGCGACGCCATCGAGGACGTGATCGAACCCTATCTGATGCAGCAGGGCTTCATCATGCGCACCCCCCGCGGGCGTATGGCGTGTGCGAAGGCGTATGAACGGCTGGGCCGGAAAGCGCCGCCGAAGCCGGTGGAGCAGACGGGGTTGTTTGAGGAAGAGTAGGATGGTCGTCGGCGGGG
Source organism: Hyphomonadaceae bacterium (assembly GCA_016791445.1). Taxonomy (GTDB): domain Bacteria; phylum Pseudomonadota; class Alphaproteobacteria; order Caulobacterales; family Aquidulcibacteraceae; genus VFBF01. Next base: position 98,274 of record JAEUMP010000015.1, on the reverse strand, counting down.
CAACGGCGAATGATATCACAGATCAAGTGAGATTTAGACTTGATCGCGCACAACGCGAGTTTGCCGAAAAAATCGAGGCAATAAAGAGCACGAATGCTGCGGCAGGCCGGCTAAAGTCCGGCGCTACCATTCGCCAATTATTACGCCTGCTAGAGACCGAATTCCAGTCTACCGCTGACGACATACTAGAATACGCGGCAAAACTACGCCCCAAAAGCAGTCTGACGAACTCAGAGTTTCTCTCGCTAATGGCTTCGCTACTCGGTCAGGCCAGCCTCGCATTCAAATCAGCGGTAAAGGCAGACCAGCTTCGTTCGTTTGGAGCATCAAGAGGCGTCGATGCGATAATCGACAAAGCACTTGACGACGTAGACACGGCCTTGACCTTGAAAATGCGCGAGTTTGCTCTCGCTCTTGAGGGTTCAGTTGCCGCCGCGGCACCCGCAGTCGAAATTCGATACGTACAAATTCAGCAAACGACGATGGATGAAGTCGTTGTCGCGCTTGCGGAGCTGAAGGACGCCGTTCGCGGCACCAATGACGTTACCGAAGATATTCGATCCATTGGTTTGGCAGAAATTGCCGCCTTTGAGGCAACTATCATTCAGCCCAGAGTCGCAACTGACCTAATACAGCGGTTTGTAGACAGAGTTGTGGGCTGGCTTAGGACAATGTTTGCAGGAGCGGTCGTCGCTACGGTAGCTCAAAAGCTGGTCGAGGCACTACTCCCACTTCTAACCACTGCGACCTAAGCCGCCACCACTTCCGTCGTCTCCGCGTCGAACTCCGCCACCAGGTGTCCCGGCGACACTTCGATCAGCTTCGGGCGGTACTGCTCCGCCAGCGGATCGTCGATCACTTTCGACTTGAGGAAGCGCAGGCTCGCGCGGGAATCCAGCGGCGACGGGAGATCGCCGAGCAGGCGCACGCGCGGCTTCGAGCGCGCGGCTTTCGGATCGGGCGTCGGCGCGGCGGAGAGGAGCGCCTTCGTGTAGGGGTGGCGCGGATCGGCGAAGATCGCTTCCGCCGTGCCGGTCTCCACCACGCGGCCGAGATAGAGCACCATCACGCGATGGCTGATCTCGCGCACGACCGCGAGATCGTGGCTGATGAACAGCATCGAGAGGCTGAACTGCTTCTGCAGCTGGATGAGCAGCCGCACGATCTGCGCCTGGATGGAAACATCGAGCGCGCTCACCGCCTCGTCGCAGACGACGACCTTCGGCTTCAGGATCATCGCCCGCGCGATGCCGACGCGCTGGTTCTGTCCGCCTGACAATTCGTGCGGATAGCGGTTGATGAGATCGGGATCAAGGCCGACGAGGCCCATCATCTCCCGAACACGCCGCTCGCGATCGGCGGACGACATTTCAGGGTGGAAGGACTTCAGCGGCTCCGCCACCGACGACCCCACCGTCATGCGCGGATCGAGACTCGCCAGCGGATCCTGGAAGACGATCTGCAGATCCTGCCGCGACTCCCGGATGGCGCGCCGGTCGCTGTCGATCACGCCGCGCCCGAGAAACGTCACCTGCCCCGCCGTCTTCGGCACGAGATTGAGCACCGCACGCGCCAGCGTGGACTTCCCGCAACCCGACTCACCGACGATGCCGAGCGTTTCACCCGGCTTCAATTCGAGATCGACGCCGTCCACCGCACGCAGCTTGCGCGGCGGCGCGAAAAGCTTGTCGGACGGAATGTCAAAATGGACCTTGAGATCACGGCCCGTCAGCAGCGGCGGCGCATCGGCCGGCGGCGGCGGGCCCAATCCTTCGACGCCATGGCGCGCGCCACCCTCGATGCGCGGCACAGCTTCAAGCAGTGCCTGCGTATAGGCCTCCTTCGGACTGGCGAAAATGGATTCCGCGGTGCCCGTCTCGACGATCTCGCCCTTGCGCATCACGATCACGCGCTCGGCCATCTGTGCGATGACGCCCATGTCGTGGGTGATCAGCGCGACCGCCGTTTTCGTATCCGCGATCAGATCGCTCAGCAGATCGAGCACCTGCGCCTGCACCGTCGCGTCTAGCGCGGTGGTCGGTTCGTCGGCGATGAGCAGCTCCGGGCCGGTCATCATCGCCATGGCGAGCATGACGCGCTGGCGCATGCCGCCGGAAAGTTCATGCGGGTGCTGCTGCAGGCGGCGCGTGGCTTCGGGAATGCGCACGCGTTCCAGCCAGTCGAGGCACTTTTTGTGCGCCTCCTCGCCTTCCATGTTGAAGTGGTGCGCGAGCACTTCGGCCATCTGCGCGCCGATCCGCATGTGCGGGGTGAGCGAGGTGAGCGGGTCTTGAAACACCATCGAGATGCGGCGACCGCGCAGCTTGTTCAGGGCGTTGCGGGAAATGCCGAGGATTTCCTCCCCCGCGAACTTCACCGACCCCGATGCGCGCCCGTTCTGCGGCAGGAGACCGAAAGCGGCGAGGAAGGTCTGGCTCTTGCCCGATCCGGATTCGCCCACGACGCCAAGGCATTCACCCGGGCGGATGGAAAGGCTGATGCCTTTCACCGCATGAACATCGCCGTCATTGGTGTCGAACGTGACCTTGAGGTCCCGGATGTCGAGAAGGGCGCCGGAAGGCTGGGATTCATCGCTCATGGGCGCGGAGACTAGCGGCACCCGCCGTCCTTTCCAATGCGTCCCGTCAGCTTCGCCACCGCAGGGTCGCGGGCGCAAGCGGGTTCACGAAAGCGCGATCCTCGGCGCGGCTGGCGGCCCACTCCTTCTTGAGTTTCAGATACCATTTCGCCTGCACGTCGATGTCGTCGATCCACATCATGCCAGGCTGGTACTTGAGGCCCTCGTTCTGGAGATCGACCATCCGCCCGTCCTGGTCGAGGAACTCGCCCGCCATGCCCGGCGCGAGCGGCAGCGCGAGGTTCAGCAGCGGCGCGCCCGTCCAGTAGGTGAGCTGGGTGATGCGGGTGGAAAGATCGTCGATGGGCGTGAGGCAGGTCAGCGTGACGAAGCGCGCACCCTTCCCGTTCTCCACCACTTCCCAGCGATAGCCCGGCAGGTCGAACAGGATTTCCGTGGTCACGTCCCCGCCGAAGACCGCACGGTAGAGCAGCGAGTTCCCGCTCGGCGCATGGCGGGCGATGGCCCAGCCGCGATGGCGCGGTTCGAAGTTCTTCGACTTCGTCTTCAGCCCCACCGAGGGCGGCCGCCACCACCATTGCGAATGCACGAAGGGCACATGCGCGGGATCCATCAGGCCGACGACGGCATTGTCCATCGTGGCGTTGAACACGCGCTCGACGACGAACTTCGGCTTCGCCGGCAGCGGTCCGAAGTCGGGCGGCGGGATCGTCGCCTCCGGCGCGCGCGCATTCGCGGAAACGAAGATCAAGACGGCCCCGTTGGCCTCGTGCGCAGGATAGCGGCGCACGCGCACGCGATCCACTTCGTAGGGCTGATCGTCGAGCAGCGACGGCATCAGCTTGCAGACGCCGTCACCCGCGCCGAAGCGCCAGCCGTGGTACGGGCATTCGATTGTCGGCTGCCCGTTCGTCTCGACCTGCCGCCCCGCCGAGAGCGGCACCGCGCGATGCGGGCAGATGTCGCGCAGCGCGAACGCTTCGCCGGCCGTTGTGCGCCCGACGAGCACCGGTTCGCCGAGGATCACGCGCCGGAACTGCTTGCCCGGCGGCAGCTCCGCGGAGGTCGCCGCGAAGTACCACATGTCTTTCAGGTGATCGCTCATGGCGCGACCGGCGGCGCGGCGCGCATGCCGTGGTACATCAGGGTCGTGATGCCGACATAGCCGGCGGCCGCTGACGCAAGAATGCCCGCGAAACAGCCAAACGCGAGCGCTGCACGCACGCGCCGCTGGACGACGGGCCGTCGCCCGTTCATCGCCATGCCTGCAAAGCGGAACATGTAGATCGTGCTCGCCATGATGCCTGCGGCCGCGAGGAGAAACAGCGCGATTGCGGCGAGGAGAAGCGTGACGCCGTTCATGTGGTTGGCGTCGCGATCACTGCGCCTTGATGGTGACGGAGAAGGTGTCTGCGGCGGGATCCGAAGCGGACTCCCAGGGGCGACGCTGCTCCAGCTTCAGAACGCCCTGCCCGGCGCCCTGTGCTTCGAAGGCGAACACTTCCCAATGATTGCCGCCGACAAAGCCGGGCCGCGATTGCGCCGTCGTCGTGTTGCCGCCGTACTCCTTGGCGTCCGAAAGGAAGGCAGGCTTTTGCGCGACGGCCCACACATAGCCGGCCGTCGGCACGCCGACGAGCTGTACAGCGAAGGATGCGCCCACCGGAACCGTGATCGTCTTGCCTGCGTCGGCGGCGGTGATCCGAACGGATACGCCTGCAGGTGTCGGCGCCGGCAAGGCGCCTTCCCTGAAACCGGGCGGCGGACCGCCCTCGGTCGTTTTGGGCGCGCACGCAACGGCCAGCGCCGCCATCGCAATCAAAACCATCGAACGCATGCGTTCTCTCCTTGTCACTGCCGCCGGTTCAGCCGGCGCCCGCCGTCATCAGATGGGCGTAGCCCCTGATCATGCGGGTGAGGTTTTCGACAGAAAGTCGTTCGTTCTTGCCGTGGATCCCGGCGATGTCCTCGCCCTCGTAGATCGCCGGCGCGAACCGGTAGACGTTTTCCGCGACGCCGCCGTAATAGCGTGAATCCGTGCCGCCGAGGACGAGACCCGGCGCCACAGGCGCACCGGGCGCCGCGACCCGCGCCATGGCGGATATCAACGCATAGCTGTCGGAGGTCGTGGAGGACACCGCACTCGCCTCGTTGGGCGGACGATCCCATTCGACGGTCACGTCGGGAATACCCTTCACCGCCTCCTGCGCCCGCGCAAGGATCGAGGCCGACGTATCGCGCGGGTGCAGGCGGAAGTTGATCCACGCCACCGCGCGACCGGGGATGATGTTCTCCTTCGGACCGCCTTCCAGCATTGTCGGCGCGACCGTTGTGCGCACCAACGCGGCGGCCTGCGGATCGGCGCCGAGCTCCTGGTTGATGACCGGCGAGAACAGCCATTCGTTCGCCGCCGCCGCACGCAGCGTCATCGGCAGCTGCGGCGCGAGCGCGCGGATCATGTCGATGGCCGGGCCGCCTTCGAGCTTCATCTCGATCGGCATGCGATGGATGCGGAGCACGGCTTCCGACAACAGTGTCACCGCGGTGTCCTTGTCGGGCATCGACGAGTGGCCGGCGCGGGCGCTCGCGGTCACGCGCAGCGTCGCATAGCCCTTCTCAGCAATGCCGATCAGCGAAACGGGACCGCCGGTCATCGGATGCCGGGCGATCGTCGCCTGACCCTCATCCATCGCGAACCACGCCTTCACGCCGCGATCGGCGAGGATTTTCGCCATGGCCTGCGCGCCATCGCGACCGGAGACTTCCTCGTCGTGACCGAATGCGAAGATCAGCGTGCGCTTCGGCTTGAAGCCTGACTGGGCAAGCACATTAGCGGCTTCGAGAATGGCGATGAGCGAGCCCTTGTCGTCGATGGCGCCGCGACCCCAGACAAATCCGTCGCGCACGGCGCCGCTGAACGGTTCACTGGTCCAGTCCTTGCGCGACCACTCCTCCACCGGCACCACATCGAGGTGGGCGAGCAGCAGGATCGGCGCGAGCGACGCATCGGAGCCTGCCCAGGTGAAGAGGAGGCTTTCGCCGTTGACAATCTCGCGTTGAGCGACGGCATGGAACGCCGGGTAGGCGCTCTCGAGCCAGCTGCGCTGCGCGGTGAAGGGCGCAGCGTTCCAGGTCTGGCCTTCCTGCACCGAAATGGTCTCGAACTGAATCGCCCGACCGAGGCGCGCCGCGGCGGCGTCCGCGTCGAACGTGAGTTCGGGCGCCGCAACAGCCGCAGCCTCCACAACCGGCGCCGGCACGAACTGCGATGTCCGCCAGGCGACGACGCCGCCAATGGCGACAAGGCCCGCCAACAGAAGTCCGATGATCCAGCGCAATTTGGTTCTCCGTGACGTCGGCGTCATCTGCCCGCGCCGGAGACGGTTTGTCGAGAGCGGCGACAGCGACCCGGCGCGGGCCTCGTTCCCCGTGCAAGGGAATGGCATGCTGCGGCCCGAACCGTCCCGGAGAATTCATGAACCTCGAAGCGTTGCGCGACTCCCTGCCCGACTATGCGCGCGACGTCCGCGTGACCTTGAGCGCCGTCGTGCACGACACGTTGCTCTCCGACCAGCAGAAGTGGGGCGCGCTGCTCGCGGCGGCGCGGGCGGCGGGCGAACGATCTCTCATCGAGGCCCTCGACGAAGAGGTTCGGGAGAGGATGTCCGAAGCGGCCATCGGTGCGGCGAAGACGGCGGCGGCGCTGATGGCGATGACCAATGTCTATTTCCGCGCGACGCACCTGATGCGGAACCAGGACTATGCAGCGATGCGCACGGGCTTGCGCCTGAACAGGCTGGCGGATCCGGGCGTCGACAAGGGTGATTTCGAGTTCTGGTGTTTCGTCGTCTCGGCGGTGAACGGCTGCGGCGCGTGCCTCGACGCGCATGAGGAGGAACTTCGACAGCGGAGCTGGCCGGCGACGCACATCCGCGAGGGCCTGCGCATCGCCGCCGTGATCGCTGCGGCAGCATCGATCCTGCGCGCTGAACGCGTCGGCTCGCCGTCTTCCGACTAGCGCGAAGGTTCCGACGCACCCGCCTGGCGCAGCTTCTTGGCCGCTTCCAGACGCACGGTGAGCACGGCCGCGCGCTCGCGCGTCATGCGGTGGCGACAGGCCGCGAGTTGACCCGGCGCGCGCGAGCCCGGCCAGACGCCGGCGTAGAACCCGCAATCCTCGTCGCGGAACTTGATCCAGGCGCGCTGCGCGGACTGCAGATCCCGCGTCTGGCGGCGCTCCAGAAGTCCGGTGCGGCTCATCTCGCGGAAGCTCATGTTGAGCAGACCGTCCCATCCCGCGAGCAGGCGGTTGTAGCACTGGGCGTAGTCGTCGTTGCACGCGCGCAGGATCGGACGTTCGCAGGCTTCGAGCTTGGAGGGATCGCTGATCCCGGTCGCGATCGCGCAGGCGCGCAGCGTCGAGATGTCCTGCGCGGGGTCGTCGTGCACGGCGGGCGCGGGCGTCGCGGTCTGCGCGTGGGCCGGGCCGGCGAGCAGCGCCGCAGCGGCGAGGGCGAGAACAAGGCCTTTCATGCGACTTCCCAAACTCCATGAAGGTGGCGAGACGACGGCGCCGAACCGCGGTATTGCCACGAACGTGATGAACGGACCCGCCAACGGACAAGGTGAACACGACTTCGACGCCTGCATCATCGGCGCCGGAGCGGTCGGTCTCGCCTGCGGCTACGCGCTCGCGCGGCGGGGCTTTAGCGTCGTGGTCATCGAAAAGGAAGGCCGGATCGGCGCAGGCGTCTCGTCGCGCAATTCCGAAGTGATCCACGCCGGGCTCCACTACCCCGCCAATTCCCTCAAGGCGCGATTCTGCGTCGAGGGGCGGCGGGCGCTTTATGATTTTCTCGCGACGCACGGCGTAGCCTTCGACAAGTGCGGCAAGCTGATCGTGGCGACGGAGGAGAGCGAAATTCCCGCCCTCGAGGCGCTCGCCGCGCAGGGGCGCGTCAACGGCGTGGAGGGCGTGACGTGGCTCGATGCGGCGGCGGCGCGCGCGCTTGAGCCGGAACTCCGTGTCGCGGCGGCGCTGCTCTCCGAGGAGAGCGGCGTCTTCGATGCGCACGGCTACATGGACGCGCTGGCGGGCGAGATCGAGGCGCAGGGCGGCGCGGTGGTCCTCAACGCGCCGTTTCTCGGGGCGACGCCTGCGGGCGGCGCGGTGCGGGTGCAGGTCGGCGGCGACGATCCGACGACGATCACGGTGCGCAAGCTCGTCATTGCGGCGGGCCTCGGGGCGCAGGCCTGCGCGGCGCTGGTGACGGGATTTCCGGCGGCGCGGATTCCGCCGCTGCATTTCGGCAAGGGCAGCTACTTCACGCTTTCGGGTCGCGCGCCCTTTCGCCGGCTCATCTACCCGCCGCCGATTCCGGGCGCGCTCGGCACGCACTACCGGCGCGATCTCGGCGGGCAGGCGCGTTTCGGACCGGACCTCGAATTCGTCGACGTGGAGGACTATCGCGTCGATCCCGCGCGGGCGGCGGGCTTTGAGGCCTATGTCCGCCGCTTCTGGCCGGGTCTGCCCGATGACGCGCTGACCCCCGACTACGCCGGCATCCGCCCGAAGCTTCATGGCCCCGGCCAGCCGCAGGGCGACTTCGTCATCGACGACGGCATGGACGGCGTGATCGCGCTCTTCGGCATCGAAAGTCCCGGCCTGACCGCGTCGCTCGCCATCGGCGAAGACGTGGCTCGACGCGTGATCGGCTGAAGCCAGGCGCCGCTATTCAATCCGGACTGCCGGCATGCGCGGGCGCCGCCAGACTCCGTGGAATCTCGCGTGTACTGAACATGGGTATGCGCAGCAGGCGCTGCGCGGTCCGGCATGACCAGTCATGACGTGTCTGCGGCGTCGGTGGCGGGTGCGAGAAGCTGCACGCCGAGAGCGATCGTCACGGCGAGGACCGTGACGATAGCGCCGGGCGTTGCGCCTGTGCGGGGCAACCGCAATGTGGCGCACTTCACCACTTTGTCGAAATTCGCCAGCGCATCGCGCATGTCAGCGAGCGTGCGTAGCGGAATCCCGCGCGTGAAGGCGTGCAGGATGCGGACCTTGCGGCGTTGGTAGCCAAGGATTCCGTGCGGATGGTGCGTGAAGGTCGGGTGATCGCGTCGGAACGTCAGACGCGAACACATGCTGAGGAAGATCAGCTTGCGAATGTCGCGTCGCGCCTTTCTCACTTCGTCCTGGAAATCGAGACGCAACACGCGCGGCAGGCGCACGCGCGCCGCGACCCAGGCGAAGACTTGCAGCAGCCACAAATGCAGTTCGCGCGCGGCGGTGGCGTAGCGGTTTCGCGATGTGCATCTGGTGCTCTCCTCTCCGTGGCTTCGGAACCATTCCGACGTGACGTGGGAGGAGTGTGACCCGGGTCTGGACCCGGTCGGATTGTCTTGCTGTTTTTTGGGATCAGGACCGCCGGCGCCCTCGCCGGCCTCCTTGTGCGCCAAGGGGCAGCGCTTTGCCGGCAGGGCGCCGGCGGTCATCATCGCGAGGGGAACAGCCTTCGCGTTTCCCCCTACTGCAAGGTCATGTTCCCCTGCCGCGCGCATTGACACGGCGGTGTTTTGACCGCGATTTCGCCGTCGCGCGCAAACAGTCCGGATCGGTGCACACATGGAAGCGACCAAGCGGGGCGGCCTGCCTCTTCATTTCCAGATGCTGGCCGGATTTGTCGTTGGTCTTCTGGCGGGACTGTGGGTGCATCTCGGCGTGGGCGCGGAGACGCCCTGGGTGCAGTGGCTGACATCGAGCGTCACCGGCCCGATCGGCCAGATCTTCATGCGCCTCCTGTTCATGCTGGTGCTGCCGCTGCTGTTCTCGGCGCTCGTCGTCGGCGTGGCCGAAATGGGCGATCTCAAATCGCTCGGGCGCGTGGGCCTGAGAACGCTCCTGCTTACCGTCGTCGTCTCGACCATCGCCGTGGTCATCGGCATCGTCATGGTGACGTGGCTGCAGCCCGGCGCCGGCGTCGATCCGGAAATCGCGCGCAAGATGCTCGCCGACGGCGCGAGCGGCGCGCAATCCATCATCACCCGCGCGCCGCAGGGCGTCGAAGCGGGCCAGTTCTTCCTCGATCTCATCCCCACCAACGCCTTCGCCGCCGCCGCCGAGAACCAGATCCTGCCGGTCATGGTGTTCGCGCTGATCTTCGGCATCGGCGTCGTGATGGTGCGCAGCCCGGCGACTGATCACCTCCTGCAGACGCTGCAGGGCGTTTTCGAAGTGATGATGAAGCTCATCGGCATCGTCATCCGCCTCGCGCCCTACGCCATCGCCTGCCTGATGTTCAATCTCGCGGCGCTGTTCGGCTGGGACCTCCTGGTGCGTCTTGCGGCCTTCGTGGGCGTGGCCGTCGCGGCGATGGCGATCCACATGTTCGTGGTCTATCCGATCATCATCTTCGTGGCGGGCGGCATGTCTCCCGCAGCCTTCTTCCGCAAGATCCAGGAGCCGATGGTAGTGGCCTTCTCCACCGCCTCCTCGAATGCGACGCTGCCCGTTTCGCTGCGCGCGGCGGAAACGCAGCTCGGCCTGCCGCGCAAGATCTCGCGCTTCGTGCTCACCGTGGGCGCGACCGCCAACCAGAACGGCACAGCGCTTTTCGAAGGCGTCACCGTGCTCTTCCTCGCGCAGTTCTTCGGCGTCGAGCTTTCGGTGACGCAGCAGGTCGTGGTGATGCTCGTGTGCATCCTCGGCGGCATCGGCACGGCGGGCGTGCCGGCGGGATCGCTGCCCGTGGTGGCGATGATCCTCGTGATGGTGGGCGTGCCGGTGGAGGGGATCGGGCTCGTGCTCGGCGTGGACCGCTTCCTCGACATGTGCCGCACGACGCTGAACGTCACCGGCGATCTCGTGGTGGCGACGGTGGTCTCGCGCGGCGAGGTCGATACGGATGTCTTCCCGGCGGAGCCGGAGTCCCAGACCGGAGTCTGAGACGGGAGTCTGAAAGGCGCCCCTACCGCGCCGCAATTCTCCCCGCTAAGACGGGCCCATGACTGGTCTGCGCATCTTCGTCGGCGTCCTCGGGATCGCCCTGCTCGCGGTGATCCTCTGGGCGGCGTTCGCCGGCGGCGGCCTGCACGGCACCTTCCTCGACCAGTTCGGCGTGGTGATGACGCTGCCATGGGGCGTGGGCGCGATTGCGGACCTCTATATCGGCTTCGCGCTGTTTGCGGTGATCGTGTTCCTCGCGGAACGCTCGTGGCTAACGGCGCTGCTCTGGGCGCTGCCGATCTTCGTGGTCGGCAATATCTGGACGGCGCTCTGGCTCGCGCTGCGCCTGCCGAGCCTCGCGCGCCGCCTGAACCGGCCGGACCTGCAAGAGAGCTAGGCCCGCAGCGTCCGCGCGATCAGCTTCGCTTCTTCCGCCCGCGCGCCGCCCGCGCGCCACGCAATGCCGATGGACCGGCCCATCATCGGGCGCTGGAAACGGCGGGTCTCGACCGCCGCGCCACGCGCCACGCCGCCATCCGCCGCGAGCTTCGGCAACAGCGTGACGCCCATGCCGCCGGCCACCATCTGCACCAGCGTATGCAGGCTCGTGGCGCCCACTTCCGCCGCCGCGCGCGACTGCGGGAGCTTGCACACCTGCAGCGCGTGATCGCGCAGGCAGTGGCCGTCTTCCAGCAGCAGCACGTCCTCACCCTCGAGATCGCCGGGCGCGAGTGCGGTCTTTTTCGCGAGCTTGTGGTCCTTCGGGCAGACGAGCAGGAATTCGTCGTCGGCGATCGCTTCGGTCTCGATGCCCGACGCCTCGTACGGCAGGGCGATCAGCGCCGCATCGAGCGTGCGCGCGCGCAGGCCTTCCACGAGACGCGCGCTCACATCCTCACGCAGCACGAGATGAAGGCGCGGGAAGCGTGCGCGCAGCAGCTTCAACGCACGCGGCAGCAGGAAGGGCGCGATCGTGGGAATGGCGCCGAGGCGGAACGTCCCCTGCAGCGGCGCGCCCGCCTGACGCACGGCGCGCACCAGATCCTCCACCTGCGCCAGCGCGCCGGCCGCGCGGTCGCACGCCTCGCGTCCCGCCGCCGTGAGCACCGCCCCGGAGCGCGACCGCTCCACGAGCGTCACGCCGAGCACGGCCTCCAGTTCCTTCACGCCCGCCGACAAAGTCGGCTGGGTGACGCCCACCGCCTCCGCAGCGCGCACGAAGGAGCCGTGCGCATCCAGCGCCGCGAGGAACTGGAGCTGGCGCAATGTCGGCCAGGAGGAGGATGGGAGGCGTTCTTCCATAGGGTGTGTCTATTTTATTTGACTTATATATTGGCGTTTTCACTGCTCCCTGCAAGGCGCCAGATGTCGCGGGCGGGGCTGCGACAGATCGTTCGACACCGAAGGGTTTTCGCGGCGCACGCGCTCCTGTACCCGATGCCTGCATCGAGAGGGCTTCATTCGTGACGCAGACCACGCAACGCCAGGGCGCGCTCAACGATCTCCGCGTGATCGAACTCGGGCAGCTCATCGCCGGACCGTTCTGCGGGCAGCTCTTCGCCGATCACGGCGCGGACGTCATCAAGGTCGAGGCGCCCGGCGCGGGCGATCCGCTGCGCGACTGGGGTCGCGGCGACATTCCCACCTGGTGGGCGGTTGCGGGCCGCAACAAGCGCTGCGTCACCGCCGACATGCGCAAGCCCGAAGGCCGCGACCTCGTGCTCGCACTCGCGGAGAAGGCCGATGTGCTGATCGAGAATTTCCGGCCCGGCACGCTGGAGAAATGGAGCATGGGCCATGACGTGCTGAAGGCGCGCAATCCACGCCTCGTGCTCGTGCGCGTCTCCGGTTTCGGACAGACGGGCCCTTATGCGCCGCGCGCGGGATACGCTTCGGTCGGCGAGGCGATGGGCGGGATGCGTCATCTCTGCGGCGAGCCGGACCGCCCGCCGTCGCGTGCAGGGCTTTCGCTCGGCGACACGCTGGCGGCGAGCTTTGCGTTCATGGGCGCGCTCATGGCGCTGAAGGAACGTGATCGTTCCGGCGAAGGCCAGGTGGTCGATTCGGCCATCTACGAGGCGGTTCTCGCGGTGATGGAGGCGACGGTGCCGGAATACACGGTCAACGGCGAAATCCGCGGCCGCACGGGCGCCAAGCTCGCCGGCATCGCGCCGTCGAACGTCTATCCCTGCGCCGATGGCGACCTGCTGATCGCGGCCAATCAGGACTCCGTGTTCGAGCGCCTCTGCAGGTTCATGGGCCGCGAGGACTGGATCAGGGATCCGCGCTTCGTCGATCACCGCGCGCGCGGCGCCAACCAGGATCTGCTCGATGGCCTCATCGCCGACTGGACGCGGCCGCAGAAGGTCGCTGACCTCGAAGCCGCAATGATCGACGCGGGCGTTCCCGCCGGCCGCATCAACCGCGCGCCGGAAATGCTCGCCGATCCGCAATTCGCCGCACGCGAGGCGATCATCGACGTCCCGCATCCGACGATCCCGAACCTGAAAATGCAGAACGTGTTCCCGAAGCTCTCGCGCACGCCGGGTGAAGTGGCGTGGCCGGGCGCGGCGCTCGGCGCGCACAACGACGATGTCTATCGGGATCTTCTCGGCCTCGACGCCGCACGCCTCGACGCGCTGCGCAACGCGAAAGTCATTTGAGCGGCGAGAACTTCGTCGGCGTCAGGATCTGCGAGTGCTGGATCTGGATCAGCGGCAGCACCTTGGCGAGATAGCCCTGCCATTGCGGCTCCGCCTGCAACGCCGCGCGGCGCGTGTGACGATCCATCATGTCCTCGTACGCCCACATGTGGATCAGCTGGTTGAGCACGCCGCTCTCCGACGTGAAATATCCGACAAGCCGCCCCAGGATGCGCTTCTGCAGTTCGAAGCCCTCCTCCTCATAGATGCGCTGGTACTCGGCCATCTTGCCCGGATGCAGGGTGTAGGTGCGTTGCTCGATGATCATGCCAGTCCTGTCCGTTGTGAAAATGCCGCCTGCAGCGTGCGGATATTCAACGGCGGCGCAGCGATCAACGCCTTCGCCGCCTGCCGCACACGGTCCTTGTCCGTATCTTCGGTGATGTATTCCACCGGCGACTTGCCGTCGATGCGCGCAAGAAGAAGCGCCGGCGTCAACGCAGCGATGCGCGCCTGTAGCAGCGGGCGCGGCTCCCAGCCAACATGCGAGAAGTATCCATCCTCGAAGGCTTCCACGCACACGCTGAAGGACTGCGCATGGTCGGGCAACGCGATCTGCTTCAGCAGGAGATGATTGATCAGGAACGCAGCGTCGAAGGCAGGATCGCCCCACCACGCGCACTCGGCGTCGAGAAACACAGGCGTCTCACGGCCCATGAGAATGTTCTTCGGGCTCACATCGCCGTGGACCAGTACACGCTTCGTCTGTGCAGTACGACGCGCCAGGGCGCGTATCGCATCGCCCACGTCCTCGTGTCGCGCCGCCGTCGCCAGCAAATAGGGTTCGATGCGCAGCGCGTGAAAAAGATCGTCCGTCTGGAAGTGCGTCGCGAGAGCCGGATCGCCAGCGCTCTTCGCGTGCATCGCGCCGAGGCAGTAGCCCACACGCCACGCCATTTCACCGATGATGACTCCGGCGAAGAGTTGCTGCTTCCAAAGCGGAAACGCGGTCGCCGGCAGAAACGCCATCGCGAAGGCGCCGCGCTTTTCGTCCATCGCCAGCGGCTCCGGCACGACGCCCGGAAACGCCCGCGCCACCCACTCGATCCAGCGCCATTCATAGAGATTGCGCGCCGTCGGCACGCGCCAGTCTGCGGCCACTTTCAATTGCGCAAGCGCACGCTTCACGCAGATCGACCGTCCGCCGGCATCCAGTCGCCAGATATCCGACGACACGCCGCCCGTCAGCGACGTCCACACGCCCGTATCGTCCGCGCCGAGCAAACCCGCTTCGCGCGCAAATGCGACGAGTTCGGAGTCGGGTGTGGTCGTCATTTCGTTCCGGCGAGCGCCGCGCGACCGGCGAAGGGCAGATCGTCTTCCGCGATGCGCAGCAGCTGATTGTATTTCGCGAGACGTTCGGAATTGCGCACGGAGCCGATCTTGATCTGCCCGCCCGCGACGCCCACGGCGAGATCGGCAAGGAAGCTGTCCTCGGTCTCACCCGAGCGCGCCGAGATCACCGTCGCATAGCCGCCCGCGCGCGATTCCGCGATCGCATCGAGCGCATCGCTGAACGTGCCGGCCTGGTTGATCTTGATGAGTACGGCATTCGCCACGCCGAGTGCGCGTCCCTTCGCGACGCGCGCCGGGTGCGTGCAGAAGAGATCGTCGCCGACCATCTGGATGTGCGCGAGACGTTCGGTGAGCGCGGGCCAGTGATCCCAGTCTTCCTCCGCGAGGCCGTCCTCGATGGAGACGATGGGAAAGTCGCGCGACCACGCGACGAGTTCGTCGATCATGGCGGCGGAGTCGAGCACCCGCCCCTGCCGGGCGAAGTGATAGCGTCTTGCCGCGTCGACGAGAGAGCTCGACGCGATGTCGAGTGCGATAGCCGCATCCTCGCCGGGACGGAGCGCCGCACGTTCGAACGCGCGCACCATGAAGGCGAGCGCTTCGCGGCTGTCGGCGAAGCCGGGACTGAGGCCCCCTTCGTCGGCAAGCAACGTCGTCAGCCCCTGTTCGGCGGCCAGATCGGCGGCGACGTTGCGCACGCGCGACGTCCACTCCAGCGCCTCGCCGTAAGAGGATGCGCCGACGGGAATCATCAGGAAATCCTGCACATCCATGCCGCGCCCGGCGTGAAGGCCGCCGCTGAGAATGTTGATCATCGGCATCGGCATGAGCGGCTGCGTCGTCGCAGCGACTGCGGCGATGTGACGATAGAGCTTCTCGCCTTTCGCCGCCGCGCCGGCGCGCAGCGCCGCCATCGACACCGCCACCGTCGCGTTGCCACCGAGGCGTTCGAGCTGAGGCGTGCCGTCACGGGCGCGCATGGCGTGATCGAGACCGCGCTGGTCCAGCACGTCGCGACCGACAAGGGCGTCGCGAATTTCCGTCGTCGCCGCCTTCACCGCCGCACGGACGCCGCGACCGCCGTGACGGGCTTCGCCGTCGCGCAATTCGTGCGCCTCCGCCGCCCCGCGCGACGCGCCCGCGGGCGCGGACGCCATGCCCATCGCCCCGCCTTCGAGCCAGACTTCCGCTTCGACCGTGGGGCGGCCGCGGGAGTCGAGGATTTCCCGGGCGCGAACGTCGCTGATGCGCGTTGAAGTCACTCTGCTGTTCCTCAGTTCACGGCGTTGCAGGGAAATTGCGCCGACTCGCCGCGCAGCACGCGCACGACTTCCTCCGCCGCGCGCCGGCGCAGTTCCGCGAGCGAGGCGGCGGATGAGAACGCCACATGCGGCGTGACGATCACGTCGGGCCGCGCGACGATTTCCGGCGGCGGCGACGGCTCGCTCTCGACGACATCGAGACCAGCGCCGGCGAGGCGCCCTTCATCCAGCGCTGCGAGCAGCGCGGCATTGTCGACGATCGGCCCACGGCTGACATTGATGAGAAAGGCGCCCGGCTTCATCGCAGCGATACGCGCGGCGTCGAAGAGATGATGCGTGGCGTCGGTGAGCGGCGCGTGGATGATGACTATGTCACTGGCGGCGAGAAGCACGTCGAACGCGGCCGCTTCTGCGACATGTCCGCCGGTGTAGGAAGGCGATTGCGCGAGGATGCGCACGCCGAACGGCGCGAGCTTTTCCGCCGTGCGCCGACCGATGCGGCCATAGCCGACAATGCCCACGTTGAGATCGCGTACGCGATGCAGCCGCGCGCTCTCCGGCGCCCACGCGCCCGCCTTCACCGACCGGTCGAAAGCGACGATCCCGCGCGCCCACGCAAGCGCAAGGCCGACGGCGTGATCGGAAACCTCCTCGACGCAATAGTCCGGCACGTTCGTCACGACGACCTTGCGCGCCGTCGCCGCTGCGACGTCGATGTTGTCGAGCCCAACGCCGAGACGCTGCACGATGCGCAAATCCGGCGCGGCGGCGATCGCATCGGCGGAAACGCGCGCCCAGCACGTCATGATCGCGCGCGGGCGATGGCGGCGCACGAGCGCTTCGATCTCCGCAGCAGGCGCAGGCGCCGACGCGCCGCTCGCAAGACTGAAGCCCGCGCGCTCGATGACGTCGCGCTCCAGCGCGTCGTCAGGCCATGCGTAGTCGGTGAGAAGAACGTCGGTCATCCGGCATGCGCCCTTGATCGGCGCGCATGATGCGCCGTATCCCTGAAGGAGCCAATGCGTTTCACGGTGTGCGCTCCATGACAGCCCTTCCCGTCGTCGTCCTCACCGGCCAGCTTCTGACCCGCGATTTCTGGGAACCGCTCGCCGCCGTGTTCGGCGATCGCGCGCTTTACGCCGACAACGGCGCCGACGAGAGCATTACCGGCATGGCCACGCGTGCGCTCGACGCAGCCCCCGTGCGATTCCACCTGGTCGCGCACGCCATGGGCGGGTTCGTCGCATTCGACATCCTGCGCCGCGCGCACGAGCGCGTCGCCAGCGTCACGCTGATGAGCACGCTCGCGCCGGCCGATACGCCCGTGCAGACGGAGCGGCGGCTTGGCTATGCAAGGCTCGTCGAAGAGGGCCGCTTCGAGCAGGTGGTGGAGGAACGCATCCCGATTCTCCTGCACAAGGACCGCCGCAGCGACGCCGCCCTGCTGCAGCGGGTGCGGCGCATGGCGCAGGACACAGGCGCGGAGCGCTTCCTCAAACAGCAACGCGCGATCATGACGCGAGAGGACAGCCGCCCCGGCCTTGCCGCGATACACTGCCCTGCGCTGATTGTGGCGGGCGCCGACGACGACATCGCCTCCGCCGCGCACCAGGCAGAGATGCACGCCGCCATTCCCGGCGCGCGCCGCGAGACGCTGCCTCATTGCGGGCATCTGGTGACGCTGGAGCGCATCGATCTGCTGGCGCCGCTCATGGCCGGCTGGCTCGCCTAGCGCCTGCGCGCCAGGCCGCGCTCCTCGCGCACGATGTCGGCGCCGTCGACCATCGCCTGCAACTTGGCGAACGCCCGATCGGGCGGAAGATATTTCATGCCGCAATCCTGCGCGACCATGATCTGCTCCGGCGTGGTGAACTTCAGCGCCGCTCGCAAACGTTCCGCGACGACGGCAGGCGTTTCCACGGATGGATCGTTGAGATCGATGACGCCGTACATCACCATCTTGTGCGACAGATCCGCGAGGACGCCGGGGTCGAGCTTCGGCTGCGCCGCTTCGATGGAGATGATGTCGATGGCGGATGCATCGAGTTCGCCGAGAAAGGAGTAGCCCGACGGCTTGGTCGCGCCCTGATGCACATGGGCGTAGCCGAAGCAGATGTGCAGCGCCGTGACGCCTTCGACGCCCTGCACCGCGCGATCAATCGCCGCCACGCCGTAGCCGCGCGCCTCGTCGGCGCGGGCCTGCAGATAGGGCTCATCGAGTTGCACGATGTCGACGCCGGCGGCGAAGAGATCGACGATCTCCTCGCGCACCGCATCGGCATACGCCATCGCGAGGGATTCGCTGTCCTTGTAGAAATCGTTCTGCGCCTGCTGCGCGAGCGTGAACGGTCCGGGCAAGGTGACCTTGATCGGACGCTCGGTGCGCGCGCGCAGGAAGGCGGCGGCGTCCACGTCGATCGGCGCGCGGCGGCGGATCGGCCCGGTCACGCGCGGCACGGCGTTGGGCTTGCCGGTGCGATCCATCGCGGTGCCGGGATTGTCGATGTCGACGCCGTCGAGCGCGTTCGCCAGACGGTTGGAATAGCTTTCCCGCCGCACTTCCCCGTCGCCGACGATATCGACACCCGCGCGCTCCTGATCGCTGAGCGCCATCAGCGTCGCCGCGTCCTGCGCGCTCTCGAGCCACGGCGCGGGCACGCGCCACAAGTCGTTGAGACGCACCCGCGGCGGCAGGCGCGCGCCGAGGCGTTCGCGGTCGATCAGCCATTCCGGCTGCGGGTAGGAACCGACCACGGTGGTGGCGAGCGGGCCGAAGCGCTGGGCGAGCGAAGCGATGGAATGAGCCATAACGCTTAGATTTCTATACAACCAGCACCGAGGGTCAACGCGCATATGGACATGAACGGCGACATGTAGGATGGCCGCTCAAACGGGAGCGCGGCATGGCCAAGGGTGGACGGAACCCCGATTACTACGACGAGCCGACCAACAGCGTCGGCTATCTGGCCCGCATCACCTTCCGCGCCTTCGCGCGGGCCCTCGAAAAGCGGACGATGACGAAGGGCGTGACCATCGGGCAATGGCGCTTTCTGCGCGTGCTGTGGGCCGAGGACGGCCTCACACAGCGCGAGTTGAGCCGCCGGGTCGGGTTGCGGGAGCCGACGACCGTTACCGCGCTGAAGAGCCTCGAACGTTCGGAACTCGTGACGCGCGCGCAGAGCGAGGAAGACCGCCGCCGCGTCCACGTCTTCCTGACGCCGAAGGCCAAGCGCCTGCGGCGGTCGCTGATGCCCTTCGTGGCGGAGGTGAACCAGATCGCCACGGCCGGCGTCAGCGAGGCGGACCTCGACGTGATGCGCCGCGTCCTGCTGAAGGTGACCGCGAATCTCCAAGCCGGCGTCGGCGACGGCGTGAACGACGCGGACGAAAACCAGCCCTGAACGCGGAACCGGCGAACGGCGCCTACTTCGCCATTTCCGGTTGACGCGCGCGGGCCGCGTCATCGGCCGTGCGCCATTCCGGCGCCACGTCGTGCGCGCGCGGCAGATCGGCCGTCCAGGCAGCGAACTCCAGCAGGATACCGTCCGGGTCGAAGAAATAGACCGAGCGGACGAACACGTCCGGCGTCACCTCGGCGCTCACCTGCATGGGCGAGTCATCGTGGTTCAGCACCGGCGTGCACTCGATGCCCTTGGCGAGCAGCTTCTGGTGGTATTCGTCGAACCGTTCGGCGGGCACGTTGATGGCGATGTGGTTCATCGACCCGTGCGCGCTGGAGATGGACTTGCCGCTGGTGGGCAGATGCGCCGGCGCGGAAATGCCGGGCTGGGCTTCGGGCGCGTCGGCGAACCAGAAGAAGGCGATGCAGTCGCCGTTGCCCACGTCGAAGAAGAAGTGCTGACCCATGCCGCGCGGCAGATCGATGGTCTTGATCAGCGGCATGCCGAGTACGTCGCGATAGAACTCGACGGTCTTCTTCATGTCCTTGCAGACGAGGGCGAGGTGGTTGACCCCCTTGAAGTCGAATTCGGTGTTCACCGGGCGCGGCATGTGTCGTCTCCTTACGGGTGAAGCCAGTGTACCGGATCGCGCGCGCCGGGACCACCCAGAAGAGCGCGCCGCCGGCGACGCCGCGTCAGCGCCGGAAGCGTTCGAACTGCTTCTCGCCGAAGAGAATGGAACGATGCTCGTCGGAGAAGCCGGTCAAGCCGCCCTCTATGGTTTCCTTGCGCAGCTCCGAAAGTCCGACCTGCATGCCCCGCTGCACCGCCGGTCGCGCGCGGATTGCGTCCGCCCAGCGCGAGAGGTTCGGCAGGCCCTCGCCCTTCACCTGAAGCTGGCGCTGGAGATAAGGGAATGTCGCCATGTCGACGATCGAATAGTCCGGCCCAGCGATGTAAGGGCTTTCGCCGAGGCGCGACTCAAGAACCCGCAGCAGACGGTCGACTTCGTTGGCGTAGCGCGTGGCGGCGTATTCGTGGCGGTCCTTGGCGTAGAACTCGAAGTGGGCGTTTTGTCCGAACATCGGCCCAACACCCGACATCTGGAACATGAGCCATTGCATGGCGATGGCGCGCGCCGCCGGCGCCGTGGGCATGAAGCGGCCGGTCTTTTCGGCGAGATAGAGCAGGATCGCGCCGGACTCCCACAGCACGAACGGCCTGCCGTCCGCGCCTTCGGGCGGTTCGTCATCGACGATGACGGGCGCCTTGTTGTTGGGATTGAGCGCGAGGAATTCGGGCGTCAGCTGGTCGCCGTTGAGGATGTCGATGAGCTCAAGTCGCCAGGCGAGACCCATTTCCTCCAGCGCGATGGACACCTTGCGCGCATTCGGCGTCGGGCCGCCATAGAGCGTGATCATGCTTCTGTCCCTGCTTCGAGCGCCGCGACGCGATCGCGCGCAGGCTTGCGGGCGAAGGCGAGGAGGATGGCGCCGACCGTCAGCGAACACGCCGCCGTCACCGCAAGCGCCTTGCCGATGCCGAGCGGGCCGCCGAAGAAGTGCTCGCTGACGAGCGCGGTGATGGTGGGGGCGATGCCGAGGCCGATCATGTTGGCGGTCATCAGATAGATCGCCGAGACCACGCCGCGCATCCGGTTCGGCGTCAGCATCTGGATCGTGGCGCCCTGCAGGCCGCCGAACATGCTGGCGAAGAAGAGCGCCGCCGCGAAGGTGACCTGCGCCCACAGCGCCGACGGATTGAGATAGCACGCCACGAACAGCGGCGCCTGGATCACCGCCGCCCACATGGCGACCTGGATCGGCGCGTCCTTCTGCCCTTTCGACGTGAGCCTGTCGGAGATGGCGCCGCCGGTGAGCACACCCAGCGTGCCGATGATCGCGAACGCGATGCCGAACAGCGCGCCGACCTGGCCCGGCGTGAAGCCGTGCAGGCGCATGAAATAGGCCGGCGCCCAGAACTGGAAGGCGTAGCCCGCGATCACGATGCCGGTGAAACCGAAGATGGCCGGCGCATAGACGCGGGCATGACGCATCACATAGCCGAGCACCGAGAGCAGCGGCGGCGCTTCGTCGGTCGCGCCCTTCTGGATGCGTCGCGCCGGCTCCTTCACGGTCACCAGGATCAGCAGCGCCACGAGCACGCCCGGAAATCCCACCGCGATGAAGGCGACCTTCCACGGCGCGATCTGCCCGACCAGCGGCAGGACCGGCTGCGCGCTCGCCGCCCACTCCACGATCATGCCGCCAAGCAGCATGGCGAGACCGCCGCCGATGGTGACGCCCGACATGAACACCGCCATCGCAAACGCGACGCGGTGCGGCGGGAAGAGATCCGGGATCATCGAGTACGCCGCCGGCGCGAGCGTCGCCTCCCCCACGCCCACCGCCATGCGCGCGAGGAAGAGCTTCATGAAATTGTTTGCGAGCCCGCAAGCGACCGTCGCGAGACTCCACAGCGCAATGCCGAACGCAATGAGATTGCGGCGACCGCGCGTATCGACCCATCGCCCGAACGGAATGCCCAGCACCGTGTAGAAGAGTGCGAACGCAAAGCCCGCGAGCAGACTGATGTGCGTGTCCGTCAGGTTGAGATCGGCCCGGATCGGATCGACCATAAGGCTGAGGATGATGCGGTCGATGAAGGCGAACACGTAAGCCAGCATCAGCACGCCGACCACATAGTACGCGTAGACCGGCGTCTTCGCCTTCGCGGCAGGCTCCTGAACCGACATCGTCATCCTTCTCTATGGCGCCCTGGACGCGTCATCGTGTTCGCGCGCCGCCATGCGGGCGAAGGCGCGCAGCACCTGGATCGCCCCGTGATCGGTGGCGATGATCTTCTCGCGAAAATCGCTGCGACGGTCACGCGCGATGACATCCTCGATCGCCTCGAGCGCGACCTTGTCCTCGGCGAACGCCTTTTCGCCCAGCGCCTTCGATTCCGCGTCGATGGCGGGATCGTCGATGGCGGTGTGGCGTGCGATGGCCCAGAAATAATGCGTGGATGTCTGCGACTCCGGCGTGGGCACATGCACGATGTGGCGCACATGGCGCTGCGGCGGATCGGACGCGTCCGTCGTGATCGACGCGCCGAGATGGATTGCCGGGCTCGGCACGCTCTGCACGCTCTCGCGATCGACGGGCGCCGTCATCCCGGTCGCCGCCTGGAAGGCGGGCGAGACCGCGACGTCGCGATGCATCACCGAGGTGTGCACCACATCGCCTTCCACACGCACCTTCGGCTTCGCCGCAGCATGATCGGCGCGACCGAGGGCGGCGCCATGCAGGAACGGAAAGTGAGAAAGATCCATCAGGTTCTCGTGCAGGCCGAGATAATTGGCTTGCATGTGCATGTAGCCCTTCACATGCGTCCAGCCGGGCGCGGCGCACCACGCCTGCCGCACGAGCGCCGTCTCGTCGGGCCGGTCGGGATCGCCCATCCAGATCCAGACGAACGGGCCGTCTTCGACGAGCGGATAGGCCTGCACACGAATGGCCGGCGGCGCGAAGCCGAGCGCAGGCACATGCGCGCAGCGTCCGTCAGGTCCGTATTCGAAGCCATGGTAGCCGCACACGATCCGGTCGCCCGAGAGTTTGCCCGAATGCAGCGGATAGGAGCGATGCGCGCAGCGGTTCTGCAGGGCGACGGCGACGCCGTCTTCCTTGCGGTAGAGGACGATGTCGCGTTCGAGGATCGTCCGACGCATCGGCGTGCGGGTGACTTCGTCCGCGAAGGCCGCAACGTACCAGCACTGGCGGATGAGCGGCGTGTCGCGCCCCGCCATGCCCACGCCCTTCGCGCCGACAGCCTCTTCCGCGGCGCTTCCTGTGGTGTCGGCCATGGACTGCTCCCCTCCACCTCGAGAGACGACGATGGGCGGACGGCCTCCGGAGAAACCGCCCGCCCTTCAGGTCGATGCGACAGGCGCTGCGCGACTAGAACTGCTTGCTCATGCGCGCGAACACCATGCGCCCGCGCGGATCATGCACGAAGCGGTCGAAGCCCTGCAGGTCGCCGCTGCTGATCTGCGAGTTCGGCGGCGACAGGTTCGTCAGGTTCAGGACGCCGACGGAGAAATCCGTGCCGAGCGAGTCGATGGCTAGGCCGTAGCTGAGATCGAAGGTCGTGAACGACTTGATCTCGTACGGGTTGCTCTGCGCCGCCTGGTTGCGGAAGTCGTCATACGACGAGATGTAGTTGACAGTCGCTGTGAACCGGCTCGGGCCCCAGTTGTAGGTTCCGATGGCGCTCGACCGCAGCTTCGGCAGCGAGCGCGCGAAGTTCGAGAAGTTTCGGCGTCCGGAGACGTCCACTTCCCGCCCGCCGATCACGGTCGTGTACTGGTTCATGTAGGTGCCGCGCAGCGTGAAATCGATATCGCCCGGGCCGAGATCGGTGCGGTAGCGACCGCTGAAGTCGAAACCGTCGGTCAGCACCTGGTTCTGGTTCACGAAGCTCACGCGCACTTGCGAGATGAGGCCTGTGGGCGAACCGCCCTGACGGATGATGCGCGGATCGTTGGGATTGGCGCTGACGATGGCCTGCGCACTCTCCTTCACGATGAGATCCGAGTAATCGTAGCGCCAGTAGTCGAGCGAGATGTCGAGACCGCTCACCGGCGTCCACAGGAAGCCCGCGCCCATGTTGACCGCGGTTTCCGGCTCCAGTCCCGCGCCCGGCACGCTGAGCACCTGGTTGAAGAAGGGAATAATGCTCGGGTTCAGCGGGTCGGCGATGGCGGTGTTGATCGTGGAGATCGACGATGTCTGCGACAGCGACGGCGCGCGGAAGCTGGTGCCTGCATTGGCGCGCAAGACGAGACCGTCCAGCGGCTTCCAGCGCAGGGCGATCTTGGGGTTCAGCGAACCGCCGATGCCGGCGTCATAATGCTCATAGCGCGCCTGCAGCAGCACTTCGGCGTTTTCCGCCACCGGGAGGGAGACTTCGCCGAACGCCGCGTAGGAGGTGCGGTCCACGCCGAGGTCGGCGCCGGAGAACAGGAAGACGAACCGGCCGGAGCTCTGGTTGAGATCACTCTTGAAATCGAGTGTCTCGTGCCGGAACTGGACACCCGCCGCGACGCCGATGGGGCCGCCCGCGAGTTGCCCGACGGAGCCGGTGAAGACCGCGTCGACCGAATGCAGGCTCGATTTGTAGTTGCGCCAGGCCTCGGCCGTGAAATCAGCGAGCACCGCTGGATCGTTGGCAAGCGCCGGATTGACGAGCGAGGAACCGAAGGGATTGAAGTACTGGTTGTTGTTCGGCCCGCCGACGCCGTTGAGCGCGGCGATGAAGCGATCCGACAGCGTGTCGCGGATATTGGTCGCCGAGTAGAGTTGCTGCGCGTAGGTGTAGGACGCGTCGTACGTCCAGTCCCCGGCGAACTGACCCTCCACGCCGCCGACGATGCGGTACTGGTTCGAACGGCGCCGCTGTTCGTTGATCGTGGAATTCTGCAGGTTCAGCGGGCGGCCGAAATAGGTGACCGGCACGCCGAAGCCGCCGTTGGCGACGAGGTTGCCGGGGTTGGTCGCCGGCACGATCGGGAAGGAAAGGTTCGAGTAGGACGGGAAGGTGTGCACCTTCACGCTGTTGTGGGACGCGCCGGCTTCCAGATAGAGCTTGGCGGTGTCCGACAGCTCATAGCTGAACGTCGAATAGCCGAGGATGCGGTCCTCCGGCACGATGATGCCGCTGGTGAACGCGTCGGAGAGATTGCGCGCGCAGAAGCCGATGCCGGGCGGGCCGAAGGGCA
The DNA here is from genome assembly GCA_016791445.1 of Hyphomonadaceae bacterium. Taxonomy (GTDB): domain Bacteria; phylum Pseudomonadota; class Alphaproteobacteria; order Caulobacterales; family Aquidulcibacteraceae; genus VFBF01. The sequence continues at coordinate 73,290 of JAEUMP010000015.1, read as the reverse complement.
CCACCGTGCCGCCCGCCGCCGTGCAGTTCGGATCGATATTCGGTACGCCGCCGACGCCGAACGCCCCCGGCATGCCGAGCGACGATATGATCTTGTTGCGGCTGAACTGGCGTTCCTGTGTGCCGAGCGGCGTGCGGTGAAGCCCCTCCACGCCGGCGACGAAATTCCAGCGATCGCCCGACAGCCCGCCGACGAAGCCGAGATTGATGTCTTCCTGATCGCTCTCCGTGGTCGTCTGGTACGACGCCGTGACGCGTGCGCCGTCGAACTTTTCACGCATGATGAAGTTGGCGACACCTGCGACCGCATCCGATCCATACAGCGCCGCGCCGCCGTCCTGCAGGATTTCGAGACGCTCAAGCATCACCATCGGGATGACGTTGATGTCGACGAAGCTCGACCCGTCATCGAGCGGCACCGGCGACACGACCTGGCGACGTCCGTTGATCAGCGTGAGAGTCGACGAAACGCCGAGACCGCGCAGGTTGATGTTGCCCATGCCGAGCTGGAAGGGGGAATTGGTGTTGTCCGGCGTCGAGCGCGCGCCGTTCGCCATCGGCAGGTTCTTGAAGAGATAGTCGGCGCCGAGAATGCCCTGCGCGTTCAGCTCATCCGTGCCGATCACGGAAACCGGCGTCGGCGTGTCGCTGACGGCGCGGCGAATGTAACTGCCCGTGACGACCAGTTCGTCGGCTTCGGCGGCGGAACCGCCGGCGGCTTCCTGGGCGTTCGCGGCCCCGCCCATGACGAGCGCGAATGCGGAGGCGCTCGCCAGCGCCATCGCCCAGAAGGCGCCCTGCATCGTACGCGCACTGCTGCGATCTGACTGCATCGTTAGTCCTCCCCTCTCGCGGCGCGCCATGCGCGATCCGCGTATTTGCGGTGAGGATGTCAGCGGCCGGGCGGGTTTGTCCAGCCATTTGTTCAAACCATTTGACGTTTTTGGCGATCATTCGTTAGAATAGTAAGAATTTCGGGCCGTGTGATCCCGATGGCACGATCAGAAGCGCCGGGCGAGGTCGCCGGAGGCGCCGCAGGAGGCGAAAATGGCGCGCGAAAACTCCGAATTCGAAATCCGGGGCGTCAATCACCTGGCGCTCGTCTGCTCGGACATGGCGCGTACGGTCGCGTTCTATCGCGACGTCCTGGGCATGCCGCTGACCAAGACCATCGACCTGCCGGGCGACCGCGGTCAGCACTTCTTCTTCGACATCGGCAACGGCGATTCCCTCGCCTTTTTCTGGTTTCCCGACGCCCCCGCCGGCGCGCCCGGCCACTCGGCGCCGGCCAGCCTGCCCACGCGCGGCAAGATCACGAGCGCACACGGCTCCATGAACCACATCGCCTTCGATGTGCCGGCTGAGAAGTTCGACGAATATCACCGCAAGTTGATCGCCAAGGGCGTCGATGTCACCCGCATCTTCAACCACGACAATTCGCCGACGCAGAGCAGCGACACGGTCACCGACGATGTCTATGTCCGCTCGATGTATTTCTTTGATCCGGATGGCGTATGTCTCGAGTTCGCATCGTGGACGCGGCCGCTGACCGACAAGGATGTCTCCCACGCGCCGATGACGGCGTCAGGCGTCCGCGATCCATCCGTGCTGACGCCCGCCGGAAAACGCGCTAGCTGATCTGCGACAACCCCGCAGACGGAGGCGCGCGTGACGGCAAGACTTCTGGCGTTCTCCGGCAGCACCCGCGCCGGCTCCTTCAACCAGCGCCTCGTCGACATCGCCGCGCAGCATGCGCGCGACGCCGGCGCCGAGGTGACGGAAATCCGCCTGAAGGACTTCGCCCTGCCGCTCTATGACGAGGACCTCGAAGCGCACGCCTTTCCGGAAGGGGCCGCAGCCCTACGCGACCTGTTCATTGCGCACGACGGATTCCTGATCGCATCGCCGGAGTACAATGGCGGCGTCACCGGCGTCCTCAAGAATGCGATCGACTGGGCTTCACGCCCGAGTCCCGGACAACCGATGACGACGCTCGCAGCGTTTCGCGGCAAGGTGGCGGGTGTGATGTCGGCCTCGATCAGCCCCTTCGGCGGCCTGCGCGGCATCATCCAGCTGCGCCAGATTCTCGGCACCATCCAGACGGTCGTCGCGACGGAGAACATTCTCGTGCCGCTGGCGACGAAGGCGTTCGACGGACCGGCGCTGACCGATCCCATGCCCGCGCAACTGCTCCCGGTGATGGTCAAACGCGTCGTGCGAATGGCGACGGCGCTGAGTCCGAGGCTGAACGCCTAGCCGAAGACGCGGATGCGGCTCTGGTCGAAGGCCGCCGCGCTCGCGGGACCTGCCGACACCACGAGTTGCTCGCCTATGCGCGTGTCGTCCTCGATCAATGCGATGACGCCGCGGGCAATGTCTTCCGGCGCCAGCGCGACGTTGTTTGCGAGAATCGGGTGCATGTAGTCCGCCAGTTGGCCATCGCCCGTGGCGAGCAGGATGGGGGTATTCACCAGGCCGGGAAGCACCGCATTGACGCGCACGCCGGTGGTTTCGAACAGCGGCGCGCACGAGGCGGAGAACGAGACGACCGCCGCCTTTGTCGCCGCATAGAGATAGTCGCGGTGTCGCGAATGGAAGGCGGTGGTGGAGCCGGTATTGATCACCACGCCGCCGCCACGCGGCGACATCTGCGAAATCGCGAGTTGCGTGCCGAGGACGACGGCGGTGATGTTCACGGCGATGATCGCCTGCAAGCGCGCCAGCGATGTTTCCGGAAAGAGCTCCCGCCCGACGAGAACTCCGGCATTGTTGAAGACGATGTCGAGGCCGCCCGCCCGCGCCGCCTCTTCAAACACGCCCGTGAGCGCCGCCGTATCGGCGACATCGACAATGCGGACGATTCCCTCCGCGCCGGACGCGGCGACGAGGGCGGCGGTCTCCCGCGCGCCCGCGTCGTCACGGTCAACGATCCAGATGCGGGCCGCGCCCTTCTGCGCCAGCGCAACCGCCGTCGCCCGGCCGATTCCGCTGCCGGCGCCTGTGATGAGCGCAACCTTGCCGCTGATGATCATGGCGTTCAGCCTCTGTTGGCGCGCCAGGCGTTGACGACGGCAGAGTCGAAATACTCGTCCAGCCGCGTGATCTTTCCATTCGATACGGCGCAGATGATGCAGGCCGGCAGGGAAAGCCTGTAGCCGCTCAGCCCCTCCGCCTCGAGCACGTGCTGCTGCACGAACCCGCCCGGAAATACCTCGAGGCGACGGTTGGTGTAGGTGCGGAATTTCGAGAACTTCACCATGCCTTTGAGCGTCTCGACATTCTCGGCCTTGGTGTTCTCCAGCTGGTCCGTGTTGTGCCAGACGGCGACATCGTCCGCGTAGGTCGCGGCGACTGTATCGACATCACCCTTCTCGATGGCGTCGAAGAATCGTGTCGCGAGATTTCGGATGTCGTCGGGCGAGTCCGGCATGGGAGGCTCCTTCAGTTTGCGCCGCTCTTCAGCATGTTTTCGCCGAAGAGATTGGACCATTGCTCGGGCGTCAGCGTCACGCGCGTCTGTGCAGTCTGCGTCAGCCAGTGCCCCTCAGGCAGGCGCGCGCCTTCCTGCACGGCGGGCCGGTCGCCGACGCGGTCGTACCAGCGCTTGAGCGCGGGCCAGTCGGCGACGTCGAGCTGGATCGCGCGCACCGCGCGGATCCACGGCCAGCAGGACATGTCCGCGATCGAATAGTCGCCTGCGAGAAAGTCGACGCTCGCCAACCGGCGATCCATCACATCGAGCAGACGGCGCGCTTCGTTCATGTAGCGGTTCACGCCGTAATCGTTCTGCTCGGGACAGTAGCGGACGAAGTGATGCGCCTGCCCGTGCATCGGACCGAGTCCAGCCATCTGCCACATCAACCACTGCAGGCACACGCTGCGACCGCGCGGATCGTTCGGGATGAAACGGCCCGCCTTTTCAGCAAGATAGATGAGAATGGCGCCGGACTCGAAAACGGCGAACGGCGCGCCGCCGCCGATTGGCTCGTTGTCGACGATGGCGGGCAACCGGCCATTCGGATTGATCTGGCGGAAGGCGGGCGTGAGGTGGTCGCCTTCCAGCATGTTGTAGGCGATGACGGTGTAGGGGAGCGCCGCTTCCTCCAGCATGATCTTCACCTTGTGGCCGTTCGGCGTCATCACATGGTGGAGATCGATCATCGCGAAGCCCCGTCGAATGGCAGCGCGTAGTCCGTCATGCGTTGGCGGATGAGTTTCTTGTCGATCTTGCCGGTCGCGCCGAGCGGGATCTCATCCACGAAGATCACGTCATCCGGCATCCACCACTTCGCGATCTTGCCGTCGAGATATTCGACGAATTCCTGCTTCTCCGCGGACACGCCAGGCTTGAGTTGCACGAGCAGCACCGGCCGCTCGTCCCACTTGGGATGCACCACCCCGATCACCGCGCAGAGCTGCGCCTTGGGGTGACCGACAGCGATGTTCTCCACGTCGATGGAGCTGATCCACTCGCCGCCGGACTTGATGACATCCTTCGCGCGATCGGTGATCTGCATGTAGCCGCGTTCGTCGATCGTGGAGACGTCGCCGGTGTCGAAGAACCCCTCTTCGTCGAGAACGTCCCCGCCCTCGTTCTTGAAATACGCGGCGGCGATGGTGGCGCCCTTGATCTTCAGGCGTCCGAACGTCTTGCCGTCATGCGGCAGGCGTCTGCCCGCGTCATCGGTGAGCTTCAGATCGAGGTTGCAGAGCAGTCGCCCCTGCTTGAGCTTGTACGGCACCTGCGCGTCGAACGGCAGTTCGGCCAGTTCCGGCGTCGGCACGGAGACCGTCGCCAGGGGCGACGTCTCCGTCATGCCCCAGCCCTGGATGACATCGACGCCATAGTCATCGTGGAAGGTTCGGATGATCGACTCCGGGCATGCAGAGCCGCCGATCGTTACACGATTAAGCTTGCCGAGGGCGCCGTTCGTTTCCTTGAGGTGCGTGAGCAGCATCTGCCAGACCGTGGGCACGGCCGCGGAGTAAGTGACGCCTTCTGTCTCGATGAGTTCATGGATCGACGCGCCATCGAGCTTCGGCCCCGGCAGCACGAGCTTCGCGCCGACCGCCGGCGCCGAATACACCACGCCCCACGCATTCGCGTGATACATCGGCACGACGAGCAGAACCGTGTCGCGCGCCGAGAGCGCCAGTGCGTCGGCCTGCAAGGTCATCAGGGCATGGAGATAGTTCGAGCGGTGCGAGTAGAGCACGCCCTTCGGATTTCCCGTCGTTCCCGACGTGTAGCAAAGCCCGGCGGCCGTGTTCTCCTCGAAACCGCCCCACGCACAGTCGTGTCCGTGGGGCGCAATCCAGTCTTCGTAGTTGGCTGCGCCTGCATCGGTGAGCCAGATCACCTTCTCGACGGTGGGACACTGCGGCAGCAGACTGTCGAGAAGCGGCTTGCACTGCATATCGGCGAGGATGATCCGGTCCTCGGCGTGATTGATGATGTAGGCGATCTGTTCCGGGAAGAGCCGCGGATTCAGCGTGTGCAGCACAGCGCCGATGCCGATGGCGCCGTACCAGACTTCCAGATGCCGCGCGCCGTTCCAGCCGAGCGTGGCGACGCGGTCTCCTGGGCGGATGCCCTCGGCGCGCAGCGCGTTCGACGCCTGCTTCGCGCGCGCCTGCGCAGCTGCGTAGGTCGTGCGTTCGACAAGTCCTTCGGCCGTGCGCGTGACGATCTCGCGCTCTCCGTGCCAGCGGGCTGCGTGGGTGAAAATCCGGTCCAGCGTCAGCGGACAGTCCTGCATCAAGCCTTGCAACGCCTCACTCCCGCTTCCTGGCGGCCCGCCCCATGAGCAAGACCGTCCCTACTGGACCGCATCGCCGCGTCCCGGTACTATTCGTTAGATAACGAACTTAATAGGACGGGGGAAGACGCTTGTCGTGCGGTCGACATCACCGGTTCAGCCTACCGCGCCAGCGTCGTACGCACCCGCAGCACAAGCGCGCGGAGCGTCGCGCGTTCCTTCGCGTTCAGGTCGGCGCAGATCGCCTCATTCATTTCATCGACGATCGGGGTGAGCTTCACGCCAAGCCGCCGCCCTGCCGGCGTCAGCCGGATGATGTTGCGACGCCCGTCATTTGGGTCCGCGGTGCGCCGGATCAGTCCCATGTCCTGCAGGCCGTTCAAGGCGAGCACGGCGGAAGGCTCACCCGTGCCGATGCGCGTGCTGAGTTCCCGCTGCGTCAGACCGTCCTCGACCCACAGCACCCGCAACATGTACCATTGGCCGAGACCGAGTCCGTAGCGTTCGATCTTTTCCTGCAGCCGGCGCGCGATGAGACGCTGCGTATCACGGATGAGATATCCGATGCTGCCTTCGAGGGGAGATGTACGCGCCTTCGCGCCTGCGCCGTCCGCCACCGGTATCTCCACACATTCGAACCCGAGGGTCGATCCTAAGGGCGAGACGCACCCGCCGCAACGCATCCCGATACTTCACTGCCGAACGATCGGCGCCCGGACAATAAAGAAAGCAGGAAACGCTCCATGGACGACACTGACCTCCTTGCCCAGATCGACACGACCTTCATAGGGCGAACATCCGCAACGGCGCCGCGCATCCAGGCCGGCGGCCACCCCTGCCAGGGCATCTACTACGCGCCGAAAGGCAAACGCCCGAAAACCGCGTTCATCGCCACGCACTACAATGTGGATTTCGCCGAGCACTACATCGCGCCCTACATCGCGGCGCGCGGTTTCGGCTTCCTCGGCTGGAACACGCGCTATCGCGGCTTTGAAGACCAGTTCATGCTCGAACACGCCGTCATCGATATCGGCGTCGGCGTGAAGTGGCTGCGCGAAGTCGCCGGCGTCGAGAACGTGGTGATCTTCGGCAATTCCGGCGGCGGGTCGCTGATGGGCGCCTATTTCGCGGAGACCGTCGCGCCGACGCAGCACGGCAATCTGACCGGCGCGGGCCTTGAGGCGTACCAAACGCTCGAGAAACCGGACCTGTACGTCTCCTTCAACGCACACCAGGGCCGCCCTGAAGTGCTGACGGATTGGATGGACGCATCGGTCATCGACGAAGACGATCCCGTCGCGACCGACCCCGATCTGGACCCCTTCAGCGACGCCAACAAGCCCCCCTACGCCCCCGACTTCATCGCGAAGTATCGCGCCGCGCAGAAAGCCCGCAACCAGCGCATCACCGACTGGGCGAAGGCCGAACTGAAGCGCCTCAACGAAGCGGGCGTTCCCGACCGGCTGTTTCCGCTGTTCCGCTGCTGGGGCGATCTGCGCTGCATGGACCCCTCGATCGATCCGTCAGCGCGCAAGCCGCGCGCCTGCTATCGCGGTGATCCCGCCATCGCCAACCGCACGCCGAGTATCGGCCGCGCGAACAATCTGAAGACATGGCTGAACATGTGGAGCCTCGAAACGTCGCCCTGCAAGGGCGCGCCGCATCTCGCCAAGATCAAGGTTCCGGCCGTCGTCATCCAGGGCGATGCAGACACGGGCGTCTTTCCCAGTGATGCGCGCGTGATCTTCGACAGCCTCGGCTCCACGCAAAAGTCGATCGAGATCATCCCTGGCGCACACTACTTCGAGGACTCGCGCGCCGTGCGCGAGGCGGCGGCGTCCCTGGTGTGCGATTGGGTGCGTGCGCGGGTTTAGCGTCTAGTCCCGCGTCCGTCGCGCGGGACGCCTCGCGGGCGGATCGAAGCGCATCGACTGGCCCCAGGTCCCGATGTCGATGTCGACGATCCGCTCGACCGCCTTTGCGCCGATGCGACGCGAGAGTTCCTCGACCATCAGGCGCATCGCGGTTTGCGCGTCGGCGCGCATCTTTTCCCCGGCCGGCGTGAGCACAACGATCTTGGCGCGGCGGTCCTCGGGACTGTCGACAAGTGCGAGCACGCCCATCTTGGCCATCTGGTTCAGCGTGACGTGGATCATCTGACGCGTGACGCCGAGCTGGCGCGCGATGTCCGCCGGGCGATTCACGCCAAGCGCGATGTTGGCCATGAGCATGGACTGCGGGCGTGTGATTTCCGGCCACCCGCGCGAGCGGATGTAGCTCTGCAGTCCTTCATCGAACCAGATGAAGGCCTGCAGCATCGTAAGGATCGCGTGCCCGCCGGCAGGCGCGTGGGACATGTCGGAAGTGCTCCCCGGGGCAATGCGGCGGCAAGTATCGCCGCCGGAGCCGGACACTGTCAAATCCATTGACGATTGCCCCGATGCCGCCGCCCCTCTCGCAGAGATCGCCCTGCAATCCCGGCGCATGCATCGCCCGCATGGCCCCATGCGGGTTCGCTCATGCGGATGCAGGCCGCTGCGAACTTCGCTAGTTTCGTTCACATGAGCGCCACTTCCCCTACGCCGCATCGACGCGCGATCCTGCTGGGCGCCGGCGCACTCGCCTGCACGGGACCCGCCTTCGGGCAGCCGGCGTCGGAGATGCGCCTCACCGTGATCGGGCAATCGCTCATCCGGTACGATCTGCGCCGACATCCGTGGCCCGACATGCGTCGCATCGCCACGAAGCTGCGCGCCAGCCACGCCGTGTTCTCGAACCTGGAAGTGGCCATCCGTGGGCCGCGTGAAGGCGCGCCGACGCGCGCCCGCGAGACGCTTCACGTGGCGGACCCGGTCGTCATTGACTGCCTGCGCGATCTCGGAATCACGGCGCTGTCGACATCCAATAACCACGCTTTCGATGTCGGCACGGGCGGAATCATCGACGCGATAGAGGCGCTGAAGGTGCGCAACATGCCGTTCGCCGGCACCGGCCTCGATCTCGCGCAGGCGAGTACGGCCGGAACGCAGGACACGCCGGCGGGACGTTTCGCCTTTGTCGCGTTCGCCACGGGCTTTGTCCGCGAGGGCGGCATGGCCGCAACCGATCGCGCCGGCGTCAACGAGGTGCGCCGCGACGCATCGGAAGCCCCGCTTGAGGAAGACGTGGCGCGCATCCTCGCCGCGATCACCGCCGCAAAGCGGTCCGGCGCCACCGTCCTGACCTATCAGCACAACCACTATTGGGAGCGGCCGGACATCGCCCGCACGCCTGAATGGCAGCGCACGCTCGCGCGCAGATGCGTGGATGCCGGCGCATCGATCTTCGTCGGGCACGGCCCGCCGCTTCTGCACGGCATGGAGGTCTACAGGGGCGCGCCGATCTTCTATTGCCTCGGCAGCTTCATCTTCCAGACGAAGAAGGAAGAAGGCGACTACGGCGCGCCAAACTGGGAGAGCCTGATCGTCGAAGGCCGGTTCAGAGACGGACGCTTTCTCGGCGCGGAGATCACCCCGGTGGTGCTGAACCATGTCGGCGTCGGCGGGGCCGACGATCTGGAAACCCGCGGTCGCCCGTCCTTCTCCCGCGGCGCACGGGCGCGCGCGACCCTGGAGCGGGTGGAGGCGTTGTCAGCGCGCCTCGGCTATCGCTTCGAGCACAACGGACGCCGCGCGCGCATCAGGCTTTAGCGCGGAACTTGCCGAAACGCTTGCGCGCCAGCGTCAGGAACGCCTCCGTCAGCCTGGACGGCGGACTGTTGATTGATGTGCAGAACGAATATTCCTGCACGAGGACCGGCGTGAATCGCCGCTCCACGAGAGAGTCGCGCAGATACGGCCGCGCCAGCAGCGCGTTCACGATGGCGATGCCGAGCTTGCGGCTGGCGAGCGCCGCCGCCGACGCGATGGTGTGCGTGTCGATCCGTACGTTCGGCCTGACGCCCACGGACGCAAAGGCCGCCTCGATGTGCAGGCGGGAGGACTGCCCCAGTCCCAGCAGGATGAGCGGCTCGGAAATCAGCATGCGCGGATCGAGCGTCGTTCGTTTGGCGAGCGGGTGATCGGGATGTATCAGGCAGACGCACTCGCTGGAAATGATCGGCTCCTCGCGCAGATCCATGCGGCCGACGGGGCGTTTGACGAAGCCGCCATCCACCTCGCGCGAGGCGATCATCGCCTTGGCCGTCTCGACGCTGCGGCTTTCGAGTGTGAGGTGCACGTCGGGGAAACGCTCGAGGAAGTCGGCCACGATGTCCGGCAGGACGCCCTCGGAGAAACTCGGCGGCGCGACGAGCTTCAGCTGACCCACCTTGTTGGCCGAAATGTTGCGCGCCAGATCGCTGACGCGATCCATCCCGCTCAGCGCATTGTCGACCTGCTCGAGAAACAGCAGCGCCTCCGGCGTCGGCAGCAAACGTCCCCGATCGCGATGAAACAGCTGAAAGCCTATACTGTGTTCGAGCTTGCCGAGCATGCGGCTTACGGCGGGCTGGCTGAGCCCCAGTTCACGCGCCGCAGCAGTGACCGAGCCGGCGCGCAGGATCGCCCGGAAACTGCGCAGCGACTTGAGGCCGAATTCATCCATCCGCGCAGACTACACCAATATCGACAGCGCGACATGCGAGGGATGTTCGGGCCCGAACAGCACCGTGTTGCGCGCGGGGCGCGGGTCCGACGGCACGCCTGCTGGGGCGCCGGTGTTGGGATTCACGTCGAAATGGGGAAAGTTGCTGCTCGAGATGTGCAGGCGGATGCGGTGCCCCGGCATGAAGCGGTTCGCCGTCGGATACCCCTCCACCTGGATGGCGTACACCTCCCCCGGCGTCATGAGTTTCGCCGCCTCGAACCCGTCACGGAAGCGCAAGCGCAGGATGCCGTGCGCCAGATTCATGGCGTAGCCGTTCGGATAGTCCGACGAGGGCGGATGCACGTCGATCAAGGTGATCGTGATGTCGGTGTCCGGCCCGTCGGATGACACCCACAGCCGGACGCTGAAATCGCCAGCCACTTCGACTGCGTGCTCCAGCGGGGCTGTCTCGAACACCAGCACATCCGGTCGATCCGCGATGGCGCGGCCGGGATGCGTGGCGGCGAAGATGGCTTCGCTCTCGCGCTGGTCGTACGCGCCCGCCGCCATCACCGGCGCGCCGGACGCGGTTGCGCCGCCGATGGTCGGCAACGGATTCAGCGGATCGAAAATGAAACTCAGCGCGCCCGCCTTTTCTGGCGACCGTTCCGACAGCGTGCGATCCGCGCCGAGATAGAGCTGCAGGGGCCGCGCGTTCTCCGGCGGCCATTGCGTGGCCGTGCGCCATCCGCCGCCATGATCCAGACGGCCCGCGTCATTCTTGAGCCCGGAACCACCGCCCATCATGAAATACGTCACGGGAGCCGGGAGCGGATCAGGCGTCGGCAAATCCCGAAGATAGCGATCGAACCAGGCGATGCGCAGGGCCACGTAATCGGGCGCAAGCGCGCCGTCGAGCGTGGCGTACGCGCCGAAGTCCACGTCGCCGGCAAAGGTCACCGAGCGCTGGCCGTGCGTCCACGGTCCCATCACCAGCTTCACGGGGCCACGTTTAGTCGCCGCAAGCGCGGTCGCGTTCTCGATCGCCGTGCGCGCATAGGGATCGTACCAGCTCGACATGTACACCTGCGGCACATCCGAGAAGTCGGTCCACGCGCCACGGGCGTAGAATTCCGGTCGACGCCAGAACGCGTCGAACACTTCGTTGCGCCACTGCTCGACGACATACGCCTCGTATTCGGGCGCCGCGGCCAAAGGGGAATGTCCCGTACGCCAGGGCGACACGCGCAGCCACGCGCGCAGATCCTGCGCGTCGAGCGCCGCGCGTCGCGCGGGATCTGCCGCCGTCTTCGGCGAGAGGCGGGCGTGCTTCATCGCCCAGGTGAGCTGCTTCAGTTCAAAGGCGCCCCCCTGCCGAATGCCGCTGTGGTAGGCGCTTGAGAAGCCGCCGGAGTCGAGGAACATCGCCTTGAGGCCTGGCGGATCGTGCGCGGCCAGCGCCGATTGCACATGCGCGCTGTAAGACAGGCCCAGCGTGCCGATGCGCCCATCGCACCACGGCTGGTCGCGCAGCCATGCAAGCGTGTCGACGCCATCGGCGCCTTCGCTCAGATATTTCACAAACGTGCCGCCGGACCCGTAGCGGCCGCGACAGTCCTGCAGAACGTAGGCGTAGCCGGCGGCGGCGAAGGCGCGCGCAATCTCGGGTTTGGACTTCGGCGTGGGGTCGGCGCGGGTGCAATCGGCGTGGTTGGCGCCGCGACGCCCGTAGGGCGTGCGCTCAAGCAATGTCGGAAACGGACCGGCGCCATCGGGCAGGTAGACGTCCGCCTCGAGCCACACGCCATCGCGCATGCGCGCGCGCTGGATCTCGAGCACTCTCACGGCAGCGGCCACAAGGCGGGCGCGCCCGGTCCCACTGGAATGCCGAACGCACTCCATGTGATCACAAGCGCGAAGCCGAAGATCCCGAAGCAGACCGAGAACGGCAGCATCAACGCTATCAGCGAGCCGATGCCGAAATCCTTTGACCAACGCTGCGCCATGGCCAGCACGAGCACGAAGTTCGACGCGGCCGGCGTGACGATGTTGAAGATGGAGTCGCCCATCCGGTACGCGGCCGTCGTCATCTCCGGCGAAACGCCGAGCAACATGAGCATCGGCACCACGATCGGCGCCATCGCGCTCCACTTTGCGGAGGCCGAACCGATCACGATGTCGAACACCGCACTCATGCCGAGCAGAGAGCCAAGCAGCGCCGGCGCGGGCAGCCCCGTCTGCGTCAGCGCCGCCGCGCCGTTCACCGCCAGCACAGGGCCGATGTTCGACCACTGGAACATGGCGATGAAGTGCGCCGCGAAAAACGCAACGACCACATACGGCGCCATCACGGTCACGCCGCCGGCCATCGCCTTCACGACGTCGCGGTGCGTGCGGAACACCCCGGTCGCGGCGCCGTAGGCCCATCCGCTGGCGAGGAAGAGGAGGAAGAAGCCGGCGATCAGCGCGCGGAAGAACGGCGTCTGACGTTCTGCGCCCGTCGCGCTCTCATCGATCAGCGGCGTGTAACCGGGCCAGAACACGAGCGCCGCAAACAACCCCAAAACGACAAGCGCCGCGATCGCGGCGCGCCCCAAACCCTTTTTCTGCTGCGACTCCGTCTCGGCGACAGACGTAGTCAGCGCCGCCACATCGCCGTCGCCGTCCCATTTGCCGAGGCGCGGCTCCACCACACGGTCGGCTACCCACCACGCTATCGGCGCCAGACCGAGGCCCAGAACCGCCGTGAAATACCAGTTGCCGAGCGGATTCATCACATAGTCCGGCGCGACGAGACGCGCCGCCGCTTCGGTGATCGCCAGCATCAGCACATCGAACTGGCCGGGCACGAGATTGCCCGCGAACGCGCCGGAAATCCCCGCATAGGCCACCGCAACGCCAAGCAGTGGATGGCGCCCCGCCTGGGCGTACGCCACTGCTGCCAGCGGGATCAGCACGACATAGGCCGCATCGGAGGCATGGTGACTCGCGAGCGCGACGAGAAAGACGAACGGCGTGAGTGCGCCCGCGGGCGCCTTCTGCATGGACCTGCCGATCAGCGCTGCGAACAGGCCGGACCGCTCCGCGACGGCCGCGCCGAGCATCACGACCAGCACCAGACCCAGCGGCGGAAACGCCGTCAGCGTTCGCGCCATGTCCGTCAGGAGCCGCGCGACATTGTCTTCGCTCAGCAGGCTCTGCGTGCGCATCACCTCCCCGCTCACCGGGTGGACTGCGGACCACCCTGTGGCGGAGGTCACGACCGATGCCGCCGCCAGCGCCGCGATCAGGATCAGGAAGATCACGACAGGATCGGGCAGCGCGTTGCCGATGCGCTCGATCCTGTCGAGAAGGCCTCCGCCGCGTGTCTTGGCCGTGTCGCTCACAACGCGTGCGCTTCCTGAACGCCTGACGGCGTGCTGACTTAGAACTTTATACCAAACCGCGAATAGAAGTAACGGCCGCGGATGTCGTAGGTATAGATGTCGAAGTTGATCGGGTTGTTGGCGGCCGACGCCGGCGGCTGGGTGTCGCCGACATTGTCGATGCCGAACGTGAGCGAGATGTTCGGCTCGCCGATCTCATACCCGAACTGCAGGTCGTTGTAGGTGATCGCCTTCACGGTGCCGCCGTTGACGGCGTTGCCGGGCACGTCATCGCTTTCGCCGATGTAGCGCATGCGCCAGCCGGCACTCCACGGTCCGTTGTCCCAGCGAAGCCCGGCCTGCGCCTTCCAGTGCGGGAAGGTGGAGCGCGGCTGGTTCGACAGGCCCGCGCGATCGCTGACGACGACGGTCCCGTTCGGTTGCGGCACGCTGGTCTGGAACTTTTCCAGATAGGAGAGATCGAGCGACGCCTCGATGCCGCCGATCCCGGTCTTCAGCGCATAACGCGCGCCGGCGTCGATGCCTTCGACTTCGATGCTGCTGAGGTTCACGACCGCCTGACGGAGCTCCAGGACTTCGCCGGTGGGCGCGCGGTTGATGAGATCGCAGAACACGAGGCGGTTCGCGCACGACTGCAGAATCTGCGTCGCGGTCTGGGAGGCGATGGCATCCTCGACCTTGATCGTGAACCAGTCGACGGTGAACGAAAGCCCGGGGGCGAAGTTCGGCGTGTAGGCGAGACCGAGCGCAACAGTTTCGGCAGTCTCCGCATCGAGGCCCGTATTGCCTGCGGTGACGCCCGCAATGGCGCCGGAGCCGTAGAGGTTCTGGTTGTAGGTCAGCGGCACGCCGGCGCAGCCGGGAAGCCCCGCGCCCCCGCCGTTGCACGGATCGACCGCCTGGAAGTTTGTCTGCCGCTGGCCCTGATAGAGTTCAAGGATCGACGGCGCACGGAAGCCCTGGCTGAAAGTAGAGCGCACCAGCAGGTCCGACACCGGACGCCACGCCACGCCGACCTTTCCTGTCGTGCGGTCGCCGACGGTCGAGTAGTCGGAGTACCGCGCCGCGATATCCATTTCGAGGCTGTGCACGAGCGGCAGGTCCGCCAGAAGCGGCACATTCACTTCCGCATAGAGCTCGTGGAGGTGGTAGGCGCCCTTGGTGGGATCGCGCGCTTGCGCCGTCGTCGGGCTCTGGCGGGCGCCGCTCACGAGCGGGAGCACGAGCGAGCCCGAGTTCGCGAAGGCATCCGGCAGATCCTCTGCGGTTTCGCGACGATATTCATAGCCCGCCGCAAACCCGACAGTTCCCGCCGGCAGTTCGAACAGTTCGCGCGAGACGTTCGCGCCGAAATTGATCTGCTCGGCCGTCTGCTCATCCCGGCCATTGTAGCGAATGAAGTTGGCCATGGCCGGCGTGATCACGCCGAAAATGTCGAGCGGCGTGCATCCCGCGACCGCAGCGCAGGTCGCCGGCGAGCGCAGGGCGCTGTAGACGTTGTCCATATTGATCTGGTTGAACGCGTTGAACACCGCTTCGTTTCGCGAATACGAAATGTGCGTGTTCCAGTCCCAGTCACCCATCAGCGAGAGCGAACCGTCGAACGCGGCGAGAACCCGTGTCGTCTCGATTTCCTGCGCGTTGTTGCGGTTGCCGACTTCGTCCATCACGCGCTGCGCGCGGAACGCCGTGCTGGTGAAGGCGAGCGCGTTGCCGATCGGCACGCCATTGGCTGTCCCGAACGGGTTGAACGCCTGGTCCGCGGAGATGCCGAAGCCGTTCGTGCCCCGCACGTCGAGAAGCACCGGCGAAAAGAGCTGGCTTGAGGTCCGCGACGAATAAAGCGCCTCGAACGTGCCCCGGAAGGTCGGCGTGAAATCGTAGGAGATGCGTCCGAAAGCGCCGAGCCGTTCGCTCGACCCTACGGCGTAGATCCCCTGGGTCATGGTGTTGTAGTCGTCCGCCGGCAGCGTCGCGACGCGGAAGCTGTTGTCCGCCGTCGCGCCTGCGCCGATCGTCGTGACGCCCGGCAGACGGGTGATGGCGTTGGCGGCGTTGTTGCCGAAGGCGGCGGGCGTGCCGAAATACGCGTTGTTGTTCAGGCCGGGGAGCACGAAGAGCCCGCGCGGGCTCGTCGGCGGCGCCGTCAGCGGCGTCAGCGCGCGCGCCGTCAACGCACGGTCGGACGTCAGGATCGGCTTGGTGTCGCTATAGCTCACCGACGCGAGGACCGACAGGCGATCCCACGAGCCGCCCCAGTTCACGTAGCCGGAAATGTTCTCGTTATCGCCTTCCGACGTCTGGCCCGCGCGCAGACTGGCCTGGAAACCCTCCACGTTCTTGCGCGTGTGGATGTTGACGACGCCGGCGATCGCATCCGCGCCGTAGATCGCCGACGCGCCGTCCTTCAGGACCTCGATGCGCTCGACCAGACCCAGCGGGATGGTGTTGAGGTCGACGAAGTCGCGGAAGCCGCGCCCGCCCACCGCGTTCACCCAGCGCCGCCCGTCCACCAGCACCAGCGTCCGGTTGCCGGAGCCTTCGGCCGAGCCGAGATAGCGCAGGTTGATCGAGGACGATCCGAACGACGTGCCTTGCGTGCCGTTGGAGTTGAGACTGACGCCGACGCTGGGAAGCGTCTGCAGGAGATCGCCGATGGAGGTCGGCGCCACCGCCTCGATGTCGGCGGCGGTCAGCGTCGTCAGCGGGCCGACCGACGTGGCGTCGCGCCGCTGGATGCGGCTGCCCGTGACGACGAGTTCTTCCGATTCACCTGCGCCGGTCTGGGCAAGCGTCTGGGCAAGCGCAGGCGCAGGGGCGAAAACGTTCAGCATCAGCGCGCTTGCGCCCACCCCGATCAACGACAGCGCACGCGTGTTCATCCCGCTTCCTCCACATGCCCTCGGCTGAGCGGCGACCCCGCGCGCCATCAGTGCTTCTGCGCGGGACTAT
Organism: Hyphomonadaceae bacterium; assembly: GCA_016791445.1. Lineage (GTDB taxonomy): Bacteria > Pseudomonadota > Alphaproteobacteria > Caulobacterales > Aquidulcibacteraceae > VFBF01. The sequence continues at coordinate 56,628 of JAEUMP010000015.1, read as the reverse complement.
GGGTGGGGCGTTCAGGCCATACAACAAGATGACCCGATCTGATGACCCTATGCGCACCACGCATGGCCGGCGCGGCGTTTCATGAGGGGAGTCAGCGTTCGCTTGAAGGCGGCAGGGCTGGCGGAGAGAGAGGGATCGGGCGGGAGGAAATAAATTGTTTTAATTCAGACGCTTAAGCGACACTGAGAAACAACGTTCCCCGGATCGCACCCCGGCTCATTCCATCTCAGATTTAATGTAGACCGGGTGTGCGGCATGCGTTGCCTACCCCAAAACCAGTTCAGCGCATTTGACCGCGCAGATGATCCTGGCGCGCGCTGAACGGCGCACTCTCTTAGCTGAGAGCCACCGCTTCGCGCTGGGTAAAGTGTCAAGCGGCGGTTTGTGTCACCCTTTCTGATTTCACCAAAGTGAGCGCGCCCTACTTCGCACCTTCCACACGAGGTGCGTGCGCCTGCTCACACCTTGGATTTTTCCGAAGCAGGGCAAGCACTTCTCACACCGGACACGGTGCGCTTTATCTTGCCCTACGCCCTGCTTCTTCATTTCCTGTTTGGTTCGAGACCAGCCGCCCCCAAAGTAAACGTGTCGTTCCTTCGGCCGCCAATACGCCCGCGACGCCGAGCAATGCCCAAGACAGTTCCGATCCCCCAGGCGGAGAATCCCCGACCAACAACATGAAGACGCCGACGCTCAATGCGAATAGACCGGCGTTCAGCAGAGCACGCAGAGTCCAAGATCGTCGATGATCAAAGAGGGCATAGAGCAGAGGGACAGTAACCACGTATCCCGACAGCACCGCGAAGCCTGACGAGAAAAGAAGCGCGACCTGGACGTCTGCCAACGTCAGTTCGCCTCCTTGTCCGAGCCGAAAAATTGTCCACGAGGCATAGCCTAACAGACCGAGGGTCCAATACGCGATTGTTAGGACGAGCTGGGAGATGCCCATCAAGGTGGCGCGACCCCTGCTCAACATGTCGGAATCCTCGACCCCGTTCGAGTGCAGCCCCCGCTCCTTCGAAGGTCGCTGATCAGAGCATTTCCAATCGCTTCACGGTCACCTTGATTGCCAAAGTCGATGGGGCGTCCCAAGTCTCGAACGACCCCAGCAAGCACCCGGCCGTAACGGGCATCTGATGGGCTCGCTATGCCGGAAGCACCTCTTAGAATTGAGTTGTTGAACGCCGAATTGATGGACCCCACGATTGACTCGCGCTGATCTGCAGGAAGGGCATCAAGCATCTCCTGAACTCGGGTCTGCTCCATGTGAACCAGTCGTTGGTCGAGGTTAGGACCAGATAACTCACCCCTCTCTATTTGGGTAAGCGTCCGCGCATTTAGTGAGTACAAGCTCGAACTTACATCCCTCAAGAATCCTTCGGCCGGATCGGAAAGAACATTTCCGAGAATCGGAATGTCGTTGTTCGCAAGGTACTCAACCGTTGCGGCGGCGGCGCCGAAAAACCTCGTGCTCTCGCCAACCCGCCGGTCGAACACGCGGTAGATGTCACGCCGGAGGCAATACACGCTGTCCGCGTTTACCGCCGCGCACCGTGTGCCAGTCGGATCGCGATTGCCTAGCGGGTCATTGCCCACATAAGCGTAGAGGTTCAGATCGTCTTCATATCCGACGGGGTCAGTTTGCAGGGACTGTCGGTCCTGACGCGATTTTTCGTAGGCGTAGGCATTTTCCCTAGACGCGACAAATCGATACGCGGCGCTCCGCCCTTGATGCGCCCTGCGATTCTGAAAAATTTCCCTAGAAGCGGTTTTCGGACCGCACGCACGGCGCGGCTCTGGGGCGCTTCGGAGGGCAAGAGCGGTGCTCACGACGGCCACTATGGAGCGCGCCGCGACGTGCGCAAAGCACGTTGCGGCGCGCCTGCCTCTCTAGCTGCTAGGACGCGGGTGAGATGGGGCGGATTCGATTGCGGGCCATGATAGGATCGAAGGCGTCGCACCGCGAACTGTTCTGCTTTCTCAGCCGCGCACGAAGATATAGAAGTCCCCGCATTGATGCCATCCAACGCGCCTACCTTCGATGACCAACGTCATCAGATTTGGATCGTCGCCGGGAGACGGATTGACTCTCCCCTCGACAATAGCGTGCCGTGGACCCTCCCTCTGGATACGCCGAACGTCACGCGGTGGGAGTGACACGTTTACGCATTCGCCTCCAGGGAGTTCTAGCCGCCCCATGTGCACGTGATCAATCTCTCGGACGGAGAGCACCCCTTCGATGCGGCAGACGCTAGCCAATGAGCATTCTTGAAGAGTCATCACTTCATGATCCGAGGTCGCGCATCCCGCCGCGAGCCAAGAGCACATAACAGCCGACACGATCATCGCTCTCATCTTGGGCAGAACCTCTCCGCATCACTTTGGCTCGTGTCCGACGATTGGCCCGATTCCCAGTTCTGCATGTTGGAAATGAGTTCCGCTCGCTCGGCAGCGCTGAGCGCGGGGCCCGAAGAAACTCGCGTTCTGAAAGTTCCGCCGGCACCCCGCTCAATAGTGAAGACACGATCTTCGGTCATGACGAACGCCGCGCCCGGAGTCGATGCGCTCGCCGCAAGCTGATCGCCCGGCCCAGGCACGCCTGATACTCCGCTCGGATGGGTATGGGCGCCGCTTTGGCCAGCGGCCAAAGGAGGCGCTCGTCCGACCATCACTGAGCCTCCCCCTGGGCACTGCACCTCCCTCTGGCGAAGGCGACGAGGCGAGATGTCGTCATCAACGGCGTAGTACCGTTCGCGCTTTCCTTTGAAAGGAATGCGTCTACCACTGGTGGTTCTACGGGTCTGCTGCGCGGTGACGACGATCTCTTCTTGCTCCGCAACCTCCTCGGTCGTCTCAGGCGGATCGCCTGGCTGCTGTTCCGACTCCGGCGTTTCAACGCAGTTTGGATCGTTGGGCGGGCAATTGTGCATCCCGCTTGGGTCAATCCGATTCAACGGGTCGTTGCGGACGTACTGATAGAGGTTCAGGTCGTCCTCATACCCCACGGGATCGGTTTGCAGGAACAGTTGCGTCTTTAGGTTCGATCGTACTCGCGGGACTTTTCCTTTGAGCAGCAAGGCGAAGAGCGCACGATCGCGTCGATGAGTTGGGCAGATAAAAAATTTGGCCTAGACGCGCTTTTGCACGCCTGCGCGGCACGCCACCAAAAAAGAACGCGTTTCAGTTGACGAGATAGCGGCGCGCCCAAGTTCGGTCGTCTTCGCCGAAGCCGACGCCGAAATCCTCAATGTACCTGCCCATGATGGCGCGAACATTATCGTTTCCTCCCAGCGCCCGAAGGACTTGTGGAGCGATACTTCGCTCAGCGCCAATAAGGCCGAACCTCATCTGCTCATCAAAAACCATGACAAGTTGCGCATTTGGCGACACCAGCGCCAGGGGACTCAAGATGAATTCTGTTTTGAGCCACCTTCGAAAGCTGGTGTTGAAGCTGCCCCGAAAACACCCGTTCTTGGCGTCACCTACTGCCCATGCAGACATTCCGCTGGGCGCAAGTGCGTTTATTTGCTCCTCCAAGGCCAAGTTGAGTTGTGGGTAATCCTCGATAAAGCACAGAATGCCATCTGGCACAGTCCAAACAACATAGCCCGCGCCAGGCCGCACTATTTCCGTCTTAGCGATATGATTTTCCGATACAGGTGGTGTGCTGGAGACCTCCACCCGCGCCTCAAAAAGCCGTTCTGCAGCGCTACATTCGATTGCGTCTAGTTGATGCACACCCTCGGGCAAGCTGCCTCTGATCCAAGGAGGACGACCTCCTGCTCCCGTAGTCATCGCTGATCCTCCGGCCTCGGCCGAAGCGGACTGTCCGGGAAACGCGTCTCTGTTCGAGTGCGCCCGCCCCGGTCTTGGGTCTCAATTGTGCGCGGTCCTGCGCTGGAATTCCTATCGATCACTCGACTTCCATCGGGGAGCGTTACGACCTCTACTGATCCTTGCTCGCCTTCGGTCTGATTACTTTCTGCTCCGTCAGCACTTCGAATATCGTCCATGACCTCATCTGCGCTTTCGCCCGTCGGCGGGTTGTCATAAATGCCAACTCGCCCACGATCCCGCGTCCGGTCCGGTCGAGCGCCACCCGTGATACGTTCTTCAGCCGCACCACGATCTTGCGGGCCACGGGGTGCTTCCGCTTGCTCATTATTGCTTGTGAGACGGTCCGCAGCATTCTTGATAGCTAAGACCGTCGCTGCAGTGAGTGCAATCGCGGCTGCAGCGCAAGGAGGCGAAGCTGCGCATGCGGCGACCGCGAGAGGAACCGCCTCGCCGGTCGGATCACTTCGATTGATGGGATCATTGAAGGCGTACTGATAGAGGTTGTTGTCGTCTTCGTAGCCGACGGGGTCAGTTTGCAGGGACTGTCGGTTCTGACGCGCTTCATCGTAGCGGCGCCAATTTTCTCTAGACGCCGCAAGCGCGTAAGCGGGCTTTCTCCTAGCTGCTCGGCGCGATCTGGAAAAAATTTCCCTAGAAGCGCTTTTGGGTGCGCGCGGCGGCGACGCCATCTCTTCACGGAATGGGGTCGCCGCGCTCATGAAAGTTCTATGCCGCAGGTCGGCCCAAGATCAAAGTGTCGGGCCTCAACCAGCCGACTTGCCCTCTCGCTCGTCTTTCAATTGGTCGATCGCCGCGAAGAACGGAAACACGTCGGCGACTTCGAAGGGGTATTCCCGATCGGTGCGTTTCTCATTGCCCCGATCGCGTTGAACATCGGCCAACATCCAGCCGGTAAAGCTCTCAGTGGCGGCATGATCCATTGCGTCAAGAAAGGTCTCTTCGCTTCCATCCATCAGAGTCCGTTCGAAATCAAAGATCGACGCAAACACGATTGGCCTCTGATCCTCCTCGCGAATATCGGGCTCGCCCTTTGCCAACTCTTTCGCCGCAGCGATCACCTCCCTCTTCAAATTCCCCGACATGGCCAGCCAGGTATCGAGCGTGAGCAGCAAGCAGCGGATGGACGCGTCCGCGCGTTTTGGCCCCGCGCCCATTCTGGAATGCGCCACAAACCGCCAAAGCTGAACGACGCCCTTGGCTAGCTCTTCGTACCCGCGCTTCGCGAACGCCGCCGGCGTCTCGGCGAACTGCGCGTCGTAGGTTAGCTTTGAAGCCTTGCACTCAATTGCGACCAACACGGCGCCATTGCGCTCGCACAAAACATCGGGCGTGCGCCAGTTGCGCTGACCGATGCGATACTCGATCTCGTCGCTAACCTCGAAGCGCGTGGTCTTTCGAACGAATTCCGCGCTATACATCTCGAAGCGTTTGCTCGCCTCATTGCGAAGATGGGACGGACCGCCAACCAGATCGTAGTAGAGCCCGGCTGTGGTTCGTAGAGCGACCAGCTCCGGCAGCGGACAATACATCACGCCATCATGCAACTCGATGATTGGCCGCTTACGCAAGTAGCTCGGCCGATAAGCTACAGGTGGCGAGAAGCCCCAATTTGCAGTGACCTTGGCGATGTCCTGCTTGTGCTCCTCTCGGGCCCGATCAAGCGGAGCACAGAGCAAGCGCACAGCATTCTGGACCGCTGCTTGATCGATACCAAGAAAGGCCATGTCCGGATTGCCGCGAAATCTCGGCTTGTTGAGAAAGTTGGATTTTAACGCGAAGGCTGCAAACGCAAAGTCATTGATGGAAACCCCGTGCGTGGATTCGAAGTACTTCGCGCACTCGGGCCCGCCATAAATGAAGCCGAACCGATAATACTGCGCCTTGTTGAAGAAGCCTGCCTGGACCGGAAACTGGCGTTGAGCGATGCGATGCATTTCGTAGAGGATGCCGAACCGCTTCAGATAGATTCCAGCGTCGGCGTTCTCCAGGTCGCGCAGTTCGTTCACGAGGTTTGCGGCGGCATTGTAGACTTGGCAGTTGAGAATTTTCTGAAAGCCCGCTTGCGCCGGGACGAATTTTGGGGCCAGCAAACGCTCTGACACCAGCGTTTCGATCTCCCAAGGATAGACCGCGTATTTCGAGCCATAGCCCGCATTGGCCGCCTCCTCCGGATACTTGAGATATCGTGCCGCGTTTTCGGCCTCACCGCTCAGAAGCATATCGAGCGACCAGCACATATCGAGGAACGGTCCCTCCGGACACATTCCCAAGTATTTTCGAAGCTTCTTGAATGCGCGATCGCGCTTGGTGTGACTCACGCGGGCAAACTACCCGAGTCCCGGCCCCCTATCGAGAGTGGTCAGCCCGGTATCACGCCGCTTCACGCGGCTCGGGCGATCTTCAGGTCCACATGAAGGCCTGCGGCGCTCGCCATATTGATCAGCATGTCGATGCTGAACAAATCGATCTTCCCCCGAACGAGGTCCGAAATGCGAGGCTGCGTTACGCCCATAAGCTTCGCTGCCGCCGCCTGACTCAGCTCTTCCTTTTCGATGTGATTGATGATGGCGCGCATCAGCTTAGCGCGGAGCTTCATGTTCTCGGCGTCTGAGGGAGACTCGATAGCGTCCCAAATGCTGTCAAAGCGCCTCTTGCTCATCTCAATTCCTCGACCAATTGCTTGTAGCGACGGGCCGCCAAAGCAATGTCTTCCTTATTTGTCCGCTGCGATTTCTTCTGAAAGCAATGCAGCACGTAGATCGCGTCACCGAGCTTGGCGACATAGATGATGCGGAATGCGCCATCTGCGTCCCGGACTCGAATTTCGCGCACACCGGCGCCGATCGAGTTCATCGGCTTCCAATCATCCGGGTCTTCGCCATGCTGGACCCGATCAAGCTGAAAGCCCGCCATCCGCCGAACTGCCACTGGAAAACGACGCAAGTCGTCCAGCGAAGTACCGCGGAACTGCACGGGCTTTGGCTGTCTGGCCAAGCAATCCTCCATATACAATATTTTGTATAGTCAATCAATAGCGGCAGCAGGGAAAACTACGCCTCGTCCTCATGTTCGGATTCGCCTGCCAAGGCAGCCAACAGGTCTTCCCGTTTGAGCTTGGCGCCAGGATGGGTTGCGGCGTGCACCGCCGCCAACTTGGCGATGCCGACCTGGGTATAAATCTGGGTGGTGTCGAGGCTTTCGTGGCCGAGCATGGCCTGGATGAAGCGGATATCGGCGCCGTTCTCCAGCATGAGCGTCGCGGCCGTATGCCTGAAGAGGTGACACGACCCACTCTTGTTTAGGCCAGCAGCGGAGACATACGCGCTCACCCGATCTGACAGCTTCTTCGGATTGAGGGCTGCACCTTTCGCCGTGAGGAAGAGCGCCCCGTCGTCAGCGCCGCTCACCAGCTGCGGGCGCGCCTGGTCGCGATAGGCCGCAAGCCAGGAGAGCGCCCGCTCGCCTGTCGGCACGATGCGATCCTTGCCGCCTTTTCCTTTGCGGATGACAATCAGCTTGCGCGCATAGTCGATGTCGAACACGCGCATTCGCGTGATTTCCAACCGTCGCGCGCCGGTCGCGTAAAGCACTTCGAGGATTGTGCGGTCGCGCAGGCCTTGGGGCGTGGCGATGTCCGGCAACGCCATCACCGCCTCCACCTCCTCCGGCGCGAGAATGGTCGCTGGAAGGCGTTTCTCGCCGCGCGGCAGCTCAAGGTCGGCCGCGGGGTTAAACAAGATCACACGCTCGCGCGCCAGCCATTTGAAGAATGCGCGAAGCGGCACAAGCCGCACGATCTGGGTACGAAAGGTCAGCGGCTCGCCATCGGCCTTGCGGTGATGGAAGAGATGGCGCTGGTATCGCTCCAGGATCGGCAGCGTCACATCCTGTGGGCGTTCGACGCCGCGCACCGCCGCCCACGCGATGAACGCGCTGATCGCCCTTTCGCGCTGCTCGATGGTGAAGGGCGAATAATTGCGCGCCGCCAGATACCGGCAAAAGCGCGCCATCTCGGCCGACAACGAGCCCGGCGCCGGTGACGCCGCCGCGCTCATTGCCCGCGCACCGGAGGCCGCGTGTACGATGTGACGGGATACGGACCGCCCATGATGCGCGTTTGCGAGGCATTTTGCCGTGTTGCCGCCCGCAGCGTTGATAGCGAAGTAGAATTTTCCGTTTCATCGGTGCGCGACTGGCCCGCATTCGCGCCGTCATCGGGGCGACACTGACCCGCCTGCGCCTCGCCCTCACCCGACTTGATGGCGCCTTGCCCCGACCGCGCATTGTCGTACGTCGCGTGCAACGCAACCGGATCAATGAGCCCCATGACGAAGGCGGCGCCATCCTGGCCTTCCCCATTGTAGAGCAGCTCATAGATGAAGCGACCATCGCGGCGTCGCGCGATCAGAAACTCATGCTCCTCCAGGCGCTTCAAATGCACCTTGAGCTGAGTGAGGCCCCAACCGGTGGCCGCCCGCACGTCGCGGCGCGCGAAGCGCAGTTCGGCGCGCGGCGTATGTTCCAGCGCACAACGCTCACGCACCATCGCGTCGATCTGGACGAGCAGAGCGCGCGTCTGCGGCGGCAGATCGTCCAAGGTGGCGCCCATGATCGCGTGCGCCAGCTTGTTGGCCATCAGCACATCTTCAGCAGTCGCCTCAATGTATTCGAGTTCCGAACCATCCAGCAGCGTGTGCCGGCGTACTTCGCGCTGGTGCTGATGCAAGAGCGCGATGACACGGATGAGCGTCAGATACTTGCGGTGATCGCGCCGGGTGCGGGTCTTGTCGTCTAGGAACGTAAGCCGCTCCGCGAACGGATTGACTACCTTAAGCGGCTTTAGCAGCCGCTGGGCGTTCTGATGGAGCTTGATCACGCTGGCGCGGCGTGCGCTGGCCTCTAGGCCTTCAAGCGTCTCCTCGAAGCGCTGGCGGGCTTGGATGGCGCGGGTTTGGTCGCGGCCTTCATCGATGGTCAGCACGAGGCAGCGGTTTTTGAGTTCTTCATCGAGATCGATCGCCGTGGTGGTCAGCATCAGAGCCACCGGACCTTCGACACGGTACTCCTGCGTCACCAGCTTGCCGCTGGCGGGGTCTTTGCCGGTGGACGCCATTGTGAGCGCGCCTTGGCTTTGCAGTAGCTTCAGCGCGTAGGAGGCATGCTTGGCGCCCTCGCCTTCCGCAATCGCCAGCGCTTTGTGCTTGAGATTGGTTTCGCCCAGATAATAGAGGCTCTGCCCTGTCATTGCTGAATAGACGACGCGCTCCTCTTCGGGAATGAGATCGAGCACCGCATCCATCAACGCGCTCTTGCCGGCAGCACTTGTGGATTGGATGAGCAGCGCAAGCGGACGGTCAAGCTTGCGCGATAAGCCAGCAAGATATACCGCCTGAGCGTTGGCGGCTTCACCGACGATGCCCACCACCTCCATGTCGGACGCGATGCGCGTCATCAGATCAGGCGATTGAAGAAACGCCAACGCTTCGGCCTCCTCCTCGGGGCTGAGCTGCGGCGCTGCCCCCAGTGTCTCTGCTTCGGCGGCTTTGATAGCTGCGTCGCGCACGTGCTCCAGCGCGAAGATCACTTGGCCGATCTCGCGTTTGATCACGTCGATGGACACGCCAAGCTCAGCAGCGGCCTGCGCCGCGAAGGCGTTGCGGCCCTTGGCGTTGAGCAGATCGAGCCCGTCGATGTGAAACGCCTCACCGTCGCCGTGGGCGGCGCCAGGTGTGGCTGGGCGCACTTCCAGCACCACCTTGAGCGCATCGACGTTTGTGTTCTTGGCGAGACCACGCGCACGCCAGATTCGTGCGCCTAGGCGGATGATCACATCTTGGGCGTTGACTTCAGCCGCTGCGACAGGACGCGAGAGCGCTGGTATGGGTGATGACGCCGGCGCCGCTGCGCCGGGCGCGTCGCCACCTTTGATCCACTCGGCGTTGCGGACCAGCCGCGTGAGCAAGGCGGCCGGATCGTCCGCCTCCCGCGCGTACTCGTTGGCGTCCATGCCGTGCGGGAGCCGCACGCGATAGACGGCGACACCCTTCCCGGCCAACACCTCGGCGAGCGCAGCCGTGGCGTCCTCGCCCGCGTCGTCGCGGCGAAAGGCGATGAGGACGCGGCGCGCCTGCCCAAGGCGCTGACGCAACACTGGCCCGGCCCGCTCCTCCAACAGCGCCGTCACGTGCCGCAGGCCGTGGCGCCAAAATGTCAGCGCGTCGATCAGGGAGCGGCATAGGATGATGTCTTCCGACCCATGGAGCCCTCGCTCGTTGAACACCACATCACGGCTGCCGGAGAGATAGACGTGCAATAGCGTGCCTTTGCGTAGCCCCTCGGTGATCTTGCGGCCGTACATCTGAAGGATTGCGCCATCCGCGCCGAGAACCGGAATGACCAGCGAGCCCCAGAGATGTTCGTGGCCGCTTTCGCGCAGTACCCCGAGTTGTTGCAGGCGTCCGCGCAATTCGGCACCGGCGCGGCGATTGGCCTGAGGGAGACGATAGCCGAGTGTTCGGTTGGCGCGGCCGAGCCGGAAGTGTTCGATGAGCAACGGATCGTCCAAGCCGCGCTTTTGCAGGTAGGCGATAACTTCGGGGCCTTCCTTGAGCGCGGCCTGGTAATGTTGCAGCACTTGCTCCAACAGCGCGGCGTCGTCTGGGCTGCGGTCGAGTGTGAGCGGCTGCTCGCTCGACGTCGTGTCGTTCGGCGCGCGCGTCATGGCGCCTCTCCTACTGAATCTGGATCACGAAGTGCGAGACGCGCGATGGCGCGATCCTCCGGCAAGCCTGCAACGGCGCTCAAGCGCAGCGCGTCGAGATAGGCGGAGAATGCAAGCGCCACGTCGGCGTCTGGTAGATTGAACTCGCTGAGATTGGCGGTCCGTCGCCACGTCAGCAGCTTGACCGTGACGCCCTGCCAAGAAGCCGCCGGTCGAGCGGCAATCTTTCGGACAATGCAGTCGTGTTCGTGGCCGATGACATCGGCCCTATCAACTAGTCCCCCTGCGAGTTCGCCATCGCCACATTGAGCGCGGTCAACGGCCTCCCAAGCGGCGGCCAAGCGAGTGTCCGCTTCGAGAAAATGCCGCCATAGCGCCGCCAGCACCCGATCAGCGCTAAGTCCGGACGGATTGAGAAGTGCGGCGCTCGGCTGAGAGTCAGCAAAGGATAATGCTGCGGCGCCACCGACGATTTCTCGGCGAGTTACGACAGACATGACGCTTTCCCGTTGCTCAAAACCTATTCAAACGAGCCAGAATGGTAAACGATCACAATGTGATCGTTTTGACGAGACGCGTCAAGCGGGATTATAATTTTGTGATCGTTTTGGATTCGCGCAGATGGCCCAGCTGACCCCCGCCGCGTGCCGTGCAGCGCGGGCGCTCCTTGAGTGGACAATTGACGACCTGGCGCACTACGCCGGGATCGGACGCGCGACCGTCGCTACCTACGAGAGCGGCAAGCGACCGGCTTTCGCGAGCACTGAGCAGAAAATTGTCGACGCCTTCACAGCGTATGGCGTGGAAATCACGAACGGCGGCGGCACAGGCGCGAGGCTGCTCAGCGTAAAGCCAAAGCGCAGCAAAGCCAAAAAGCGCACTGGGTAACTAGCACCCTACTAGTAGGGTGCGCGTTGGATGCGCGAGCGAGCAAATTCCCTTGTGTCGCAGGGGATTCCGGCGTCCGACAGGACGCCCTTTATCTTGCCCTACACCCTGCTTCCGTTTTTTGAGCCCTAGCGATCGTAGAGGAAGATCGCTTCGACGCGGCTTTGCTGAATCTGTTCCGTGCACGATTCCGGGCGCGCATAGCACTCATCGGCAAGGCTTTCGGCAGGGAAGATGAGCGTCATGCCGTCTCGCACCAACAGCGAAAAGGTCTTGCCGTCCTCGCGCGATAGTAGCTGGCGCGCCGCCGGAAACCGTTCGGTGGATTGGCGATAGCTGTCGCCGACGCAAATCGAATCTTCGATGCAGCTTCCCCCGCCTTTGATCCGGATGGACCACACCGCCGCGCCCCGCAGCTCGACCGTTACGGGCACTCGCCCTTCGCAAGCCTGGTAGTCGGCGAAGACCCGCTCATCGCCTTCTGTGGGGACGGTTCTCGTCGCAGTCGGCTGCAACTCGCCGGGCGCCGGTTGTCCAAGGCTGAACTCGCAGTAAGCGGTCGCAGGCGATTCAGCACTGACTTGCTGCGCTGGTGTCGGCTCAGGCTCGTCCGATGGCTGCGCGGCAGGCGAACACCCGACGCAAAAGATGACGGCTGCAATCGTTGCTCTGATCATCGTGGAGGCACTCTCTGCCAGTTGTCGTACTCTTGGGTACCCGGCCCGACATCGCGCTGATCGACGTGAACGTCGCCGCCACCGGGATAGACGTTCACCCGCTCAAACTCCCCAGTCGCAACAGCAGCTCCCGCCAAGTCGCGGTTCGGCATCCCAGCGACGCTTATGTCAGCCGCGTCGCCGACCGTGTGCTGACTTTGGGTCGCGGCTCGATCATTGCCACCCGCGATTAGGGCGCCCTGCTGTGCTTGCGAACGAATGCCGCTCGAAACGTCGACGCGCTCGCCAACACTCTCGCTTAGGTTCAGAAGCCGCCCTTCCATCGCAGGCGTCACCTGGGCGGGCGCACCCCCTGCCGTCGCTTGCGGCTCCAGATTGATTGAACCTGCCTCCGCTGGCGCCCGCACTGTTGGGCCACCCGCCGTCGGCTGCGACGTGTACGTCGCGGTTCGCGTAACAGTCACTGACCCGTCCCTATTCGTCTGCCGCTGGACTCGGGTGCCCGTTCGCCAGGGGCGATCATGCTGCCTGCCCGTAGGATCGCTCAGGTTCAGCGGGTCATTCCTGACGTAAGCGTAGAGGTTCAAGTCGTCCTGATACCCGATCGGGTCAGTTTGCAGGGACTGTCGGTTCTGACGCGCTTCGTCGTAGGCGTAGGTAAAATCTCTAGACGCAACAAATCGGTACGCCGCGCTTCGGCCCGTAGAGGCCCTCGATTTCCGAAAAATTTCCCTAGAAGCGGTTTTCAGGGCGCGCGGACGGCGCTGCTCTGATGCGCGGCGAAGGGCAAGAGCGGTGTTCACGCATCGACTATGACGTGCGCCGAGCGGCGTGCAATGCGCATCGCGGCGGCTTACCGGGTGCGCTCAGGCGATCTGAGAAAGCGCGACTCTCGCACGCACTATCAATTCGGAGGACGGAGGCTCCATGATCAGCGTCAGTCTCGTGTACTCCTCGTCGTCGATTGAGTTGGCCGCTCGCAAAGCGAATGCGCAGATCAGACCACCAATCCTGTCTCGCAAACGATCATCGCCGAGGAAATGCAGCATCGCCTGCTTGGTTGCATTGCTAGTCTCGAAGCATCCGCTGGAATAAAGCGCGCTGACCGCAGCACCTATAACAACCCAGTTCTCGCGAGGCTCATTAAGGAGAGTTTGCTCGAACTGGCCACAAAGATCTCGGCGACGCCCTCTTATGCCAAAGACGAACAACGTTCGTTCTCTGAGCTCCGGGAGATCACGGCGCAGGAGTGATCCGACCGTCTCCTCGTCAACGCTCGGTATCTCCCCCTCGGACGCTCCAATACGAAACAATGCGGCGAGCACCTTCTCGTCGTCAGCGTTGGTGAGCAGGTGACTAAGATTTCTCACGCTCACTTTCCTCTCAACGTTTCCCTCATGAGGTCCACGGTTCGCTGAGCGGCGTCCCTTGCCTGTTCCAATGTCGAACGCGCGGCGGATGTCAGGTTGGGATTGGACAGCGAACCCTCCAGTGACTCGATGCTGCCCTGCAAAGATCGCACGGATTGCTGCATCTCCTGGATGTGACCTGTTCCCGCAAGCTCGTCTCTCAGTTCGCGAGTAACTCCAGCGAAGTCCTTTGGCAGGGCATTATTCTCTATCACGTTGGCTACGTTCCTCACTGCGCCGCCCTGGGCGCGCGTCAGCCCTGAGCGCGTAGCTGCGGACCTCAGGCCCCAGGTGGAAGCGCGAGCCGACAAGGATCGGATCGTCGCGGTCAAGCCAAACCGGACAACAGGCGAACGCGCGACGCTGGTAGCGCCACGTCCGGCTGGTACGGCTGCGAGCGCCCCTTCCGCTCTTGCTGCCGTCCGCGCATTGTACTGCTCAACCGACATATCCCCGCTGAGCACGCGCTGCTCGTCTTCGTAGATTTGACGGGTCGCCAACGAATCGAACGCTTGCCTACCGGTTGGGTCGGTTCGATTCAGCGGATCATTTCGCACGTACGCGTAGAGGTTCAAATCGTCCTCATACCCGACGGGATCGGTTTGCAGGAACCGCCCCAGCACCGGATCATAGACCCGAGCCTTGTAGTGGTAGAGCGCGACTTCCGGCAGCGCCGCCTGCCCCGTGTAGCGAAAGCGTGCGCCGGCCCACGCGCCGGGCTCTCCGTATGGGCCGTAAGTATAGCGCGTGGTCGTCGCGCCGTTCGCGGCGATGATCGATCCCTGATGATCGGCGATCATGTAGCGACGGTCTGACAAGCCCGATCCTTCATACCAGACGATCGGCTCGTCCACACCCGGGCCATGCACATAGCGGCGCGCCACAGCGGCGCTGACATATTCCGCGCTCAGCGCATCGCCATCGTAGAGAAACTCCGTGGCGACGCTTGATGCCGTCGTCTGGCGCAGCCGCCCAAGCGGATCGTAGTCCAGCGTCATCGATGCGGCGCCTGACACGCTCTTCAGACGGTTCTCGAGATCGTACGAGAAGTTTCGAGAACCGTCGGAGATCAGATTCCCGCGTGCGTCATAGTTGAACGCCGTCCCGCCGACAGCGGTGTACTGGTTGAGCCCGTTGCGGGTGTAGGCCACTGTCTGCGCAGAGGCAGTCCAGGTGTAATTGTCGTTGGCGGCGATCCGCTGACTGATTTGGCTCGCTGGCGTGTAGGCAAAGTCGAACGCCTGATCGTCGCCCGTCCCGCCCGCGAGGTCCTGATCGAGATCCGTCAAGCGCGAAGCATTGTCGTAGGCAAATGTCGTGACCGTTCCGTTGCCGCGCGTGATCGTCGCCCTTCGGCCAAGAGCGTCGTAGTTGTAGTCTGCAAGCGTCGTCGCCCCGCTCTCCTTGATCAGGTCGACACGGTTCAGTGCATCGTAGGAATACGTGACATAGTTCGCATCCGGCCAGGTGATGCGGATGCGGTTCGAAGCGATGTCGTAGAGATAGGACAAGCTGCGCCCGTAACTCGTCTCGCTCGAAAGCCGCCCGGCGGTGTCATAGGCGTAAACCACGCCGTCGCCGCTGACAGAAACGAAGCGGCTCGACAGTCGCCGCCCTGCGAGATCGTAGGATGTGTACACATCCGCACCCGTCCCGCCCGGAATGTCGCGCACGCTCTCCCGGTTGATGTTGTCGAACGCGTAGCCGATCGTCTCGCTGCTGCGCAGGCGCAGGCTCACGCGGTTGCCGTTGGGATCGTAGCCATAGCCCTCATAGTCGGTCGCGCTCGCTTGATTGGCGCCGAGCGTCGTGACCGGAAAATGCAGCTCGCTCAGCCGGTCGAAGCCGTCATAGACATATTCAGACCGATTGTTGTTGGCGTCGCGGACGCTCGCGCGCTGTCCGTTGGCGGTGTAGGTGTAACGGGCGTAATCCTGCTGTAGCGCCGTTCCATAAGCGCGCATAACGCGGGTGAGTTGCCCAGCCAGATCGTATTCGTTGCGCGTCACACGACCTACAGGGTCGGTCGCCTGAAGCAGCCGGTCGAGGCCGTCGTAGGCATTGGTGGTCGTGTTGCCCGCGCCGTTGGCGACGGTGGCGACCTGCCCCGTCGGTGTGTAGGTCCGGATTTCCTGCGTCAACCAGCTTGTGACGGTCGTTCCCGAGAAGGCCGTGCCCCCCTCGGTGCTCGTCACTTGACCGAGCACATTGTAATTCGTGCGCGCCGCCGCCAGGAGCGCGGCTGCTGAATTGCCGTTGTGATTGCGTACAACCGTCGGACGCCGCATGACGTCATAGCTCGTGCTGGTCGTATTTCCGCGCGGATCGGTGGCGGTGAGCGCGTCGCCCTGGGCATCGTAGGTGAAACTCGTCGTCGCGTTGAGACCTGTCGGATCGATCGTCGTCGAGTTCAGATTGCCATTGGTCCCGTTGTAGGCGTTGGAGACGACGAGCCCGGTTGGGTCAGTAGACGTCGCGACACGACCAAAGGCGCCATAGGTGAAGCTGTAGACCGGGCGGGTTCCACTGCCGACGGGGGCCGCGCCCGAGGGCGCGGGGCGCGTCGCCGTCAAAATTTCCCCGGCGCCATTGCCTGAGGTGACATAAGCGAGATCAGTCCTGTAGCCACGGGCGTCGGTGATCGTCGCCGGCTTGTTCCAGGTCGTATTCCATGTGGCGATCACCACGATGTCGGAGAGCCCTGAGCCCGGTTTGGCCACCCGTCGGAGTTCCACCACGTTGTTGCGGTTGTCGTAGGCGAGCCTCTCTTCATCGAGTTCCGGCGAAACATATTTGATCGCCCGACCGCGACCGTCATAGGTCGCGCTCGTCACCCGCCCGATTTCGTCGATGAATCGGAACGGATTGTCCTCGGCGTCATAGAGCACCGTGTACCGGCCCCCTGCCGGATCTTCCCGCTCCCCGCGCGCCTCCATCGCAATCCGGAAATGATAGGGATTGCGCGTCCCTTGGAGCGCAACGGCGTCGCGCGCTTCTTTCGCGCGCCCGAGACTGTCATAGGTATAGCGCAACGACGGAATAGTCGTGTCGTTGGCGTCGAACACCTCTGTCAGGCGCTTCTCGCCCGCAACCGTTGCCGTCGTGAACCGCGTCTGCGCGCCCGCGGCGTCGTACACGCAGGTAAGGCCCTCGCAAAAAGTCACTGCGCGTAGATCTGCACCGCCCAGACCATTGTCGAGGCCAGCCCAATGGAGCTGGCGTTCGATGCCGGCGTAGTTGAATCGGATCGTGCGACCGAGGGAGTTCGTGACCGAACTGATGACCGGCGCGGTGTCGTTGTTGATCTGCGCATAGTTCAGATTGATCGTGACCCCGCGTGGAAACACCCAGCTCGACAGCCGAAAGCCCCGCAGGACCTGGCAGTCTTCCATCGTGGACGTCCAGTTGGCGAAGTTCTGCACGTCGCCATTCGCGTTGGTGACCTGGAAAGACAACGTATCTTCGATCCAGCCCCGCGTGGTCACATAGGGGTCGTCGACACAGAGTGGTTTGATGACGCCGATCGTGCGCGCACCCGTCTGCGTGAGCGTCGCATACCCCGAGGCGCCCGGCACAAACCACTGTCCGCCCGCATCGCGCACAAACTGGCGCGTGTCAGTTCCTACCGTCGCGGTAACGACATTCCCCTGAAGTTGTCGCAACCACCACGCATTGGCCAACAACCCGGCGACGTCGCGTTGCGTCGTGGCTGCGGCCTTATAGATGTCCTGCTGCGCCAGAAACGCCGCCACCGTGCCCGCAGCGGCGCGCGCATCCGTTTCGCCCATCGCCTCAAGGCCGCTCGCAGAAATAGTCAGCACGTTGTGCCAGTTGCTCGTCCACGGCGTCTGCGGCTGCGAGTGCATGGTCGGACCGAGATTGCGGTTCGGCTCAAGACCACCCCGCCAGATCAGATTGGCCGAAAGTTTGTAGGGAAATTCGCCATTCCCGACGGAGAGCGCCGCCGGGCTCGCATAGGTGACGCCGCCCTGGCGCAAGTCCACGCCGATCGCTGTTGAGCGATCCACAAAACGCGCACGCAAAATGTCGGCTGCCGTGGACGGATCGTATTGCGCTTGGTGCGTCGGTTGCGCCCCGCCGCCCCCGCCCTTGGAGTTGAACTTCGGACCGACGACGACATGGGCGATTTCGACAGGTTCGCCATTGGCTTCACGCACGGCGACAAACGCGCCCCCGCGCTGCTGCGAGTAGTA
Organism: Hyphomonadaceae bacterium; assembly: GCA_016791445.1. Taxonomy (GTDB): domain Bacteria; phylum Pseudomonadota; class Alphaproteobacteria; order Caulobacterales; family Aquidulcibacteraceae; genus VFBF01. The sequence goes on along the minus strand of JAEUMP010000015.1, from coordinate 38,861 downwards.
GTGCGCGCACGCCACAAACGGCTCTTCGAAGATAGCGCCGGCGCGTTGACCGGGACCGAGGAATGATTCCTCGCTCGATACGATCGCGAACCCCGCCGTGGCGTAAGCGCCGATTGCCGTCGCAAGCCGCTCACGACGCAAATTGAACTCAATTTGCGTCAGGGGGGGCTCAAAAACCCCCGAACCGCATCCGTGCTGGGTCCAGGTAGACTGTCCCTCCACTAGCGTCAACGACGAAGCCTGTGCGGCATTCGAAGAATTGTATTGATAGAAGTATCGCACGCCACGGGAATTGTTGGGATCTTCCGCAGCTGGCGGACGATTGCCCCATTCAAATCGTGTCGCCGTGGACGTGGTGTCCGGCAGATCAGCGATCTGTCCCGGCACGCTCGCTTCAAGCGCATCGCGCGTCGCGGCGACCGCGAAAATGGCGGCGCGCCTGTCGGACGCGCTTGCCGTCACACTCGTATAGCTGAACCCGTCATCAACATCGATCCGGTCGAAGGAGTCGACCACCGCGTAGTAGTAGCGCGCCGTAGGTATGCCTGGGGGGTAGGTTCCGATGACGCGCGGCTGCGCGTCCGCCGTGACGATGCCCAATGAATGGTGATGTGTGTAGAGACCCTTGCCGATCGCAGCATGCAGACGTGCGGCCCGTGATGCCTGCACGATCCAGCTTGCCGTCAGCTGCTCGCGACGCGCATCGCCCTTGGTTTGCGGGTAGCCACTCAATGGCGGGCACTCGTCACAAGGGACGCGACCGCGCGGCAACGCCGCATCGCTCCGCGACCCCCAAGTATCGATCAGTCCAGCATTGGCGTCGCCCCAAGCGTTGAGAATAGTAAACGGCAGCAACATGTAAAGCTGCTTTTCCACCGTCCGGTCCATGTAGTCGCCACTCGCCGATGTGCTTCCGTTTGCGGCGGAGGCGTAGGGGTGGTTGGCGGTCAGCGTCACTGTCCCCTCACGGTCCAGCAACGCTTCGGTTACGGAAAACGTGTCGAGCGGCGACGGCGTAACGCTCACCCCCTCCTCGTCCGTGAGGCGCAAGATGAAGGTGTTGGTCGTAATCCCCTGAACGGCATTGGCCACATAGGTCGGCTCAACGACGATCTTTCGCCCGTATGTCTCATCCACATAGACGAGCCGTTCCAGAATGATCGGCTTGGATGTGTCCGCCATCAGCTTGTTGACCTGCACGTTCAACGTCGTGCGATACTGGTCGGGAATGTCGCCACTCCATGTACGCAGTACACTGGAGGCATACGGCAGACTCGTCTGACGCAGTCCGCCGGTCGGTGTTTCGAACCGCACAATCCGGCGCCCGCCAACGATGTCCTCGATCGCCCCTGCGGGCGCATTCGCGTTGATATATGTGAGAAGGTTTGTCGCATAAGTCTGGAGCGTCGAAGTCAGGGATTCTGCGTTGAGGTTGCGCACATATCCCACGCCCGACGTCGTGCCTGAACTCATGCCGGATGAGGCGTTGCTCAGCGCCTGTCCGGCCGTAAGGCCCGTCGCCGTGTTCAGGTTGATGCCGGCCGGGAAAGTGTGCGGTTTGTACGCGGGATCGAAGAGATAGCTCGTTCCCGATATCGACACCGCCACCCACACGTGAGACATCGTCACTGAGGTGACCGCCGCTGCGCCATAGTTGCAGTCAGCTGTCGTTGCGCCGTTGATGACGGCGGGGATCGCACCGCTCGACAGAAGCTGGCACGCCGCCGTCGCGCTTGTCAGGCCAGACCAGTCCTGAAACTGGGCGGCGGTGAGCGTGATCGTTCCGGCGCGGTAGCCGGCGGTGTGACCGCCTTCGCGCAACAGATCCACCATGAGCTTCACCTGATCAAAAGCGGTGCCGCTCTGATCCACAATCGCGCCCAAGGCGCCTTTGCGCAGCCCGTACGCCCACTCGACCTCGATATTGTTGCGGACATAGTCGTAGATGAGATCAACATCGTTTCGGAGCGCCCGCGCGAGTTCACGCACCTCCGGCGGGCGTTCGCTCAATCCGAGACCGTTGGTATGCGTCGTGGCGGAGCCAAAGTATGTGTCGGCGGAAGCGGGCGATATCAGCGCCGCTGTTCCTATCCGCGATGACGGCAGCGGGGACTGAGCGAAGGCCGCTCCAACGAGCGAAAGCAGTCCTGCGGACGTGACCGCAAGCACCTTCAAGACCGATTGGAAAATGCGGCTCTGTTTGCGGTGCGTCCCCATGGAATAGTCCCCCGACCAAAGAGCGCTTGCAGCACTCATGGCTTTCACGATACGATTTTTATTGGCGGGGGGAAGGTGTCTTTTGGTTCAGACACGACTTTTCTTTCGTCGCCGCTACAGAGCGACCCGGAGGAAAAGGCATGCGCAAGCTGTCACGTCGATTTGCTCTGGCGCAGCTTGGCAGCGCGAGCGTCCTTGCGCTCACTGCGGCGAAACACGCTTATGCAGAAACCGTTTCCTATACCTATGATGACCTTGGTCGGCTGGTGAGCGTCACCTATAGCAACGGCCAAACAATCACTTACGCCTATGACGCCGCCGGCAATCGCACGACGCTGCAGCAGACTGCGCCGACGCCTGCACCCGTCGGCACATTCTCCGCTTCGCCATCGACCATCCAACAAGGCGCCTCCACCACCCTGAGCTGGACGAGCGCCAACGCCACAAGTGCGACCATAGACAACGGCGTCGGTTCCGTGACGCCGGTCGTCAGCGGCTCCGTTTCCGTGTCGCCTGCCGTCACAACCACGTACACGCTGACACTCGTCGGCGTTGGCGGCACGACCACCAAGCAAGTCACGGTGACGGTGCTACCGCTCCCAACGGGCACGTTTGTCGCCTCACCGAATGCAATCGCGCTGGGCGCTTCATCCACGCTAAGCTGGACCAGCGCGCATGCGACAACCGCCTCTATCGACAACGGCATCGGCGCGGTAAGCCCCGTTGCTGGCGGATCCGTTGCGGTCACTCCAGCGACCACGACGACCTACACGCTTTCGCTGACCGGGCCGGGCGGCACGACGACGAAACAGGCGACCGTCACGGTCTATCCGGCGCCCACGGGAACGCTGTCGGCGAGCCCGACGACAATCACGGCAGGCGGCTCGACCACGCTCTCTTGGGCGACGACGAACGCCACGAGCATCTCCATCAACAATGGCGTGGGATCGGTGACGCCCGTCAGCGCGGGCTCCGTCTCGGTGTCTCCAACGACGACGACGACGTACACGGCGACAATTTCTGGCCCAGGCGGCTCAATCACGCGCACGGCCACCGTCACGGTGAACCCCGCCTTCACGCCGGTGACGCACACCTACACCACGGGCAGCGGCGCCACGGAGACCATCCCGAGCGGGGCCACCAACGTCACCATCACGCTCTATGGCAGCGGCGGCGGTGGCGGGAAGTCCACGGCTGTCGGCGCCTTCAACGGCGATGGCGGCGGCGGCGGCGGCTACTGCGTGCTGACGAGCAGCGTCAGTTCCGGCGAGTGGAACACAGGACTCACATTTACGGTCGGCGCTGGCGGCAACGGCGCGACGACAAACGGCGGAACCGGGCAGAACGGCGCCAACACAACTGTTTCGGGCACAGTGGGCGGCGTTTCGCGCAGCCTTGCCGCAAATGGCGGCGGCGGCGGCGGATCGGTCAACCTTCCCGGCGCAGGCGGCGGCGCAAGCGGCGGCGGCACGAACACGTCGGGCGCGAGTGGAACAGCCGGCAACGGCTCCAACGCACAAGGCAACGGCGGCTCGGGCGGCGGCGGCGGAACAACAACGAATTGGGCGTCTGGACGTTGGGGCGCGGGCGGCGGCTCATACACGACCGGCGAAACGGGTCTGACCGGCAAAGGCGCAGGTGGAAAGATCGTATTTGCCTGGACTTGAACGACGCCTTGAAGAACTGAACAGCATCCCCTTCGCGTCGTGCATGATGCACGCGCCTTGCCAAAGCCTGCCAACGGGTTTCGGCGGCGCGAACATTTGCGCCTCCAACGCCTAACTCGTCGCGCGGCGCTTTCGATACCTCACCGCCAACAGCAGCCACATCAGTTGTTCGCGATCAAACCGCCGCACCGCCGCGTCCTCGACCACACTTGACCCGATCATCCTGACACCTGGCACGAGCCCCTCTCTGAGGCGCCGCGCGACGGTCGCGCGCGAGACGCCGAAGTAGAAGCGGAGATCCTTGTAGGTAAACCAGAGTTGCCTGGCAGGGATCTGCGCCACGGACTGCAGCGCCGCGGCGCGAGCATCTTCAGGATAGGTTGGCAGATTCGCGACCGTCACCAGACGGGACTGGTCGCGATGTTCGGCCCGGCGGCGGTCGTTCGTCGCGCGCCGCGTCACACGCTCGGGCGCTGTCTCAACACGCACGTGCGTCACCACTGTCGGCGCCGGATCCGTCTCAAACAGGCTGAGTTGGTTCGGCGCAAATCGCGGCGACCGTCGTGGCGTACGTGAACCGGCGGATGGAGTGTTCATGGCGTCCTCGGCTTTGCGCCAGTTATCCACAGACACGCATCGCGTGCACGCATTGGCGTCATTCCGTGTGCTTCCTCTGACGTGGCGCAATCCTCGCGCGACGCGCCGAACAGCGAAGCGACTCTGGGGCGCGCGCGTTTGCTGAAGGCCCGCCTCAACTGCGTTGCGAGTGCGCGCGGTATGTCCCGGAACACTGCGGAAAAAGACGATGGGTTGAGGGCAAGATAAAATGCGCCGCAGTGCTGAAGCGCACGGCGGCTTGTCTGCACATCTCTTTGCGCAGGGTGCGCAAGAAGTGCGGGATTTCCCCTTCACCCCGCCGCACGGTGTGGTGATGTGAGAGGCCGCCGACGCGATCAAGGGAGCGCCGGCGATGGCAAACGACCACTTCGAGGACAAACTCGAGGGCGACTTCGGCAGACGTCGGGTTCTGCCGCCTCGCGGTCCCCTGTTGCCTGGTATCTCCGTCGCGGGCGGCTCGAAGCGTGCGCGCACCGCGTGGTTCAGCCGTCCGCGGGGTGCGGGCACTTTGCGCCTCAAGACGCCGCGTGTGGCCTTCAGCCAGCGCGTCATCGTCAAGGCGCGCGTCGTCGTGCATGCCGCCGTCGCCGCGAAGGGCGGCAGCGCAGGCGCGCTCATGCGCCATGCGCTCTATGTGGAGCGCGACGGCGCCGACCGTGACGGCGGTGCGGTGAAGGTGTTCGACCGCGAGGTGGACGAGGCGCAAGGCGCGGCCTTCGTCGAGCGGTGCGTGGACGACCGCCACCATTTCCGGATCATCGTGTCGCCGGAATACGGCGGCGACCTGCAGTGCCTCAAGACCTACACCCGCGATCTCATGGACCGGGTTGAGACGGACCTGAAGACGCAGATCGACTGGATCGCAGCGGAGCATCACGACACCGGGCGACCGCACGTCCATCTGCTGATGCGGGGCGTGCGCGACGACGGGCGCGATCTGGTGATCCCTCGCGACTACATCTCCCACACCTTTCGACACCGTGCGGAAGAGATCGCCACCCGCGAGCTTGGGCCGAGACTGGAGACCACGCTCAGCCATGAGCTCGACCGTCGCTCGGAACGCGCAGCGACGCTGGAGCGCCCCACCCATCTCGATGGCATTCTGCAAGACCATGCGCGGGCGCATGTCGTCCGCATCGGCGACCTGCCGGCCGCGCCGCATCTGCGCGGCCCGCTCGTGCAGCGCCTCAACCGTCTCGCCGACTGGGGTCTTGCGAACCGGGAGTCCGCTGATCGCTGGCGGCTCGCCCTGGGGCTTGAGGACCGGCTCCTGCGTCTGCGCGATACCCGCGAGCGGGCGCACGCCGCCCTGCGCCTCCTCGCTCGGGAAGATCGCGGGCTGGAGCCTGCCCGCATGCGCGCGCTGGAGGACGCTCACAGCAGTCACCGTGTCGTCGGACGCCTGGTGGGCCTCCAGCCGATCCGCGACGACGGGCGCGGCCCCCAGCTCATCGGCGTGGAAGGCGTCGACGGTCGCTTCTGGACTGCGCGCGTCGCCCAGCTTGAGGATCTGCGCGAACTGAACGGCCTCACCCCCGGCGCGATCGTCGCCGTGCACTGCCGCGCGCCGGCGCTGAAACGATCCGACCGCACCATCCTTGAAGTCGCACACGAGACCAGCACGTATTCGGCCGCACTTCATCGGACGCTCGTCCCGTCTGATCGCTCGATCTACATCCAGATGCATGAGCGCCGGCTGGAGGCGCTCAGCCGCAAAGGCGTGGTGAGGCGCACCGCCGATGGCGTCTTCCACCTGCCGCAGGACTACGCAGACCAGGTGCTCGCGCTGGAAGGCAAAGACAGTCGCCTGAGCGCCGCCGTGGAGCTGCTCGATCCGCACCCGCTCGCCGCCCAGATCGACTATCGCGGACCGACATGGCTCGACCAGCTGGCGTTTGACGCGGCCGGCAAGAACCAGCTGGGCGCCGTGGCGTTCGGCAAGGAATCCGCCGACGCGTGGCCCAGGCGGGTCGACACGCTCGAAGCGCTGGGACTCGGACAGCGCATAGACGGCGCCTTCTCTCCGACACCGGGCTTCAAGCGCGCACTGCGCGACATGGAGCGCACAGACTTCCTGACGCGGATCGAACGCGAAACCGGCGCGATCGCCTACATCGCCCGTCACGGCGATCTGGTGGAAGGCGTCTTCGAGCGGCGCATACGTGTGGCGGAAAGGACCTACGCGCTGATCGCTCAGGAGGGCGTCATAGCCCTCGCGCCCTGGCGTCCGGCGATGGACCGCGCGCTCAACCAGCTCGTCTCAGGTCGCGTCAATGGCCGGAACTTCGACTTCAGATATGGGCGCAAGCTGGAGCGGAGCGCCGCAAAGAGCCTGATGCGCGGGCTGGGGCTGGAACCGTAGCGGCTACGACTTGAGGCGCACGCCTGCACCAGCGTGCGCGTCTGCGGGGATGAAGACTACACCGGCATCCTCAAGCACGCGCTGAACACGATCGAGAGTGCGCGCCTGCATTCCTCCCTTTCCAGACTCAAACCGCGTGATCGTGGACGACGCCACGTCAGCTGCAGCCGCCAGATCCCGGACACCTAGCCCGGTAGCCACGCGCGCCATCTTGACTTGGATCGGGTTCAACAATGCGCACCTCGTGCCTATTTTTGCGCACCGTGTGTTGACTTATTCGGCACGCTGTGCTGAATTATGCGCACAGAGTTGTTAACGTGCGCTGAGTTCAGGTTGCGCGCTCGCATTCTCGCCGTGAAGGGCCAACCATGAGCAATCCGAGACGCCGTTCCCACGGGCCCCACCCTTCACGCCGTTCGATACTGACCGCCTCGACGACCTCGCTGCTCACGATAGGAAGCGGCCTCTGGTATCGGGACACCTGTGTCGTCGCGTGTGAAGGTTGGCTCGCGACGAACGCCGAGGCCGAACGACTTCAAGGCCGCTGGGCAAAGATCGAGGATCATCTCGTCTCGCAGCATCGCTGGTATCGGCTCACCGAACGCCAGCGATGCGCCCTGCCCGCAGCTCAGGAACTCTTCGACATCGACGAGCGGCTCGAGATTCTCCACGAGGAACGGGACGCCCTGCTGCACCGCCTGCCCAGCCTGCAGGCGACGAGTCGATCGGGCCTTGCAGCAAAACTCGCCGTCGCGGCCGTCGCCCTCTCGCCTGAAGATCACGAGGACGCGCACAACCTCATTGCGAGCATCCTTCGCGATCTCAAGATGATTCCAGTTGGCACGGTGTGAGATGGACACATCCTCGGCGATTGGAGCGGCGTTGCTCCTGCTAGCCGCGGCGTTCGCATTCCAGCTGATTTGGTACACGGCGCTCGCGTTGCTCATCTGGGCGCCGCCAGCCTGTCTCGGGATCGTCGCTGGATGGATCGCGTACACCGCGTCAGACAATGTCTTCGTTTCAATTGTCAGCGCTGTGCTAGCGCACCGTGCAACGAGGTGCGTGATGAAAGGCGCCGTTGTTGCGTGGACGCTCCGCGTTGAACGCCATCCGATGAACTGAAAGCTCATACCTTGTCGCGAGGTGCATCCGACATTGCTTGAGATGGGGACTGTCGCGGCTCCGATGAGGATCGCCTTGGGGCCGACACCTGACTGTCGAAGTAGGCATCCAGGTGGCGCTTGCGGTACATGGCTCTCTCGCCCACATGCGTGCACAGAGGGCCACTGCCCTCGTGGAATTTGCGCGCAAGCGTTTGGGGCGCGGTGGCGAGGCCAAGACTTGTGAGCTACCGCGCGGCCCCCTTTCGGGAAAGCAGATCATCTCCAGGAGTTCGAACGTCCTCAGGCATTTCCCGCTCCAGCTTGAGTATTCAAGGGAATTCCAGACTTCGCTTCTGAATTTCAATGCACAATGGGTCTCACGGGCCCTATTGCAAACGGACGAGGTGTATTTTTCCCTTGGGGTGCGAGTGACGCGATACAGCTCACTTAATTGGCAGTTGACGCGGTTCATCCCAATTCCGGACTCCGACTCGATAGCACCCGAAAACGGACGTTGCGTCAGAACCGTCAGCCGACTCTGCTTCCTGAGACCACAACTCCATCGGCGCTACTCGCTGCGCTTGACGTCATTGCGCTTCACAACGAGCACGACCGCATCAATCGCGGATGGCGGCGATACGCTTGAGATATGATCTAGCTTGCCAGCGGGCCCCTCAATTCCTCGCCGTTCGGCGTCATGTTGGCGATGAAGACTGGACGGCCTTGGCCGCGAAGACGCGCGAACTCGGGTGACCGCTTGGAGGACGCAACTATGCTGTCCTGCTTCGATCGCAATAGACCAAAAAAGCCGTTCGACGCTTGCCGCCCCGTGCCGGCTGCTTCATCGACTTCGACGGCGACAATGTTGCCTTCGTAACGGCCGGATGCCTCGCCCTCGAAATCGAAGGCCAACTGCCTGACAGCGTTCACGCGGCTTTGCTTTATCCGCGGATACGCTTGGTTGGTCGCCAGAACCACCGCCCTGTCACCGCGGCCGGATAATTCGCATTCCTCGAATGACGGACGTCCCGCATTCATCGCCCGCACCGCTGCACCGCCGACAGCCTCGACGTTGCACGCACGGAACGTGGGGCGCCCGCGACAGTTCACGGCGTCGCCCCGCACAGCTATGAGGCTGACTCCGAGAAACTGTCCGCCGCTCCCCGCGGCGAAGTACGCCGCTGAACACCCCGTCGCTGCGACGCTGCTCGCAATGACGATCGGGTGGCACTTGCCTGCGACGTAGAATGCGCCGTCATAGATGTCCCGTTGCTTTGAGAACCGGCGTATGTCGCAGCGCAGGATAGATGGGCGGCCGGCTTCGCAGTGGACCGCGTAGTGTTTGTGGCGGGTCTCAATGGAGACGTTTTCCAGTCGCACGCCATCACAAAGAGATACGACCGGGCGTTCCGATGATGCCACAAGCGTGGGTCGCTCTGCGCCGAGTCCAAGCCCGACGATGCGCACTCTTTTCGTGATGCGCACACAGTCAGTGTAGGTGCCTGGCGCGATGACGATGAGATCGCCGTCCACGGCGTCTCGTGCGGCTGTTGCAAGGGAGGAGACCAAGCGGAAGTTCGCTCCGTGCGGACGCGCCACCTTGTTGTGCGGGCTGACGACGAACGCGGCGTCGCGGAGCATTTCCTGGTCGAGCGCCAACTGAGTGACCAAGGTCGACAGATTGTGACGGTTCGACCCGCTCAGGATTTCTTGAGCGGCGGCGATAAGGTTGTCGATGTCGCCGTCGTCGCGACCTGACTCGGCGACAACCTCCTCAGGCTCCTCCAGGGGCAGGTCAATTTGCGTGGCGACAGCTCGGTCGGCTTCAATGGTTTCCTGGGCCTGACGCTCGACGTGGGAGGCAAGGATGCGCCCCGCCTCTTCGCTGGTGCTTGCAAGGCCGCGCACCAGCGCGTCCCAACCGAGATGCTTGCTGAGCCCGGTCCAATCCGAAAGATCCGGCGCAACCATCGCGTTAAACGGGACGGGCGGCACGAGCGGGTCGAGCAAAATGCCGAAGTACTTGTCGCCCTCGAGCCCTCGTAGGGCCTCACCGCGCACCCATACCGACTTCAATGAGTCTTTGGACCAGAGGACGAGGACCGAGGCGACCTGGTCGATCTGCGCGTCGATGACGGTGCTGACGTCGTCCCGGGACGCCGGCGCTGACTGGTCGATCCACGTAGTGAAGCCGAGCTCTTCCAGCCGTGCTTTGATTTTGAATGCTTTTCCCTCGTCTTCGTGTGCGTACGAGATGAAAACCTTGCCCATCACCAGCCCTCCGCCGGTTATGGTTAACATCGTGAACAAGTTGCGCAAGTCGAGCCGATCGGGCTTTGTTCCTGCTGCGGTCGCTCGCGGCGAAATCCGGCGGGTGCGCTAGCAGACACGGGCATGCTGGCCGTCGGCGTGGAGACGGCGAGCCCCGTCAACCGGTCGGGGATTGTCTGCGCATCAAGCACAGCCGCCCCAAGATAGCTGGCGCGAAGGCCGCCACTTCGATCCCAGGAACAGTCATCGGCGCTGACGTGCCCAAGACTACCCGATAGCGGACCTTCGGCACCGCACCCGGGGCGACGGGCTGGGACTCGCCGAAGGGCTGCCACCCGGATTAACTTGCAGCCCGGATTCATCGGATGAACGGCAACTTGCGGGCGGCGTGCTGAAGCACGCCGTCAGATACCCTAGCGTGGAGGTGAGCGACGCGAGCGCGATTTTCGAGCAGGTCGACTTCTGAAACGGGGCCGGAATAGCTGGCTGGTATCGGGTTAGTGGCTCCCACCAGCTCAAATGAGCGCCCTGGGCAACCCTCTGCGGCCTCTGTGTGACACGCTCCATGCTTGGCGAAGTAGACGAAGTAGCCCACGCTCGACCGAGAAATCTCCTCAACGGGCAAGGCATGATCGATCGACGGGTCAACATTATTGGCCAGAAGGAGCCGGACGCGGGGCCCCGCACCTTGTCCGAGTTTCGCGATCGCCCGAACTACGTTCTGCTGGGAGATCCCGGGAGCGGCAAGACGCAGTGTTTTCGCAGCGAGGCGTCTGCCGTTGGCGCCGACTACTTGACCACGCGCACGTTTCTCCTGCGCCCGACCGGTGAACTTGGCGGCACCCTCTACATAGACGCGCTCGACGAACAACGGAGCGGGCCGGCGGACAACAGCACGGTCGATCGGATCATCGAGAAGCTTTTCCTGTGCAAACCAAAGTCTGTCCGGATCTCGTGCAGGAGTCAGGACTGGCTCGGCGACACGGATCTTTCGGCGTTCAGGGAGTATTTTGACCGCCACGGCGATGTCACCGTTCTTGAACTGGAGGCGATCAGCGAGGAAGAACAGATCGCGATCCTCGTCGCGAACAAAATGAGCGCGGAGAACGCCCGCACCTTCCTGCAAGAGGCCGCCGAGCGGCGGCTTGATGCGTTCACACGCAACCCGCAGAAAATGTTGATGCTGCGCCGCGTCGTCGAGAATGGCGCGTGGCCGAATTCGGCTAGAGAATTGTTCGACGCCGCAACCCGCCTCCAATTGAGGGAAGAAAACGCAGCGCATGCGAACAAGCAGGACGGCCAATATGACGCCGACGAGTTGCGGCTTACGGCGGGCGGAATATGCGCAGCGCGGCTCATTGCGGACGTCGAGGGCCTGACACTATCGGCAACCTCAACGGCGCCGGAGCTGCCCGGGTACCGGACGCTCAAGCATCTCGATCTGAATCTTGTCGCAGCAACATTGAAACGCCCGCTGTTTTCGACAACAGCCGCGAACTGCGTGGACTATGACCATCGCACGAGCGCCGAGTATCTCGCGGCGGTCTGGATAGCCCACGCCGTTCGGGCTGGATTGCCCATCGACCGCGTGCTGGCGCTCATGGGCGTTGACGGACACCCGTCCTCCGAACTGCGCGGACTGAACGCCTGGTTGCCGCATTTCTTGCCAGAGCATGCCGAGTTGTTCATTCGCGCCGATCCGCTCGGCGTGATGGAGTATGGGGACGCTGCCTCTCTCTCCACAGGTCAGCGGCGAACATTGCTCAACGCTCTGGGTGAGCTGGCTGCGACGAACCCCTGGTTTCTCTCGTTCCAGCGCCACCCACCGGGCCTTGCGTCTCTCGCGCAAGCGGACAATGTGGATGCGCTGTGTGCGATCCTCGCCAAGACGGACGCGCCACGTGATCTCCGCACGATCGCGCTCGGTGCCCTGGAATCCGCCCCTCCTCTCACCGCTGCGTTTGACACTCTATGCACAGTGTTCGGAGACAGAACACTCTATTGGGAGGATCGCTCGCGGGCGTTCCGCGCACTGCTCAACTTCGGCGACAAGGGCCAGGACGCCGTTCTCGCGGAGTTGCCCGCCCTTGCAGGCGACGTGCAAACAACGTTGCGCCTGCGCGCCGAGGTGATCGCGCACTGCTACAGCGCCGGCGCAGGCGACGCCGATATCGTCGCTCTCATACGAGACCTGATGAATGCTGGTCTCGACAGCAGCATTGGTCTGCTCTGGAACCTCGCGGACGCGATACCCGCAGAACGGGTCCCAGCCCTCGTTGATCAACTCGCCGCCATCGTGCCCGCGAAGGCAGAAGAACGTCATCGGCGATCATCTTGGGACGTGGCCTCCTTCCTCAATCGCCTCATCGGCCGCGCCCCATCGGATCAGCTGACGCCGGCCCGTGTGCTGGCGTGGATGGCGTTGCGCCGCACCCTGCGACGGCGCGGCGCGGATGATCGCGATCAGACACTTGTGGCGTCTGTCGCCGCTGTGCCCGGTCTCGCCAAGGCGGCATTCAATGACTTCATCGACGCCTACGAGCCGGACGAGAAAACGGGCCGGCCGTCGAGGATTTTCCACGAAACGGTGACGCCGCTCACCACGGGTGATGAGCTTTGCGCCTGGTGCGTGGAGCGGCTCGGGCGCGAGAGCGACCTTACCCGCCGCAAATTCCTGTTCGATGTCGCCATAGTCTATTCGCGTGGCGACAGTCCGCGCGCCCAGGACAATTTCGAACAACTGTACGCGCTGGGACAAGCTGCCGATGACCTGCGCGAAACGCTTGAAGCAGCGTTGGTGTGCGATCTCGGTTGGTGGTACACGGACAAGCGCGAGCAGCGCGCCGAACATCTGCGCGATCGAGAAGCCGACAAGGAAGACCTGCGGGCACGCTTCGCGGCAAACCGCGCCGATGTTCGCGACGGCAAAGCCCTTGGGTATCTTGGATTTGCTGCGGAGATATATTTCGATCTCTTTGCCGATCTCGACCATGCAGCGTCAGCGGAGGATCGGCTCGCCGCCTATCTCGGCGACGAGAACGCCCGCGCCGCCCTGGATGGCTTCCGCGCGCTGGTCCTGAACCGCCCGCCTCCGGCGCTGGACGAGATCCGAAAACTGTTCGCTGAAGGCAGGTATTACCCTTGGTGGTATGCCTACGTGGCTGGCGTGGAATTGCGCCTTGCCGCCGGAGAGCCCGTCGCCGATCTTGCGCCCGATCTCGTGACCGCCGTCCTGACGATGAACCTGCACCAGATGCTGTCCAGTCGCAGCCATCGCGGTGACAAAGACGCCCCGTCGCTACAGGAAACCCTGAGCGCGGCGCATACCGTGTTGGCTGCCTCGATCTATCTTCATGCCGTCGAGAGCGACTTGGCCAAGGGTGCGGAGCATCCCACGGGGCTTTATCCGTTCCTTCAGTGGGACGTGTTCGCGCGCGCACGCACCGAAAGCCTGTTGTCGCTTCTCGACCGGTTTCCCGACATGTCAGCCAACACGAGGGAAAATATCCTCCAGGCTGCGGTCACGAGTCCCGAACTTGCGGACGGATTGCGGTCCCGCGCGCAAGCCGCTTTGAATGACCCGACGATGAGTCAGGTGAACTGCCACCTGTGGCACGCGACGGCCTTCGTGCTGCGCGCTGGAGGCATTGACGCCCGCGTGGCCTACGCGCTCGCCGACGATCGAAACGTCATCTGGGCCCTTCGCGATTTTCTAGGCTACGAACGGAAAAGCAACGCCGGCCCGGCGTCTCTGAGCGTGGAGCAGCTGCAGCTCCTGATCTCCTCCGCCGGCACCGTTTGGCCACCGGCCGATCACCCGACTGGTGGCTGGTCGGGCAATACGAACCCATGGGACGCGTATGAGTTTGTCCGACTGCTGATCGATCGTCTGTCGGCGGTCACGAGCGCAGACGCCACTAAAGCCCTCTCGGAGATGGTGGGCATGCCGCAGCTGTCCGCCTATCACGGCCACCTCAAGCATGCCCTCGCCCGCCAGCGCATCGCACGCCGCGAAGCTGAATATGATCGACCCGATTGGGCCAGCACGCTCTCCGCCCTGACCAATGCTGCGCCGGCGAACGCCGCCGACCTGCACGCGCTCGTCTTCGACCACCTGCGGGACCTTGCGCGCACGATCGACGGCAGCAACCTCGATCTCTTCAAGCAGTTCTGGAATGAGAAGGGCCATGGCGAGAAGGTATCGCCGAAGCCTGAGGAGAGCTGTCGCGACGCGCTCGTGGCGCTCCTTCGACCGCGTCTTGCCCCACTTGGTTTGACCGTCGAACCCGAAGGTCACATGTCGGCGGACAAGCGGGTCGATGTCGCTGTCGCCCGTCCCGGTCTCAAGTCACTGATCGAAGTGAAGCTCGCGCACTCGAAGGATCTCTGGACGGCTGTCAGCGGCCAGCTCGATCGCTTCTATACCCGCGACCCTGATACGAAGGGACACGGCATCCTCGCTGTCCTGTGGTTTGGCGCCGGAAGCAGCAAGGGGGTGACCAGGCCGGTTGATGGACCTGCACCGGCGACGCCGGCGGCAATGGAGCAGCAGCTTCGGGAAAAGCTGGGCAAAGACACCACTCGTTTGAACGTCATCGTCGTGGACGTCTCGGGCGACAGACCCCAAGCTGGCGCTGCGCAGCCTTCCCCGACCGAGCCGAAACGGCGACGAAGCAAAAAGCCGGATAGCGCGACGTCCTAACTTCGCATGTGCGGACGGTGCAGCAGATGAAATCGGTTCTGGAGAAATCGCAGAGATGATGTGTCAACGCCGTACAGGCGGGCACGAAACTGGTTCAGAGCGGACTCGTTCACCGCTTGCACAAGCGGCTTGGCGGAGAGATTGCGCAACACGCGGGTCGCACGCTCTGAACGTGAAGCGAAAAGACCTTTGTCGGGGAGATCGGCATCGCAAGCAGGAGATCTGGATCGTCGATGCCCGCACTGAAAATACAGGGATGATCCGCCAACAGAAGCTCACTTCCGGCCGACGCCACGTCCCACACCCACCACTTCATGTCGAAGATCTTCTTCCCGACGACGGGTGAATCAACCAGCTCGTGAAAAAATGACAGTCCGAAGTTTTCGACGATTCCCGGATACCGTTGCTCTGCCCAGGCCTCCAGCGTCGGCGGATCGCTCGCGCCAACGTGAACCTCATATTCTTCCGGATCAGTCGCCATGCTTCGGCGCAGCTCTGTCGCAGCGCCCTCCTTGAGCGCGGCGACCATGTGCGGCTGACGCATCCGAAGTGAGACGAGAAACCGGATCCAATCGCAGCGTTCCTCGACCGTCAGCGTCGTCAGACCACGGCTCAGCAACTTGTCCCTTACAGTCGCGGCCGCATTGTCAATGTGGCTAAGAAGTCTGTTTTCGATCGCATGCCTCTCCATCCCGGCCACGCGCTCGCGGGTCAGGGCATAGAGGTCGTCCTCGTAGCCAACGGCCTTGGGCGCCCATCGGCTGTGTCTCAGCTCGGGAAGGTCGAAGCGATAGACCACAACCTTCTTGTCGGCATTGGGCTCTGCCCATGGCCGCAGCAAAAACTGAGGAACATAGTGATGACGCATCGATACTTGTCGCCTAGCCTCGTAAACGTTCCACCTGTTTGCGCACACGATCGTACTTCCGCATCAGAATCGGCTGTGCGCGATCACGCAGCGAAGGGCGCTCTCCACGTCGAACAGTTCGGCATGATTCCCGTCGCGTTGCAGCACGCCTCGAGAATGGCCCCATCAACGACGCTCCACGTGGGCGATGGAGCGATACTGTCGCAACTCAACGCTCGGGTATCGGCGATTCACGCGGGTCCGTCCTGCCCCGAAGGCCCTGCATTGCAAATTAGGTGCTCGGGATGTCCGCTTCCGAGGCACCGCGAAGACCCTCGCTCGTCTCTTCCTGCCCCTGAAGAGACTCTCAACGAAGCGCTGTCAGTCGGTGCAGTGACGCGCTGAAGCGGCGTGAGACGGCGTGATTTGAGTGCGCGCTCCGGGACACCAGACTAAGACAATCGTCTCAACTGCAGTTGCAGTTGTTTGACGCGACTTCGGTGGGCGTAGCTGGCGCTCAGTCTCCGCTCTCCTCCTTGAACTTCGCTTTCGCGGCATCACGCAGACCGTCAAGGCGATCCGCCCACCACTGCATCATCTCGCGGCGCTGATTGAGATATTGCGCGGCATTGTAAGCGGCGCGCACTCGGTTGCGTTCATCGTGCGCAAGTTGACGCTCGATCCAGTCGTCGTTCCAGCCATGTTCGTTGGCTTCTGTGGAAAACAGGCGCCGAAAGCCATGGGTCGTGGTCCGACCGTGATAGCCCATGCGGTAGAGGCCGAAGAGCATGGTGTTGTTGGACATCACTTCTTGGCCATTCCTGCCCGGGAAGAGAAAGTCCGAGCGTCCCGAGTGCTTCTGCAGTTCGACCAAGAGCGCGCGCGACTGCCGGGAGATCGGCACGAAGTGCGCCTCCTTCATCTTCATGCGTTCGGCCGGCACCCGCCAAAGCGCTGTGGCATCGTCATCGCGCCAGTTCTCGAATTCGCACCATCGCGCCGCCCTGAGTTCGGTGGTGCGGGGCGCCATCAGGAGCGCCAGGTGAATGGCGATGCGGGTCTCTGGCTCGCCGTCATAGGAAGCAAGCCGCAGGAGAAATTCACCCACCTGGTCGCGCGAGAGCGCCTTGTGGTGTTTCGGTCGTGGGGGCGCTTTGAGCGCGCCGCGAAGCGGCGCTGCGGGATCATGTACACAATACTGGCTGGCCACCCCGTACCGGAATATCGCGGAGCAGTACTGCTTGAGCCGCCGATTGGTCTCCAGAACACCCCGCGCTTCGACCCGCTTGAGCGTCTTCAACATCTCCGCCGGTTGAATGTCTGCGATCGGCCGGCTCCCCAGATCCGGAAACACGTCTGCTTCCAGCCGGTTCATCACCTGGGTGGCGTACCCCGGGGTCCACTCATGGCGTCTCAACGCATGCCATTCCAACGCCGCCAACTTGAAGGTCGGCCGCGTGTCAGCCCGCGTCGCCGCGCGCGCCGCGCGCCGCTCTTCGCCAGGGTCGACGCCGTCCATCAGCTTCTCGCGCGCCGCATTGCGCTTCCTGCGCGCCGCCGAGAGCCCGATCGTCGGATACGAGCCGAAGGAAAGGAGCTGTTCCTTGCCATGCCGCGCGAAGCGGAAGCGCCAGTGTCTGCCGCCGCTGGGCGTGACCATCAGGAACAGCCCGCCCGAGTCGTAGAGCTTGTAAGGGCGCTCCCTGGGACGCGCATTGCGGACCTGTGGTTCGGTCAGAGGCATGGGTGGGGTACTTCAGAAACCGGGGTGGGGTATCCGCCCGAAAGATACCCCGCTCCCGATGAGACGGACCGGTATCGAGCCCGCCGAGAAGAGCCAGAAAACGCTTGAGTATCAAGGGGTGTGGCGTCTCAGCTCGGATCAGCTCGGAACGCACTGGCGGAGAGAGAGGGATTCGAACCCTCGATAGAGTTGCCCCTATTTCAGTTTTCGAGACTGACGCCTTCAGCCACTCGGCCATCTCTCCGCGCCCGGCGGCGGGGCGTCGGGGGACGCCTTCGCTTCGGGAAGCGGCGGACATAGTGCAAGGGCCGGGCCGGTGCAACGGATACGCGAATGATGCGGCGCGTCTGCGGACGAAGGCGCGCCGGGGTCGCGCCGGGGTCGCGCCAGGCCCCCGGAACCCGTCGAGGCGCGCCGAAGCCGTCCCCGAAACAAGCCGCCGCAGGACCGCCTTTTCGCCCCATCGGCGATTGACGCGCCGGGGCGCGGCCCTGTATACGCCCCGCTCTTGTCCGGCTGCGCCACGCGTGGCCGGCGATGATTTTTTGTTTTACGGGACCAGAGACCCATGTTCGCGGTGATCAAGACGGGCGGCAAGCAATACCGCGTCGCCAAGGACGACGTGATCGTCGTCGAGAAGCTCGAAGCCGAGGCCGGCAAGACCGTGACCTTCGGGGACGTGCTGATGGTCGCCGACGGCGCCACGGTTTCGGTCGGCGCGCCGCTCGTGAAGGGCGCTTCGGTGGCCGGCGAGGTCGTCGAGCAGCGCAAGGGCGAGAAGGTGAAGGTGTTCAAAAAGCGCCGCCGCAACACCTACCGCCGCAAGCGCGGCCACCGCCAGCAGGAAACCGTCGTGCGCGTGACCGCCATTACCGCCGCCTGATCCTTCACAACCACAAACCGGGCGCCGCAACGGCGACCAAACAGACTTCGGAGATTTTCCCATGGCCCACAAAAAAGCAGGCGGCAGCTCCCGTAACGGGCGCGACTCCCCCGGTCAGCGCCTCGGCGTGAAGCGTTTCGGCGGCCAGACGGTTCTCGCCGGCAACATCCTCGTGCGCCAGCGCGGCACCAAATTCCATCCGGGCAGCAATGTGGGTCTTGGCAAGGACCACACGCTGTTTGCGCTCGTCGACGGCCAGGTGGCCTTCCAGACCAAGCGCGCCGGCCGTTGCTACGTATCCATCGTCCCGATGGCTGCGGCCGAATAAGTCGATCCGACACCAGTCCGGATCGACCTCCCAAGAGGCGATCCGGTTCAGAAGTCCCACGCGGGGGAGCCGGAACGCCGGCTCCCCCGTTTGCTTTTCCGGGCGAGCGAAACGCCAACCCCGCGTGGACGAAAGGGACCGTCCCATGCGCGACACGATCGAAACCAACCGCCTCACGCTCCGCCCCTTCACGGCGTCCGACGCCGCGACCGTGACCCGGCTCGTCGGCGACTGGGACGTGGCCCGCATGTGCGCCCGCATTCCCCATCCCTACCGCGAGGACGACGCGAAACAGTGGCTCGCGACGCTGCCAAAAGCGCGCGCCGAGGGCGCGTCGTTCACTTTCGCTGTCACAAGCGCCAAGGACGGCGTGATCGGCGCGATCGGGCTCACACGGCGCGACGCCGACGAGACATTCGAGATCGGATACTGGCTCGGCAAACCCTATTGGGGCCAGGGCTACGCCACGGAAGCGGGCGCGACCGTGCTTGCCTACGCCGTCGAGGATCTCGGCGAGAAGCGCTTCCAGGCGCAGCATTTCGAGGAGAACGCGCCGAGCGGCGCCGTGCTGCAGAAACTCGGCTTCCGTTACACGGGCGACGTCCGCGCGATGCACTGTCTCGCACGCGGCGCGAAAGTCCCCGCACGTCTGATGAAGCGCACGCCAGAAAGGGAGGCGGCCAATGACTCCTGAGTCCATCCGCACCGAACGGCTCGTCCTGCGCGCGCCCGAACTCGCCGACGCGCCGCGCATTGCGCGCTTCACGGCAGATCCGGGCGTCGCGCGGATGCTGGGCTCCTTCCCGCTGCAACAGACCGTTGTGGGCGCGGAAGGCTGGGTGCTCATCCGCCAGGCGACGGCGCGTCGCGGCGAAGGCGCATCCTTCGCCATCGATCTCCCCGGCGAAGGCCTCATCGGCCTGATCGGGGCTGACCGGCACGGCGACGCGGCGGAGATCGGGTACTGGCTGGGCAGACCGTGGTGGGGGCAAGGCTACGCCACCGAGGCGCTGCGCGGGATCATGCCCTTCGCACGCGAACTCGGCGCGGTGGTCGCAGACCACTTCGCCGACAACCCGGCCTCCGGACGGGCGCTGGAGAAGGCGGGCTTCGTCTATACAGGCGAAATCACGCCGCGCTTTTCGCTCGCACGCGGCGCAAGCGCGCCTGCACGCCTCATGCGGCTCGCCGCGTAACCTGCTATGACAACCGCCGGCGACGGGCTCTTCCGTCGTCGGCGCGTCACCGAATGCTCCCTTCATGAAATTTCTCGACCAGGCCAAGATCTACATCCGCTCCGGCAATGGCGGCGGCGGCTCCGTGTCGTTCCGGCGCGAGAAATTCATCGAATATGGCGGCCCGGACGGCGGCGACGGCGGCAAGGGCGGCGATGTCTGGATCGAGGCGGCCGAAGGCCTGAACACGCTGATCGACTACCGCTACCAGCAACACCACAAGGCGCAGACTGGCGGGCACGGCATGGGCCGCAACCGCACCGGCGCCAACGGTGAGGACGTCGTGCTGCGCGTGCCCGTCGGCACGCAGGTGATGGACGAGGACCGCGAAGAAATACTCGCCGATCTCACCGAAGTCGGCATGCGTGTGCTGCTTGCGCGCGGCGGCAATGGCGGCTTCGGCAATGCGCATTTCAAGGGCCCCGCCAACCAGGCGCCGCGTCACGCCAATCCCGGCCAGGAAGGCATCGAGCGCACGCTGTGGCTGCGCCTGAAACTGATCGCCGACGCCGGCATTGTCGGCCTGCCGAATGCGGGCAAGTCCACATTCCTTGCGGCGACGAGCGCTGCAACGCCGAAGATCGCCGACTATCCGTTCACGACGCTGCATCCGCATCTCGGCGTCGTGATGCTGGGCGAGGAACGATTCGTGCTGGCGGACATTCCCGGACTCATCGAAGGCGCAGCAGACGGCGCGGGTCTCGGCACGCGCTTTCTCGGCCACGTCGAACGCTGCGCGGCATTGCTGCACCTCATCGACGGCACGGAGGAAAAACCCGGCGCTGCGTACAAGACGGTGCGCCGCGAACTCGAGGCCTATGACGAAAGCCTCATCGACAAGCCCGAGATCGTCGCGCTCAACAAGATCGACGCCCTCGATCCCGAAACCCTGAAAAAGCGCCGCGACGCGCTCCGCCGCGCCTGCGGCAAACCCGTGATGCTCATCTCCGGCGTCAGCGGCAAAGGCGTGCGCGATGTGTTGTACAAACTGAACGACATCATCCAGGGCCGCGCGAGCGCAGAAGACGAGGACGCGCCCACCACTACCGGGACATGGCAGCCTTGAAACCCCTTCGCTTCGAATCCGAGATCGGCATCTCGCCCGAAGCGTTTTGGGCGATGCCCCTGATGCCACAGGTGAACCGCGAGCTGCGTCCGCTCGCGGCGATGACTTATCCCCCAAGCCTGCGCGACGCGACGCTCGCAGACTGCCCGCTGGGCGTGGACCTTTTCACGAGCGTGATCCTTCTCT
Organism: Hyphomonadaceae bacterium; assembly: GCA_016791445.1. GTDB lineage: Bacteria > Pseudomonadota > Alphaproteobacteria > Caulobacterales > Aquidulcibacteraceae > VFBF01. The sequence goes on along the minus strand of JAEUMP010000015.1, from coordinate 17,632 downwards.
TCGGCCTGATACCGGCCGACCTGCACAAGCTGCATCTCGCGGAGGCCGACGCGCTCGGTTTCGACGAGCGCTCCACCTCGACGATGAACCGCCTGTGGCGCCATCAACGACGCCTCGACGCGACGCCGCGCGGTGCGCGTATCTCTGACACACTCGAGATCCATGGTCGGCTTCCGCCGATAACGACCCTGCTCATGCCGATCTACAAGGCGATCTTCCGCCATCGCCACGCGCAATTGCGGCAGCAATTCCCTTTGGGCGGCGGCGCATGAATCCGCTCTCCACCGCCCGCCGCGTCGTGCTGAAGGTCGGGTCGTCGTTGCTCGTCGGCTCCGATGGTCACGCGGCGCGGGACTGGCTGACGGCGCTGGCGGCGGATGTGGCGGCGTTCCGCGAAAGCGGGCGCGAGGTCGTCATTGTGTCGAGCGGCGCGGTGGCGTTGGGACGCCGTTCACTAGGCATGAGCGGCAAGTTGCGGCTGGAGGAAAAGCAGGCCGCCGCCGCTGCAGGTCAGGCGCGCTTGATGCGCGCGTGGGAAGAAGCGTTCGCGCCGCATGGCGTCGTCGTCGCGCAGGCGCTGCTCACGCCGGAAGACACCGAGCGTCGCCGTCGCTGGCTCAATGCGCGCGCGACGCTGGAGACGTTGCTCGAACACAAGGCCGTGCCCGTCATCAACGAGAACGACACGGTGGCGACGCAGGAAATCCGTTACGGCGACAATGATCGACTCGCCGCGCGCGTGGCGCAGATGATTTCAGCGGATGCGCTGATCCTGCTCTCCGACGTGGACGGTCTCTACGACGCCGACCCGCGCCGCAATCCGGAGGCGCACCACATTCCCGAAGTGGCGAAGATCACCGCCGAGATCGAAGCGATGGCCGGCGGATCGAATGCGACCGCCGCCGTCGGCACGGGCGGCATGGTGACGAAGATCGAAGCGGCGCGCATCGCGACCGGCGCCGGCTGCGCCGTGGCGGTGACGGACGGCGCGACGCCCGACTGCTTTGCGCGCCTTCAATCCGGCGCGCGTGCGACGTGGTTCCTCGCCTCCACCGATCGCCGCGCTGCGTACAAAGCCTGGATCGCGGGCGGCCTGCATGCGGAAGGCGCGGTCGTCATCGACGACGGCGCAGCGCGCGCCATCGGCGCCGGGAAAAGCCTCCTGCCCGCAGGAGTCATCGACGTGAGCGGCGCGTTCGACAAGGGCGATGCAATCCGCGTGCTCGACGCACAGCGGCGCGAAATCGCGCGCGGTCTGGCGCGCTACGATGCGAGCGATGCAAGGCGGATCATGGGCAAGAAAAGCAGCGAGATCGAAGCCGTGCTCGGCTATGACGACGGCGCCGTACTGATCCACGCCGACGATCTCGCCCAACGGGTGCGTGCATGAGCCTCGAAAACGACATGCGCGACATGGGCGTGCGCGCCCGCGCCGCCGCCGCCGCAATCCGCAATGCCGACGCTGCGACGCGCACCGCCGCGCTCAAGGCGATGGCGGAGCATATCCGCACCAGCGCGCTCTACATTCTCGACGCCAATGCCGAAGACGTCGCCGCCGCGAAGGACGCGGGCCTTGCGCCCTCTTTCATCGACCGGCTGGCGCTGACGCCCGAGCGCGTCGAAGCGATCGCCACAGGGCTCGACGCCATCGCCGACATCCCGGATCCCGTCGACGCGGAAACCGCGCGCTGGATGCGGCCGAACGGGCTCGACATCGCGCGCGTGCGGACGCCCATCGGCGTGATCGGCGTGATTTTCGAAAGCCGCCCGAACGTGGCCGCCGACGCTGGCGCGCTGGCGCTGCGCGCCGGCAATGCGACGATCCTGCGCGGCGGTTCGGACTCGCAGATGACCGTGGCGAATATCGGCATCGCGCTGCGTGCGGGTCTCCGCGACGCAGGCCTGCCGGAAGATGCGATCCAGATCGTGCCGACGACGGATCGCGCCGCGGTGGGCATGATGCTGCAGGGCCTCGACGGCGCCATCGACGTCATCGTGTCGCGCGGCGGGAAATCGCTTGTGGCGCGGGTTCAGGCGGAGGCGCGCGTGCCGGTGTTCGCGCATCTGGAGGGCGTCTGCCACACCTATGTCCACAAGGACGCCGATGCTGCGAAAGCCGCGTCCATCATCGTGAACGCGAAGATGCGGCGCGTATCGGTGTGCGGCGCGACAGAGACGCTGCTGATCGACCGCGCAGTCGCGCCGTCACTTCTGCCGCAGATCGCCGATGCGCTGCGTGTGGCGGGATGTGCGTTGCGCGGTGACGACGCAGCGCGCGCGATAACGCCGATGGACGCAGCGAGCGAGGAAGACTGGCGCGCGGAATATCTCGACTCGATTCTCGCCGTGCGCGTCGTCGAGGGCCTCGACGAAGCCATCGCGCACATCGCGCGCTACGGCACCAGCCACACCGAAGCGATCGTCACCGAAGATGCGGCCGCCGCAGAGTCGTTCCTGAAACGCGTCGACAGCGCCATCGTCATGGTCAACGCGTCCACGCAGTTCGCGGACGGCGGCGAGTTCGGCTTCGGCGGCGAAATCGGCATCGCCACGGGACGCCTGCACGCGCGCGGCCCCGTCGGCGCGGAACAGCTCACCACGTTCAAGTACGTCGTGCGCGGGACGGGGCAGATCCGCCCGTGAGGCGCGATCCGCAAGCTTACGCCGGCATGCGCATCGGCCTCTTCGGCGGCAGTTTCGATCCCGCACACTCCGGCCATATGCACACGGCGAAGACGGCGATGAACCGCCTCGGCCTCGATCAGGTGTGGTGGTTGGCGACGCCGCAAAATCCGTTGAAGCCGAAATCAGCGCCGCTGAAGGAGCGGATGGCGACGGTGCAAACCATGCTGCGCGGCGCGCGGATGAAGGTGACCGACATCGAGACGCGCCTCGGCGTCGCCTTCAGCATCGACACGGTGTCGGCGCTGCGGCGGATTTATCCGGGCGTGCAATTCGTCTGGATCATGGGCGGCGACAACATCGGCGGCTTTCACCGCTGGAAGCGCTGGCGCGAGATCTTCCGCGCGCTGCCCATCGTGGTGATCGCGCGGGGCGGATCGGCCCGGACGGGCCCGGCCTTCCGGCAGTTCGCCGCCGCACGACGCCCGGCAGACCGGGCGCTGCCGGGAACCCCGGCGCCCGCATGGGCCTACATCGCCGCGCGTCTCGATCCGGCATCCTCCACCGTCATCCGGAACGCCCGGAAATAGCCGCCGGAAGCGACCCACCGTCATCGCCTCTTCTGACTCCGGGGCGTCTGTGTTAGGGTCCTCGCATTCACGGTCAGCAAAGGGACCACAAGCTGTCACCGACCCAAGAGCGCACACCGGGCCCGCGATCTTCCGCAGGCGCGCTGCAAACCGGCCCCTCTCTGGTGCATTCCGGCGCCGACGCTCTCGACGCCGATGAGGCGACGAAGCTCGTCATCGCCTCGCTGGAAGACGACAAGGCCGAGGACATCCTCTCCATCGACATTCGTGGAAAATCGTCCGTCGCGGACACGCTGATCATCGCCAGCGGCCGTTCGCAGCGCCATGTCGGCGCGCTGGCCGATCACATCACGCGCAAGCTGAAAGAAGCGGGCGCCAAGGACGTGCGCATCGAGGGCCTGCCCCAGTGCGACTGGGTGCTCGTCGACGCCGGCGACGTGATCGTCCACATCTTCCGCCCGGAAGTGCGCGGCTTCTACAACATCGAAAAGATCTGGCTGCCGGACGCGAACGCCGCGCGCGCGTAATGCGCATCGTGATCGCCGCCGTCGGCAAGCTGCGCACCGGGCCCGAGATCGAACTCGTGCGCGACTACGTCGCGCGCGCGAATGCGGCGGGCAAACAACTCGCGCTGACGCCGATCGAGCACGTCGAAGTGGAAGGCAAGCCGCCGGGCGACATGCGCCGCGAAGCCTCGGCACTTCTCGCGGCGACGCCCGAAAAATCCAAGACCATCCTGCTCGACGAGCGCGGCGAACACTGGACGTCGCGCCAGATCGCCGAGGCGCTCGCGAAATGGCGCGATGACGGCGTCAGCTGTGTCACGTTCTGGATCGGCGGCGCCGACGGTTCCGCGCAGGGCCTGAAAGATCAAGCAGACGTTAAGATCGCCTTCGGCCGCCAGACCTGGCCGCACAAACTCGTGCGCGCCATGCTCGCCGAACAGGTTTACCGGGCTGTATCCATTTTGGGTTCTACTCCCTACCACCGGGACTGAAGAAGTCAGTTTCGGCCAGGGTATGGACCGATGCGCCAAGGGGCGACGGCCACGATCGCGGGCGCGATCGCGGCTGTTCTTTTCCTCGTGACCGGAGCCGACGCCACGCAGCCCACGAAGCTGCGCGACGTGGAGCGCCGACGCGCGCAGGCGGAAACCGAACAGAAGCGCGCCGCGACGGACGGCCGTCGCGTGCAGGCCGCCATCGAGGAACTCGACCGCAGGCTCGTCGCCGCAGCGAAGTCGCGCGCGGAAACCGAAGCCGCCATCGCCGCCGCCGAGGCCGACATCAAACGTCTCATGGAGCGTGAACGCGCGCTCGCGGAGGGCGCCAACAAGGCCTCCGACGCGCTTGAGCACGCCCTTGTCGCGCTGGCGCGCGCCGAGCACAGCCCGTCCCGCGAGGCGCCGGTGGCGGTCGCCATTGCAGCGTCCGCCGGACGCGATGCGGCGGCGCTGTCGCGCGATTCCCGTGTGGCGGCCGAAGAAGCGCGCCAGACCCGGCAGGAAATCGCCGAACGGCGCGCAGCGCTCGCGATCGCGCAAGCCCGGCTCGACAGCGAACGCGCCGGCATCGAAGGCATCCTTGTGGAGCAGCGCGCGCGCCGCGCGACGCTCAGTTCTCTGGCCGACGCCGCCGGCGCCCGCGCCCGGGCGCTCGCCCGGGAGGCGCAGAACCTCCGCGAACTCGTCAACCGCGCGGTCGCCAGCCGCAACAAGTCCAACACCAAGGCCGCCGCCGTGCAGCGCCCGGCGACCAGGGGCGCGGCCGTTTCCAGCGCGTCGCTGGCCCGCCTAACGCCCGCCGCGGGCGAAGTCGTGCGCCGCTATGGACAGCCGATTCCGGGCGGCACGGCGTCCGGCATGACGATCCGGACCCGCCCCGGCGCACAGGTCCTGGCGCCCGCCGCCGGCGCCATCGCCTATGCCGGACCGTTCCGCGGCTACGGCAATGTCTTGATCCTTGAACTGGACAATGATTACGCTGTGGTGCTGACGGGTTCTTCATCCCTTCTCGCCACTGCTGGACAGCGTGTACTTGCCGGCCAGCCGATTGCAGAAATGAGCCGCGACGCCACACCGGCGCCGGAGTTGTATGTGGAAGTCAGGCGCGGCGGGAACCCGGTCGATCCGGGACGGTGGCTCGCTGCAGGCAGGTAGTGAAAGTTAACGACCGAATCGGCGCAAACTCCGGTCCGGGCGGATGGAACCAGGTTAGAGGCCCACGCCGGAAGGCGGGCCCCGGCGAACGGATCCGGGGCGACGAAGGAGCGGCAACGATGCGGATGGCGTGGATCGCGGTCCCGGTGATCGGTTTGGCGGTGGGCGTGGGCGCCCTCGCATGGTCCGACTCGGATGGTTCCCCCGCGCGCGCCGACACCTATCGCCAGCTTGAACTCTTCGCCGACGTGCTCGCCCGCGTGCAGTCGGAATACGTGACCGAGGTCGACAATCCGAAGGCGATCGAAGCGGCCCTCAACGGCATGCTCACCTCGCTCGATCCGCACTCCAGCTATATGAGCCCGGAAGAGTTCCGCGACATGTCCGTGCAAACGCGCGGCGAATACGGCGGGCTAGGCATTGAAGTCACCACCGAGGACGGCATCGTCCGCGTCGTTTCCCCGATCGACGATACGCCCGCCAGCAAGGCCGGCATCCAGGCGGGCGACTACATCACCCATATCAACGACGAAGCGATCGTCGGCCTGACGCTGAACGACGCGGTGAAGAAGATGCGCGGCGCGGTCGGCACGCCCATCACGATCACCATCGCCCGCCAGAACAGCGAGCCGTTCGACGTGTCGCTGACGCGCGAAATCATCTCCGTGCGCGCCGTCACCGCGCGGATGGACGGCGACATCGGCATCATCCGCATCTCCACCTTCAACGAACGCACGGGCGCCGCGCTCGAAGAGGCGATCCGCGACGTGCGCCGTCAGGGCGGCGCGGGCCTCAAGGGCGTCGTCGTCGATCTGCGCAACAATCCGGGCGGCCTGCTCGACCAGGCCAACCGCGTCTCCGACGCGTTTCTCGATGGCGGTGAGATCACCTCCACGCGCGGCCGCAAGGCCAATGACATCCAGCGTTACAACGCGCGCCGCGGCGACATGCTGGAAGGCATTCCGGTCGTGGCGCTGATCAATGGCGGCTCCGCCTCGGCGTCGGAAATCGTCGCCGGCGCACTGCAGGATCGCGGGCGCGGCATCGTTCTCGGCGTGACGTCCTTCGGCAAGGGCTCGGTGCAGACCGTCATCCCGCTGAAGGGCGGTCGCGACGGCGCGCTGCGCCTGACCACCGCCCGCTACTACACGCCGTCGGGCCGCTCCATTCAGGGCGCCGGCATCGAGCCCGACATCGAAGTCGCGCAGGTCCGCGTCGATCCCGCCCGCCTGCGCCGCCTCGGTCTGTCGGAAGCGGATCTGCCCCGCGCGCTCTCCAACCAGGACGGCGTCCGCCGTCGCGGCCCGCACATCCCGGAAGACCAGCCGCCGGAAAACTGGGACAAGGCCGGCGACTACCAGATGAAGCGCGCCATCGAGCTGCTGCGTCAGGGCACCGTCGCGGAGCGTCTGCGCCAGCGCAACGCCGGCTGATCGAGAGCCTCAGACCAAAGCGAAGGGCCCGCCTCGGCGGGCCCTTTTCGTTTGGGCCGAAGTCCCGGAAGAAGTCTCGGCGCCGCACTGCACCCTGAAAAGATGACGCCGCCCGCGAATCCCGCGAGAATCATGATTCAGAGTCAAGATCGCGACGGCGCGCATCGGGGTTGAAATCGCATGGCGATGACGGGGCCGGCCGGCAAGCCGGCGAGTGGTTCTTTGGGCAAGGGATTGTGGTCGTTGACCCCGCTCCAGCATGGGCTGATGGGGCTGGCGGCGCTTGTCGTTGTCGGCGCTGCGGTCGTCGGGGGGGTGTCCATGTTCGGCGACCCCAAGGCGGCAGGCCCGCGCAGCGTCCTGCCCATCGCGGCGACCGGCGGTGAGGCGGCGCGCCTGTCCGTCACCGACGCCGCGATCGACGTAGCCGACGTCGCCAGCGAGGACGCTTCGCTCTTCGACACCGCCGAGGAAGGCATCGAGTCCGCGCCGGGCGCCACGCCGCCATCACCGCACGACCAGAAGGCGGCCCGACGCCCGCCCTCGCCGCTACCGAAGGCGCCGTTCGCCGGCTTCCACCAGCCGGGCCCTCTCGGTCCCATGCCGATCATCGCCAGCGATGGCCGCACCGTCGCGCGCGCCTATGCGCGGCCGTTCACCGGCGACCCGAACAAGCCGAAGATCGCGCTGATCGTCGGCGGCCTCGGCTTCAACGCCGGCGCGACGCAGGCCGCCATCGACCAACTGCCGCCTGAGGTGACGCTCTCCTTCGTGCCCTACGCCAGCGGCCTGCAAGGCTGGATCGACCGCGCCCGCGCGCGCGGCCACGAAGTGCTGCTCGAATTGCCGATGGAGCCCTTCGATCAGGACGCCGATGACACCGGCCCGCAGACCCTGCTCGCCAACGCCCCGGCGCGGGACAACATCGCCCGTCTGGAAAACCTTCTGTCGCGCGGCGCGGGCTATTTCGGCGTCACCAACTACCAAGGCGGACGCTTCGCGACGTCGGGGCAGGCCTCGGCCCCCGTGGCGCAGGCGCTGAAATCCCGCGGCCTCGTCTTCGTCGGCAACGCCATCGGCTCCCGCTCCGCCTTCGGCGTGGAGGCGGGCCGCGCCGGCCTGCCCTTCTCCTCGGCGGACCGCATCATCGACGTTCAGCGCGATGCGAACGCCATCGACGAGCAATTGCTCAATCTGGAAGCCCTCGCACTGCAAAACGGCAGTGCGCTCGGCTCCGGATTCGCGTTTCCTGTCACGATCGACCAGATAGAGGAATGGGCGGAGAACCTGTCCATGCGCGGATACGTATTGGCCCCGGCGTCCCATGTGATGGAGACCCGGGCAGCGAGACGATGAGCACCGAAGCGGTTCAACCGGATCCCCAACGCTACCGGCCGAATGTCGGGTTGGCGCTGTTTCACAAGACCGGGCTTGTCTTTTACGGCAAGCGGCTCGGCGTGACCGGTCCGCATGTCTGGCAGATGCCGCAAGGCGGCGTCGATCGCGGCGAGGACCCCCGCGATGCGGCGTTCCGGGAGCTTGAGGAGGAGGTCGGCGTGCCGGCGCGCCTCGTGAAGATCATCGATGTGACCGAGGACTGGCTCTATTACGACTTCCCCGGCGGCCTGAAGCGCGAGGGCCGTGGCTATGTCGGCCAGCGGCAGAAATGGTTCGCCTTTCGCTTCAAGGGCCGCGACGCCGACATCCGCCTCGACACCCACACGCCGGAATTCTCCAACTGGCGCTGGGGCCGCCTCGACGAGGGCCCCGAGCTGGTGATCCCGTTCAAGCGCGCCGTGTACGAAGAAGTCGCCCGCCGCTTCGCGCTGCACGCGCGAGGCGAGTGACGCCGGCCGTTTCGCGGCGCCGACGCCTGCAGCTGTTTTCACTTTGCCGTGTGCGCCGATCACGGCATGCTGATTGCTCGATGGGCCAGGGGATGGCCGTTACGGGGGCTCCGGGCCCATGACTTTACCGCTCGTGTTCCTGCACGGCGCCTTCTGCGGCGGCTGGGCGTTCGACGCCTTCCGCGCGCCGTTTGAGGCGGCGGGCTACGAGACCCACGCACCGGACCTTGCGGGGCGCAGTCCTTCCGACGATCCCGAAAAGCTTGGCCGCATCGGTACGAAGACGCTTGCCGCGGAGGTGATCCGCGAGATCCACCATCTCTCCGCTCCGCCGGTGCTGATCGGGCATTCTCTCGGCGGCCTCATAGCGCAGATCGTGGCGACCAAGACGCCGGTCGCGGGGCTCGTTCTGATCGCGCCGTCCGCGCCGTGGGGCGTGATGCCGACGACGCTCGAGGAGCATGGGAGCGCGCTCGGCCTCGCGCTTCTGGGCCATGACTACTGGCGCCGCCCCATCGCGCCGGACTACGGCGTCGCGCGGCATGCAACGCTCGACCGCCTCGACCGCGACGACGCGCGCCGCGTCTATGCGCGTTTCGTCCCGGAATCCGGCCGCGTCGTGATGGAGACCATCCAGTGGTGGCTCGATCCGTCGATGGCGTCGGCGGCGCCGGTGTACAAGATTGCTGCACCCGTCCTGGCGCTGGCGGGCGGCAGGGACCGTGTGAATCCCGCGTCCACCGTGCGCCGCATCGCCAAACGCTTTCCTGTCGGCCAGTGCGCCTACCGCGAGTTTCCCGACATGAGCCATTGGCTCATCGGCGAACCGGAATGGGAAGACGTCGCGCACTCCGCGCTGGCATGGCTCAAGGCGAAGGGACTGTCGCCGGCATCGGGCAAGGCGCGTCGTGGCGCGACGGTGGAAACGCCGGCGGGGGTCTGACGCCTCACCCAAACAAGAAACACGGTCTCCGTGATGCCGGTCGCGCCAAGCGCGAACCCGGGCGGCGCCGCTAGCGAATGGCCGCCTTCAGTGCTTCCAGCCGCTGGAGCTTCGCTGCAGCGGCGGCCTTCTTCGCGTCGTCCTTGGCGGCGTCGACATCTTCCTTCGCGTTGCGGATGTCCTGCTCGACGCCGGCGAGATCGATGCCCGCGAGGTCGACGGCGTCTTCCGCGAGGACGGTCAGGCCGTCCGGCGTCACATCGGCGAAGCCGCCGTTGACGAAGATGCGGCGCTCCGTGCCGTCGTTGAGGATGCGCAGCGCGCCCGGCTTGATCGTCGACATGACGGGCGCGTGCTTCGGCAGGACGCCGAACTCGCCTTCCGCGCCCGGCACGACGACCTGGTCGACCTCGCCGGAATAGAGCTCGCGTTCCGGCGAGACGAGGGCGAACTGGAGCTTTTCGGCCACGGGGAAATCCTTGGGCGGCAGGGAAATCGAAGGCGCTTGGCTACCCGCGCCGCCCCGCCCCGTCAACGCGGCGGGATGTCCGGCGCGCTCCTGCGGCGGCCCATCCTGTCGGCGAATTCACCCGGCGCCGCCGCAGAAATAATGACCCTGCCCCTTGCACGGGATTTTTCCCGCACCATTTGCGCGCCTCCCCCAACGCACAGGAGGCGCCCATGCACGCTTACATTCTTCTCGACCGGACCGGCTCGATGCAGTCGATCTGGGACGAAGCGCTCGGCTCCGTGAACGCCTATGTGAAGGGGCTCGCGGAGGGCGACGGCTACGCCACGCTCGCCGTGTTCGATGCGCATGACGGCCTTCAGTTCGACGTGCTGCGCGCCGGCGTCCCGGTGCAGACGTGGAAGGACGTGACCACGCAGGAAGCGTCCCCGCGCGGCATGACCCCCCTCTTCGACGCCATCGGCCGCATCATCGCGCGCGCCGAAAGCGAGGCGCCGGAGAAAGCCGTCATCGTCATCATGACCGACGGCGAGGAAAACAGCTCGCGCGAGATGAAGAAGGACGATGTGAAGGCGGCGCTCGAACGCTGCGAAAAGAAGGGCTGGCAGGTCGTCTTCCTCGGCGCGGAGTTCGCGAAGTTCAACGACGCGGACGCCGTCGGCATCGCCGGCGGCCAGCAGGTCGCGATGTCGGCGGGCCGCATGGGCCGCTCCATGGCGATGATGGCGCGCAAGTCGCGCGCGTATTTCGACCAGGGCGAACAGATGGCCTTCGACGCCGGCGACCGCGAAGAGACCGGCGAAGCGGATGTGAAGCAGCGCAAGGGGTCGTAATCCTTCTCCCCCTTTCAGGGAGAGGAAAAGTCCAGCCCAGATACAAACAAGCCAGATACAAACAAGAAAGGCCCGCTTCCTCCAGAAGCGGGCCGATTTGTATCGTCCTTGAGCTCTCTCAGTTGGCGGGCGTCGCCGCAGACGTCGGCGCTTCGCGCTTCATCCTCGACACCGTCACATTCAGCATGCTGGCGGCGCCGCGCGGCTGGATGCCGTTGAGCATCACGACGAGATTGTCCTCGCCGACTTCCTTCTTGAAGATGCGCATGAACGTCATCGGCGGATTGCTCATGTCGAGACCCAGCGCGAAGCCGCGCGCAGGATCGGAGACGAAGGCGCCGATGGCGTCGAACGTGGCCTGCGCCGGCGGCCCATCGGCTTTCGCCTGGCAGGCCTTGCCGGTCGCGCTCTCGATCACGACGTGGCCGCGCGTGTGGGTGAGCCGAAAACCCTTCGATGTCGCCGGCATGCGCGCCGCCGCCGCTTCCGCTTCAGTCAGCGCGTTCAGGGTGTAGCCTTCCACCGGCGTCACTTGCGGCAGGTCCACGCCGTCACCGACATTCGCCATGCAATAGTGCGTCACGGCGGTGACGAACGCATCGAGCTGAAGTTGCGCCGCGTTGCGACGCGGCTGCGCATCGGCGACAACAACGGTGAACGCGCATGCTGCGAACGCAAGCGATGCGATGACTCCCGAACGTTTCATCCTGTTCCCCATGAGACGGCGCCCGTCACTAGCCAGCGGGCGACCGGCGACGCAAGCGCGCGGCTGCGCCAGACGAAAAGGGCCCGCCCCATCGCTGGAGCGGGCCCCTCAATCTGACTGCAGCGAAGAAGCTTACGCCGCTTCCAGCGCCATCTTCTGCGCTTTCTTCTGCGCGTCCTCGATGGTGCCGACCATGTAGAAGGCCTGCTCCGGCAGGTGGTCGAACTCGCCTTCGACGAGGCCCTTGAAGCCGCGCACGGTGTCCTTGATGTCGACGAGCACGCCCGGCGAGTTGGTGAAGGCTTCCGCGACGTGGAAGGGCTGCGACAGGAAGCGCTCGATCTTCCGCGCGCGGGCGACCGCGAGCTTGTCGTCTTCCGACAGTTCATCCATGCCGAGAATGGCGATGATGTCCTGAAGCGCCTTGTAGCGTTGCAGCGTTTCCTGCACGGCGCGCGCCGTTTCGTAGTGCTCCTGGCCGACGACGTTGGGATCGAGGATCCGCGACGTGGAGTCGAGCGGGTCCACCGCCGGATAGATGCCCTTTTCCGAGATCGCGCGGTTGAGCACGGTCGTGGCGTCGAGGTGGGCGAAGGAGGTCGCCGGCGCGGGGTCGGTGAGGTCGTCCGCGGGGACGTACACGGCCTGCACGGAGGTGATAGAGCCCTTCACCGTCGAGGTGATGCGTTCCTGCATCGCGCCCATTTCCGTGGCGAGCGTCGGCTGATAGCCGACCGCCGACGGAATACGGCCGAGGAGCGCCGACACTTCCGAACCCGCCTGCGTGAAGCGGAATATGTTGTCGACGAAGAAGAGGATGTCCTTGCCCTGGTCGCGGAAGTGTTCCGCGATCGTGAGGCCCGTGAGCGCGACGCGCGCGCGGGCGCCCGGGGGCTCGTTCATCTGGCCGAACACGAGCGCGCAGCGCGAGCCCTGGCCGCCGCCGTGCTTGTTCACGCCGGACTCGATCATTTCGTGGTAGAGGTCGTTGCCTTCGCGCGTGCGCTCGCCGACGCCGGCGAACACGGAGTAGCCGCCGTAGGCCTTCGCGATGTTGTTGATCAGCTCCTGGATGAGCACCGTCTTGCCGACGCCCGCGCCGCCGAAGAGGCCGATCTTTCCGCCCTTCGAATAGGGGCAGAGCAGGTCGACGACCTTGATGCCCGTGACGAGGATTTCCGGGACAGGCTTCTGGTCCACGAAGGCCGGGGCCGGCTGGTGGATGGCGCGGTTCACTTCGCCGACGACGGGGCCTGCTTCGTCCACCGGCTCGCCGATGACGTTCATGATGCGACCGAGCGTGGCTTCGCCCACCGGCACCTTGATCGGCTCGCCCGTGTCGACGACTTCCATCCCGCGCACGAGACCGTCGGTGGAGTCCATCGCGATGGTGCGGACCATCGACTCGCCGAGGTGCGTGGCGACCTCAAGCACGAGACGCGAGCCGTTCAGCTTCATCTCAAGCGCGTTGTAGATGTCAGGCAGCGGCCCGTCGAATTCGACGTCCACGACCGCGCCGATGACCTGGGCGACTTTTCCGATACCGGGCTTGCTCATCTCATTCGTCCTTCAGACAGCGGTCTCAGAGCGCCTCGGCGCCCGAAATGATTTCGATCAGTTCTTTGGTGATGTTGGCCTGGCGCTGGCGGTTGTAGCGGAGCGTCAGCTTCTTGATGAGGTCGCCGGCGTTGCGCGTGGCGTTGTCCATCGCGCTCATCTGCGCGCCGAAGAAGCCGGCGGCGTTTTCGAGCAGCGCCGAAAGCACCTGCCCCGACAGGTAACGCGGCAACAGCGCTTCGAGGATTTCGGACTCGTTCGGCTCGTAGGTGTAGACGGCGCCCTTCAGGTCCGGCGCCTTGGCGCCTGCGGGCGCGACGGCGGGGATCAGCTGCTGCGCCGTCGGCGTCTGCGAGATGACCGACTTGAACTTCGAGTAGATCATCGTGGCGACGTCGAACTCGCCGGCCTCGAACATCGCCACGACCTTGTCGGAGACGAGCGAAGCCGCCGTCGCGTCGATGGTGCGGAATTCCGACAGGTCGATGTGATCGACCATCAGCGAGCCGTACACGCGGCGGATCTGGTCGCGCCCCTTCTTGCCGGCGGTGAGGATCTTCACCTGCTTTCCGGCCGCCAGCAGCTCGGCAATCTTCTCGCGCGCGAGACGCACGATCTGCGTGTTGAAACCGCCGCAGAGACCGCGTTCCGACGTCAGCACGACGATGAGGTGCACATCGTCCTTGCCGGTGCCGCGCAGCAGCAACGGCGCGCCGTCGCCCTTCACGCTCGACGCCAGGTTGGCGATGACCGAGGCCATGCGTTCGGCGTACGGCCGCGCGGCTACGGCGGCGCCCTGCGCACGCTTCAGCTTGGCGGCGGCCACCATCTGCATCGCCTTCGTGATCTTCTGCGTGGACTTCACGCTGACGATCCGGTTGCGGAATTCCTTCAAGCTCGGCATGGGCCGGGTTTTCCTCTTAGGCCGCGAACGTCGCCGAGAACTCGTCCAGCGCCGACTTGATCTTGTCTTCGATGCCGTCGGCCTTGGTGTCCTTCTTCGTGCGGATCGCGGTGAGAAGGTCGGCCTTCTTCGCGCGCAGCCACGACACCAGCTCCGCTTCGAAGCGGCGCACCGCGTTCACCGGGTACTTGTCGAGATAGCCGCGTGTGCCCGCGAAGATCAGCACGATCTGCTCCTCGACCGGCACGGGCGAGAACTGGTCCTGCTTCAGGAGTTCCGTGAGGCGCGCGCCGCGGTTGAGCAGGCGTTGCGTCGAGGCGTCGAGGTCGGAGCCGAACTTCGCGAACGCCGCCATTTCACGGTACTGCGCGAGCTCGCCCTTGATCGGGCCGGCCACCTGCTTCATCGCCTTGATCTGCGCCGAGCCGCCCACGCGCGACACCGAGATGCCGACGTTCACCGCCGGTCGGATGCCCTGGTAGAAGAGATCGGTCTCGAGGAAGATCTGCCCGTCGGTGATCGAGATCACGTTCGTCGGGATGTAGGCGGAGACGTCGTTGGCCTGCGTCTCGATGATCGGCAGCGCCGTCAGCGAACCGGACTTGGAGTCCTCGTTCAGCTTCGCCGCGCGCTCGAGCAGGCGGGAGTGCAGATAGAACACGTCGCCCGGATAAGCTTCGCGCCCCGGCGGGCGGCGCAGCAGGAGCGACATCTGACGGTACGCGACGGCCTGCTTCGAGAGGTCATCATAGATGATGAGCGCGTGCATGCCGTTGTCGCGGAAGTATTCGCCCATGGCGCAGCCGGCGAACGGCGCGAGGAACTGCAGCGGCGCGGGCTCCGAGGCGGTCGCAGCGACGATGATCGAGTACTGCAGCGCGCCCTTGTCCTCGAGCATCTTCACGATCTGCGCGACAGTGGAGCGCTTCTGACCGATGACGACGTAGATGCAGTAGAGCTTCTCGGTCTCGGACAGGTTCTTGTCGTGCGCGTCCTTCTGGTAAAGGATCGTGTCGACGGCGACGGCGGTCTTGCCGGTCTGGCGGTCGCCGATGATCAGTTCGCGCTGGCCGCGGCCGATCGGGATCAGCGCGTCGATGGCCTTGATGCCCGTCTGCATCGGCTCGTGCACGGACTTGCGCGGAATGATGCCCGGCGCCTTCACGTCCACACGCGCGCGCTGCGTCGCCTTGATCGGGCCCTTGCCGTCGATCGGTTCGCCGAGCGGGTTCACGACGCGGCCGAGCAGTTCCTTGCCCACCGGCACGTCGACGATCTCGCCGAGACGCTTGACGGTGTCGCCTTCCTTCAGGCCGCGGTCTTCGCCGAAGATGACGACGCCGACGTTGTCCTTTTCGAGGTTCAGCGCCATGCCCTTCGCGCCGCCCGGAAACTCGACCATCTCCCCCGCCTGGACGTTGTCGAGACCGTAGACGCGGGCGATGCCGTCGCCGACCGACAGGATGCGGCCCACGTCGGCGACCTGCGCCTCGGCGCCGAAGCCCTTGATCTGTTCCTTGAGGATTGCGGAGATTTCGGCGGCGCGGACGTCCATCGCGGAGCTTCCTTGGCTAACTTAGGCTGACTTGAGAGCGAGTTTGAGGGAATCGAGCTTCGACTTCAGCGAGGCGTCGAACTGGCGCGAACCCGCGCGCACGACGAACCCGCCGATGAGGCTCTCGTCGACGCGGGTGACCGCATCGACTTTGCCGCCGAGCGCCTTGGAGACGCCGGCGAGAATGGAATCGAGCTGTTTCTGGTCGAGCGGCCTGGCGGAGATCACTTCCACCTGGCTGGCGCCGCGGTGCTTGGCGAGACGCGCGCCGAAGGCCTTGATGACCCCGGGGATCTCGTTCGCGCGACCGTTCTTCGCCACCAGACCGATGATGTTGCGGCCCAGCTCCGTCAGGCCGAGCTTCTGCGCGACGGCGACGAGCGCGCGGCTCTTGTCCTCGGAGGCGATCAGCGGCGACTTCAGCGTCAGCCGCAGGTCGGCGCTTTCCGCCAGCGCGGCGGTGAACGTCGCGAAGTCCTTTTCGAGGCTTTCCAGCGCCTTCCCGTCGCGGGCGAGTTCGAACGCCGCCTGCGCGTAACGTTCCGCCGCTTCGGAGGCTTTGCCTTCGGTGGATTGAGCCACGTCTGTACCCTGAATTCGATGCCGGCTTTCCGAGAGCCCGGCTTGCGCCGGCCCGTCCGCAACAAGAGGAAACGGAGGACGCCGACAACCGCCGGCGGCACGGAAAACGCGTCTCAAGGACCGGCGGCAATGCCATTGCCCCCAGCCCGAAACGCGTGCGCGTGGTACACGGACGTTCGCCCCCTGACAACCGGCCCGGAGCCCCCGCGACGAGACGGCGCGGGAGGGTGGTTTCCGTTGGGGCGCCTGTCAGCCCTCGCCGTAGAACGACGGGTGAAAGCTGAAGCGACCGAACGGCGGCGGACCATCGAAGGTCAGCACCATGAAATAGGCGGACGGCTCCCGTTCGGGGGCGTGCGCCGGCGCCGGCGCGAAGCCATGGCGGGGATAGTAACGTGTATCGCCGACCAGGATGCAGCCGCGCGCGCCGCCGGCCTTCATCCATGCCTTCGCCTCCGCGATGAGGGCGCCGCCGAGGCCTTTGCGCTGTATCGCGGGATCGACGGAGATCGGGCCGAGTCCGTACCAGCCGCCCTCCCCGCTTTCATGTGTCACGGGAGAAAGGGCCACATGGCCCACGATCTTTCCCGCGCTTTCCGCGACGAGCGAAAGGCTCAGCGCGCCGGCGCTGCGCAGCGCGTCAATGAGATCCTGCTCGTCGCCGCCGGCGAAAGCCATCGGCGCGAAGGCGCGACGCGTGAGGTCGTGGATCGCGGGATGGTCTGCAGGCGCTTCCGGCCTGATGCGATACGTCACGGTTGCGTTCCTTCGGCCAAGTCCCGTGATGGGCACACTAGCCGCGTTCGCGGGACTCTTGAGCCCGCCATCTCCGGCGACACAATCGTACCGCGTTCCGCCGGCGGACCATTTCACCTTGGCGCACGAAGAGGCTGGCGGGGGGCGCATGACTCTTCAGTAGGGGGAAACGCGAGGGCTATTCCCCTCGCGATCAGGACCGCCGGCGCCCCGCCGGCAAAGCGTTTCCCCTTGGCGCACAAGGAGGCCGGCGAGGGCGCCGGCGGTCCGCTGCAGAAAAATCACCGCCGCAATCCGACCGGGTCGGAAGCCATGAAACACTCCTCCCACGTCGCGTCGGAATGGTTCCGGCGCCGCGAAGAGGAGAGCACCAGATGCAGATCGCGAAACCGCTACGTCACCGCCGCGCCGCTTACGCCGCCGCTGCGCGCGAGATTCATCTGTGGCTCTTGCACGTTCTCGCCTGGGTCGCGGCGCGCGTGCGTCTGCCCAGAATTTTGCGTCTCGATTTCCAGCAGGAAGTGCGAAAGGCGCGGCGCGACATTCGCAAGTTGATCTTCCTCAGCATGTGCTCGCGCCTGACCTTCCGGCGCGATCCGCCTGTCTTCACGCTCCATCCGCACGGAATCCTTGGCTACCAACGCCGCAAGATCCGCATCATTCACGCCTTCACGCGC
>JAEUMP010000014.1 GCA_016791445.1 Hyphomonadaceae bacterium | reverse complement strand
GCGCGTGAAGGCGTGAATGATGCGGATCTTGCGGCGTTGGTAGCCAAGGATTCCGTGCGGATGGAGCGTGAAGACAGGCGGATCGCGCCGGAAGGTCAGGCGCGAGCACATGCTGAGGAAGATCAACTTGCGAATGTCGCGTCGCGCCTTTCTCACTTCGTCCTGGAAATCGAGACGCAACACGCGCGGCAAGCGCACGCGCGCCGCGACCCAGGCGAAGACTTGCAGCAGCCACAAATGCAGTTCGCGCGCAGCGGCGGCGTAAGCGGCGCGGCGGTGGCGTAGCGGTTTCGCGATGTGCATCTGTGGCTCTCCTCTTCGTGACGCCGGAACCATTCCGACGCGACGTGGGAGGAGTGTTTCATGGATTCCGACCCGGTCGGATTGCGGAGGCGATTTTTCTGCAGCGGATCGACGGCGCCCTCGCCGACCTCCATGTGCGCCAAGGGGAAGCGGATTGCCGGCGGGGCGCCGGCGGTCCTCGTCGCGAGGGGAATACGCCTCCGGAATCCCCCTAATCTTCGGCAATGGACCCGATGAGCGCTCTCCCTCCGCATAGAGGGGAGGGAACGCTACCACGCTGGCGCCCATGCGTTGCGGGTTCGACCTCCGGTCGCCCCGGAAGGGCGGTGTCGGGCGCGCGAAAAAACCGGCGCGCCTTGTGGGCGCGCCGGAGGGGAAACGGATTGGAGAGGAGGCTGGCGGCGTTACGCCGCGTCGGCCTCGATGGTCTTGGCGGTCTTGCCGGCGTCCTTCGCGACCGTGTCGATCGCAATGGTGCGCGGCTTCAGCGCTTCCGGCAGCTGGCGCACGAGATCGATCGTCAGGACGCCGTCGGCGAGGCGCGCGCCCTGCACGATGACGTGGTCCGCGAGGCCGAAACGGCGCTCGAAGCTGCGCTCGGCGATGCCGCGATGCAGGAAGCGGCGCGCTTCCTCAACCGGCGCCTTCTTGCCGGTGACGAGCAGCGTGTTTTCCTTGAACTCGATCGTCAGTTCGCTCTGAGAGAAGCCCGCCACCGCGAGTTCGATGCGGAAGTCGTTCTCGCCGATCTGCTCGACATTGAACGGCGGATAGCCGGGCGCGGCGTCGAGGCGCATGGCGTTGTCGATCAGGTTGTTGATGCGGTCGAAGCCGACGAGGGTGCGGTAAAGCGGGGAGAGATCACGGGTTTGCATAGGCATGTCCTTTCCAAGCGACACGTTGCGCCGGCCCCAAACCACGATGGTCTTCCGGGGGCGGCTACGGGGGACGGCGAAAGCCCTGAAAGGCGCTTCCATCGTCCGGCGGGCCCTCGGCTGAGCGACCCGCGACCCCGAGGTAGGAGAGCGATCGGGGGCGTTCAAGACCCCGTCATGAGGCCGCGCGCCGGCTATGCCCGACCGGGGGCGGCTGCTATCGGAGCCGCCTCAGGTTTGTGACGGGAGGAATTCCATGAGCCGCATTCAAACGATCCTGGCGGCGCTGGCCGTCGGCCTCGCCGCCGGGTGCGCCGCGCCCGGCAAGGACGGCGCGGACGCCGCCGCCGTGACGCCGGCCCGCGACGCAGCCCTCGAAGCCGCCATCGCCGGCGAATGGCGCAGCGAAGCCAACCGCGCCCGCGACGCCTGGCGCCACCCGTATGAATCGCTGACGTTTTTCGGCCTGAAGCCGGGCATGACCGTGCTCGAGATCGCGCCCGGCGGCGGCTGGTGGACGGAAATCCTCGCGCCGTACGCCAAGGCGACGGGCGGACGGTACTTGGCGACCGCCGCGGACCTGTCGAACCCTGAACTTTCCGAGGCCGCAAAGACAGGCCGCGCGAATTTCGCGGCGCGCTGGGCCGACAAGCCGGAGATTTTCGGCACGGTGGAACTGGTGAATTTCGGCGCGCGCACGACGTCGCTCGGCGCGCCGAACTCGGTCGACTTCGTGCTGACGGCGCGCAACGTCCACAACTTCATGGCGCAGGGGCGCAACGATGAACTGTTCGCCCAGTTCTACGCCGTGCTGAAGCCGGGCGGCACGCTGGCGGTGAAGGAGCACCGCGCCAATCCGGGCGCGCAGGATCCCAAGGCCGAGAGCGGCTACGTCACAGAGGCGTATGTGATCGAGGCGGCGCAGCGTGCGGGCTTCGAGCTCGTCGGCAAGTCGGAGATCAACGCCAATCCGGCCGACACGAAGGATCACCCCTTCGGCGTGTGGACGCTGCCGCCGGTGAAGCAGACCGCGCCGCGCGGCCAGCCCGCCAATCCCGCGTTCGACCGCACGAAGTACGACGCCATCGGCGAAAGCGACCGCATGACCCTGCGCTTCCGCAAGCCGGCGGCCTAACGGGAGACCTCGGCGTCTGGTTTGCGCGGCGGACTCACAAGGCTCACCAGCACGAAGCTGATGATCATCAGCAGGAGCCAGGCGCCGAGTTTCTGCCACTTCACCATCGTCCAGCCGTCCGCCTGCTGCGGGTAGATCCAGGCGCGCGCGAAGGTGGCGATGTTTTCCGCAAACCAGATGAACAGCGCCACGAGGAAGAAGCCGACAAGCAACGGCATGCGCCGGGGCGTGCGGTGGGGCGTGAACCACACCCAGGTGCGGAAAAAGAGGATGCCCGTCAGCGCGAAGAGGCCGAGGCGGATGTCGGGCAGATAATGGTGGGCGAAGAAGTTCGCGTAGATCGCGGTCGCGAGGACGACGGTGGTCCAGAGCGGGGGATAGTTCGAATAGCGCATGTCGAAGATGCGCGTGACGCGGGCGAGATAGCTGCCGACGGCGGCGTACATGAAGCCTGAGAAGAGCGGCACGCCCGCGATGCGCAGGACGCTCTCTTCCGGATAGCTCCACGACCCGACCTGCGTCTTGAAGATCTCCATGACCGTGCCGACGACGTGGAAGGCGAGGATGACCTTGGCTTCCTCCCAGGTCTCCAGCCGGAAAATCAGCATGCCGGCCTGGATGGCGATGCAGGCGATGACGAGAAAGTCGTAGCGGGCGAGCGGCGCATCCGCCGGGTAGAAGAGGAACGTCGCCAGCAGCAGCGCCAGCAGAAGTCCGCCGAACAGGCACGCCCAGCCCTGCTTGAAGCCGAACAGCACAAACTCGTAGAGCGCGTTCTTCCACGGCGCGTCGAAGGAGAGGGTCTCCAGCCGCGTGCGGATGCGCGTGAAACGGGTGTTCACGTCGTCGAGGGCGCGGCGGCGAGGGGTCAAGGCGCCTGCGCGTCGATGGAGAGTGCGTGCAGGCCGCCGGCGAATTCGTCGGCGAGCGCATCGGTGACCGCGCGATGGCGCGCCACGCGCGTCATGCCCGCGAAAGCCGCCGCCGTGATTCGGACACGGAAATGCGTTTCCCCCTCCGGGCGCGCGCCGGCATGGCCGTGGTGTTTCGCGCTCTCGTCGATCACGTCCAGCACGTCAGGGGAGAAACGCGCCGTCAATGAAGCGCGAATACGCTCCTTTCGGCCTGTCAATTCCTTGTTCGCAGCAGCCATCACGCACATACTCTCATCGGAATGTCTGAAACCTTCAACTACCGCCCGAAGTTCGTCGACATCCGGGTCAACAAGAAGCCCCGGATGAAGGTCGCGCAGTCGCCGCAGGCCCAGGAGCGGGCGTGCGACCAGATCGGCTGCCAGTCACCCGGCGAACACCGGGCGCCGAAAGCCCGCGGGCGCGACAATGAGTGGTGGTGGTTCTGCGCGGCGCACGTGGCCGAGTACAACCGCCGCTGGAACTATTTCGACGGCATGAACGACGCCGAGCTGGCCGCCTTTGAAGCCGCCGAGCGCGCCGGCCATCGCCCGACCTGGACCTTCCGCGCCGCCAAGGGCGATCGCCTATCCGGCGTCTTCCGCGACCAGAAGGCCAGCGCCCGCGCCGATCCCTTCGGCATGTTCAACGCCGACGGCGCGCCGGAAGTCCCCACCGCGCCGCGCCGGCGCAGCCTCGGCCGCCTGCAGATCCTCGCGCTCGAAACGCTCGGCCTCGACGAGCGGGCGTCGGTGGAGACCGTGCGCGCCACTTACGCCGACCTCGTGAAGCGCTACCACCCGGACTCCAACGGCGGCGACCGGACGATGGAAAGCCACCTCCACAAGGTCATCAAGGCCTACCAGACGCTGAAGAACAGCGGGCTGGTCTGAGGCCAGCGTACGAAAATTTACTATTGCGGACCCGAAACGACCCTCTAGCCTCCTGTCCAGTTGCTGGGGGGCAGAATGATCTGGCGCGCAAACAAGGCGAAGGGCGAGCCTGTTGAGCTCCGGGCCTGGCTCGGCGGACAGGGTCTCGGGTGGTTCGTACTTGAGCAGGTCGTCGACGGGAATTTTCAGCTCATTGCGAGAACCACCAAGGCGCCGGATCCGGACGATGATCTCACACACCAGTTTTCGGCGGCGTCCCTTGAAGCCTCTGGTTGGGCGTCGTTGTCGCTGCGTCTGAAACTCGTGGCCGGCAACCCGAACCAGACAGACATGCCGCTGTTCATGACCGTTCGACAGGCCGGCAAGATATTGAGTGCGACCACCAACAATGGAGAGCGGCTGAATGGCGCCTCCGCGCCATATACGGAGGTTCGGCTTCAACCGGACGCGCCTCACGCCAGACCGTACCTGTGGGACTTCGCGGTCTATTTCTGAATCAGGTCAATCCGGGGGACGCGATGAACCGGCTGCTTCTTGTGGGCGCGCTGCTCGCCCTGACTCTCTCAACCCCAGCGGCGCACGGACAGTCGAGCGCCAAGGACCTCGCCGACATCACCATTCGCGACGTGTCGCGCGGCAAGGACGTCTTCACCTTCGATTTCGGCGTGCCGGGCTCACCGGCGCTGACGCTGCTTGGGGTTTCTCCCGACAAGGTGGCGCAATCGAACAGCCTGAGAGCATTCGTGCTTTCGGTCCCGCAAGTGTTCGACGCCAGCGACGGCTCTGCGATCTCTCTCGACTTGACGCCGGCGTATTGGCTTCAACGGCCGGCATCGCGCACTTATGGAAATTATGTCGACGGCGGGCGTCTGGTTCAAACTCTCTATCGCACGCGGCTGGGCGTCGCTGTGAGCGAGGGTGCGTCCGGCGCCGCCGACGGGTCGGGCAAGGTCAGTTCAGGACTGTCGACCGGCCTGAGCGTTTCGCTTCTGAACTCAAGTGATCCGCTTCTCGCACGCGCACCCGGAGCCGCCCGCAGCGCTCGACCTGCGTGGGAGACTTGCCTCAACCGCATCGGCCCTGCGGTTCAGACGTCCCTGGAGTTGCACACCAGCAATCACGCGTCGGAAATCGCGGCGTTGAACGCCCGGCTCAACGCGCTGTTGAATGAAAGCGCGGCTCTGGAACGCGAGACAGGATCAGGCGTGACCGAGGCGCGGCGCATCGAGATTGATGGCAGGATCGGCGCAATCAGGGAGGAGAAGACCCGGATCGCTGCCAGACTCGCAGAGATCACGGAGGAGGACCGCACCGGACTTTCAAAGACATTCGCGAAGAGCGAAGCAGCCGGGCTCATCGAGAAGTGCGTCAAGGAGGCCGATCTCGCGGCGCGCGCAGGCGTCGATTTCGATCTGGGCGCGGGCGCCCTGTGGCGAGGCAGACCGGGGCGTACGTCCGATTACGAGAGCGCGGGCGCTGTGGCATGGGCGTCCTACCGTCATCCGATCGCCGTTCGCAGGGATGACGAAACGGATCGCAATCGCCTGACAAGTTGGTGGATGATCGGCGGTTCCGTGCGCGCCGGCTTCGATGAGCGCGTCTCGACAGGAGACAAGACCAAGGCTGAAATCGATGCTGACACCATCGACGGCTGGCTGGGTGTCGAACGGTATGCAGCGTCCAACCGCTTCTCCATCCAGTATGGTCGTCAGGAGGTCGATCCTTCATCGGCCGCCGACGGGATCTTCGAGAAGTCCCGGGACAGATACTTCGTGTCGTTCAGCCAGCGTCTGGGCGGCAGCGATTCATCCGTCTGGCTCAATGTCGCCTATGGCAGTTCAAGTGCGACGGACATCGCTGAGGATGATGAGCGCTTCCTGGTGACGCTCGCCTTCTCGCCGCCCGACCCACGGAAAGTCTTCGGGGCGCCGTAACGGCAAACCAGCCTGCGGCATGTAGTCGGCATCGCACCGGGAATCGGCGAATTCCCGTTGCGACCGCGTGACGGCAGCCATCTGAGCGGTCATTATCGGGTGAACTTGCCCGTCCGACCTCCCAGTGAAGGCCCGCATGACCGCTTCCGACGACCTCCTCTCCATGACCCCGGACAAGACGATCTCCGCGAAGGAGTTCGGGGTCGACGTGGACATGAAGATCCCGAAATTCTCGAAGCGCACGGAATACGTCCCGGAAGTGGACGAAGCCTACCGCTTCGACCCGCAGACGACGCTGGCGATCCTCGCGGGCTTTGCGTTCAACCGCCGCGTCATGGTCCAGGGCTATCACGGCACGGGCAAATCCACGCACGTCGAGCAGGTCGCCGCGCGCCTCAACTGGCCGATGATCCGGGTGAACCTCGACAGCCACGTCTCGCGCATCGATCTCGTCGGCAAGGACGCGATCGTGCTGAAGGAAGGCAAGCAGGTCACGGAATTCCGCGAAGGCATCCTGCCGTGGGCGCTGCAGCGGCCGGTGGCGATCTGCTTCGACGAGTACGACGCCGGCCGGCCCGACGTGATGTTCGTGATCCAGCGCGTGCTGGAAGCATCCGGCAAGCTCACGCTGCTCGACCAGAACCGCGTCATCGCGCCGAACAAGTATTTCCGTCTCTATGCGACGACGAACACCGTCGGCCTCGGCGACACCACGGGCCTCTATCACGGCACGCAGCAGATCAACCAGGGCCAGATGGACCGCTGGTCCATCGTCACCACGCTCAACTATCTCGACCATGACGCCGAAGCCGCCATCGTGCTCGCCAAGGCCGGCAAGGACTACGAGACGCCGGAAGGCAGGAAGACGATCATGAGCATGGTCCGCGTCGCGGACATGACCCGCAACGCCTTCATGAACGGCGACATCTCCACCGTGATGAGCCCGCGCACGGTCATCACCTGGGCCGAGAACGCGCGCATCTTCGGCGACGTCGGTCTCGCGTTCCGGATGACGTTCCTGAACAAGTGCGACGAACTCGAGCGCCCGACGGTGGCGGAGTTCTACCAGCGCTGCTTCGGGACGGATCTGCCGGAGGCGGCGACGCGGGTGAAGGTGGCCTGAGGGCGTAGGGTGGATTGAGCGAAGCGAAATCCACCTCCGCTTCAGCCTCAAGTGTGGTTTGATCGTTTGCTCCTAGAGCGCGCGCGCCGTCTCCCGCAGGTGTTCCGTTGCGTCGATCGCGCCGGGCGCGGTCCAGGATGAATCGTTGAGCACGAATCTCCAGCCGTTCACGCGCTGCTTGTAGGCGCTCTGCGCCAGCACCGTCGCGCGCGGGAGAATGATGGCCCGGAATACGGCGAACTGTTCGTCGAACAGCACGGCGGCGAGATGGTCGAACGGGGACTGGTCGAGTTCGCGAAGAACGCCAAGCTGCCGGGAAGGGTTGTGGTGGGTCAACCGCCGCGCCTTGATCTGGTATCGCAAGCCCGAGCCGTCGATGGCGTCGTGTCCGCGCGCGGAGTTGCTCTCGATCATCCACCCGAACGCCTTCGCGAACAGCACTTCCGCGTAGTCGCCCACCGGGTTGTTGGTGCTGCGCACGATCCTTCGTTCCCGGAGCTCGTGAAGAATGTTTGCATGCAAGCGCAGCAGCGCCTCAGTCGAGGACGCTGCGAGGTTCTCCGTCATGGCCGCGCTCCCTCAGGCTTCCCAAACAACGACTCGCGTCCAGCAACGGAGCCTGCCGCAATCCCTCCGTCTCAGTACGACAACGGCGCCCTGAACTCGATGAGTTCGCGCGAGATCGGCGGCCACCACGGGGCGTGATACACCCACGACAGCACGAGCTGGCACACGAGCAGCACCGGCACGGCGACGAGGTAGGCCATGTGCGGACGTCCGCGCGTCATGACGTCGTACGCTACCGCGCACGCGAGCAGGAGGTTCGTGCCGGCGAAGGTGTTGGCGATCATGCCCCAGTAGCCGTCGCCGAACAGGTTCTTCAGGCCTTCTCCCCACCAGCGCGCATAGGCCGCGCCGACGATGACGGTCGTGGCGACGAGGATCAGTCGTTTGTGGGTCGCGGGTGATGTGCGCGCGAAGGCGAGCGCCGCCAGCGCAAGGAGTGGAAACGCCACGGAATAGAAGAGCGGCAAGATGAAGAAGCCCAGTCCGAGGTCGTCGCGCTGGATGTAGAAGCGCTGGCTGTAAAGCTCTGCGGCGAATCCCGAATAGGCCATCACCGGCACGAGAAGCAGGCCGATCACGCCGAGCCTGCGATGCAGGTCGGTTCGATGCGCCCTGACCAGAAGGACCTGCAGGCTCAGGAGCATCAGCCAGCCGACGAAGGCGGCGGCGTGGATGTGCAGGATGAGCGGCGCCTCATAGTCCGCTCGCCCCATGAGGCGCGCGCTGGACGCGGGGAAAAAGCCGAACGCGACGCCGGTCCAGCACGCGATGACGAAGCCCGCGAAGAAGGTGCGGTCACGGGGATGGTCCGTCTGAAACGATGACGTCACGGCCATGCGTCCAACCTCCGTCCCGCGCGGCTCACGCCCCCGCGCTCTCCCTCCCGCTCACCCGCTCATGCCACGCCCGCAGCGTCGTGCATTCCGTCGGCATTTCCAGCCCCGTGAAGGTCGCGAAGTCGATCGTCGTCAGGGCGATGATGTCGGCCATGGTGTAGGCGTCGCCGGCGATGAAGTCGTGATTGCCGATCTCGCGGTCGAGCCATTTGCAGGCGCCGGCGTAGAGCGGGCGGTTGCTCTCGCCGAAGTCGGTGAACTGGGTGAGCAGCGGCGCGGTGAGCGGATGTGCGTGACGCCAGAACATGCCGACAGGCGTCATCATCTGGAACTCGATCCGGCGGATCATCATGTCGATCTGGGCGGCCTCAAGCGGCGTCGTCCCGAAGAGCGGCGGGGCGGGGTGGAGGCTCTCCAGATAGCGGCAGATGGAGACGCTCTCGGAGAGCGTCGTCCCGTCGTCGAGTTCGAGCGTTGGCACCTGCCCCAGCGAATTGCGCGCGCGGTGCTCGGGCGCCTTGTGCTCGCGCTTGGCGAGCTTCACCCGCACCGTGGGGATCGTGACCCCCTTCTCGGCGAGGAATATCCGCACGCGGCGCGGGTTCGGGGCGGGGTTGTTCTCGTCATAGAGGATCATGGGAACGAGCCCTACAGCCGGCCCGCCACAGCCGAAAGCCCTATCGCTCCCGCGGCGCGCCGCGCTATTGCCTTCGGGAACGGGAGAGGTGCGCCATGAGCCAGAAGATCGCCGATGCTGTGGACCTTGTGCGGGCGAGCCCCTGGGCGCGACAGGTCCACGCGCTGCTGAAGGACTGGGATGACGCGAGGCGCGGCCGCTGGAGCACCTGGGAGGACGGCGCGCTCCTCCTGACCATCGACACCATCCCCGGCGGCGCCAAGTGCGAGCCGGTGAACATCCTCATCGCCAACAATCTCGTCGCTTTCACTACTCGCCAATGGGAGACCCAGTTGCCGCGTGAAGGCCAGTCCCTTGAGGCGGCGCTGGCGGACCTGCAGACGCTGACCCGCAAGTGGTTCGCCGGCGAGATCGCGCTGGCGACCTTCTTCCTCGGCGAGGAGTGGAAGGGCTCCACGCCCATCGACCCCAAGAATCTGCAACAGGAGATCGGCGAGGCATTCCAGTGGATTCGCGCCCAATCGCCGGTGGACCGGGTGGAAATCCGCACGCCCCACAGGGACAGGGACCAGTTCTTCGAGATCTACAAGGACGGCGCGCCGCAGGGTCTGCACTGAAACGGCTCTTCCGCCGCCGCAGCGTCACGCGCTAGATCACGTCCATGGCCCAGAAGGAAACGCCGACCGAACTCTTCAAGCGCGCGCTCGCGCAATCCACGCGCGCGCTCGCGGAGGCGGAGGAGCTGGAGATCACCTTCGGCGCCGAAGGGCCTCGACTGTCGCAGGGGCGCATCGTCCTGCCGCATCCGCCGCGCAACCTCTCCGACGCCGAGGCCGAACGCCTGCGCGGGCAGGCGGACGGGCTGGCGCTCAAGCTCGCCTATCACGACGACGCCAAGCACGCGGCCATGCGTCCGGAGGGGGATCGCGCGCGCGCGCTCTACGACGCCGCCGAGGACATGCGGGTGCAGGCGCTCGGCGGCAATGCGATGAAGGGCGTGGAGGGCAATCTCACCGCCGCCCTCATAGAGAAATGCGAGAAGCGCGGCTTCGCGCGCATGGAAGATCGCCAGACCGCGCCGCTCGCTGATGCGCTCGGCCTCATCGTGCGCGAACGCCTGACGGGATTGCCGACGCCGGAGGTGGCGAAGGGCGTCGTCGATCTGTGGCGCGACGAGATCGAGGCGAAAGCCGGCAAGGCGCTCGACAAGCTCACCGGCCTCGTGGACGACCAGAGGCTCTTTGCGCTCGCCGCGCGCGATCTGATCCGCGATCTCGAACTGGGCGACGAACTCGGCGGCGAGCCGACAGAAGACGATTCCACCCCGCCCGACGAACCGCCCCCGCCCGAACCGCCGCAGGACGACGGCGCGCAGGAAGAGGGGCAGGATCAGACGATGATGGAGGCGGAGACGGGCGAGTCCGACTCCGATCTCAACGAATCCACCGAGCCGGTGGAAATGGACATGGAGTCCGATCCCGACGAGGACGCCGACACCGCCGAGGACGGCGAGCGTCCGATGCGGCCACGCCAGCGCGACGACTCGAATGATCCGAACCTGCACTACAAGGCGTTCACGCGCGCGCACGATGAAGTCATCATGGCCGAAACGCTGTGCGATCCCGAGGAGCTTGCGCGTCTGCGCAGCTATCTCGACCAGCAGTTGAAGCCATTGCAGAGCGTGGTCGGCCGTCTCGCCAACCGCTTGCAGCGGCTGCTTCTCGCCAAGCAGAACCGCACCTGGACGTTCGATCTGGAAGAAGGCTTGCTGGATACCGCGCGTCTCACGCGCGTCGTCATCGACCCCACGGCGCCGCTCTCCTTCAAGGAAGAGGAAGACACCGACTTCAAGGACACGGTCGTCACGCTGCTGCTCGACAATTCGGGCTCCATGCGCGGACGCCCGATCATGGTCGCCGCACTGTGCGCGGACATTCTCGCGCGCACGCTGGAGCGCTGCGGCGTGAAGGTGGAGATACTCGGCTTCACCACGCGCGCCTGGAAAGGCGGCATGGCGAAGGAGGATTGGCTGAAGGCCGGACGTCCGACGCATCCGGGGCGCCTCAACGATCTCAGGCACGTCATCTACAAGTCGGCGGATGCGCCGTGGCGGCGTGCGCGGCGCAATCTCGGCCTCATGATGCGCGAGGGGTTGCTCAAGGAAAACATCGACGGGGAAGCGCTGATGTGGGCGCATGAACGCCTCATCGGTCGTCCCGAACAGCGCCGAATCCTGATGGTGATCTCCGACGGCGCGCCGGTGGATGATTCCACGCTGTCGGCGAACCCCGGCAATTATCTCGAAAAACACCTGCGTCAGGTGATCCAGTGGATCGAGACGCGCTCGCCCGTCGAACTCATCGCCATCGGCATCGGCCATGACGTGACGCGCTGGTATCGCCGCGCGGTGACCATCGTCGATGCGGAGCAGCTCGGCGGCGTGATGACCGAGAAACTCGCGGAACTCTTCGACGACAACGCCTCAGCGCCGCCTGCCGCCTATGACATGCGCGCCATGCGCAAGGCCGTGCGCGCATGAACGCGCGGCGCGGCCGCCTCGCCATCGCAGTCGCAGGACTGATCGCGCTGTTCGCGGCGTCGTGCGCGACGCAACATCTGACACTCTGGAACGCGCCGGCGGCGGTGCGTGTGTCCGGCGCGTCCTTCAGCGGCTGGGGGCCGAACGCCGACGACTGGGAGCCGGTGCGCGTGGCCGCCCGTGCGGTCGATCTTGCACCGGATGACAAGGCGCTCAAATCGGTCGGCAAGCTCGTCTATCGCGGCGGGCTCGTGCTGCAGTCGGACGATGCGCGGGTGGGCGGTTTGTCTGGGCTGCATGTGGAGGCCGACGGCCGGCTCGTGGCGGTTACCGATCAGGGGCACTGGTTCGTCGCGCGCCTGACGCACAGCGAAGCGGGCGATCTGACCGGCATCGTCGACACCCGCATCGCATGGCTGCGGGACGCGGACGGCGGCGCGCTGCGGCGCAAGGAAGTCGCGGATGCCGAAGATGTCGTCCGTCTCGCGGACGGACGGTTTGCGGTGAGCTTCGAGCGCACGCATCGCGTGCGCCTCTACGATCTGGAAAAGGACGGGCCGCACGCGGCGTCGGTTCGCGAGATTGCGCCCGCCGGCGCTGACGCGCTGCGCGCGAACGAGGGGCTGGAAGCGCTCGCGCCCTTCGATGACAGTCTGCTCACGGCGGGTGAGGGCGTGACGAACCGCAATCCGCCGTTCTGGATATTGCCGCTCGCGCCGGATGCGGCGCCGTCATCGCCGCGCGGTCGCGCCGTCACGAAGGACTTCTACGGCCTCGTCGCGCTCGCGCGGTTGCCGGACGGCGACTACATCGCGATGGAGCGTTTCTTCGCGCCGGTGCTCGGCGTGCGCATCCATCTGCGCCGCGTCACGCGCGCGAGCATCGAGGCGGGCCGTTGGGAAGGCGAGCCGATCGCCGATCTCGCAGCGCCGCTCGGCGTGGACAATTTCGAAGGGATGGCGGTCGTGCCCGGCGCCGAGGGCGCCGTGCGGCTCTACATCGTTTCCGACGACAATTTCAGCAGCAGCCAACGCACGCTCATCTACGCGTTCGATTTCGCGCCCTGATGGAAACGAAAACGGCGCGCACCGGGAGGCGCGCGCCGTTGAATTTCGCAATGGAAGCGAGGGTCAGGCCGCAGCCTTTTCCTCGAGCTTCTTCTTCAGTTCGCGACGGACCTTCACGGCCTTGTCGGACATGCCCGCTTCGTCGGCCTTCAGCAGGAACGCATCGAAGCCGCCGCGGTGATCGACGGTGCGCAGGGTCGCCGCCGTGATCTTGAACTTGAAGCTGCGGCCGAGCGTTTCGGAGTGCAGCGTCACGTTGACGAGGTTCGGGCCGAACTCGCGCTTGGTCTTGATGTTGGAGTGGCTGACGCGATGGCCGATCTGGCGATCGGTTCCGGTCAGTTCGCAGCGGCGGGCCATGGGATTTGCGTCCAAGTCTGGAAAAATGAGCGCGGACGGATAGGCGAAGGGGGCGTTCGGGTCAAGCGGGAGTTGGCTCCGGGCGCACCGGCCGCCACACTTGCGCCCCGATCCGTTCATGCTGCAACCACCCTGGGACTTGTAGGGTGACGTCCGGTCCGGATTTGCCGGGCGCAGGGAGTGTGACGATGCGGCGGATCCTGATGGCGACGGCCATGGTGCTCCTGACGGGCGCGGCGAGCGCCCAGACGCCGACGGCCTCGCCCACGGGCGCGCCGGCCGCACGCAGCTTCAACATCGTCTACTCAGTGAGCGGCAAGGGCATCCAGGCCGGCGACTTCAATTTCGGCGTGAAGTTCGAGGGCGACTCCTATGAGGCGACCGCCTCCCGACGCATGACCGGCCTGGTGCGCACCCTCGTCGGCAGCGGCCAGGACTATCGCTATTCGTCCCGGGGGCAGGTGACGGCCCAGGGGCTGAAGCCGGTCGCCTACAGGCATCAGGGTGGCAAGCGGAACCGCGTCGTCGACGTGAACTTCGCCGGCGGCGCGCCGGTGACGACCGCCAACCCCGTCATGGGCATGGGCAACCCGCCCGCGACCGACGCCCAGAAGGCCGGGGCCATCGATCAGGTGGCGGCCATCGCCAGCATGGTCTCCGCCACGGGCGACCCGTGCGGCCGCACGATCCGGGTGCTCATGGACGGCCGTTCGCGCTTCGACTTCGTCATGTCGGCCAATGGCCGGGTGAACGTGAACACGCGCGCCTACCGGGGTTCGGCGATCCGCTGCAGCGTCCAGTACCGCCCCATCGCCGGCTTCCCTGACCCGCAGACCCCGGCGACCCTCACCTTCCTCTTCGCGCCGACCTCGAACGGCCTCTACGCGCCGATCCGCATCGAGATGCCGACAGACGTGGAGCAGATCGGCGTGGCGGTGCTGGAAGCGCGGAGCTTCACGGCGAGTTAGGGCGGCATTGTGCTGCCCGGGAGAATCGGGCACCATATCTAGCGGTGAACATGGCGCGAACGAATCACTCGATGTGATTCGCGCGTGATTCGTTCTTGATTCGATCCTGACATTCTCGCACGGCAAAACCGGCCCAAGGCGTTGCGCGCCAAGGGCCGGCTGCAGTTCCTGGACGGTTGCGACAGTCAGAACGAGGTCCGGACCGTCAGACCGATCGTGCGCGGCTGGTTGGTCTGGTAGCCGTACCGCGCCCGCAGACCCCGCTCCCGGTCGATCGAGAGCCGCGCCCGCTCGTCGGTGACATTGTTGACGAACACCGCCGCTTCCCAGCCGTCCGGGGCCCGCACGCCCGCCCGCAGGTTGAGGACGTGGTAGTCCGGCAGCTCCAGCGGGAAGGAGAGCGACGCCACGCTGGGCGCGCCCGTCGAGAAGAGCGTGACCGTGCGCGGGTTGTTTTCCTGGTCGGAGATCTGGGTGAAGCGCTCGCCCACATACTGCCAGGTGCCGCTGATGAAGCCGTCGAGATTGTTGCGCACCGGCTGGGTCCAGGTGACGCTCGCGGCGGCCTGGAACTCCGGCACCGTCGGGAGGCGATTGCCGTCACGCAGGCCCTGGATCGGCGCGCCGGTGGAGTCCACGACGCTCGAGGTCAGCTCCGACTGGTTGTACGAGGCCGACACCGCCACATCGAGATGGTCGCCGTAGCGGGCGTTGTATTCGGCTTCGAGACCGATCGAGCGCGCGCTCGGCACATTGGCGATGATGCGCGAGGAGCAGGTGCCGGCGTCGATGGTCGCCTGCAGGTTCTCGATGTCGGAGTAGAAGCCCGCCACCGTGAAGGAGCCGCGGCCCGCCAGACGCGCCTTGAGGCCCGCTTCGTAGTTCCACACCGTCTCATTCTCGAAGGTCGGCTTCGACAGCGCGTTGAACGTCGCGAAGTCCGCGGCGTTGCAGAGCGGGCGGTTCAGCGGGTCGTTGACGCCGCCGAGACGGAAACCCTTCGACGCCTGCGCGTTGAGCGTGAGCGTGTCGGAGAGCTTGTAGGACGCCATGACGCGCGGCGCGATGTCGTCGTCTTCCACCGAGCCGGGGCTGTCGATGGTCTGGTCGGCGAAGATGCCGTCGAACGTCAGCAGGCGCGATTCCTCGTAGTTCGCGTAGCGCACGCCGGCGGTGACGTTGAGCTTGTCGTTCACCGCATAGGTGGCTTCGCCGAAGATCGCGTACTGCGTCAGGTCGTAGGGAACCGTGGAGAAGTAGAGCGAGTCCGTCGGCGCGCGCACGCTTGCCGTGGGAATGCCGGTCAGCGCGCTGAAGCCGCGCACCTGCAGGTCCTGCGCGTAGTTGCGCTCCTGATCGGAGTAGAACGCCCCGACCACCCACTGCACGCGTCCGCCGGTGTCGGAGGACAGGCGCACTTCCTGGGTGAAAGTGTTCACGGAGGTGGTGTCGATGAGCGGCGCGTTGAGCGTGAACACGTTCTCCGCAAGGCCCAGCGAACCGCCCGTGATCGAGCCCGTGAGCGCCGTCGCATCGCGATAGACGAGCACCTCCCGGTCGGAGAGGCTCGAGATCGAGGTGAGCGTCAGGCCGCCGAAATCGTAGGCGATGGTGAGATCGGCCAAGAGGAATTCGTCGGTGAAGCGCTCGCCGAACTGCGTGAATTGCTCGAGATCGCCGAGGCGCACGGCAGGGCGCGTGGTCGTGTACTGGTTGCCCAGGTAGTTGTAGACGTCGACACGGTTGAAGCCGTTGACCTCGATGTCCTGCCACACGATGCGCGGCGTGACGGTCAGCGCTTCGCTCAACTTGAACATCGCCGCCGCGCGCACACCGGAACGCGTGCCGCCATTGACGTCTTCCGCGCGCCCGCCGCCTGGCTGGATCGCGTCGATATAGCCGGGGAAATCCGAGGCGAAGGCGACGATGCGGAAGGCCGCGCGGTCGCTCATCGGGATGTTGAGCATGCCCTTGAGATCGCCGCCGATTTCACCGTCCTTGACGGAGGAGATCGTGCCTTCGACGGCGCCCTCGAAACCGTCGGTCGAGGGCTGGTTGGTGATGTAGCGCACCGTGCCCGCCAGCGAACCCGAACCGAACAGCGTGCCCTGGGGCCCGCGCAGCACTTCCACGCGGTTGAGATCGAAGAGATCGAGATCCGGCGTGAACAGCGAGAGCGAGATCACGCTTTCATCGAGATAGACGCCGACCTGCTCCTTCACGCCCGGCTGGTCGCGCACGATCTGGCCGGCGGAAATGCCGCGGATGGCCACCTGGCTCTGGCCGGGACCGAGATTCTGCACCGAGAAGCCGGCGACGTTCTTGGAAAGCTCCTCGAGGGTCGCCGCGCCGCGCGCGCGCAGCTGCTCCTCGCTCAGTGCGTTCACGGAGAAGGGCACGTCCAGCAGGGACTCGCCGCGCTTGCGGGCGGTGACGATGATCTCGTCGCTGGCGTCGGCTTGCGCCCAGGCCTGGTCTGCGGCGGCGGTGGCGATCAGCGCAAGCGCGCTGACGCTGGCGAACGCAAGGCGTCGCAGGGTCTTTGAAGTCATGTGGTGCCTCCCTTGGAGCGCCGGACTTTTGGGAGGCCGGTCGCCGTGTGGCCCATGGTTAACGAGGCCGGGGGGCGGGCGGGAACGCGATTCGCCTGTCGCGCGGCATGGCGCGGGCGGTGTGCAGCATGGTGATGCGGGGCGGCCACAGGTCCTTGTCACGCGCGCCGCAGCGGGCCATCTCCGGAAAGCGGAAGGGCAGCCATGACTATTCCCCGTACGGGTGATCGCTCGAATGAGCGGGTCGTCGCCGTCCTCGGCCCGACCAATACCGGCAAGACGCATCTCGCCATCGAGCGCATGCTCGCCCACGGCTCGGGCATGATCGGCCTGCCGCTGCGGCTCCTGGCGCGGGAGGTCTATGACAAGGTCGTCAAGGCGAAGGGCGCGCGCGCGGCGGCGCTGATCACCGGGGAAGAGAAGATCGTCCCCGACAGCGCGCGCTACTTCATCTGCACCGTCGAGGCGATGTCGCTGGAGAAGCAGGTCGATTTCCTCGCGGTGGATGAGGTGCAACTCGCCGCCGATCCCGATCGCGGTCACATCTTCACCGACCGCCTCATGCGGGCGCGCGGGGCGAGCGAGACGATGCTCCTCGGCGCCGACACTATGCGTCCCGTCATCCGGCGTCTTGCGCCGCATGCCGAGATCATTCGTCGTGAGCGGTTTTCGACACTGCGCTACAACGGCGTGACGAAGATCACCAAGCTCCCGAAGCGCACGGCCATCGTCGCGTTCTCGGCGGAGGAGGTTTACGCCATCGCCGAGCTGATCCGACGCCAGCGCGGCGGCGCGGCCGTTGTGATGGGGGCGCTGAGCCCGCGCACGCGCAATGCGCAGGTCGCGCTCTACCAGTCCGGCGAAGTCGATTTTCTCGTGGCCACCGACGCCATCGGCATGGGCCTGAACATGGACGTCGACCATGTGGCCTTCGCGAGCCGCGCCAAGTTCGACGGGCGTCGCAATCGCGTGCTGCGGCCCGACGAGGTCGCGCAGATCGCCGGGCGCGCGGGGCGGTTCCGCGACGACGGGACGTTCGGTGAAACCGGCGAGTGCCCGCCGTTCGACGCCGAGACGGTGATGCGCGTGGAAGGCCACGACTTCGAAACTTTGGTGGCGGTGGAGTGGCGATCGCCCGATCTCGACTTCGCGTCGGTGGACAAACTCATCGCCTCGCTCGAAACGCCGCCGCACCAGCCGGGCCTCGTGCGCGTGCGCGGCGCCATCGATGAACTCGCGCTGCGGCGCGTCGCGCAGGAGCCGGACGTTCTCGACCGCGTGCGCCGTCCCGCCGACGTGCGGCGCCTCTGGGAAGTCTGCCAGACGCCGGATTTCCGCAAGGCGACGGCGGACGAACACGCACGCCTGCTTACGGAATTCGCGCGCCATCTGATCGGCGGAAAACAGCGCCTGCCGCAGGACTGGATCCACAAGGAGATCGGCCGTCTCGACCGCATCGACGGCGATCTCGACGCGCTGCAAGCGCGTCTCGCGCATATCCGCACCTGGACCTATGCCGCCAATCGCCCCGACTGGATCGACGACTGCGAAGGCTGGCGCGTGCGCGCGCAGGAGGTGGAGAACCGCCTGTCGGACGCGCTGCACGGCGTGCTCACCCAGCGCTTCATCGACCGGCGCACCAGCGCGCTCGTCCGCAGTCTGAAACGCGACGACATCCTCCTCGCCGGCGTCACCGAGGAAGGCGAGGTGACGGTCGAGGGACACTATGTCGGGCGCCTGCACGGCCTCGTCTTCAAGCCCGATCCGCGCGCGGGCGGCCGCGAGGCGCAGGCCGTGCGCAACGCCGCGTTTCGCGCGCTGCGCCCGGAGGTGACGCGCCGACTGCGCGCCATCGCGCAAGGCGAAGATGCGCTCTTCAGGCTCGACGCCAACGCCTGCATCGAAGCCGACGGCGCGGCCGTGGCGCGGCTCGCGACGGGCGGCTCGCTGTTTGCGCCACGTGTGACGATGCTGGGCGGCGACACCGGCGATGAATCCATGCTTGCGGCTGCAAAGACGCGCATCGAGCGCTGGCTCGCCGAAACGGTGGAGCGCGATCTCGGCGTCCTCGTGCGATTGCAGGCGGCCATCGAGGCGCGCGCGCTGTCGGGCGCCGCGCGGGGGCTTGCATTCCAGCTCATCGAGGCGGGCGGCGCGCTCGATCGCCGGGGCGCTGCGGAGACGGTCGCCGTGCTCGACTCCGCGGATCGCAAGACACTCGCCGCGCACGGCGTGCGGGTGGGGCGTCACTCGGTCTTCATGCCCGCATTGCTGAAGCAGCGTGCGGCGCGGCTGCACGCCATCCTGCGCAGCGCGCAGACCGGCGATCCTGCCGCGCTTTTCCTGCCGCCGCCCGGCGCGCAGTCGACGCCGATCGACGCGGCGCTTTCGTGGACGAGCTACGCCGCCGCCGGCTTCCGGCCGGCGGGACCGCGCGCGGTGCGCCTCGATGCGGCGGAGCGACTCGCGGGCGTGTGCGCGGCGGCGCGGGCCTCCGGCGCGGACTTTGCGCTCGATCCGGCGATGGCGGCGGTCATCGGCTGCCCGGCGCGCGACATCGAAGGCGTGCTCGCGGCGCTGGGCTACAAGCGGGTGCGCGAGGGCGATGCGGAGACGGGCGCTGCATCGCGGTGGCGGCCGGCGGGCGCCGCGCGGCCCCGCGCGGCGAGGGCCGGGCCCGCGTCGCAGGACAACGCCTTCGGCGCGCTGGCGGGTCTCGTGGCGCCGCGCAAGGCGGGCGGTTCATGAGCGGCGAGCGGGTGCGGCTCGACGTCTGGCTCTGGCGCGCGCGCTTCTTCAAGACGCGAACGCTGGCCGCGACCGTCGTCGAACGGGGCGTCTTCGTGGAGCGGGCGGGCCAGAGCCGGCGGGTGGACAAGGCCGCCACCCCCGTGGAGCCCGGCGACGGGGTGAGCTTCCGGCAGGGTCGGGTATTGCGGACGGTGCGCGTGACCGCCTGCGGGACCCGGCGCGGACCGGCGACGGAGGCGCGAACGCTCTACGAAGACCTTGATCCGCCGGGGGATGGGGCGGAAGAGGACGGCAGCGCGGCTTATTGATCCGTTCACCCGGCAGACGTTGTCGCGGGGAGGGCTTCGTGGTTGATGGCGCGCGCAAAACCGAATGCCCGCCCGGAGAGTCTCCCCGCGATGACCTACATCGTCACCGACGCCTGCGTGAAATGTAAGTACATGGACTGCATCGAAGTGTGTCCGGTGGACTGCTTCTATGAGGGCGAGAATTTCCTCGTCATCCATCCCGACGAGTGCATCGACTGCGGCGTCTGCGAGCCGGAGTGCCCTGTCGATGCGATCAAGCCCGACACCGAGGACACGCCCGACGGCAAGTGGCTCAAGATCAACACCGATTTCGCGAAGATCTGGCCCAACATCACCCACAAGGGCGAACCGCCGGCGGACGCCGACGCCTTCAAGGACGAGACCGGCAAGTTCGAGAAGTACTTCTCCGAAAAGCCCGGCAAGGGGTGATCGCGCGCCGCGCGACCACCCGCCGGAACGCCGCGCCCTAGAACTGCCCGCGCAGCGTCACGCCGAATGTGCGCGGATCGCCGAGCGTCCCGACCACGAGTCCTGAACCGCCGGACTGCGTGGCGAGGATCTCGAAATACTCCGTGTCCGCGAGATTGCGGCCCCAGACATAGAAGTCCCAGCCGTTCGACGACCGGAAGCCGATCCGTCCGCCGAGGAGGGAATAGCCTTCGATCTCGAGGTATTTCGATCCCGCCGGGTCGGACGAGAAATCGGTCCGCCAGGTGACGTCTCCGGCGGCGAAGAATTCGCCGTCGCGTCCGAGGAAGGCGCCGGGGCGTCTGTATTCGGCGTTGAAGGATCCGGCCCATTCGGACACGCCTGGCAGGCGGTTGCCCGATACATCGACGAAAGGCGCGGTGATCGTCAGCGGGTTCGTGGCGCTGGTCGGCAGGCCTGGATTGTAGGCCGGATTGGGAATGGGGCGCCCGGTCTGCTCGATGGGCAGCGGCGAATTCGGGAAACTGACGTATTTTGCGTCGTTGTAGGCGAGCGCGCCGGAGACCCTGAACGCGTCGGTGAGGCGCGCCGAGGCGTCGATTTCCACGCCGCGCACGCGCACTTCTTCGGCATTGGCGAGGTAGCCGCGCAGCGTGCCGACGACATTGGCGACAACGACGGTCTGATAGTCCTCGATGTCGGTGTTGAACGCCGTGACGTTGAACGTCGCGCCCCGGAACGGCTGGCTCTTGAAGCCCGCCTCGACATGCCGGACGGACTCCGGCTTCACCACCACCGGCGTGTTGGCGGGCACGCCCGCGACATTGAGGCCGAAGGATTTGAAGCTCGTGGCGTACGTCAGATACGTGTTGAGGTTTTCGGCGATGTCGTACGCGACGGTGAGCTGACCCGAGATGTTGGTGTCGTCGGTCTGCGCCGTGTAGGTCTGGCGCGACAGGATCGAGTTCTGCGCCGCGCGGATCGCGCCCGCGCCGAGGTCGGGACGATCCGCAGGGTTGAGGCCCCCCGTGACCGGCGAGTCGTAGTCCGTGGA
Source organism: Hyphomonadaceae bacterium (assembly GCA_016791445.1). Lineage (GTDB taxonomy): Bacteria > Pseudomonadota > Alphaproteobacteria > Caulobacterales > Aquidulcibacteraceae > VFBF01. The sequence goes on along the minus strand of JAEUMP010000014.1, from coordinate 40,162 downwards.
CTTCTCATCATAGTTGAAGCGCACGCCGGGAATGATCCGAAGTTGGTCCGTGACAGACCATTCAAGCTGTCCGAAGAGCGCTGCGCTCGTCGTCTTCGTGTCGACGAACTGGATCTGCGTCAGCCCGTCGAGAAGTTCGGGAATGAAGGCGGCGACGTCGCCGGTCAGCGTCGTGCCGTCGCTGCCGCGATAGACGTTGGAGGCGCGGGGATCGATCAACCAGCGGGCGGCCGCGCGGCCCTGCGATTGCGTGTTCCGGGTCCGGATTTCCTGGTCGAAATAGTAGGCGCCGACAACGAAGCCGAGCTTTTCGAACAGATCGCCGGCGTAGCGGATCTCCTGCGTCCACTGGTCCTGGCTGGAGCGGTTGTTCGACGCTGTGGTGATGGGCAGGCCGATGAAGTCGCGGTCGTTGGCGGGATACCACTCCCAGTGGCGGTGCGCGGTGATCGATGTCAGCGTGCCCGCGCCGATGTCCCAGTTCACGGTGACGGACTGGCCGTTGATGTCCTGGTAGGAGCGGTGGGGAACGTCGGCGTCGGTGACGCGCGCGAACGCGTCGAATTCCGCATAGATGCCGTTCGGTCCGGTGGGGATGCCGCCGACCGTCGGGTTCGTCACCGTCTGGCGGAAAATTTCACGCACCGGCACGGCGTAGTTGAGGCCGGGATTGGTCGCATTGATGGAGTCGATGAGGCCGAAGAACTGGCGGTTCGCCGTGCGGTATGTCGGCGCGACGCGAACCGGCACCTGCGCGTAGCCTTCCGGCCGCTGACGCGTGTGATCGACGGCGACGAGGACCTCGAAACTGTCGGTGACGTCGAACAGCAACTGCCCGCGCAGGCCCAGATTGTTCGCGTCGTTGAGATCGTCGCCGGTGTTGTTCGCGCCGCCCTGTCCGCGGTTGACCTGTGTGAGCAGGCCGTCGCGTTGCGAGCCGGAGAAGGACAGGCGCCCCGCGATCCTGTCGCCCCAGATCGGCCCGCTGACGGACGCCTTGGCGGAAACCGCGCCGTAATTGCCGTAGGACAGTTCGAAATTTGTTTCAGGGATGAAGGTGGGTCGGCGCGTCGTGACGTTGATGGCGCCGGCGGTGGTGTTCTTGCCGTAGAGCGTGCCCTGCGGTCCCCGCAGCACCTCCACCTGTTCGATGTCGATGAAATCCAGCGCCGCCTGCGCGGGGCGGGACCAGAAGACGCCGTCCACATAGAGACCAACGCCCACTTCGACGCCGTCATTGGTGAGCCCGAATGTCGTGCCGAGGCCGCGGATGTTGAGCGCGGTGTTGCGGGGGTTCGACGAGAAGATCTGGATGGAGGGGACCGCTTCCTCGACCTTCAGCACGCTTGAAATCCCGCTTTCGGCGAGTTGCGCGCCGCTGACGACCGAGACGGCGATCGGCACGGTCTGGAGGTCTTCCTTCTGCCGGCGGGCGGTGACGATCACTTCGTCGGGCCGGTCAGGGCGCTCGGTCGCGAGAGGCGCCTCCTGCGTCACGCCTTGCGCCAACGCAGCGCCGGGAACGGCCAGCGACAGCAGCGCCAGCGCCGCAGAGGTGGTTGCGAGTACGGATCTGGTCATGTCGTCCCTCCAGGGGCCGCCGCACGGGCGGCCAGCGACGGGCCAGTCGCCCGTGCGGGATAGCTCCACCGCTTTACCCCACTAAATCAATGTAGATTGAATTGGCTGTCCGCTAAGGACAGCTTTCGCGAGACCGCACATGGCGGGCGTCGGCGCGCGCAAGCGGTGACGCCCTTGCGGGCGCCGCAACGACAATCCGCCTCACGCCCGCGCCTGTGAGCAGCCCTTCCTTAAATGAAGAAACTGTGATACCTACAGGCTCACTCGCGGCGCGATCGCCGCCGTCGGAGTCCGCAGGCATTTTCAAGGGACACAAGGGGTCGAGAGGCTATCAAGCCCCCTTTTTGCGTTCGTTTGCCTGCGGTCGCGTTGGGAATATGGAGCGACTGACCACATGACCGTGAGCACCGCGGCTGCGCCGCAATCGTTCAAGACCGGCGACCACATCGTTTACCCCGCGCACGGCGTGGGCCGTGTGACCGGCCTGGAGCGGCAGACCGTGGCCGGGACCGAGCTTGAAGTTTTCGTGATCTCCTTCGAGCAGGACAAGATGACCCTTCGGGTCCCGACCGCGAAGGCCAAGTCCTGCGGCATGCGCGCGCTCGCGTCCACCAAGGTGGTCGACGAAGCGCTGAAGACGCTCTCGGGCCGGGCCCGCATCAAGCGCACCATGTGGTCGCGCCGCGCCCAGGAATACGAGGCGAAGATCAATTCGGGCGACCTGATCTCCATCGCCGAGGTCGTGCGCGACCTCCACCGCGGCGGCGATCAGCCGGAACAGTCCTATTCGGAGCGCCAGCTCTATGAATCGGCGCTGGACCGCATGGTCCGCGAACTGGCGGCGGTGGAAAACACCGACCGCGAGACGGCGCTCGCCAAGCTCTCGCACTCGCTGTCGCTGAAGAAGGCCGCCGCCTGAGTTTCAGTCGAACTGCGCCGACTTGGAAACATGGAAGGGGGTCGGCGTCGCCGGCCCCTTTCTCCTTTTCGGCGCCGAAGTCGTGACCGCCTGCGGCGCCTTTTCGCGCCCCGCCGCGTAAACCGCGCGCCGCCGCGTGCGTATCTCCCTGTGCAAGCGCATCCCGCGCCGCAGCGGAGGCCCCATGCCGCTCACGGAGATCGAGGAGTTCCAGACCGCCGCCCGCAGCTATGCGCGCCAGACGATGCGCATGCCGATGCTGGACGCGGCGGATGAAACGGAACTCGCGCGGCGTTGGCGCGACAGCGGCGACGAGGCGGCGCTCCACGCGCTCACAGGCGCCTACCTTCGGCTCGTCGTCGCCATGGCGGCGAAATTCCGCAACTACGGTCTGCCGGCGTCGGAGCTGGTGCAGGAAGGCAATGTCGGCCTGATGCAGGCGGCGGCGCGGTTCGATCCCGAACGGGGCGTGCGTTTTTCGACCTATGCCGCCTGGTGGATCCGGGCGGCGATCCAGGACTACATCCTGCGCAATTGGTCTATCGTGCGCACGGGCACGACGTCGGCTCAGAAGTCGCTGTTCTTCAATCTGCGCCGGCTGCGCGCGAGGATCGACGATTCCAGCGATCACCTCACCCGCGAAACCCGCGACTTCGTCGCGCAAAAGCTGAACGTGCCGGCGGCGGACGTCGAGGCGATGGCCGCGCGCATGGCCGGACCGGACCGCTCGCTCAACGCGCCGCTCGGCGAGGGGGCGGGAGACTGGCAGGACGTGCTGCCCGACGAAGCGGCGACGCCGGACGTGGAGACGATGAACCGTCGCGACAGCGCCGCGCGTGCGCGGATCGTGGAGGCGGCGCTGCATCGGCTCAACGAGCGTGAACGACTCATCATCCGCGAGCGTCGGCTCGAGGAAGACAATACCGTCACGCTTGAATCGCTCGGCGCCCGCCTCGGCGTCTCGAAGGAGCGCGTGCGCCAGATCGAGCAGAGCGCCATGGAAAAGCTCCGCCGCGCCTTGCTCGACATCGTGGGCGATCCGGTGGAAGCCGGACTGATCTAGTTGATCGCCGTCAGCGCGGCCGCGTGATCGATCCGCATCAGCGGTTTCGCGCAGCGCGGCACCGTTCCGCGCACCCGCACCGTCTTGCCCTGCAGCGCCGTCAGCGCTTCAAGGCCGCCGGGGAAGTTTGCGAGATTGTCCTTCGTGACCATCACGCCAAAATCGCGTGCGATGTCGTCGCCGAAATTCAGGAACACCGCGCGTTCGCGATCCGCGACGCTGGTGATCTGTCCTTCCACGACGGTGAAGTCGCGACGGCGACGGGTACGGCGGGTGTCCTCGGTCGGCGCCTCGGCGACTTCGGGCGCGTCCTTGGCGGCGTCAGCCGGAGGCGGAGCGGGACGCGTTGCGGTCGCCGCCGCCTTCTGTTTGCGCGCCTCGCGGCGCTCGGCGATCTGCGCGAGTTCTGAGGCGCATTCGGGATCCGCCTTCACGTCGTCGGCGCTGCGCGCCATCTGCGCGGGAGAACGCACGGCGTAGAATGCGTCGCCCCAGAGACCGCGTCTGGCGGCGCGCGCGGCGTTTTCGGCGGCTGTCATTTCCTCCAGCCTCGCTGTGTTGTCGCGGCGCGTGTGGACGCGGGCGTGGCCTTCCAGCAGCAATGCCTGCTGCGCCCAGACCCACCTGCCGCCTTCGGTCTGCACATAGACCTGGGCGAGCGCGGCGTCGCGCGCGCGCTTCTCGCCGCCGTAGGCCAGCTGCACCTTGCGATGCGCCACGAGACGCTCAAGCGCGCCGCGCGCATCTTTCGCCAAGGGTTGTTCATAGCCGGGCGCCTCTATGCCGGCGAGGTGCACGACGAGGCCGGAGTCCATGACGAAGGTGTCGCCGTCGCGCACTTCCGTCGCCTTGCCGCTCTCGCCTTTTTCGAGTCCCTCCATCTTGGGACCGCAGGCTGCGATCACCGCCGTCAACGCCAGCGTCGCCGCCAGCCCGCGCCATGCGCCCATCCGTACCTCCACCCAGCCCTCACGCGCCGCACGGCGCCTCACCAATATCGACGCGGGCCGCAGAAGCGGCCATAAGTCCGCCCTCGGCGCCGTAGCTCAGCTGGATAGAGCTGCTCCGTCCTAAGGAGAAGGTCGGGGGTTCGACTCCCTCCGGCGCCGCCACCGCGACCCATCTCTCTTCATCGGGAGCAAGGCCCACCCAGCTCTGCGTCAAGACGTGCAGGGCTTGTCAGCATCCGTCAAGCGCGCAAGGTTCGGGTCGCGTCCGAGGGAAGTCCGACGGGGAGCCGGGCGCTCAGGGAGTATCGACATGGCGTCGCGCTACGGCGACTTCTGGGCCATGCGTGCGGCGGGCTTCACCAAGCTCGCGCACCAGCGAAAGCCGCTTGTGAAGTGGGCGATCATCCTGGTGCTTGCGCTTTCCTGGGCCGCCTTCGGGCTTGCCGGCTGGCGCGCGCAGGATCTGCCGTTCACCGATGCGATCTACCAGACGATCGGCGCACTCACGATGGCTGGCGGTTATGAACGCGCGGCGAGCGACCCGACGCTCAGTCTCGAGATCGCCCGGTTCGCGGGCCTTCTGCTGACGGTGGTCGGACTGCTGTTCGGGTTTTCCGGCGCCGTCGGTCGATCGGTCGCGCGTCTCTTCATGATGGGCGCGTCGCGTCATGTGGTGATCGCGGGAGAGAGCGTGGCGGCGCTGGCGCTCGCGCGGTCCTGCCGCAGCGCGGGCGATGCGGTGGTGCTGATTGCGCGGGGGCTTGTGCCGGAGACCGCCTGGTCGCTGCGACAGACGGGGGTGATCCTCATCGAGGGCGACGCCGCGCATGTAGACGCCCTGAAATCCGCGCGCGCGCAGACGGCGGCGCATGTCGTGACGCTCAGCGAAGACGACACGGAAAATCTCCGCGTCGAGGCGACATTGCGGGTGCTGCCGATCCGCCATTCGCGACGGCTGGCGGCGCACGTGGCGATCGGGTCTCCGCTTCTGCTCATGGAGGCGCGCGAAATGCGCATGCTGGCGGAGCGGGAGAAGGGGCCGGTCAGTCGCAAGTCGAAGTCGCGCGGCGTCATCGATCCGCGACCCTTCTCGCTTGATGAAATCGCCGCGCGCACGCTCGTCGTCACCTATGCGCCCGACATTCTCGATCTCGCGGAACGACAGCAGCGCGAGCGATTGCACATCGTCGTGTTTGGCTTCGACGCGACGGCGGAGGCGGTGGCGCTGCGCGTGCTGATGAGCCTCTGGTCGGCGCGCTTCGGCGCGCCGCGGGTCACCGTCGTCGCGCCCGACGCCGAAGGCGCCCGCGCGCGATTTGTGGCGCGCTATCCGCAGGCGAGCGCACACGCGATCTGGCGCGCCGACATCGAGTTCGTGGCGCTGGACTGGACGCGCCGCGCGCTCGACGGGGAGTATCTGGAAGGTCTCGAGGCGTCGCGCGGGCCGGTGTGCGCCACCGTCGTGTCGACGGGGTCGGATGCACAGAACATCCAGCTCGCGCTCGGCCTCCTGCGCACGGCGAACAGCCGGGGGTTGTGCCTTGCGCCAATCTACATGAAGGAGGTCACGCAGTCGGAGTTCTCGCGGCAGTTCGCCGATGGCGACCGCACGCCGGACGTTCTCGACGCCTATATCCAGGCCTTCGGCGCCGTGGAGGCGGTCGCCACGCGTGCGCTCGTCGTGGAAGGCATTCTCGACAAGGGCGCGGCCATCGCGCACCGGCTCTACGAGAAGAACATGATGCGACGCGATGTCGACATGCGCGAACTCGAAGCGGTGAAGCGCGGTTGGGACGATGTGGCGGAGACCTATCGAAACGCCAACCGGGCCGTCTCCGACGCCGCGCTCGTGAAGCTGTGGGACGCGGGATGGCGGCCGGCGCCGTCGCGCGGCGGCGAAGTGCATCCCGTCATTCCGCAGGACATGCTCGACCGGCTCTCCGAGATCGAGCACGGGCGCTGGATGGCGGAAAGGCTCCTGTCAGGGTGGCGCCCCGGCGCGCGCAACAACAAGCTGATGACCCACGACAACATCACGCCGTGGTCCGAACTCAACGACGAATTGCGCTCGCGCGACACAGACCAGGTGCGCGCAGCCGCCAAGGTCGCGCGCGCACTGCATCCCGACGGCTTCGTCCGGCGCTAGCTCCCGACCTTTCCGCCGTCCTTCTTCGTCACATAGACGACCGCCGAACGCGGCCAGCCGCCGTCCGGGAATGTGGAGGGCGGTTTCTCGCCGCGCCGCCAGCGCAATGTGCGGATGCCGACGCCATCGGTATCGGCGTCTCCGGGGTGCTGGATTGCGCAGAAGAAGGCTGTTTCGTCTGGCGACAACATCGGACCGCAGATTTCCGAGCCGACGGGACCGACGAGGAAACGCTTCATAGGGCGCGGACCTGTGGAGGCGAGCGGCGTGACGAGCACGCAGTCATTGCTGTCGGCAAAAACCTGATCGTTGCCGTCCGTCGTGATCCACACATTGAGCGAGGTGTCGAAGCAGATGTTGTCCGGGCAGGCGAAACGCGCACCGCTCGTCGTTTCGCGGTCTCCCAGTTTCGTGGAGACCAGATAGCGCGTGCCACCCTGGCCCTGGACGACGCCTGTTTCGGACGCCGGATCGCCGCCGATCGCGAAGACATCCCACTTGAAGCGGCGTGCGCCGCAATCGTTGTTGGCCTCGTCGATCCGCAGGATGTGCCCCGTCGCGTTGCCGGGATTGGCGTCGGGGCGTTCGGGATCGACGCGCCGCGGATTGCCGGGGCGGGCCGGTTCGTCGGTTGTATTCTTGGTGCACACCACGAGCACCGGGCCGAGACCGCGCCAGTTGTCGTCCAGCACCGCCTCGACGTCTTCAGGCCGATCCATCGGCGTGGCGCCGAGGAGGCGGGCGGCTTCGCGTGCGCGGATCATGAGGTCGCCATTGTCGCGGAAAAGCGGCGCGTAACCCTTCGCGCGCGCCGCGCGGTTCGCCGCCGTCAGTGTCACCGGGATCCACGCGCCGGTTCCGTCCTCTTCGAGGCGCGCCACATGCAGGACGCCTTCATTCAGCAGATCGCGGTTGGCGGTGCGGTAGGCGGGATTGAAGCGACGACGCGTGACGAACTTGTAGACGAACTCGTTGGCTTCATCGTCGCCGGAGTAGACCGCGACGCGTCCGTCTTTCGTGAGCGCCGTGGTGGCGCATTCAGCCTTGCGGCGGCCGAGCGCGGTGCGCTTGCGCGGCGTCCAGGTCGGGTCATAGGGGTCGAGTTCGATGGTCCACGCGTAGAGCGCAGGGCCGGTCGGGTTCTTCGCGAGATCGTATTGCGCAGGGGCGGCGGGCACGGTGCGCGGCGCCTTGGCGGAATAGCCGTAGCTCTTGGCGTCCTTTTCATACGCGCCGTCTGCGAGTGCGGCCTTCAGCACATCGGACTGCGGATTGGAGTTGGAGAAGTAGTAGTTGATGTTCTCTTCGGCGGAGAGATAGGTGCCCCACGGCGTCACGCCGCCGGCGCAGTTCGCGAACGTGCCGCACGCGATCTCTCCCGCTGGCGTACCCGGTTCGGCGGCGTTCATGTGCGCAGCGGCGGCAGCGATCCAGGGATGGTTTGCAGCGGGTCCTTCGATCCGCACGGGCGTGAACGGCGTGACGCGCCGGTTCAGTCCGGATCCCGGCGTCGCCTCGCGCACGATGCGCCATGCGCCGTCGTCGGTCATTTCCACCTGCACGACGCCGAGGCCCATGGCCGCGTACATCGCCGCGCCCTGTTCGGCAGTGAAGGCGTCCGGCGCCGCCACACTCGGGAACATCAGCGCCGGCTCGACATATTCGTGGTTGGAGCAGAGCAGATGCCGCTTCTGGTTGCGCGGCCACGGGAACGCATACTGCGCCGGGAACAGCGCGAGCATGTCGTTGTTCTGGCCGAAGCGCTTTTCCTGTTCCGCCCGCGTGAGCGTGTCGGGATTGAAGGGGGCCATGCCGTCAAAGAGCGCGTCGCCCCAGCCGATGAGCGTGCGCACCTCGTAGCCGTCCGGCACGGTCACCGTATCGGCCTTGGTCGCGGCGACGGAGGCGAAGGTCGGCGGCGCGCCGACGGGAAGCGCGGCCTCTGCGGCCGTGTCGATCAGGGAGAGCAATGGCGCCGCCGCTGCAGCGCCCAGCACTGCGCGGCGGGTGAGGCGCGCCTGGATCAGGTCGCGAAGGTGCGGCGCGGGAGCGCCGGGGTTGTGTGCGCCGTCGTCAGCCATCGCCTTCTCCCGGTTGCGGTCTTCGACGCATAGGCGTCGTCGGTGACATCGCGATGACGCCTAGACCACTGCCCCCGGCGTTGGAAGGTTGCGTTCCCATACCTGCGGCAATTGGAGCGCGTCCCGGAAGCCGTCGATGGAGGCGATCTTGGTCTCGAACGCCGTCCAGTCGTCAGCGTCCGCGATAGGCGCCCACACCGCCTCCACGTCCTCGATCAGAAGCGTGGCCGGGAGCGGCGCCTGAAAGTACGGATGCGCGAGCCTCTCTGGCTGCACCGGCGTCCGGTCGAGAAGGCCCGCGCGCGTTGCGGCGAAATCGCTGCTCTCATAGCGCACGCGTTCCGGACTTTCTGCAGCGCGAGCAGGGTTCGCGCAAAACCAGTCATGAAAGAACTGCGGCCATGAAACCTGGGAGTCTGTCATCCAGCGGAAAAGCTCGGTGAGAAAGTCCAGATCGGTTTCCATCTTGCCTGTCGCAAGGCCGAGGCGGGCGAAGGTGCGGTCGCGCAGCGCGGTGCGGTAAGCCGGGGCGAACGCTTGCAGGGACGTTTCGAGCTTCTCCTGCGGGCAGAGGCTGACTAGCGCGCCCGCGAGCTGCGCGCAGTTCCAGCCGGCGGCCTGCGGCTGGCGCCCGAAAGCGTAGAGCCCGCGTTCGTCGAAATAGGCGGCGGTGAAGTTCGGGTCGCTGACCGGCAGGAAGCGCCAGGGACCGTAGTCGAAACTCTCGCCCGTGATGTTCATGTTGTCGGTGTTCAGGACGCCGTGCACGAAACCCGCCGCCATCCAGCTGGCCGCCAGCGCAGCGTTGGCGACAGTGACGTGAGTGAGCAGGCCCGCCGCGCGCTCCTCGCCGTCGAGTGCGAGGAGATCGGGGTAGTAGCAGGTCGCGCAGTGATCGACGAGGCGCGCGAGGAGATCCGCGCGCTCGTGATAGGCGTGGCGCTGGAAGACGCCGATACGGATGTGGCTGTGCCCGAGACGGGTCAGCACGGCGCTGCGGGTGGGCGAGGGCTCATCGTTGCGCTGCAGTTTCTCGCCCGTCTCGAACACCGCGAAAGCCTTGGACGTATAGACGCCCTGCGCCTCGAGCATTTCCGCCGCGAGGATTTCACGCACCGCGCCCTTCAGCGTCAGCCGACCGTCGCCGAAGCGCGAATAGGGCGTCTGGCCGGACCCCTTGGTCGCCAGATCGAGCAGGCGGTCACGGTCATCGCGCACCTGCGCAAACAGGAAGCCGCGGCCGTCGCCGATATCGGGGTTGTAGGTGCGGAACTGGTGGCCGTGATAGCGAATCGCGAGCGGACCGGGCTGATTGTCGGGCAGCGGCTCAAAGCGCGCGAAGTGAGCCTCGAAGGCGCCGGGAGTGAGCCCGCCAAGTCCGATCTGCGCCGCGTGACGGTCGTTTCGCCAGCGCAGCCGCGCCTCTGGGAACGCCGCGGGCGCGACCGGATCTGCGAATTCGGGCCCGAGGCCGGCGAATGCAGGGTCGGGTCGATAGGTGGTTCCGGCAGCCATGACGTTGACGTATTCCTTGGAGAGGGGTTCACCCGAACCGGCCGGCAGCGCCGGGGGATGAAGAGGACGACAGATGGCGTGCGCAATGAGCTACCGGAACAGGGTGATCGGCACAGCCCTGATTTTGACGATGGCTCTGGCCGCCTGCGGCGAAAGGGGTGGCGGCAAGAAGGCGGAGGTCGAGGCGACGCCCACATCGGTGGTTGAAGCGGCGGCGGACCCCTGCGGCTCCGTCGGCGGCGCATTCGGCGAAGCCCTCTGCGGCGATCCCGACCTTTCGCCCCTCGTGGGCGAGGTCAAGTCGCGGCTGGTGGAGGCCGCCGGCGCCATCCCGCTGGACGCGGCGCGCCAGCTCGCCAATGGGCAGGCGGAGTGGCTTCAGGCCACGCGGGTTTCGTGCGGCATCGGCGAAGGCAAGATTCCGCTTACCGCCGAGCAGGAGGGCTGTCTCGCCGGCGCGTTGCGTCGGCGCGCCGAGCAGGCGTCTTCTGCGGTGACGCAGAAGGGCGGCTATACCTTCCAGGCGGTCGAATTGAATCGGGCGCAGCCCATTGCGGCCGAGGTCGCCGCAGAACTCGGCGGTGGTGAATACGCGCCGGTGGCGATCACGCAGGAAATCCGGTTTCCGCGCTTGCAGGGGGATAGCCCGCAGATCCGCCGGTTCAACGAATTGATGACACAGCGACCGCAGTACGTCCTGACGGACCAGACCAGCGAATTCGTCGACTACCGCATCGCCTATGCCGGGCCGGAACTCATCAGCGTGCGCTTCACGACAATGGACATGACGGCTTCCGCCGCGCGCCCGAACAACGGCGAAAAGGTCGTGACGGTCGTGATGTCGACGGGCGAACCACTGAAGGAGGAAGATGTTTTCTCGGCGCCGCCGGCGCGCTGGAAGGCGTGGCTCGCCCAGCGGGTTTCGCGCGATCTGCGGCGGCAGTTCAACGCGATGGATCCGGGTATCGAGTTGCGCGCGCCCGAAGTGCTCGATACCGCGACCAAGACCAAGAATTGGCTGATCACCGAGGAAGCGCTGGTCGTGCTGTTCCCGCCGGAAAGCATCGGCCCGCATGCGCTCGGCAATTTCGAAGTGAAGATTCCGTGGTCGGAGATGAAGGCGCTGCTGAACCCGAACGCGCCTGCGCCGATCAAGGCTTGAAGCAGATCAAGACCTGAAGCCGCGAAAGCGCCGCATGCTCAAGCGCGACCGCTGTCGCCGGTCAGCATGCTCGGATCGATGCCCAGGCTGCGAATGGCGCGCGTCCACTTCTTGTCGTGCGCCTCGTCGAACACGATGCTGCGTTCGAGATCGGCGATGAGCCACACATTGCCGTGCAGCTCGTTTTCCAGCTGGCCCGCGCCCCAGCCCGCATAGCCGAGCGCCAGTACATAGGACTGCGGCGGCCGCCGGTCCTCGCCCAGCGCTTCCAGCACGTCGCGCGTGGCCGTGAGCGACAGGTCCTGCGTCACGAACTGCGTCGCGTCGCCGGCGTCGAAGTCGTTGCTGTGCAGCACATACCCGCGGTCGGGCTTCACCGGCCCGCCTTCCAGCACCGCGCGCGCGGCGATGGGTTCCGGGGCTTCCACGCCCAGATGCTCGAGCACGTCGCCGAGGGTGAGGTCTTCCTTCACCTTGTTGATCACGAGGCCCATCGCCGCCTCGGGCGTGTGCATGCACATCACGATCACGCTCTTCTCGAAGCGCGGGTCGCCGATGCCGGGCATGGCAATCAGGAGTTTGCCGGTCAGGGATCCGTCCATGGGCGCAACCTGACGGGGCGGGGATTGCTCCGCAAGGGGCTTACACGGCGCAGGTGGGCGGACTATGTACCCCTCCGAAGGTTCACCTCGCACGGGTTCAGGAGACGCGACATGATCAAGGTTGGAGACAAGCTGCCGGAAGCCTCCTTCGTGGCGGGCACGAAAGATGGTCCCAAGCCGATGACGGGCGCGGAAGTCTTCGCCGGCAAGACGGTGGCGCTCTTTGCGGTGCCGGGCGCGTTCACGCCGACGTGTTCGGTCAAGCACCTGCCGGGCTTCCGGGACAAGGCGGCGGAGTTCAAGGCCAAGGGCGTGGACCTGATCGCCTGCACTTCCGTGAACGACGCTTTCGTCATGGGCGCCTGGGGCAAGGACCAGAATGTCGGCGATGACATGCTCATGCTGGCCGACGGCAACGGGGCGTTCGCCAAGGCGCTGGGCCTCGACATGGACGCGTCCGGTTTCGGCATGGGCGCGCGCTCGAAGCGCTATTCCATGCTCGTTGTGGACGGCGTGGTGAAGGAGCTCAACGTGGAGCAGGGCGGCGAGTTCAAGGTGTCGAGTGCGGATTACCTGCTCGGCCAGCTCTGAGAAACCAGCGCCGTAAACTCGCCGTTAAGGCGTGAGCTAACGCTTCTTTTCCTCTTCTGGCTCAAAGAGTTGGGGGAAGGTGGAGGCTCACGCCATGGATATCGTGTTCGGCATTTTCGCGGCCCTTGCGGTCATGATCGGCTTTTCGTCGATCAAATTCGTGCCGCAGGGCCGGCAATGGACCGTCGAGCGGTTCGGCCGGTACACCAAGACGATCAAGCCGGGCATCGCCTTCCTGATCCCGTTCGTCGACGGCGTCGGGCGCAAGATTTCCATGATGGAGACGGTGCTCGATGTGCCGCGCCAGGAGGTCATCACCAAGGACAACGCCATCGTGTCGTGCGACGCGGTCGTGTTCATCCAGGTGATCGATTCCGCGAAGGCGGCCTACGAGGTCGAAAATCTCAATCTCGCCATCCTCAATCTGTCGATGACGAACCTGCGCACGGTCGTGGGTTCGATGGATCTCGACGAAGTGCTCTCGCAGCGCGATGCGATCAACGCCCGACTGCTGGCCGTGCTCGATCACGCGACGAGCCCGTGGGGCGTGAAGGCCACGCGCATCGAGATCAAGGACCTGACGCCGCCTGCCGATCTCACGCAGGCGATGGCGCGGCAGATGAAGGCGGAACGCGAACGGCGCGCGCAGATTCTTGAAGCCGAAGGCGACAAGTCCGCCGCCATCCTGCGCGCCGAAGGCGCCAAGCAGGCCGCGATCCTTGAAGCCGAAGGCCGCCGCGAAGCCGCCTTCCGCGACGCCGAAGCCCGCGAACGCGCCGCCGAAGCCGAAGCCGCCGCGACCGCCGCCGTGTCGGAAGCGATCGCCAAGGGCGACGTGCAGGCGATCAACTACTTCCTCGGCCAGAAATACATCGAGGCGTTCGGCCAGCTCGCCACGAGCCCGCAGCAGCGTACGGTCATCGTGCCGGCGGACCTGTCGGGACTCGCCGGTCTCGTGGAGGGCCTGAAGGCGCTCACCGTCGAGGCGCAGGCGCCGCGCGGCACGTCCACGCCGCGGGTCTGAGGCGGACGCGCCGGGTGACACCCGGGCGCGCTCTTCCTATGTTTGGAACATGGACAGCTCGATCGCCTCATTCTTCGCGGAAGTGACCCCGTGGCACTGGTTCGGGATCGGACTGGTGCTGCTCATCGCCGAAATTTCGACGGGGACCACCTACCTGCTCTGGCCGGCCGTGGCCGCGTGGCTGACGGCGCTGTTGCTGCTGTTGTTTCCGCTCGGATTGCCCTTCCAGCTCTTCGCTTTCGGCGTCGCCACCATCGGCCTGACCGTTTCCGGCCGGCGCTATCTGAAGGGCAAATGGCTCAAGGGCGGCGACAAGGAGCTGAACGACCGGGGCAAGATGCTCATCGGTACGTCCGGCGTGGCCGCTGTCGCGTTCGAGCACGGCGTCGGACGCGTGAGACTCGGCGACACGGAGTGGCGCGCGGAGAGCGATGACGCCATCGGCGCCGGCGACGCAGTCTCCATCCTCGCGGTGGACGGCGCCACGCTGAAAGTCGTGCGTCGCGCCTAGCGCAGCGCGCGCGCCAGCGGCGCCGAAATGTCCCCGCGGCGTGCGACGACGACGCCATCCAGCCCCAGCCACATCGACATGTCGCGCAGTTCCGACGCCAGTGCGTCCACCGTCTCCGCGCGTGGCGCGCCGGGTTCCAGATGCGCCGCCTGCACGCGGAGCACGCCCGCGTGCCGGTCGCTCTTCAGGTCCACGCGCGCGGCGATTGCATCGCCTTTCAGGAACGGCAGCACGTAGTAGCCGTGCTGGCGCTCCGCCGCCGGCGTGTAGATCTCGAGCTTGACGCGTGTGCCGAAGAGCCGCTCCGTGCGCGCGCGAAACCAGATCAGGGAGTCGAACGGCGAGAGCAGCGCGCCGCTCGCGCCGTTGCGGGGTCGCTTTGCGTCGGGGTGCAGGAAGGCGGGCTTGTCCCAGCCCTCGACATTGACCTGTCGCAGTGCGCCGGACTCCACCAGTTCTACAAGGCGCGCGCGCGTTTCGGCGACCGGCATCCGGAAATAATCGCGCAAATCCGTCTCGGTCGCGACCCCATAGGCGCGCGCGGCGATCAACAGAAGCGCGCGGTGCGCATCCTCGACTGCAGGCGTCGGCGCGCGCGTGACATTCTCGGGCAGGACGCGCTCGGCGAGATCATAGACGCGCTCGAAGTTGCGGCGCGTGCGCGTGGTAATGCGGCCCGCATAGAAGAGCCACTCCAGCGCCTGTTTGCCTTTGGACCAGTTCCACCAGCCCGGCGCCTTGCGGTCTTCGGCAAAATCGCCGCCCGTTACGGGGCCCCGCGTCTCGATGGTCTTGAGAATGCCCTCGGCGTAGGCGCGGAATTCCTTGTCGATCGCGCGCGTGCCCCAGATGTTGCGATGCTCGGCCTGCGCCATCCGCCAGCGGAAGAGAGGCTGCGTCGCCACCGGCATGAGCGAGGCCGCGTGCCCCCAGTATTCAAAGAGATCGGGCCTCTTGCCCCACGCACAGTCTTCCAGGGTCGCATGTCGGTAGGCGCCGAGGCGCGCGAAGGGCGGGAGATAGTGCGAGCGCGCGACGACATTGACGCTGTCGATCTGGATGGCGCCGAGGCGCTCGGCGAGCGCGCGCACATGGCGGCGCGTCACGGACCCGGGACGCTCGGCGACGAACCCCTGCGCAGCGATCGCGATGCGGCGGGCTTCGGCGGCTGAGATTTCCGTGCTTCGCGGCGGCTTCATGCGTCGCGCGCAGCATCGAGTTCGGCCCGCAGGCGTGCGAGACCTGGCAGCAGGTCCTTGAGCGTCTCAGTACCGACATTTCTGGTGAGGGCGGTCAGCCTCGGCGCAAGCCGTGCGAGTGCGGCGTCGCGCGCTTTCAGCCCCTTTGACGTGATCGTGACATGCTTGGCGCGACCATCCTGAGGATCGTCGGCAATCTTCACATAGCTTTCGGCTTCAAGGCGCTGGAGCGTGTTGGTCATGGCGCCCTTCGTCACCTGGAAGGCGCGCGCGAGGCGTGCAGGGGCCCATGGGCCGTGCAGCCGCGCGAGATGGTTCAGCACCGAAAAGCCCGCGCCCGATAACGCATCGCCCGTGGCGCGCTCCAGTTCGACGCGCGCAAGCTGCGCGATGATGCCGATCTCGTTCAGCACCTTGAAGGCGTCAGGATCGGTTTCGGGATAGCGTAGCGGCGTCCCGGCGGTCTTGGTCATGCCTTGAGATGTTCCGATAGTCCCCGGCGCGGGGCGGGTTTCACGTCCCTGCCATAGCCGATCCGCGCCAGCATTTGCACCGGGGCGGCCGCCGTGCCCCCCAGCATCGCCTGCTGTTCGGCATAGAGATCGGCGATCTCGGGATATTCCTGCAGCGCCATGCTCCATGGGTGCATGGCAAGGCCGCGCGCGGTGGCTTCCAGATTGGCGCGTGCATAGGCGCGTCCAACCGCGATCTGCGTCGCACGGGAATTGTCGGCGCCGCGCATCCAGAAGAAGGCGGGCGCGGTTTCCGCGAGCGGTTTCCAGATCGCGGCGCCCTGCTTGTTGGCTTGCGAGTTCGGATCGAGCATGGCCTCGCGCGACAGCATGCCGAGCGCCTTCAGTGCTTCGATCATCGGACCGTCCATCGAAATCCCGTCCCGGTGCGTTGCGATTTCGCGGGCGCCGATCCGCATGACGTCAACGCTCTCCTTCAACGCCGCTGGCGTCGCCATCTCGCGCGTCCAGCCGCGCCATACGAGATCCCGAAGTTTCGCCACGCCGTCGGATTCGACGAGCTTTTCTGCGGTGAGACCGCCGCGACGTGCAGCCGCGACCACAGCGTCGAGATCGGCGGCGGCGGGCAGGCGGGTGACGTCGAAAGGTTCGCGGTTGGTGCGGCGCGCGGTGATGTGGCGGTAGAGGGGGTCTTTCGCGACGCCAGCGTCCTTCACCAGCCGGATATGCGCGATCGGTCGCGTGTCCAACACCGGTTGCGGTTCGCCCTCGGGCCACAAGGAAATCTCCGCGCGATGGCCGTTCTCGCGGGCGGCAAGGTCGAGCAGCTCGAGGAAGGCGCCGCAGCCGATGACGATCTGCCGGTTCGGCGGGTCGGTCACGGGCAGCATCCGCGTCAGATCGGGCGTCAGCACGATTTCATCCGCGCCGGGCAGGTCGATGAGCCAGGGCTGCTTGTTGTGCGGGTTGGGGGCGAGGATGGCGTGTGCGAGCGCGTGGCGGCGAGGGTCCGTTTCCCCGGCCCCGGGCGTGCGCCATGCGGCGACTGGATCGGGCAGGCCCGCAGGCGCGCAGGCGCCGAGGCCGGCAAGAGCGGGAGCGGTGGCGAGAAACATAAGGACATGGCGACGGGACAGCATCGATCGCTCCAGTTCAGCGTTGAACTAGATAATTCAATATTGAACGAAATAGGCGGGGTCAAGGCCTGGCCGTCCTTGCGCCCTATCCCGGCGCGCTGGTCATGGAGACGAAGACGTCCTCGAGGTCCGGTTCCTCGGTCTTCAGATCCTTGATGGAGACGCCTGCGGCCTTCACGCGCTCGAGCAGGCTCTCGACTGTCTGGGAACTCGCGTAGGATATCGCCAGCGCGCCGTCCTTGCGGAGCGTGGCGTCGAGGCCGTCGAGACCGGCGGGGAGTGCGCTGAGTTCGGCCTGTGGCGCGATGACGAGCGTCCGCCTGTCAAGGCGGCTCAGGATTTGCGGCGTCGGTTCGCAGGCGATGACTTCGCCGTGGTTGATGATCGCGATGGTGTCGCAGAGCTCCTGCGCTTCTTCGAGATAGTGAGTGGTGAGCACGATCGTCGTGCCCTGCGCGTGGAGTTCCTTCACATAAGCCCACAGCTGACGGCGCAGTTCCACATCGACGCCCGCGGTCGGCTCATCGAGCACCACCACCGGCGGCGCATGCACCAGCGCCTTCGCCACGAGCAGGCGTCGTTTCATCCCGCCCGAAAGCGTGCGTGCATAGGCGTCCTTCTTGTCCCAGAGCCCGACCGCCTTGAGGATTTCCTCGCTGCGTCGCTCCGCCTTCGGCACGCCGTAAAATCCCGCCTGCATCTCCAGCGACTCCCAAGGGGAGAAGAAGGGATCCATGTTGAGTTCCTGCGGCACGATGCCGATAGCGCCGCGGGCGTTGCGCGGGTCGGCGTCGATGTCGTAGCCCCAGATCGACGCCTTGCCGCCGCTCTTCACGACGAGCCCGCCTAGGATATTGATGAACGTCGATTTGCCGGCGCCGTTCGGGCCGAGCAACCCGAAGAACGAACCGCGCGGGATGGCCAGATCAATGCCCTTGAGCGCCCGTTTTGGCGGAGTCTTGCGGTCGCCCCGGTAGGTCTTTTCCAGCCCCTCCGCCCTTATGGCGAAGTCGGGGGCGTGCGGGCTTGGATCGCGCATGGAATGACCTTGAGGCAGGCGCCGCATCCGGGCGCGTTGACGCGCTGCGGCGGCGCGCTCTAGGTACGGGGCGTCGCAGACGAATTCAATCACAGAGCTTTGAAGTCATGGCCAACCATCACGCCGATGCGCAGACGACGCCGGGCGCGCCCGACGCGCTCCCCGCGCCCGAGGTGATCACGGTCTCGTCGCGCCGGGTGAAGTGCGACGGCGGCGGCGGCGCGCTGGGTCATCCGGTCGTGTTCTATGATATGGGCGACGCGGACTTCGTTGAATGCCTATATTGCGACCGCCGGTACACTCTCGCGGCGGGCGCCGGTGACGGCGATCACTGACGCGGCGACTGCCGCGCCGCCGCAGCGGACGCCCGCGCAGCGCATCGGCTTCTGGCTCGGTCCGGCGCTTTTTCTGCTCATTTCTCTGGCTCCCGCCAGCGACGGGCTGCCCGTGGAGGCGCTGCGCATTGCGGGCCTCGCGGCCTGGATGGCCACATGGTGGGCCACAGAGGCGATACCTATCGCAGCGACCGCTCTTCTCCCGCTCGTCGTCATTCCGCTGGCGGGCGCCGGGAACGAGCGTCAGGCGGCTGCGCCT
Organism: Hyphomonadaceae bacterium; assembly: GCA_016791445.1. GTDB lineage: Bacteria > Pseudomonadota > Alphaproteobacteria > Caulobacterales > Aquidulcibacteraceae > VFBF01. The sequence goes on along the minus strand of JAEUMP010000014.1, from coordinate 21,576 downwards.
TATGCCAATCCGATCGTTCTGCTGCTCCTCGGCGGATCATTCACGGCGCTCGCGATCGAACGCTGGGATCTCCACCGGCGCATTGCCCTGAACGTGCTCGCGCGCGTCGGAGACCGACCGCGCACGATGGTGCTGGGGTTCATGCTGACGACGGCGTTTATCTCCATGTGGATTTCGAACACCTCCACGGCGCTGATGATGATGCCCATCGCGATTTCGACGGCGGCGGCCGCCGCTGCGGGCGCGGCGCGCGACAGGTTCGCTGCCGCGATGGTGCTGGGCGTCGCTTACGCGGCCTCCATCGGCGGCCTCGCGACGCCGATCGGCACGCCGACCAATCTTATCGCGATGGCCTGGTTGAAGGACAGTCTCGGCCGGACGGTGACGTTTGCGGACTGGATGGCGCTCGGCATTCCTACGGTGCTTTGTCTCATTCCCGTCGCGTGGATGGTTGTGACGTGGCGCATGGGCTTGAAGGGCGGTGCGGAAGAGGGCGCCGCGCAGGAAGTGCGCCGCGAACTTTCAGGGCTGGGCGCCATCACCACGCCGGAGAAGCGCGTGCTGTGGGTCTTTGCGATGGTGATCTCGCTATGGGTCGGCGGCGAATTCCTGCGCACCAATCTCGGCCTGACAGGCGTGACGGACATGAGCATCGTGATCGCGGGCGCCATCGCGATGATGGTGATCCCGGCGGGGCCGTCGGCGCCCAAACGGCCGCTGCTCACCTGGCCCGAAGCCACGCGCGCACCGTGGGGCGTGATGTTGCTCTATGGCGGCGGACTCTCGCTTGCCGAGGCGATGCAGCGCACCAAACTCGCGGACTGGCTTGGCGGGCAACTCGATGTCCTTGCCGGCGCGCCGCCTGTCCTCATCGTGCTGGCGGTGACGGCGCTTGTGCTGGTGCTGACGGAGTTCATGTCCAACGTCGCGTCGATCACCATGCTGTTGCCGGTGCTCGGCGTGCTTTCCGTGGCTACGGGCATCGAGCCGGTGACGATGATCGTGCCTGCCGCGATCGCTGCGTCGTGCGCCTTCATGATGCCCACAGGCACGGGTCCGAACGCGGTCGCCTACGGTACGGGCAAGACGACGGTGGCGCAGATGATCCGGCGCGGCGCCGGGCTGAACTTAGCGGCGCTGCTCATTCTCACCGCCGTCGGCATGTGGATCGCGCCGCGGATGTTCGGTTGATCAGCCGAGCGCCTTGCGCAGCGCATCGTCATCCATCGTCGCCGGCGGCGTGACGTCGAGCACGAAGGCGAACTTTCCGGCGGCCGTGTGCAGCGCGATCCAGTGGTTGTCGACGCTCGGCGCGGCGCCAAAACGCGCCTTGTCGTGGCGACGACCCGCGTGGCGAATCTCGCCGCGCCCGTGCCGGATCTGCTTGCGCCCGAACGTGGTGAGCGTGGTGAAGACGACGCCGTTCGCGTCCGCGTCGATCGCCGACACATAGCGGCGCAGATAGATTTCCACCCCCACTGCGGCGGCGACGGCGAGGGCGACGAACAGGTAGGCGATCAAGGTTTCCTGCGGCGTGATGGAGGGTGTCGTGAACGGTATGGCCCCGATCGCGACGACGCCGAGCCAGATGGCGGCCTGCGCGATGCGCGCGCGCCAGGCGCGAGGATTGCAATAGAGATTTCTCGTCATGGCGTTTCCGTCCTCGACCTGGAGGCGCGCCGCCGCCGGAAAGGGGGTCAGCCGGTCCCGAGAAGCCGCACGATTGCGAAGAGCACGACCGCCACGATGAATGTCAGGCGCAGCGCATCCAGCCAGTTCGCGCGCGGCCCCGACTTGGCGAAGGCGTCGCCGGCCGTCGCCGACGTGATCACCACATCCGAGCCCTTCCGCATGGCGGCGACGAGTTCGACATAGCGCGGCGCATCGGCCGCCGGCATGGTGTCGCGCTCCACGCGCAGGCGTTGGGTCAGTGTGAAGAGGCGCTTCTTTTTGCGGTCGCGCTGCAGTGCAGTCTCGTAGAGTGCGCCGGGCGCCTCGACCGCCACGTTCCAGCCGTCGGACGGCCAGTTCACCGGCAATTCAAGCTCCACCGTCCGCGTCGCCTCACGCGGGCGCCCGAGGTGCACATCGCGCTTGCGCGGGCCGTTGGCGGGCAGGTCCGAGAGATCGGCGCTGATGAAATAGTCCTTGGTCGCAAACTCCACGCGACCGCCTTCCACCCGCTTCCACGGCGCCGGAATTTCATAGCGTTCAATGGTGGTCAGGCGATTGTTCGTCGGATCGTCCTCGAAGCGCATGGGCTCGAGCGCGACCAGGCCGGGCCAGACGTCCTGCAACTGGCGGAGATAGGTCTTGGCGACCGCGCCGAGGCCCTCGTTGGCGATGCGTTCGCGAAGATCGTCGGCGCGCCAGGAAGAGTACGTCGTGCGCCATTCGTACGTCGCTGGCGAACTCGGCTTCGGCCCGAATACAATGCGTTCCTTCACGTCGACGGTGTGGTCGGGCTTGACCGGCCCCATGAAGGCCAGCGCCTCCACTCCTGGCGCCAGCGGCAGCGCCCAGCCATAGTACGCCTTGTAGATATGCTCGAGCGCGCCTTCCTGATTCCGGCGTGTCGGATCGAGCCAGTAGGTCCTGCCGTCGACGATCACGCGCACGATGCAGTGGTCGAAGGCCGACGCGGTCGGCAGCCATTCATTCAAACCTTCGCCCTGGCGCGTGTTGACGAGCGCTGGGCACGCGTCCAGCCCCACGCGCCGCGCGATGGCCGTGTAGAGACGCGCCGCGTCCTTGCAGTCGCCGTAGCGGCTCGTCCATGCGGTCTCGATCGGTCGCGGCTGCAGGCCGCCCTCGGCGATCGAGAGGGAGAGATAGCGCAAGCTGCGCTGGACGAAGCGCAGAACTTCGGCGGCGCGCTCGGCGGGCGAGGCGGCGCTCTGCGCGATCATGTCGACCGCTTCCTGCAGGTCGTCCGGCAGCGCAGTATCGGTTTCGTAGAGCGGCGTGAACAGATTGGCGACTTCCGCCCAGCTGTCGAACTCGGAGAACTGGATTTCCGCGCGCGAGATCTCCCACGGCGGTGCAAGGTCTTCCGTTTCGACCGCAGGGCGACGCACCGCGCGCCAGCGACGGTCGATGACGCCATTTTCCTCGATCACTTCCGGCGCGGGTGCGCCGTTCACGCCGCGGAAATGGATCGGGCGGTCGACGCGCGTCCGCAGGCGGTGGCGCGTCTCCATCATCGCCTGGCCCCACTCAAACGCGATCCAAGCCGCATGCTTGCCGCGCAGGATCGGATTGCCGCCGATGATCGTGTAGCTTGTCTCGACGACATCGCCTGGACGCACGTCCGGGATCACGAGGTGAACGGTGAGACGTCCGTCGAAAACGAGACGCTCGAGACTCCGCTCGCGACGGAACACCTCGAAGGCCTCCGGCTTCGCGTGGTCGATCACCTTGTCGCCGCGCCGGACGCGGACGAAGTGGATTTCCACGGTCTCGCAGATTGGGTCGAACGGCACGGAGAATTGCGCGGCGCGCTCGGCGCCGGAGTTGGTCATCACCCGTTCGACATAACGCCCGTGCCAGGCGCGCTGCGGACCGACCAGGTCCACTTGCGTATCGTCGAGCAGCATGCATCGCCCGCCCGCGACGAAGATCTCTTCAGGCGCCGCTGGGCTGTCATAGGGGTCGTGCACGACCCAGTCGGGCACGGGCGCAATCCGCGCCCGGTCCGTTTGCGGACCGGTGATGGGGATCGCCCCAGACATGCCTCAACCCCAGTGCCCTTGGGAGCGCCCGCAGAAGCGCCCGCGGAAGTTCCCTCGGGGCGTTTCAGCCCCGTAATGTCACACCATAGACACACAGCCCGGCGGCGGAACAAGCGTCGCGCTGCGTTTGGGGGGCGGCTGTGGCGCCGGCACCGGGGGAGGCCTTGACTGTCAGGATTGAGCCCGTCCGAATTCGGCGGGCGCCGGACACAAGGACCGGATAAGATGGTTAAAACAACGGAGCCGTCATGACCGCCGCCGATTTCCACGCCCTTCATCAAGGCCCGGAAGTGCTCCGCCTGCCGAATGCGTGGGACGCCGCCTCCGCGCGCATCATCGAGAGCGCCGGCGCGAAGGCCATCGCAACGTCGAGCGCCGCTGTCGCGTGGGCGCACGGCTTCGCTGACGGGCATCATCTGCCGGTCTCGAAACTCGTGGCGACGATCGAGGAGATTGCGCGCGTCGTGTCCGCGCCGATCACCGCCGACGCCGAGGGCGGCTACGCCGACAATCCGGCGGACACGGCGCAGAATATCGTCGCGCTGATGCGCGCCGGGGCCGTCGGCATCAATATCGAGGACGGACGCGAACCGCATGAACTGCATGTCCGCAAGGTCGCCGCCGTGCGCGCTGCGGCGGAGCGCGAAGGGGTGAAGCTCTTCATCAACGCGCGGACCGATGTCTGGCTTAAGCAGCTGGTGGCGCCTGAAGCGGCGTTGGAGGAGGGCGTGCGGCGGGGCAAGGCCCTTCGGGACGCCGGGGCTGACGGTTTCTTCGTGCCGATGCTCATCGACGCCGATGCGCTCGCCACAATTGTCCGGGAGGTGGGCCTGCCGGTGAACGCCATGGCCCGGCCCGGTCTTCCGGACGCCGCGCGGCTGCAGGAGATCGGGGTGCGCCGGCTTTCCGCAGCGACCGGCGTGGCGGCGGCGGCCTGGGCGGCGACGCGGGCGGCGGCGGAGGCCTTTCTCGAGACGGGCGACAGCGACGTTCTTGCCCAGAAGATCGGTGCGCCGTTCAACTACAACGCGTTGTTCCTGAAGGACGGCTGACGGGCGGCGCGGGGGCGCCTATGGTTGCGCCATGACCGCTCCCATCGACTCGAAATCCCGCGTCTGGCTCATCGACGGCTCGGGCTACATCTTCCGCGCCTATCACGCGCTCCCGCCGCTCACGCGCCAGCGGGACGGACTGCCGATCGGCGCGGTCAGCGGCTTCTGCAACATGCTGTTCAAGTTGCTGAACGACATGAAGGGCCCCGACCGCCCCACGCACCTGGCGGTGATCTTCGACCGCTCGGAAGAAACGTTCCGCAAGCAGATCTATCCCCAGTACAAGGCGCAGCGTCCGCCGCCGCCGGAAGATCTCGTTCCGCAGTTTCCGATCATCCGGGAAGCGACGCGCGCGTTCGGCGCGCCGGCTGTCGACATGGACGGTTACGAAGCGGACGATCTCATCGCCACCTATGCCCGCGAGGCGGCCCGCAAGGGCGCCAAGGTGCTCATCGTGTCGTCCGACAAGGACCTGATGCAGCTCATCGTCGACGATGTGATCGAACTCTACGACCCGATGAAATCGAAGGCGCTGGGACCGGAGGCGGTGCTCGAGAAGTTCGGCGTGACGCCGGACAAGGTCGTCGATGTGCAGGCGTTGATGGGCGACAGCGTCGACAACGTGCCGGGCGCGCCCGGCATCGGGCCGAAGACGGCGGCGGAGCTTATCGGCATGTTCGGATCGCTCGAAGCGGTGCTCGAACGGGCGGGCGAGATCAAGCAGCCGAAGCGTCGCGAGAGCATCCAGAACAATGCCGAACTCATCCGCATCTCGAAGGAGCTCGTGACCCTGAAGGACGACGTGGCGGTGGAAGAACCGTTGGAGTCCTTTGCTGTGCGTGATTTCGAGGACGGCGTGCTGCTGAAGTTCCTCGACGAGATGGAACTGCGCACGCTGGGCCGGCGTGTGCGCGAACAGATCGCGAAGAATCCCGACGCCGTCATTCCGCACATGCATCCGGAAGATGCGCTCAATCCCGCAGAACAACCGTTTCACTTCGAGAAGTACGAAACGGTCGACACGATGGCGGCGCTGGAGGCGTGGATCGCGCGCGCGCGCGCGGCGGGGCGCGTGGCCGTCGATACGGAGACGAAGGGCCTCGGCGCGCATGCGGGGCTTGTCGGGGTTTCCCTCGCCACCGGCGCCAACGAAGCGTGCTACATTCCACTCGCCCACGTCGATCCGAACGCGCCTGCAGGCAATGGCGATCTCTTCGCCGCAGAACAGGCGCCCGTCACCGAAGCCGAGCCCATCCGGCAGATTCCGGTCGCAGACGCGCTCGCCGCGCTGAAGCCGCTGCTTGAGGATGCAGCGGTCCTCAAGATCGGGCAAAACATCAAGTACGACATGAACATCCTCGCCGCGCACGGCATCCGTGTCGCGCCGATCGACGACACCATGCTCATGTCCTATGTGCTCGCGGCGGGCGCACATAATCACGGGATGGATGAGCTTTCGGAGCTGCATCTCGGGCACAAGCCCATCGGGTTCGCCGACGTGGCGGGCAAGGGCAAGGCGCAGGTCACGTTCGACCGGGTGCCGGTGAGCGTCGCGACGCGCTATTCGGCCGAGGACGCCGACGTGACGCTGCGGCTTTGGGAGAAATTGCGGCGCGAGCTTGCGGCGGCGCGGTTGCGCACGGTGTACGAGACCCTCGAACGCGGCATGCCGGAAGTGCTCGGCGCCATGGAACGCGCGGGCGTGAAGGTCGATCCGCAGGAATTGTCGCGCATGTCCGGCGAGTTCGCACAACGCATGCTGGCGATGGAGGCCGAGGCGCGCGAACTGGCGGGAAAGGACTTCAATATCGGCTCACCGAAGCAGCTGGGCGAGATCCTTTTCGACGAGATGAAGCTGCCGGGCGGGACGAAGACGAAGACCGGCGCGTGGTCCACGGACGCGAGCGTTCTCGAAGACCTCGCCGCCGCCGGTCATGCGCTCCCGCGCGTGCTGCTCGACTGGCGCCAGTTGCAGAAGCTGCGCTCGACCTACACCGAGGCGCTGCGCGAGGCGATCAATCCGACGACGAAACGCGTGCACACGAGCTACGCGCTCGCGTCAACGACGACCGGACGGCTTTCCTCCAATGATCCCAACCTGCAGAACATTCCGATCCGCACCGAAGAAGGACGGCGGATCCGGGAGGCGTTCATCGCGGAGGAGGGCAATGTGCTCATCTCGGCCGACTATTCGCAGATCGAGCTGCGCCTCCTTGCGCACGTGGCCGATATTCCGCAGCTGAAGCAGGCGTTCGCCGACGGCATCGACATCCACGCGCTCACCGCCTCGGAAATGTTCTCGACTCCCATCGAGGGGATGGACCCGATGGTGCGCCGTCAGGCCAAGGCCATCAATTTCGGCATCATCTACGGGATTTCCGCCTTCGGACTCGCGCGCAATCTCGGCATCGAGCGCGGCGAGGCGGATGCCTATATCAAGCGCTACTTCGAACGTTTTCCCGGCATCAGGGACTACATGGAAAACATGCGCGCTTTCGCGCGCGCCAATGGCTATGTGCAGACCGTGTTCGGACGGCGCGTCCACCTCACGGGCATCGCCTCGAAGAACCCCGCGGAACGCGGGTTCGCCGAGCGGCAGGCGATCAACGCGCCGCTGCAGGGCGCCGCCGCCGACATCATCCGCCGCGCCATGATGCGCTTGCCGGAGACGTTGCAGGCGCACAGCCCGACCACGCGCATGCTGCTGCAGGTGCACGACGAACTCGTCTTCGAAACGCCGAAGGCGGAAGCAGAAAGGGTCATGCCCGTGATCCGGCGCGTCATGGAAAACGCGCACGAACCGGCGGTGCAGATCAGCGTGCCGCTGACGGTGGAGGCGAAGGCCGCGCGAACCTGGGCGGCCGCCCACTGACATGTACGCGCCGCCTCCGGGTGCGGAGACGGCGCGACGTCATCAGGCGGAATACGGCTTACGGATAGGGCTGTCCGTTCTCGTAAAAGTAACGGCCCGTGCCGGGATCGTAATAGTAGTATCGGCCCGTGCGCTCATCGTAGCGTTCGCGACGGTTCGACGGCGCCTGATTGGACGGCGTCGTCGCCGCGCCCGCAATTGCGCCGCCGATGGCGCCGATCGCCGCGCCGCGCCCCGCGTCGCCGTCGCCGACATTGTTGCCGATGGCCGCACCGGCTGCGCCGCCGAGCACTGCGCCTGACACGGCGCGCGATCCCGGCGTCGTGCCGCATGCTGCAGCAAGCGCCGCAAGGGCAATGATGGCGATCTGGGTCTTCATGGGTTTTCTCCCGCGAAATCGGAACTCTTGTGTCCGGTGTCAGAACGTGTCGGCGCGGGAAGTGTTCCGGCGCGGGTGCAGCGCGTGGGTCCGAAACAGCGTTGGTTACGGCGAGTATCAGGCCGCGATTTCGCGCACCCGGTCTTCGGCCTGCACCAGCAGATCGAGCAGGCGTTCACGCAGCGCCGCATCGACAACGAGCGCGGCGGCCACATCGTGGCGACGAAGAAGACTCTTCGCGCGCTCCATCACGACGCGAAACGCCGGGCCCTCTGGCAGCAAATCTGAGGCCGCGAGTTCCAGCAGCCGCAAGACCGCATCCTTCGCCGGCGTCGCCGGCTCCAGCGCCTCGCCGAACAGTCCTTCGCTCCAGAGAATGCGCAGGGCGAGGCGACCGAGTTCGGCAAGTGCGGCGTCGCGTTCGCGGACCGGCAACGGGCCGGTGGCGGCTGTGCGCGCGAGGTCGGCGAGCATTTCCAGGCGCGTCCGGGCAGACCAGCGTTCGCCGATCATGATGCGCTGGAGGTCTTCCGCCATCACCGCGCGGACCGCGCCGCGCGGGTCTTCACTGCCGCGAACCCCTGTCAGGAGCTCCTGGAGGCGCAGGATGGTGGGGGTCTCGCCGATACGGGACATGGGCCCGACTGTGGCCGCAGACCCGCTAAAGTCCGCCTAACGGCCCCCCGCGGCGGTTTCCCTTGGGGGCGCGACCCTCTATATGCCGAATTCATGAATCGGAAACTGGACGCGAAACCCTGATGGCCGCCATCGCTTTGGTCGACGACGACGAGAACATTCTGGCCTCCCTGAAGATATTCTTCGAGGCCGAGGGACACGCCGTGCGCACCTATCACGACGGCGCCTCGGCGCTTACCGCGCTCGCGGAGTCGCCGCCCGACATCGCCATACTCGACATCAAGATGCCCCGTATGGATGGCCTCGAAGTGCTGAAGCGCTTGCGGCAGACGTCCAATCTCCCGGTCATCTTCCTGACGTCGAAGGACGACGAGATGGACGAAGTGGTGGGCTTCAACGTCGGTGCAGACGACTACATCAAGAAGCCGTTCTCGCAGCGCCTCCTCAACGAGCGCGTGAAGGCGCTCCTGCGTCGCACCAAGGGCGCGCTCCCCGGACAGGAGAGCGGCGACAAGAAGCCCCTCGTGCGCGGGAAGCTCACGCTCGATCCGAACCGCCATGCCTGCACCTGGAACGGCGATCCCGTGCGCCTCACGGTCACGGAATTCCTCATCCTGCAGGCGCTTGCGACGCGCCCCGGTTATGTCAAAAGCCGCGATCACCTCATGGACGCGGCCTACGATGATCAGGTCTATGTCGATGACCGCACCATCGACAGCCATATCAAGCGGCTGAGAAAGAAGTTCCGGGAGATCGATGACAATTTCGACGCCATCGAAACGCTCTACGGCGTCGGGTACCGCTACAACGAGGCGTGAGGCGTCGCGGCGCGGGCTGCTCAGTTCGCGCATCACCCGACTTCTCTTCTTCTGGAATCTCGTCGGCTTCGCCATCCTGGCTGCGGGCGCGCTGCTGCTCGCGGAGATGCGCGCACAGTTGATCCGCGCGAAGGGCGAGAGCCTTTTCACGCAGGGCGAACTGATCGCCAGCGCGCTGGCCGATACCGCCACCAAGGGCGAGCCAGAGCCCTCGATCGTGGAGCGCAACGCGCGCGAGGTGCTTCGTCGCCTGCAGGTGCCGACGTCGACGCGGGTGCGTCTCTATCTGCCGGGCGGAGAGCTTGTTGCGGACACGGATCTGCTTTCGGACCGCGTGATCCAGGCGCCGCTGCCGCCCTTGCGTCCCAACATCGCGCCGCGGCCGGCGGGGGAAAAATCGGTTCTCGAGCGCATCGGCGAGTTCACCGTCCTCCCATGGCGACCGGACTATAGCCTGAAGGAAGAAGTCGCGCGCGCGGCCAACGGGGAGACGTTGTCCGGCCAGCGGCGCGGCGACGACGACGAGCGCGTGGTCAGCGTGTCGATCCCGATCCAGCACGTCCAGGCGGTGGTGGCGGTGCTCACGCTGGAAAGCGGCGACGTGGAGGACATCCTGCAGGCCGAGCGTCGAGCGATGATCCCGTTCATCGTCGGCGCGGCGATCGTCTCGTTGCTTTCTTCGGCTTTGCTGGCGCTGCTGATCGCGCGGCCGCTGCGGACGCTGTCGGAGGCGGCGGACCGGCTGCGGCTCGGGCGTGCGACGCGCCTTGATGCGCCCGAGCATGTGTTCACCCGCAAGGACGAGATCGGCGATCTCGCGCAGGCGATCAACCAGATGACCGACGCGCTGCTGGAACGCATCGATGCGAACGAACGCTTCGCCGCCGACGTCAGCCACGAGATCAAGAACCCGCTGACGTCCATCCGCAGCGCCGTGGAGACCGTCCAGCGGGTCGAGGACCCGGAGGCTCGGGCGCGGCTGCTCGCTATCATCGCCGCCGATGTGGGGCGGGTGGACCGCCTCATCACCGACATCTCCCGGGCGTCGCGGATCGAGGCGGAGACCGCCCGCGGCGAACCGGCGCCGGTGGACCTCGGGCGGATGCTATCGGAAATCGTCGAGACCTACCGCCAGACCCGACGGCCGGGGGAGGTGGACGTCGTCTATCGCCCGGCAGGCGGCGTTCAATGCATCGTGATCGGGCAGGAGGGGCCGCTCGGGCAGGTGTTTCGTAATCTGATCGACAACGCGCGCTCCTTCAGTCCCGAAGAGGGCGATGTCACCGTCTATCTCACCGAAGAGATACGGCGGGACGGGCGGTGGTTGAGGGCCCATGTCGAAGACGCCGGCCCGGGCGTACCGAGCGAGAATCTCGAAACAATCTTCGAACGTTTCTACACCCAACGGCCAAAAGGCGCCGCCTTCGGCGGGAATTCGGGGTTGGGTTTGTCCATCGTCCGCCAGATCATCGAGCAACACAAAGGGCGCGTCTGGGCCGAAAACATCGAAGCCGATGCGCCGGGCAAGGTCGCCGGCGCCCGCTTCGTGGTCGAACTGCCTGCGGCGGGAAGCGGCGGTTGAAGAGCGCTCTGGCCTGCGCCCCGGAATCGGCAGGAAGGTGCAGCGCGCTGATTTCGCGCAGGCTACGCAGTCCCCATCTTGGTGCTATGAGAGCGGTCCTGCTTCGAAGGGTAAGAGATCGATGATCGGTCTGGTGGTGGTCAGCCACGGCCATTTGGCGAACGAGTTCGTCGCCGCCGCCGAGCACGTGGCCGGGCCGCAGCGCCAGATGCGCGCCGTGGCCATCGGCCCCGACGACGACATGGAAGAACGCCGCCGCGACATCATCGAGGCCGTGCGGGCCGTCGATGACGGTTCGGGCGTGATCATCCTGACGGACATGTTCGGCGGCACGCCCTCAAACCTCTCAATCTCGGTGATCAACGAGGGCATGATCGAGGTCATCGCCGGCGTGAACCTGCCGATGCTGGTGAAGCTGTCGGTGGAGCGTTCGCGACAGCCGCTCGAAGTCTGCGCGGCCATGGCCCAGGAAGCCGGACGTCACTACATCCGCGTCGCGTCCGCCGAACTTGCCGGCGGGGCTTGACCGGACGGGCGCTTTTCTGCGGATCATGGGGCCAAGGACGCGCATGACGTCCGCTTGGGCCGGAACCATATGCAGTTGCCAACTCCGGGGCGTACGCGATGACGGCGCTCCGACGCACCATGCCGATCGTCAATCAGCGCGGCCTGCACGCGCGGGCGTCGCGCAAACTCGCTGAACTCGCGCTCGCCTACGAAGCCACCATCCGTGTGCGGCGTGAGGATGAGGAGGCGGACGCCACCTCGCTCATGGATCTCATGATGCTCGGCGCCGGCATCGGCTCCCAGATCGAGGTCATTGCGGAGGGGCCGCAGGCCGAAACGGCGCTCGACGCCATCGAACGCCTCGTCGCCGACAGGTTCGGCGAAGGGGAATAAGCGGCGTGCGCAGCGCAGCACGGATACTGATGGTGCTCGGCGCGTGCGTGATGGCGATGTCGGCGACGCCGCCGCCGCCCGATGTCGAACTGACAGTGCGCCCTGTGCTCGTCGCTGGCGGTTTCGAAGCGGTGGACATCGCGGTGACGTTTCGCGGCGACGCCGATGGAGAAACGCGTCTTGCACTTCCGGACGCCTGGGGCGGAGAGACACGACTCTGGGCCGCGATCAGCGATCTGCGCGCCGAAGGGGCGGTGGTGCGCATCGATGAGAGTCCGGCACATCGTCGCCTTCAGCACGCGCCGGGCGCCCGGATTCAGGTGCGCTATCGGGTGAAGCAGGAAACGGCGGGAGCGCCGGTCGCAGGTGAACGCAATCCGTATCGCGTCCTTATCCAGCCGGGTTGGTTTCATCTCCTCGGCGAGACGATCGTCGCGTTGCCTGAGGGCGTCAGGATGCGCGGTACGGCGCGACTGCGCGTCGAAGGCATGCCGGCGCACGCGCGGTTTGCGTCCGACGCGCAGCATACGGGCGCGAAGGTGCGCGATCTCGTCGAAAGCGTGATGGTCGGCGGCGACTTCCGCGTGATCGATGCCGGTGGCGGACTGCGCATCGCGGTGCGGGGGACGTGGTCGATCGAGGACGCTGCGTGGCGCACGGCGATCGCCAGGATCGGCGCCGATCAACGCGCCTATTGGGGCGCGGCGACGGAGCCCTACCTCGTGACCATCGTGCCGCTCGGCGGTGCGCCGGGCGCCGTATCGGTCGGCGGCACGGGGCGTGGCGATGGCTTCGCCTTCTTCGCAACGCAGTCTGCGCCGCTGCCCATGATCTCGCGCCTTCTGTCGCATGAGATGATGCACACATGGATTCCCTCGCGCATCGGCGGACTGCCGGAGACCGATGAAGCGGGACACTACTGGCTGTCCGAAGGCTTCACGGACTGGGCTGCGTGGCGGGTGAACGTACGCGGCGGGCTCTGGTCGGCTGAGGAATTTGCGTCAGCATTCAACGCCGCACTGGAGGCGTACGACACATCTCCTGCACGGACGGCCTCGAACGCGCGGATTCTGCAGGACTTCTGGAGCGACGCCGCCGTGCAGAAACTGCCCTATCAGCGCGGCATGCTGATCGCATCGCTCTGGGACTACCGGGTGCGCAAGGCGAGCGGCGGCGCGCGCGATCTCGACGATGTGTTGATGCGCATGCAACGCGGGGCCGTCCGGCGGCCTGATCTGTCCGCGACGGCGCTCTTGCCCGAGGCCATGCGGCGCGTTGCGGGTGTGGAGACCGCCGTCGACCGCACGCGGCTTGTCGGTGAAGGTCACGTCGTCGATCTGCCGCGCGATCTCTTCGCGCCGTGCGGCGACATCGAGGAAGTCCGAAAGCCCGTCTGGGTGCGCGGCTTCGACTTTCAGGCGACGCAGCGCAACGGCTGGACCATCGAAGGCGTTGAACACGACAGCGCTGCGTGGCGCGCCGGACTGCGCAACGGCATGCGCCTGACGTCATGGTCGGAACGAAGCGATGCGCTCGATGCAACGAAGCCTGTGACGGCGGGCGTTCAGCACGATGGCGCCAGCCGCGAAATCACCTGGATGCCCACAGATGGTCGGGCGCACACGGTGCGGAAGCTCGCGTTGCGCGAGGGCTTCGACCGCATTGCGTGTACGCGCTTACTCGCCGGCCTGCCGCCCGCGTAGCGCGCTCGTGCCGAGTGCGCGTTCTTCCTTGCGGCTGAGCGGGGGCGGGCCGCCGCCGAAGGCGCGATAGACCTGAATGGCGGCGCTCGCCTGCGATTGTTCGGCGCCGATCCGGGTGACGCGCGCGTCGATGAGTTGCTGTTCGGCCCGCAGGCGGTCCGCGAGGTTGGCGATGCCGGCCTCGTGCGATGCGCGCACGCCGCGCGCGGTCGCTTCCGCCGACGCCTCCGCCTTGCGCGCCGCGTCGAGACGTTCCTGTCCCTGCGCGAGCGAAGCCAGCGCAAGAGAGGCTTCGCTCACCGCGTTCGTGACCGTCGATTGATAGGTGACCAGCGCCTGTTCGAACTGCGCGTCGCGCACTTTGGTCGCCGACCAGCGACGCCCCCAGTCGAGCAGGGGAATGGAAATACCTGGCCCGAGTTGCCCCTGGATGAGGCGTTCCGGCACGCCGGAGCCGATGATGTTGTCGGTGACATCGATGCTGCCCGTGAGGCGAACCTGCGGAAGCAGGTCCGCGCGCGCAATGCCGAGCGCCGCCGCCGCCACAAGCGTACGCGCCTGCGCCTGCGCGATGTCCGGGCGAAGTCGCAGAAGATCCGCCGGCGCGGCGGGCGCCGCGCTCAGCGCGTAGGAGGGGACGGGGGTGTCCGCGTGTAGCGCCGTGAGCACCGACTCGGGCTCCGTGCCCGGCGCGCGTCCGCGGAGCACCGCGAGGCGGGCCGCCGCCTGTCGCGCCGACAGGACGACGTCCGGCAGGCGCGCGCGTGTCGATTCGGCGAGACGTCGAGCATCGGCGGCGTCCGCAGGGGCCGCGAATCCGGCTTCCGCGCTGATCTCGACAATGTCGGCGAGGCGTCGCGACAGCTCGACCGCTTCCTGCAACGCCGCGACTCGCTGCTGGCCGGCGCGATAGTCGACGTAGGCCTGTGCGACATCGCCCGCGAGCGCCGCGCGGACGCCGCGAAGATCTTCCAGCGCGACCCGCGTGTTGGCCGTTGATCCGATGGCGGAGGCTTCGATCCGGCCGAACAGCGGGATCTCCCAGGCGAGCTGCGGACCGTACGAGCCGATGAATTGCTCGGACTCACGCACCACGGTTCCGGCGCCGCCGCCAGCGACGAAGGACTGGAACGAGCCAGTCAACTGGGGGCCGTCGATGACGCGGGTGTACTGGCCGCCGGCGCGGCCACTGACCTCCGGCAGGAACTGCCCCAGCGTCTGCCGGGAAAGCGCCCGCGCCTCCTTGATCCGCAATGCCGCAAGGCGAACGGACGGGCCGCTGGCGAGCCCGTCGTTGACGAGGGCGTCGAGCGCGGGGTCGTTGAAGCCCTTCCACCAGTCTGTCAGGGCAGCCTCGTTCCGGGCGGTCTCGACGTCCGTCCACGCCGCAGGGAGCGTCGGCGCGGTGGCTTCGCGCTGGGGCATGGTCGAGCAGGCGCCGAGGGCGAGGGCGCCGACGGTAACCATAAGAAAGGGTTTTGACCGCATGCTGATCCCGTGAGTTCCCGTCGTCATCCTGCCTCCGGGCCTTGGCGCACCCGGCTTTCGCCGAGGTCGTCGCAAGCGCCGCCCGTGGCACCATGCCCTTGACATGTTGGAACGATCTTAACATTGCAAGAACGAACATTCGTTTTATATGCGATGCAGCATCGCAGGCACGTTCCACTGGAGTTTCCCGCCGCATGGCCAGACTGGCCGACCCCGCCCTGGCCGAACGTCGTCGCCGCGAGATCGTCGAGGCGGCCATGGGCTGCTTTCGTCGCCGCGGCTTCCATCAGGCGTCGATGCAGGAAATCTGTGCGGCGGCGGGGATGTCGCCTGGCGCGCTCTATCGCTACTTCCCCTCCAAGTCCGACATCATCCTCGCCATCGCCGAGGTCCACCATCGCGACGCCGAGGACCTGATCGCCGGCATCGCCAACGGGGCCGACGTGACCGAGAACCTCGTCGCGCTGGTGCGGGATGTGGTGGGGCGGTGCGGCGAAGACCAGCCCCTCACGGCTGACGTTCTCGCCGAGGCAATGCGCGACCCCGAACTTGCGCGCCGGTTCAGCGACCATGTGCAGCACAAGCAGCGCCGCCTCGGCGCCGCCATCGCGGCGGGCCAACGGCGCGGTTCCGTCGAAGCGGGTATAGACCCCGACACGGCGGCGCGCCTCGTCACGGTGTTGATGGACGGCCTCATCCTTCGCGCCGCCGTGATGCGCGAGAAGGACCCCGAGATCCTCATTGCCGCGTTCCGCGCTTTCGTCGAACGCCTCCTGAAACCCGCGCCGAAAGAGGTCCCCGGGCCGCAGTCGCGCGTATCGAAGACATCCAAGAGCTGAACCATGGCCCCCGAAGATCAGCACCAACCATCTACCGGCGAAGCCGCCGCCGCTCATGACGCCAATGAGACGAGCCCGCTCGTCGTATGGGGCGGGGCGGCGGCCATTCTCGTTGCGCTCGCGGCGGTGTTCTTCCTCAGTCATGGCGGCGGCCACGACGAGAAGAAGGAAGCGCCCGCCGCGCAGAGCGTCACCGTGATCACCGCGTCGGAACAACCTTTCGCGAAGCGGCTTTCGCTGTCGGGAGAGGCGCGTCCGAAGGTGGACGTGCGGGTGTTTGCGCCGGTGTCCGGCGTGCGCATCACGGCGCTGCTCGTCGACGAGGGCGCGATGGTGCGGCAGGGACAGCCGCTGGCGCGCCTCGATACCCGCGTGGCGAACGCTCAGACGAGCGCCGCACAAGCCGCCGTCGCGGAAGCGCGTTCGGCGCAGGTGCGCGCCGCTGATGAATTGCGCCGCGCGGAATCCATTCGTGACTCCGGCGCGCTTTCCGCAGAGGCCATTGAGGCGAGACGTTCGGCGGCGAAGGCCGCGGAAGCGCGCCTCGCCGCCGCACAGGCGCAATTCGCGGAAGTGAATGCGCGGCTTGAAGGCGGCTACATCCGTGCGCCGAACGCCGGCCTCGTGATCGAACGCACGGCGGAGGTCGGTCGACTGGTCGATGGGCAGCCGCTCTTCCGGATCGTCGGCGGCAATGCGCTCGAGGTGGGCGCGGAGGTCGGCGAGGCGGACATGCTGTCGATGCGCGTAGGCCAGACGGCGACGTTCCGACTCGTGGACGGCACGCCGATCACGGCGCGTCTGCGGCGGATACCCGCCGCCATCGATTCCAAGACTCGCACCGGCGAGGCCGTGTTCGATCTGCCTGCGCACCCGAAGCTGCGCGCCGGCATGTTCCTGCGCGGCGACGCCGAGCTGCCGGCCCGCAACATGATCGCCGCACCACAGACGGCTGTGACGTTCGAGGACCGCAACGCCTTCATCTTCGTCGTGGGTGAGGGCAACCGTGTGAAGCGCACGCCGGTCACGCTCGGCGCGCGTGCGAGCGGGCTCGTCGCTGTCGAAAGCGGCATCGTCGCCGGCGCCACGATCGTCGCGGCCGGCGCGGCCTTCCTTCAGGACGGCGATGCGATCACACCGGTCAAAGCCGAAGCCACCGCAAACGCAACGCCGCCGTCCCACGAGGGACTGCGCGGCCGCTCGGGCGGCTGATCCCACCAACGCCTGGATGACCGGACAGCCCTGATGGCCCTCAACATTTCCGCCGGCGCGATCAAGAATCCGATCCCGCCGATCGTGCTCTTTCTCGCGCTTATCTTCGCCGGTCTGACCGCGTACGGGCGCCTGCCGATCAACCAGATCCCGAACATCGAGTTTCCGGCGTTTACCGTGCGCGTGGCGCAGCCGGGCGCGGCGCCGACGGAAATGGAGACGCAGATCACGCAGAAGGTGGAGGCGGCGCTCACTGACGTCGAAGGCGTCAAACGAATCACCTCCAACATTTCGCCGGGCGTTTCCACGACGTTCGTCGAGCTGCAAAGCAATGCGGACCTGTCTCGCGCGGTGGAAGCCGCGCGCGACCGCATCGACCGCATTCGCAGCGACCTCCCGGCGGATGTCCTCGAACCGATCATCGAGCGGGAAGACACCGCGGCCGAGCCGATTGCGTACTTCGCTGCGGAGTGGCCGGGAAAATCTGACCGCGATCTCTCGTGGTTCATCGACAATGATCTCTCGCGCGAACTTCTCGCCGTCCGCGGCGTGAGCGCTGTGCGTCGCCTCGGCGGCGTCAACCGCGAGATCCGCGTCGAACTCGACCCGGAGAAGCTGATCGCGCTCGGGATCACCGCATCCAGCATCAGCTCCCAGCTGCGGGTGCAGAACGCCGATCTCCCGGGCGGTCGTGCGGAAGTCGGCGGGCAGGCGCAGTCGATCCGCACGCTCGGCGCGGCGCTGACGGTGGAGGGGCTCGCCGACAGCCTGATCGTGCTTCCCGACGGCCGCTCCGTCCGTCTCGACACGCTCGGCACGGTAACCGATGCATCGAGCGAGTTGACCTCGCTGTCCCGGTACAACGGCCAGCCCGTGGTCGGTTTCCTGCTGCAGCGCGCGAAGGGAACGAGCGACGTCGATGTCTTCGATGGCGTCGTCGCGCGACTGGATCGTCTCGAAGCGTCCAACCCGGAGCTGAACTTCCGACTGCTCGGCACGCCGGTCGATTTCATCAAGGGCATGCACAAGTCGTCGATCGCGGCGTTGATCGAAGGGGCGCTGCTGGCGATCCTCGTAGTGCTCCTCATCCTGCGCGACTGGCGGGCGACGGTCATTGCTGCGCTGGCGATCCCGCTCGCCGTCATACCGACCTTCGCCGCCATCGAGCCTCTCGGCTTCACGCTCAACATGATCACCTTCATCGCGCTGGCGCTCGTGGCCGGCGTGCTGGTGGACGATGCGATCGTGGAGATCGAAAACATTGTGCGGCACATCCGCATGGGCAAGACGCCGTACCAGGCCGCGCTCGAAGCCGCCGACGAGATCGGGCTTGCCGTCGTGGCGACGTCGGCGACCATCATCGTGGTGTTCCTGCCGGTCAGCTTCATGACTGGCGTCAACGGCAAGTTCTTCAAGGAGTTCGGCATCACCGTCGCGTTGGCGGTGTTCTTCTCGCTGCTTGTCGCGCGCTTGATCACGCCGATGATGGCGGCATTCTTCATGAAGGGCGGCCATGCCGAGCCGCCGCCCGGCGCGCTGACGAAGACGTACCTGAAGGCGCTCGGCTGGTCGATCCGTCGGCCCTTCATCGCGGCAGCGATGGGGCTTGGCGTGTTCGTCCTCTCTCTCGTGCCGGTGTTCGCGGGCCTCGTGCCGATGACGTTCATTCCGCGCCTCGACAACGGCACGATCTCGATGAGCGTCGAGTTTTCGCCCGGCACGCCGCTGGCGGAGGCAGACCGCAAGCTTTCCACCATCGCGTCGCGCGTGCGCACGGTGGAGGAGGTGAAGGGGGTGTATGTGACGGCGTCCGGCACGGACGGCGGCGTCAGCCAGGGATCGCTCAACATCCAGCTTGTGCCGCGCGATGCGCGGCGGCGGTCGTCGAACGAAGTCGAACGCGAACTGCGTCCCTTGCTCAAGGACATTCCCGATGTGCGGTTGTCCTTCCTGCAATTCCAAGGTGGCGGACGCGGCTCCGACATCACGCTCGAATATGTCGGGCAGGACCCGGATCGCTTGCGCGTGGCGTCGGAAGCCCTTGTCGCGAAAATGCGCGCAATGCCGGAGCTTGCGGATGTGAAGTCCTCGGCGAGTTTCGTGCGACCGGAAATCCAGATCCAGCCACGCGCGGACGAGGCGGCCCGCATGGGCGTCACGGCGGCGAGTCTCGCCAACGCCGTGCGCATCGCCACGGGCGGCGACGTCGACCAGAACCTGCCGAAATTCACGCTGCCGGATCGACAGATCCCGATCCGCGTGCTGCTGCGACCTGACTCCCGACAGGATCTCGACACCGTGCGCGCACTGCGCGTGCCGACGAGCACGGGCGGTACGGTACGGCTCGACTCGATCGCGGAAGTTTCCTTCGGTTCCGGCGAAGCTTCCGTCGAAAGGCGCGACCGGCAACGGAAGGTCACGGTGTCCGCCAATGTCGTGCAGGGCGAGATCGGCTTTGCGCTGCGCAAGGTGATGGCGTTGCCCGAGGCGTCGAAACCCCCGGCGGGCGTCGCGCTTCTGCCGGCGGGCGACACCGAGGAAATGGCCGAGACTGTCGGGGCGTTCGGCAATGCGATGCTGTGGGGGATCTTGCTCATCTACGGCGTGCTCGTGCTGCTCTTCCGCGATTTCTTCCAGCCGTTCACGATCATGACCGCGCTGCCGCTTTCGATCGGCGGTGCGTTTCTTGGCCTGATGATTTTCGGGCAGCCGCTGTCGCTGTTCGTCTTCATCGGCTTCCTGATGCTGATGGGCATCGTGACGAAGAACTCGATCCTGCTCGTGGACTTCGCCATCGAGGAAATCCGCAAGGGCAAGTCCCGCAACGTCGCGCTCATGGAGGCGGGCGCGAAACGCTCGCGGCCCATCGTGATGACGACGATCGCGATGTCGGCGGGCATGATCCCGGCGGCGGCGGGATGGGGCGTCGACGGCGCGCTGCGGCAGGGCATGGGCGTGGCCGTGATCGGCGGGCTGATGCTCTCGACGCTGCTGTCGCTTGTCTTCGTGCCGGCGGTCTTCGTGCTCGTCGATCGTTTCGAGCGGGTGGTGAAACCCTTCTTCGGCCAGTTCACCACGCGCGAAAAGGAGCCGGCGGCGCACCAGGCGGCGGAATAACCGACGCGTGTTTTGCCCTTACGGAGTCGCGCGGTACGCTCGCGTTGATTCCTACAGGGAGGGCTCACATGGCCGGGACATTCGAACTCTACAAGGACAAGGCTGGCGAGTTCCGCTTCCGGCTGAAGGCCACCAACGGCAACATCATTCTCACCGGCGAGAGCTACAAGGTCCGCGCCAGTCTCGAGAAGGGCGTGGCCTCGGTCCAGAAGAACGCCGCCATCGAAGCGCGGTACGAGAAGTCCGGCGAGGCGAAGGGCAAGTTCCGCTTCAAGCTGAAGGCCTCGAACGGCCAGATCATCGGCGTCTCGGAGGCCTATGACACCGCCGCCGCCCGCGACAAGGGCGTGGCCAGCGTCATGGCGAACGCCCCGGGCGCGAAAATCAAGGATCTGACCGCCGCCTGAGCGGCGCGGCGGCTTGACGCACCTTCCGGCCCGGATCATGCTTCGGGCCAAGACTTGACCGTCCACGTCAGAGGGGCGGCGGTTGGAGGAGCGACCCGTGAAGAAGATTCGCGTATTCGGCGAATGCGTCATGGCCGTCGGCATGGTTGCGCTGACCCTCGCGGTCGGTTTCGGCGCCATGATGACCGTGAGCGCGCAGGCCATGCAGTTCGCCAGCCTGAACTGAGGGCTGGAAGAACGAGGATTGGCTTTTGAGCCGTCGGCCTGCGAGCCGGCGTGCCTTAATCCGGCTGCGCAAGCGGTCGCGCCGCCAGACACTCCGAAGAATCTCGCGTTGGAGGTGGCGCATGGGCGAGCCCGCCCATGCCGATAGTCGAAAGGGGTACGCGGACGAGGTCGTCCGCGCTCCATGGTCATGACGTGTCTGCGGCTTCAGTTTCGGAAGCGATGAAGAACGCGATCGGCGCCGGCTTCTGCGCGTGCGTCAGCACGAGCACGCCGCTGCGGCGCACGCGCGGCAGGTTCGCGAGGGCGCGGTCAACGACGGCATCGAAATCATCCAGCGCGCGGCGCATGTCGGCGAGCGTGCGCAGACGAATGCCGCGCGTGATGCAGCCGATGGCGGGCGAACGTCGTGCGGCCCAGCGATAGCCGCGGGGCAATCTGCGCTTGTGCATCTGGACGCGCCGCCGCTTCACCTTGCGCATCCGCGAAATCACGGCGGCGGCGATCAGGAGGCGGATGTCGCTGCGCACGCGGCGCAGCTGACACTGCATCCAGAGCCGCGCGTCGCGCGGAAGGGGTGCGTACTCCGCGACCCAGGCGATGATCTGGAGAAAC
>JAEUMP010000020.1 GCA_016791445.1 Hyphomonadaceae bacterium | reverse complement strand
GGAAATCGAGACGCAACACGCGCGGCAGGCGCACGCGCGCCGCGACCCAGGCGAGGACTTGCAGCAGCCACAAGTGCAGTTCGCGCGCAGCGGCGGCGTAGGCGGCGCGGCGGTGGCGTAGCGGTTTCGCGATCTGCATCTCTGGCTCTCCTCTTCGAAGCGGCGGAACCATTCCGACGCGACGTGGGAGGAGTGTGACCCGGGTCTGGACCCGGTCGGATTGTTTTGCTGAAAAAGTGCATTCCGTACCGCCGGCTTCCAGTCGACGTCATGTGCGCCAAGGGAAATCGATGGCCGGATGGAAGCCGGCGGCACGGAAGGGCGAGGGGAATTGCCCTCGAGTTTCCCCCTATTCCGAGCGGTGCTGAGGTCAGCGCGGCTTCCGCCACATGCCCCAAAGCTTCGGCCCCGTCGGTTCCGGCCTGAACTCGCTCACGATCTCGAAGCCGTGGCGTAGATAGAGCGGCACATTCTTTTCGCTGGAGGCTTCGAGATAGGCGGCCTCGTGCTTTGCATCGATCGCGTCGAGCGTCGACTTCAGGATCGCGGAGCCGAGGCCCTGTCCCTGACAGTCGGGATCGACGGCGAGGAAGAAGAGATACCAGTGCGGCGCCTTCGGGTGGTTGGCGTCGAATGCGGCGCGCAGGCGCTGCATGCGGCCGAGGCGCTGAAAGCTCACCACCGAAAGAAACATCGGGATCGCGGCGACTTCGTCAACGATGGAAAGCTGCATCGTGTCCTGCGGCGGCGGAATCCAGAGCGCGACGGCGCTGGAGTCGTCCGACATCCAGACCTCACGACCGGGCAGGCCGAGCTTTTTCACCGCAAAGTCGAACCACTGGTCGAGCGCCTTTTCGCGGCGTGCATCGTCGCGCACGAACCAGTCGACGACGGGATCGGTGGCGAAAGAGCGCGCGAGCGTCCGTGAGACGACAGGGGCGTCCGCCAGCACGGCGCGGCGCGGCGCGGCGGCGGCGCGTTTGCGCTGGGCGAGCAGTTCGGGAGACACGTCGGTCATGCGAAGCGCTTACCACGCGCCACCGCCCCCTTCGACCCGCTTCGCGGGCCACTTCCCCCAAATCGCTAGGCTCACGGCGGAAGAAATGCGCCGGCGCTTTTCTTCCCCCGCCTGCGGGGGAAGTATCCGCGTAGCGTGAGATGGGGGCGCTTGCCCGCGCGGGCGCGGCGCGCAAAGAGTGACCCATGCTCCTCTTCACGCACCCTTCCATGCTTGATCACGAAGGTCCGCCCGGACACCCCGAACGGCCTGAGCGCCTCGCCGCCGTGCTGAAGGCGCTCGACGGCATGCCGCTCGACCGGCGCGAGGCGCCCTATGCGCGGCGCGACGCGGTGGAGCGGGTGCATCCGTCCGCTTTCGTGAGCGCGATCGAGGGCGTTTTCCCGAAGCCAGGCGAGGGGATGATCGCCCTCGACAGCGGCGACACGTTTCTCTGCGATGCTTCGCGCGAGGCGGCGTGGCGCGCGGCGGGGGCAGCGACCGCGGCGGTGGATGCCGTGATGGCTGGCGAGGATGCAATGGCCTTCTGCGCCGTGCGGCCGCCCGGCCACCATGCCGAGCCCGCGCAGGCGATGGGCTTCTGCATCTTCAACAACATCGCCGTCGGCGCGCTGCATGCGCTGGAGGCGCATGGCCTTGCCCGCGTCGCGGTGATCGATTTCGACGTGCATCACGGCAACGGCACGCAGGCGACCGCCGAGAAGGAGCCGCGTCTTTTCTTCGCCTCCACGCACCAGTCGCCGCTCTATCCGGGCACGGGCCGCGCGAGCGAGACAGGTCCCGCCGGCAACATCGTGAACGCGCCGCTGCCGCCGGGCGCCGACAGCGCGCTCTGGCGCAAGGCGATGGAAGCGCGCGTCCTGCCGGCGCTGGAGGCGTTCCGCCCGGAGTTCGTGTTCGTTTCCGCCGGATTCGACGCCCACGCCGCCGACCCGCTCGCCGAAATGCGCCTTGAGGACGCCGACTACGCCTGGGCCGCGACCATGCTGCGGGAGGTCGCCGACGCCACTGCCGGGGGGCGTCTCGTGGCCTGCCTTGAAGGCGGCTATGACCTGCGTGCGCTGGCCTCCAGCACGGCGGCCTTCGTGGGCGCGCTCGTGCATTAACCGGCCGCAAGGGGCACGGTTGTTTCCGTCGCGGGGGGCCTGTAGGGGTGGGTCGCCCGGCGGCGGACCCCGTCTCCCGCCGGGCGTCGCGCGGCGTCAGAAGAGCCTGTCGGGGAGAGAGGCCGCCGTATCGCGGAGCCGGGATGGACGAAGCCCAGAAACAGGCGACGACCGCGCGCGGCGACGGGCCGGGCTGGATCGTCATCGTCCGCCACGGCAAACCCGAGGGCGACCGCAAGGTGCGCGTGACCTGGCGCGAATACATCGACTGGTGGAAGGGCTATGACGAGGCGGGGCTGGTGCCCGGCCAGACGCCGCCCGCGGATCTCATGGCGCTCGCCCGCGAGGCCGACGTCATCTTCGCCTCCACCCTGCGGCGCGCCTGCGAGACCGCCGGCGCGGTGGCGCAGGGCAAGGACGTGATCCGCGACGAAGTCTTCGTCGAAGCGCCGCTGCCGCCGCCGCCGATCTGGGGCCGCCGCAAGCCGCGCCGCTGGGGCGTCTACGCCCGCGCCGCGTGGTGGCTTGGTCTCTCGGGCGGCCGCGAGACGCGCCAGGAATCCGAACAGCGCGCCGAAGCCGCCGCCGCCACGCTCGCCGCGCATGCGCTGCGCGGACAGAACGTGATCGTCTGCGCGCACGGGTGGTTCAACCGCATGATGCGCCCGGTGCTGCTCTCGTGGGGCTGGAAGTGCATCCACGACGGCGGGGACAAGTACTGGTCGTACCGGAAGTATGTGCGGCGGCTTTAGCGACGGCCCTGTTCGCGCGGGATGGGAGAGTGCGATGCGGTGGGTGGTTCGGATTCTTGCGGCGCTCGTGGTGCTCGCGGCGGGCATGGGGAATGCGCAGCAGCCCGGGCCTGCAAAGCTCGCATTGGTGGTGGGCGTTTCCGATTACGGACGTGAGCGCGCGGCGCAGGAGGCGGCGGGCTTCATCGTGCCGCCCGCGCTGGCGAACGCCGTGCAGGACGCCGAACTGGTGGCGACAGCGCTGGCGGCGAAAGGCTTCACCGTCACCCGCGTGACGAACCCGGACAAGCGCGCGCTGCTTTCGGCGCTCAACACATTCGCGGCTTCGCTTTCACGCGCGGGGCCGGACGCGGTGGGCGTGTTCTATTTCGCGGGGCACGGCGCGCAAGGGCGGCCGGCGCTGGAGCGCGACATCGACAATTACCTCATCCCGCTCGGCGCCGATCTGGCGACGGAAGTGGATCTGGAATCGGAAGCGCTCGCACTTTCGCGCGTGTCGGCGGCGTTGCGGCCCGCCGCGCAGGGCGCGGTGGTTCTTATCCTCGATGCGTGCCGCGACTTTGCGTTGCCCGCAGCCTCGCGCAGCGGATTTGTCACGCGCGGCCTTGCGGAGGCGCGCGCGGCGCCGGGCACGATCATCGCTTACGCCACATCACCCGGCGCGACTGCGCTCGACAGCCTGCCCGGCCAGAGCAACGGGCCGTACGCCAGCGCGCTCGCAGCGGAGATTTTCGCGGCGCAGGGCGCGCGGCTGGAAGATGTGTTCATCGCCACGCGCAACCGTGTGCTGACCGCAACGCGCAACACGCAGACGCCGTGGGAGAACGGTTCGCTGCGGCGCGCGGTGACTCTCGGCGTGGCCCCGGTCTCGATGACGACCGCCATCGACCGCAGCGAACTCCCGCCGCCGCCGGCGCCGAAGACGCGGCCGGGGGAGATGTTCAAGGAGTGTGATGTGTGCCCAGAGATGGTGGTGGTGCCGGCGGGGCGGTTCCTGATGGGCAGCCCGGCGAGTGAGGAAGCGCGCAGTCGGAATGAATCACCGCAACGCGAGGTGATTATCCCGCGCCCTTTTGCAGTGGGGCGCTTTGAAGTCACCTTTGCAATGTGGGATTCTTGCGTATCGCATGATGGATGCGCGCCGCCGGAAGAAGGGCCGTGGAGCCCGCCCGACCACGGGTGGGGTCGCGGCAATCGCCCGGTAATCAACGTGAGTTGGCAGGACGCAAAGCGCTATGTTCGCTTTCTGAATGGTCGCGTTGGTGGCAGGGCGTACCGACTAATGACGGAGGCGGAGTGGGAGTATGCAGCGCGGGCGGGAACGACGACGGCTTTCTCATTCGGGCCGGTGATCGCGCCCACCGAAGCGCTGTATGGACACAGAAAGTCATACGCTGCGGGGCCATTCGGAGAGAGGAACCCCGACAAGACAGTGTTGACAGGATCGTTCGCGCCGAATGCATTCAAGCTTCACGACATGCACGGCAACGTCTGGGAATGGGTGGAGGATTGCTATGCGAACACCTACGCATACGCTCCAAACGATGGCTCCTCCTTTGCTCCACTATCGTGCTCTGAAAGAGTCGCGCGGGGTGGATCGTGGAACACGTATCCCAATTGGCTCCGTTCCGCGAGTCGCGCCGGGGACAAGCCTTGGGTAAGGAGTCACGACGTAGGATTCCGAGTTGCGAGGACGCTCTAGGTGTGGTGGCTGAGCAGGTTGTTCATGGTGAGTGAGCTGTAGCAGCGTGGGTTGCGAAACAACCACTTTTCCGGAGCCTCCCGCGCTCGCACCCTCACGCCGCCACGCGTACCTCCGGCCCGACATAGACGGACTTCGGCCGCACCAGCCGTCCCGTCGCAAGCTGCTCTCGCGCATGCGCGATCCATCCGGCGAGGCGTCCGCACGCGAAGACACAGGTGAACGCCTCGCGCGGGATGCGCAGGGCTTCGAGCAGGAGCGCGGTGTAGAATTCCACATTGGTTTCGAGTGTGCGCGTGGGGTAGCGCGCGGCGAGCTTGTTGAGCGCGGCGCTCTCGATGGCTTCGGCGAAGGCGAGTCGGCCGGTCGTTTTCGGCAGCTTCACGATGGCGGCTTTGAGTGCGTCGGCGCGCGGGTCGCGCACACGATAGACGCGGTGGCCGAAACCCATGAGCCGGTCGCCGCGCGCAAGCGCCGCGTCGATCCAGGCTTCGGCGTTCGCGGGCGCGCCGATGGCGTCGATCATGTCGAGCACGGGTCCGGGCGCGCCGCCGTGCAGCGGGCCCTTCAGCGCCGATAATCCCGCGACAGCAGCGGACGCGAGCCCCGCCTGCGTGGACGCGACCACACGCGCGGCGAAGGTCGAGGCATTCAGGCCGTGATCGGCGATGGTGATGAGATAGGCGTCGAGCGCCGCCGCCGATGACGGCGCGGGCGCGGCGCCTGTCAGCATGCGCAGGAAGTCGGCGGCGTGCGACAGCGTCGGATCGGGCGCGATCGGCTCATAGCCCTGCGCGCGCCGCACGGCGGCGGCGGTAAAGACGGGCCCGGCCGCGAGAAGGCGCAGTGCGGTGGCGAGATCGTCGCCGTCGCCGATGTGGGAAAGCCCCACGCGCAGCGCCTCGACGGCGGTGAGATGGGCGGGGAAGGCCGGCAGCTGTGCGAAGACCTGCGTGCGCGCGGCGCCCAGCGCTGCGGGCATGTCACGCGCCGCCGGCAGGTCATCGAAGAAGCCGGACCAGAGGAGGTGGGTCACCGCCTCAAACGTCGTGTGGCCCGCGAGTTGATCCAGATCATGTCCGCGCAGCACCAGCCGCCCAGCATCGCCATCGACGTCCGACGTCACCGTTTCGGCAGCCACCACGTGTTCCAGGCCCGCATCCATCGCCGATCTCCTTGCGCTTTCGCTCCAGAAATGGATGATCGCGTCATGTCGTCAATCTTGATCAAGATAATCAATATATGAGCTGGATTACCGCCGAAGCCGCCGCTTCCCGCCTCGGGGTCAAGCCGCAGACGCTCTATGCCTACGTGAGCCGGGGCCACATCACGGCCCGCCAGGCCGACGGCAATCGCCGTCAGAGCCTCTATTCGGCCGCGGACGTGGCGGCGCTGGAACGGCGTCGCCGGGGCGGGCGGGCGCGCAAGAGCGTGGCGGCGCGCACCATCGCGTGGGGCGATCCGGTGCTGGAGAGCGCGATCACCACCGTGCGCGAAGGGCGGCTGATCTATCGCGGCGTGGATGCGGTGACGCTTTCCGCCAAGGCGACGCTGGAAGAAGCCGCGCGTATGCTCATCGGTCACGAGCCTGATGCGCAGCGCGCCAGTCACGCCGCGACGAAGGGCGAGACAGCGAAGGCGCGGGGCTATGCCTTTCTGGCGGCGCGTGCGGCCGTCGATGCGCCGAGCCTCGGGCGCCGCCCCGAACACCTCGCCGCGGAGGCGCTCGATCTCATCGGCGGTCTTGGCGTCGCCTTCGCCGGCGCCAACAGGACGAACGCACTTCTGCACGAGCATCTCGCGGCGCTCTGGAAACTCGATGCGCGCGGCGGCGATCTCGTGCGACGCGCGCTCGTGCTCGTCGCCGATCACGAACTCAATCCATCGACCTTCGCCGCTAGGGTCGCGGCGTCGACGGGCGCACCGATCGCGGCGGCGGCGCTCGCAGGCTATGCGACCTTGTCGGGCCCGCTGCACGGCGAAGCGTCGGCGCGGGCGCTGCTGTTTCTGGAAACGGCGATGCGCGATGGCGCGGAGGCGGCGGTGAACGCGACGCTTGCGCGCGCCGAACGTCTGCCGGCCATCGGGCATGCGCTTTATCCGATGGGCGATCCGCGCGCGGCCTCGTTGCTGAAGGCGATCAAGCCGTCAAAGCCGTTGAATGCGGCCATCGAAGCGGCGGAGGCCGCATCGGGTGATCGTGCGAACATCGACATGGCGCTCGCAGCGCTGACGCTTGAATGCGGGCTGCCGCGCGATGCGCCGTTCCTGATCTTCGCCGGTGGGCGCATGGCAGGCTGGTGCGCGCACGCCATCGAACAACGCGCGACGGGGCGCATCATCCGCCCGAGGGCGACCTATACCGGCGACTAGAACGTCTCGCCCATCTCGGTCAGGATCCATTGCAGGCCTTCGGCGTTGCCGCGCGCATCGTCGAGAGGATTGTGCGTGTGCGTGGTCTGGCGGTGTTTCTTCCACGCCATCGTGTTGAGCGGCTCGCCGCGACGCCCGGCGTCGAGATCGCCGATGCGGCGCGCGCTGAAGCCGGCGGGATTGTCGCCGAGGAATTTGTGGCAGTACCAGTTCCAGTACTGCCAGTCGAAGGCGGGATTGTCGGACCAGAAGATCGCACGCCGGTCGCCCGTTGTGTGCTTGAGCCACTCCGCCGCCGCGCGCATGACGGTTTCAGGCGCTGCGTATGTCGATTGCGTCTCGAAGCTCACGCCAACGACATCGCGTGCGGCTTGCAGCCCGGGGCTGTCGATGATCGGCGCGACCTCGCCGAGAAAGCCCAGGTCCGGATAGGCCACTGAGACCAGTCCGAACGAGATCATGTTGTAGAGGCCCGGGCAGGGGCCGTCGGCCTCGACGTCGACGACAATATGATGGGCCCAGCTGGCCATGTGTTTTCCCTGGTCGCCGCAAGCTGCGGCTTCTCTCGCGCCCGCATAGACGCTACATCGACCCCATGAGTCGAGACTCCCAGCCACTTGCCAACCCGGCCCTCCCCGATCCCGCCGCCATGAGCTTCGAGCAGGCGCTGGCGGAACTCGAGAAGATCGTCGCCCAGATGGAGCGGGGCGATGTGGCGCTTGAGGATTCCATCGCGCTCTACCAGCGCGGCGCGGCGCTCAAGGCCCACTGCGAGACGAAGCTCAAGGACGCCCAGCTGAAGGTCGAGCAGATCGTTCTCGGCCCCGATGGCGTGAAGACCGAGCCGACGAAGATCGGCTGATCTGAACCGCAGGCCGCGTGGCGCGTATTGAGCGCATGATCAGACCTTTCATTCTCGCCGCCGCCGTCGCGTTCGTCGCGGGCTGTGTGAACATGCCGCCGGTCAACCGCGCGCCCGAACCCCCGCTCGCCGCCGTGGCGCGCGTCGATCTCGCGCGCTATGCGGGGCTGTGGCACGAGGCGGCGCGCCTGCCCAACTCGTTCGAGCGCGACTGCGTGGCCGCAACCGCGACCTACACGCAGCGCGAGGACGGCCTCGTCGGCGTGCGTAATGTCTGCACCAAGGCGGATGGGGCCACGTCCGACGTCGACGGACGCGCAAAGATCGTCGACGCCGCATCGAACGCGAAGCTCAAGGTCAGTTTCTTCGGCCCGTTCTTCGTGGGCGACTACTGGGTGATCGATCTCGCGCCGGATTATTCCTGGGCGATCGTCGGCGAGCCGCGCGGGCGGTATCTCTGGGTGCTTACCCGCGCGGAAAAGATTGACGACGCGACGAAGGCCGATCTCATCGCGCGCGTCCGGGCCAAAGGCTACGACCCGGACGCGCTTTTCTGGAATCCCGGCGTCTAGCGCCTAGCGCGCCACGCCTCGCCCTGACGGCCGGCGAGTTCGACGAGGTCGCCCATGGCGATGTTCACGTCGATGAGGTGCAGGCCCCAGTCCGCAAGCACGCGCCCGCCGACAAGCACATCGCCCGGAATCGCGTCGATGCGCGGATCGGCGGGATCGGCGTTCGTGGTCACCGCGAGCCAGGTGTGCGTGGCGTTGGATACGCACTGCGCCGACAGCAGTCCCGGCACGGAGACGAACGGCGTCGACACCGTCTTGTCCTTCGCCCACACGGGCGCCGGCACGCCGGCGACGATCGCGCGGCCGCTTGCCGCAAGATAGGCGTTGAGCGCGACAGGACCGTTCGACGGACGCAGCAGCGCGGCGGGATTGACGCAGGCGGCGGTGTAGTCGGCGGGCGAGAAATTCGGCGGGTAGTTCGACTGCGGCGTGCCGAAGCGGGCGTTCGCCGGCGGCGGCGTTTCCGTGCGGAAGGACACGAAGCTGACGAGGCAGCCCGTATCCGTCGCGCTCGCGCAGCGCGGCGTGGACTTCAACGCGCCGCCGAGGCCGCCGCCGCGCGGGACCGCGACATTGGCGCCGATGAGATAGGCCGCGATCATCCTGTCCGCGACGGGCTTGCCTTCGATCTCGTTGGCGATCAGGGCGGTGAGCACGCCGGATCCCTGGCTATGGCCGATGAGGATCACGCCGCGACCGTTGTTGTGGTGTGCGAGATAGTGTTCCCACGCCGCCTTCACGTCGTTGTACGGCATCATGCGATCGACGTTCACGGGCTGGCCGGTCATCACGCCGCGCAGCGCCGCAAGCGTCACCTGACGATACATCGGCGCGAACGTCCGGCACTTGGCGCCGAAGCGCGCGAACTGCTGCTGCACGACATAGCGTTCGGCGTCGTCGATCGACATGTCGCTGTTGGGCGTCGGGTCCGTGGAGACTGTGGGATAGACGTAGAAGCAGTCGATCGGCGCGTTCGCATCAGCGCGATGGGCTTCCGGCGTCAGGGTCCCGTTGGCGGCGACGACGGTCGTCGACTGATCCTGCGTGCAGGCGTCGCTCGTGCGGCCCGGAAGGCAGAGCCAGCTGACGGGATCGGCATAGTCCGGCGTCGTCGCGCCGGGCGGCGCTGCTGGGGTTTCGGTAGTCGATTGTGTTTGCGCGCACGCCGCCAGCAGGCCGAAAGCGAGCGCGGCGGTCATTTTTCGAAAAGCCATTATGGTCCTCCCCGTGGTTTCGTCGGGCCGTAGCACGACCGGGGGATAATGCGAAGTCCGCCGCTTGCGCGGCCAACGCGCTCTGCTATGGCCGGGCGATGCAAATCCTCGATGTCCGGCTGCGCGCCACAGCCGACCGCGTGAACGCCGCTCTCGACGCCCTGCTGCCGCCGGCGCAGGGGCCCGAAGCGCGCCTGCTCGACGCGATGCGTTACGCCGCGCTCGCCGGCGGCAAGCGGCTGCGTCCCTTCCTGATGATCGAGGCGGGGCGTCTCTTCGATGCCGACGAGAGTGCGTTGATCCGCGCCGCCGTCGCGGTGGAGTGCATCCACACCTACTCGCTGATCCATGACGACCTGCCGTGCATGGACGACGACGACATGCGTCGCGGCCAGCCCACGGTGCACCGGAAATACGACGAAGCGACGGCCGTGCTCGCCGGCGACGCGCTGCTCACGTTTGCGTTCGAAGTCCTTGCCGACCCTTCGGCGCATCCCGATCCCCAGATGCGCTGCCTGCTTATTGCGGGGCTTGCGAAGGCCGCCGGCGCGCAAGGGATGGTCGCGGGTCAGATGATCGACATGGCGCACGGCGCAGACGCCGAGGACGCCGCGGCGGTGGCCCGCATGAACCGGCTCAAGACCGGCGCGCTGATCTCCTGGTCGGTGGAGGCCGGGGCCCTGATCGGGTGCGCCCGGGAGGACGCCCGCCACGCGCTCGCCCGCTATGCGCAGGACCTCGGCGTGGTCTTCCAGATGGTCGATGACCTGATCGATGTGTCGGGGGACGCCGGGGAGGCGGGCAAGGCCGTCGCCAAGGACGCCGCTGCGGGCAAGGTCAACCTCGTCACCCTGCTGGGGGAAGATGTGGCGCGGCAGCGCGTGCGCCTCTTGGCCGCCCAGGCGCAAAAACATCTCGCAATTTTCGGCCCAAGGGCCAAAGTCCTCTCCGAGGCGGTCGATTTCATCCTGGAACGCCGCTATTGAGGTTGGACGGCCCGCCATGAACGCGACGTAATGTTCGCGGACCACGTCGGCGCTCCCATCGAACGAAGGCGCCCATGACCGTCTCCACGCCGCTGCTCGACACCGTCAAGCTCCCCGCCGACCTGCGCGCCTTGCCCGAGGGCTCGCTCCGCCAGGTCGCCGACGAGCTCCGCGCCGAAACCATCGACGCCGTCTCCGTCACGGGCGGGCATCTGGGCGCGGGCCTCGGCGTGGTCGAGCTGACCGTGGCGCTGCACTACGTCTTCGACACGCCGAAGGACATCGTCATCTGGGACGTCGGCCACCAGTGCTATCCCCACAAGATCCTCACCGGCCGGCGCGACCGCATCCGCACGCTGCGCCAGGGCGGGGGCCTTTCCGGCTTCACCAAGCGCGCCGAGAGCGAATACGACCCCTTCGGCGCGGCCCACGCCGCGACGTCGATCTCCGCCGCCCTCGGCTTCTGCGCCGCGCGGGACCGCGAGGGCCGCGACAACCACGTCATCGCGGTGATCGGCGACGGCTCGATGTCGGCCGGCATGGCCTATGAAGCGATGAACAACGCGGCGTCTTCCACCAAGCGCCTCATCGTCGTGCTCAACGACAACGACATGTCCATCGCGCCGCCCGTCGGCGCCATGAGCAATTATCTCGCGCGCCGCTTCTCGGGCCACACCTATCGCAACATCCGCAACGCCGCGCGCAAGGTGGCCGAAGCGCTGCCGAAGCCGATGCACGATGCGGCCAAGAAGGCCGAGGAATTCGCGCGCGGCATGATGCAGGGCGGCACGCTCTTCGAAGAGCTGGGCTTCTACTATATCGGCATCGTCGACGGGCATGACCTCGATGTGCTCGTGCCGATCCTGCGCAACGCCAGCCTCATCGACCACAAGCCCGTGCTCGTCCACGTCCGCACGCAGAAGGGCAAGGGCTATGAGCCCGCCGAAAATGCGGCGGACAAGTATCACGGCGTCGCCAAGTTCAACGTCGTCACCGGCGAGCAGCAGAAGGCCAAGGCCGGCCCGCCGAACTACCAGACCGTCTTCGGCGAAAGCCTCGTGCGCGAAGCCGAGAAGGACGACCGCATCGTCGCCATCACCGCCGCCATGCCGTCGGGCACGGGCCTCGACATTTTCGGCGCGCGCTTTCCGGACCGCATGTACGATGTCGGTATCGCCGAACAGCACGCGGTGACGTTCGCGGCGGGCCTCGCGGCCGACGGCATGAAGCCCTTCGCGGCGATCTACTCGACCTTCCTGCAGCGCGGCTATGACCAGGTCGTGCATGACGTGGCGATCCAGAAGCTGCCGGTGCGTTTCGCGCTCGACCGCGCGGGCCTCGTCGGCGCCGACGGGCCGACGCATGCGGGGTCCTTCGACATCGGCTATCTCGGCGCGCTGCCGGGCTTTGTGGTGATGGGGGCGGCGGACGAAATCGAACTCGCGCGCATGGTCGCAACTTGCGCGGCCATCGACGATGCGCCGAGTGCGGTGCGCTATCCGCGCGGCGAGGCGCTCGGGCTCGAGATGCCGCCTTTCGACGAAATCGGCCCGATCGAGATCGGCAAAGGGCGCATCCTGCGCGAGGGCACGAAGGTGGCGCTGCTTTCGTTCGGATCGCGCTACGGCGACGCCGCCAAGGCCGCCGACCGGCTTGCCGCGCAGGGCTTTTCGACGACGCTCGCCGATGCACGTTTCGCCAAGCCCCTCGACGAAGATCTCATCCGGCGCCTCGCGCGCGAACACGAAGTGCTCATCACCATCGAGGAAGGCGCCATGGGCGGCTTCGGCGCCTTCGTGCTGCAGTTCATGGCGAAGGACGGCCTGCTCGATCGCGGGGTGAAGATCCGTACGCTGACCCTGCCCGACGTGTTCCAGGACCAGGCAAGCCCCGCCGCGATGATCGCGGAAGCGGGGCTCGATGCGGACGGGATCGTGAAGGCGGCGCTGGAAGCGCTGGGTGTTGGGGATGCGGGAGTGAAGGGGGTTAGGGCTTAGGGGTTACGCGCGAACGCCACCAAGCAGAGTTATTCGGCGGGAACGATGCGGCCCCCGAGCATACGTCCCATCTTCTCGTTGCGGATGATGATGTTGCGTTCGTCCAGTATCATTCGCAGGATTTCAGATCGCGTTGCCTTCTTTGGCACGCCGCCGGTCCGCTCGAACAACTTCAAAAAGACATCGACAAGTACTTGCTTCGTAACGCTCTTCTGCGCGTCCAGCGTGAGTAGTACTCGTTCAAACTCTCTATCGTCTCCGAAAACTGATCGCATCGTCGCGACCAAGCTCGATACGGTTTCAACAGTGTCTGAACCTGACGTCGCAGCCGGTGTGGCGGATTCTGCCCGAAGCTTTTGGAAGAAGTCTCTCAGCGCCATATCCTCTTGGCCACTGAATCTCCTTTCCAATAGGTTAACAGCCCGCTGAAGGGGGGCATCTCGCGGGCACGACGCTGCAAACTCTCGCAGCAAAGTTTTGAACTCGGAGACTGTCATCTAAAGTCGCTTTTCTACCTCCGCGGCCAGCTTCTCAAAAATCTGCCGGACGTTGCGCTTGCGAACCGATGCGACGCCTGACCCGGCGTAGTTTGAGATGTCGGCCAACCTTGGCACCGCCCCATCAACTAGCACAAAGTCATCTCTCTTCCAAACAGCCTTGCCGTAGTTGGTCAGTCGTTCCCTAGTTCTCTTTTCCCCGATAAGGGTGTTCCCATCTTGATAGACAATTGTCGGCACTATTCCGATAACTTTTAGCTTCGGGAATACACTTTCGCTCATACGAGAGATTTGCGCGAGGAAGTACTCTGCAGCTTGGCCCGACATGTCATCGAGTGTGGTTGGTACGAGCAGGTGCGTACTCGCGCACAGAGCGTTGATGGAGCCCATTGTGAGCCTAGGCGGGCAATCAATGATTACCGCGCCATATTTTCCTTGGAAGGCGGGCAATTTAAGTAGCGCGCATAGCCGGTACATCATGTCGGAGCTTGGTGAAGACAACCAAGTCGCCAACAGATTATTTTCTATCGTCGCGAATGGGTAGGTGGTCGGATAGATTGATATGTTTTCTAAGTCGCGACGCATTTCGCGGGCGTACATTGGCGGATCGATAGAGGCGCTTTCCGGAGAAATCAGAATATCAGCTGTGATGTCTGGGTCGGTATAGCCAGCCTCGCCACGGACTGATTGAGACAGAGATCCCTGATAGTCAAAATCGATTAGCAAAATGGGCTTGTTGAATTTGTCCCTAAAGCAGACAGCCAAGTTCGCCGCTATTGTGGTCTTCCCAACGCCTCCTTTCATATTGGCGATTGTGATGATCGGAATTCCCTGACTGTTGGGAAAAACGGGTTGTAACGGTCGTCGTGTTTCCCAGACCGTGCGTTCCTCCGGAATCTCTCGCATCGGACTCGGGAGATCAGGCGCAGGCGGCGGTGGAAAAAATGTCGCCTGAATCCAGCCGGTGGAAGTTTTCCAAAGCCAGCTGAAAAATCGCCAAACCTTAAATGCCAGATCAATGATTGGGTTGATCGCGGTTGCCACGACCCCGCCTACCAAAACAAGCAGCGCGGCTGCCTCAAGTGTCGGGCGAAACTGCGGGTCGAACCGCTCCAAAATTACAGAAATGATGCCTTGGTCAGTAACGCCTTCCATCCCACCCTCCGAACTTGGGGGGATTGTTAACCAGCCGCAATGAATCCGCTAGCGCAAAGCGCAACACGCACCGATCACTCGCTCGGTAGGGGAGTAAACCTAGAGGGAGGAGCCACTTCTCACTTCTTCCCGAACCACCCAAACAACCCGCCGCCCTTCTTCTTCCCGCCCGCTTCCTGCGCGGCGCGTTTGGCTTCGATGGTGGAGTTCGGGGCGATGACGGGCAGGCTTGCGCCGCCTTTGACGACGTCGGGTTTCGGCGGCTTCGCGATCTTCGCCACTTCGCGCGCGACCATCTCGGCGTCGCCGCGCCACACCATCTGATCGCGCGCCTTCAGGAGCGGCAGCTTTGACAGATCAGGCTGCCCCACGATCAGCGGCACGACCTTCTTCTGCCCGATCACGTCCATCGACAGCGCGGTGTTGATCTCCGCGAGCGGCCACTCCTTCGTCACCGCCGTCTGCGAGATCACGCACAGGACCGTGCGGGCCGCGCCGAGCGCGGTGTTGATCTTCTTCGTGAAGTCCTCGCCCCAGCCGATATGCGCCTCGTCGAGGAACGCCTTCACGCCGAGCCGCGCGCACGCCTCGTAGATCGGCCGCGCTATGGTTTCCTTGTCCTCGCTCGCATGGCTGATGAAGACGTCGAAGTCGTCGGCGCCGAACACCATCTGCTTGATGAACTTCGACGGGTTCGGATCGAGGTCGATGAGCTTCGCGCAGAGCTTGAGGAACACCTTGTCGTCGCGCCCACGCACCATCTTCACAAAGGAAAGCTGGCCGTAGACGATGTTGCGGAACGCGGTGGAGGGATCGTCCGGCATGGCGCCCGAGGCGCCGCGGTATTTGCGGAAATGCTCGTAGGCCGCGCTTTGCAGCCCGAACTTCTCCCACGCATGGATCATCGCGCGGACTTTGCGCACCCGCGCGCGGTGGACGTTCGGCGCCGTGTTGACGACGAGCCCCGTCACCGACTGGCGCTGATGGCGCGTCTGCAGCCGGACCTTCTTGCGATTGATGGCGAAGCCCGCCGCCGCGATCGCACGCTCGAGCGTCTCCGCCGGCACGATCTTGCCCGACGCCTGGTCCGTGATGACGATGGAGGGCGGGAAGGTGGGCTGGTTCGTCGAGAAGGTGATGTCGTCGGCGTAGCGCGTATAGCGAAGGCGATTCTCCTTCGCGAGCCGCGTGAGGCGGCGGTCGAGCGTGGCGGCGATGAAGTTGGAGAGGACCGGCGATGTCGGCGCGCCCTGCGGCAGTCCGTTCCGGTGCGTGACGATCTGCGCCATCACCGCCGCCGCGCCCGCGCCCATGAAGAACGGCCGCGCCATGAACAGCCCGCGCACGCGGCCGAAATTGATCGTCGGGAAGAAGTCCTCGAGGTCGATGTTGAGCACGAGCCGCTGATCGGCGTGCTCCCGCGCGTTCGAGACGACGCTCTTGCCCGACAGAAATCCGTGCGCGGCCGGGTGCGCGTCGTAGGCGGCGGCCAGCACCGGCGCGAGCTTCGTCTGCAGATCCCGCACAAGTCCGTTCGGCGCGGAGATCAGACGCATGCCGCCCGTGCGCTTGGGAATCTCGAAGGTGCGGTACCGCGTCTGCGGCGGCGCCTTGTAGAGCGCCCACATGAGATGATTGTGCGCGACGCCGAAATAGCCCGCGACGTCGAACGGCGTCTCCAGCGGCTTGCCGCGCCAGAGGATGGCAGGCGGGCCGGGGTCGCGGACCGGCTTTTCGGAACCTGGCTCGGAAGGCATCCCGTCCCTCGTACCTTACGAAGGCCCCTGCACCCGTGCAGGGGCCTTAAAGTGGAGCATTGTCTGTTCCGCCGCAGGATCGACAGCGGACGTAGAAGGACGGGATGCTTCCGTGCCCCGTTCTCCGAAGCGGGACGGGCGCTGTCAACGGGCGGGGGTGTTGCAAGCGGTTCATGGCGCCGCCGCACTGGACGGGGGTCGCCGCGCTGTGCTCCCTTGCCGGCCCGTCAGGCGGCCGGAGCGCCGCGTCAGGCAGAGAAGCGCCCGCATGTTCTGGAAGAAGAAGCCGAAGGAAGAAAAGAACGCTGCGCCGCCGCCGCCGCCGCCGCCTCCGCCGCCCCAGCCGCAGCGGGCGGAAGCCAGACCGGAGGTCCGCCAGCCGCCCCAGGCGCCTCGACCGACGCCGCAACCTGCAGTCGCGCCGTCCCCGGGCGGCGGCGCGCCGGCGCAGCTGGCGGCGGTGCTATCGCGCCGCGCGGGCCCGCAGTCGGCGCCGATGACGCTGGAGGCGATCGACGCGCAGAAGCGCGCGCTGGAGTCCCTTCTGTCCGACGCCGCAGTGAGCGGCGCGGCGCGCGATCTCGCGAACGACAATCTCGAAGCCGCCTTCACCGCGCTTGAGCGCGACGCCACGAGCGCCCGCAGCGCCGAAAAATGGCGCCGGGTCGGGGCGATTCTCTACGGCGTTGATGGCCCGCGCGCGCGCAAGGCGTACGAGCAGGCGTTCGCCCTCGACCAGCGCGACTTCTGGGGCTGCATCTTTCTCGCGCGGCTGCGCGCGCTCTCTCAGGATCTCGATGGCGCCAATCTCGCGGCGAGCACGGCGATCATGGCCGGTCGGACGCCCGACGAACGCGGCGTCGCCTTCTTCGAAGCGGCGCTGATCGCCATGGGACGCGGCGACTTCGAGGGCGCGGTGAACAACGGCGCCCAGGCGGTCGATGCGTCGCGCGCCGCCATCAAGGCCGGCGCGCGCGAAGCGGTGACGCTGCGCGATCTCGTGGCGCGCCTGACGCTGCTCGCCGACGCCAATGTCGTGCGGGAAAACTACGCCGCTGCACAACAGCACTATGCGGAGGCGCTCGCCGGCGCGCGCAAGCTCGCGGCGGCGGCCGGCGCGGGATCGGGGCTGGAAAAGGGCGTGGCGGAGCTGCTGGAAAAGTCGGCGTCCGTGGCCGCGAGCGCGCGAGACTACGAGTACGCGATCCGGTTCGCGGACGAAGCCGTGTCGCTGCGGCGCGGCCTGCTGGCGACCGGCGGTCCGCCGGGCGCGCGGACGGCGCTCGCGGGCGCCCTGAATTCGCTCGGCGAGATCCAGCGTCTCGCGGGCTTGACCGACGCCGCCACGGTTTCCCTGCGCGACGCCCACGAGAACGCACGGCAGGCGATCGCGCGCGACGCCGCTGACCATGCCGCGCAGCGGGACCTGTGGTTGTCGCTGTGGCGGCTGGCGAGCATCGGCAATGCGGGGGTGGGCTGGCGCGATGTGACGGCGGCCATGGAGAAGGCGGTCGCGGTTGGCATGTTTAATCCCAAGCACCAGCACTTCTTCGACGAGGCGCGGCGCCGGGCGGCGAGCTGACGGGCGCTTTCCGGGCTGGCGTCGCCATCCCGGCAGGGCTAAGCGGGTGCCTGCCGCCGCTGCGGCGGCCGGAGACCGTCATGGGCACAGAGGCCACGCAGAAGGACG
This sequence comes from Hyphomonadaceae bacterium, assembly GCA_016791445.1. GTDB lineage: Bacteria > Pseudomonadota > Alphaproteobacteria > Caulobacterales > Aquidulcibacteraceae > VFBF01. Next base: position 133,265 of record JAEUMP010000020.1, on the reverse strand, counting down.
TCCAGGAGACGTTCGACTATCTCTACGCGGAAGCCGCGAAGGTGCTGGAACTCGGCGGCTCGTTCGCGCCCTTCGGCGCGGCCACCCGGCAGAACGGCGAGCGCACGCACGTCAATGTCGATCTGCCGATCGAACGGTCGACGCCGAACGATCATATCTCCGGCCTGATCATGGGCTTTCGCAAGGAGGCAGAGGCGGGTCGTATCTTCATCGCGGGCCTCGCCTTCGACGGCAAGGTGGCGATCGCCGGCGAACAGCGCGAGGCGCTGGTGGTCCATGTCGAGCACGACAAGGGCGAGGGCGTGCAGATCTTCGTGCCGTACGAGCGGCTGGAGGACGGCAAGAAGCTGCGCTTCGGATCGCCGATCCTGCAGCCGATCCATCCTGAAATCTTCTCGCTCCCGGGCTGAGCGGAAGAGAACCCCGCGAAGCGTTGCTTCGCCAGGCTGACGAGGTTGCAGATCAGACAAGGTGCGCCGGCGGCGCGGCAGGGGGATGCGCGCCGCCGGCGTTCGCCCCTAGCGCCGCGGGGGTTGCGGCGGCGCCGGCGGGGTGGGGGCTTCGGGCGCGCGCGGCGGTTTCGGCGGCTCGAACTTGATCTTGCCGTCGCGGTTGGCGTCGGCGGCGTCGAAGAAGCGCATCTGCTGCGCGACAAACTCCTCTTTCGACAGCGCGCCGTCGTTGTTGAGATCCGCCTCGTCGGCGTTGAGGAACAGCATCATCGTCATTGGCGCACGCGGCGGACGGGGCGGAACCGGCGGCTGCGGTGCAGCCGGGGACGCGGCGCCGGCCTTGGGCGCCACGCGCACTTCGCGACGCTCGATGATGGTGCGGCCGCCGTCTTCTTCCGTGCGCACGGTGACATCGACGTCGCGCCCGCGATGACGCCCGCCCTTGTGCTCGCCGTCGCCGCGACGGTGCACGATCACATGGCGACCGCCGTGGCTGCGATCGGCGCTGTCGAGCTTGCCGTTGTTGTCGGTGTCGAGTTCCGCGAACACGCGCTCGGCCTCGGCCTGCGCCTCGGCGCGGGTGATGAAGCCGTCGCTGTTGGCGTCGATGCGCGTCATGCGCTCCATGCGGACTTCGTGGCGCTCGCGGCGCACTTCGGCGCGGTCGTCGGCGTGGGCCAGAGCGCCGACGGTGACGGCCGCAAAGGCCGCGCCGGCCAGGAACAGGGCTCGCTTCATGGGGGTATCTTCCTCATTCTGACGACGGGTCCGGGCACATCCCCCTTGGATATCCCTTGGACGTCGCGGACCCTGTATGGTCGGGCCCGGTTGCACCATTGCGGCAGTTTGCTTCCAGGGTGCGTCACGGCTGAAACACCCCTGCAACGTCACGCGTGCTCTTGATGGAGCCCCATGGCCATGACCGAAGAGACCCTTGTTCCCCCCGACGTCCCGCACGTCCTCATCGTCGACGACGACGCCGACATCCGTGCGGGTCTGGTCGAGGTGTTCCATCGCGCCGGCTTCAAGGCCTCCGCGGCGCCGGACGCCGCCGCGATGGACAAGGCGCTGGAGGCCGACGGCGCCGATCTTGTGGTGCTGGACCTCATGATGCCGGGCGAGGACGGCCTTTCGGCGGCGCGGCGCCTTGCAACGAGAGGCTGGCCGCCGGTGATCATGCTCTCGGCGCTCGGCGATGACGCGGACCGCATCGTCGGTCTGGAAGTGGGCGCCGACGACTATCTCTCCAAACCCTGCAATCCGCGGGAACTCGTCGCGCGCGCCCGCGCGGTCCTGCGGCGGGCGAAGGATACCGAAACGAAGCGCGGCGCTTCCGAAGCGGCGCGATTCGCGGGATTCCGGTTCGACTTCGCGCGCCGCGAGCTTGTCGATCCCGACGGCGTGCTCGTCTCGCTGTCCACCGGAGAGTTTCGCCTACTGCGCGCCTTCATGGAGCGGCCGCAGCGCGTGCTCTCGCGCGATCAGTTGCTCGATCTGGCGTTCTCCAACGACACCGAAGTGTTCGACCGCGCGGTCGACGTGCAGGTGAGCCGACTGCGCAAGAAACTGGAGCGGCCGGAGACCGGCGAACTCATCCGCACCGTGCGCGGGGAAGGCTATCTCTTCACCATCAAACCGACGCCAGCCTGACATGAGCGACGCCGAAGCGCCCGCGAAATCAGGATTGCCCATCGCCGCTCACCTCGCCGTGCTCGTCGCGATCGCGCTTGCGGCGGCGTATGTGGTAAACCTGACGGCGGTGGTGATGCTGCCGCCGCGTCCGCCGGACGTAATGCGCGGCGACAAGGTCCTGGACGCGTTCACCGCTGGATACGCTGTTGCCAAGACGGGGCGCACGCCCGCCTCGGGCGAAGGCGCGCGCTGGTCGATCGAGAAGCAGAAGCCGCGCGCCACACGCGGACCGCGTGCAGGGCGCATCATCGTCAACGATCTGGCGCGTCGTCTCGATACCGACCCGTCGAAGGTGCTTGTCGCCTTCGACGCCACGCCGACGGACGTCGTGGTGTTCCGCGTGCGCAGCGAGGAGTTCCGCGTCGAACGCATGGAGCGCGAGCGCGCGCACGCCGAATCCGAAGCGATGCGGGAGGCCGTCGAGAAATCGCGCCTTGAATCCGAAAAGCTGCGGGCGGAGGTGGAGGCGCGCCGCGCGGAAGTGGAGCAGCGCCGCCAGGAACTCGAACGACGCAGCAAGGACGTGGAAGCGCGTCGCCTAGAGGCGGAGCGACTTCTTGCGGAAGCCGAACAACGTCGCGACGAGGCCGAGAAACGCCGCCAGGCGCACGCGCGCACGCGTGAAATGCAGACGAGCCGCGAAATGCGCCGCCAGGTCGTTGTCGGCCCGGACGGAGTCGTGCGCGTGCTGCGACCGACGTCGGAGGGGCCGAAATTCGTCACGCCCGAGCCGCCCGCAACGCCGGCCCCGCCCGCGCCGCCGCAAGCCAGCACGAAACGCGCGCCTGCGCCCTTGCCGCCGCTGGCGCCGCTCGCGCCCGCCGAACCGCCGGAGCCGCCGCGTTTTGCGCCGCCGCCGCCGGGTGTCGTGCTGATGTCGGGATTTCTTGTGGCCGCCGAACTCGCTGACGGGCGATGGCTCGTGATGCGGCAGCAGTCGAGCGCCGAGACGTTCGACTGGATCATGCGCGCCGCCCTCGGCATCGGCGCGACGCTCGCGATCCTGCTGTTGCTGGCGTTGCTGTTTGCGCGTCGTCTGGCGGCGCCGATCCAGCGGTTCGCGGAAGCGGCGCGACGCGTGGGAGTCGATGTCGGCGAGGCGCCGGTGAAGGAAGAGGGACCACGCGAACTGCGCACGGCTGCGCGTGCGGTGAATGCCATGCAGGGCCGGTTGCGATCGCTGGTCGCGGAGCGCACCGAGATGCTCGCTGCGGTCGCGCACGATTTGCGCACGCCGCTGATGCGCCTGCGGCTTGCCGCCGAGAACGCAGATCCCGCATTGCGCGAGCGGCTGGCGAAGGAGACCGGAGAGATCGACGCGATGGTGTCGTCCTTCATCGCTTTCGCGCGTGACGATCCGACCCGCGAGGCGCGGGTGAAGCTGGATCTTGCCGCGCTGCTGCAGAGCGTCGCCGACGATCGTGCGGCGACGGGACAGGCGGTGACGTATGAGGGGCCCGATCGTCTCGTGGTGATGGGCCAGCCCGTGGGGCTGAAGCGGCTCGTGGAAAATCTCATCGACAATGCGGTGAAATACGGCGGCGCGGCCCGGGTGACGATGCGTCAGGACGGCGGCGATGCGTGCATCGAGGTCGCCGACGATGGTCCGGGCGTGCCGCGCGAAGAACGCGAGAAGGTGTTCCGTCCGTTCGTGCGCGGCGAGGGTGCGACAGGCGCGGGCGCAGGGCTGGGTCTCGCCGCTGCGCGCGAGATCGCGCGGGCGCACGGCGGCGATGTGGATATCCGCGACGGGCAACCGAAGGGCGCCCTGGTGCGGGCGACGCTGCCGGTGTGAAGGCGCCGGCGGTCCATATCGCATGAGAGCTGGCGTTTGGGGTTCGCCGCTAACGCAATTTCATGTTCGCGCGAGGCGCGCTTCGAGACCAGCGCGCACCTGCGGCCACTCTTCGCGGATGACGGAGAACCAGGCGGTGTCGCGCCATGAGCCGTCCGGGCGGCGCATGTGCCGGCGATGTACGCCTTCAAAGCTTGCGCCCATCTTCAGCATCGCCGCGCGTGAGGCGGCGTTCAGCGCATCTGTCTTCAACTCGACGCGCTCAGCGCCGCTGTCGAACGCCGCGCCGAGCAGCAGGAGTTTGGCCGCCGGATTGATCGCGGTGCCGCGCGCGGCGGCGGCGTACCAGGTGCCGCCGATCTCGACGCTGGCGTGCTCGGGACGCAGGTTGAGATAGCAGCTCTGGCCGACCGCTGCGCCGTCCGGCGCAAGCACGGCGTGCAGCATCCAGCGCCCGGCGGTCTGTTCTGCGAGCTGCCAGTCGAACTGCGCGTCCCAGCCCTCGCCCATCATGTCGCGCGGCCACCAGCGCCAGGTGGCGGCGTCCGCCATTGCTGGCCCGCGCAGCGGTTCGCGATGCGCCTCGGAGAGAGGCTCCAGACGGACATGGGCGTTTTCGAGCGCCTTCGGGACGAGTTTCATGGCGCGCGCTTAGCGGGCCGGGGACGGGGTCGTCCAGACGCAAGGACGGGTCATCACTCCGGGTGATGACTGTCTTTCACAAAATAGATGCGACGCATGGTGCTTCGCATGCTAGATCGCGCCTCGCACCAATGCGTCCCGCCGATTGCCGCGCCCCACGGCGCCCGGTAGCGTGCGCCCCAGAACACCCGACACGGCAGGCGCGCGCGTCGGCCACAGAACCGGCCAGAGGAGAGCCCCATGATCTTCGAACATGACGACAACACCAAGCACTGGATCGGCAAGGTCCAGGCGTTCATGGACGAACACATCATTCCGGCCGTCCCGGTCTACGAGAAGCAGGCCTATGAGGGTGAGCGCTGGAAGGTGATCCCCGTCGTCGAGGAGCTGAAGGCGAAGGCCAAGAAGGCGGGCCTCTGGAACATGTTCATGCCGCCCTCGCACGGGCACGCTCATGTGGACGACACGTTCGAGTTCGAGGGGCCCGGGCTCTCCAACGTCACCTATTCGGCGATCGCCGAACTGCTCGGGCGCGTTGGCTTCGCGTCCGAGGTGTTCAACTGCTCGGCGCCGGACACCGGCAACATGGAAGTGCTCCACCGCTATGGCACCCGCGCGCAGAAGGACAAGTGGCTGAAGCCATTGATGAACGGCGAGATCCGCTCGGCCTTCCTGATGACGGAGCCCGCGGTCGCGTCCTCCGACGCCACCAACATCCAGACCGAAATCCGCCGCGACGGCGACGAGTACGTCATCAATGGGCGCAAGTGGTGGTCCTCGGGCGTGGGCGACCCGCGCTGCAAGATCGCCATCGTGATGGGCAAGACCGATCCCGACGCGAAGGCCTACGTGCAGCAGTCGCAGATTCTCGTGCCGCTGGACGCAAAGGGCGTCACGCTGATCCGCCCGCTGCATGTGTTCGGCTACGACGACGCGCCGCACGGCCACTTCGAAGTTGAGCTGAAGGACGTGCGCGTCCCGGTTGAGAACATGATCTGGGGCGAGGGCAAGGGTTTCGAGATCGCGCAGGGACGCCTCGGACCGGGCCGCATCCACCACTGCATGCGCACCATCGGCACGGCGGAACGCGCGCTCGAACTGATGTGCAAGCGTCTGCTGACGCGCAAGGCGTTCGGCAAGATCCTGTCCGATCACTCCGTGTGGGAGCAGCGCATCGCCGAAGCCCGCATCGACATCGAGATGACGCGCCTTCTGTGCCTGAAGGCCGCCTACATGATGGATACGGTCGGCAACAAGGTCGCGCGCGCCGAGATCGCGATGATCAAGGTCGCTGCGCCGCGCGTGGCGCTCAAGGTCATCGATGACGCCATCCAGGCGCACGGCGGCGGCGGCGTGAGCCAGGACTTCGGTCTCGCGTCCATGTATGCGCACCAGCGCACGCTGCGCCTCGCGGACGGTCCGGACGAAGTCCACTGCCGCACAATTGCGCGTCTCGAACTCGGCAAGCACGCCGGCACGGCGGCGCGGGAACAGGCCGAGGCCGAAGGGCGCCTGCATGTGCCGGGCATCCGCTGATGGCGCCGAAGCCTGACGTCAACGGGCCGATCGACAGTGTGTTCGAGGGCGCGCAGCAGCACATGATGCACCACATGCCGCGCGAGTATCGCGGGCAGCGCATCGACCAGGCGCGCATCGGCCTCGATCAGGAGCGTCGCCTCGCGACGTTTACCTGGGACAGCGTGCGCGCCGTCGCCGATGCGCAGGTCGTGGGAATCTACATGGAGGCGCAGGATGCGCCGGGTCTGGTGACCTGGCGCTGGGGCTGGTCGACGCAACTCTTCCGCGATGAACTGCTCCAGCACGTCATGACGCTGAAGAAGTGGGGCGATGCGCGCAAGGAAATCGAGACGGAGAACATCGAGCTGCTCGGCAACATGGAGCGCTTCTGGGGCTTCGCGATGATCTGCGCGGTGCTGAACGACGCGACCGGCGTCGTCGGCGTGCCGAGCAACGACGCCATGATCCTGCTCACCATCGGCCCGCTGCGGGACGCGTGAGGCGATGGAGTTCGCGCCGTTCTGGGTAAGCTGCTTCGGGTTGGCCGTCGGCGCGGCGATGGGGCTCTGGGGCCTGATCAATCCGCGCTGGGCGGCGGGCATCGTGCGGCTGCGCGACGATCCGGAGAAGCCCGGCGGGTTCGCGGAATTCCGCGGCACCTATGGCGGGCTCTTCTTCGCGACGCACGCGTTCGCGCTTGTCCTGATGGCGTGCGTGGCGCTGGAGATCGAGGCGTTCGCGGGGGTTCCGACCTACTGGACGGCGCTTGGGACGGTGGGCGTGTGCGGTCTCGTCTGGCTGGGCACGGCGGTCGGGCGGGTCGCCGCGATCGCGCTGGACGGCGCGGGCACGCGCTACAACCAGGCGTCGGTGATCTTCGAGATCGTGCTCGGCGCGCTGATCGTGACGCCATGGTTCTTCCGCGCCTGACGTTGCGGCGCCGCTGACGCGCACGTCATCTTCCTGTAGGTTCGCCCGAAAGAGACGACCACAAGGGAGGCCCCCATGGCCGACGGCGCGACCACGAAGTTTCCCGGGTATTCCCGCGACCGGATCGACGACGCGATCGTCAATCCCGATCTCTTCGCCAACGAAGGCGAGATCGACGCGCTTTACACTAAGCTTCGCGCGGAAGACCCGCTGCGCTTCATGGAGCCGAACGGCTTCCGGCCTTTCTGGTCGGTGACGAAACACGCCGACATCCTCGAGATCGAGAAGCGCTCCGACGTCTTCGTCAATTCGCTGCGCACCTATCTGTCGCCCATCGAGGGCGAGGAATGGGTGAAGTCCGTCACCGGCGACACGCACCTCTTCCGCACGCTCGTCGATCTCGACGATCCCATGCACATGAAGCTGCGCACGCTGACGCAGGCGTGGTTCATGCCGCCGAACCTGAAGAAGCTCGAAGGCCGCATCGGCGAGATCGCGAAGGCGCATGTGGACCGCATGGCCGCGCACGGCGGCGAGTGCGATTTCGTGAAGGAGGTGGCGGTCTGGTATCCGCTGCGCGTCATCATGGAGATCCTCGGCGTTCCGAAGGAGGACGAGCCCTTCATGCTGAAGCTGACGCAGGAGATTTTCGGCCCTGCCGATCCCGACGTCGTCGCGGAGACCGCGCACAAGGCCGAAGGCGAGAGCTACACCGGCGGCCCCGCGGTCGATCTCTTCCAGACCGCGCAGATGCTCTTCCAGTATTTCGGCGCCCTCACGGCCGACCGCCGCGCCAATCCGAAGGACGACGTCGCGAGCGTCATCGCCAACGGCAAGATCGACGGCGAACCGATCGGCGAGCGCGAGGCGATGAGCTACTACGTCATCATCGCCACCGCCGGCCACGACACGACATCCAACGCCGCCGCCGCCGGCCTGCTCGAACTCATCCGCGCGCCGGACCAACTCGCCAAGCTGAAGAACGATCTCTCGCTCCTGCCGAACGCGGTGGAAGAGATGATCCGGTGGTCCACGCCCGTGAAGCACTTCATGCGCACCGCCGTCAGCGACTACGAAATCCGCGGCAAGACCATCAAGGCGGGCGAGGCGGTGTGCCTGCATTATCCGAGCGGCAATCGCGACGAGGAGGTGTTCGACGCGCCGTTCGAATTCCGCGTGGACCGGGACGTGAAGAAGCAGGTGGCCTTTGGCCACGGCGTGCACCTGTGCCTCGGCATGCACCTCGCGCGCATGGAAATCCGGGCCCTGTTCGCCGAGCTTCTGCCGCGGCTCGAGGAGATCAGCCTCGCGAGCGCGCCGAAGTGGTCGCGCTCGAACTTCGTCTCGGGCCTCAAGTCGCTGCCGGTGAAGTACCGGATGGTCTGAGCGACCGAGGGATATGTCCGTTCGCGATCCTGAAAGGCGAGCGGGGCTGAAAAGGCCCGCGCCGGGCGCCAGACTGCGCGCCGGAAGCGGAGTGTGTCCGATGCGGAAATTGATTGCGGCGGCGGCGCTGGCGCTGCTCGCGTGTGCTTCGGCCGGCGCCGAAGAGGCCAAACCCCGCACGGTTGCGATCCAGGCCGGGCGGCTGGTGGATGTGATCAACCAGCGCGTGTTGACCGACCAGACCATTGTCATCGAAGGCGACCGTATCGTCTCCGTCTCGCCGACGGCGGCGACGACCCTGCCCGCCGGGACGCCGACCATCGATCTCTCCGGCAAGACGGTCTTGCCCGGGTTCGTGGACACGCACGTCCATCTCACCACCGATCCGACGATCAGCTTTCTCGATTCCTATCACATCACGCCGGCGCGGGCGGCGGTGATCGGCGCGATGAACGCGCGGCGCACGCTGCTTGCGGGCTTCACGGTGGCGCGCAATCTTTCGTCGGAAGCCTATGCGGACGTGGCGCTGCGCGACGGCGTCGAGCGCGGCGACATCATGGGCCCCCGCATCTTCGCCGCCGGCGGGATGATCTCGATGACCGGCGGCCATGGCGACGACAACCATCTCGCGCCGCAATACCGCTACAGCTCGGAGGACGTCGTCGACGGCCCGGACGCCGCGCGTCAGGCGGTGCGCCGGCATGTGAAGTTCGGCGCCGACCTGATCAAGTTCGCGACGACCGGCGGCGTCTTCTCGGCGAACACCTCGCCGGGCACATCGCATTTCACGCTGGAAGAGGCGCGCGCCATCGTCGAGGAGGCGCACAATCTCGGCCGCACCGTCACCGCCCACGCGCACGGCGCCGGCGGCATCAAGATGGCGATCCGCGCGGGCGTCGATTCCGTCGAGCACGCCAGCCTCATCGACGCCGAAGGCATCCGCATGGCGCGCGCCGCCGGCACGATCCTGTCGATGGACATCTACAACACCGACTACACTCAGGCCGAAGGGCGCAAGAACGGCGTGCCGGAAGTCAACATCCAGAAGGACAAGGACATCGGCGACATCCAGCGCGAGAATTTCCGCCGCGCGCTGCGCGCGGGCGTGCGCCTGTCCTTCGGCACTGACGCGGGCGTTTATCCGCACGGGGACAACGCCAGGCAGTTCGCGATCTATGTGCGCTACGGCATGACGCCGATGCAGGCGATCGTTTCCGCCACGCAGACCGGCGCGCAGCTCCTGAAGCGCGAGGACGACTTCGGCGCCATCGCGCCCGGTCGCTTCGCCGACATCGTCGCCGTGGACGGCGATCCGCTCGCGGACATAACGCGACTGGAGCGCATGGCCTTCGTGATGAAGGGCGGCCAAGTCTATCGCGGAACCGACGCGCAGTGCGCCGCGGCGCCGAGCGCCTGGGCCTGCGAAGCGCCGCAACGCTAGGCGGCGCGCGGCAGGGTCTCGACGGCGCGCAAAGGCATCCGCAAGGTGAAGGTGGAGCCCGCGCCGGGCGCGCTCCGCACCGTCACCTCGCCTTCGAGCATTTCGATCATGTGGCGCGTGATGACGAGGCCGAGGCCCGTGCCGCCGAAGCGGCGCGTGATCGTCTCGTCGGCCTGGGTGAAGGGCTGGAACAGGCGCGCGAGCTGTTCCTCGGTCATGCCGATGCCGGAGTCGGCGATCGAGATCAGGGCGCATCCTTTGACGAGATCGGCGCGCAGCGAGACGCGGCCGCCGTCGGTGAACTTCACCGCATTGCTCAGAAGGTTGAGCACGCACTGCTTCAGCTTGACGCCATCCGTGCGCGCGATGCCGAACGCGGCGTCGATGTTCACGTCCAGCACATTGCCCTTGGCGGCCGCGACGGGGTGGATGGCGTCGGCAGCCTCGATCAGCAGCGCCGCGAGATCGACATCCTCCACCACCACCTCCATCTTGCCCGCCTCGATCTTGGAGAGATCGAGCACCTGGTTGATCAGCGTCAGCAGGTGGCGCGCCGATGTCTGGATGCGTTTGGCGTCCTGCACCGCGCCGGCCTCGCCGATGTCGTTGAGATCCTCCTCCAGCATTTCGGCGTAGCCGATGATGGCGTTGAGCGGCGTGCGCAGCTCGTGGCTCATGTTGGCGAGAAAGGTGGACTTCGCGGCGCTCGCGGCTTCGGCCGCGACCTGCGCCGACTGGCCGAGCATGATGCGGCTGTCGGCGAACGCAGCGAACAGGCCGAGCAGCAGCACGGCGACGGCGACGATGGCGATGATGATGGCGAGCGTGGCGGCGTCGACGCCCGCATGGTTGGTCACCACGGTGGGATCGGGCGCGAGAGTCATCGCGCCCATGCCGGTGAAGTGCAGCGACACGATGGCGAGGGTCATCGCGCCGACGGCGCCGGCGATGGCGAGCGCGCGCAGGCGCGGCGATTGCGATTGCAGGCGTCCGAGTTTGCCCGACAGCGTCGCGAAGATGACCGGCAGGATGATGGAAGCGATGACCAGATCCGTCGCCCACACCTTGCGCGCAGGCGCTTCAAGGCCCGCCATGCCCACATAGTGCAGCCCGCTCACGCCGGCGGCGATGAAGAACGCGCCGACGAACAGGGACGAGGCCTTGCGCGGCGCGTAGATCCACACACCCGCGCCAAGCGCAGCGCCGGCGACGCCGAAGAGAAGCGAGGCGGCGGTGACGAAGGGGTCGTAGGCGACAGGGAGGCCCGGACTGTAGGCGAGCATCGCCACGAAGTGCGTCGCCCACACGCCGGAACCGAAGATGACGGCGGTGGCGGCGAGCCATTTGCGGCGCATGGACCCTTGCGCCACGCGCGTGCGACGCAGCGCGGCGAACGCGCAAGCGGCGGTGAGTACGGCAAGCACGGCGGCGATAGCCACCATCCAGGGTTCGTGCATGCCGACAAAGCAGCCGAAGACGCGGTACATGAAGACTTCCTGAAGATCGCGGGGGACCCTACCGGCAATGGGTCACCCACCCGTTAAGAAACGGGGCTCCACTGCTTCACACTCTAAGGATTTTCAGGCGGTCCGGCCCTGCGGCAGATCGTTGATGCTCCAGTCGGCGCGGCGGGGCCAGGCGTCGGCGGGCAGATTGCACTTGGCGGGATCGAACGTCTCGCGCGTCAGCACCACGGCGTTCGTCGGGGTCTCTTCGACGCGCACTTCGCTCACCGTGAACGGCAGGTCGTCGGCGGCGAGGAAAGCCGCACATTTCAGCCAGAAGGCGGCGGCCAGCGCTTCGGTCGTGGGGTCGCCGTCGAACACCATCAGCCGCGCGAGTCGTTCAGGCTCGGTGTCGCGGAAGAAGCGGATCAGCGGATCGGCGGCATTGAGCTGAAAGGCGTGGTCGACGTGCTCGTCGATCCAGGTCTTCCAGCGCCGCTTGGCGGCTTCGAAGGGGACTTCCATGTTGGAGCCGCCGAAGCGAAAACCCTGTGCGCCCGTCAGGCGCACCGTCACCGTCTCGTTATGGCCATGCGGCGTGACGCACTTCGGCGACGCATCCGACAGGAGCCGGTGCGCCATCGAGTAGCGACGGGAGAATTCGAGTGAGGCCATGGAAGGGCGGCTCATGCAACGCGCAGGCCGCAGCGTCAATGATCTAGAACCAGCGACGCCACTTGGCGATGCCGAAGAGCGCGGCCGGCGCGATCAGCATCAGCAGGAAGCCCGCCCACGGTCCCCACGGTTCCCTGAACCAGTCCATCGCCTCGAAATTCATGCCGAAAACGGAGGCTATGAGCGTCGGCGGCACGAAGGCGATGGTCGCCAGCGAGAGCGCCTTCAGCGTGTTCGACTGCGCCGCGTTCACGAGCCCGAGGATCGCCTCTTGGACGTAGGTCAGGTGCGCCTGAAAGGCCTCGATGGCGCGCTCAAGCTGCTCGATGTCGCGCCGCAGGGCGTTGAGACGCGCCGAGGCGAGACCGCGCGCGTCCGGCTTGGTCGCGGCGGCGAAAACGACCGCGCGGTGCAGCGACGAGAGACTGTCATGGGCGAGGGCCGCGAGCGTGCCGAGCCGGCCCAGCGTGCGTAACGAGGTCGGGAGGTCCGGCGCGTCGCCGGCGTCGTCGGTGAAGATCTCGGCGGAGAGCGCATGCGCGCTCGCAGTGCTTTCCTGAAGCACGTCCGAGATGCGCTCCACACATCCTTCGATCAGTGCGACCATCACGTCGCCGCCGCCGCGCGCGCGCGCGATACGCGCCGACGCCCGCCCTTCGCCGATTTCGAAGGCGCGCGGATTGATGTGGCGGACGGTGACGAGCACGCCGTCGGCGGTGAGGACGAAGGTGACCGGTCCTGAGCGGAATGGCCCTTCGTCGCGCCGTCCGAGGAGCGTGGTGGTGAGATAGAGCGCGCCGTTCTCTTCATAGAAGCGCGCGGATTCCTCCATTGCGGAGCGTTCCTTCGTCGTCAGCACCTCGATGCCGAGGGCGGTCTCGACGCGCTCTTCCTCCGCTGATGTCGGCTCGTCGAGATCGATCCAGACCAGACCCGCCTGCGTCAGCGCGATGTCGCAATCGGCAGCGCGGCGCACGACCCCGTCGACGTGGTTCTGGTAGATCTCGATCATGCGCGGCGCCTAAGGCGCGTCCGCGCCGATGTCCAGTCCGGCCCTAGCGCTTGGCCACCGATCCGCGCGCCATCACGAAGTGCACGTCGCGCAGGCGCGCGATGTCCTGCGTCGGGTCGCCGGCGACGGCGATGATGTCGGCGCTCATGCCGGGCTTCAGCGCGCCAGCGACACCGGAGAGCTGGAGATGGTCGGCGGCCCCCACCGTGGCGGCGCGGATCACTTCCATCGGCGTATAGCCCGCCTCGACCCACAGTTCCGCCTCGCGCGCGTTCATGCCGTGAGGCGAGACGCCCGTATCGGTGCCGAAGGCGACAGTCACACGACCCGCGCGTGCGCGGCGCAGCATGTCGAGCATGAGCGGGCCGGCGGTCAGCGCCTTTTCCTTCTGCGCGGGCGTCAGATAGCTGTCGGCGTCGCCGGCGCGTTCGCTCACCCAGGCGCCGGCGAGGACGGTGGGCACGAGCGTCGCCTTGCGTTCGCGGAAGAGGCGGATCGACGTCGCGTCGAGATAGGTGCCGTGTTCAATGGAATCGAAACCGGCGCGCAGCGCGGCGTTCACGCCGTCCGCGCCGTGCGCGTGCGCGGTGGCGCGACGACCGAGGCCGTGCGCGGTGTCGGCGATCGCCTTGAGTTCGTCATCGGTGAGTTGCTGGCCGAGGCCCGCGCGCGTGTTGGAAAGCACGCCGCCGGTCGCCGTGACCTTGATGACGTCCGCGCCGCGCTTGATCTGCTCGCGCACCACGCGGCGGCAATCGTCGGCGCCATTGCACGTCGTTTCGACCGCAAGGGCGTGCATCACGTCTTCGCGAAAACCGTGGACGTCGCCGTGCCCGCCCGAAGGCGTGATGGCGCCGCCGGAGGCGACGATGCGGGGACCGGGGATGACGCCGCGCGCAATGGCGCCGCGCAGGGCGAAGATGGATTCGCTCGCCGCGCCGAGATCGGCGACCGTCGTGAAACCTGCCTCAACGGTCTTGCGCGCGTTCATCGCGCCCGTCAGCGCCATGTCGGCGTTCGACTGCGTGACCTCGTTGAGAACTGAATTGGGGCCGAGTTCGGAGGTGAGGTGGACGTGACTGTCGATCAGGCCGGGCAGGACGAATTTGTCCTTCAAGTCGATGACGCGGGCGCCGGGCGCGTCGGTATAGCCGGCGTCGATACGCACGATCTTTCCGTTCGCGACGACGATGGTGCGCGCCGTCTCCACGCGGCCCGTCGCCGGGTCGGCGAGCACGCGGCCCGCGTGGACGAAGGTTTCCGCCGCCGGCTCGCGGGCCTGCGCCGACGCGGCGAGAAACACGGCCATGACGCCGGCGGCCAAACTGCGAGCGATCACGCGCCCCTCCCTGCGATGGACTTTTCCGAGGGTGGTTTCACGCGATCCGGGCGGCGTCAACTCAGTGCGCCGACACCGTGAATTCGATGCGCCGGTTCCGCGCGTTCGCGTCCAGCGTGCGGGCGTTCTCGAGTGGACGGGTCTGGCCGAAACCGGTGGCGGAAATGTCCTCCGCCTTGACGCCCTTGCTCACCAGATAGCCGCGCACCGTTTCCGCGCGCGCGGTGGAGAGATCGAGATTGGCCGAAGGCGAGCCCGTAAGATCCGTGTGGCCGCCGATTTCGATGCGGTGCGCACGGCAGCGGATCGCCACCGCCGAAAGCGTGTCGAGCAGGCGCCGATTGTCGCCGTCGAGTTCGGCGCGTCCCGGCGCGAAATTGATCGTGCGCCCTGCGAGGGTGTCGACGAAGGCCTGCTGGCAGGCGGCGAGCTCCGGCGCCGGGCCGAGCGCCCGCAAAGCGGCGCCGACGCCCGCCGCGCCGCCTTCGAGGTTGATGGCGTCGACGATCACAGCGAGGCTGTCGGCGTGGTTGCGGTTCAGTTCGGTTTCGGCGGCCTCGAACCCGTAGCGCTGGGAATCGACGTCAGGCGCCTGTCCGGCGACGGTCGCGACGCGGTCGGACACGCTGATAGAAAGCCAGTCGTAGCCGCGCTTGGCGAGACCTTCCTCGATGGCGCGCACCCATGGCGGATTGTTCGGTCCCGAGCCCGCGCCCAGGCCCGTCAGCGCGAGCGCGAACAGCGCCGCCGTGACCGCCGCGCCGGCGCCGATGCCCGCGCCCATGGCGCGGTTGCGCCGTTTTTTCTTCTCGCTCACGCCTGTCTCCCGAATTCTTCGCGGCCTCCATAGTCGCCGTGTGGCGCGCTGGCAAACCGCTCAGTGGCGCGCCGCGACCACGAAGAGGCGGCGGAACGGAAACAGCGTCGAGCCGTCGGGCTCCAGCGGGTAGGCGGCGGCGAAACGCGTCATGATCTCGTCCTCGAAGGCCTCGCGTTCCGCACCTTGCAGGCGATCGAGGAACGGACGAAGCCCCGTGCCGGCCATCCAGCGGAAGACCGGGTCGGGGCCGCGCAGGACGTGCAAATACTCGGTGGTCCAGATGTCGCGCCGCGCGCGCGGAAGCGCCTTTGCATAATCCGTCGCGCGCGCGAAGCCGCCGGGGTCATACCAGCGCGCGCCAGCGAGTCTGTCGGCCCACGGACCGTTTGCGGCGACCTCGCGCATGACGACATGCGACGCCTGGTCGAAATTCTGCGGCACCTGGAAGGCCAGCACGCCGCCGGGCGCGAGATGCGCAAACAGCCGCCGCACCAACGCCACCGGCTCGGGCGACCACTGGAAGGCCGCGTTGGCGTAGATCACGTCCGGCGGAAAGGCGGGCTCCCACGTCTCGAAATCGCCGACGAGGAATTCCGCGTCGATGCGCGACGCCTGCGCGCTCTCGATCATTTCCGGACTGGAGTCGATGCCGATGAGTTCGGCGTCGGGCCAGCAGGCCGCAAGCAGCGCCGTCGAATTGCCGGGACCACAGCCGAGATCGACCACGCGGGACGGTTTCTCGTTCGGAATGCGCGCCAGTAGATCGGCGGCCGGGCGCGTGCGCTCGGCGCCGAATTGCAGGTAGATTGCAGGATCCCACGCCATCGGCGCGTCAGCCGCTCATGCCGGCCTTGATCGCGAAGTCGCGCGCGGCGTTGGCGAGCAGCGGCACGCGCTCGCCCATCGACACCGCCTGCGGAGAGTTGGCCGTGCCGTCGCGGACGCGCCCTGCGATGCCCTGGCAGATCGCCGCGAGACGGAAGGAGTTGTAGGCGAAATACCAGTCGAGTTCTGGCAACCCGTCACGCCCTGTCGCCTTGCAGTAAATGTCGACGGCCTCGTTGACGTTCGGCAGGCCGAGCGCCTTCAGGTCAACATTGGCGAGGCCGCTGCGACCGCTGTCGGTGGGCATCACCCAGTTCATCAGCAGATAGGTGAAGTCGGCGAGCGGATTGCCGAGCGTGGACAACTCCCAGTCGAGCACGGCGATGACGCGCGGTTCGGTCGGGTGGATCACCATGTTGTCGAGGCGGTAGTCGCCGTGGACGATGGAGGTCTGGTCGTCGGAAGGCAGCGTCTTCGGCAGCCAGTCCATCAGTTGGTTCATCGCAGGAATGTCCTGCGTGATGGAAGCGACGTATTGTTTCGTCCAGCGATCGACCTGGCGACCGAAATAATTGCCGGGCTTGCCGAAGTCCGAGAGCCCCACCGCGGCCACATCCGTGTTGTGCAAGGCGGCGAGCGTCTCGATCTTGGCCTTGTAGACCGCGGCGCGTTCGGCGGGGTTCGAGTCCGGCATCGTGCCGTCCCAGATGATGCGGCCTTCCACCATGTCCATGACGTAGAACATCGTGCCGATCACGGCTTCGTCGGTGCACAGGCCGAAGGGCCGCGCCACCGGAAAGCCGGTGGGATAAAGGGCGGAGATCACCTTGAATTCGCGGTCGACCGCGTGCGCGGACGGCAGGAGCTTGCCCGGCGGCTTGCGCCGCAGGACGTATTTCCGCGCGGGCGTGATGAGCTGGTAGGTGGGATTGGATTGACCGCCCTTGAACTGGCGCACTTCCAGCGGCCCCGCATACCCGGCGACGTTTGCCTGCATCCAGTCGGCGAGGTTGGCCTCGTTGAAGCGGTGTGTCTCTTCGACGGGCTTGGTGCCGGCGAACGTTTCCTGAGCGGTTGGGGCGGCTGCGGACATGGGCTTCCTCCGGACTTCGGATCGTTTTCGACGCACGCGCGCGTGGGCGCAAGACGCGCCGCAGCGTCACCTGACCATGCGCCTCACGCGAGAGATGTTGCAAAATTGGCGCGTTCGCGACGCCAAAGCCATTGTTAAGGGGAAGTGACTGTCACGTTCGCCGGGCGCGCCCCACTTTGACCACCTGCACTGCGGGACGGCGTGATCATCGCCGATCCTGCCTGGCCGACTGCACTCTTGCTCATGAAGGAGCCCGACAGCATGACCGTTTCCCACCGTGCACTGATCCTCGGACTTGGTCTTCTCGGCGCTTGGTCGATGGTCCCGCCGGCGTTCGCGCAGGAAACCGCGCCATCGGCGTCTAGCGACGAGATCGTGGTCACCGGCACCCGCGTCCAGGGCCGCTCCCGCCTCGACACCGTGGCGCCGGTGGACATCATTTCCGCCGAAACCCTGTCGAACGCGGGCACGACGGAAGTGAACCAGGCGCTGTCCTACGCGCTGCCGTCCTTCAACTTCCCCCGCCCGGCGATCACCGACGGCACCGACACTGTGCGCCCGGCGACGCTGCGCGGCCTCGCGCCCGACCAGGCGCTGGTGCTGGTGAACTCCAAACGGCGTCACGCCACCGCGCTGGTGAACGTCAACGGCTCCATCGGTCGCGGATCGTCGGCGGTGGACCTCAACACCATTCCGTCGGGTGCCATCGGCTCCATCGAAGTGCTGCGTGACGGCGCGTCCGCCCAGTACGGCTCCGACGCCATCGCCGGCGTGTTGAACGTGCGCCTGCGCGAAGCCCGCGAGGGCGGCGCGGTGACGGTCACCTACGGCGAACGCATCACCACCGTGGAGACGCCGACCGCCAACCCGTCCGGCAACGCCGGATCCCCGGCGCCGAACTGGACCATCAATCCCAATCTCGTGAAGCGCGAAGTGCAGGACGGTCGTGTGATCACGACGTCCGGCTGGGTAGGCCTGCCGCTCGGCGCGGACGGCTATCTCACCATTTCCGGCGAATACAAGGATCAGGAGCGCACCATCCGGAGCGCACCGGACGCCCGCCAGCAATATCCGCTGATCGCCGGCGCCTATGATCCGCGCGAACAGACGATCAACCGCCTGAACTCAGCGTTCGGCGATCCGGAACTGGAGCAGTATACGCTCTTCGCCAATGCCGGCGTCGATCTCGGCAATGCCGAACTCTACGGCTGGGGCAGCTACCAGAACCGCGACGCGTTCTCGGCGGGCTTCTGGCGCCGTGCGGTGCAGACCGCGCTGCCCGGCACGCCGCCGCCGGCGAGCCAGAACATCCTGTCGATCTATCCCGACGGTTTCCTGCCGCTCATCAATCCGCAGATCACCGACTACGAATTTGCCGGCGGCGTGCGCTTCGATGCGGCGGGCTGGAACTTCGACGCGAGCCTTGTTTACGGCGCCAACGAGATCGAATTCGGCGTGACGAACACGCTGAACGCCTCGATCGGCCCGACGAGCAAGCGCACGTTCGATGCGGGCACGCTGAGCTACGACCAGCTCGTCGGCAACTTCTCGGCGGTGAACGCGGTGCCGGTGAGTTTCCTTGCGTCGCCGCTGAACATCGCGGTGGGCATCGAGGCGCGCCGTGAGTCCTACCAGATCGAAGCCGGTGAGCCGGACTCCTATCGTCAGGGCGGTTTCCAGGTGGAACCCGGCCGCGTGGCGGTGCCGGGCGCGCAGGTGTTCCCGGGCTTCCAGCCGATCAACGCGGTCGACGAGGACCGGACGGCCATCGGCGCCTACGTCGACCTCGAAGCGAATCTCACCGAGGCGCTGCTCGTGTCCGGCGCCGTGCGCGTCGAGGACTATTCGGACTTCGGCTCCAACGTGACCGGCAAGATCGCCGCGCGTTACGACTTCAACGACAACCTCGCGATCCGCGGTGCGGTGTCTACGGGTTTCCGTGCGCCGTCCCTGCAGCAGTCCTTCTTCGGCTCGACGGCGACGAACTTCGTCAACCTGCCGCCGCTGACGCCTTTGCAGGTGCTGCACGTTCCCGCGACCTCTGCGGTGGCGCGCGCGCTCGGCGGCAAGCCGCTGGAAGCTGAGGAGTCGGAGAACTTCTCGCTCGGCGCGGTCGCGCGCGCCGGCCGCTTCAGCGCGACGATCGACGGCTACATCATCAAGATCGCCGACCGCATCGTCCTGTCGGAAAACCTCGGCGCGGGCAGCACCGCCACCGACGCCGCCATCCGCACCATCGTGCAGGCGGCCAACCCGAGCGTCGACGCCGCGCGCTTCTTCATCAACGGCGTCGACACCGAGAGCTATGGCGTGGATCTCGTGTTCAGCTACCGGCTGCCGACGGACGCGGCCGGCAACTGGGAATTCACGCTGGGCGCCAACGTCAACCAGACCGACATCACCAAGCTGCCGGTGCAGCCGGCCGGCGTCCTGCCGCCCGGCACGCCGCCGCCCACGCTGTTCGGCCGCATCGCCCAGATCACGCTGGAAGACGGCCAGCCCAAGGAAAAGGTCACCTTCCAGACCCTGTGGGACTACGGCTGGTTCGGCGCGACCTTCCGGGGCACCTACTACGGCGCGGTCACCTCGCCCGGCACGACGCCGGCCGGCGACATCTTCCTCGGCCAGAAGACGCTGTTTGACCTGGAAGGGCGCTTCAGCGTCGGCAAGGGCTTCCAGTTCGCCGTGGGCGCCGAAAACATCCTTGACGAGTATCCGGACGCTACCGCCGCTTCGCTGAACACGTCGGGGGCGACGGCCTTCTCGTCCTACTCGCCGTTCGGGTTCAACGGGCGATTCGTGTATGCCCGCGCGACCTACAGCTGGTAACCCGGAATGGGCCGCGGGACGGAAGGTCCTGCGGCCCGCTTCGCCTTGGCGGGGAAGGTCTCATTAAGTATTCGTCAATTGAATCTGGCCCACGAGGGAACTGATTGTGGCCTCCATGCGTCACTGCAATGGCCATGTTCGGTTGGGCGTTAATCCGTATCGCCTTGGCCGAAAAAACGGTGTAGACACGGCTGGAATGCGGCTCCGTCCGTGTTCCGGTCGCCAGAAGTGACGTAGCCATGGCGGCTAGACCATGATTGCGACGGTATCGCTGACTTATTTGAGGGGAACACCATGAAGAAAGTTCTGCAGGGCGCGACGGCTCTGGCGGCGGTCATGATCGCCGGTCCGGCCTTCGCCACTGAAGGCTGGTACGGCAAGGTCGATGCCGGCTACGGCTTCGACGGCAGCTTTGAAACGACCCGCCTGACGACGCCGGCGTTCGGCGGCGATCTCGGCCTCGACAACGACTGGATGGCGGACGTCGGCCTCGGCTACGGCTTCTCCAACGGTTTCCGCCTCGAAGGTGAAATCGCCCACCGTTACAACGCCATCGAAGGCGGCCCGACGGTCCAGAACGGCGGCAACACGCAAGTGTACACCGCGATGATCAACGCGATCATCGACCTGAACCAGGGCGGCGCGGTCCAGCCTTACTTCGGCGCCGGCGTCGGCGTCGGTCGCGTCCAGGCGGATGCGGCGGATGGCCCTGCCAACAACAATGCGGTCACCGCGTTCTTCGATGACAGCGATACGGGCGTGGCCTGGCAAGGCCTGCTCGGCATCGGCTTCAAGGCGACCGAGCGTCTGACGTTCGACGTCGGCTACCGCTACATGCTGATCCCGAACCTCGAGTTCGGCGGCCGCAATGGCGCGACGGCGCGTCAGTACGAAGCCGACTACAAGCACCAGGCCGTGACGGCGGGTCTCCGCTGGCAGTTCGCGGCCCCGCCGCCGCCGGTTGTCGAAGCGCCCCCGCCGCCGGTCGTCGAAGCGCCCCCGCCGCCGCCGGTCGTCGCCCCGCCGCCGGTCGCCGTCGCGTGCCCGACCACCGAGTTCAAGGTTTACTTCGAGTGGGATCGCTCGAACCTGAACCAGGCTGCGCTCGACACGATCGACGCCGCCGTGAATCAGGCGAAGGCGTGCAACGTCTCCGGCGTTCTCGTCGTCGGCCACACCGACACGTCGGGCAGCCCGGCCTACAACCTCGGCCTGTCGCAACGCCGCGCCTCCGTCGTCAGCAGCGCGCTCGTCGCACGCGGCATCGCGGGCACGGCCATCACGTCGGATGGCAAGGGTGAAGCGGAACTTGACCGCCCGACCCGCGACGGCGTCCGTGAACCGCTGAACCGTCGTACGGTCGTCACGATCACCTTCCAGCCGTAACCGGCCCGGAAGTTTCAGGAGCGGGCCCGGCGCAAGCCGGGCCCGTTTTCTTTTGTGCGCCGACCGGATCGCCCCGGCCGCATTCACCACGCGCATTGAACCCGGCGCGCTGGCGGCGCATGACCTTACCCATGGTGACCCCATGACCGTCGATCACACACGCGCCCGCCTCGAAGCCCTCGACGCCGAAGCGCCGGCCATGATCGCGCGCACGGTCGCGTGGTCGTCCGTGAATTCCGGAAGCCTCGAACTCGCGGGCCTGGGGCGCATGGCGGACTTGATCGCAGACGCATGTGCTGCGCTCCCGGGGGACGTCGTGCGGGCGCCGCTTGCGGCCAGCGAACGCGTCCGCGCCGACGGCGTCGTCGAACCGCGCGCCCACACCGACGCCATCCGCGTGCGCGTCCGGCCGGACGCGCCGGTGCAGGTCGCGCTGACCGGGCACTACGATACCGTCTTCGCGGCGAGCCATCCGTTCCAGACGCCCGAGCACGTGGACGCCGACATCCTGCGCGGCCCCGGCGTCGCGGATATGAAGGGCGGCATCATCGTGATGCTCGAAGCGCTGAAAGCGCTCGAAGGCACGCCCGATGCCAAGAACCTCGGCTACGAAGTTCTGCTCAGCCCCGATGAGGAAATCGGCTCTCCCGCGAGCGCGCCGCTGCTCGCCGACCTCGGTGCGCGTGCGCATGTGGGCATGACCTACGAACCGGCGCTGCCGGACGGCTCGCTTGCCGGTGCGCGCAAGGGATCGGGAAACTACAGCCTCGTGATTTCAGGCAAGGCCGCACATGTGGGGCGCGCCTTCGATGCCGGTCGCAGCGCGGTCGTGGCGGCGGCGGATGCGGTCATGCGGCTCGATGCGCTCAACGGTCGGCGCGACGGCGTGACGATCAATATCGGCGCGGTGGACGGCGGGTCGCCGGTGAACATGGTGCCGGACGGCGCCGTCGTGCGCTTCAATGTGCGCGTGCCCGATGCGCCGTCGCGTGCGTGGATCGAGGTGGAAGTCGCGAAGGTGGTGGAAGCCGTCGGCGTGCGCGACGGCATTCGCACGCATCTGCACGGCGGCGTCACGCGCGGGCCGAAACCCATGACACCGGTGCAGCAGCAACTCTTCGGCTGGGTGCGCGAAGCGGGCGCCGAGATCGGCGTCGACCTCAAGTGGCACGCGACGGGCGGCGTGTGCGAGGGCAACAACCTGTTCGCCGCCGGCTGCCCGAACATCGACACGCTCGGCGTGCGCGGCGCTAACCTGCACAGCGATCAGGAATATGCGCTGAAATCGAGCTTCGGCGAACGCGCGAAGCTTTCCTTCCTCATGCTCGACCGCTTTGCCCGTGGCGTCTGGGACGCGCGCGCGCTGCGCGCCGCGATGGCCGACGCATGAGCACGCACGACTACGTCATCCGCCCGGTGCGCGAGAGCGACCTGCCGGCCTTCCGCCACCTGCGCACACTTGCGGGGCCTGGATTCACGAGCCTGCAGGCCGATGATGCGGCGCTTGAAGCGCGCATCGCGAAGTCCGCCGCCACTTTCGCCGCCGACATTTCGGAACCGGGCGCCGACCAGCGCTACCTGCTTGTGCTCGAACATCGCGCGACGAAGACGCTCGCGGGCGTGGCCGGCGTGAAGGCCTGCGTCGGCGACGTGCCGCCCTTCTACAATTTTCGCGTCCTGCGCATCGCGCAGTCATCTGCGGCGGCGAACCGGCGTTTCGACATGGAAGTGCTCATTCTCGTGAACGAGTTCACGGGCTGCACGGAAGTGGGGTCGCTGTTCGTGAAGCCGGAGCACCGTGTGGGCGGCGTCGGGCGCATGCTTGCGCAGGCGCGCTACATGCTGATGGCGACCGCGCCGCAGCGCTTTTCGCCTTCGGTGGTCAGTGAATTGCGCGGCGTCGTCGACGCCGACGGCAAGTCGCCGTTCTGGGAGCATCTCGGCCGGCACTTCTTCAAGATGAGTTTCCCCGAAGCCGACACGATGAGCGCGGTGACGGACAACCAGTTCATTCTCGATCTCATGCCGAAATATCCGATCTATGCGGATCTGCTGCCGCAGGAAGCGCGCGACGTGATCGGCAAGTGCCACGCTGCGGGCGAAGGCGCGCTGAAGCTGCTGCAGTGGGAGGGGTTCAGGTACGAGAATGTCGTCGACATTTTCGACGGCGGGCCGCTCGTCACCGCGCCGCGCGATTCCATCCGGACGTTCCGCGAGTCGCGGCGCATGTCGCTGAAACGCGGCGACGGCGGCGGCGTCCGCGCACTGGTGGCCAATCCATCGATTTCCGGTTTCCGATGTGTCGCCGCCGATGTCGCCGTCAGAGATGGCGCGGCCCGGGTCGGTGGTGAGGTTTTCGATGCGCTTGGTCTCGAGGACGGCGCAACTGCTCTGGTCTGGTGCAACGAAGATGCGCGCTGAACTCTACATAGACGGCCAATGGCGCAAGGGATGCGGCGGCGCGCTTGAGTCGCAGGATCCTGCGACGAAGGAAACCGTGTGGTCTGGTCATGTTGCGTCAGCGGACGATGTGGCCGACGCCTTCGCTGCAGCGCGGCGTGCGTTTCCCGCATGGGCGCGTCGTCCGCTCGACGAGCGCACCGCGATCGTACGCACCTATGCAAAAGCCGTCGAAGCGCGCGCGGACGAACTCGCCGAGGCGATCGCGCGCGAAACGGGCAAGGTGCTGTGGGACTGCAAGGGGGAAGTCGCGGCGGTCATCGGCAAGATCGAGATCTCCATCAAGGCGCAGGCCGAGCGCGCCGGCCATCGCGATGATCCGGCGCCTTTCGGCGGCATGACGCTCGATCACCGACCCCACGGCGTAATGGCTGTGTTCGGCCCGTTCAATTTTCCCGCACATCTGCCGAACGGCCACATCGTGCCGGCGTTGCTCGCCGGGGATACGGTCGTGTTCAAGCCGAGCGAACTGGCGCCGGGCGTAGCCAGCGTGATGCTGGAGTGCTGGGAGGCGGCGGGCTTGCCGCCGGGCGTCGTCAATCTGGTGCAGGGCGGACGCGACGTGGGCGGCGCACTGCTCGCGAACCCGGAAGTGAACGGCGTGCTGTTCACAGGCTCCGCGCACGCGGGCCAACACATCCACCGCCATTTCGCGGGCCGTCCTGACATCGTGCTTGCGCTCGAACTCGGCGGCAATAATCCGCTTATCGCCTGGCCGCCGGCGGATGTCGGCGCGACCGCCAATCTGATTGCGCATTCGGCGTTTGCAACGAGCGGCCAGCGCTGTTCATGCGCGCGCCGTCTCATCGTTCCGGACGATGCGTGGGGACGCGATGTGCTCGACGCGCTGAAGGCGCTTGCGGGCGCGATCACGGTGGGCGCGTGGAATGCCCAACCCGAGCCGTTCATGGGCCCGCTCGTGCGCGCGCATGCGGCCGACGGCGCCGAGAAATTCGTCGGCGCGCTGATCGCGCGGGGCGGCGTCGAGATCGAACCCTTTTCCCGCGACGGCGCCTTCGTGCGACCGACGATCGTCGACATGACGGCGGCGGACGGTTTCGAGGACGAAGAACTCTTCGGGCCGGTGCTGCAGGTGTGGCGCGTGCGGACGTTTGACGAAGCGCTTGAGCGCGCCAACGCCACGCGCTTCGGTCTCGCGGGCGGGCTCATCAGCGATGACGCGGCGCTGTGGGAGCGCGTGCGAATCGAACTGCGGGCGGGCGTGCTCAACTGGAATCGTCCGACGACGGGCGCTTCCGGCGCCATGCCATTCGGCGGCCCGGGTCTTTCGGGCAGCGCGCGGCCGAGCGCGTCTTACGCCGCCGACTACTGCGCGTATCCCGTCGCCACACAGCGCGCGGACAAAGCCGTCGCCATCCCTGCACCCGGCTTGCCGAAATGACGGCTGTCGAAATCAATTTCGATGGACTGATTGGACCGACGCACAACTACGCCGGTCTTTCGGAGGGCAATCTCGCGTCGGCGCGCAATCGGGACGCGGTGGCGCGGCCGCGCGATGCGGCGCTCGAAGGCATCGCCAAAATGCGGCGGCTGATGGCGATGGGCGTGCCGCAGGGCGTGCTGCCGCCGCTGGAGCGCCCGCCCATGGCCTTCCTGCGCGCGCTCGGCTTTGTCGGCGATGATCGTGCGGTGTGGGAAGCGGCGTGGCGGAGCGAGGATCGCATCGCACGGAATGCGCTCGCGGCATCCGCCATGTGGGCGGCGAACGCGGCGACGGTGTCGCCGAGCGCGGACTGTGCGGACGGCTGCCTTCATCTGAGCGCCGCAAACCTCTCGACCATGCTGCACCGCGCGCTCGAAGGTCCGGCGACGACGCGGGCGCTACGCCGCATCTTCGCGGGCGTTCCGTTTCGCGTGCACGATCCGTTGCCGATGCAGTCCGCGTTTGCGGACGAAGGCGCGGCCAATCACATGCGCCTGTGCGCCGAACATGGCGCGCCGGGCGTCGAGGTCTTCGTCTATGGCCGTGCGGGCGATGAGCATCGCAGCGGCTTTCCCGCACGGCAGACGCTGGAAGCGTGCCGCGCGCTCGCGCGGCGTCATGGTCTCGATCCTGCCCGCACCGTTTTCGTGCGCCAGTCTGCGGCGGCCATCGAAGCGGGCGCTTTCCACAACGATGTCGTCGCCGTCGCGGATTGCCGGACGCTGTTTTTCCATGAGCAGGCGTTCGAGGACAAAGCCGCCGTGCTGGCGGAAATCGCTGCGAAGGCGCGCGGCCTGTTCGACCCCGCATTCGTCGAAGTTCCGGCTGCGGATGTGCCGCTCGGCGACGCGATCACGTCCTATCTTTTCAATTCGCAGCTTGTGACCGCGCCGGGCGCGGATCGGCAGGTGCTGATCGCGCCGCGCGAGGCGCAGGAAAGCGCGCGCACGACCGGGTTCGTGGAGGCGATGCTCGCGGGTAATGGGCCGATCGGCGCCGTCGAATTCGTCGACGTGCGCGAGAGCATGAAGAACGGCGGCGGACCTGCGTGTCTGCGTCTGCGCGTGGTCGCAGCCGATGACGAGCGCGCGGCGATCACGCCGGGCTTCCTGCTCGATGACGCGCGCGCTTCAGCGCTCGAGAGCTGGGTGCGGACGTACTACCGCGAAACACTTGCGCCGGGCGATCTCGCAGATCCTTCCTTGCTGGAAGAAACGCGCGCCGCGCTCGACGCGCTGACGCGGGTTCTGCCGTTGGGCGGCGATTTCTACGCGTTCCAAAGGACCGTGTCTTGATGTTGAAACTGTACAATCCCGATGTCGTGACGCCACCGTTGGGGCGCTACACGCACGTCGTCGAAACGCCGCCTGGCGCGCGTCTTCTGTACTTGTCGGGGCAAGTCCCTGTGGCGCCAGACGGCTCCGTTCCGGAGTCGCTCGCGGCGCAGGCAGACCAAGTTTATGCCAACATCGTCGCCATTCTCGCCGATCGCGGCGCGCCGCCTTCGAACATCATCAAGCTGACGACCTTCGTTACCGAGGACGACGGCGACGCGGACTCCGTGCGGAAGGCGCGTGCGAAATATCTCGGTGAACACAGGCCGGCTTCTACCGCCGTTTTCGTCAGTCGGCTGGTGGACCCGTCGTGGAAAATCGAGATCGAGGCGGTGGCGTTGCTCGCCGACTAGATCAGCAAGCTTAGTTCAGCAGGCTTGGCCGCAGCTTGTAGCCGCCGTCCTTGCTGATCTGGAACGCTTCCGTCACCGCCGGGTGCGAGACCGGCTCACCCGTGTCGTCGATCAGGAGGTTCTGCTCGGAGACGTAGGCCGTGTAATGGCTTTCCTCGTTCTCGGCGAGCAGGTGATAGAAAGGCTGATCCTTGCGGGGGCGGATTGCCTCCGGGATGGCCAACCACCATTCCTCGGTGTTGTTGAACACGGGGTCGACGTCGACGATGACGCCGCGGAACGGGAACAGGCGGTGCTTGACCACCTGACCGATACCGAACTTGGCTTCACGCATGTCTACCTCCGCGGATGTCCGCTTCGACAGAAAAGGTAGGGGCCTGAAAACCCTCCAACAAGGGCGCGGTTCACGGGACCCACAGTCCTTGCTAGCATGTGCCTGAAAAGTAGTCAGTTGCGGACGCCTCCCGATTGTATTCGGGGGGCGCTGCACAGGGCAGGAATCCATGGCGGACAAGGACGGAGCGGAGCGCCCGGGGCGCAAACGCGCCGCCCCATATCACGGCGCGCCCACCGGTGACGTGGTGTACGCCGCGCTCGATCTGGGGACCAACAATTGCCGGCTGCTGCTGGCCGAGCCGACCCAGCGCGGCTTCCGCGTCCTGGAGTCGTACTCGCGGATCATCCGTCTGGGCGAAGGCCTGACGGCGAGCGGGGTCCTGTCGGACACGGCCATGGGCCGGGCGATGGAGGCCCTCATGGAGTGCGCCCGGATCGTTGCGCCCCACCAGCAGCTCAGGATCCGGTGCATCGCCACCCAGGCCTGCCGGATCGCGGCCAACGGAACGGAATTTCTCACGCGCGTGAAACGCGAGACAGGCCTGACGCTCGAGATCGTGACGCCGGCGGAGGAAGCGCGCCTCTCGGTGCTTGGCTGCGCGCCGCTGATGGACCCGTCGGCGGATGTGGCGCTCGTCATCGACATCGGCGGCGGGTCGACGGAACTGTCTTGGGTCGATCCGCGCAGCATGCACGCCAAGCCGCGGGTGCTGGCGTGGACGTCGCTGCCGGTGGGGGTTGTCACCCTCGCAGAGCAGTTTCCTGAACCGGACATGCCCGATCCCAACTGGTACGCAGCCATGAGCGCCGCCGCCGCCGATCATGTGCGCGCCTTCGCCGGCGCCGACCAGTTCAAGAATGCCTTCCACATCGGGCGCGCACACATGGTGGGGACATCGGGCGCGGTGTCCTCGCTCGCGGGGGTGCATCTGGAATTGCCGAAGTATCAGCGCTCCCGCGTCGATGGCCTCTGGATGCAGATGTACGACGTGCGGAAGGTGTCGGGGCAGCTACGTTCTGTGACGCGGGAGAGCCGCGCAGCACATCCGTGCATCGGCGCCGACCGTGCGGATCTCGTGGTGCCGGGTTCGGCGATCCTCGAGGCGGTATCGCAACTCTGGCCGGTGGAGCGGGTGCGCGTGGCGGATCGCGGTCTGCGGGAAGGCGTGCTGCTTGAACTGATCGCCGCATCGCGCGCAAGTGCGTCATGAGTGACGAACCGGAAGAAAAGCGCGGGTGGAAGAAGCCTGCCGAAGCATCGACGGGAGGACGCAAGCTCGCCATCAAGTCGCGCAAGGCGAAGAACGAGTCCTCCAAGAACTGGATCGAGCGCCAGCTCAACGATCCGTATGTGCAGCGCGCGATCGCCGACGGCTGGCGCGCGCGCTCGGCCTACAAGCTCCTCGAACTCGACGAGAAATTCGGGCTGCTGAAGAAGGGCCTGCGCGTCTGCGATCTCGGCGCGGCTCCCGGCGGCTGGGCGCAGGTGGCGCTGTACAAGGGGGCTGCGAAGGTCGTCGGCATCGATCTCCTCCATGTGACGCCGATGGAGGGCGCGGTGTTCCTGCTTATGGACTTTCTCGACGACGATGCGCCGGCGGCGCTGATGGCCGAACTCGGCGGCCCGCCCGATCTCGTGATGAGCGACATGGCCGCCAACACCACCGGTCACCGCGCGACAGACCAGATCAAGACCGGCGCGCTCGCGGAAGCCGCAGCGCACTTCGCGATGGACGTGCTCGCACCTGGCGGGGCGTTCGTGACGAAGGCGTTCCAGGGCGGCGTCGATGCGGCGCTGCTCGCCGAGCTGAAGAGGAACTTCGCGGAAGTGAAGCACGCCAAGCCGCCGGCAAGCCGCGCGGGGAGCCCTGAGATCTTTCTCGTGGCGAAGGGGTTTCGCGGGCGCCCGCGCTAGGCTTGCGCCGTCAATTCAGCAGCAGCCAGCAATAGCCGACATAGTGCAGCAGAAGGAATCCGCCCTCCAGCCGGTTGACGCGACCACCTGTGTTCGCGTGCAGCACGATCAGCAAGGTCGCCACATAGAGCGCCGCCCAGTCCCGCGCGAGCAGGTCGACCGGGACGGCGATCGGCTGGACCAGGGCCGTGATGCCGATGATGCCGAGAATGTTGTAGATGTTCGAGCCGATGATGCCGCCGAACGCCACGTCGGAACGGCCCTTGAGCGCGGCCATCACCGAGGTGACGAGTTCGGGCAGCGACGTGCCGAGCGCCACGATCGTCAGACCGATGATGGTCTCGGACATGCCGGCGGCGCGGGCGACGGTCTTGGCCCCGCCGATGAGCAGGTCGGCGCCGAACACCAGCATCACCAGACCGACGATCGCGATGGCGCCTGATCGCCACAGCGGCGCCGGCTTCGGCTCATGGAGCTGCGCATCCGCTTCGTGAATCCGTGCGGCGGGCTCGCTCTTGCGTTCGGCGAAATACGTGAAAACGAGGTACCCGATGAGCGCGGCGACAAACGCCGCGCCGGTGAGGCGAGAGAATTCGTCGAGGACCACGGCCGCGGCGATGAATACCAGCGTTGCAAGCAACATCACCCACCCGTCGCGCTGCAGCGCCTTCGGGTCGACGGTGATCGGCCGCACGATCGCGACGAGCGCAAATATCAGCAGGACATTGGAGATGTTCGACCCGACGACGTTGCCCACGGCGATGCCGGGCGATCCCGCCAGCGCCGCATTGATGCTCGCGGCGAGTTCCGGCGACGAGGTGCCGAAACCGACGAGAGTCAGTCCGATCATCAGCTCCGAGATGCCGAACTTGCGCGCGACGCCGACGGCGCCGCGAACGACGAACTCGCCACCCAGGGCGAGCAGCACCAGACCGCCCGCGAGCGATGCTGCGACTGGAAACCAATCCATGAATGCGCCCCTGGCTGATGCGCCTGATGCAGTACTTCAGTCAGGAGAAGCAGGCCAGAGACCCGCGAAGCGCGCCCGCGCTGTCAATGACCGTTCACCAGCCGCAGGAATTCCTGCCGTGTGCGATGGTCCTCTTGCATCACGCCGAGCAGCTTCGAGGTCGTCAGTTTCGAGCCCGGATTGTTCACGCCGCGCAGCGTCATGCAGGAGTGCTCGGCCTGGATGACGACGCCGACGCCTTGCGGCTTCAGGATGTCCTGGATCGCGTTGGCGATGTCGGCGGTGAGCTTTTCCTGGATCGACAGGCGCCGCGCGAAGCCCTGCACCACGCGTGCGAGCTTGGAGATTCCCACCACGCGGTCGTTCGGCAGGTAGCCCACATGCGCGCGCCCGATCACGGGCAGCATGTGATGCTCGCAGAAGCTGACGACGCGGATGTCCTGCAGGACGACCATTTCGTCGTAGCCGCCCACTTCCTCGAAGGTGCGTTCGAGATAGTCGCGCGGGTCGGTCTCGTAGCCGGCGAACAGCTCGCGATAGCTCCGCGCCACGCGCGCCGGCGTCTCCAGCAGGCCTTCACGCTCGGGATTATCACCCGCCCATTCGATGAGCGTGCGGACGGCGGCCTCGGCCTCGGCCTGGGTGGGCTTTTTCTTCTTCGTCATCACCATCCTCGCGGCCGTCAGCTCGCAGACGCATACGTCGCCGCGACCGCCCGGGGATCACATAGGACGCGCGGGCGCGATGTCACACCCGCATCGACCCGGAAATGGCGGCAGCGGGTTACTCCGCCGCCACGCGCGCCGCTTCCGCAGCGGTTGCGCCGGAGAGGCGCGCCTGCAACGCGGCATACTGACGGTTCAGCTCCGCCGGAAGACGAGAGCCGAACGAGGCGTAATGCGCGGGAATGAGGGCCGCCTCTTCCGCCCAGACCGCCTTGTCGACAGTGAGCAGAAGATCGAGTTGCGCATCCGTCAGCGTCAGGCCCGACGTGTCGAGCGCGCCCTTGGCGGGCAGGAGCCCGATCGGCGTCTCGACCGCTTCTGCGCGCCCTTCGAGACGATCGACGATCCAGGCGAGCACGCGGGAGTTGTCGCCGAAGCCCGGCCAGACGAACTTGCCGTTCTCGTCCTTGCGGAACCAGTTGACGAAGAAGATCTTCGGCAGCTTCGAGGCTTCGGACGTTTCGCCGATCTTCAGCCAGTGGGCGAAGTAGTCGCCCATGTTGTAGCCGCAGAAGGGCAGCATCGCGAAGGGATCGCGGCGCAGTTCGCCCACCTTGTTCTCCGCTGCCGCGGTGCCTTCCGACGCGACGTTCGACGCGAGGAACACGCCGTGCGCCCAGTCGAACGCTTCCGTCACCAGCGGCACCGCGCTCGCGCGGCGGCCGCCGAAGAGGATCGCCGAGATCGGCACGCCGGCGGGATCATCCCATTCATCTGCAATGACGGGGCACTGCGAGGCCGGCACCGCGAAACGTGCGTTCGGGTGAGCGGCGGGGAATTTCGAGTCCGGCAGCCAGCGGTTGCCCTGCCAGTCGGTGAGGCCGGGCGGGGGCGTGTCGGTCAGGCCTTCCCACCACACGTCGCCGTCGTCGGTGATGGCGGTGTTGGTGAAGATGCAGTTGGCGTAGAGCGTGTCGAGGGCGCTCTTGTTGGTCTTCGCGGACGTGCCCGGCGCAACGCCGAAGAAGCCGAATTCCGGATTGATCGCATAGAGGCGGCCGTCGGCGCCCTTGCGCATCCAGCAGATGTCGTCGCCGACCGTCTCGGCCTTCCAGCCTTTCAGCGTCGGCTGCAGCATGGCGAGGTTCGTCTTGCCGCACGCGGACGGGAAGGCCGCCGCCACGAAGTGCTTTTCGTTCTGCGGCGAGGTCAGCTTGAGGATGAGCATGTGCTCGGCGAGCCAGCCCTCGTCGCGCGCCATCACCGAGGCGATGCGCAGCGCATAGCACTTCTTGCCGAGCAGCGCGTTGCCGCCATAGCCCGAACCGTAGGACCAGATCTCGCGCGTTTCGGGGAAGTGCACGATGTACTTCTCGTCGTTGCACGGCCAGGCTACGTCCTTCTGGCCGGGCTGGAGCGGGGCGCCGACAGTGTGCAGCGCCGGCACGAAGAAGCCGTCCTCGCCGAGTGCGTCGAGGGCTGCCTTACCCATACGCGTCATCACGCGCATCGAGAGCGCGACATAGGCGCTGTCGGTGATTTCTACCCCGAGCGCTGAAATGGGAGAGCCGATCGGCCCCATCGAGAACGCGCAGACATACATGGTGCGGCCGCGCATGCAGCCGTCGAAGAGCGGCTGAAGCGTCGCGCGCATGTCGGCGGGCGCGCGCCAGTTGTTGGTCGGGCCGGCGTCGTCCTTGTTTTCCGAGCAGATGAAAGTGCGGCTTTCCACGCGCGCCACGTCGCGCGGATCGGAAGCCGCCCAGAAGGAGTTCGGACGCTTTTTCGGATCGAGGCGGCGCAGCGTGCCTGCGGCTTCGAGTTCGCGCGTCAGGCGGTCCCACTCCTCGTCGGAGCCGTCGCACCAGTAGACCCGGTCCGGCTTCGTCAGGGCAGCGACCTCGCGGACCCAGGCGAGGAGACGAGCGTGCTTGGTGGGCGCCTTGTCGAGGCCCTGAACGACTTGATCTGCCACGGGTGACTTCCCTTCCACCAAAGCGTCCGGCCACCGCCGGTTCGCCAACTCAACGGTTCCAAAGACCTTTTGTCCTCTGGAGACAGAGACAAAATCGGTGCGGGCCCGTCAACCCGCATCATTTTTCTGGTCCGGGGGTGCGTGCAAACACCGCGCCGTGCGTGTGCGCCTGCGAGATGGTAAACGCCCCCGACGGTGCGACGCATGCGCACGCAGCAGTCGGGGAGCACGTGGTGCAGGGCAAAGTGATGGTGATCACGGGGGCGTTCGGCGCATTGGGGCGCGCGGTCGTGGCGGCCGCCCGGGCGGCTGGCTGGCGCGTCGCGGCGCTCGACCACAGCACGCACGAGGGCGGCGCCGAAATGGTGGGCCCGGAGGGGCTCGCCCTTGGCGGGATCGATCTGGCGGACGCCGTCGCCGCCGCTGCGGCCATGCAGGAGATCGCCGCGCGGCTGGGCCGGATTGACGCTCTTGTGAACATCGCCGGCGGTTTCCGCTGGGAGCCGCTGGCGGAGGGCGCGCCGGAAACCTGGGCGTCCATGTTCCGGGTGAACCTCATGACCGCCGTCTGCGCCAGCAAGGCGGCGCTGCCGCATCTTGAAGCCTGCGGGGCGGGGGCGATCGTCAATGTCGGCGCGGGCGCCGCGTTCAAGGCCGGGGCGGGCATGGGCGCTTATGCGGCGTCCAAGTCGGGTGTTCATCGTCTGACCGAGAGTCTCGCCGAGGAATACAAGGGCAAGGTGACGGTGAACGCGGTCCTGCCCTCCACGATCGACACGCCCGCCAATCGCCGGGACATGCCGGACGCCGACTTCTCGAAGTGGGTCACGCCGGACGAACTCGCCGCCGTCATCCTGTTCCTCACGTCTGAACACGCTCGCGCCGTCACGGGCGCACTCATTCCCGTAAACGGTCGGGTGTGAAAACGGCGTCCCGGATTCCGGGACGCCGTCTCACGATCAAGCGGTGATCGCCTGAGCCATCACTTCTTCAGGTCGAAGCGGTCGAGCTCCATGACCTTCGCCCACGCGGCGACGAAGTCCTTCACGAACTTCTCCTTGCCGTCGTTGGCGCCGTAGACCTCGGCGAGCGCCCGCAGCTGCGAGTGCGAGCCGAACACGAGATCGGCGCGGGTGCCTGTCCACTTCACCGCGCCCGTCTTGCGGTCCTTGCCCTCGAACAGGTTGTCCTGTCCGGCGACGGCGGACCACTTCACGCCCATGTCGAGGAGGTTGACGAAGAAGTCGTTCGTCAGCGCGCCCGGACGCGTGGTGAGCACGCCGAGCTTCTCGTCGCCCACCTGCAGCACGCGCAGGCCGCCCACGAGCACCGTCATTTCCGGCGCCGTCAGCGTCAGCAGCTGCGCGCGGTCCACGAGGTGGTCCTCGATCGGCATGATCGGCTTGCGGACATAGTTGCGGAAGCCGTCGGCCTTCGGATTGAGATACTCGAAGGAGTGGACTTCCGTTTCTTCCTGCGTCGCGTCCGCGCGGCCCGGCGTGAAGGGGACCTTCACGTTGACGCCGCCGGCCTTCGCCGCCGTTTCAACCGCCGCATTGCCCGCAAGTACGATCAGATCGGCCATCGAGACCTTCTTCGCGCCGGCGTTGAACGCCTTCTGGATGGTCTCGAGCGCGGCGAGAACCTTCACGAGTTCAGCCGGCTTGTTGACCTCCCAGTCCTTCTGCGGGCTGAGGCGGATGCGCGCGCCGTTGGCGCCGCCGCGCTTGTCGGAGCCGCGGAACGTCGAGGCCGACGCCCACGCCGCTGAAGCGAGCTGCGAAACCGACAGGCCCGTGGCGAGGATCTGCGCCTTGAGCGCCTCGGCGTCGGCGTTGTCGATCGTGCTCGGCGCACCGGAGATCGGGTCCTGCCAGATCAGCGTTTCCTTCGGCACGAGCTTGCCGCGATAGAGCTGCTTCGGCCCCATGTCGCGGTGCGTGAGCTTGAACCAGGCGCGGGCGAACGCGTCGGCGAACGCCT
This sequence comes from Hyphomonadaceae bacterium, assembly GCA_016791445.1. Classification (GTDB taxonomy): domain Bacteria; phylum Pseudomonadota; class Alphaproteobacteria; order Caulobacterales; family Aquidulcibacteraceae; genus VFBF01. The sequence continues at coordinate 98,550 of JAEUMP010000020.1, read as the reverse complement.
GCGGGTTCTGCTGGAAGCGGCGCGAGATCTTTTCGTATTCGGGGTCGAAGCGCAGCGCGAGGTCAGCCGTGGTCATCATCGGCTGGTGCTTCTTGTTCGGGTCGAAGGCGTCTTCGACCACGCGGCCCGCATCGCCCTTCGGCTTCCACTGGTGTGCGCCGGCGGGGCTCTTGGTCAGCTCCCATTCGTAGCCGAAGAGCGTGTCGAGATAGCCGTTGTCCCACTTCGTCGGGTTGGGCTTCCACGCGCCTTCGATGCCGGAGGTGATCGTGTGGCCGGCCATGCCGCTCTCGAACGTCGACGTCCAGCCGAGGCCTTGCTCGCAGATATCGGCGCCTTCCGGCTCCTTGCCGACGTGGCTTTCAGGGCCGGCGCCGTGCGCCTTGCCGAAGGTGTGGCCGCCGGCCACCAGCGCGACGGTTTCCTCGTCGTTCATGGCCATGCGGGCGAAGGTCTCGCGGATGTCGCGCGCAGAGGCGAGCGGGTCTGGATTGCCGTCCGGGCCCTGCGGGTTGACGTAGATGAGGCCCATCTGGACCGCGCCGAGATCGCCGAAGAGCTCCCGGTCGCCGGAGTAGCGGCTGTTCGGGGCCTTGGAGTCGGCGAGCCAGGCTTCTTCAGCGCCCCAGTTCACGTGACCTTCCGGCTCCCAGACGTCCGCGCGTCCGCCGCCGAAGCCGAAAACCGGGCCGCCCATCGATTCGATGGCGACATTGCCGGTGAGGATCATGAGGTCGGCCCACGAGAGGGCCGCACCGTACTTTTGCTTGATCGGCCACAGCAGGCGGCGCGCCTTGTCGAGGTTGCCGTTGTCCGGCCACGAGTTCAGCGGCGCGAACCGCTGCTGGCCGCGGCCGCCGCCGCCGCGACCGTCGCCGACGCGATAGGTGCCCGCCGCGTGCCACGCCATGCGGATGAAGAAGGGGCCGTAGTGGCCGTAGTCCGCCGGCCACCAGTCCTGGCTGTCTGTCATCAGCGCGCGGAGGTCCTTCACCACCGCATCGAGGTCGAGCTTCTCGAACGCCTTCGCATAGTCGAAATCGGCGCCCATCGGGTCCGACGCCGGCGAGAACTGGTGCAGGACGTTGACGTTGACCTGATTGGGCCACCAGTCGCGGATCGAGCGACCGCGCGTGTGCGCGACCGGGCATTTGCTTTCGTTTCCGTCAGCCATGTGAGGGCTCCTTTGGGTTCGGACAGGAAGGGTTGTGGAGCGGGGGTAGAGGCTCGCGCGCCATCGGTCCAATCAATTGGGTGAAACCAAGCTATAGACTGCGCCTATGGGGCGAGCGGGGCCCGACAGGGTGAACGCGGCCTTCATGCTGACGGTTGGGCGCGCGCCCGCGATGGCCGATACTCGCCTCCCCACTCAGGTCGGAAGCCATGCTGAAGCGCGCTCTCCTCAAGCTCGTGCGCCGCAACGAGCCCGCCGTCCCGTTGGCGCCGCTCACGCCGGTGGAGCGGCGGACGGAAACGCGCGAAGCCGTGTTCCGCGAAGCCGTGATCACGGTCGAGGGGCTCTACACCGTGCGGGCGATCATCAAGGACATCAGCGAAGGCGGCGCCCGCATCGAGTTCGCCACCCGCATCGATCTGCCCGGCCGCATCGTCATCGCGGAGCCGCTGTCCGGCATGAAGCGCTGGGCGCGCGTGGCGTGGCAACACGACGGCGCCGCAGGGCTCGAGTTTCAGGAGGAGGCGTAGGCGCGGCGGCCTCAGCGCCGGCGCGATGCGAGGTGCCGCGCCAGCTTGTCGAGCGTCTGCTGGCCGTATTCGACGGCGCCGAACCCGACGCTTTCGTCGCGTTGTGCGCGAGTGGGATGCAGTTGGCGCAGGGTGAGCACCGTCTTCCCGTCCGACTGCGCGTCGAATGTCACGAGCATGCGAAACATCCCGGGATCGTCGTCCTTGTCGGAGCCGTGCTCGACCTCGATCAGATAGGGCGGTTCGATGCGGAGAAACCGCATGCGGTTGTCGTAGCGCACATCCGCGCCCACCATGTCGAACCGCCAGACGCCGCCGGGTGTGACGTCGATCTCACGCGTTTCGATGGCAAGACCTTCGGGCCCGAACCAGACCACGAGTTGCTCCGGATCCGTCCACGCCGCGAAGACGGCGTCGCGCGGCGCGTCGATGACGCGCGCAAGCACGATTTCTCGATCGAGAGGCCACGCCGCCCATGCGGAGGTTGTCCGTGTGCTGTCGGTCATCGTCACGAGTCCTTCTTCTTGCGGCGCGCGAGATGCGCCTCCAGGCGGTCGAGCCGCCTTTCCCAGGTGGTGATGTGCGTGCGCAGCCATGCGTCAGCGCCGCGGAGCGCCTCCGGAGCGAGCGCGCACGTGCGCACGCGTCCGGTCTTTTCCGACGAGACGAGGCCGCTCTCCTCGAGAACGCGGATGTGCTTCAGCAGCGTCGGCAGGCCGATTTCCACGGGCGCGGCGAGTTCGCTGACCGTGGCTTTTCCCCGGCAGAGCCGCGCGACAATTGCCCGCCGCGTGGGGTCGGAGAGGGCCGCGAAGGCGAGATCGAGGCGCTGCTCATAGTTTGCCATATGGCGAACTAAGGCGGATCAGGTCCGCGAGTCAATAAACTTCGCTGAAAGGCAAACTATTGGCTTCTCGCGCCTTCAACCGCGTGCGCGCATGCGTTCCGTCTGCGCGGGCGTCAGATTGTCCCCCGCCGCAGCCACCTCGCCGATGTCGCCGCGCAGCCATTCAATGGGATCGCGACCTTCGATCCAGCCGAGATTCGGGCGGTGGATCTGGTAGCCGATGAGTTGCTGCAGGCGCGCCGGCAGCGTGCGCGCCACGTGCGGCGGGATGGAGAGCAGCAGCTTCTCCGCCGGCGCGAGCCAGCCGACGCTGTAGCTCATCACCACGCCGCGCCGCGTCGCGTCAGTCGTGTTGGCGCCGCCGCCGTGCAGCGTGCGCCCGAGCCAGAGGATCACGGCGCCCGCTGGCGCCTCCGCCGGAAGAAGTTCATGGGGCGATGCGCGCCGGCGGCGATCCCACTGATGACTGCCGGGTGCGATCTGCGTGGCGCCGTTGGCGGCGGTGAAGGAGTCGAGCGTCCACAGGGCGTTGATCATCAGATCGGCGTCGCCATGGGCGAACGGAAAGAAGTCGTCGTCTCGGTGCAGGTGTTGCGCTGGTTCGCCGGCGCCGATGCCGATGGCCTGCGTGAGATTGAGCTGGATGCGGTCGCAGAAGGGGCCGCCCGCGCCGAGCGCCGACTCGGCGACAGGCAGCACGAGATCGTCGAGCGCGAGGCGCGCGGTGCGCGGCGCCTTGGCGAAGAGCGCGCTGAATCTCTTCGTCCGGACTCCGAAGAAGGGGCCCTCGCCGCACGGCGCCGCATCGAACCAGGGTGCGAGGTCCGCTTCGAGGGACAGCCGCGCCATCGGATCGAGCGCGTCGCAGACGATGCAGGCGCCGGAAGATCGAAGCGCGGCCGTCACCGCGTCTGCACCGTCCGCGCGGTCCAGATACGGCAGCGGCGTCATGCGGCGCGCGCCCCGTCGCCGCGGGCGACGAGGACGGACCCCGTGACGCCGGCGCGCGCGCGCAGCATGTCGAGATGGGTTGCACGAACGGGATTGAGGACGGCGATCGCCTCGCCCTCGCCGTAAGCGCGCGGCGGGCCGAGCGGCGTGCAGTCCCAGCCATAGCTCCGGGCGCGACGGAGGAGCCCTCGGTCCATCACCGCGGTGAAGGCGCGCACGCCGCGTTCGAGCGCGTAGGCGAGCACGCCCATGTGCAGCGCCAGTCGCGCCGCTTCGTTGATCGCCGCCGGCCAGGCGGGGTCCCCCGGGCAGTGGCGGGACCACTCGTGGATGTCGGGCCCACGCGGCGGCGGCCCATCGACGAACGCCCGGAAGAGTTCGGCCATCATGTGGGCGCCGGTCGTCGGCAACAGCCTTGCGGAGGCGCGGTAGACGCCGTCCTCATCGAGGACGAGGATGTAGGTCGCATCCGGCCCATCGAAGGCGTCCGCCTCGCGCTCTTCCGGCCCGTCGAGCGCTCTCCAGCCCAGAAGATCGACGAAGATGCGCCGCCGGTGCCGGTGCATGGCGTCCAGCTCCCGGGCGTAGTGATCGAAGTTGGTCACATTGGCGATGTGCGCAAGCACGTCCGGCCTCCCGGTTCCCCAATAAGGCGAACCATGGAAAAACACAACCATAAGCTGTGTCGCTTGCTATTTCCCGGTCGGCGCGGAAGGAAACGGCCCCCATGCTGACCCTGAAGGCCAAATACGCCCTGCGCGCCATGCTCGACCTCGCCCGTCAGGAGCCGGGGCGGCCGGTCTTCATCGCCGACATCGCGACACGCCAGGACATCCCCCGCCGCTTCCTCGAGAACATCCTCATCGAACTGAAGCGCAGCGGACTCGTGGTCAGTCACCGCGGCAAGCACGGCGGTTACGCCCTCGCGCGCAAGCCCGAGGAGATTTCCTTCGCCGAGGTGATCCGGATTTCGGACGGCCCGCTCGCGCTCGCGCCCTGCGCCAGCCGCACCGCCTACCAGCGCTGCGATGATTGTCCGGACGAGGCGACCTGTGCGCTGCGCCACGTCCTCATCGAGGTGCGCGATTCCACCGCCGCAATTCTTGAACGCACCACGCTGGCGAGCGCCGTGAATTTGCCGTTAGACGGACTTACGGAACGGACAAGCGCCTCGCCGTTGTGAGGCCCTGTCTTCCATGATGACTAGCGATGCGACGGCGCATCGACGCCACGGAGGCGCTTCCTTGCCCGGTACCGACGTCCATCGATCAGGTCGCGCCTGAGCATGGCTGGCGCGGTTGCGTCCCCGGCAGGTGCGGCGAAGCGCTGGCGCTTCCGCGAACCGAGCGCGCTGGGCGGCTTCTGGCCGTCCTTCGGCTTCGTCGCGGTCTATATGAGCCTCATCGTGCTGATCCCGCTCGCGGCGCTGGTCTTGCGCCCGTGGGAGATCGGCATTGACGGCGTGTGGCGCGCCGTGTCGTCGGAGCGCACTGTGGCGGCGCTCCGGCTGAGTTTCGGGGCGGCGGCGGTTGCTGCGGCCGTGAACGCGGTCTTCGGCACGATCGTGGCGTGGGCGTTGGTACGCTATGAGTTTCCCGGCAAGCGCGTGGTCGATGCCTTCGTCGATCTGCCTTTTGCGTTGCCGACCGCCGTCGCCGGCATCGCGCTCGCCTCCATCTATGCACCGAACGGCATTCTCGGCGCGGCCTTCGGCGCACACGACATCCGCATCGCCTACACGCCCATCGGCGTGATGATCGCCCTTGTATTCATCGGCTTTCCATTCGTCGTTCGCGCCGTGCAGCCGGTGCTGGCCGATCTCGAACGCGAGGTGGAGGAAGCGGCTGCCACGCTCGGCGCGTCACGCTGGCGCACGATTGCGCAGGTGATCTGGCCCTCGATTGCGCCGGCGATGCTGACCGGGTTCTCGCTCGCCTTCGCGCGCGCTGTCGGGGAGTATGGCTCGGTGATCTTCATCGCCGGCAACTTGCCGATGGTGTCCGAAATCGCGCCGCTGCTCATCATCATCCGGCTGGAGGAGTTCGACTATGCGGGCGCGGCCGCCATCGGCCTTGCCATGCTCGTGATCTCCTTTGCGCTTCTCTTTGCGCTCAATGCGCTCCACGCCTTCATGATCCGCAGAGGCGGCGCATGACCGCGCGATCGCCCGCCGCGCCGACACGCGATCCCGCGTGGTTAAAGTGGACGCTGATCACCGTGGCGCTCGCCTATGTGGTCGTCGTGCTCGCGCTGCCTTTGCTTGCGGTGTTCGTCGAGGCGCTGCGCAAGGGTGAGGCGGCCTTTTTCGCGTCATTCAATGAGCCGGCCGCGCTGTCGGCGATCCAGTTGACGCTCCTCGTGACGGCCATCTCCGTCCCGTTGAACACCGTCTTCGGCCTCACTGCAGCGTGGGCGATCACCAAGTTCGAGTTCGTCGGCAAGAGTTTCCTGACGACGCTCATAGATCTGCCGTTGTCGGTCTCACCGGTGATCGCCGGGCTCGTCTACGTTTTGCTCTACAGCGTCCACGGTTGGTTCGGGCCATTCTTCGCCGAGCGCGGCATCGAAATCATCTTCGCCGTGCCGGGCATCGTGCTGGCGACGACGCTGGTGACGTTTCCCTATGTGGCGCGCGAATTGATCCCGTTGATGCAACAGCAGGGAACCGATGAGGAAGCCGCCGCCGCGACGCTGGGCGCCGGGCCGTGGCGCACATTCTTCCTCGTGACACTGCCGAACGTGAAGTGGGCGCTGACCTTCGGCGTCCTGCTGTGCACCGCCCGCGCTATGGGAGAATTCGGCGCAGTTTCCGTGGTCTCGGGCCACATCCGAGGGCAGACATCCACCATGCCGCTGCATGTGGAAATCCTCTACAACGAGTACAACTTCGTCGCCGCTTTCGCGATCGCCTCGCTGTTGGCGCTTTTCGCGCTCGTCACACTGGCGGTGCGGGCCGTGCTAGAATCCCGCTTCGAAGCCGAACTCGCTGCGGCCGACAGGACCTGATCACACCCATGCCGCTCGAGATCGACCACCTGCGGAAGACCTTCGGGAAGTTTCCCGCCCTTAACAGCGTTTCCCTGCGCGCCGAGGACAGCGAGTTCATTGCCCTGCTCGGCCCGTCGGGCTCGGGAAAGACGACGCTGCTGCGCTGCATCGCAGGCCTTGAACTGCCGGATTCGGGCTCGATCCGGTTTCAGGGCGAAAATCTTCTGGCGCAGAAGGTGCGCGACCGTCGCATCGGGCTCGTATTCCAGCACTACGCGCTGTTCCGGCACATGACGGCCGCGCAGAACGTGGCGTTCGGACTCAAGGCGAAGCGCGGCAAGGAAAAGCCCAGCGCCGCCGTCATCAAGGCGCGGGTGGAAGAATTGCTTGCGCTCGTCCAGCTGGAAGGGCTCGGCGGTCGCTATCCTTCCCAGCTTTCGGGCGGACAACGCCAACGTGTCGCGCTCGCGCGCGCGCTCGCCATCGAGCCGCGCATCCTTTTGCTTGACGAGCCCTTCGGCGCGCTTGACGCGAAGGTGCGGCGGGAGCTGCGCCGCTGGTTGCGCCAGATCCACGAGCGCACGGGTCTCACTACGATTTTCGTCACACACGACCAGGAAGAAGCGCTCGAACTTGCCGACCGCGTGGCGCTCTTGAAGGATGGCGCGCTCGAACAGGTGGGCACGCCCGAAGAACTCTATCACCAGCCGGCGACGCCGTTCGTTTTCGAGTTTCTCGGCGATGTGGTGAAGCTGCCCTGCGAGATCGTCGATGGAGCGGCCCTGATCGGCGGCGCGCGCGTGACATTGCTGGGCGGCTCGCGGAGGACGGCGGGCGCCGGCGTCGCCCATGTGCGCCCAGACGCGTTCGACGTGGCGCGGGGAGAGAGTGAGGGGCTGAAGGCGACCCTGGGAGATGTGGTGTCGGCCGGCGCGAGCGCGCGTCTCGATTGCCGCCTCGACAATGGCGATGCGCTCGAAATCCGGGTGCCGCACGATCTCGCGCAGACGCTCAAGCCGGGGGAACGCGTGTCGTTGCGCCCGCGCGAGGCACGCGTCTGGTAGCGCTTTTTGATAATCGTGGTACTTTGAACGCTGCGTTTGATCGCTGTGTGCGAAGCGCCGGTCTCCTGACTCCAGCATGACGGAGAGCGCCAATTGAAATGACGCGGTCCGGCAGGTTTCCGGAAATTGCCGATTCAGATCTCGTAGCTCTCTTCCGCAAGCGGCCCGCGCGGCTGCGGATCGTGTGCTTCGCGGATCATGCCCGCCGCCGCCGTCTGGTGCGTGACGGGATCAATCAGGACGAATGCGCCCGTGGCCGGCGCGTCGTCGAAGCGGTCGGCGATGAGGGCATCGAGCGCCTTCACCCGCACGGAGGCGATGTCGTTGAGCTTCAGCTCCGTCGCATCCGAAACAGCCGCAAGTTCGGTGACTTCGCGCACGAAATGAATCTGCTCGATCACCGCATGGGTCGTGCGGGTTCCTTGCCGCAGCAAATAGCGTCGCCCGCGCTGCCAGGCCTGCGTGTCGAGCCAGCAGAGATCGGCGGTCACGCTCTTGGCGGTCTGCACGTCGGCTGAAGCGAGCGTGTCGCCGCGCGCGAGGTCGAGGTCGCGATCGAGCACGAGCGTCACCGACTGCCCGGTGACCGCCGCATCGAGCGCGCCGTCGAACGTTCGGATTTCGCGGACGATGGCGGGCAGGAGCGACGGCGCCGCCGTGACCGTGTCGCCCACCTTCACAAATCCGCTTTCCACGCGCCCCGCATAGCCGCGACGCGCACCGGGATCGGTCTCGCCCCAGCGCGCGACGCGCTGGATCGGAAAGCGGAAGGCCGCCGTCAGCTTCGTTTCGCGCGGTGGCGCGGATTCGAGAATGTCCAGCAGCGGCGGTCCCTGATACCAATCGGCCGCGCCGCGCCGCGCGACATTGTCGCCGGATTTCGCCGAGATCGGCACATAGGCGAGCGGCTGAAGGTCCAGCGTGCGCGCAATGCGCTCGAAGCCCTCGCGGATCTCCTCGAACGCCGCACGCGACCAGTCGAGCAGGTCCATCTTGTTCACGGCGACGATGACGTCGAGGCCCATCAGCTTGGCGATGGCGGCGTGCCGGCGCGTCTGGCTCTTGAGGCCCTTGCCAATGATGCGGCTCGCATCGATCAGGATGATCGCCACTTCCGCCGTGGAAGCGGCAGTGACCATGTTGCGCGTATATTGCTCGTGCCCCGGCGCATCGGCGATGACGAAGGCGCGCTTGGGCGTGGAGAAATAGCGGTAGGCGACGTCGATGGTGATGCCTTGCTCACGCTCGGACTCGAGGCCGTCGGTCACAAGCGCGAGGTCGATCTCGCCCTCGTCCGCGCGCGCGTGCTTGGCCTTGGAGATCGCCGCGATCTGGTCGCGCATCAGGCCTTTGGAATCGTAGAGCAGTCGGCCGATCAGCGTGGACTTGCCGTCGTCGACGCTGCCCGCCGTCATGAAGCGCAGGACATCGCGGCCCTCGGCGGGAGATCCGTCGAACATCAGAAGTAGCCTTCCTTCTTGCGCCGCTCCATGGACGCTTCCGATGCCTGGTCGTCCATGCGCGTCGCGCCGCGTTCCGAAAGATCGGCGAATTCGGTTTCGGCGATGATTTGGAGCGGGTTACGCGCCACGCTCGCCACCGGCGCCGTGCAGGTGATGTCGCCGACCGTGCGGAAGCGTACGCTGACGCGCTCCACACTGTCGTTCTCGCCGGCCGGCGTGATCTCCGTCACCGGCATCAGCAATTCGCCGCGCCGCACGATCTCGCGCTCGTGCGCGTAGTATAGCGATGGCAGCGCCATTCGCTCGCGGTGGATGTAGGTCCAGATGTCCCGCTCGGTCCAGTTGGAGAGCGGGAAGACACGCATGTTCTCGCCGGGATGCAGGCGCGTGTTGTACAGACTCCAGAGTTCGGGGCGCTGGGCTTTCGGATTCCATTGCCCGAATTCGTCGCGGTGCGAGAAGATGCGCTCCTTCGCGCGCGCCTTCTCCTCGTCGCGCCGCGCGCCGCCGAGGAGCGCATCGAACTGGTGCTCGGCGATGGCTTCAAGCAGCGTCACGGCCTGGGCGGCGTTGCGGCTGTCGGTTTCCTTGCGCAGGCGCACCGTGCCGCGCGCGATGGAGTCCTCCACCTTCGCGACGATGAGACGTTCGCCGAGCTCCGCCGCGCGCTGGTCACGGAAGGCGATGACTTCCGGAAAATTGTGGCCCGTATCGACGTGCAGCAGCGGAAACGGCAGCGGCTCGGGCCGGAACGCCTTCTCCGCCAGCCGGAGCAGCACGGCGCTGTCCTTGCCGCCGGAAAACAGCAGCGCCGGGCGATCGAAGGCGGCGGCCACTTCCCGCAGGATGTGGATCGCTTCCGACTCCAGACGGTCGAGATGGGAGAGCGCCGAGGCGGCTTTCGCGGTGACGGTCATGCAGGCGCTCTGGATCGGGTCGGCAGCGGCGAGAGGTGCAGGCCGCATTCCTTGCTGTCGGAGTTTTCCCACCACCAGCGCCCCGCGCGCGGATCCTCGCCAGGGAGGATGGCCCGCGTGCAGGGATCGCAGCCGATGGAGATGTAGCCGCGCGCATGCAGCGGGTTGATCGGCACGTCGAAGGCGGCGGCGTATGCAAGCACGTCCTCCCACGACCAGTCCGCCAGCGGATTGAACTTCTCGATGCCGCGCGCCGCGTCGTGCTCGCGCTCAGCGAGTTCGGTGCGGGTGACGGCCTGGTCTCGGCGCTGGCCGGTGATCCAGCCGCGCTTGCCCTTCAGTGCGCGCTCCAGCGGCTCGACCTTGCGGATGTGGCAGCACGCCTTGCGGAGTTCGAGGCTCTCATAGAACGCGTTGGCGCCGTTCTCGCGGACATAGGTCGCGACGTCCCGCGCGATCGGGTGGAACACCTCGATCTCGACGCCGAGCTTCTCGCGCGCCGCGGGGATCAGCGCGACGGTCTCCTCATGGAGGCGTCCGGTATCGATGGCGAATACGGAAATGGGCAGCGCGGCCTTCGCGATGAGCGCGGTCAGCACCATGTCTTCGGCCGAAAGGCTCGACGCCAGCGCCACGTCGCCGAGCGCTGCGGCCTCGGCGAGAAGAGCTTCGGTCCGGGCGACCTTGTCGGCGAGGGCGGGGGTGAGGGGGACGACCATGGTGCCCGAAACAGGTAGTCGGACCCCGCGCCGGGACGCAGAGGCGGCCCCTTATCCGTCCATGAAGCCGCCCTTTCCTGAAATGCATGGCTCCTTGCCCCAGGCGGGCGGCGCACGCCATAAGACGCCCCTCAACCCCCACAGGCCGATAACATGACCCGCGATTCCGCGCTCTTCGAAGACGTTCCCGCAGCGCCGGCCTTTCCGGTGCTGGAGCAGGGCATTCTCGATTACTGGCGCGCCGCCGACATCCAGAAGAAGGCCATGGCCCGCTCGAAGCCGGGCAAGAAGCCATACGTGTTCTTCGAAGGGCCGCCGACGGCGAACGGGCGCCCCGGCATCCACCACGTCTCTGCGCGGACGGTGAAGGACGTCTATTGCCGCTTCAAGACCATGCAGGGCCATCAGGTGGACCGCCGCGCCGGCTGGGACACGCACGGTCTTCCGGTGGAATTGGAGGTCGAGAAGCAGATCGGCTCGAAGTCTAAGCAGGACATCGAGAAGTACGGCATCGCCGCCTTCAACGAGAAGTGCCGCGAAAGCGTCTTCACCTACATCAAGGACTGGGTGAGCCTCACCGAGCGCATCGGCTTCTGGGTCGACTTCGATCGGGCCTATGTGACGTATCACAACAGCTATATCGAAACCGAGTGGTGGATCTTGAAGAACCTCTGGGATCGAGGGCTTTTCTACAAGGACTACAAGACCACAATGCACTGCCCGCGGTGCAACACCTCGCTCGCGGACCACGAAGTCTCGCTAGGCATGAAGGAGGACGTCGATGATCCCTCCGCCTGGGTGAAGTTCATCGCCGACGGCGCGGAGCTCAAGAAGCGCGGCGTGGTCGCCGCCACCGAGACGCGCGATGTCAATCTGCTTGCGTGGACGACGACGCCGTGGACCCTCGGCGCCAACGTCGCCATCTGTGTCGCGCCGGAGACTCAATATGCGCTGGTCGAGGCGCCGCCGTTCTGGAACGCGCCGGCGGATGCGGCGAAGGAGCTTTACATCGTCGCCAGCGTGCTCGCACCGACGATCTTCGCGGAAGGGACGTTCACGGTCGTTTCCGAATTTTCCGAGGAGCGGCTCGCGGGCGTTTCCTACCAGCCGGTGCTGCGTGGCTGGGAACCTGCGGAGACCGGCGGCGCGCTGCGCACCGTGCTCGTCGACGATCACGTGGACATCACAGCGGGCTCCGGGGTGCTGCACACCGCGACCGCCTACGGCGATCTCGAAATGGGGGAGAAGCACGGGCTTCCGGTGCTCTTCTCGGCGGGGCGCGACGGGCTCATGCTGCCGGAGGTCAAGCCGCTCGACGCGCCGGACGGGGCAGGTCCCTATGCGGGCCATTTCTTCAAGGACGCCGACAAGCAGATCGTGCGCGACCTCAAGCAGCGCGGCCGCATCTTCCGCGCGGATCGCATCAAGCACGCGTATCCGCACTGCTGGCGGGATGACACGCCGCTGCTCTTCCTCGCCAAGACGAGCTGGTATCTGCGCACTACCGCCGTGAAGGATCGCCTCATCGCCAACAACCAGGCGATCAACTGGCAACCCGAGCACGTGCGCGACGGACGCTTCGGCCGCTGGCTCGAAAACAACATCGACTGGTCCATCAGCCGCGAGCGTTTCTGGGGCTGCCCGCTGCCGATCTGGCAGAGCGAGGACGGCGAGAGCTTCGAGTGCATTGGCTCGGTGGAGCAGCTGTCGAAACTGGTTGGACGCGATCTCAAGGATCTCGACCTGCATCGCCCCTACGTTGACGAGATCACGTTCGAAAAGGACGGCAAGACCTTCCGCCGCGTCAGCGACACCGTCGATGTGTGGTTCGACTCCGGCGCCATGCCGTATGCCCAGTGGCACTATCCGTTCGAGAACGTCGAAGCGTTCGAGAAGCAGTTCCCGGCGGATTACATCTCCGAGGCGATGGACCAGACGCGCGGCTGGTTCTACTCGCTGCACGCCATCGCGGCGCTCCTGACCTATGCGGGCGATGCGAAGACGCCGGCGGGGCCGCTGGCGAAGCTCGCGCCGAATTCGCCAGCCTTCAAGAATGTCGTTGTGATGGGCTTCATCAACGACGAGCACGACAAGAAGATGTCGAAGTCGCGCGGCAACACGGTGGATCCGTGGTCGGTCCTCAACAAGGAGGGCTGCGATCCGCTGCGCTGGTACATCCTGAACGCGGCCGCGCCGGGCAAGAACCTCGCCTTCAAGCGCGACGACATCGCCAAGCAGCAGATGCCGGTCTTCCTGACGCTGTGGAACGTCTATTCGTTCTTCGTGTCCTACGCGAACCTGTCGAAACCGGACCTGTCGCTCAAGCTGAGGCTCAGCGAGCGTCCCGAAATCGACCGCTGGCTCGAAGCCAAGCGCAACCGGCTCATCGTCGACGTGACGCAGGCGCTGGAAGACTACGACGCGGCGGAGGCAACGCGCCTCATCGCCGAATTCGTCGATCGCGATCTGTCGAACTGGTATGTCCGCCGCAATCGCCGCCGTTTCTGGGGGCGGGTGGACGAGGGCGATGCGGAGAGCGCCTTCATCGCGCTCTATGAAGCGCTGCTGACGACCGTGAAGCTGATGGCGCCGATGGCGCCGTTCTTCGCCGAGGCGCTTTACCGCAACCTCGCGGCGCACCAGCCGGGCGGCGCCGCGGAGTCGGTGCATCTCGACGACTGGCCGGAAGCCGATGCGACCGCCATTGATGAGGCGCTCATCTCGTCCATGTCGCTTGTGCTGAACACGGTCTATCTCGGCCGCTCCGCCCGCGCGAAGGCGAACCTGAAGACGCGCCAGCCGCTCAAGGCCGCCTATGTGCGCGTGCCGAAGGCGTCGGACGTCGTTATCGTCGCAGCAAACGCGCAATTGATCGCCGAGGAGCTGAATGTCCGTGAGGTGAAGGCGCTCGCGCCGGAGGAAGAGGCGGCGTTCGTCTCGTATTCGCTCCGCCCCAATCTCGCGGCGGTCGGCAAACGGCTGAAGGCCAAGCTCGGTGCGCTGAAGGGCGTGCTCGCCGACGCCACTCAGACCGCGAAGATCGTGGAGGCGGTGCTCGCGAAACAATCGGTGACGCTCGATCTCGGCGGCGATCCAGAGGTGCTTGCGCCCGAGGATTTCCTGCTCGATGCGACCGACAAAGGCGGCTACGCGACGTCAGTTGAAAACGGCCTGCTCGTGGCGCTCGAAACAGCGCTCGATCCCGAACTCATCGAGGAGGGTCGCCTTCGCGAGGTGCTCCGGCAATTGCAGGATGCACGCAAGAAGGCCCGGTATGCGGTGTCGGACCGCATCGTGCTTGCCCTCTCGGGAGCGGACGCCGAAGCGTTCGTAGGGCGGCACGCGGAGACGCTCTCGCGCGAACTTCTCGCCGAGAAGGTGAACGTGGGCGCCCTCGCCGATGCGGATCTGCTGGAGCCGCTCGACCTCGACGACACGGACCTCACGGCCGCACTGAAGCGGGCCTGACAGCCGGCGATTTCCCGTAGATGGCGCGCCGAACTTTGCGACGAGCGGCTCCCCCACTGCGACGAGGGTCTCTCGTCGCACCCGCGCGCGCGATATACTGCGCCCGGGAGAACCCGCTTTTGGATCGGACGGACCAGTCCCGCAGCGCCGATGGAAGGCTCGCGACGCCGATGTGGCGCGCGGGGCTCATCCTCGTGGGCGTCTTCTGGGTGGGTTACCTGATGCACGCGACGGCCTGGACGGCCATGGATTCCGGTGCGATCGAATGGGAACTGCTGCTGCGGCGCATGGTGTCGGTGGCGATTGGGGTCGCTTGCTCTGGGGCGGCGCATTTAATCGTGACAATGGCGGACGGGCCGTTCCCGAGCCGGGTGGCGACGACGTTCGCCGGGGCGGTGGTGTCGTGGCTGGTATTCTGCGCCGCGAACACCGTGATCTTCTATGTGCTGCGTCCCGTCGTTCCCGCGGTGTCGCCGGCAGATGCGTTCGTCACCTATCTGCTGCAGTTTTCGTGGATCTTCGCGGCCTGGATGGGCGCCTATGTCGCGCTCATGGCGGTCATCGACCTGCAGGCTGAACGCGAGCGGGCGGTGCGGGCGCTCGCGCAGGCGCAGGCCGCGCAACTGGCGATGCTGCGCTATCAGCTCAATCCGCACTTCCTGTTCAACACGCTGAATTCCATCTCGACGCTCGTGCTTGATCGGCGCAATGCGGAGGCGGAGGAAATGTTGCTCCGGTTGTCGGGCTTCCTGCGGCACAGCATCGATACCGATGCCGCCAACAAGTCCACGCTCGGGAAGGAAGCGAGCATGCAGCGCGAGTATCTCGGCATTGAAGCGGCGCGATTCGGCGACAAGCTGAGCTGCCATTGCGATTGGCCTGCCGCACTCAACGATTGTCTCGTGCCGAGCATGGTGTTGCAGCCGCTGGTCGAGAATGCGGTGAAGTACGCGGTGGCGCCTGCGGGCGGCGCCGCAAACATCTGGCTAGGCGGTCGTGAGGCGGACGGGCGGCTCGTGCTTTACGTCGAGGATGACGGGCCGGGGATCGATCCCGCGCGTGCGCGCCGGGAGGGCGTAGGCTGGAGCAATACGCGCGATCGTCTCGCGACGCTCTACGGCGACGCCGCAGAAATGCGCATTCTGCGCGGAGACCGGGGCGGGGGTGTCCTCGTCGAACTCGACATGCCGCTGGAGCGTGGATGATGGCGCCGATCTCAGTGCTTGTCGCCGACGACGAACCGCTCGCGCGCCGCAGGTTGCAGCTTGCACTGTCGCAGATGAGCGATGTGCGCTTCATCGGCTTTGCCCGTGACGGCGGGGAAACAGTGGAGGCGATCCGCGCGAAGACGCCGGACGTGGTGTTGCTCGATGTAAAGATGCCGGTGCTCGATGGTTTCGAAGTCGCCGACGCGGTCGCCGACGGCGGTCCGGAAATCGTCTTCGTGACCGCTTACGACCAGTTCGCCGTGCGCGCCTTCGAGGCCCACGCAGTCGACTATCTGCTGAAGCCGGTGGAATTCGATCGTCTCGCACTCGCGTTGCAGCGGGCGCGCGAGTCCCGTGTCGCGCGGGCTGCGCAATCTCGTGTCCAGGAATTGACGGAAGTGGTGGAAGTCCTTCGTGCAGAAACACGCGCGCCGCCGGACAAGCGTTTCGAGAAGGAGTTCTGGATAAAGGATCGCGGCCAGTGGTTGCGCGTGCCGGTCGAGAACATCGACTGGATCGAGGCGGAGCGCGACTACATGCGTCTGCACTGCGGCGCCCGCAGCCATCTCCTGCGTGCGACGATGGCGGGGCTGGAGAGCCTGCTTGATCCTGCGGAATGGTCGCGCATTCACCGGTCCGTGCTCGTGCGGCGCGCGCGCGTCGCGGCGGTTCGCCGGTCTCCGAGCGGCGGCCTTGTGGTGCGCATGACCGGCGGGGCGGAGACCCCCGTCGGTCGCGCCTACATGCAGGCCGTGCTGCGCGACCTGCAGGGTCAGGGGCGGCCCGCGACGTCCTGAACAAAGAAAAGGCGCGCGACGCCAACGGGCGCCGCGCGCAAGCCAGGGTTTTGGATTCGACGTGGACAACACGTCGACGCAAGCAAACGGCAGGGCGCGCGCAGACGCATGCGGGTTTAGACGAGAGGTTGTGTGACCGGGGTGAGCGACGCGGGTTTGCGTCGAAATACGTCTGTCGCAGCGATGTCGGACGCCTCACGCCGGCAGGGCGGAGTCCAGAGATCGGGCGCTATCGGGGTAGGCGCTGGCGGAAATGGTGGACCCGAGGAGGATCGAACTCCTGACCTCCGCATTGCGAACGCGGCGCTCTCCCAGCTGAGCTACGGGCCCTTGTAGGCGTCCCGGAGGCCGGGGCCTCCGTTCAGGGAGGCGTCCTATACGGGCGGGTCGGGGGAAGCGTCAAGGATCGGGGTAACGTCAAGTTGTCCACAGGCGCCCGCTTTTCCGGGCGGGCGAGCCTTGATACACGCCGGAGCAACGGATTCCCCAACCAGAAAGCCACCCATGGCAGGCCCATTCCTCTGGCTCTTCGGCGCCATCGTTCAGCTCATCATCATCGTGCTCATCGTCAACGCGGTGATCTCTTGGCTGGTGGCGTTCGACATCGTCAGCCGCCGCAACGCCTTCGTCGCCCAGATCTGGGACTTCACCCAGCGCCTCACGGATCCGCTGCTGAAACCTCTGCGCCGCGTCATTCCGCCTATCGGCGGCATCGACCTGTCGCCGATCGTGCTGATCCTCGGTCTGCTTTTCCTCGTGCGGCTGCTCTATGCGGTGGTGCCGTTGTCCTGGCGATGAACGACGCTGTCCGAATCAAGGCGGCCGGCGCCACCATCCGCGTACGGCTGACGCCGTCGAGCAATGACGATCGCATAGACGGGCTTGCAACCGACTCGGCTGGCGCTGCGCATGTAAAGGCCCGCGTCCGGGCGGCGCCCGAGGACGGCGAAGCCAACGAAGCGCTCGTGGAACTGCTCGCCGACAGTCTCGGGGTCGCGAAGTCTTCCGTGCGCATCGAACGCGGCGCGACCATGCGGGTGAAGACGATCTATGTCGCGGGCCCGACGGCGGCGGAGATGGACGCATGGCTTGCGGGATTGAAGGACAAGTCATGAGTGCGCGTATCATCGACGGCAAGGCGATCGCGGCGACGCTGCGCATTCAGGTGGGGGCGGTGGTTCCTGCGTTGCCCGGACAACCGACACTTGCTGTGGTGATCGTCGGCGACGATCCGGCGAGCCACGTCTATGTGCGTTCGAAGGTGAAGGAGACCGCTGCCGCGGGCATGCGCTCGCTGCACATCGAATTGCCGGCGGATACTGCGGAAGCGGAAGTCGTCGCGCGCGTGAAGGCGCTCAGCGCCGATCCGGACGTGGACGGGATTCTCGTCCAGTTGCCCTTGCCGGCGCACATCGACCCCCAGCGTGTGCTCGACGTGATCGATCCGCAAAAGGACGTCGACGGCCTCACGGACACCAGCGCCGGGCGGCTCGCCCTCGGCAAGCCGGGCCTGCGCCCCTGCACGCCCTATGGGTGCGTGGTCCTCGCCAAGTCCACGGGCGAGAAGTTGGCGGGCAAGAACGTTGTGGTCCTGGGCCGGTCCATCCTTGTCGGGCGGCCTGCGGCGCTTCTTTTTCTCGCCGAGGATTGCACCGTCACCATCGCGCACTCGAAGACGCGTGATCTCGCCGCGCTGTGTCGGAGCGCCGACATTCTTGTGCCTGCCATCGGTCGTGCGCAATTCGTGCAGGGCGACTGGGTGCGCGACGGGGCCATCGTGCTCGATGTCGGTATCAACCGCGTGCCCGCGCCGGAGAAGGGCGAAGGCAAGACGCGGCTCGTGGGCGACGTCGCGTTCGACGCGGCGGCGGCGCGCGCGGCGTGGATCACGCCGGTCCCCGGGGGCGTGGGGCCGATGACCATCGCCTGTCTGCTGCGCAACACCGTGCTCGCGGCCTGCGACCGCCGGGGCTGGGCGCTCCCGGCGCTGTAGCGGTGCGGGAAAGTCGCGCCGCGTCGCAACCTTTCCCACATTTCATGCGTTGATCCCGAATGCTTGGTGTTTCGTACCCATGTGATCAGTCTTGAGGAGGGCTTCATGCGTAGCAAATTCATCGCGCTGGCGGCGGTCATGGCGCTCGGCGTCGCGGCTTGCGAAACGACCGGCGGCGGATATGGCGGCGGCTACGGCAATACCGGCGGCACGCGGCTTTCGTCGTGCATGCGCAATGCGCTGATTGGCGCCGGCGTCGGTGCGGTGGCGGGCGCGGTGGCGGGTTCGGAGAACAATCGCGGCGAGAACGCCGCGATCGGCGCGGCGGTCGGCGGCGCAGCGACCTTCGGCGTGTGCAAGTATCTCGACAACCAGCAGCAGGCGCGTATCGAAGGGGCCTATCAGAACGCGCTGCAGAACAATGCGCCGGTGGGCATGAACTGGGTCAGCACGGCGGGACGCACTTATGTGCTCTCGGTCCAGCGCCCGCAATTCACGCCCGGTCAACCGAACTGCCGGTCGATCAACGCCACGCTGAACGTCAACAATGAAGGCGTGCAGGCGTTGCCGACGGAAACCTACTGCAACAACGGCGGCGGCTGGGTGCCGGTCGCCTGACGCCCCCGCTTCGGCAACCTGAAGGCCCCGTGCAGCGCGCGGGGCTTTCTCGTTTTCAGCGCTTCGTTTTCTTCTTCGCGTTCTTCCGCTCCGCGACGTTTTTCACGCCCGCATGCTTGGGCTTCGGCCCGCCGCGGCTCGGTGCGTGTGCGAAGGGGGCGCGGCCTGACGCGGGACGACGTTTGGCTCCGGGGACGGCGGCCTCCGGATCGCTCAGCATCGCGAAGAGAAGCCCGCCTGACACCGGCACGGCGTCTTCCAGGCGCACCTCGACTTTCTGGCCGAGCTTGTATTGCCGGCCGCTGCGTTCGCCGACGAGCGCGTGCGCGCCTTCGTCATGGAAATAGCGCTCGTCGAGCGAGGAGATCGGCACAAGGCCATCGGCGTTCGTTTCGATGAGCTTCACGAAAAGCCCGAAGCGCGTGACGCCGGAAATGCGGCCCTCAAAAGTCGCGCCGACGCGATCCGCGAGGAAGGCGGCGATGTAGCGCTCCGTCGCTTCGCGTTCCGCCGCCATGGAGCGGCGCTCGCACATGGTGATGTGTTCGGCGATCTCATCGAGTCGGCCTTCCTCGTCGGGCGTGAGGCCGTCCTTGCCGAACCCGAGGGCGCGGATCAGGCCGCGATGGACGATCACATCCGCATAGCGGCGGATCGGCGAGGTGAAGTGTGCATAGCGGCCGAGATTGAGGCCGAAGTGGCCGATATTGTCCGGCGAATAGACCGCCTGCGCCTGCGTGCGAAGCACGACTTCGTTGACGATGGCGGCGTGCTCGGTCTGCGCCGAAAGCTGGAGCAGGCGGTTGAAGCGCGCCGGCAGAACGACTTGGCCTTGCGCCCAGTTGAGATCGACGGTGGAGAGAAAGTCCGTAAGCGCGGCGATCTTCGCATCTGAGGGCTTGTCGTGTACGCGATAGAGCAGCGGCGTGCGCTTGGCTTCAAGCGTCTCCGCCGCGCAGACGTTCGCCATGACCATCATCTCTTCGATGAGCTTGTTGGCTTCCAGCGTCTCGCGCTTGCGCACGCCGTTCACGCGCCCGTCGGGGCCGAAGGTGATGCGGTGTTCGGACGATTGAATCTCGAGCGGCGAGCGCTTCTCGCGGCCGATCTTCATGCACTGATAGGCGTCCCAGAGCGGCTTCAGGATCTGGCCCATCAGCGGCGCGGCCTTGGGCCCCGGATTGCCGTCGAAGGCGGCCTGCGCTTCCGCGTAGGAGAGTTTCGCGGCGGACTTCATCAAGCCGCGCACGAAGCGGTGCGACTTCTTCTGGCCGTTCTTGTCGAAGACCGATTCCACCGCGAGGCAGGCGCGTTCCTCGTTCTCGCGCAGCGAGCAGAGATCCGCCGACAAAGTCTCCGGCAGCATCGGCGCGACACGGTCGGGGAAGTAGGTGGAATTGCCGCGCTTCAGCGCGCCGCGATCGAGCGGCGAGCCGGGCGTGACGTAGGCGGCGACGTCCGCGATCGCCACCCAGACGCGCCAGCCGCCGGCGTTCTTCGGATCGTCGTCGGCCTGCGCGAACACCGCGTCGTCGTGATCGCGCGCATCCTCCGGGTCGATGGTGATGAGCGGCAGGTGGCGCAGATCCGTGCGGCCGTGGAGCGTGGGCTTCCTCGCGGCGCGCGCCTGCGCTTCCTCCTCGTCGGAGAAGCCCATCGGAATGCCGTGCGAATGGATGGCGAGGATCGATGCCGCGCGCGGATCGTCGAGACGCCCGACGACTTCCTTGATCACGCCGCGCTTGGGGCCGTGCGGGCGTCCGCCCACCGCGAGTTCGACGAGCACGAGATCGCCGTCCTCCGCGCCGAAGACATGCTCCGGCAGGATCATCAGATCGTGGCGCGCCTTGCGGTCCGCAGGCTCCACACGCCCGCCGCCGCGGCCGCGGCCCTCGGCGCGATAGACGCCGAGGATACGGTGCGCGCTCTGGCCGAGCTTCTTGGTGACGCGCGCCACCGGGCCTTCGTCGTCGCGGACGATGCGCACGAGCACGCGGTCGCCGACGCCGACGGCGCTTTCGCCGGCCTTGCCGCCGCGCGCCGTACCGGGGGCCAGGCGCACGGTGGGGCCGAAGAGGCCGTCCTTGCCGCGCATGCGGCCGAGGAGTTCGCCGTCTGTGTCGCGGTCGATGACGTCCATGATGCCGCTGTCGGGCAGCGCGGTGGCGGAGGCGAAGGCCCGCTTGCCCGTGCGCCCGAGGGCGCCTTCGGCTTCGAGCTGTTTCAGGATCCCGCGGAGGTCGGTGCGTTCGTCGCCGCGCACGTCCAGGGCGCGGGCGAGGTCCTGTTTGGAGGCGGCGCCGCCGATGCGGTTGATCGCGGCGAGGACGACCTCGCGGGTCAGCGGCGGGCGCTTGAGGTCGGGGTTCGATTTCTTGGGCATGTCGTTTCGTTCATGCGCGCATTCGGCGCGCGGGGGAATGTGGGAGAATTTTCGGGAGCCGGGGGCGGTTTCGATCTTTTCGATCGTTTCCAACTTCGCGCATTTCTGGCGCTGGGTGGGGGCCGGACCGCTCGTCGGTACGGCTTATAGCACGAAACGCCGAGAAGCGGACAAAAATCTCCCAGACGTGAGCAGCGCCGGAAAGCCGTCGCCCGCCCCCGATCAGCGGGACTGGTCGCCGGTGGAGCGTGGGCAAACGTGGCGGCCGGCGGCCGAACCCGGAGCCCGGGCGTGCAAGCGAGACGTCTCAGCCAAGTCCCCTGGGTTCCGGATCAACGCTGCGCGTTGTCCGGAATGACGGAGTCAGGTTTTCGCCGAGAACGGACGCTCTGTGCTAGCTCGCTTCGCGGGGCGCGCGCTTCTTTCGCCATGCGCGATTGACCGCCAGCAGCTTTCCGTCCGGCAACCTCGTGGCCACCGACGACACGGCCTGATAGAGGAAAATGAGCACCATAATTTGCATCATTGGCCACGCAAACCATGCGACCGTTTGCAGGCGATCTACCGGAGGCCAGCTCTCGTACCTCCATAAGTCGAGTAAAGCCGCAAGCAAAACGAAGCACGCCGCTCCAATGACAGGCGCGACAACCGAATAGCCGATGAGGGACAGCGTTCTTTTCGGCCACACCGCTGTTGCCGGGTGCGTTTCGATTATCGCCTCTTTGGTTCGCCGATCTACGGTGGCTTTAACAATCACGCGTGCGTCTCGCTGCCGTTCACCCGGCACATACCATTCGAAGACAGCCCACCGCTCGCCCAGGTTGGCGCCAAAAACTACGTGATCTTGCTGCCACTGACTGAGTTTCGCGGTCTCGACTTGAATAGCGTCCTTCGCCGCTGCACGCGCTATCGGCTCCAGTTCCAGAAGAACGCGCTGTCCCGGTGAGGTGCTCTTAGCCATGGGTCTCCATTAGCATGAACCTCGAATGTCCGAATTGGGCCAATCGAAGACGCTGACGCGCCCCTCATCCGGCCCTTCGGGCTGCCTTCTCCCCGCGCACGGGGAGAAGGGACAGGCATTCCACTTCAGGCCTTCTTGCTCGCCGTCTTTTTCGCGGGCGCTTTTTTCGCCGCCGATTTCTTGGCAGGGGCCTTCTTCTTCGCCGCGGCCTTTTTCGGCGCCGCTGTCTTCGCGGGCGCCTTTTCCTTCGGCTCGGCGGCTTTCTTCGCGGCCTTTGCGGGTTTCTTCTTCTTGCCGCCGCCCATCGCCGCGCGCGTGGCGAGCGCGAGGAGCGCTTCGTCGAAGGTCACGGTTTTCGGATCGGCGCCTTTCGGCACGTTGGCGTTGGTTTCGCCGTCGGTGATGTAGGGGCCGTAGCGGCCTTCCTTCACGACGACCTTCTTGCCGGTCACGGGGCTGTCGCCGAGTTCGGCGATCGGCGGCGCCGCTGGCCCACGCTGAAAACGTCCGCCCCCGGCTTTTTTATCGGCGATGAGCTGCACCGCGCGGTTGAGGCCGATCTCGAAGACATCGTCCACGCCCGGCAGGTTCACATAGGTTCCGCCCTTCTGGATGTAGGGCCCGTAGCGACCGATATTGGAGACGATCATCTCGCCGTCTTCCGGGTGCGCGCCGACTTCGCGCGGCAGGCCGATGAGTTTCAGCGCGCGTTCGAAATCCAGCGTCGCCGGATCCCAGCCTTTCGGAATGCTCGCGCGCTTGGGCTTGTCGCCGTCGCCGAGCTGCAGATACGGGCCGAAGCGGCCGCTGCGGATGGTGACGTCCTGGCCCGTGGCGGGATCGACGCCCAGCACCTTGCCGTCCGGCGTCAGCGCGCCGCTGTCGTCGCCATTTGGCGCGAGCGCGCGGGTGAACTTGCAGGGCGGTTCGCCATTGTAGTTCGAGCAGCCGATGAACGCGCCGTTCTTGCCGAGGCGGATCGAAAGCTGACCCTTCTTGCAGAGCGGGCATTCGCGCGGATCGGTCCCGTCCTCGCGCGGCGGGAAGATGTGCGGCCCGAGGCTCTCGTTCAGCGCGTCAATCACATTGGTGATGCGCAGTTCCGCGATGTCGCCGATGGCGCTCGAGAAATCCGTCCAGAATTCGCGCATCAGCGTCTTCCACGCGAGATCGCCCGCCGAGACGAGATCGAGCTTGTCTTCGAGGCCCGCGGTGAAATCGTATTCGACGTAGCGCTTGAAGAAGTTTTCGAGGAACGCCGTGACGACGCGGCCGCGATCGTCCGGGATGAAGCGCTTCTTGTCCTCGCGGACGTAGTTGCGCTCGCGCAGCTTTTCGAGGATCGACGCATAGGTCGACGGACGCCCGATGCCGAGCTCTTCGAGCTTCTTCACGAGGCTTGCTTCGGAATAGCGCGGCGGCGGTTCGGTGAAGTGCTGGTCGGCCTTCGCTTCCTTGACGGTGACGGCCTCGCCCTTCGTCACGCGCGGCAGACGGCGGTTTTCGTCATCCTCGGCCGCATCGTCCTGGCCTTCCTGGTAGAGCGCGAGGAAGCCGTCGAAGAGGACGACCTGGCCGGTGGCGCGCAGTTCGGTCTTCCTGCCGGGTTCGGCGAAGTCGATGGTGGTGCGTTCGAGCGTCGCCGCTTCCATCTGCGAGGCGATGGTGCGTTTCCACACAAGTTCATAGAGCCGCTTCATGTCGCCATCGAGCCGCAGGGACTCCGGCTTGCGGTTGGCGTCGGTGGGGCGGATGGCCTCGTGCGCTTCTTGCGCGTTCTTGGCCTTGGTCTGGTAGCGGCGCGGCGCGTCGGGGACGTACTTGTCTCCGAATTCGCGGCCAATGGTGGCGCGCAGCTGGTGGATCGCGGCTTCGTCCATCTGCACGCCGTCGGTCCGCATGTACGTGATGAGACCGACAGTCTCGCCGCCGATGTCGACGCCTTCATAGAGACGCTGGGCTGCCTGCATGGTGCGCGTGGCGGAGAAGCCGAGCTTGCGCGCCGCTTCCTGCTGCAGCGTGGAGGTCATGAAGGGCGGCGGCGGATTGCGCTTCACCGGCTTCGCTTCGACGTCCGCGACTGAGAACTTGCCGCTCTTCACCGCCGCGAGGGCGGCGTCCGCCGTGCCCTTGTCGCCGATGTCGAGGCGCTTCAGCTTCACGCCGTCATGCATGGAAAGCCGCGCCGGCAGCTCGCCGCCGCCGGCCGTCTTCAGCACCGCGTCGACCGACCAGTATTCCTGCGGCTTGAACTTCTCGATCTCGACTTCGCGCTCGACGACGAGGCGCAGCGCCACCGATTGGACGCGGCCGGCCGAGCGCGCGCCCGGCAGCTTGCGCCAGAGGATCGGCGAGAGGGAGAAGCCCACGAGATAATCGAGGACGCGGCGCGCGAGGTAGGCGTCCACCAGCTCCATGTCGACCTGGCGGGGCGCCGCCATGGCCTTGAGGACGGCGTCCTTGGTGATGGCGTTGAACGTCACCCGGCTGACGTTCTTGCCCTTCAGCTTCTTGGGGCCGAGCGCCTCCAGAACGTGCCAGGAGATGGCTTCGCCTTCGCGGTCGGGGTCGGTGGCGAGGATGAGGCTGTCGGCCTTGGCGAGCGCCTGCGCGATGTCGCGCACATGCTTGGACCCCTTGGCGTCCATCTCCCAGTCGAGGGCGAAGTCCTCGTCCGGGCGCACCGCGCCGTCCTTGCCCACGAGGTCGCGGACGTGGCCGTAGCTGGCCAGCACCGTGTAGTCGCGACCGAGATATTTGTTGATCGTCTTCGCCTTGGCGGGCGACTCGACCACGACAACGTTCATGAGCGGAGTGTTCCTTGGCGGCGGACGCCGGGGCGGGCCCTGCCGAGCGGGGCGGGAAATTGGGCGCCAAGGATTAAGAAGTCAACCGCGCCTCTTCCCCTGACGGGAGAAAGGGCTATGTATGCACGCCATGGTTGTGGTGCGCGACATTGAAGCCGGCGCGGGCGGGCCCTCCCCCAAGGACGTGTTCGAGTATGCCGAGGCCATGGCCGGCGAGCTCGCGGGAATTTGCGATCAGGCGGGGGCGAGCCGGGCGGCGCAGAAGTTTCGCGAAGCGGCCGAAGCCCTGCGTCAGCTGCCGAACGCCGCGCCGGGGGACGCCGCATAGCCGCCGGGCAGCGTCGCGGCCCGCCCCATCATTTCGAGTTCGGTGACGGCCCCCGCCACCACGCCCGCCGGCGCGCCGACGAGGCGGGCGAGATCGTTCACATGCACCGGCGTCGGCGACAGGAGCCGGGCGACCTCCTCGACGAGGGCGTCGCCGGGACGGGCGTCATCGTCGCGATCGAAGAGCGGCGCCGGGGGGCGGCTCCGGACGGAAAGCGGAGTCGCCTTCAGGGCTTCGGCCACATCGGCGGCGGACTCCACCAGGATCGCGCCCTGTTTCAGCAGCGCGTTCGAGCCGCGCGCGCGGGGATCGAGCGGGGAGCCGGGCACGGCCATGACCTCGCGCCCCTGTTCGCCCGCCGCGCGGGCGGTGATGAGGGAGCCCGAGCGCTCCGCCGCTTCGATGACGACGACGCCGAGCGAGACGCCCGAGATGATGTGGTTGCGGCGGGGAAAGTCCCGCGCGCGGGCCTGAAAGCCGAGCGGCGCTTCCGCGATCACGGCGCCGCGCATGCAGATGGCGTCGTGCAGATCGAGGTTTTGCGGCGGATAGGGCCTGTCGAGACCGCCCGCGAGCACGGCGACTGTTCCCGTCTCCAGCGTCGCTTCATGCACGCGCGCATCGATGCCGCGCGCCAGCCCCGACACGACCACGAACCCCATTTCGCCCAGGTCGCGCGCGAACTGCGCGGCGAGTTTCTGCCCGGCGGCGGACGCCTCACGCGCGCCGACGATGGCGACGAGCGGCTTTCTGAAGAGCGCTGCATCGCCGCGCACGGCGATGAGCGGCGGGCACGGATCGATCTGCGCGAGCAGCGCGGGATAGTCGGGCTCGCAACTCGCCAGGAGGCGCGCGTCCATCTCTTCGAGCGCCGTGAGCTCCGCTTCGACGGCGTCTGCGGAGGGCGGAACGAGGCGGCGTTTCGAAATGTGCGGCAGCGCGTCGAGCGCCGCATCCGCGCCGCCGTATTGCGCGACGAGGCGATGAAAGGTGAGCGAGCCGACGCCGGGCGTGCGCGCGAGGCGCGTCCACGCAATCCGCTCGCGCTTGGCGAGCGGGCGACGCTTCGGCGCGGTCATTCCGCGGTAGGTTCGGGGACTTTCGGTTCTTCGGCCGCCTTCTTCGCGCCGATCTTCGGCTCCGTCCCCGCAAGGATCCGAGAGATGTTGGCGTGGTGGCGAATATAGATGAGCACCGCGAGCAGCACGCAGAATCCGATCGCGATGGGGCCGTTCAGCAGGAAGTACGCGAGCACCGGCGCCGCCGCCGCCGCCACGAGCGCGCCGAGCGACGACATGCGGAAAAGAAGCGCCGTCAGCACCCAGAGCGCCGCGCATGCCGCGCCGATCAGCGGCAGGCCTGCGAAGAGCACGCCGAAGAAGGTCGCGACGCCCTTGCCGCCCTTGAACTTGAGCCAGACCGGAAAACAGTGTCCGAGAAAGGCCGCGCCCCCCGCGATGAAGCCCGCTTCGCCGCCTTCGGTGGGAAAGATGAACTTCGCGAGCAGAAGCGCGATCGCCGCCTTGCCGCTGTCGAGCAGGAAGGTCGCGAGCGCGAGGTCCTTGCGGCCGGTGCGCAGGACATTCGTCGCACCGATATTGCCGGAGCCGATCTCGCGGATGTCGCCGAGGCCCGCCGCCTTCGTGATGACGAGGCCGAACGGAATGGATCCCAGCAGATAGCCGAGCGCGGCGGATGCGATGGCGGCGAAGATCGGGAGATCACCCATGCGGGCGATCTAGCAGGGTGCGCACGAAGGTGTGAAGCGCCGAGGAAGGTTTTCACCGATGGTCCCGTCATTCCGGGGCGACCGAAGGTCGAACCCGGAACCTAGGGGTTCAAGCGTGACCGATGGTTCAGCCGCGAGCAGGTGCGGGCAAAAAGTGCGCCCGGTCTCCCGGATTCCGGATCGCGCCTGCGGCGCGTCCGGAATGACGGCGCTATGTGTGTTCAGGCCGAGAGCGAGAACGGCAGCGCGCGGGAGGCGGCGAGGCGCGTTTCGATGTCGGCCTGCTCGACGGTGCGTTCGGCGTTGTACGTGGCCA
Source organism: Hyphomonadaceae bacterium (assembly GCA_016791445.1). GTDB lineage: Bacteria > Pseudomonadota > Alphaproteobacteria > Caulobacterales > Aquidulcibacteraceae > VFBF01. The sequence continues at coordinate 71,289 of JAEUMP010000020.1, read as the reverse complement.
GCGGGTTCATCGAGAAGATGGTCCAGGCGATCGACCAGACGAGCAGCATGGCGTTTCCTCACTCACTGTGAGCGAGGAACATGGCTTATGAGGCGTTAACCACGCGTTACGCGGCGTAGACTGTCTCGCCGCCGACGAACGTGCGCAGCACGCGGCCCTGCATGAGACGCGCGTCGAACGGGGAGTTCTTGCACTTCGACAGCATCTTCTCGGCGTCGAATTTGAACGGCGCATCGAGATCGAGAAGCACCATGTCCGCCGGTGCGCCGACGCTCAGGCGGCCTTGCGGCAGGCTGAGCAGATCGGCGGGGCGCGAGGTGACGGCGGCGATGAGGTCCATCAACGGAACGTCGTCGTTGTGGTGCAGGCTCAAGAGCGCCGGCAGCAGCGTTTCGAGCGCGGAGGCGCCGAAGGCGGCTTCGTCGAACGGCAGGCGCTTTTCTTCCGGCGGTCGCGGATCGTGGCCGGAGACGACCACGTCGATCAGCCCTGCGCGCAGGCCCGCGATCAGCGCCTGACGGTCGTCCTCGCTCCGCAGCGGCGGGGAGAATTTCGCGAAGGTCCGGTAGTCGTTGAGCTCGAGCTCGTTGAGCGTGAGGTGATGCACGCTGACGCTCGCATGCACCTTCACGCCCGCCGCCTTTGCGCGGCGCAGCGGCTCCAGCGTGCGCGCGGCGGAGATCATGTCGAGCAGCAGGCGCCCGCCTGTGATTTCCGCGAGCGAGCAATCACGTTCGGCAAAGATGTATTCCGCCGCCGCCGGAATGCCGGCGAGGCCCATGCGCGCCGCGAGCGCGCTCTCATGCGCCACGCCCCCGCGCGCGAGGTACGGATCTTCCGGGCGATGCGCGATCAGCGCGCCGAACGCCGAGGAATAGGAAAGCGCGCGCCGCAGCACGCGACTGTCGACGATCGGCCGCGAGCCGTTGGAGAAGAGCACCGCGCCCGCTTCCGCGAGGAGACCGATCTCGGTCATCTGCTCGCCGTCGAGATGCTTGGTCAGCGCCGCCGACGGCAGTACGCGCACGCCCGCTCGCGCCTCCCCCCGTCGCTTGATGAAGTCTACGAGGCTCACATCGTCGATGACGGGATCCGTATCTGGCATCACGACCATCGTCGTCACGCCACCCGCCGCCGCTGCGCGACCGGCGCTCTTCAGCGTTTCCTTGTGCTCGGCGCCCGGCTCGCCGATCGTGACGCGCATGTCGACGAGGCCGGGGATCAGCGTCTTGCCGGCGCCGTCGATGATCTCGGCGTTCTGCGGCGCTTTGGCCTTCGCGCCGATCTCGGCGATGACGCCGCCCTCTACGAACACATTGCCCACGGCGTCCGTGCGCGAGGCGGGATCGACGATGCGTGCGCCTGAGATGAATACAGGCTTCATGCGGCGGCGCCTTCGTTGGAGGCATGCGCCGCGAGCGCTTCCAACACGGCCATGCGCAGCGCAACGCCCATGCGCACCTGGCGTTCGATCAGGCTCACGGCTTTGTCGTCGGCGACGGCGCTGTCGATTTCGATGCCGCGGTTCATGGGGCCGGGGTGCATCACGAGCGTATCCTTGCCGGTGAGCGCGAGCTTTTCCGCGTCGAGGCCGTAGAACCAGAAAAACTCCCGCTGCGACGGGACGAAGCCGCCCTGCATGCGCTCGAGCTGGATGCGCAGCATCATCACCACATCCGCGCCCGGGAGGCCGGCCTTCATTGAGGTGAAGACGTCCGCCCCCCAGTCGCGCACGCCGGCGGGCAGCAGCGTGGGCGGCGCGATCAGGCGCACATTCGCGCCGAGCAGGCTCAGCAAGCGCACGTTGGAGCGCGCGACGCGCGAATGCAGGACATCGCCGCAGATCGCAACGGTGAGGCCCTCCACACGACCGAGAGCGCGCTTCATCGTCAGCGCATCAAGCAGCGCCTGCGTCGGGTGCTCATGCGTGCCGTCGCCGGCGTTGATCACCGAACAATCGACCTTGCGCGCCAGCAGCCGCGCCGCGCCTGATGCGCCGTGGCGCACGACGAGGAGGTCCGGCGCCATGGCGTTCAGCGTCGCCGCCGTGTCCATCAGCGTCTCGCCCTTCGCGACGGAGGACGACTTCACGCTCATGTTCACGACATCGGCGCCCATGCGCTTGCCGGCGAGTTCGAAGGAGCTTTGCGTGCGCGTGGAGTTTTCGAAGAAGAGATTGATCAGCGTGCGCCCGCGCAGTGTGTCGGTTTTCTTCTTCGCGCGGCCTTCGACGAGCGGGATGAAGGTCTCGGCGCGCGCGATCAGCGCCTCGGCCTCGAAGCGGGTGAGATCATCGATGGAAAGCAGGTGCCGATGGCGCACGACGGCGGGGGCGAGCGCGGTGTCGCCTTGAGCGGTGGCCTCTGATTTCGGCATGGACGCTTGTTAACGCCTGCGCCCGGCGCGCCGCAAGTGTGGCGGAAGGGCGGCGCAGATTCATCCACAGCGCCATTTTTTGCACTCCGAATCAGAACGAATTCGGAACTCGCGTTTACCTCTTGTTAGGGTTAATAAGGGGCGCGTCAGGAGAGAAGGTCATGACAGGCACGTTCAAGCCGGCTGGGATTGCAGTGGCTGCGGTGGTGGCGGGTCTCGCCGCGCCCGTGGGCATCGTCCAGGCTGCGGACGCGGCCATGGCGGCGCGGGACGCCGAAGCGGATGCGCTGGTCGCCGGCGCCATGAGCGCGGGGGCGGCCGAGCCGTTCGGCGACGTTGCGCCTGCGGAACAATCGAACCTGTTCGATCTCTAACGCGGCAGCGCGAGCGAGATCGCGATCGGCATCGTCACGAAGGAGATGAGCGTGGTGACGCTCACGATGGCCGCCATCAGGCGGGCGTCGCCGCCCATCTCCCGGGCCAGCGTGTAGCTTGCGGCTGCGGTGGGCGTGGAGCCGATGCCCGCCGCGATCGCCGCCGCCAGCGGCCCGCCGCCGACGGCGCGCACGGCGAAGTAGAAGATGACCGGCGCGACCGCGAGTTTGATCATCGTCGCGAGCGTCACCTTGCTGTGGCCGGAACGCGCGGCTCCGAGATCGATGCCCGCGCCGACGCAGATGAGCGCCACTGGCATCGCCGCTTGTCCAAGCAGTTGCAGTGCATCCGAGAACGCGCCCATGCGCGGCACGCCGAGCAGCAAGGCCGCGAGGCCCACAATGCAGGCCACCACCAGCGGATTGCCGAACACCTGCGCCACGATCGCGCGCCACGACACGATGCGCGTCTCGCCCCAACGCGCGAGAACGGCGACGGAAATGATGTTGAGCATGAGCACCGCCGGCCCGAAGGCGAGCGCGATGTAAGGCCGGCCGAGCGGTCCCCAGATGTCGCCGGCGGCGGCGAGGATCGCAAAGCCATTCCACCGCGTCGCGCCCTGAAAGACGCTCGTGTAGGCCGGACCGTTCTGGAAGAAGCCGCGCAGTGAAAGCGTCAGCGCACATACGATGAGGAAAGCGAGAATGACGCCGCCGAGAAAAGGCAGTGCGTCAGGCGATCCGAGCGATGCCGACGAGATCGTCGTGAACAGGAAGGCCGGATAGAGCACGAAATAGCCGAAGCGGTTCACCGCGCCGATGGCTTCCATCGGCAGGAGCCGCGCCGCGCGCACCGCCCAGCCGAGCAGGATCAGCAGGAAGACCGGCGCGAGCGCCGCGATGACCTTATCCACGGGCCGCGCGCTCCTTCAGCGCATCGCACGCGCCCTGCAGCGCATAGGCGGCGGCGAGCTTGTCGACGACTTCGCCGCGGCGTTTGCGCGACGCATCGGCGTCGATCAGCGTGCGGGTGACGGCCGCCGTGGAGAGGCGTTCGTCCCAGAGCAGGATCGGCACGTCGCGCACCTTCAGGAGATTGCGGGCGAAGGCGCGCGCCGATTGCGCGGACGGGCCCTCGCTGCCGTCCATGTTGCGCGGCAGGCCGATGACGAGCCCGGCGCAGTTGCGCCCGTCGTAGAGCGCGAAGATTTTCTCGGCGTCGACGCCGAACTTCACCCGCGCGATCGTATCCACCGGCGAGGCGATGATCCGGCCCGGATCGCACGCCGCCACGCCGATGCGCCTGGACCCCGGATCGAGCCCGAGCAGCGCGCCGGACGCCGGCAGGGCCTCCGCGAAGGCCGGAAGATCGAGGATGGGCATGGCAGGCGCCTGCGTCGCGTGCGTTCCGCTCCGGGTCAAGCGTCCTCGCCTTGCCTCCCCGGAGCGACGCTGGTAGCGCTCCCGCTTCGCTTTCAGGAGGCCCCATTGGCCATCGACGAGAACACCGTGCGCCGCGTCGCGCACCTTGCGCGCCTTGCGCTGCCGGAAGACCGCCTCGCGCCGATGGCGGCCGAGATCAACGGCATCCTGGCGTGGATCGAGCAGCTGAACGAAGTCGATGTCGAGGGCGTCGAGCCGATGACGAGCGTGGTCGCGGCGAAACTGCCCATGCGCGAGGACGTGGTCACCGACGGCGGCGATCCGCGCAAGGTGCTGGCGAACGCGCCGAAGAGCGAAGACGGGTTCTTCGTGGTGCCGAAGGTCGTCGAATAATGAGCGATCTCACGAAACTCACCCTCTCCGACGCCGTCGACGCGCTCGCGGCCAAGAAGGTCTCCTCCGTCGAGCTGACGGACGCCTTCCTCGCCGCCATCGACAAGGCGAACCCGCATCTCAACGCCTATGTGGTCGTCGCGCACGACAAGGCGCGTGCGATGGCGAAGGCGTCGGACGAGCGCCGCGCGAGGGGTTCAACCGCGCCGCTCGAAGGCGCGCCGCTCGGGATCAAGGATCTCTTCTGCACCGAGGGCGTGCGGTCCACGGCGTGCTCGGCGATCCTCGGCGAATTCACGCCGACCTACGAGTCCACCGTCACCGCCAATCTCTGGCGCGACGGCGCGGTTATGCTCGGCAAGCTGAACATGGACGAGTTCGCCATGGGCTCGTCGAACGAGACGAGCTGCTTCGGCAATGTCATCAATCCGTGGCGCGCGAGGAACTCCAATGCGACGCTGACATCGGGCGGTTCTTCCGGCGGTTCGGCCGCCGCGACCGCCGCTGATCTCTGCCTCGCCGCCACCGCCACCGACACCGGCGGCTCGATCCGTCAGCCCGCGTCGTTCACCGGCACCGTCGGCATCAAGCCGACCTACGGGCGCTGCTCGCGTTGGGGGATTGTCGCGTTCGCGTCGTCGCTCGACCAGGCGGGGCCGATCGCGAAAACGGTGAAGGACGCAGCGATCATGCTCACCAGCATGTGCGGCCACGACCCGAAGGATTCCACCTCGCTGAACGTCGACACGCCGGACTTCGCCAAGGCCGTCGGCAAGAGCGTGAAGGGTCTGCGCATCGGCGTGCCGAAGGAATACCGCGTCGTCGGCATGCCGGCGGAGATCGATGCGCTCTGGGCAAAGGGCATCCAGCAGCTGAAGGATGCGGGCTGCGAGATCGTGCCGGTGTCGCTGCCGCACACGAAATACGCGCTGCCAACCTATTACATCATCGCGCCTGCGGAAGCGTCGTCGAACCTTGCGCGCTATGACGGCATGCGCTTCGGGGCGCGCAAGCCGGGCAAGGATCTGAACGAAACCTACGAAGCGACGCGCGCGGCGGGCTTCGGCAAGGAAGTGCAGCGCCGCATCCTCATCGGCACCTATGTGCTGAGCGCGGGCTATTACGACGCCTATTATCTGCGCGCGCAGAAGGTGCGCTCGCGCATCGCCGAGGATTTCACCAACGTCTTCGCGACTGTCGATGCGATCCTCACGCCGACCGCGCCGTCGGCGGCTTTCGCGCTCGGCGAAAAGGCGGGCGATCCCGTGCAGATGTATCTCAACGACATCTTCACCGTGACGACGAACCTCGCGGGGCTGCCGGGCATTTCGGTGCCCGCGGGCGTCGATGCGAACGGCCTGCCGCTCGGGCTGCAGGTGATCGGCAAGGCGCTCGACGAAGAGACCGTGTTCGCGGTCGCGGCGGCGCTGGAAGACGCGGCGGGATTCACGGCGAAGCCGGGGGCCTGGTGGTAGGTCCCGTTTGCGACCAACCCATATCGTCTCTCGATAAAATGCGTTGACCTACAACGGACTGCGGGTAGGACTGCTCCATCACCTCGGGGAGCAAGACCCATGTCCAAACGCCTTCTGGCCGCCTGCGCGCTCGCCGCGCTTCTGGCCATTCCCGCCGCCGCGCAGTCGCGTCGCCCCGCGACGCAGCCGGTTCCCGCCGTCCAGCCCGCGCCGACCACGCCCGTCGTGCCGCGCATCGAACGCGGCCAGCTCGTCCTCGAGAACATCCCCGACACCCCGCCCGCGATCCGCGAGCGCCTGCGCCAGTACGTGAACACCCGCGGCGCGGGCTTCCAGGATTTCACGCCGGACGGCGGCATACTGATCACGACGCGCTTCGGCGACACCTCACAGGTCCACAAGGTCGCCGCCCCGCTCGGTGCGCGTCAGCAACTGACCTTCTACGCCGACTCGATCGGCGGCGCTGGGCAGCGCCCGAAGAGCAACGACGTCGTCTTCGTGAAGGACACGGGCGGCGACGAATTCTACCAGAGCTACCTGTTCGATCCCGCGACCGGGCGCACGACGCAGTTCACCGAAGCCGGCTTCCGAAACACGGGCCCGGTTTTCACCGATGACGGAAAGACCGCCGCGTGGGCGCGCGCGTCGAAGGACAGCGGCGACTACGACATCTTCGCCGGCGATCCGTCCAATCCCGCCTCGCGCCGCCAGATCCTCGACGGCAAGGGCGCCGTTTCGCCGCTCGACTGGTCGCCGGACGGACAGACGCTGCTGATCGGTGAAGGCATTTCCGTCACGAAGTCGAAGCGTTTCCTCCTGACCGTCGCCACCGGCGCGTTGCGCGAACTGACGCCGGAACTGAACGTCTCCTACGACGGCGGCGAATTCACCGCCGATGGCCGCTCGATCATCATGATCTCCGACGAAGGCTCGGATTTCTCGAGGCTGATCCAGCTCGACATCGCCACAGGCGCGCGCACGCCGCTTTCGCCCGCCAATCTCAACTGGGACGTCGAAAGCTTCGATCTCTCCGACGACGGCCGCCGCATCGCCTACACCGTCAATGTCGGCGGCGCGTCCGAGCTGAAGATCATCGATCTGCGCTTGCGCAGCGCAACGCGTGAAGTGCCCGGCCCGCAATTGCCGCCGGGCCTCATCGGCGGCATCGAATGGAACGAGGCGGGCACGAAGCTCGGCTTCACGCTGAACTCCGCAACGTCGCCCTCGGACGCCTATGTGTTCGATCTCGCGAGCCGTCAGCTCACGCGCTGGACGCAGTCGGAAGTGGGCGGGCTCGATCCGCGCACCTTCGTGGCGCCGAAGCTCGTGCGCTTCCCGACCTTCGACAGCGCGACCGGCGGGCCGAAGGAAATCACCGCGTGGGTGTACGAGCCGCGCACGCCGGGACCGCATGCGGCCATCGTGAACATTCACGGCGGCCCTGAAGCGCAGGCGCGGCCGGGCTTTTCCTCGACGATCCAGTACTGGGTGAACGAACTGAACGTCGCGGTCGTGCTCCCGAACGTGCGCGGCTCCACCGGCTACGGCAAGACATTCGTCGATCTCGACAACGGCATGAAGCGCGAAGACAGCGTGAAGGACATCGGCGCGCTGCTCGACTGGATGGGCACGCAGCCGCAGAGCTTCGACATGTCGAAGGTCGTCGCCTATGGCGGCTCCTACGGCGGCTACATGGTCTATGCCTCGATGATCATGTACCCGGAGCGCTTCGCGGGCGGCGTCGACATCGTCGGCATTTCGAGCTTCGTCACCTTCCTAGAGAACACGTCCGGCTATCGCCGCGACCTGCGCCGCGTGGAGTACGGCGACGAGCGCGATCCGGCCATGCGCGCGCATCTGGAGCGCATCTCGCCGCTGACCAACGCCGCAAAGATCAAGCGTCCGCTCTTCATCGTGCAGGGCTTCAACGATCCGCGCGTGCCATACACCGAAGCCGAGCAGATGCTGGCCGCGGTGCGGCGCAATGGCGTGGAAGCCTGGTTCATGATGGCCAAGGACGAAGGCCACGGCTTCGCGAAGAAGCAGAACCAGGAAGCGCAGCGCGAAGCCGAAACACTCTTCTTCCAGAAGATTGTCGGAACGCGGTAGGCCGGTGTTTCCTTCTCCCCCGCGAGGGGGAGAAGGTGTCGTCGAAGACGACGGATGAGGGGGCGTCCCGGAGCTTGTCATCCGGCGCCCGACTTCATCCTGCGCCTCACCCCCTCATCCGTCCCTGCGGGACACCTTCTCCCCCTCGCGGGGGAGAAGGATGTTTCGTGCATTATCCGCGCAGCGCGCGCGCTGTCTCTTCATCCGCCGGATAGAAGGCTTCCAGCAGGATTTCCGACAGCGTCACGTCTGTCGGCGTACCGAACAGCGTCATGGTGCTCAGGAAGCTCAGCACGCCGCGCGGTGTGCGCAGTTTCAGCGGAATGAAGACGCCGTGATCGGGCGATGACGGGCGCGCGCCGAGCGGCGCCGGATAGGCGGAAACTTCCGCGTAGAGCGCCGCGAGATCGGGGTCGGCGGTTGTCTCCACCTGACGGCGCAGACGCGCGAGGATGTGCGCGCGCCACTCCGCGCCGTTGACGATGTGGCGCGCCATGCCGCGCGGATGCATGCCGAGGCGGACCGCGTTCGGCGGCGCCGTGAGCAGATCGGCGTCCACGCCCTCCACGAAGAGCGCCGCCGCGCCGTTCATCGAGACGATGTTCCAGTGCCGGTCGACCGCGAGCGCTGGAAAGGGTTCATGCCCCTTCAGCACCAGATCGATCGCCGCGCGCGCGGCCGCCAGCGCCGGATCGTCGAGGGACTTTTCGGAAAAGACCGGCGCGAAACCTGCCGACGCCAGCACCGTGTTGCGCTCGCGCAGCGGGATGTCGAGGTGCTCGGCGAGGTGCAGGAGCATCTCCCGGCTCGGCCGCGCGCGCCCGGTCTCGATGAAGCTCAGATGGCGCGTGGAGATGTCGGCGAGGCCGGCGAACTCCAGCTGCGAGAGGCGCCGCCGCTGGCGCCATTCACGCAGGTGTTCGCCCACATGGGCCGGCGCGGCGCGCTGTGCGGTGTTCGACATGGCGCGAGCCTATCGCCACCGCGCGCCGCAATCCAATTACCCCGCAGGTAATGCTACTGCCGTCAGCGCTCGACGTTGAACTTCACCACGACGTGCGCGTGGCGACGCAGCGGCTGGTCCGGATCGTCATCGACGACCTCGTGGTCGACGATCCGGACGCGGCGCGCCGGCACGCCGAGTTCCACGATCTTGGCTTTCACCGACTGCGCGCGCGCATTGGCCGCCGCGATCGCCGCCGCGCCGTCCGCGCCCCGATTGGCGAAGGCCGCGATTTCCACGCGTCGCACATGGGAGAAGCGCTTGTTGCACACGTCGATGCCCTCGCGGATCGTGGCGATCACCGGGTCGGCGGAGGCCGGCAGCGCGGTGGAGGCGGGCTCGAAATAGAGTGTGGCCGTCAGGTCCGGGCAGGCGGTCGCCTCCACCACGGGCCGTTCGGTGGGCGGCGGCGGGCCGACGGAGGTGCTGCACGCGGCGAGCGCGAGGAGCGCTCCGGCGGCGATGGCGAAGTTCTTCATGGCGTCACCTCCTGCGGGCGCGCGATGTCACCCGACCTTCGCGCAGGTCTGCAGCGCCATCCGGCCGCGCGCGAACTGCACGCGTCCGCCGCCGGCGCTGTCGTGATCCTGAATAAACGTGAGTCTGTTGTTGGAATACATGCGTTGCGCGAAAGGATCGTCGCTGGGGTTCACCCGTGGCACGGCGAGCACGCCGTCCGGCGTGGTCAGCCATGCCATCGCGCCGTCGAACGCCACCTCCACGGTTTCAGATCCGCACCGATAGCTTGTGGGGGCCGGGGCGCCGGGGCCGCCCGCGAGCGTGGGCGTCGGCGTCGTTGCCGTCGTCGGGGCCGGCGTCACGACCGGCGCCGGCAGGGTGATGACGGGCGCCGTCGGCGCGACCGGAGCCGGTGTCGCCGGCGTCGGCGCGACGGGCGTTGGCGCCACCGGCGGCGGAGAGACGGCGGTGGGCGAGGCGTTCACCAGGCGGATGCTCATGGCCGGATTGCCGCCGCTCGCGGCGACGGCGTTGTGCGTGTCGGTGATGAAGAGGAGGCGTCCGCCCGACAGGATCTGCGCGAAGAGCGTCAGCCGCGCATTCTGCGGCACGACATTCGTCGGCGCCGAAATCGTGAACGGCCATGGCCCGCCCGCGCCCGCCGCGAATTCCTGTTCGGCGAGCACGATTGCCGGCGCGCCCACGCGCGAGACATCGCGGAGCTGGATCCGCACCCGCGCATTCGCCGGCAGCGCGATGCGTTCGAGAATGAAGAGTTCGCCGGTGGCGACGACCTGGCCCGGTACTTCCGGCGCCGTCGGCGCGGCGACGGTCGGCGGGGCATAGACGGGCGCGGTCGTAGTGGCGGCAGGGGTCGTCAGGGGTGCGTCGGGCGCCGGCGTACGCGGTGCGGCGGCGGTCTGCACGGCGGCGCGACGGCGCAACAGCACTTCGCCGGTCGCCGATTTCAGCGCGACGGCGCCATCGGACGTCGTCGCCACCGATGTCGCCGCCTGCAGCGCGGTGATGAGACGGCGCTCCTGCTCCATCACGCCGGGCACGCCGCAATACATGCGCGTGACGCCAAGCGGCGTGACCGTCAGCGTCGCGGCAGCGGGATCATAGGAATAGGCGCCGGTGAAGCGGTTGCAGCCGGCGGAGCCGGAGATGCGACTGGTCTCGTCGAAGCTCACGGTCAGCGCGCTGCTCGGCGTCGTGGCGTCGATTCCGACCACCGACCATTCCCCGATCAGCGAGTCCGACGCGGGCGCGCGCAGCGAGGCGCACGCGGCGACAGTCAGGGCCAGAGTCAGGGCCAGCGCCGTTTCGACGGCGGCGCGTGTGACGAACTTCATGGCCGATTTCCCGCGTTGCGAAGCCGAAACGGCCCCGTGCAGGGGGCCGCGTGGGACATTAACCCTTGGGCCGGACCCGGCAAGCCGCGACACGGCCCGCGCGAAATCGTGACGGCGCAGGGGAATCCGGCCCCGCCGCGACTCGCGCTAGGAGGGTGCGCGCACCAAACGCCGACCGGGAACCGCGTGATGTCCAGAAAGTCCAAGTCCAGCGTCGACATGCAGTTCGTCTGGGGCGACACGCTCATCAAGACGGGCGTGGCGGTGGTGTGGCTTGTGGCCGCCATCGGGCTCTACACGCCGTTCACGCTGCGCGAGGCGATGCAGCAGAACATGACCGGCTACATCATCATGATAGCCGGTCTGCTCCTTTTCGCGTTCGGCCTCTGGCAATGGGGCCGCAAGGTGCGCGAACAGGCGACGATCGCCGACCGGTGACGTCGTTCAACCTGGCCTGACGCGCAGCGTCATTTCAGAATGAACGTGACCTTCATGTTCACGCGCCACTCGGAGATCTTGCCGTTCTTGATCATGAGCTTGATGTCCTGGATCCAGGCGCCTTCCACCTGATCGAGACTGTCGGCGGCGCGCGACACGCCTTGCACGATGGCGTCCTCGAGACCCTTGCTCGATCCGCCGGTGACTTCGATGACTTTCGCTACGGCCATTGGCGTACTCCTCGCCCCGGCCCCCGCTGAGGAAAGGTTAGGCCGCGCGCGCCAGTTCCCGCAAGCACATGTGCGTGTTCGCGCCGATCACGGCGAGATGGGGCGGTAGTTCGGACAGTGGGCGGAGAGCTGGCGCCACATGGTGGCGAGTTCCAGCTGCGACTTCTCGCGCACGATGCTGGCGGCCGTTTCGTTGTCGAGCACGATGCGTTCCTCGCGCATCACCCGGAAGGCGCCGCCGGCGGGCGACTGGAAGAGGATCACATAGCCGCACTCGCGGTCGGCCTTCGCATAGCGGCTGGTGAAATCGATGGCGGCGTAGACTCCGGGCTCGGGCGCGCGCGGTGAGTCCTTCGTCCACGTCGTCTGCGTGAATACGCGGGCCGTCATGACGCCGGTTGAGTCACGCAGGGCGTCGGACTCGGCGCGGTACTCGTCGAAGGTCTGCAGCGCGCGATTGGACTCCGTCAACATGGCGAAGGCGTCCGCATGGCGCCCGCTGTCGCGCGCGGCGAAATAGCGTGTTGCGGCCTGTTCCGCCGCCGCCTGCAGCGCCTCGTCGGGAACCCAGCCTGATGCAGAATCCGCCGTGATGTTGATCGTGCGCGGGGGCGTGGCGGCGGGCTGTGCGAGAGCGGGCGCGGCGCACGCCAGTGCGAGCGCGAGGGAGAGGAGCATCGACTTCATTTCACCTTCTCCCTCATCGATCCCATCGATTCCAGCCGTTTCAGCAGCGCATCGGTCGCCGCCATGACGTCCCTTTCGCCGAACCGTTTCGCCAGCTTACGGATCACAGGCGCGAGACCGCCGGCGGCGATATCGATGGGCCCGTGCGTTTCTTCCAGCACGCCGATGAGGGCGTCGGCCTTGTCGGAAGCGGGGCCGTGGATGACGGCGAGGCGCGCGGCGATGTCGCCCGCGAAGTCGGTGCGCCGGGGCCTGGCCTTCTTCGGCGGCGCGATGGCGGCGAGAAGCGTGGCGTCGGTCTCAGCACGGATCGTCTTGAAGAGCGCCTTCATCTCCGCGCGGCTGCGGGTCCGGGCGAGGCCTTTCAGCGCTTTCCGGGAGCCTGCATCCATGGCGTCACGCGCCTGCGCGCTTGATGATGTCGATGGCGGCGGAAGCGAGGCTTTCCTTCAGCATGCGCTGTGCGAACTGTTTCATCGCGGTCAGCGAGATGGGGTTCACGACATACTTGTCGATGGGCGTGGTGCGCAGGTGCGTGGTGTAGGGAATGGCCGGCTCGATGAGCGCTGCGCCGAAAAAGGGCGCCGCCTCGATTTCCTCGCGCGTCGCCTGGTCGACATCGTAGCCGTTGCGCGTGCGGGGGCGGTCGGCGACACCATTGAGCAGTACCGTAAACTCGCTCGACTTCACCGCCCGCTGGCGGATTTCGCGCGTGACCTGTTCCAGCATGTTGAGGCCGGTGAGCGAATATTTCTCCGGGCGCACGGGCGCCACGATGTGATCGGACGCCGTCACCGCACAGCGGGTCAGGAAGGTGGCGCAGGGGTTCACGTCGATGACGACGAGGTCGTACTTCGCCCGCAGGCCCGCGATGAGGTCGTGGAACCGTGACATCGCATCCGCGCGCTCGCGCTCGGTGCGGCCGTCCAGCGTGAACTCGAAGAGACGTTCGTCGCCGACGACGAGATCGAAGCGCTGCTTGCCGAGGCCGCGCGTGCGGTTGAGCTGCACGGGCATCCGCGTAAAGCCCTCGCGCGGCGTCGAGAGCGGGCCCTTGGCGATGAACACCGAATAGATCGTCATCGCGTCGGCGCGCACGCGGTTGCGCTCTTCAGGCGGCAGGAAATACTGCGAGAGATTGTGCTGCGGATCGAGGTCCACAAAGCAGACGGACTTGCCGAGTTCCAGGTGCGCCGCTGCGAACACGTTCGCCGCCAGCACCGTCTTGCCCACGCCGCCCTTGATGTTCAGCATCGCGATGGTGCGGCCGGCGTTTGCGAATGTGCGCACTTGCTCGACGATGTTCGTCAAGACGGGGTTGGAAAGGCCGTTGCGCGCGTCCACGCGATTGTGCTGCTCGAGCACCCGCCCGAATCCTTCCGTCGGCGTCTCGGCGAGGTGCACCGGGATCACCGACTTGCCGTTGGCGATGGCGAAGGCGAGGTCGCGGCGGGCCGTTTCGTCGGCGTCGGCGGCGGGCGAGACGAGGGCTACGAGGCAGCGCGCATCAAGGATCGCCTGCGCGCGATCCACCGCCGCGAGCGTCGCCGGCAGGCCGTGCGCCTCCAACTCCCGGGCGATGTCCTGCGCGGCTGCGGAATCGGCCGCGCCGTACGAAAGATATGCGGCGACCGCCATGTTGAGCCCTGAACCCCGCCAAACCTTGCCGCGTCGTTCATGCGTTTGCAACGCGGCGCAACCGTGACGCAGCGCCGGACGGCGCGGTGACCACGGTCATCGCGTGCGGGGTGCGGGGGCGGCACTGTGGCGATGCGGACGGCGACCGTCCGCCCGTCGAGGAGACGCCGCCATGACCCCCAACACTCAAGACCCGCTCCCGGCGCGCATCAGCGCCCGCAAGATCGCCGCCATCGTCGCGCTGGGGGCTTTCGCGCTTGCGGGATCGGTCGTTCCCGTCCTCGCCAAGGAGCGCCAGACGATGTCGCAGGGGGTGCGCGCCTGCAAGGCGTGGTGCGACGCCAACAATCGCTCCGTCGGCGCACAGCACACCTGCTACGTCCGCTGCGAGCGCTACTGGATGTGCAACGGCTCTGACTCCACCGCCTCCACCTGCGCCGACAAGCCGCCGCTCTCGCGCGCCACGGACGTCACGCCCGAACCGCCTCAACCTGCGCCCAACCGTCCCGCCCGGGTCCCGACACGCCCCGTGGCATCGCCGAACTGACCGTCTGCGCCATGGGGGCACGATCTCCCCCGTGGCGCCGCGTCCGCTTCCAAGGGGCGCATGGTTTCTGCTAGGAAGGGGCCATGCGCGAAAAATGGTCCCCGAACTCGTGGCGCTCTGCGCCCGCGAAGCACATTCCGACCGACTACCCGGACGCCGCCGCCGTGGCCCGGGTGGAGGCGACGCTGAAGTCCTATCCGCCGCTCGTCTTCGCGGGCGAGGCGCGCAACCTGAAATCGTCCCTCGCCAAGGTGGCGGCGGGCGAGGCGTTCCTGCTGCAGGGCGGCGACTGCGCCGAGAGTTTCAAGGAATTCCACCCGGACAACATCCGCGACACCTTCCGCGCGCTCATGCAGATGGCGGTGGTGCTGACTTTCGCCGGTTCGAAGCCGGTGGTGAAGGTGGGACGCATTGCGGGGCAGTTCGCCAAGCCCCGCTCGGAGCCGATCGAGACGCAGGACGGCGTGACGCTGCCGTCCTATCGCGGCGACAACATCAACGGCATGGACTTCACGCCCGAGGAGCGCACGCCCGACCCGGAGCGGCTGATCCGCGCCTATTCGCAGTCGGCGGCCACGCTCAATCTCATCCGCGCCTTCGCACAGGGCGGCTACGCGGATCTGCGCAGCGTGCACCGCTGGACGCTCGGTTTCGTCGCCGACAGCCCGGCGGGCGAACGCTACCGCAAGCTCGCGGACCGGATATCCGAGGCGCTCGAATTCATGGCCGCGTGCGGCGTGACGCCCGAGACCACGCCGCAGATGAAGCAGGTGGATTTCTACACCTCCCACGAAGCGCTGCTGCTCGGCTACGAAGAGGCGATGACGCGCGTCGATTCCACGACCGGCGACTGGTACGACACCAGCGCGCATTTTCTCTGGATCGGCGACCGCACGCGCCAGCTCGGCGGCGCGCATGTGGAATTCATGCGCGGCGTGAAAAACCCCATCGGCATGAAGTGCGGACCGACGCTCGAGCCCGACGACATGCTGCGCCTCATCGATGCGCTCAATCCGGAAAACGAGCCGGGCCGTCTCACGCTGATCGCGCGCTTCGGCGCGGAGAAGGCGGCGGCGGGCCTGCCGCGCCTCGTGCGTGCGGTGCAGAGGGAAGGCAAGAACGTGGTTTGGTCGTGCGATCCCATGCACGGCAACACGCTTAAGACACAGTCCGGCTACAAGACACGGCCCTTCGATCGCATCCTCGCGGAAGTGCGCACCTTCATGGACGTGCTGCCGGCGGAAGGCGCCTGGCCCGGCGGCGTGCATGTGGAGATGACCGGCGCGCAGGTGACCGAGTGCCTCGGCGGTGCGGCGGCGGTGACGGAAGAGGATCTCTCCGACCGCTACCACACGCACTGTGATCCTCGCCTCAACGGCGCGCAGGCGCTCGATCTGGCGTTTCTGGTCGCGGAGGGCTTGCGCGCCACGCGCATGGAAGCGCGCAAGGTCGCAAACGGGTGAGTGTTCAACGCGCTTCGGCATGAAGCCCCGCGAACGCATCGCCTCGGCGCGCGCACCCGATGGGGCGCTGCTCGAGCTCTATCGCCATGACGGCGCGCACATCATCATGCTCGGCGGTAATGAACTGATGAGCAGCCGTGTCGGCGGCTCGGAAGAAGCGCTGGCGACGATGACGTGTGCGCGTCTCGCGCGGCCGGACGCGCATCTCCTGATCGGCGGCTACGGCATGGGCTTCACGCTGCGCGCCGCACTCAGCGTGCTGGGCGCGACCGCGCGCGCAAGCGTCGTTGAAATCGTGCCGGAGATCATCGACTGGGCGCGCGGGCCATTGGCGGCGCTGACGGCGGGCTGTCTCGACGATCCGCGCGTGGACATCATCCAAGGAGACGTTGCGGCGGCGATCGTCGCCGCAAAGGGGCGCTACGACGCAATCCTTCTCGACGTGGACAACGGTCCCGACGGCCTCACGCGCCCTGCCAATGACGGGCTCTATTCAAGGCAGGGACTCGCGCATGCGCGCGCGGCGCTGAAGCCGGGCGGCGTACTTGCGGTCTGGTCAGCGTCGTCGAGCGCTGCTTTCTCGCGCCGCCTGAGCGAGGCGGGCTTCGCCGTTGACGAAGTCGCCGTGCGTGCGCGGCGCAAAGGGAAGGGGCCCAAGCACGTCGTCTGGTTCGCGCAGCGCGCATCCAATCGACACAGCTAGTCTGGTTCCCGCTTAACGAAAAATTCCCCGGACTGTGACCCGGGCGACTGTGCTGATTCGGGACGGCGTGGTATGAGCCCCTCATCATGACCCCGAACGGGCCCTCCAGCCGCGTCGCGTCTCACGCGATGGCCGCGCAGTCGGTTGCTGATGCAATCGCCGATCAGGTGCTGAACGCCCTTGCTTTCTCGCGCCGCCAGCTGGCCCGGGCGGCCGCCTTCGGCACCCCGGCGAGTATGACGGCGGCGGCGATCCTCGGGGTGGGGCTCTGTATCGTCTCGCTGGCGACCTGGCCGGCCACGCACCCCGCCATGGCCTCCTATGCGCCCGTCGCGGTTGAGACAGACATGACGCCGATCTCCGCGCCCGCGCCGATGGGGGCGCCGCCGGCCGCTCCAGTGCAACTCGCACTCGACTATGACGTGGCCTTCTTCTGGCCGAACACGCCGCAGACCGTCGCCGAACCCGTCGCCATCCGCGACGGCCCCGCCGACTACGCCAAGGTCATCCGCCCGGCGCGCCCCGGCGAACGGCTCCGGATCAACGGCGTGGTGGTGGAAGCGCCGGACGGCCCGTGGTTCCGCGTGCGCCTCGAGGACGGTCGCGACGGCTATTTCGCCGCCGAGCCGGTCGAGATCGGGCAGTTCCGTCGCCGTCGCGCCGAGGAGCGTGCGCTGGAGGCGGCAGGGGCGCCGTCGGCGCCGCCCGTCGCCCTCGGCGCGCCGTTGATCGTCGCCGGCCCGTCAGGCGAACCGGACGGTCCGCCGTCATTCTGACGGCCCGCGACGCCGGACTGGCGCCGGCTTCTCATCCAATCCATTCGCACGCGCCGCCCGGCTTCGGGCGCGCCAACGACAGAAGACACTCATGTCCGCTCCCTTGCTGCCGCGCCTCCTCAGACTCGCGGGCCCCGTCGCCGTCGCCCGACTCGGAATCATGGGCATGGGCGTCGCCGACACCATCATCGTTGGTCAGCTCGCGCCGAAGGAACTCGCCCACCTCGCGCTCGGCTGGGCGCCGACGGGCGTGTTTCTTGTCGGGGCCATCGGACTTCTCGTCGGGGTTCAAGTGCTCGCCGCGCGCGCCGTCGGCGAAGGTAAGCCGCAGAACGCCGGCGCGGCGCTACGCCGGGGGCTTGTCATCGGCTGGATCGCCGGCGCGCTTTCGGCGCTCCTGATCGCCGTCGGCGCGACGCCCGCGCTGATCGCCATGGGCATCGAACCAGGATTGGCCGCGAGCGCGGGAAAAGTCGCGGCGGTGCTCGGCCTTTCCATCCCGCTGCACCTCACCTTCGTCGCGGGATCATTCTTCCTCGAAGCGATCTCAAGGCCGAATGCTGGCGCGGTGGTGATGTGGATCGGCAACGCCGTGAACATCGCGCTCAACCTCGCGCTGGTTTCGGAGTGGGGCGCGATCGGCTCGGCGTGGTCCACGGTGGGCGCTCGGGTCTTTCTCGTGGTCGCGCTGCTCGGCTGGATCTGGCATTCGCTGCGAAAGGCCGAATACGGCGTGATGCAGAAGCCTGACGCCGATGCGCCCGGCTACGGCGCCCTACTCGGCGTCGGTGCGGCGGCGGCAGTGAGCCAGGTGGCGGAAGCGGGCGCTTTCTCCGGCATGACGGTGATCGCCGGCCGCATCGGCGAGCAGGCGGTGGCGACTTACCAGATCACGCTCAATCTTCTCGCTGTCGTGTTCATGCTCTCGCTTGGTCTGGCGGCGGCGACGCAGGTGCTCGTTTCGGAATCCATCGGCGCGAACGATCGCCCGAAGGCCGCGCGCGC
This sequence comes from Hyphomonadaceae bacterium, assembly GCA_016791445.1. Classification (GTDB taxonomy): domain Bacteria; phylum Pseudomonadota; class Alphaproteobacteria; order Caulobacterales; family Aquidulcibacteraceae; genus VFBF01. The sequence goes on along the minus strand of JAEUMP010000020.1, from coordinate 52,875 downwards.
GGGCTGGCTCGGGATGGGCGTCAACATGCTCGTGCTGATGGCGGCTGGGCTTCTCGCGCTTGTCTTCGCCACGCCCATCGGTCGCGCCTACAGCGCCGATCCTGCGCTCGTCGCGGCGGTCGCGGCGCTCATGCCGATCGCGGCGCTGACCATGCTGCCGGACGGCGGACAGGTCGTGGCGGCGGCGGCCTTGCGCGGACGCGGCGACAACTGGTTTCCCACGGCGAGCCATGTGCTCGCCTATGTGATCGTCATGCCGCCGCTGGCGTTTTTCCTCGGCGAAACGCACGGTCGCGGGGTCTACGGCCTGATGGAAGCCATCCTGCTGGCGAGCCTGCTGTCCGTCGGCGTGCTCACCGCGCGCCACGCGTTCCTCACGCGCCGAGGATCCATCCCTCTTCCTGCGTGACGATGTCGGCGTGCCCTTCGTAGGCCTTCTTCGGGGCGAAGACGGCGCCGAGGCGGCCCTTCTCGTCGAGTGCAGCGAAGTATTCGGCCGCCGCGCGCACCTGCACGGCGTCCTTCACTTCGTTGGCGGTCGCCTTCGTAGCGTAGAGCGACGGATAGATTTCGGCGGCGACCACGGAAACACCGTCAAGGTCGGGAAGGGTGAGCGTCTTCCAGCCCGTTTCGAACGGCCAGAGCCGCATCGCATCGCCAAACTTCGTCTTGAGCTTTTTCACCACCGGCATGCCCGTCAGCGCCTGACCGCCGACCGAGCCCTGATAGTAGAGCTTCCAGATCGAAGACGTCCCCTTGGTCGCCTGCTCGGTCATTCGGAATTCAGGCAGATCGCCCGGGCCATGATCGCGCGGACGCTTTACCGCCAGCATCGTCTGCGCATCCTTCGCTGGCGCGCCCCAGAACGGAAATGCGCTGTCGGTCATGAGGCGATTCATTTTCGCGCCGACCTGGAAGCGGTTGTTCGTGTTGTCCGGCTTGTCGCGCATTTCTGCAGTGACGAAGTCGAGCATCGCCGACCATGCGTCGCCCTTCAGCTTCAGCGCGGCGGCCGTGCCTGCGGGAAAACCGAGCGGAAAATCGAAGCCGAGTAGGATGCGGTCGTTGCGCCGCTGCAGATCGCCGATCGTCTTTTCCAGCAGCGCCAGCGCCTCGGCGCGCGTCGGTGGGTTGTGCGCCTCGAAGGCCAGCTGGAAGCGGACGTTTTTCTTGAGGACGCCGATCCAGATCGAATCGGGTCCGGTCGTCGGTTTGGAGGCGGCGCTCCAATCGACCATCACATAGGCATCAAAGAGGCGGGACATTTGAGTCGGGTCAGGATGAAAAGGCGGGGAACGGGGCCGGAACCGGGCCGGACCGGCTCCGGCGGCCATTCACCACGGCGGGACGCGCTTGTCCAAGGGGCGGGGAGTGGCGATAAGGCGCGATGCAACCAAGACTGCGTTTCGCGCCGAGCCCGACGGGCCGGCTCCATGTGGGCAATATCCGCACCGCGCTGCTGAACTGGCTCTTTGCGCGCCAGCAGGGCGGGCAGATGCTCCTGCGCATCGACGACACCGACCTTGAACGTTCCACCAAGGCCTTCGAGGAGGGGATCGAGACCGATCTCCGCTGGCTCGGCCTCGAATGGGAAGAGCGCGCCAACCAGTCCGCCCGCTTTGCGTCCTACGATGCGGCGGCGGAAAAGCTGAAGGCGGCGGGCCTGCTCTATCCTTGCTACGAGACGGAAGAGGAACTGGAGCGCAAGCGCCGCATCGCGCAGTCGCGCAACCGCCCGCCGGTCTACGATCGCGCTGCGCTGTCGCTGACAGATGCGGATCGCGCGGCGCTCGAAGCGGAGGGCCGCAAGGCGCACTGGCGTTACAAGCTTTCCGGCAAGCGCGTCGAGTTCGAAGACCTGGTGCGCGGGCATCAGTCGATCGACACGGCCTCGCTCTCCGATCCCGTGCTCATCCGCGCGGACGGCGCCTATCTCTATACGCTGCCGTCGGTCGTCGACGACATCGAGTTCAGGATCACGCACATCGTACGCGGCGAGGATCACGTCACGAATACGGGCGTGCAGGCGGAGATCTTCGAAGCGCTCGGCGCGGCGACGCCGATCTTCGGCCACTTCCCGCTTCTGGTCGGCGCGGACGGGGAAGCGCTCTCCAAACGCCTCGGATCGCTTTCGGCGGAAATGCTGCGCGAGGATGGCTTCGAACCGATGGCGATCCTGAGTCACCTCGCCAAGCTCGGCACATCCGACCCCGTGGAAGCGCGGCCCGACATCGCCACGCTCGCGTCGGAATTCTCCTACGCCAAGATCGGCCGCGCCCCGGCGCGCTTCGACGTGGAGGAGTTGCGCCGCGTGAACGCCGCCGTTCTGCACGCAACGCCCTATGCTGCGGTGAAGGACAGACTCATCGGTCTGCACGCCGATCTCGGCGAGAGCTTCTGGAACGCCGTGCGCGCCAATGTCGCCACGCTACCGGAAGTCGGCGTCTGGGCGAAAGTCGTGGCGGGTCCCATCGCGCCCGTGATTGCAGACAAGGCCTTCGCCGACGCTGCGGCGAGCGCGCTGCCGACCGGGCCTTATGATGCATCGTCCTGGAGTGCGTTCGTCGAAGCGGTGAAAGCGAAGACGGGCGCGAAGGGAAAGGCGCTGTTCATGCCGCTGCGCCAGGCGCTGACGGCGATGGATCACGGGCCGGAGATGGCGCCGCTCTTTGCGCTCATCGGCGAAGAGAAGGCCCGCAAGCGGCTGAGCGGCGAGGCGGCGTAAGGCCGATGGCCGACGTCTTCATCAGCTACAAGCGGGAAGACCGCGCATGGGCGGAAGCCGTTTCCGCAAAGCTCGTGGAGGCGGGCTGGTCGACGTGGTGGGACACCTCGCTCGTCGCGGGGGAGCGCTTCTCCGATGTGATCGGGCGCGAGCTTGTTTCATCGAAGGCGGTGATCGTGCTGTGGTCGGCGGCGTCGCTCACCTCGAACTGGGTGAAAGCTGAAGCGCAACATGCGTTCGACACCGACAAGATTGTGGCCGCGCGCATCGAGGACGTCGCGCCGGGCTTTCCGTTCCAGTCGATCCAGACCTGCGATCTGATCGCCACCCAGCCGCGCTTCGCCACACCCGCGCAGTGGGCGGCGCTGCTCCAAGGCGTGCGTCGCAAGATTGGCGCGGAAGCGAAGCCCTCGATTTCGGTGGGCGACGCCCTCGCGGTCGCGCGCGCGACGAAGGCGGCGTTGCGCGCCCATCTCATCGAGGTCGCCCGCGCGCGCGATCTTGTGACCTATCAGGAGGTCGCGGCGGCGACGGGCGTGCCGTTGGGCGAAGCGCTTTTCGATGCGCTCAATGCGGTCGCCGTCGACAACCGCAAGCAGGGCGAGCCGGTGCTCAGCGCTCTCGTGGTGGGTCGTGACGGCGCGCCGGGCGAGGGCTTCTTCACACGCCGCTGGATCGAAGTGTCCCCGGAGGCGCCGCAGACCGAAAAGCTCGCCGCCTGGCGCAACGAATGCGAGCGCGTCTGGACACGCTGGGAAGACTGGGCGCTCGACGAGGACCGCGCGCCGAAGGCGTCGTGACTATTCCAGACGCTGGCTTGCGGTCGACCAGGTCAGCGGCGTGACCTCGCAGGTCTCTGCGGTGCACGGCGCGATGAGCCGCATGCGGGCGCCGGCGGCGGTGAACGCGTAGTCGAAGTCCACAGGCTCGATGCGCGAAAAGCCCTTCATCCACGGCGCGTTCGGAAGGGAGGGCGCGATGAACACGATGGTCCCGCAGGTGTCGGCGAAACAGATAGGTTTCACCGGCGCGCCGTCGCGCAGCCGACACGTCGCATACCGACCGTCGAAGACGATTTCACGCCGTCCGTCGCCGTTGAGGTCGGGCCCGTAGCCGACGGCCTCCGACGCATCGCCATCGCCGCGCGCCCGCGCGCAATTGTGCTCGAAACGTTCGATGGTCGATGTGACCTCGATGGGCGCGGCATCCAAGTCGAACGGTGTCGCCTGCAAGAGCGGGCTGGCATAGGACGCCTCCGCAGCGCCGAGGGCGGCAGGCGCGAAGTAGCCGCCATTTTCGCCGCCGTCTTTCCATGCAAAGGCATAGCTGCACGATGTGGCGGCCGGGGCGCTGCAAAGGATGTGGTGTACGTCCGCAGCAAGCCAGACGCGGCCGTTGCGGGATTGAATCGCGTGCGACAGCACTTGCCGGTCGAACGCCTTGCGATACGGCCCGGCGCCGTCCTTCACCCAGATTTCAAGCGGGCATCCGCCTGTGCCGCAGTAGACGCCTGCCGGAAAGGCTTCGTAGTCGATCAGGATGTCCGGCGCACCGTGACCGGTGAGATAGCCTCTGGTGACGAAGCCTTTCGCGGCGAATGCCGCCTCGGGATCAAGACCGGCGTCGCGCACGCGTTCCGATACGCTCTCACGAATCTCGGCAGGCGCATTGAACGCAGGCGCGCAGGCGCCGAGCATCGCCAGCGCAGCGAGCAGTGCGAAGCGTCCCATGATTCAGCCCCGTCGAATCAGCCGCGATCGGCGACAAACAGATAATCGCTGTCCCCGGAAAACGCGTTCACATCGGTGAGAGTGGCGTCCGGGTTCAGCTTCTGCGCGCGGTAGCCGATCGGCGAAAGGAGCTCGAAGATGTCCGCACCCGTCGAGCCCGCGCGGGCGAGGCTCGATTCCACGATCTCAAGAAACAGCGTCGGCCTGAACCGCGCCAGCGTGCTCCGCCCGCCCATCACCATGCGCGCTTCCCAGCCTTCGACGTCGGCCTTCAGGAAATCGAGACGGTCCAACCGGGCCGCGTCGGCGAAGGAGTCGAGTGTGCGGACCTCAATGGTTTCCACCCGCATCGGGCGCTTGTCGTCATCGACCCCCAGATGGGCGAGGCCGAACCCGACCTCCGCGCGTCCGCGTTTCAGCGGCGTCGACATGGTGAAATGGCCTGGCGCGTCGGAGAGGCCGTAGGGTTCGACGGAGACGTGCTTCATGCCGTTGAACGCCAGCACATGCGGCAAGATGGAGAGCGCATAGCTTGCTGGTTCGAACGAATAGACGCGTCCCTGCGGCGCAAGGCGTGCGAAGATCTTGGCGAACTGCCCCGCATGCGCGCCGACATCGGCGACGACGGCGTCCCTGGCGATCATCGGCGCAAACAGGCGCTCCAGCTCCGGGTGGTGGTTCTGTGTCGCCGCCTTGAAGACATGTGCGATCCAGCCCAGCCGCTGGCGAAAGGTAAGATCGAGTTCCGGCATGCACGCGCCTTAGCGGGCGTGAGCGCAGGCGTAAAGCTAGGCGGGGACCCGCATCTCGATCGCCTCGAAGGCGGCTTCGACCGAGTTGGCCGCAAGCAGCATGTCGCGGAAGGAGGGCGGCGTCAGGCGGGTCTCGATGGTGTGATCCAGCAGCTGAAACAGCGGATCCCAGAAACCGTCCTCGCACAGGAACACGATGGGTTTGTCGTGCAGATCGAGGCGCTGCCACGAAAGCATTTCGATGGCCTCTTCCAGCGTGCCGATGCCGCCGGGCAGCACGAGGAAGGCGTCGCTCTCGTTGAACATGGCGATCTTGCGCTCGTGCATGGTGTCGACCATGCGGTGTTCCACGTCCTCGTAGGTGATTTCGCGGTTCTGCAGAAAGCGCGGCATGACGCCCAGGACTGCGCCGCCGGCGTTGTGGCAGGCCTCCGCAGCGCGCCCCATGAGGCCCACGCGCCCCCCGCCATAGACCATTCTCATGCCCCGCAAGGCGATCTGGGCGCCCACCCGGGCCGCCAGATCGAGGTATTCGGGCTTGGTCGTGTTGGAGGATCCGCAATACACGCAGATCGAGTGAATCGTTTTCATGCGCCACTATAGCCGACTGAAAGGGGCGCTGTTCATAAGGCGCCCCCGCGGCGGGACCAAGGCGCGTTGCGGGCCGAGAGCGGCGGCCCTACCTGTGTCCTGAATGCGTCCTGCCCCAAAACCGCCCGCCGACCCGGCGGCGCCCCCCGCCGCTTCGAACGGAGACTCCGACACCGCCAGCATCCGGGACGCCATCGGGCGGATCCTGAAGCTCGTGGGCGGTCTCGATGCGCCCGGCGTGCGGATTCGGATCGGCGCGGCGCTCGCGCTGACGTTGCTCGGCAAGGTGATCGCGGTGCTGTCGCCGCTGGTGCTCGCGGACGGCATCAACCGGCTATCGGCGGGCGACGCGGGCGGGGTCGTGCCGCTTTTCACGGGGCTGGTGCTCTTCTGGGCGGCGCTTCGATTTGCCTCGACGGCCGGTCCGCAGATCCGCGATGCGATCTTCGCGCCGGTGAGCGAGGAGGCGCAGCGCCGCGCCGGGGCGGGCGTCTTTTCCCACGTCCATAGCCTTTCGGTACGGTTCCACCAGTCAAAGCGCACCGGCGCGCTCTACCGTACGATCGAACGCGGCGTGCGCGCGATCGACTTCCTCCTGCGCTTCCTCGGTTTCAACATCGCCCCCACGGTGATCGAACTCGCGCTGGCGGCGGCGGTGCTGTCGTGGAAGTACGGGCCGGAGTTCGCCGCGATCGCCGCAGCGACCGTGGTCGTCTACGCCTGGATCACGTTCCGCATCACCAATTGGCGTCTGAAGTATCGCCGCGAGATGAACGAGCGCGACAGCGAGGCCGCGGGGCGCGCGGTGGATTCGCTGCTGAACTTCGAAACCGTGAAATCCTTCGCCGCAGAGGCGCGCGAAAGCGAACGGTTCGACAGGGCGCTGGCCAGCTATGCGAAGGCGGCGGTGCAGGCCAACACCTCGCTTGTGGCGCTGAACATGGCGCAGGGCTTCGTCATGAATGTCGGTCTTGCTGCCATGGTCGCGGGCGCCGGCGTGATGGTGACGGGCGGGCGGATGGGCGCAGGCGACATTACCGCCGTCATTCTCATCATGCTCAATCTCTACGCGCCGCTGAACATTCTCGGCATGGCCTACCGCGAGATCAAGCAGTCCTCCATCGACATGGAGAAGATGTTCGCACTGCTCGACGAGAAACCGGATGTCGCGGACGCGCCGGACGCAGCGCGGCTCAATGCGCGGGCGGGTGAAGTCCGCTTCGAGCGTGTGAGCTTCTTTCACGAAGGTCGCGACCAAGGGCTGTCTGAGGTGACCTTCGTGGCGCCGGCAGGCCGCACCACGGCCATCGTGGGCCCGAGCGGAGCCGGAAAATCGACGGTGCTGAAGCTGATCTTTCGCTTCTACGATCCGGCTTCCGGGGAAGTGCGCGTCGACGGGCAGGACCTCAGGACCGTGACGCAGGCGTCGTTGCGCGAGGCGCTCGGCCTCGTGCCGCAAGACGTGGTGCTGTTCAACGATACGCTGCGTTTCAACATCTCCTACGGCCGTCCGGACGCGACGCAGGAAGAACTCGATGACGCCGCGCGCCGTGCGCAGTTGTTCGACTTCATCGAGCGCCTGCCGCAGGGCTGGGAGACGAAGGTCGGCGAGCGCGGGCTGAAACTGTCCGGCGGCGAGAAGCAGCGCGTCGGCATCGCCCGCGTGATCCTCAAGGACCCCAAGATTCTCATTCTCGATGAGGCGACGTCGTCGCTCGACAGCCGCACGGAGGCGGAAGTGCAGGCAGCGCTGGAGGAAGCGTCGCGCGGACGGACGACGATCGTCGTGGCGCACAGACTCTCCACGATCGCCGATGCAGACAAGATCGTGGTGCTGAAGGACGGCGTGGTGGTGGAGGAAGGCGGCCACGCCGAGCTCGTCGCGCGCGACGGCGAATACGCCGAGCTATGGCGACGGCAGGCGGAGGAACCTTTCGGCGCGACGCCGCCGTATCGCACGGTCGGGAAATCGCCAGAGAGCATGACCTAACGGCTGGAGCATGACCTGAAAGGTAATGGCCTTCGGGCTCGATTGGCGGAATGCAGGTCTCGCTCGAGAGGCGCCCATGTCCACCGAAGAGAATTTCGCCGTCGTTTCGCGTTACGCCGCCGCGTGGGTTGCGGGCGACCTTGCAACGCTGGTCGCGTGCTATCACGACGATCTTTCACTGCATTATGGCGGCGCCAGTTCGCTCGCGGGGAGCCATCGCGGCAAGGCCGCAGCACTGCGCGCGCTCGGCGAGGTCAGCAGACGGACCCAGCGCAAGCTCATCAATATCGTTGACGTAATGGCGGGTCCTGAGCGCGCCGTCATCATCGCGCGCGAAGCGTTCACCAGAACTGGCGAGACGGTCGAATTCGAGCGCACACTCGTCTACGCCATCGCAGACGGACTGCTGCATGAGTGCTGGCTGCTCGAACGCGACCAGGCGCTCGTGGATCGCTTCCTCGCGGACTAGGCCGTCTCCGGTTCCTTGTCCTTCGGCGCCAGCAGAAGATACATCGCCGGCGTCACGATCCGCGCAACGAGCGTGGAGGAAATGAGACCGCCGATGATGACGAAAGCGAGCGGTGAATAGAGGGGAGATCCCTCGATCGCCAGCGGGATGAGGCCGCCGATGGCGGTGGCCGAGGTGAGCAGCACCGGCAGGAAACGGATCTCGCCCGCGCGCTCCACCGCTTCCTTGAGCGGCACGCCCTCGCGTCGAAGCTTGTTGGTGAAGTCGACGAGCAGGATGGAGTTCTTGATCTCGATGCCGATCAGCGCGACGAAACCGATCACTGCGATGAAGGACAGCGAATAGCCCGTCAGCAACAGCGCGATCAGCCCGCCCATGACGCCGAACGGAATGACGAACGCCACGACCGTCATCTGCGCGAACGTCCCGAACTCGAGCAGCAGCACCGCGAGCACGCCAAAGGTCGCGATGAGGATGGCGGCGCCAAGGCCGGAAAAGCTCTCGCTCGCCGCCTGCGCCTGCCCGCCGAAGGAGATCTTGTAGCCGGGCGGCGGCTTCAACTCCGCGATCTGTGCGGCGACATCGGCCGTCACGCGGGACGTGAGGTAGCCGGGCGCCGATGTGGCGGTGATGGTGACCACGCGCTCGCGCTGGAAGCGCTCAATCTGCGTCGGGCCCGACTTGAAGCCGGGATCGGCAAGCTCCGACAGCGGCAAGGCGCCGCCCTGCGCGTTCCAGATGAACAGTTTGCGGAGGTCGTCGACAGGCGCGGCGGTCTCACCCGGCAGGCGCACGCGCACGGGATAGGCGTCGCCCGTCGGATCTCGGAAATTCGCCACAGTCGCCCCGCCGAGCGCGATGCGCAGCGTCTGGTCGACGGCGCCCGCCGGCACGCCGAGGAGTGCGGCCTTCGTCTGGTCGATGCGCAAATCGAGGTCGACGGTGCGCGCCGCCATCGGGTTCTTCACGTCCATCGTGCCTTCGGTGTCCTGCACGATGCGCTCAACCTGATCGGCGAGGGCGGTCAACGTGGCGAGGTCCTTGCCGGTAACGCGCACCGCAATCGGCGCATCAACGGGCGGCCCGTTCTCGAACCGGCGCAGCGTGATGCGCGCGCCGGGATACTTGCGGAACTCTGCGCGGATTTCCTCCACGGCGTACGGGGTCTTGTCAGGGTGCCAATGTTTGAAGCTGGCGTAGATCTGCCCGATGTGCGGCTGCGCGCGCACCTGGAAGACGTTGTAGTAGACCTGCGGATTGCCGTAGCCCGAGTTGGCGAAGCGCCACTCGATGTCGTCGCGCGCGGCGAGCACGGCGTCGGCGTATTGGACGGCCTTGTCCGTTTCCGAGAGCGCTGCGCCTTGCGGCAGCTCGATGTCGGCCATGAAGTACGGGCTGTCGTTCTCCGGGAAGAGCGAAAACCCGATGCGCGGGATGAGGCCGAAACTCGCCAGCGCGATGGCGAGTGAGACGATGACCGTCGCGCGCGGCGCCGTGAGCGCGAAGTGCAGGATCGGGCGATAGACGGTGTGGATGAAGCCCATCACCGTATCGAGGAAGAAGTTCGAGTGTCCCGCTTCCGTGCGCGGCAGTACGCGGCCCGCCAGAAAAGGAATGATGGTCAGCGACACGACCAGCGACGCAGCGATCGTACACAGCACCGCCACCGGGAAGGAGCGGATGAATTCGCCGGCGCCTTCGGGCAGGGCGAGGATCGGCAGGAAGGCGAAGATCAGCGCGGCTGTGCATCCGATAACGGCGACGTCAATCTCCTGGACGCCGGCGATCGCGGCGTCGCGCGGCGACATGCCCTCGCGCAGCCGCCGGGAAATGTTTTCCACGACAACGATAGAGTCATCGACGAGCAGGCCGAGCGCCACGACGAAGCCCGAGATCGAGAGCTGGTTCATCGAAAAGCCGAGGTGCTGGATCGCCAGAACGCCGATCGCCAGCGACAGCGGTATCGACACCATAACCACCGCCGCCGCCCGTACGCCGAGCGGAAGCAGCGTAATCAGCACCAGCAGGATGGCGATGATGAAATCCCGCCCGAGATTCTGCAGCCGGTGGGCGACGGTCTTGGACTGGTCGAAGCCGAGTTCGAGCTTGATCTCCGGCGGCAGCGTCTCGCGGAAGGAATCGAGTCCCGCATAGATGCCGTTGCGGATGTCGAACACTGTCGCGCCAAGTTCCCCGCGCGCGGTGACGAAGACGGCGCGTTTGCCGTTGAAGCGGGTGATGTGACGCGGCTCGTCATTCGCCCAGGCGACGTCGGCGACGTCGTCGACGGTGAGGACGCGTCCTTCCGATGCGCGCAATGGCGTCGCGCGGATTTCGTCGAGGCTGTCGAAGGCCCCGGTGGCCTGCACATTGAACCGGCGTCCGCCCGATTCAACGGGCCCGATGGGCGTATCTTGGCCTTCGCGCTGCAGCGCGTCAGCGACGGCGGCGGGGGGCATGCGTTGCGAGGCCATGGTGTCGAGATCGAGCGCGACACGGACTTCGGAGGTGGGCGTGCCCCAGATTTCGGCTTCCTGCACGCCGGGCGCGCGCTCGATCTGGTCGCGCAGGTCGCGCGCCGCCGCTTCGAGCTGGCGCATCGGCGCAGTCTCGGAGACAAGCGCCATCTGCACCACGGCGGCGTTGGCGGTGTTGGCGCGCAGCGTGCGGATTTCCACGACGCCCGCCGGCAAGCTCGCGCGTGCGACGTTCAGTTCGCGGACGAATTCATCGTATTTTCGCTGCGGGTCCGTTCCCCACACGAACTCGACGTTCACGGACGCGGTGCCCGCGCTCGCAAAGGACTCGATCTCCTTTACGTCCTCAATGCGGTTGAACGCCTGTTCGAGCGGGATCGCGACGAGCTTCTCCATCTGCTCTGCGTCCGCGCCGGGCAGCACCACGATCGCCACGGCGATCGGAAACTGCGCGATGGGATCCTCCGACTTCGGGATCGTCATCACGGCGCTGTAGCCAAGCGCGATCAGCAGCCCGAAGACGACCAGCGAAAACTGCCAGCTGTCGACGAAAAAGCGGACGATGGCGCGCATCAGGGTGCGGCCTTGAGCGGGGGCGGTGCGGTGACCTCGACGGCCTGACCGTCACGGACATAGGCGGCGCCTGAGGAGATGACCCGCTCGCCGGGTTCGAGACCGCCCACGATGAGCACGCTGTCGCCGTCGAGACCGGCCGTCTGCACCGCGCGTCGCCGCGCAATGTTCTGCGCATCCACGACGAGGACGACGCCCTGATCGGCGCGCGCGTCGAGCAGCGCGAGAGTCGGCGCCCGGATGGGACCCAGCGCGCCGCCACCGCCGGACGCGGCGATATCGACTTCGGCGACAAGCCCGCTGCGCAGGCCGTCGATGGGGGTCACGGCGATCTCTGCGGTGAACCCGCCGGTGGAGGCGTCGCTCTTCGCCGCAATGCGCGTCACCCGGCCCTGCCGCGCCGGACCGGCAAGTCCCGTGATGCGCACCACCGCTTCATCGCCCGCCTTCAGACGTGCGGCGTCGGATGCGGAGAGGGCCGCGCGGACGATGAGTCCTGACCCGACTTCGCCGAGAGTCAGGATCGGTTGGCCGGGGCTGACATTCTGGTTCGGCTCCGCAGAACGTCGCAGGATCACGCCGGAGGAGGGGGCGGCGATCACGCCCTGGGATCGGTTGAAGCCGGTGGCCTGACGTGCGGCGCGTGCGCGTTCAACCGCCAGTTGGGCGTCATCCAGCCGGGCCTGCGCCACGAGACCCTTCTGGAAGAGCGTCTGCGTTCGCTCGAGTTGGCTTTCGGCGGTCCGGAGCGCGGCTTCGGATTCAGCGAGGCTGGCGGAGTATTCGGTGAGATTCAGGCTGGCGAGCGTCTGGCCCGCCCGGACCTGATCGCCCTCGTCCACGCTGATCCGTGCAATGACGCCGGGGACCTTGAAGGAGAGTGTGGTTTCGCGCTGGTAGGCTACCAGCCCGCTGGATCGGACTGCGCCCGCCGCGCCTTCGCGCTCAACGGCGACAACGGTCACCCGGGGGGCGGCAGCGGCCTTGGCGGCATCGGCGCCCTCGTCCTTGCCGCACGCGGCCAGCCCGAGCGCGAGGGCCATGGCGACCCCGATTTCCGCCCGTCGCCGCATGCGTCATATCCCCGTCGAATTCTTCGAACGCGGACAACCTAGCGCAATCTCTGAAGATTGGAAGATCGATTCAGTCGTCAGCGAGGTTAATTTGCCCGCCGATGTCAGCCGGCCGCGATCAGCGCCGCGGCGGTCAGGACCGACGCCGCCAGAACAGCCAGACCGAGCACTACCACCCCGGACGTCATCAGACGCCGGTTGAGGTGAGGCAGTCTCGGCCGCGAGGGATGGGGCTCGTCCATTCGCGCTAGAAAGCGACGGGCGCCGCTGCGGCGCCAGATCGCGGAATGCCGCTGTGGCGAATCGTCCGGGCGTCGGCGGCGTGGTAAGCGCGCCCATGACCGATTCAATCACCTACGGCGAATACCTCGCGCTCGACACTCTGCTCGATTGCCAGCGGCCGCTGAGCCCGCGTCACGATGAAATGCTCTTCGTGATCATCCACCAGACGAAGGAGTTGTGGCTCAAGCAGATCATCCACGAAGTCACGCTGGCGCGGACGCTGATCGCGGCAGGGGATGTGGAGCCCGCCTACAAGAGCCTCGCGCGGGTCTCGCGGATCCAGACCGTAATGACCCTGTCGTGGGACGTGCTCGCGACCATGACGCCCGCCGACTATCTCAGCTTCCGTGAGAAGCTCGGCACGAGTTCGGGCTTTCAGTCCCACCAATTTCGCACGCTGGAGTATCTGCTCGGCTTGAAGGACGGCGCTTTCCTGCGCTTCCAGGCGGAAGAGTCTCCGGCGCGCCTGGCGATGGAGGCGGCGCTGCGTGCGCCCAGCCTCTATGATGTCGCGATAGCGCGGCTTGCCGCAGCAGGATTCGCAGTCCCCGACGCGGTGCTCCATCGCGACACCTCCCAGCCTTATGTCCCCTCGCAGGAAGTCGAGGCGGCGTGGCTCGCGGTCTATCGCGACACCGCAAGGCATTGGGACCTCTATGAACTCGCCGAAAAGCTCGTCGATCTCGATGACGCTTTCCTCACCTGGCGCCACAAGCATGTGTTGACGGTCGAACGCATCATCGGGCGCAAACGCGGCACGGGCGGCACAGACGGCGTAGGCTATCTCACGAAAACGCTGGAAAGACGGTGTTTTCCGGAACTCTGGTCGGTGCGGACGCTGCTGTGAGCTGGAAACGTCTCTTCTCTCATGCGCTCGCCGCAAATCCTGGGCGATTGCATGTGGCGGCGCACAGCCACCACCTCTGGCCTGATGCGGCGCGCGAAGGGCATCTGCGCGCGTTTGACGACGCGGCCCGGCTCGCAGACATGAAGTGGGCGCACATATTCGGCGAGGTCTATCCGCAGACCCGCGCCCACATCGCGCGTGAACTCGGCCTGCCGTCGGCGGAGTCCATAGCCGTATCGTCCAACACCCACGATTTTCTGGTGCGCATCGTGTCGGCGTGGCCGCGTCGGCCGGTGCGTATTCTGTCGACCGACGGGGAGTTCCACTCGTTTCGTCGCCAGGCGGCGCGCTGGTCCGAAGCAGGCGAGGCGGCGCTTGAGCGCGTGCCGCTGGAGCCGGCCGAAACGTTCGAACAACGCTTCCTCGCGCGCGCGCGCAGCGGCGAACACGACATCATCTTCGTCAGTCACGTTTCCTATCGCACAGGGCGTGTCTTCGATGCGGCGTTCGATCTCGCGGAGGTGGCGCGACCGGAGGGACCGTGGGTCGTCATCGACGGCTATCATGGCTTCATGGCGTTGCCGACGCGCCTGCGTGCGGTCGCCGATCGCATCTTCTACGTCGCCGGCGGCTACAAATACGCGATGGCCGGCGAGGGCGTGTGCTTCCTGCACGCACCGGCAGGTTTCGCGCCGCGACCCGTCGTTACGGGCTGGTTTGCGGAATTCGCCGATCTTGCCGCGCCGCCGGGCGGCGTCGGCTATGGCGCGGACGGCAGCCGCTTTCTGGGCGCCACCTTCGACGCCACCGCGCTCTACCGCTTCAACGCCGTGCGCGACATGCTGGATGAAGAGGGGCTTGGCACCGCCCTCATTCACGAACACGTGGCGGCGTGCATGGCGGACTTCGAGTACGCGATCGGCGAAGGGGCCGCCGGGAGACTCATCGAGGCGGAGGCGGTGAATCCGGCGGGGGCGGGCCGTCGCGCCCGTTTCATCGCCCTGCGCCATCCGGAGGCGCGGCGCTGGCAGCAGGTCCTTGAAGGCGAAAACGTCATCGCGGATGCGCGTGACGACGTGCTGCGCATCGGTTTCGCACTCTACCACGACGCGCAGGACGTGGCGCAATTGTGCGCGGTGTGTCGCCGGTCACTGTAACCAACTGCGGTCTGCGGCGTTGTCCGCCCATGACCAACGTCTGGGATCCCACGCCGACCGCCGCCGCGCTCCCGGAGCGCGCGCGTCTCGCCCTCAACGTCGCAGCGCCCGCCGCGATGGTTATGGCGGCCAATGCGGTGCTGATGCTGTTTGGCGGCGGGGCGGACTTGCCGCGCTTCGAAAATCTCGCCGTGGCCCCGCCCGCGTGGGCCAGCGCGACCGCTTGGATCGTCGTTCTGGTGCTGCTCGGCTTGTCGCGCTTCGAAATCTCCCGCGCCCGCGACGCGGAGACGCTCGCAATCGATGCGCTGTTGGCGGCGGTGATCCTCTACCCGTTCACGGCGACGGCGTTCGGCGCAGACTGGACGGCGGCGAACACGCTGACGCTGATGGCGATTTCGGTGATGGCGCTCGTTGCGGCCTATCCGCAGTCGAAACGCGCCGCCGTCTGGCTCGTTCCAACGATCGGATGGCTGGCCTGCATGGGCTGGCTTGCTGTCGCGCATGCCTCAGCGGGCTGAATCGCAGGCGAGAATGGCTCCCCGGGTAGGATTCGAACCTACGACCAGTCGATTAACAGTCGACTGCTCTACCACTGAGCTACCGAGGAACAGCGCTCTCGCGTGGCGGGTCACTTATCAAGATCGGCGCCAGTCCGAAAGGGGGAAGCGCCGTCCAATTTGCACCCGCCGCGGGAGCGTCCCTCCCTTGATGGGAGGGCCCAAAGAAGAAACGGGGGCCCGAGAAGGGCCCCCGAAAGGCGTTGGGTATGGTGGGGTGTCTCCAAGGGAAGACACGCAAGATATGGGGCCTGCGGGTAAAGAACCCGTTAACGTCAAGGCGACGTGAAGAAACACGGTGAAAGAAGGGTTGGAGGCCTCGCCCGGAATCGAACCGGGGTGCACGGATTTGCAGTCCGCTGCGTCACCACTCCGCCACGAGGCCGTTCCCGAATAGGGTCAGGGGTGAGCGCGGGGAGATAGCAAGGCCGCGCCGCGAAGTCACGGGGAGACCCGCTTGTTCGCCGCATTGGTCGCGCGTATCAGCCGGGACAGAGATTCCGAAGGACGCCTCATGGATTTCGCGCGCGCGCGCCATCTGATGGTCGAGACCCAGGTCCGGCCCAACGACGTGACCAACCCGGCGATCCTGGCGGCCATGCGCGCCATACCCCGGGAGGCCTTCGCGCCGACGGACCGCAAGGCGCTGGCCTATGCCGACCGGGAGCTGGAAACGGCGCCCGGTCGCACGCTTATGCGGCCGCGCGATCTGGGCAAGCTTATCCAGTCGTTGTCGCCCAAACCCGGTGAACGGGGCCTGGAGATCGCCGGGGCCACGGGGTACGGGGCCGCCGTGCTGGCGCGGTGCGGGGTCGAGACGACGTTGCTGGAAGCTGATTCCGCGTTGAGTTTTGCGGCGGTGGCGGCGCTCGGGGCCTGCGGCCTGAGCAATGTCCACACCGCCTCCACCGACATCAAGGACGGTTGGCCGGACACCGCGCCCTACGATGTCATCATGCTCAACGGGTCGGCGGAAGTGGTCCCCGACGCCTGGATCGCGCAATTGGCGGAAGGCGGCCGGCTCGGCGTGATCGTCCGGTCGGGTCCGGTGGGTCATGCCCGGCTCTACAAGAAGGCCGGCGGAATAACGGCGTTCCGGGTCCTGTTCGATGCCGCGCCGCCGCTGGCGCCGGGGCTCGCGGCCGAGCCGCAGTTCGCGTTCTGAGCGTCCCGCGCCATTCGTGTCGCACGCGCAACGCGGAGACCGCATTCGGCGGTCGTTGCATGGTATGGCGTCTGAACGCTCGCTATACTGTTCAGAAGAGACTTGCCGCACGCGCCGCGGCCGCCATCAGAATGAGGCCCATTCCACCATGCGCATGATCCTGACCGCGCTTCTCGCTGCTGCGGGCCTGGCGCCGGGCGCCGCCGCCGCCGACACCCTCGCGGACGCGCTCGCCGCCGCCTACAAGACCAATCCCACGCTCGACGGCGCGCGCCAGCAGGCGCGGCAGGCCGACGAATCCTTCGCCCAGGCCCGCGCGGGCTTCCTGCCGCAGGTTGGCATCACTGGCTCCTACGGCTCGCAACTGCGCATCACCGAAACCGAGACTTTCCTCGGCACGCAGCGTTCTAAGAACACGTTCGAACCGCAAAACGCGACCATCACCGCCTCGCAGTCCCTGTTCGAGGGCGGCCGTCGCGTCGCCCAACTTGGCCAGGCCAACGCCCAGATCGCCGGCGCCCAGGAGGGGCTGCGATCCACCGAACAACAGGTGCTGCTGCAGGTGATCGCGGTTTACGTCGACGTGCGTCGCGATGAAGAGGTCGTGCGCATCCGTGAGAACAACGTGTCGCTGCTCGAGCGCCAGCTGCAGGCGGCGAAGGATCGTTTCGAGGTCGGCGAGATCACACGCACGGACGTGGCGCAGGCGCAGGCGCGGCTCGCCGGCGCGCAGGCCGGGCTCGCCGCCGCCCGCTCCGACCTTGCAGCTTCGCGGGCGGAATATATGCGGATTGTCGGCACGCAGCCGGGCGCGCTCGAGCCGGCGCCGGCGGTGGCTGGCGTGCCCGAGAATCTGGACGAGGCGGTGGCCGTTGCGCTCGACAGCAATCCCGATCTGCGCCGGTTCAAGCAGAACGAGCGCGCAGCCCGCGAGCAGGTGCGAATCGCGCGCGCCGATCTACTTCCTCAGGTGTCGGTGTTCGGACGCATGGCCCGCGACATCGAGCCATCGGGCCCGGGAATCGAAACCGAGAGCCAGGTTGCGGCGGCGCAGGTCACGATTCCGTTGTTCGAGGGCGGCTTTGCACGCTCGCGGACACGCTCGGCGCGCCTCGGCGTGCTGCGCGCCGAATCGCAGACCGAGGAGGTGCGCCGCTCCGTCGTCAGCCAGACCACCTCGGCGTGGAACGATTTCGCCGCAGCCCAGCGCGTCATCGAAGCCTCCCGCGAGCAGGTCCGCGCCAATGAACTGGCGCTGGAAGGCGTCGAGCAGGAACAGCAGGTGGGCCTGCGCACGACACTCGATGTCCTTGATGCGCAACAGGAATTG
Source organism: Hyphomonadaceae bacterium (assembly GCA_016791445.1). GTDB lineage: Bacteria > Pseudomonadota > Alphaproteobacteria > Caulobacterales > Aquidulcibacteraceae > VFBF01. The sequence continues at coordinate 35,154 of JAEUMP010000020.1, read as the reverse complement.
CTCGACTCGCAGCTCGCCGTGACGCGCGCCGAACGCGACGCCTACGTCGCCGCGCACGGCCTGCTGCTCTCCATCGGCAAACTCGACGCGCGCACGCTCAATGTTAACGCGCCGTTATACGATCCCGACGATCATCGTCGCGCGGTGCGCTGGACGATGCTGCGCACGTGGCCTGCGGATGACGGCAAGGACGACTGACCCGCAGTCTGCGTGACGGAGCCGAAACGGCGCTATCGCGTCGCGACGACTCTGTTCACGGATGCCCCATGGCGCTGCAAGACCCCCAAGCCGAGCCCTCCATGGAGGAGATTCTCGCTTCGATCCGCCGGATCATTTCCGAGGACGAGGCACAACCTTCAGCAGATCCGGTGCTGGAACTCAGCACGCCGGCGGAGGACGAAGCGCGCGCGCCTGTAGACGACGATCTCCTCGTCTTCGACGAGCAGCCCGCTGTCGAGCCGCTTGCGCCGGTCGTAGCCGCGCCCGTGGCCGCGCCGCGCGCTCCTGCGCCGGTCGCCGCGCGTCCTGCCGACGCGATCATTTCAGAGCCGGTCGTCTCGCAGACGGCAGGCGCGTTTAATCGTCTTGCGGGAACGCTTCGACTGACCGACACGCCCGGCCAGACGGTCGAGGGCGTGGTGCGCGAACTGCTGCAGCCCATGCTGCGCGATTGGCTCGACCAGAACCTGCCGGCTATCGTGGAAGCGAAAGTCGAGGCGGAACTCGACCGGATTTCCCGTCTCGCGCGCTAGCGAGACGCTCACCGTGCTTCCGAACGGCCCCGGCCTCCGCCGGGGTCGTTTTCGTTGGGGCCGGCGCGGCCAATTGGACCGCTCCGGGCCGGTCGCCTGAAACCAGTCGCGCGCGGCGCGCGCGGGCGCTATCACTTCCCGATGCTCGACACGACATTCGACCCGAAATCCGCCGAGCCGCGGATCTATGCGCTCTGGGAAAAATCCGGCGCGTTCGCGCCGTCAAAGGCGGCTGACGCGGAGCCGTATTGCATCGTCATTCCGCCGCCCAACGTCACCGGCACGCTGCACATCGGCCACGCACTCAACCACACCCTTCAAGACATCCTGATCCGCTTCGAGAGGATGCGCGGCAAGGCGGTGCTCTGGCAGCCGGGCCTCGATCATGCGGGCATCGCCACGCAGATGGTGGTCGAGCGTGAGCTCGCCGCGCAAGGCAACGCCGATCGTCGCTCGCTGGGCCGCGAGGAATTCCTCAGCCGTGTCTGGGCGTGGAAGGACAAGTCCGGCGGCGCGATCTTCCAGCAGGACCGCCGGCTCGGCGTTTCGGCGGACTGGAGCCGCGAACGCTTCACCATGGATGAGGGGCTTTCCGGCGCGGTGCGGAAGGTCTTCGTGCAGCTCCACAAGGAAGGGCTCATCTATCGCGACAAGCGGCTGGTGAACTGGGATCCGCATTTCGAGACCGCGATCTCCGATCTCGAAGTCGAGAACCGCGACGTGAACGGCACGATGTGGAAGCTCGCCTATCCGCTCGAGGATGGTTCGGGCGAGATCGTCGTCGCGACGACGCGGCCGGAAACGATGCTCGGCGATACCGCCGTCGCTGTGAATCCGAAGGACGAACGCTACACGGCGTGGATCGGCAAGAATGTGAAGCTGCCGCTGACGGGGCGCCTCATCCCGATCATCGCCGATGACTACGCCGATCCCGAAGCGGGCACCGGCGCGGTGAAGATCACGCCGGCGCATGACTTCAACGACTTCAAGGTCGGCAAGCGGCACGATCTCGAACAGATCAACATCTTCGACAGCCGGGCGCGCACGAACGAGAACGTGCCGGAGGCCTATCGCGGCCTCGACCGCTTCAAGGCGCGCGAAAAGGTGCTCGCCGATCTTGAAGAGCAAGGCTTCCGTCGCGGCGAAGACGCGATCAAGCACACGCAGCCGCATGGCGACCGCTCCGGCGTCGTCATCGAGCCTTGGCTGACGGACCAGTGGTATGTGGACGCGCCCACGCTCGCGATCCCCGCGATCAAGGCGGTGGAGGACGGCCAGACCGTCTTCACGCCGAAGTCGTGGGACAAGACCTATTACGAGTGGATGCGCAACATCGAGCCGTGGTGCGTGTCGCGCCAGCTCTGGTGGGGGCATCGCATTCCGGCGTGGTACGCGCCCGACGGCACGATCTTCGTGGAAGAAACCGAAGCCGCCGCGCAGAAGGCCGCCGACGCGCACTTCGGCAAGCCGACGAAGCTTGAGCAGGACGAAGACGTCCTCGACACCTGGTTCTCGTCCGCGCTCTGGCCGTTCTCCACGCTCGGCTGGCCCGAGAACACGGCCGAACTGAAGAAGTTCTATCCGACGACGACGCTCGTCACCGCTTTCGACATCATCTTCTTCTGGGTGGCGCGGATGATGATGATGGGCATGCACTTCATGAAGGAAGTGCCGTTCAAGGACGTCTACATCCACGCGCTCGTGCGCGACGCGTCCGGCGCGAAGATGTCGAAGTCGAAGGGCAATGTGCTCGATCCGCTGACGCTGGTGGACAAGTACGGCGCCGATGCGCTGCGCTTCACGTTGGCCGCGATGGCCGCGCAAGGCCGCGACATCAAGCTCGCCGAGCCGCGCATCGAAGGCTACCGCAATTTCGGCACCAAGCTCTGGAACGCCGCGCGCTTCTGCCAGATGAACGAATGCGCGTGGTGGGAGCCTTTCGAGCCCGCCGAAGCGCAGCAGACCGTGAACCGCTGGATCATCGGTGAGACGGCGCGCACCGCGGCGATCGTGACGAAGGAGCTTGAGGCATTCCGCTTCAACGAGGCGGCAAACGCGCTCTATCGTTTCATCTGGAATGTCTATTGCGACTGGTACCTCGAACTCGTGAAGCCGCTGCTGAACGGCGACGACGAGACCGCGAAGGTCGAGACGCGACGCACGGCGGCATGGGCGTTCGACCGGATGCTGATGCTGCTCCATCCGTTCATGCCGTTCATGACGGAGGAATTGTGGACGCGTCTCAGCGAAAGCGGCCCCAAGCGCGACAACATGCTGCTCGTGCAGCAATGGCCGGCGTTGCCGGAAACGCTGATCGACGCCACGGCCGACGCCGAGATCGACTGGATCATCCGGCTTGTCTCGGAAACGCGGGCGCTGCGGGCCGAAATGAACGTGCCGCCGGCGGCCCGCGTACCGTTGCTACTGGTGGGTGCGACGCCGGAGAGCGCGGCCCGCCTGGAGCGCTATCAGGATCTGATCGATCGCCTCGCGCGGCTCGAATACTCCACCAGCGCCGAAGCGCCGCCGACCGGTTCGGTGACGTTCATTCTCGATGAGGCGACGGTCGCGCTGCCGCTCGAAGGCATCGTCGACTTCGCGGCGGAGGTTGTGCGTCTCGGCAAGGAGATCGCGCGGCTCGACGGCGAGGCGGGCAAGATTCGCGGCAAGCTCGGCAATGCGCAGTTCGTCGAACGGGCGCCGGAAGAAGTCGTCGAGGAGCAGCGCGAGCGGCTCGCGGAATATGAAGCGTCGAAGGTGAAGCTCGCCGCCGCGCTCGAAAGGCTGAAAGCGGCGACGTGAGGATCCTGTTCGTCCACAACAACTTTCCCGCGCAGTTCGTGCATCTTGCGCCTGCGCTGAGAGCCCGTGGGCACCAAGTTCTCGCGCTCGGCTCGCAGACGGCGCGCGACCTGCCGGGCATTCCGGCCTCGAAATACGCCATGAAGCGCGGCACGACGCCGGGCATCGTGCCGCTCGCTGTGCGCTACGAGGCCGACTGCCTGCGCGGCGCGGCGACCGCGCGTGTCGCCGATGCGATGAAGCAGAAGGGATTCTGGCCCGATCTTGTCATCGGGCACAACGGCTGGGGCGAGACGATGTTTCTCGACGACGTCTGGCCTGGCGTTCCGCAGCTGCTTTACGCCGAATTCTATACCGGCGCGCGCGGACTCGACGTCGGCTTCGATCCCGAGTTCGGTCCGATGGACCTCGACAATGCGATCCGCGTAAGGGCGAAGAACGGTGCGCTTGCCATGTCGACGATGGACGCCACGCGCGCCGTCTCGCCAACGGAGTTCCAGCGCGACACGTTCCCTTACGATATTCGCCGCCGCATCGAGGTGATCCACGACGGAATCGACACGACGTCCGCCGCGCCCCGCGCCGATGCGCGGCTCTCCATTCCCGGCACGGAGATCGTTTTCAAACCGGGCGACGAAGTCGTGACCAACATCAACCGCCATCTCGAACCGTTGCGCGGGATCCACATCTTCCTGCGCGCGCTGCCGAAGGTGCTGCGTGAACGCCCCAACGCACATGTGGTCATCATCGGCGACAACGGTGGCACGGCCTATGGCCTGCCGGCGCCGGAGGGCGCGACGTGGAAGGACATCTACCTGAAGGAACTGGAAGGGCGGCTGGATCTGTCGCGCGTCCACTTTCTCGGCCGCGTCCCGCGCCAGACCTATCTCGACGCGCTCGCCGTATCGGCGGCGCATGTCTATCTGACCTATCCCTTCGTGTTGTCGTGGTCGCTGCTGGAAGCGTTGAGTGCGGGCTGCGCGGTGATCGCCTCCGACACCGCGCCGGTGCGCGAAGCGGTGCAGCACGGGCGCAACGGCATCATGATCGACTTTTTCGACGTCGAAGCCTTGAGCGACCGCATCGTCCATGCCCTTGCGGCGCCGGAAGCGCATCGTCCGTTGCGTGTACAGGCGCGTGCGGATGCGATCGCGCGTTATGATCTGAAGACCGTCTGTCTGCCGCGCCTCGTGGGGCTGGCGGAATCCTTGAACTGAGAGAGAAGCAGGAAGCGCGCATGACACGTCGTTGGGACAAGTCGAAGCTGCCGTCGCGGCACACCACCGTGGGCCCGGAGCGCGCGCCGCACCGCTCGTATTACTACGCCATGGGCCTCGGCACGAAGGAGATCGAACAACCCTTCGTCGGCGTCGCGTCCTGCTGGAACGAGGCCGCGCCCTGCAACACCGCGCTGATGCGTCAGGCGCATGCGGTGAGCGAAGGCGTGAAGGCCGCCGGCGCCACGCCGCGTGAATTCTGCACCATCACCGTCACCGACGGCATCGCCATGGGCCATGAGGGCATGCGCTCCTCCCTCGCATCGCGCGAAGTGATCGCCGACAGCGTCGAGCTGTCCATGCGCGGTCACGCCTATGATGCGCTCGTGGGGCTCGCAGGGTGCGACAAGTCGCTGCCGGGCATGATGATGGCGATGCTTAGGCTGAACGTGCCGAGCGTGTTTCTTTACGGCGGATCGATTCTACCTGGCGTGTGGCGCGGCCGGGAAGTGAATGTGCGCGATCTCTTCGAGGGCGTGGGCCAGCACGCGGCGGGCAAGATGTCGCTCGAGGATCTCTGCGATCTCGAAAAGCACGCCTGTCTCGGCGACGGCGCCTGCGGCGGGCAGTACACCGCCAACACCATGGCCTGCGTTAGCGAGGCGATAGGTCTCGCGCTCCCGCTCTCGGCGGCGCTACCCGCACCTTACGAAAGCCGCGACGCCTATGCGCGCGCGAGCGGCGCGGCGGTCGTCGATCTCATCGAGCGCAACATCCGCCCGCGCGACATCTGCACGCGCGAGGCGTTCGAGAACGCCGCCATCGTCGTGGCGGCGACGGGGGGCTCGACGAATGGCGGATTGCACTTGCCTGCGATGGCGCATGAAGCCGGCGTGAAGTTCACCCTTCGCGACATGGCGGAAGTGTTCAAGCGCACGCCCTGGCTCGTCGATCTTCAGCCGGGCGGGAAGTATGTCGCCAAGCACATGGGCGAGGCGGGCGGCGTGCCAGCGCTGCTGCGCGTGCTGCTCGACGCGGGGCTCCTGCATGGCGACGTGATGACCGTGACGGGCAAGACGCTGCGCGAAAATCTCGAAGGCGTGACGCTGCGCGCCGATCAGGACGTGATCCGCCCGATGACCAACGCGCTTTCCCCGAACGGCGGCGTCGTGGGCCTGTGGGGCTCGCTCGCGCCGGAAGGCGCCATCGTGAAGATCGCGGGCATGGAAAAGATCGATTTCCGCGGCCCTGCGCGCGTGTTCGATGGCGAAGAAGCGGCGTTCGCGGCAGTTTCGGACGGTGCGTACAAGGAAGGCGAAGTGCTCGTCATCCGCTATGAGGGCCCGCGCGGCGGTCCGGGTATGCGCGAAATGTTGTCGACGACCGCCGCACTTTACGGTCAGGGCATGGGCGACAAGGTCGCGCTCATCACCGATGGGCGCTTCTCCGGCGCGACTCGCGGTTTCTGCATCGGGCATGTCGGCCCCGAAGCCCAACTTGGCGGCCCCATCGCGCTCGTTCGAGACGGCGACATGATCTGCATCGACGCCGCAACCGGGCGGATCGATCTTGAAGTCAGCGATGCCGAACTCGCGGCGCGCAAGCAGGCGTGGAGGCCGCGCACCACCAACTACGGCTCCGGCGCGCTCTGGAAGTATGCGCAGCAGGTCGGCCCCGCGCATCTCGGCGCCGTCACCCATCCGGGCTTCGCCGGCGAAACGCATGTCTATGCGGATATCTGACGCGCAGCGGACGCCCGACGCATGACGCCTGGCGACGGCTGGCCCGTCGACCCGGCGATGATCGCCCCGTTTCTCGCGGCGATGGCGTTGGTCGAGCTGACGCCGGGTCCGAACATGGTCTGGCTCGCGGTCCTTACGCTGGCGCAGGGGCGCGCGTCGGGCTTGCGCGCTGTCGCGGGCGTCACGCTCGGGCTCGCGATCTACATGACGGCGGCAGCGTTCGGCGTCGGCAGCGCCATCGCCGCGGCGCCGGGACTCTACGACCTCCTGCGTCTCGCGGGTGTGGTCTATCTGTTGTGGCTCGCCATTGACGCCTGGCGCGACGCCGATGACGAGGATGTGCAGCCCGGCGCCACGCCATTCGTGCGCGGCCTTGTCGCCAACCTCCTCAACCCGAAGGCGGCGCTCTTCTACGTCACCTTGCTGCCGGGCTTCATCGATCCCGCGCGCGCGCCCTTCAGGACGCAGGCGCTGATGTTCGGCGCGTCGCACATTGTCATCTCGGTGATCGTCCACGCGGGAATCGTCTTCGGCGCGGCGCACGTCGCGACGTGGCTCGCGCGGGGCGCAGACGCGTGGCGCGCCGTCCGGTTGCGGCGCATCGCGGCAGTCGGTATCGGGCTGGTGGCGATCTGGCTCTGGTGGGAGACGCGGCGTTGACCAAGGAAACCCTCGATCTCGCGCACCTCACGGACGCGCAGTTCGACGCGCTCTACACCGCGCGCATCGAACCGCTGTTCAGGGACGGCGAGGCGGACCGCGCCGTCGCGATCGACACTTTCAAGAAGCGCATCATCGTCGGCGCGCCGATCGCGCTCGCACTGGGGGTCGTCGCCTACTTCCTGTCGAAGGAGGTGTTCGTCGGGTTCATCGTGCTGGCCATGGGCGGCATCCTTGCCTTCACGCTGGCCTACCTGCCGTTGCAGAAGTTGTCGGACCGGATCAAGAACGCCTCGCTCGACGCCATCGCGGACGCCATCGGCGTCACCTATGCGGAAAAGGCCGAGCCGCCGGGCGTCGTGTCGCGGTTTCGCAAGCTCGACCTGCTGCCGAGCTATGATCGGTCGCACTTCGAGGACTTCTTCCACGGCGAACGGCAGGGCTGCGCCTTCGATCTCTGCGAAGCGAAACTCGAGGATGAGCGCCGCGACAAGGACGGCGACAGGGACTACGTCACGGTGTTTCGCGGACAGATCATCCGCATCGCTTTCCCGAAGAAGTTCAACGGCGTGACCGTCGTGAAACGCGACGCGTGGGTGTTCAACGGTCTGCGCGGGATGGGTGAACTGAAGCGCGTGGGTCTCGGGGACTCGACGTTCGAGAGAGCCTTCGAGGTCTATTCGAACGATCAGGTCGAGGCGCGCTATCTCGTGCATCCGGTGTTCATGGAGCGCCTTCTCCATCTGGAGAAAGCCTACAATGGCCGCCGCATCCGTTGCGGGTTCCAGGACGGAGATCTGCTCATCGCTGTCGAAGGCGAGAACAAGTTTGAGATCGGCGACATGTTCAAGCCGCTCGCCGACCCCGCGCGGGCGCGCAAGATCGTGTCCGACATCGCTGAAGTCATGAAGCTCATGGATGCGGTGCTGACGGCGGAAATGGGGCCGCTCGTCGCGCGCAATCTTGGCGACAATCAGTAGCGCGTGACGAGGGAGGCCATGTCGGGGCGTACGCGCTCCGGCTGGGTTTCAGTCTGCGTGCCGAGGTGAATGAAAGCCGCGATCTGCTCATCCGCCTTCAGGCCGAGCGCCGTGCGCGCATCGGCGTTGTAGGTCGGCCAGCCGGTGAGCCAGACGCCGCCGAAGCCGAAGGCGTGCGCGGCGAGCAAGACGCCATAGCTGACCGCGCCAACGGCCAGCACCTGTTCCCATTCGGGCGCCTTGATGCTCTGTTTCGGCGTGAAGACGACGGCGATGACGAGCGGCGCGCGCGTGAAGGTTTCGCGCGTGGCCTTGAGTGTTTCCTCCGTCGCGTCGCCGGTCTTCGCCATCACATCAGCCAATGCGGCGCCGGCGCGTGCGCGGCCGTCGCCTTCGAACACGATGAAGCGCCATGGCGTCAGCTTGCCGTGATCGGGCGTGCGCGACGCGAGACGCAGGATCGCATCCAGCTGCGCTGAGGAAGGCGCCGGTTCTGCCAGGAAGAACGGCTTTGCCGACCGCCGTCGCGCCATGAGCGCCAGCGTGTCGGGCGACGCGACCGGCAGGACTGTCGGCGTGTTTTCGGCGAGGGGCGGCGCGAGGCTGGCGGGATCGATGGACATGACCATCTCTAATTAAGAACCATTCTCAAAAACGCAAGGGCGTTGGTTCATAGCCGGACCAGATAGGCGTGGCTGCCTTCCAGCACGGTGACGCCGTGCTGGTTTTCGACCGTCGCGCGCATGGTGACGACGCCGGTCGTGTTCTGGCGCTTCAACTCGGTGATTTCGAGCAGCGGATAGAGCGTGTCGCCGGGAAAGACGCCTTTCAGGAATCTAGCCTTCACCTCGGTGAAGCCGATCAGCTTCTCAGCGATCACATGCGGAAAGAGGCCCGCCCCCGCCGCCGTGAGGCAGAGCACCTGCAGCCCGTGCGCGAGAAGGTCGGGATGGCCGTGCGCGCGGCAATATTCGCGGTCGTAGTGGATGGGGTGGTTGTCGCCCGAGAGCGCCTGGAAGGCCGTGAAGTGCGCATCCGTCAGCGTGCGCGCGGGGCACGGGAAATGCTCGCCGATTTCGAGTTGATCGAACGTCCGCGGCGGGACGAGCGGGCGGGAGAACGGGTCGAGAGGCATGGGCGTTGTCCGGTCAGAAAAGGCGATGCTGAAGCCACAGGAGCGCCGGGTATGTCGCGATCCACGTCCAGAAGAAACGGTTCAAGCCGAAGAGGCAGGCGTTGGCGAGGTGAAAGAGCGCGGCGACCCCAAGCGCGGCGATGAGCGTGACCTGCGTAATGAGCGCCAAAGGAAAGGCGAGTTCAAAGGCGATCACCGCCCATGAGGCGCCGAGAAGTAGGCGCGGCCGGTGCGCGAGGCGGCGCAGGTCTTCGCTGACGGGGTATGCGGAAAACTGGAACACATCGCGCAGGGCGCGCCCGCTGCGCCATTCCGGGTTCACGACCTTTACCCAACCAGAGAGAAAATAGGACAGCACGAGCTGCGCGGCGAGATAGCCGAGCATGTATTCGCGCCAGCGCGCGCTCGGCATGAAGTGCGCCGCGCACAGGCAGAAGAGCGCGAGCAAGCCCATGCGATCGCTGCCGCCGTTGTAGGGGCCGTCGTAGCGTCGCAGCATAACCAGCGAGAGCAACAACAGCGCGAGCAACGTCCATTGCGGCCAGAGTCCGACGACGAGGAGGAGGCACAGCGCGATGCGTGTTGCGTGCAGGACGCGTTCGTCGCGACCGCTGCGCATGTGCTCGGCGCTCTGCTGCAGGAAGGCGCACGCCAGCAAAACCTCCGTGATGCGTATGGCGGCATCGACGCTCACGGACGAGGACGCCGCAACCGAACAGGAGAGACGTGGCGCACCGCAGTTTCTAGCTCGTCGCCCGTTCGCTGCAGGAAGACAAGACGGAACTGGAGGCAGGAACCGTCCAGGCGCTCCTCCTTGTCGAGATCGGCCTCGATCCGTCGGAAGATTTCCTCCTGAGCATGATCGGAATCGTCTTCGATGATCCGCTCCGCACAGCTGACAAGGTACAAGGTCTCGTTCCAGTGCGGATTCCAGAACAGCCGCGCCAGCATGACGGTCGCGCTGACGCGCGCCGGTCGCGGCCTGAATTCCCGCCACGCATCGCCGGGTTCGTCGGGTGTGTGCGTGCAGCGATATTCAATGCGTGGCGACGGCGCGATGACATCGAAGAAGCGCCACGACGGAATGACCGCCGGCAGCAGGAGTTTCAGCGCATGGAGCATCAGTGCGCTCGCCTCGACGGTGGCGCGCCGGCGCCGGTGAATCACCGCGCCGAGAGTGTCGGAACGACGATGCGCGTGCAAACGCTTGCCGAGGGTGCGCCCACCGCCAATAAACCGCCCATGACCGACCAGAATCCGTGGACGCTTCTCGACGCCGCCGTCGCCTTCGAAAATCCCTGGCTTCGCCTGGAGGAACAGGAAGTCATCGATCCAGCGGGCAAGCGTCACGCCTACGGCATTGTGCGCTTCAAGAAGCTGGCGGTCGGGGTGCTGCCTGTCACCGACCGCGGCGAGGTGCATCTCGTCGGGCAGTGGCGCGTGCCGCTCGGGCGGTACTCCTGGGAGATGCCCGAAGGGGGCTGTGAGGCGGGAGAAGACCCGCTCGATTGCGCGCGGCGGGAGCTGGAGGAAGAAGCGGGCGTGCGCGCCTTAAGCCTCAGGCCCATAGTTAAGATGGACTTGTCCAATTCGGTCACGGACGAACAGGCGATATGCTATCTTGCCACTGGGCTCTCGCCGGGCGTGCATGCGCCGGAACCGGTGGAAGTCCTGCGTAACCGGGTGGTCCCGTTCCGCGAAGTCCTTGCGGATGTCGTGGCGGGCCGCGTTACGGACGCCATGACGGTTGCGACGGTCCTGCGGGCGCACCACATGGCGGTGACGGGCGAGATCGAGGCGCCGCTGGCGGCGGCGATGCTTGGATGAAGAGGGCGTGATGATCGAACCGAAACCCCGCGTCTTCGAGAACTCTGGCGGCGTCTGGTCCCAGTTGCGCGTCGAGGCGATGCAATCGGCTGCAGAGGAGCCGCTGCTGGCGAGCCTGCTGCACGCAACCATCCTTCACCACGACCGCATCGAGGATGCGCTTTCGTACCACCTCGCCTCGAAACTCGGCGGCGGCGACATGAATCCGCTTCACCTGAGAGAAGTCGCGCAGGAGGCCTATGCGGCCGAACCCGAGATCGCGCGCCACGCCGAGCGCGACATGCGCGTCGTGCGCGAGCGCGACCCCGCCTGCCGCACCTATCTGCAGCCGTTCCTCTACTACAAGGGCTATGCGGGTCTTCAGGCCTACCGGATTTCCAATTGGCTCTGGCGCCATGATCGCGCCGAGCTTGCCTTCTATCTGCAGAGCCGGATCAGCGAGCTCTTCTCCGTCGATATCCATCCGGCGGCGAAGATCGGCGCCGGCGTCTTCATCGACCATGCGCACGGCATCGTCATCGGCGAAACCGCGGTGGTGGAGGACGACGTGTCGATGCTGCACTCCGTGACGCTCGGCGGCACGGGCAAGGAGCGCGGCGACCGTCACCCCAAGATCCGGCGCGGCGTGCTGATCGGCGCGGGCGCGAAAGTGCTCGGCAATATCGAGGTCGGCGCGGAAGCGCGGATCGCCTCGGGTTCCGTGGTGCTCACCGACGTGCCGCCGCGCTGCACGGTGGCGGGCGTCCCGGCCAAGCCCGTGGGCGGTGTTTGTTGCGAGGAAGCGCCGTCGAAGAAGATGGACCAGCTGCTCGACGAAGCGGTTCTGAGTTCCTACGGCGACGGCATCTGATGACGCTGTTTCTGGCGGCTTTCACGGCGTTCAACGTCTTCCTGGCCTACGCTGCGGTGCGGCGCGCCTTGAAGCTCATGACGCCGGAAGGGCGCGACTGGTGGCAGTCGAAGCGGCTCTACGCGATCGCATGCTTCGCCGCCTGGACCTTGCCGCTCGCCTGCGTCGCCGCGACCGCCGTGGCGTGGATCGAATACCAGCAGGGGCTCGAACACTGGGCCGGCCCGATGATCCTCGCGCCGCTCGGGTGGCTCGTTCTCATGGGCATTTTCTTCGCCATCGTTGACGTCAGCGAGGACGGCGTGATGGATTTCGGACGCGGCTCCAAGCCGAAGTCCTAGAACCCTTTGAACGTCGCGAACTCGTCCACGCTCGCGCGATCGGAACGCAGCGAATTCACCTTCGCATCAGTATCGGCGTAACCGAGCGCCATGCCGCAATAGATCATCTCGGTCTCCGGCAGCGCGAAGTGTTTCGCCAGCGTCTCGCGGACGCGGCCCCAGGCTTCCTGCATGCAGCTCGCGACGCCGCGCGCCTCCGCCGCCAGCGCGATCGACTGCATGAACATGCCGAGGTGCGCCCATTGCCCGTGGCCCATGCGCCGGTCGATGACGAAGAAGAGCCCGACGGGGGCGTCGAAGAAGCGGAAATTGCGCGCGAGATGCCCGAAGCGTGCGGCCTTGTCCTCACGCGGAATGCCAAGGAGCGCGTACATGTCCTCGCCGACCTTGAAGCGCCAGGAGCGGTGGGGCTCCCAGAGGTCGGCGGGATAGATCGGGCGGTCGCCCTCCTCGCCGCGCGGATTGGCGGCCAGCGTCGTCTGTGCGAGATCAATCACGGCCTGACGTTCAGCGCCGCTCACCGCAATCACCTTCCACGGCTGCACATTGCCGCCCGACGGCGCCCAGCGCGCCACGTCGAGGATTTCACGGACCACGTTTTCCGGCAGCGGATCGGGTCTGAAGACGCGCGTGGAAATGCGGGTCTTGAGGGCGGTGTCGACGTCCATGTGCGGAACCTCCGTAGGCGCCCCGTGGTACCGCGACGCCGGAGGGGAAGGTCAAGTCAGACCGAAAAACTCACGCCGCAGCCGCAGCTCGATTTTGCGTTCGGGTTCCGCACCTTGAAGGCGGAGCCGACGATCTCTTCCACCCAGTCCACTTCCGAGCCCTTCAGAAAGGCGATGGAGACGGGGTCCACGAAGAGACGCGCGCCGTCGCGCTCGATGACGATGTCATCAGCTTCAGGGGCCGGCGCGATGTCGATCTCGTAGGAGAAGCCCGAGCAGCCGCCGCCTTCCACGGCCACGCGCAGGCCCCCGCCATCCGCGATGGCGTTGATCTTGGCGGCGGCGGCGGCGGAGAGGGTGAGATCCGGGGTGAGGTTTGGCATCGGAATCCCTATATGGAGCCTCCCGAGCGCAAGGAGAAGCGGGTGAGCGGTAAAGGGTCCGATAAGGCGGCGCCGGGAACGGCCTGGTGGGCGACGCCGCCGGCCGTGTGGGCGACCGACCCGACCCGTTCGCGCGGCCGCCTGTTCCCCGAGGAGGAGAGCGCCTCCCGCAGTCCGTTCCAGCGCGACCGGGACCGGATCATCCACGCCTCGGCCTTCCGCCGCCTCAAGCAGAAGACCCAGGTCTTCATCGCCCACGAGGGCGATCACTTCCGCACCCGCCTCACGCACTCCCTCGAAGTGGCGCAGATCGCCCGCTCGGTCGCGCGCATGCTCGGGCTCGATGAGGATCTCGCGGAGACGGTGGCGCTGGCGCACGATCTCGGCCACCCGCCCTTCGGCCATTCGGGGGAGGACCAGCTCGACGAATGCATGAAGCCCTTCGAGGGCTTCGACCACAACGCGCAGACGCTGCGCGTGCTGACGAAGCTCGAAGCGCGCTATCCGCGCTGGGACGGCCTCAATCTCACGTGGGAAACCCTCGAAGGCGTCGTGAAGCACAACGGCCCGCTGATCACCGTGCGGCGCAAGCTGGCCGATCTGCCGATGGCGATCCGCGAATACGCGAAGAGCCATGATCTCGAACTGCACCAGTGGTCGGGGCCGGAGGGGCAGGTCGCGGCGCTGGCCGACGACATCGCCTACAACAATCATGACATCGACGACGGCCTGCGCGCGGGGCTCTTCAAGATTGAGGAACTCTACGATTTGCCGTTCGTGGGCGAGGTGTTCCGCAAGGTGCGCAGCGAATATCCCGATATCGATCAAACGCGCTGGGCGGGCGAGGCGGTGCGCCGGCTCATCGGCGCGCGCATTCTCGATCTGGCGGAGGAAACGAAGCGCCGCGTCGCCAGGCACAAGCCGCAGAGCGCCGAAGAAGTGCGCAACCTGCCGGAAGCCATCGTCGCGTTCTCGCCGGACATGGGTGAACACGAAGCGACGCTGAAGCGCTTCCTGATGGCCAAGATGTATCGCCATTACAAGGTCGCGCGCATGCGCAGCCAGGCCAAGCGCATCCTGCGCGAACTCTTCGATCTCTTCCTCGCCGAACCCGAAACACTGCCCGACAAGTGGCGCGATCGCGCGGGCAAGGCGGGGACGCCGGAGACCGCGCGCGTGGTCTGCGATTACATCGCCGGCATGACGGACGCCTACGCCGTCGAGGAGCACCGGCGTCTCTTCAATCTCGAACGCTGGGCGTGAGGATCAAGATGGCCGAACGATTTGAACGCCACCGCCAGCCCTGGACGGCGGACGAAATCAACAAGCTGCACACGCTGGCCAAGAAGGGGATGTCCTTGAAGGCCATCTCCAAGGCGATGACCCGCAGCGAGGAGTCCATCAAGGATCGCGCCAAGCTCGACGGCATCGGGATCGCCAAGCTGCGCTGAGGCGCGCGGGCATAAACCCAATCCTAACCACCTGCTGGGCATCTGATTCGGTCTGGATCGGAGGCCGTCATGGCTCATGCGCAGCGTCGCGTTTACGCGCCCGTAGACGGGTATGAGGGCGGCTATCGTGGCGAGGACGCGCCGCCGCCGTTTGTCCGCGAGCGTTCGCGCCGACCTGCGCCTGTCCGCGAGGAGGTCGACATGGGCCGCACCAAATATCCCACCTTCCTCATCGCGCTGATCGTTCTGGCGACGGTCGCGTATGTCGTGTGGACCTTCACCGGCGGCGCGCCCGATGACGCCGATGCGCCCGTAATCCAGGCGCAGGCGTCCGACTTCAAGTCTGCCTATGAGGGCGGTGCGGACGAGGCGCCGCCGACCGCCGAAATCGATCGCGCGCTGGCCGGTGAGGCCGCGCCGGTCCGGGCGCCGGCCAAGACCCGCGCCGCGCCCGAGCAACCCATCGCCGCGCCCGCGCCGGCGCCGATGCCGGCCCCCACGGGCGGCGCAGCGCCCGTATTCGCGGCCGACGGTCCGTTTGCCGCCCAGATCGCCTCGCTGCGGTCCGCTGAGGCGGCGGATGCCGCCTGGACCCGCTTTTCCCGCCGGTCTCCGGCGCTCTTCCAGAACGCCCGCAAGGACGTCCAGGCTGCGGACCTTGGGGAACGGGGCGTGTACTTCCGGGTCCGCGCCGGGTATTTCGCCAGTCGGGCGGACGCGGCGCAGTTCTGCGGCCAGGTGAAAGCGCTGGGCCAGGAGTGCCTCGTCGTCGGCAAATAGCCCGGAAGGGCGCCGGAACCGACGCGTGAGCGACGACACAGTCACATTCGAAGCCGCCGACGAGGCGGATGCGGGCGAAACGCTCGTGCTCGACCTCGCCGGGTTCGAGGGGCCGCTGCACGTCCTGCTTGATCTCGCGCGCCAGCAGAAGGTCGATCTCGCGCAGATCGCGCTTGCGCCGCTGGTGGACCAGTATCTCGCTTTCATCGAGGACGTGCGTGCGCGGATCGATCTCGCCGCCGAGTATCTCGTGATGGCGGCGTGGCTGACATTGCTGAAGTCGCGGCTGTTGCTGCCTAAGCCGGAGCGCCCGAGCGACGAGCCCGATCCGGAAGCCATCGCCGCGCATCTCTCGCTGAAATTGCAGCGTCTCGCCGAAGCGAAGGCCGCCGCCGCAAGGCTGGGCGCGCTGGCGCAGCTGGACCGCGATGTCTTCCTCAATGGTGCGCCACAACCGATAGCCGTCACGCGTGAACTGCAGTGGACGGCGAGCCTGCATGACATGCTGTCGGCCTACACGATCAGCCGCACGCGCCGCATTCGCACCGATCACCGCATCGTTCCGCGCCGGGTCTATACGCTGGAAGCTGCACGGCATCGTCTTGAAGAGATGCTTGATAATCTCGATGACTGGCGGCCCATCGGCGCGCTGCAGCCGCGTCGCGAGCGCGGGCCGGATGCGCCGGAGCCGCAGTCCTATGTGGCGAGCCTCTTCGGCGCGGCGCTCGAACTCGTGCGCGACCAGAAGCTCGAAGCCCGCCAGGCCGACCAGAACGCGCCGCTCTATCTGAAGCGCCGCGAGAAGGTCGCGCCGTGAGCCAGCCTCAGAAACCTTCGGGGCAACCCGTCGCCGACCCGATCATGCGCATCGAGGAGGCGTTCACGCCGCCGCAGAGCGCGAACGACACAGCGCCGCCGGAGATCGGGCCCCTGCATGAAGCCGCCCGCATCGCGGAAGCGCTGCTGTTCGCCGGCGGGGAAGCGATGACGGCCTCGGAACTTGCCGAACGGATGCCGCCCGGCACGGATGTGGCGGCGGTGCTCATGGGGCTGAAGCGCGCGTACGCCGGCCGCGGCGTGCAGCTCGTGGAGGCTGGAGGGCGGTGGCGTTTCCAGTCTTCGCCCGATCTCGCGCATCTGTTTGCCGAAACCCGCGCCGAACCGAAGCGGCTGCCGAAGGCGGCGATGGAGACCTTGGCGGTCATCGCCTATCACCAACCTGTGACACGCGCGGAGATCGAGGAGATCCGGGGCGTGTCGCTGTCACGCGGATCGCTCGATCTGTTGCTGGAAATCGGCTGGGTGCGCCCGCGCGGACGGCGGCGCAGTCCGGGAAAGCCGCTCACTTTCGGCACTTCGGACGCTTTCCTCAGTCACTTTGGCCTCGTGTCGCTTGACGCCCTGCCGGGCAAGGACGATCTGAAGGCTGCCGGACTCATCGATCCGCGGGTTGAAGCCGCCTTCGACGTGCCCCGGCCGGACGGCGCGCAGGCCCCCGACGAGGACCCGCTTGAGGGGCCGGTCGAGGGGGATGCGGCGTTTTTTGTCGAGTATGTCGGCGGCGACGACGACTGACCGCAGTCGATATTGGAAATATTGGAGCATTGCGCCATGCACGCGCCCGGCCTGATCCCGCTTCTCATCGTCTTAGCGCTCGCCTTCCTGTTATTCGGGCGCCCCGGACGCATCTCGAACCTGATGGAAGACCTCGGCAAGGGCATCAAGGGTTTCAAGAAGGGCCTCGGCGACGGCGACACACCGCCGGCCCCGGCTGAGCCGCCAGCCCAGTTGCGCGACCAAACCGCCCGCAAGGACGACGAGCGCACCGGCGCCTGACGGATAATTGATCGGTCATGCTGCCCGGTCTCGGCTTTTCCGAAGTTCTCATCCTCGGCGTGATCGCATTGCTCGTGGTCGGTCCGAAGGATTTGCCGCTGATGCTGCGCAAGCTCGGCCGCCAGATGGCGCGCCTGCGCGGGCTTGCGGCTGAATTCCGCACCGGCTTCGACGAACTCGCCCGGCAGGCGGAACTCGATGAGCTGAAGAAGGAGGTCGAGGCGCTGCGCCGCGGCCAGGTCTTCACGGACATCGAGATGGAAGCCATGCGCACGCTTGAACCCCTGCCGCCACGAGATGCCGCCGCCGGCGATCCGACGCCGGCGCCCGCGCCGCCGGAGAGCCCGCCTCCGCCCGCCGATGAACCACCGCAGGCGCCGCCCGAGGTTCCGCCGATTTCGCCGCCGGCGCCGGATGGGCCCGAGCCCGCGACCGCCAAGCTCGCCACATGACCGCCGCCAGCGATCCGCCCGACGAAATCGAGGCGAGCAGGGCGCCGCTGCTCGATCACCTCACGGAGTTGCGCAACCGCCTCGGCGTTGCGGTCCTTGCGCTCGTGGTCGCGTTTGTCGCGTGTTTCCCGTTCGCGCAGAAGATCTTCTTGTTTCTGGTGGAGCCCTTCAAGCACGCCATAGAGCAGGCGCATGGTCCCGAAGCGGTGAAGGACGGGGTGAAGATGGTCTTCACCCATGCCTTCGGGCAGTTCTTCGTGAACATGAAGGTGGCGCTCTTCGCCGCCATCATCATCGCGTTTCCCGTCATCGCCTATCAGGCCTACGCGTTCGTGGCGCCGGGTCTCTACAAGTCGGAGCGTCGCGCGGCGGCGCCGTTTCTCGTGGCGGCGCCGGTGATGTTCCTAGTGGGCGCCGCCTTCGTGTTCTTCATCGCCATGCCGTTCGCGCTGCGCTTTGCGCTGCAGCAGGAGGTGAACACCGGCGGCGTGCAGATCAGCTACCTGCCGAAGGTGGATGAATATCTGGGGCTGGTGACCACGCTGGTGCTCGCCTTCGGCTTCGTCTTCCAGATACCCGTGGTGCTGTCGCTGCTGGCCAGTTCGGGGGTGCTGGGCGCCTCGACGCTGCGCAAGGGCCGCCGCTACGCCATTGTCGGGATCGCGGCCTTCTCCGCCCTCGTCACGCCGCCCGACCCGTTTTCTATGATGATGATGGCCGTGCCGGTCTATTGCCTCTACGAAGCCTCGATCTGGATCGTCTGGTTCATCGAAAAGACCCGCGCCAAGGCCGAAGCCGCCCCCTCCAGCGCGCCGGCGCCCTGAGTGCGACTTGAGTCATGCGGTAACTATCTGCCAGTAAGCGCCGTCATTCCGGACGCGCTGCAAGCGCGATCCAGAACCTAGGGGACCGAGCTCGCTTGAACGCCTGGGTTCCGGGTTCAGCATACGGCTGCCCCGGAATGACGGAGTGTAGGGACGAACAGAAATGCACGACATCCGCGCGATCCGCGATGATTTCAAAGGCTGGGAGAAGGCGATGCTGCGGCGGTCGCTCTCCGACGACCAGCGCGCGCAGATCGCCTCAATCCTCGATCTCGACGTGAAGGCCCGCGCGCTGCAGACGCAGCGCCAGGACGCGGAAGCCGGCCGCAATGCGGCGTCGAAAGCCATCGGCGCGGCGAAGGCGCAGAAGAACGAGGCGGAAGCCGCGCGGTTGATGGAGGAGGTCGCGCGGCTGAAGGGCGTGATCGAGACGGCTTCGGCGGAGGAGGAGAAGGTCGCGGGCGAACTGCGCGCCATTCTGGAATCGCTGCCCAACGCGCCCGCGCCCGACGCGCCGGACGGCAAGGACGAGGAGTCCAACAAGGAAGTGCGCCGCTGGGATCCGCCGTCGAAGACGCCGGGACAGCAGCTCAACCAGCCGCAGGATCACGTCGCGCTCGGCGAAGCGCTCGGCATGATGGATTTCGAAGCCGCCGCCCGCATGAGCGGCGCGCGCTTCGTGGCGCTGAAGGGCAAGCTCGCGCGGCTCGAACGCGCGCTCGCGGCCTTCATGGTCGATCTGCAGACCGAGACGCACGGCTATCAGGAAGTGAGCCCGCCGCTGCTGGTTGATCGGAATGCAGCATTCGGTACAGGGCAGTTGCCTAAGTTTGAGGACGATCTCTTCACCATTGGTGAGCCAGCTTATCGAAAGCTAGGTGAGCTGTTCTCGGGAGCAGAATTCATCACCATTGACGTGATGGGTCAAAAAAACAGAAGGCTGTCGCGTGCGATCAACGCGCTTGGGCAATCGCTCGAAGCATCAGATAACGGTAACTACAAGCACGCTTTGGCGATTGTAGTCGACGAGGTTGGCGCGTTCCAAAAGTCGGTGAACAACTTAAGCGATATCCAAACGAAGCTTTTGCAGAGCCGAAAGAAGGCGGAAGCTGAAGCATTTTTCCTCATCCCCACCGCTGAAGTCTCGCTCACCAATCTCTATCGCGAGCAGATCCTCGCCGAGTCCGATCTCGCCACGCCCATTCGCATGACGGCGGATACGCCGTGCTTCCGCTCGGAAGCGGGCAGCGCGGGGCGCGACACGCGCGGCATGATCCGCATGCACCAGTTCCGCAAGGTGGAGTTGGTGTCGATCGCCAAACCGGAAGACAGCGACGCCGAGCACGAACGCATGACGCGCTGCGCGGAAGAAGTCCTCAAGCGTCTCGGCCTGCCGTTCCGCACCATGCTGCTCTGCACGGGCGACATGGGGTTCAGCGCGAAGAAGACCTACGATCTCGAAGTCTGGCTGCCGAGCCAGAACAAGTATCGCGAGATCAGCTCCTGCTCGAACTGCGGGGACTTCCAGGCGCGCCGCATGGACGGTCGCTTCCGTCGCGATGGCCAGAAGGGCACGGAGTATTTCCACACGCTGAACGGTTCGGGCCTCGCGGTCGGGCGCACGCTTGTCGCCGTGCTGGAGAACTACCAGAACGCCGACGGGTCCATCACGGTGCCCCAGGCGCTCGTTCCCTACATGGGCGGCATGACGGTGATCGCCGGCGGCTGACGCCACATTGCCGCCACTGGACGTTTCCAGAACCCGTTCCCAAATTCCCGCCACGAGGCACCCGAACCGATGCGACCCGTCCGACTTCTCACCGTCGCTGCGCTCGCGCTGATCGCCTGCTCCCAGGCCCCAGACAGCGGCGCGCAGAATGCCGACAATGGCGAATTCCAGCTCGCCCAGGCCCAGCCGGTCGAGCGCCGTGTGCCCGCCTCGCGCACGGAAGCGCAGCTCTCCCTGGCGCCCGTGGTGCGCGAAGTTTCGCCGGCGGTGGTGAACGTCTATGCGCAGCGTGTCGTGCGTCAGCGCCGCTCCATTCTCGAGGACATGATGCGCGGCGTGCCGCCGGGCGCGCTCGGCGGCATGAGCCGCGAACGCATCCAGCAATCGCTGGGCTCAGGCGTGATCGTGCGCGCCGACGGCGTCATCGTCACCAACAATCACGTCGTCGACGGCGCGGACGCGCTGAAGGTCGTCCTGTCGGATCGTCGCGAATTCGAGGCGAAGGTCGTCGTCGCCGATCCCAAGACCGATCTCGCGGTGCTGCGCATCCAGCCCGGAAGCGAACGCCTGCCCGCGCTCGCTTTCGCCGATACGCGCCAGGCGCAGGTCGGCGATCTCGTCATCGCCATCGGCAATCCCTTCGGCCTGCAGCAGACCGTGACGAGCGGCATCATCTCCGCGCTCGCGCGCACGGAAGTGGGCATCAACGATTTCTCGTTCTTCATCCAGACCGACGCCGCCATCAATCGCGGCAACTCCGGCGGCGCGCTCGTGGACATGAACGGCGCGCTGGTTGGCATCAACACGGCGATCTTCTCCGAGAGCGGCGGCTCCAACGGCATCGGCTTCGCGATTCCCGCAGAGATGGTGAAGCGCGTCGTGGAAAGCGCGCTGTCGAGCGGGGCGGTCGTGCGGCCGTGGCTTGGCGTATCCGCGCAGCCGGTGACGCAGGATCTCGCGCGCAGTCTCGGCCTCGATCGTCCGCGCGGCGTGCTCGTTACCGAAACGTGGAACGGCGGCCCCGCGGACCGCGCGGGCCTGCAGCGCGGCGACGTAATCCTCAATGTCGGAGGCGTCGATGTCTTCGACGAGCAGGCGGTGCGCTATCAGGCCGCGACCCAGCGCCCGGGCGCAAGCGTGCCCATCCGGATCGTGCGCGGCGCCGAGCAGCGCACGCTGAACGCCCGCGTCGAAGCGCCGCCCGCAACACCCGCAGCGGATCCGCGCGTGCTGAGCGGCGAACACCCGATGAGCGGCGTGCGCGTGATCTCCCTCTCGCCCGCGAAAGCAGAAGAAGCAGGGCTCAGTCCGTTCGCCACCGGCGCGCTGATCGAGGCGATGGACGCGCGCGGCACGGCGGCGCGCGCCGGTTTCCGACCCGGCGACATCGTGCGCTCGGTCAACGGCCAGCGCGTGCGCACCAGTGCGGACGTGCAGCGCCTCGTGACCGGACAGACGCGCTGGGCCATCGAGATCGAACGCGGCGGCGAAGTCGGCACGCTGAATTTCGGGCGCTAGCCCTTCGGCGTCGGCGCGCCGATCGACCACGTATGGCCGAAGGGATCGACGAGTTGACCGTAGCGGTCGCCCCAGAACTGGTCAGCAAGCTCCATGCGCACCGTCGCGCCCGCCTGCACTGCGCGCCGCCACCATAGGTCCGCGTCATCGACTTCAAGATGGATGGTCACACCGGAGGGCGCGGGCATGTCGCCGCCTCCGCGGTATTCCGGAAAGTCGTCTGAGAGCAACACGGCGGCGCCGTTAATGCGCAGACGCGCGTGCAGGATGCGCGCGCCGTCGTCCGCGAGATTCTTGAATTCCTCGACCGCGCCGAAGGCGCGGACATAGAAAGCGATCGCCGCAGCGCCGCCGCTCACGGAGAGGTATGGATAGACGCCGGGCGGGATCACGGAGGTGGGTTCGGCCATCGTTTTCTTCTCCATGCCGGAATGGTGTAGCAGAGACGCATGAGCGATCTTTTTCAAGCCGCCGGCCTGACGCCCGAACAGCCGCGTCCACTGGCGGACAGGTTGCGTCCGCAAAGACTCGATGAGGTTGTGGGGCAGCATCACCTGCTTGGACCGGACGGCCCGATCGGGCGGATGATCGCCGGCAAGCGCCTCGCGTCGATGATCCTCTGGGGGCCGCCGGGCGTCGGCAAGACGACGATCGCGCGCCTGCTCGCGGAAGGCGCGGGCCTCGAATTCCAGCAGATTTCGGCGGTGTTTTCCGGCGTCGCCGATCTCAAGAAGGCGTTTGAGACCGCCAAGGGTTTGCGCACGACCGGCAAGGGCACGCTTCTGTTCGTCGACGAGATCCACCGCTTCAACCGCAGCCAGCAGGACGGTTTCCTGCCGTTCGTGGAGGCGGGCGTCGTCACGCTCGTTGGCGCAACGACGGAAAATCCGAGTTTCGAGATCAATGCGGCGCTGCTCTCGCGCTGCCAGGTCTTCGTGCTGAAGCGGCTCGAAGCGGACGCCATGGAGCAGTTGCTGCAGCGCGCGGAGGCGCATCTCGGCAAGCCGATGCCGGTGACTGCCGAAGCGCGCGCGCTCTTGTGCGACCTCGCCGAGGGCGACGGGCGCTATCTGCTGACGCTGGCGGAGGAAGTGTTCGCCGTCGCGGGCGACAAGCCGCTCGACGCGGCGGCGCTGTCGAAGCTCCTGCAGAAGCGTGCGCCGGTCTACGACAAGGATCGCGAGGAGCACTACAACCTCATCTCCGCGCTGCACAAATCCATCCGCGGCTCCGATCCCGACGCCGCGCTCTACTGGCTTGCGCGCATGCTGGCGGGCGGGGAGCAGCCGCTGTTTCTCGCACGGCGTCTCGTGCGTGCGGCCGCGGAGGATATCGGCGCGGCCGACCCGACGGCGCTTCTTGTCTGCATCGCCGCGCGTGACGCAGTCGATTTTCTCGGGCAGCCCGAAGCGGAACTGCATCTCGCACAGGCGGTGCTGCATCTCGCCTGCGCGCCGAAGTCGAACGCGGTCTATGTCGCCTGGAAGGCCGCGCAGCGCGCCGCCGCTGAAACGGGGACGCTCGCGCCGCCGCTACACATCCGCAACGCGGCGACGAGCCTGATGAAGGATCTCGGTTACGGCAAAGGCTACGCCTACGACCACGACGCGCCCGAAGGTTTCTCCGGCCAGAACTATTTTCCCGACGAGATGAAACGGCGCACTTTCTACGAACCGACCGGTCGCGGCATGGAGCTGCGCGTCAGGGAGCGCCTCGAACACTGGAAGGCGCTGCGCGCGGAAATGGGATGACGGGCATTGCACGCGCAAATGTTATATTATAACACTTAAGCATGTCCTCCCAAGCCCAACGCGTCCTCGATGTCGCCGCTGTCGGTCTATCCGCCCTCTGTCTCTTGCACTGCCTTGCGCTGCCGCTCGTCGCGGCGGCGGCGCCGGTATTTGCGACGGCCGCCGAGGCGGAATGGGTCCACTGGGCGGTGGTGTTCACCGCGGCGCCGATTTCGCTCGGCGTGTTCTTGCTCGGTGCAGTGCATGGCGATGGCTTTCTGCTCGGTCTCCTGATCGCGGCGACTGGTCTCGGCGCCATGTTCGCAGCGCTCTTCGCGCCGCATGAATGGGAGACGCCGCTGTCAGTCGCGGGGGGCGTGCTCGTCGCGACGGCGCATGTGCTCAACTGGCGTCGGCGCACGCATCGCCACTGACAACCTCACCGAACAAGCTGCGCATCGTGCAGGCGGTAGAAGGCGCCGTCCGGATCGCGGTGAAGCAGCTCCATCCGACCTTCGACGAGGATCGCATCATAGGTGAACCGCACGCCGCGCGGCGCACGCGTGTCGATGACGAATTGCGCGCCGACGGAGAGGCAGTACGGACAACTGAGCGGATAAGCCATGAGGTAGAAGTGGCGCTGCAGCTGTGACTCCTCCATCGGGTTCATGTAGCCGTTGACGCGAATGCGCTGACCGTCGAGCGCAAGCACGGTTGGCGTGAACACCGGGCGCACGAAGCTGTCGGCGCCGATCACCTCGGTCCGGTTCGCTGTGGCGCCGAGCACGTTCCACGGAATCGAATCGCCGCGTCGCGGCGCGCTCCGATAGCCGTGCGTGTCGAGCGGCATGGCCACGGTTTCCAGCGCGTCGGCCGGCGTGACCAGGCAAGCGCTGCAAAGTCCCATAAGAGCCGTGCGTCGGTTCACGGAGCCTCCGAGAGTGTCTGCGCGACATCGACGCGATAGGCGCCGATCGCGGGAATGAGCGCCGCAAGCAGTCCTGCGCCGAGCGCGGCGGTGACGATGACGAATTCGCCGGGATGCGCCGAGAGCCCCGTCAGGCCCAGTTCGCGCGCCTGTGACGACATGCGGGCGAACGCCTCGATGGCGATGTGTCCCAGCCCGATCCCGATTCCGGCGCCGAGGGCGGCGGTCGCCAAGCCCTGGCCCAGAAGCGCCCCGAAGACCGTGACGCGCGTGGCGCCCATCGCCCGCAGCAGCGCGATATCGCCACGTCGTTCGCGCAACAGCGAAAGCAGGCCCGCAAACACCGACAGCGCCGCCAGCCCGATCAGAAGCACCGCAAAGCCGCGCATCGCATCAGCGCCGGCGCCGACCAGCGAGAAAAGTCGCGCGGCCTCTTCAGGCGGGCGCGCGGCGACCATGGTCGTGCCGGTATTGACCTCCTGCTTCAGCGCCATTGCAGCGAACGGCGTCTTCGTGCGGACGAGCACTGCTGTTGCTTCGCGCGCAGTCTCCGCCGGTGCGCCGTGGGTCGCCCAGATGCTTTCCAGCGGCGTCACGATGAGGCGGTCGATCACGGAGCCGCGCGCGGCGAGCACGCCGACGACGGTATAGTCTTCATCGTGATGGTCGCCGCCTTCGCCGAGACCGTGCGCGCCGTGAAAGCTGTCGCCGGGGCGCAGACCGAGGCGCCGCGCGGCATCGGCGCCGATCACTGCTTCCATGGGCGCTTCGGGCAAGCGTCCAATCGCGGGCGCCGCCTCATGTAATGCGAAGAATGCGGCGTCTGCGCCGACGATCCGCCAGCCGCGGACGCTGTCGCCGAGCCCGATGGCGGCGGCGCGCGCCACGCGCGGATCCGCGGCGATCCGTTGCGCATCGGCAAGCGCTATGTTTCCGGTAGGAACGTCGATGTGGAACACCGCCGCCATGACCAGCTGAAGCGGACTGCCCTTGGCGCCGATGACGAGGTCGATTCCGCGCGCGTCGTGCGCCAGGCGCCGGTCGCTCTGGACAGAGAAAAGCAGCAGCGCCGTCGCGACCGCGACGCCCGCCGCCATCATCAAAGTGTGCAACGCCGCCGTCAGCGGGCGGTCGCGCCAGGCGGCGGCGATGAGACCCAGCGCGATCACGACGACCGCTCCAGAGAGAGCCGCGTATCGAAGCGCTCGAAGATGCGCGCGTCATGGCTCGCGACCACGAGGGTGGCGTCGCACGCGCGCGCTTCCGCGCACAGCAGATCGATCGCGGCCTCGGCATGGGCGTCATCGAGCGCCGAAGTGGGCTCGTCGGCGAGCAGAAGGCGGGGCCCGGCGACGATGGCGCGCGCGATGGCGGCGCGCTGCGCTTCACCCACGCTGAGCGATCTTGGCCGCCGCGATGCAAGATGTGCGATGTCGAGACGGCCGAGCACGTCGGTCATACGGCGCCTGTCTGCGCTGCGTCTTGCGAGGCGCAGGGCCAGAGCCAGATTGCCGGTGACGGTGAGTGATTGCATCAGTCGCTGCGTCTGGAAGACGACGCCGATGCGTCCGGCGCGGAAGGCGTCGCGCGCCGGCTCGGCGAGGGCGCCGATGGCGACGCCGTCGATCTCCACACTTCCCCGGTCCGGACGCAGCAATCCCGCCAGCACATGCAGCAGCGTGGTCTTTCCCGATCCCGATGGGCCCGTCACCAGCGCCATGGCGCCCGCCTGGACGCGCCATGCCGGCAGGTCGAGGGTGGAGCGTCCGCCCCGACTGACCTGGAGATTGCTGATGGCGATCATGGGGGCGTGTCAGGTCGCAAGTGTTACATTATAACGCTTCTCTGGCGCCATCCCGCCGCCGATGCAAGGCGCTTTGTCCGCTCACCCGTAATTCGGCGCGCGCTTTTCGAGGAACGCCTTCACGCCTTCCTGGAAGTCCTCGCCCTGCGCGCAGAGGATCTGGTTGCGGTCCTCCATGGCGATGGCGGCTTCGAGGCCTTGCGCGTCTATGGCGTGGTTGAGGCATTCCTTGGTCAGGCGCAGGCCGAGCGGCGTTGCGTGCAGCATGTCCTTCAAGAAGCCGTTCACTTCGGCGTCGACCTCTTCGGGCAACACGACGCGGCTGACGAGGCCGAGGCCAAGCGCGCGCTGCGCGTCGATGAAGCGGCCGGTCAGCATGAATTCCGCCGCGACCGAGCTGCCCACCATGCGCGGCAGGAAATAGCTCACCCCGATGTCGCAAGCCGAGAGCCCGATGCGGATGAAGGCGGCGTTCATGCGCGTGGTCGGCGTGGCGATCCGCACGTCGGAGGCGAGCGCCAGCGCAAAGCCGCCGCCGCTCGCCGCGCCCTGCACGGCGGCGACGATGGGCTGTGGGCAGCGGCGCATGGCCATCACGATCTCGGAGATGGAGCGTTGGCTGTCGAGACCGCCGCCGACGCCGCGCGAGACATTGCTGCGTTCCTTGAGGTCGAGACCGGCGCAGAAATTGTCGCCTGCGCCGCGCAGCACGACGACGCGCACGTCCCGCCGCCAGTAGAGGTTGACGAAGAAGTCGCGCAGCTCGCTCACGAGCTTCGTGTTCAGCGCATTGAGGCTCTTCGGGCGGTTCATCGTCGCGGTGACGACGGCGCCGCTCTCCTCGACGATCAAGTGTTCATAGGCGGCGGACATGGCGGGCTCCCTCTGGTCGGGCGGACTGTCCCGGCTGGCGTCCCGGCGGTCAACGGGCGCCGCAGGGGGAAGGAGGGTTGTCAGGACGCGGGGCTAGCCCCTACATCGCGCCCCTCATGGCGCGCTTTCTCATCACCTCCGCACTGCCCTACATCAACGGCATCAAGCACCTCGGCAATCTGGCGGGGTCGATGCTGCCGGCGGACGTGCATGCCCGCTTCCGACGCCTGCAGGGCCATGAAGTGCTCTTCCTGTGCGCGACCGACGAGCACGGCACGCCTGCGGAGCTCGCGGCCGCGGAGGCGGGGCAGGACGTGCGCGCCTATTGCGACGAGCAGCATCTGATCCAGAGGGCGGCCTGCGACGGCTTCCGCCTTTCGTTCGATCATTTCGGCCGCTCGTCCAATGCACCGAACCACGCACTCACGCAGCATTTCTGCGAGAAGCTTGAAGCGGCGGGGCTGATCGAGGAGCGCACCTCGAAGCAGGTCTATTCCGTCGATGACGGGCGCTTCCTGCCGGACCGCTACGTGGAAGGCACATGCCCGCATTGCGCCTTCGAACGCGCGCGCGGGGACCAATGCGACAACTGCGGGCGCCTGCTCGATCCGACGGAACTGAAGAACCCGCGCTCGAAGATTTCCGGATCGACCAATCTGGAAGTGCGCGACACCGCGCATCTCTTCCTGCTGCAGGGCAAGATGCAGGAACGCATCCGCGCCTGGGTGGATGCATCGACCGAGTGGCCGCATCTGGCGCGCTCGATCGCGTACAAATGGCTGGACGAAGGCCTGATCGACCGCGCGATCACGCGCGATCTCTCCTGGGGCGTGAAGGTCACGCAGGAGGGGCGTCCGCGTCCCGGCTTCGAGAACAAGGTGTTCTACGTGTGGTTCGACGCGCCGATCGAATACATCGCCGCCGGCGCCGAATGGGCCGAAGCGACGGGCGGAAACTGGGAACGCTGGTGGCGCACCGACAAGGGCGCCAATGACGTCACCTACGTCCAGTTCATGGGCAAGGACAACGTCGCCTTTCACACCGTGAGCTTCCCCGTGACGATCATGGGTTCGGGCGAGCCGTGGAAGCTCGTGGATCGCCTCAAGGCGTTCAACTGGGTGACGTGGTACGGCGGAAAATTCTCAACGTCGGAGAAGCGCGGCATCTTCATGGACCGCGCGCTCGAATTGCTGCCGAGCGATTACTGGCGCTGGTATCTGATGGCGAACGCGCCGGAGAGTTCGGACGCGGCCTTCACGCTTGAGCAATTCCAGCAGACGGTGAACGCCGATCTCGCCAATGTCTTCGGCAATTTCGTCAATCGCATCACGCGGTTCGGCGCGTCGAAGTTCGATGCGAAGGTTCCCGATGGCGGCGCGCCGGGCGATCTCGAAGCGAAACTCGCGAAGGACGTCGCTGAACGCATCACCGCGCTGACGCGGCATCATGAGGACATGGAATTCCGCAAGGCGGCGGCCGAGTTGCGCGCTCTCTGGGTGCTCGGCAACGAGTATCTGCAGGTCGCGGCGCCGTGGACGGCGTTCAAGACGGATGTTGATTACGCCGCCGTCGGCGTGCGCACGGGGCTCAATCTCGTTGCGCTGTTCGCCATCCTCGCGCAGCCTTTCGTTCCCGACGCCGCGAAAACGGTTCTCGATGCGCTGAACATTCCTGAAGCGAGCCGCAGCTGGCCGAAGGCTGGCGATACGGGGCTCCTCGACACGCTGCCGCGCGGCCACGCCTTCACGCCGCCCGACGTGCTCTTCAAGAAGATCGAGGACGCCGACGTCGCCGCGTGGACGGAAATGTTCGGCGGCGGCTAGACGCCGTAATAGGCGAACGACGCCCAGTAATAGGGATGGGCGTAAGGTTTCGTCGTCGGCGGCAGGTCCGCCAGCGTGATGAGCAGATTGCCCAGACGGTTGCGATCTTCCTGCGGCGCGTTGGCGAGGGCCGCCTGCACATGCGCGCCGAGCGACTGCGCCGTAGCCTCTCGCAGGAATTTCTGCGCCGCCGTCAGCGCGCGCGCCGGGTCGAGGCCGTCTGTCAGGTGAAACTGCATCATGCGGTGCATGAGGATCGCGGTGGACCAGTCCTCGACTTTCCAGAGTGCGCCGACCACGCCGCGCACCCCCTTCGCCAGAAGCGCGTTGGGCATGCTTGAAGGCGTGCGCAGGAGGTTCTCGCTCGTCTTGCTGGTCTCGCATGCCGACAGCACCGCGAGCGTCTTGTCGAGACGCGCGGGATTTGACGCGATGTCGCGCACGGTGAGCAGGGAATTGCCCCCGAGCGAAATGCCGGACGGTCCGGCGCCGGTGAAGCCGAAGCCGCCATGGGTGGCGAGATAGAAATACTGAGCGCCGCTTTGCTGCACTGTCGTGATGAGGTCGCGCGCGCGGATGCCTGCGTTGAGCCGTTGCGCGGTGGGCGGGCCAAACAGCGTGCGCTGCAGGACGAACTCCGCATCCGCGCCGACGAGATCGCCGGTGGGATTGAACAGCCCGATCATGCGCGGCGGCTGGCGCGGCAGGTCGCGCGCCGCGAGAAGCGTTGCGAGATCGGGCGCTTCGGCGATGGCGTAGTGATCGATCAGCGCCTTGCCGTTCGCGGGGTTCGTCGCCGACCGGATCGGCAGCTTGCCGAGATCTGTCGGCTGGATGATCGCCACGCGCGCGCCTTCCGCGACGCCCGCCTGCGCGAGCGTGCTGTGGATCTGGCCGACATAATAGGCCCAGAAGCTGTGCGTGAGCTTCTGCAACTCGCGTTTGAATGTCTCCCCGGAACTCGGCCCGCCGCGACCGTCATCGGCGCCGTAGGCCCCGTTCCAGCCGCCGATCGCGCCCCGCACGAATGTCTCGCGCCAGAGAGATCCCCAGAGCAGAATCTCCATCTCCTCGGTGTCGAACATCGGTCCGCCATTCGTGGCGAGTTCGCGCACCGTGGAAACGGGACCGCGCGGTGATTTCGCGTGGATCAGCAGATTTGAGCCTGCCGGCGTCACGACGATTCCGACGACCGCGTCGAAGCGGCGCAGCAACTGAGTGACGTCGCGTGCGCTGGCGGCGGTGTCCGGCGCCGCCTGTGGGTTGGCCGCTCGCGTCGCGTCGGGGGACGTGCGCTTGCTTGCTTCCAGCCAGCGCCATGCCGTCGTTGCGTCGTTCTTCAGCGCCGCGAGCCGCGCGCCGAGCGCAAACAGGGTCGTCATGTCCCGGAGATGCAGGCCGTAGCGTTCATCCTCGGTGTAGTCGGCGCTCACCGGCGGCGCCGTCCGTGGAATGGCGCCGAGACCCTGACTGAACCACGTCGTCGCATCCGTCAGGTCGCGGCGCAGCAACGCCGCCGTGAGCCCGGTGACGCAAATCTTCAGAGCGGCCGGGCTCGTGGGCGGCAGGACGCTGCGAGCATCGGCCGCCGCCCGAGAGGCCTGCGCGAGTTCCGCCATTTTCCGCGGCCGCCGTTCCTCCAGCATCATCTCGGCGAGATAGAGCCGTGACAGTCCCCATCCGCCAGGCGTCACGCGCGCGATGGACGGATCCGCGTTCGCCTGCAGCAGCGCCCTCGCCCTGGCCCAGTCCGACGCCGGCTGACCGAAATAGGGGTGGCGAAGCTGGGACGCGAGCAATACGCGGGTCTTGACCACCTCGAACATGTCGCCCCGCGCCTGCATCTGACGCAGTTGCGCTTCCAGGCGCGCAGCCTCTGCGGCGCGGGGATTTTGCGCGGCGGCGGGATCGGCGGCGGCGAGCGTGGCGGCCAGGCCCGCGGCGAACGCGCGGCGAGAGGGAACGATGAGGGCGGCGCGACCGCCGTTTTCGCCAATCAAGCGCATGCCTCCCATTGCCTGCCGGTCACGCCAGTTGGCAAGCCGCATCGCGCCCGGCTACAACCGCCGGGGATAAAATCAGCGTCAGGAGCCGGCGTCGTGGAAACCGTACAGTCGCTCGCCAACCAGTTCCTCGCCTTCATGCAGGGTGGCTTCTACGCCGTGAACGGGCCGCAGGGCCTCATCATCGCGCTGCTCGCGGTGGTGATCATGCAGAACTGGTCCCAGTGGCTGCCGCTCACGCTCGGCGCCACCATCTGCTACGCGATCGTTGAAGCGGTCCGCCCGATCATCTTCGACAAGGGCGAACTCAAGCTGCCGCCGGTGGTGGAGCCGGGCTACTGGCTTCAGGTCGGCGGACTCTTTGTCGGACTCGCGATCATCATCGCCATGTTCTTCGCGGTGAAGAAGGTGCTCTTCATACGTGGCGGACACGCCAAGGCGAAAGCGCATTAGCGCCTTTTCGTGCGGGCCGCTTCGTAGAGCGCGACGGCAGCCGCCACCGAAACGTTGAGGCTTTCCATCTGCGGCGCGATCGGAATGCGCGCGCGCACGTCGCACGATTTCGCGACGAGATCCCGCAATCCCTTGCCCTCGGCGCCGAGCACGATCGCGGCCGGACGCAGATCGTCGAGCGCCTGCGCGAGCGACATGTCCGCTTCGCCTTCAAGGCCCACGGTGACGTAGCCGGCCTCCGCCAGTTCCTCGACGGCGCGCGCGATGTTCACGACGCGCGCATGCGGCACGATCTCGATGGCGCCCGCGGCGGCCTTCGCGAGCGCGCCGGTGAGGGGCGGGGACTTGCGGTCCTGCATGACGATGGCGCGTGCGCCGAACGCCGCGGCGGAGCGGAAGATCGCGCCGACATTCTGCGGATCGGTGACGCCGTCGAGGATCAGCACCGGGCGTCCGTCGACGGGCAGCGCGATGGCGAGGAGGTCGTCGGGCTCCAGCGGGGCTGCGCGGACGGCCAGACCCTGATGCACCGCGCCGGGCGGCAGCAGGCGGTCGATGGCCTCCGGCTCCAGCACTTCCGCGCTCACGCCTGCCGCGCGCTGCGGCGGCAGCCGCTCGGCGGCGTTGCGGGAAGCGACAAGGCGCTCGATCTTGCGGACAGGGTTGGCGAGTGCGGCGAGCGTGGCGTGCACGCCCCAGATCCAGCGCGTCTCGGCCTCGCCGTTTTCCCCGCGCGGACCGGACTTCGAGGGCCCGCGACCGGGTGGGCCGCGCCTATTGAGCGGGGGAGATGACCTCACTATAAGACGCGCCTCCGCTTCGGACGGGGCGTTCTATCGGCCTTCGCTCCGAACGTCCAAGCGGATCGCCCCTCAAGGGCCGCCCCGGGAGATAACCGGCCTGGGTCGACGACTGGTACGGAAGGGTGGCCGAGTGGTTAATGGCAGCAGACTGTAAATCTGCCCGCGAGAGCGT
Organism: Hyphomonadaceae bacterium; assembly: GCA_016791445.1. Lineage (GTDB taxonomy): Bacteria > Pseudomonadota > Alphaproteobacteria > Caulobacterales > Aquidulcibacteraceae > VFBF01. Next base: position 2,618 of record JAEUMP010000020.1, on the reverse strand, counting down.
ACGCTGGTTCGAATCCAGCCCCTTCCACCAGCCTTCGACCGCATTGCAGGGAAAGCCTTCTGCGGCCGGATCAGTTTCGCAGATACCGCTGTCCCAGCCGCCCCTCCGGCCGAAACGCGGTCACGACGGTAATGCTTGCGGGATCGTAGAGCACCGCAACGCCCTCGATCCGTTCGAGATCGCGCAGTGGTAGCTTGCCGGCAAGGCGGCGCAGCTTCTGACGGGTGACGAGGGCGCTCTTCAAGCCGCCGGGTCGAAAGGTGCGGTGGTCGGCGTGTTCGAGGATGAGGAGCTGCAGGCGCCTGGGAATGCTGCGCTGCGTTGCACGCCGTTCGGCGTGGTCGGTCAGTCGGGCCTGTGAAACATCAAGCATGCCGCGTCTCCCAGGGTGAGCCTTGGCGACGATTGCGGCGAGGGTAAGGTGGCGCGCAGGAACCGGGGGAGTCGCGCCATGTCACACGCCTATCGCACCATCGAAACAAACGGCATCCGGCTGCGCGCGGTCGTTGAGGGCGACGGGCCGCTCGTCGTCTTCGTGCACGGATTTCCGGAGAGCTGGTACTCCTGGCGCCACCAGATTGCGCCGGTCGTCGCGGCAGGGTTCACGGCGTGCGCGATCGACGTGCGCGGCTATGGCGGATCGGACAAGCCGCATCCGGTGGAAGCCTATGACATGGAGACGCTCGTCGCCGACGTCGCCGGCGTGATCGAGCAGCTTTCGCCCGACAACAAGGCGATCCTCGTCGGGCACGACTGGGGCGCGCCGATCGTGTGGTCGACGGCGCTGACGCGGCCCGATCGCGTGCGCGCGGTGGCCGGACTTTCGGTGCCGTACATGGGCATCCCGACCGTGCCGATGCTCGACATTTTCCACGAGGTGTTCACCAGGCGCGGACTGTTCTTCTATCAGGTCTATTTCCAGGACGTCGGCGTCGCGGAAGCGGAACTGGAGGCCGATCCCCGCACGAGCCTGCGCAAATTCTATTTCGCCATCAGCGGCGACGCGCCGGATGGCACGTGGCCGAAGGACAAGAAGCACGGCGACACGCTCCTGCACCGCCTGCCGGATCCACAGCCTTTCCCCGCATGGCTCACGAAGGCCGACGAGGATTTCTACACGGCGGAGTTCACGCAGTCGGGCTTCCGCGGCCCGCTCAACCGTTATCGCAACGCCCACCGCGACTTCGCCTTCCTCAACCGCTTTCAGGGCAGGACCATCGAGCAGCCGTCCTTTTTCATCGGCGGCGCGCGCGATCTGGTGCTGAAGATGGCGCCGGGCGTGGACATGGTGGAGATCATGAAGGCCCAGCTGCCGAACCTGCAGGGCGCGCACGTGCTGGAGGGGTGCGGCCACTGGACCCAGCAGGAGCGGCCCGAAGAGGTGAATGCGCTGCTGGTTCCGTGGCTGAAAAGCCTCTGAACCTTGACGCCGGCGCCGCCAGAAACGATATGGGCCGCCTACCCCGGCGCGGGTATAGCTCAATGGTAGAGCTCTAGTCTTCCAAACTAGTGACAGGGGTTCGATTCCCCTTACCCGCTCCAACACCCGCCTTGACGCCTGAAATGACGCGGATAAACACCGCGCTTTCGAGCGGGCGCGATGGCGCGCATGGGCGACGAGCATTTTCAGAGGACGGTATGGCCAAGGCGAAATTCGAGCGGACGAAGCCGCACTGCAACATCGGCACGATCGGTCACGTCGACCACGGCAAGACGACGCTCACAGCGGCCATCACGATGGTTCTGGCAAAGAAGGGCGGCGCGAAGGCCATGTCCTACGCCGACATCGACGCCGCGCCGGAAGAAAAGGCCCGCGGCATCACGATCAACACCGCGCACGTCGAGTACGAAACGGCTGACCGTCACTACGCGCACGTCGATTGCCCCGGCCACGCCGACTACGTGAAGAACATGATCACCGGCGCCGCCCAGATGGACGGCGCGATCCTGGTCGTGTCCGCCGCCGACGGCCCGATGCCGCAAACGCGTGAGCACATCTTGCTCGCCCGTCAGGTCGGCGTTCCGGCGCTGGTCGTGTTCATGAACAAGGTCGACATGGTCGATGACGCCGAACTCCTCGACCTCGTCGAAATGGAAGTTCGCGAACTGCTGAGCTCGTACAGCTTCCCGGGCGACGACATTCCGATCGTGAAGGGTTCGGCTCTCGCGGCCGTTGAAGGCCGTGACGCGCCGATCGGCGAAGACGCCATCATGAGCCTTATGACCGCTGTCGACACCTACATCCCGCAACCGGCGCGTCCGCTGGACATGCCGTTCCTGATGCCGGTCGAAGACGTGTTCTCGATCTCCGGCCGCGGCACGGTCGTCACCGGCCGCGTCGAGAAGGGCATCATCAAGGTTGGCGAAGAAGTCGAAATCATCGGCATCCGCCCGACCGTGAAGTCGACCTGCACGGGCGTCGAAATGTTCCGCAAGCTGCTTGACCAAGGTCAGGCCGGCGACAACATCGGTGCGCTGCTGCGCGGTATCGACCGTGAAGGCGTTGAGCGCGGCCAGGTTCTGGCCAAGCCGGGCTCGATCACGCCGCACAAGAAGTTCGAAGCCGAAGTGTACATTCTGACGAAGGAAGAAGGCGGCCGTCACACCCCGTTCTTCAC
>JAEUMP010000001.1 GCA_016791445.1 Hyphomonadaceae bacterium | reverse complement strand
TGGCTACCAACGCCGCAAGATCCGCATCATTCACGCCTTCACGCGCGGGATTCCGCTACGCACGCTCGCTGACATGCGCGATGCGCTCGCGAATTTCGACAAAGTGGTGAAGTGCGCCACATTGCGGTTGCCGAAAAACGGTGCAACGCCCGGCGCCATCGTCACGGTCCTCGCCGTGACGATCGCTCTCGGCGTGCAGACCATCGCACCCGCCACCGACGCCGCAGACACGTCATGACTGGTCATGCCGGACCGCGCAGCGCCTGCTGCGCATACCCATACTCACATCACGCGAGATTCTTCGGAGTCTGGCGGCGCCGGCGCTTGCGCCCCGCCCCCTCCGTCCGACGGGGGGCGACGCGCGCGAACGGCGACGCTATCCTCGGCGATCCACGACCGCGAGCCCCATGACCCCCACCGCCGCCCCACCCACAAGCGAGACCCCGCCCGTCCGCGCCATCATCGTCGAGGACGACGCCGCCCTGCGCGCGCACCTCGCCAAGGCGCTGGGCGCCGATCCCGGCATGTCGGTCATCGGCGAGGCCGGCGCCATCGACGCGGCGCTGCCGCTCACACGCATGCAACCCGACATCGCGCTTCTCGACCTCGGCCTGCCCGACGGCAGCGGCATCCGGGTGATCGAGGCGCTGCGCGCGGCGGCGCCGGCGTGCAAGGTGCTCGTGGTCACGGTGTTCGAAGATCGCGCGAGCGTGCTTGCGACGCTCAAGGCCGGCGCCGACGGCTACATCCTGAAGGACAACGCGCCCGCCGAGATTCTCGCCGCCGTGCGCGCGACCATAGCCGGCGAGACGCCTATCAGCGCGCGCGCGGCCGGTCATCTGCTCAGCCTCATCCGCCAGGATCCGCCGCGCAAGGACGCCGATGCGCCGCCCACCCTCAGCCCGCGCGAACTCGAACTGCTCGAGTTGCTTGCCCGCGGCGCCAGTCGGAAAGAAGCAGCACGCCAGATGGCGCTTTCGCCGTTCACCGTCGCCGAATATGTGCAGAACATCTATCGCAAGCTCTCGGTGCGTTCGCGCAGCGAGGCCGTTTACGAAGCACTGCAGGCGCGACTCATCACGCTCGATCGCGACTGACGAACCCCCTCGCGTGAGGGGATAGGGCGAACGCGCGTACAGTGAGACTACCCCTTTGCATTTCTAGCGAGGGGAAACTCGATGACCGACGCCGCTGCTTCACACAATCGCCGCCGCATTCATCGTCTGCTCAGCGGCGTCGGTCTGCTGGCGACGGCATCCGCCGCATCGTTGCTGTCGACCGCCGACGCGCAGGCCGCGTGCACGATCAGCAACGGCTCGCCGCCGAACGCCGTGACGGCGAATGCGCAGATCGTCTGTCAAGGCAACACCACCGGACAAAGCTTCACCGGCAACGGCGACGGCATAGTTTTCCTTCAAGTGGGCAATGGTGGGTTCCTCGGCAATTCCAGTGTCGACCTCACCGGCTTCGGCGTGCTCATCTTCGCGGAAGAGGCGCTCATAACGGATACCGCGCTTCGCGCGATCGGACCGGTCGCCGGGATCCAGTTCGTCGATATGAACGCCGCCAATGTGACACTCACGGTCGGTGGCGGCGTCGGCGGATCCAGCGGTTACATCTCGCTTCAGAACACCCAGCTCCTCGCAGCAGGTGGCTCCATCCAGCTTCAGGATGACTCGCAATTCTACATGGATTCCGCAACGGCGATCACCGCGACATCCAATGGCGGCATCGTCAACGGCGGCAGCGGCAACAACCTCTATAGCCTGTATGGCGCGCTGACAGCGGGAGCAGACGGCATCCTCGTCAGCGACAGCGGCGGGTCCAATACTTACCAGTTCGGCAGCGCCACCGTCCTCAGCACCGCCAATGCCTCGACCCTCTTCATTCTGGGCGGGTCCGGCCAGGACAACATCCAGCTGAACGGTGCGAACAACCTCACGTTCAACTCGACCAATGTGGAGGCCCTCACCGTCAATGGCGCGACAGGCGGTGTATTCACGCTCGGCGGCGCGCACGATTTCTCCCAGGTTCTGGTGATGAGCGGCGCGCTCGCGGTTTCAGACTTCGCCTCACTCGGTCAATCGACATCGCAGGTGTTCATCAACCAGGGCGCCGAACTGCGCGCCTTCATGGCCAGTGGCTCCCACGTCTCCAATAACGAGTTCATCGGCTCCGGCGCGCTGACCTTCGATATGGGCGGCGCAACAATCACACTGAACGGCCAAAACACGAACTTCGAGGGTCTGCTAACAGTGAATGGCGGCTTGCTGGAACTGGGCAACTCCTACGCTGCGGGCACAGCCGACATAGTTCTGAACAACGCGCTCCTCATGTTCGGCGGCGTCGGCACGGAGATCGCCAACAACATCAGCGGTTCCGGCGTCATTCAGTACACGGGATCAAGCACAACCGTCGGCTTTCTAACCGGTCAGAACACCCATGCCGGCGGAGTGCAGATCACCAACGGCGGCGCGCTCTACATCAATGGCGCGGCAAATCTCGGCTCGGGCAACGTCTTCTTCGCAAACGGAGGCAGACTCTGGATTGACGCCACGTCCAGCCAGACCATCGCCAACACCATTGGCGGCGACGCCATGCTGCACCTCACAGGCAATGTCTTCACCGTCGAGCTGAACGGCGCCAATACCTATTCCGGCGGCACCTACATCCAGAGCGGCGCGCTGCGGGTGAGCGATCTTTCGCAGCTCGGCACGGGAGGCGTGATCGTTGAGACGAACGCCGCGCTCGATCTAAATATCACCTCCGCATACACTTATGGCGGCAGCGGCGTCGCCGGAAACGGCTTCCTGCGCAAGTCCGGTCTCGGCGATCTCACGCTGACGGGCAATGCGCTCAACGGCGGCCTCGACATCGTGGCGGGCCAGGTGCTCATCGACAGTTTCGGCGCGCTCGGCGCGGGCCCGACACAAGTCGGCAGCGGCGCCAGCCTCGTATTCAACAGCGCAAACGCGCAGACGTGGAACGCCTCGATCTTCGGCGCCGGCACGTTCCGCAAGCTGGGCGCCGGCGATCTCACCATCGCCTCGCCCTTCACCATCGGCGCGCTGTCCATTGAGGGTGGAAGCATCCTTCTCAATTCAACCGCCTCCACGAACGCCACGGTCTTCGCCAACGCCTCCCTGCTCGGCGGTGGCGTAGTCACGGGCAATCTCGTGAACAACGGCACGGTGGCGCCGGGCAATTCCATCGGCACGCTGACGGTGAACGGCAATTACACGCACGGCGCCAACGCCATCCTCGAGATCGAGTTCGACGGCTCGGGCGGCATCGACCTCCTGGACATCGAAGGCACGGCGACCTTGAACGGCGGCACGCTGCGCTTCATCTCGCTCGGCGGCGCCGAGGGCATGGGCGGCACATTCCTGCGCGCCGACGGCGGAATCACCGGGACCTTCGCGACGATCGAAACCGTCGGCGCGGCGCTGCCGCTCACCGTGACGTACGGCTCGAACGAAGCCAGCATGACACCCACCGTGCTCTCCGCCCGCCCCTCGACGTTCAACGCTCAGATACTCGCAGCGGCGGACACAGGATTCGGCTTCATCGATCGCATCGCGAACGCGACCCATCGCGCCGACGGCAACCGCCACGTCTGGGCCGAGGGTTTCAGCACGAGCGCCGACCGCAGCGCGCAAGGCGCTACGCTCGGCTACAGCCACGACGGCGGCGGCGTGAGCACCGGCGTGACCGTCGACCTTTCCCCGAAACTCTCCGTCGGCGCAGCCATCGGACTGACGCGCAGCGACATCGAACTGGACAATGCGGGCGGCAAGGGCGAGCAGGATGGAGTTCTGGGAAGCGTTCATGCGCGCTATGGCGCCGGCGCGCTGGCCTTCACCGGCGGCCTCCTGCTCGGTCACGTAGACCAGAGCACGACGCGCAATGTCAGTTTCAACAACTTCTTCGCCAGCATCGATGCAGAAACATCATCGAGCCTCGTGGGCGGATTCGCGGGCGCGTCGGTCGACTGGGGCGATACGGAGGGCTGGCGCTTCGGCGGCGCGGCGCGCGTGAGCCTGATCCGTCAGACGCAGGACGCCTACAACGAGGCGGGCACGAGCGCGCTCCGTCTCAACGTGGCGGAAGTCGAGGTGGATACGGTGGAAGGCCAGGCAGGCCTCTCTGCAGCACGTCACTTCGACGCTGCGGAAGGCGGCCTGACCCTGAAGTTCGGCGCTGGCCTACGCTATCTCGACGCCGACAAGCCGGACATCGCCGTCACCTTCGCCCAGAGCAATGCGTCCCTCGTCCTGCAGGGCGACGCGCGTGACAGCGCGCACGGCTATGTCGAGGCGGGCGGCGCCTATGTGTTCTCGCACGGCGTGATGCTCCGTGCGGGCTATGCCGGCCAGATCGGCGACAGCGAACGCCACGAAGCACGCCTCGGCGTCAGCGTCGCGTTCTGACACGCCGCTGCGCTTCTGGAACGGCGACGGAGAGTAGGTCGAGGTCGCCCCCCAAGCGCCTTCGACGTCATCGCTCCCGGCGGCGACGGCGTCACCTTCGGGGGCGGATCCGCCATCGCAACACGCCATCGCGCGCCACCCCCTCATTTGAGGGGGTGGCGACACAAGCGCCCGGGTGCTCCGTCGCGGCATGGGTGCGCCGCTCCTTGATTTGATGATGGGTCGACGACACGGTATGCGCCTCTCGAAGATGGCGCCCATGTCCCTCGCCGACGATTTCGCCCGCCAGGACGGGCGCGGGCGCGTCCGCGTCATGACGGCGATTGTCGTCTTTGCGCTCGCACAGACGCTGTTCTGGCTGGTGCTCGGCGTGACGGAACGGCTTTCCCAGCCGCGCGCGCTGTCACAGGCGCAGGACATCACGCTGGTACTCTCCGATGCAGACGGCGGATTCGGCCCCGGTGCGAAAACGGTCACCGCTCAGCGCACACACTGGCCGCACTATCTTTACGTCGATCCGGAGCGGCGACCCAAAGGACGCTTCGAGCTGCGTTTCGACGCGCCGCCGACAAACGAGCCGATCGCACTCTATCTCAACTACACCAACACGCTCGGCGACATCCGCCTGAACGGCGAGCTGTTGAAGGCGCGCCTCGACGGCAATGTGTGGGTGGCGCTCGACGTATTCGCGCCGGTGCTCATTCCACTGCCCGCGGAAGCATTGCGCGCGCGCGACAATCTCATCGAAATCGAGGCCACAGGCGCCGGCCGCAAGCTGCTGGCCCCCTTCTCCATCGATCGGGTTGCGGCGCTGCAAAGCCCCTACCAGTGGGGCGGCTTCATCGCGACGGTGCTGCCGCTGGCATCGGTCGCGATCATGGTCTTCACGATCATCCTGTGCCTCGTCACGCGCTGGCCAAAAGCCGACGCGCCATGGATCCGCGCCTTCGTCGCGCTGCTGGCCGCATGGGCCGTGTATAACCTTCTCTCGCTCGGCCTTCTCAGCCCGCTCATGCCGCAGAGCCTCTTCTGGCGCCATGCGATCCACTGGGCGCTGCTCTATGCGTTCGTCTTTTCCTTCGTGCGTTTCGTGTTCAGCTGGACCGAAGCGCCGCGCTGGGCGACCGGGATTGCGGCGGTGGTGTTCTTGGCGTTTCTGATCGCCGCCGTCGCAGTGCATCCGCTGAACGACGCGTTTGTCCCCGAAACCGGCCGGCGTGTATCGCAGGAGATCCGAAAGATCCTCGAACACGTCGCAATCATCGGCGCCGGGGCCGTGATGACGGCGCTCCTGCTGCGCGATCTCACCCGTCGCCCGGGGCGGCTGCTGGAGTCCTTCCTGTTTCTGGTGGGCGTCACCGGCGTCACGGTGGACGCCATCGACGACCGCTTCAGCCTGCACGTCCCGTTCATGGCGGAGGTGCCGCTGACATTCTCCATCGGCCCGGCGTGCGGGCTGCTCCTGTCCCTCGGCATGTGCGCGGCGCTGGCGCGCCAGGCGGCGGAAGCGCGCCACGTGGTGGTCAACGCCAATGCCGAACTCGCCGCCAAGCTTGCGCAGAAGGAAGAAGAACTTGCCGACGGCTACGCCCAGCGCAACCGCATCATGCGGCGCGCCGTCGTGCTCGAGGAGCGCCAGCGCATCGTGCGCGACATGCATGACGGCATCGGCGGGAAGCTCCTCGGCCTGAAGGTGCAGGTGCGCAGCGGCCAGATGACGCCTGACGCCATAGAAGCCGAGCTCGACGATTCCATCACGGACATGCGTCTCATCGTCGACTCTCTCGACATGGCGGACGAGACATTGTCCGTCGCACTGCGCACCTTCGAGAACCGCGTGCGGCAGCAGATCGAGGCGGCGGGCTGCGCCTGCGACATCGACCACCGGCTCGACAACGCCACGCCGAATGTCGGCCCGCGCACGACCTTGCAGATCCTGCGCATCCTGCAGGAGGCGGTCGCCAACGCGCTCCGTCACGGTGCGCCGACATCCATCCGAATCGAGAGCGCCGGCGGCGACGGACACGTCACGATCTCGGTCATCGACAATGGACGCGGCGTGCCGGCAAATGCCGCCCCCGGTCGCGGTCTCACGAACATGCGCTTCCGCGCCAACGCCATCGGCGCACATCTGGCGATCGACTCCGGCGCGCATGGCAGCGCCGTGCGCCTCACCGTCCCCGCCCGCACACCTGACGGCGACGACGCCTGAAACGCGGGGGGATGCCAGCGCAGGCAGACTGAGGGGCGATGCTGGCAGTTCGGCGCTACTATGTCTCTGCGTGGTGGGCTGGGCCGATCTGCATCGACCTGGGTTATCGCGAGAGAACAGCTGAGTGGGGAACTCGCACCTGCCGGTACGACGGTGCGAGCGGACGATGGAGCGATACAAATCCCGACGCGCCGCTCAGCGCTTCATCTCTATCCGCAACGCTGTCCACAGAACCTTCGCTGTCCAGCGCCTCTTGATCTCCTGCCGGCCGCATTGCCTGTTTCGCAGCGATACCTTTTCTGCGTGGAAAGCGGCGACCGCTGCAGCTTGACGGTGCACTCGAGGCGACTTCGGGCGGCCGCCGACCGCTTCCTTGGCAAGAACCACCGGACCGACGTCCGGATCGGGCTTGCGCGAGGAGCTCACAGAAGCTTGCCGTCCGAGCCGTCAACAGACATGAAGCGGCAATGAGCTTTCTCGTGGCGTCCGTTGTCCTGATCGCCATCGTCGCCGTGGCGACGGTCTGGGACCTGCGGTCCATGCGCATTCCGGATACGCTCAACGCCGTCATGATCGCTTCGGGGCTCGCCGCGAACGGGGTGCTGGGTCACCCGATCTGGGACGCCGTCATCGGCGCGTTCGCGGGCTACGGCGCGATCTGGCTCATGAACCAACTTTATAGGCGGTGGCGCGGACGCGAAGGCATCGGCATGGGCGACGCCAAGATGCTCGCCGGCGCAGGCGCGTGGGTCGGCTGGGCCTACCTTCCCTTCGTCCTTCTGGGCGCCTCGCTCATCGGGGTCGGCTATGCTGTTGCGCGCGGCCTGACGCGCACTGCGCGCCTGCCCTTCGGGCCATTCATCGGCGTCAGTCTGCTCGCCGTGTGGTTCGCGTCTGGCTATCGCCTTCTGCCCTTGGTCTGATCTGGCGCCTCACGCTGGCAGGCCGTCATGCCGCCGACAGGCGCAACCGTTTCCCAACCGCGGCGGCTCGTGACGCGCATGACGCCATCGCGCACATAGGCGCCGTCGCGCAACTGGCGCTCCCTATCAAACGACACATCAAGCTGCACCGTGACGCCGCCATCGGAGTAGCGCTGGCGTTCGAAGTGCCCGTTCGCCGACTCCCCCGAAAACGCCACGCGCGGCAGGCTGTAGACACGCCCATTCGCGCGGAAACGCGCGAGGCCGGGTTTGTCCCACGCCACGAGCATGAGCTCCGGCTCGTTCGCACGGGACCACAGGAACATGCCGCACTCGCCGACTTCCAGCGTTTGCGGCTCCAGACGCTCCAGCGTCAGATCGGGCGTCGCGGCCTGCTGCGCGGCAACAGGCGCGACGCAAAGCGCCAGTCCGATCGCGCCCGACGCGATGAAGAAGGCCTTCAGAACGCCAACCATCTCAGTTCTCCCCCGGCCGAAACCTCGCCGGTCATGTTGAATCCCATTGCGCCCAACGCCGCAGCGACCTCAGGCCGCGCGCCTTCGACAACCGCGCGCCACTCGCCGGCGCCATCCGGCCGGAACAGAAGCCTGACCGACAGTCTGGCCCCGGAATCCTGGCCTTCAAGTTTCAATTCCGCCGCATCGCCGTCGCAACGCAGCACGCCGCTCAGCGCCGGCCCGAACCCTGCGAGGAGCGTGCGGTTCACAGCAAGCACATCCGATACCGCTGTTCCCGTCGCGCCCTGACAGCGACCGTCGATGAACATGACGTCGACGTCGCGAAGTACTGTCTTGCCGCCCGGCAGCGCAGCCAGAGGACCGATGGGGGCGCCTTTCATCTCAAGGACAGCGGCGCCCAACCGGCGGTCGCCGCGCCGGTTCGCCAGAACGCGCAGGTCACCCTCGAGAGTCCCGCCACTCAGCGACACATCGGCGACGAGCCGGTTCTGCAGCAACTCGCGCAGCGACATGCGCCAGTCCGCGGCGCCGAGCGCGAGATTGCCCAGGCGCGCGTCATCAAATTTTGCCTGCCAGATGGTCCCGTCGACGCTGCCATAGCTCAGACCATCCGGCTTTTGCGGGAGGAAGACGCGCATCGGCGCAAACGCCACCGCCGTCACGCCCAGCACGAGAACAAAGAGGAGGATGTGCCAGAGGCGCATGTTCTATTAACTCCGGGCTATCTCGAAATCCGCGATGACCAGCGCGTCGCCCTCCCGGACGATCGACGTCTTGTTCACGACCACGCCACGCCCTGCGATGAGCGCTAGCCAACGATAGACTGCCGGCGATGGCGACGGCGCAAACGTCACCCGCAACCGTTCAGGCCCGGCGGGTTCGATACGCGCGAACGACAACCCCTGGGATTCCGCTGCCGATACCGCCAATCCGCGCAATGTACCGTCGTCGCCCGGTAGCGCAGCGGCGCCCTGACGCGACCGCATCGCGGAAACCTTGGCGACATCGCGGGCCACGTCCTCCGCCGCACCCAACGCCGCGCGCGCGTCATTCCGGTAGCCGCCGGACGCCTGCAACGCCAGCAACGGCGCCGCGACGCCAAAGATCAGCACGGCGCATGTCATCAAGAGAAGGCGCTCCCGCGACGTGCGCGCCAGCCACCAGTGGGACAATTGATCCATCATGGCGGACTCTCCAGTGTGATATCCATCACGTAGCGCCCGTCTTCAATCGTGAGTTCTCGCGTTTCGAACGCGCCGCTCTGCGCGCGCAGTTCTGCAGCGAGCGCTTCCAGAGGAGGCGCAGTTTCCGCCGAGAACCTCAGCTGCACGTTGCGGCCTGGCGCCGAGTGCCGAAGCGCGTCGAGACGCGTTTGCGGATGCGCCTGCTGCGCGCGGATGAGCGGCTCGCTCGCTTTCAATACGGGATGACTTTGTGCGTCGCCGCCGGCGTTGAGAACCGAGCGCACCTGCGCACGCAGATTGACGATGCGGCGCACTTCCGGTCGCGCTTCCCGAAAGGCGGTTTCGGCGCCGGCGAGAACTTTCTCCGCCGCAGCCGCATCGCGCCAGCCGGCGATGGCGTTCGCCGTCGCCTGCACGATGATCGCGGTGATCGCGAGAACGACGACAAGTCGCCAGATCTTCCATCCCCGCACTGCATGTCCAGGCGGCGCGAATGCGCCCTGACGAAGATTCGGCGCAGCGTCGGGCACATTCGCCGCCGCAGCCGCGAGAGCCGCCCGGAAATCACCCGCGTCCAGGTACGTCAGGGCGGCGCCAGCAGGCGCCACCTCATGCGACCAGTCTCCCGAGAGCGACGCCGCGACGGCGAGTTGTTTGATCTGCATGCCGCTCTGGCCCGCCCACCGCGCAAAGATGCGCGGTGCGAGCGGCGCTTCGATCGCGAAACCGCCGAAAAGGCCCGCCGCCACAACGGCGACGTCCCCGTCCTGCCACACCTCCACAGTCTCTGCGGCGACGGGCAGCAGCGTGAAATCTAGAAATACCGCGTGTGGCCGCGCCGCGAACTTCTCGCACGCATCGAGCCATGCGGTGAGCCGGGCGCCCGAAATCGCCGCCGCCAGTCGATGCCCGTCGGCATCCTGCGCCGCGCCGAGCGCGAAGTGCATTTCCGATTGACCGACAAGCGCGCCCTCAAAAACATATGTGGCACCTGCCCGGGCCTGCGCATCTGTACGCGCGTGCAGAGCGACGCGCCGCACCTGTGCTTCAGCGCCGGGCAGGACGAGGATCGTGTGAGCGCCAGACGCCGGCGGCGCGCGCTCGGACTCCGAAGCCACGCCTTGGAGTTTTTCGCCGCCGCGTGAATCGAGAAGCCGCCACGCGAAAGGCGCTTCCGGGCTGACGCCGCCGAAAAGAACGAGAGTGGCGACGCTCATAGCAGCAGCAACCTGTCGCCCACGCCCAGCACGCGCCGGACGACCTTGCCGCCCTGCGCCGCGTCGATGAGCGACACCGCGCTTTCGGTGACGTCCTTGTGACGAACAACGGTGTGGATGAGGTAGTCGTCGCTCACGAGCGAAAAGGCGCTGCGCGCTGCGGCCGACACCTCGATCCTCGTCAACGCCGGCTCCGCGAAGAACGCGTCCAGATCCCGCCAGCCGCCGCGCGGACGCCCCCGAATGAGCGTTTCGGCCTGGGTCTTCGACAGCTCAGGGCCGATCGCCATCGACAGCAGCGCCGCCTGTTCCGGTCGCAGCGAGTTGGGATTTAAGAGATTGGGCGTCGATGCGGCGCGCGCGCACACATAAGGCGCCAGCGCTGCGATGGCTTCGGGCGTGAAGCCACGCACGCTGGACAGCTCCCCCACGTCACCCAGCGGCGCATTCGCGACACGGTAGGGCGTTTCCGCGGCGGCGTAGACATTGTCTTCCGCACCGCCCGCGCCGGCGATATCGTCGGGATCAATCCAGTCCGTCAACGCGACGACGAGCCATGCCGTGCGTTCACTGCGTACATCGACCAGATCCAGCAAGCGCGCAAAATGGAACTGCGCGAGCGTGTTCGCGGCCATCAACCCGTTCTCGTCGATGCCGACGAGGCTGTTGAGGTTGAAGCAATTGGAACCATCGTGGATCGACACGGTCATGGCGCCATCGTCGAGCGGAAACACGAACGGTCTTCCCTGCCAGTCACTCTGGTCGACGGGCTCGCTCTGCTGGCGAGCCCGCAATTCCTGTATGCGTGCGGCGGCGAAGGCCTCGGCCCCCATTGCGTACCAACGCGCCTGCGTCATCACCGAGATATTCTGCGTCCGGCGCACGCCCATGAGCGATGACTCGACGGTCACAACGGCGATCATCGAAAGAACGCTCAGCATCGCCAGAACTATGACGAGCGCCGCGCCCTGGTCCTTGCGCATGTCGGTACCAATCATGGCGGCGACACCAGCGATGCGATCCGCACTTTTCCGTACCGTGCGCTTGTCGCTTCCAGCGCTATGGCGCGCGGACGACCGGTCGCGCCGAGCCATTTCGGCTCCCACGTCTGCCCGTTGTAGAATCGGACCTGAACCTCTCTGACGTCCCGCAACACCACCCGCTCGCTCACGGGCGCGACCGAGCGCGGGTCGATCGCGGTTCGCGTACGCCGGACGACCGAGTCATCGTGCACCACATACTCCACGAAGGTCAGCTGGCTCCGCGCGCCCGCCGGAGCGTCCGGATCGACTCCGGTACGGACGAACGCCATCAGCTGCTGGTCTCCGCCGCCGGAAAACGGCGGCAGGATCTGTCCCTCGCCACTCCGCACCGTCCGGAGGGCGGTCTGGGCAAGATCGGCGGTGAGCAGCGCCTGCGTCATCTGCACTTCGCGCAGTCGTTCCTGCGCAGCGCCGGCGCGCTCCTGCGCCCGAATGGTCTGCGTGAGCATCAGCACACATCCACCCGACAGGAGCGCGAACACGAAGAGGGATACCAGCGCCTCCACGAGCGTGAACGCTTCGTCTCCGTTTCGGACTTCGCTTTTCACTGTGTCACCGGTACTTTGGCGAAGGCAGTGACGTCGGCCGCCGGCGCGGCGCCGTCCCGCACGATGACACGCACGCGGCGCATGCCGGGGTCTTGCATAGCGAACACGTCCATGCGCCACGACCATGTACGACCGCCCAGATTTGCGTCTCCGGCGCTCTGCCCGATAGACGGCGGCGTATCGGATGCGACGACATCGACAAGCACATTCTGCGCCACCAGCGCACCGAGCGTTCGGGATTCTTGCGCCGTCAGCGTTCTTACGGACTGGGTCTGCATCGTCACCAGCGCGACGCCCGCCGTTGCAAAGACGGCAAGCGCGACGAGCGCCTCCACGAGGGAAAAGCCCGCGTCGCCAGCGTCACGGGAGAGAGTCGACATGCACGTTGCCTCCCGAATCCAGTTCCACCCGCCATGATCGCCCGGCGCGGCTGAGACGGATGCGGGCGGGGTCCGCCCCGCCGAGCACGTCGAACACCGCTATACGGCCCGCCGCAGCCTCGCTCTTGTCCCCGTCCTCGACGTCATAACTCACACCATCAGGCCATGGCCGTTGCGCCAGCGAAGATCCATGCGTGATCAACGACCATCCGTTCTCGTGGCGACGGGCAAAGCCGTATCCCTCTCGCGACAAGACGAGCGCGACGGGCGTATTCGCGATCACGCTCTCCTCGCCGCCGCGCACTACGAACGCGGCAAACTGCTCGACAAACGCCTGAGTCCGGCGCTCCGGGCCCGGCGAAGCCAGCAGGGCGAGGCCCGCCATCATCGAGACGACACCGATCGCCACAAGCATTTCGACGAGCGTAAAGCCGTCCTCGCCACGCCGGTGCAGATCAGTTGCGGATGTCTGCATCTGCCGACTCCCCGCCGTCCTTCCCGTCCGCGCCGAGCGTGACGATATCGTACGGACGACCTTCCTGACCCGGCGCCACATAGAGGTAGGGCCGTCCCCACGGATCGTTCGGCAAGCGCCGCACATAGGGATCGGTTCGCCGCGCGCCGCCTGAGGCCGGCGACGCCGCAAGAATCTCAAGACCCTCCTCCGTCGACGGATAGCGCGACTGATCTAGATGGAAGAGTTCGAGCGCCTGCTCGAGCGTCCTGATATCAGCCTTCGCCTTCTCAACCCGCGCTGTCGTCTGCGCCGGAAGGACGTTGATCGCCACGACCGCGGTGACGAGGCCGATAATGACGATGACAACCATCATTTCCACAAGTGTGACGCCTGCGTCGCTGCGCCAGCGCGTTCCGTTCGTTTCTACGGAGGATGCGAATCTCATGATGCGTCAGCCTATTGCGAGTTGATTGAGCTGAAGAATGGGCAACATGATCGCCAGAACGATCGACGCGATCACCGCCCCCATCGCCACGATCACGGCAGGTTCGAATAGGCTTAGCGCAGTGGTGGTGAAGGCTTCGAACTCCTGATCCAGGTGATCGGCGGCCTTCTCCAACATGCCTGGGAGTTCGCCCGCACCTTCGCCGCTGGCCACCATGTACGTCGCCAAGGCCGGAAAAAATCCCGCGCGACGCATCGCCGCCGAGAGCGGTTCGCCTTCTTCGATCCACGCGCCCATGCGATCAATCATCAGGGCGGCGTGCCGGTTGCCGACACTGCCTCGTGCGGCGCTCACGCTGTCGCGCACCGGAAGTCCGGATCCGATCAGTGTCGCGAGCGCCCGCGAGAACCGGCTCGCCGTCACCGTCCTCACCCATCGACCGACGAATTTGCCGTTGAGCAGAGCGCGATCGACCGCAAGCGCGACTGTCGGGCGCGCCAGAACGGTGCGAAGCAAAAAGCCGCCGGAGATGAGCCCCGCGAGCACAAGCGGCCAGAAGGCGCCCAGAAAACCGGATACCGCAATCAGCGCTTGGGTGATGATCGGCAGCCGCGCATCGAACGATCTGAACTGCTCAGTCAGGCTGGGCACCACGAAGATCATCAGGCACGCCACGACTGAGACCGCAACGATACTCAGCGCCGCCGGGTAGATGAGCGCTGTCGTGATCTTGCTGCGCAGCGCGTGGGCGCGCGCGAGATAGTCGGCGAGACGTGTCAGCACGACGCCGAGATTACTTGCCCGCTCACCACCAGCGACGGCCGCACGAACGAGCGGCGGGAAGCTGCGCGGATGGCGCCCCATCGCCTCGGCCAGACGCCGCCCCTCAAGCACCGCCTCATGCAGATCCTCGACGATCCGTCGCCCGGTCTCCGTTTCTTGCTGGGCGCCGATGAGCGCAAGCGCCTCGTCCATAGGCACAGACGCATCGATCAGTGTTGCGAGCTGACGCGCAAACAGCGTCTGGCTGCGCAGCGAGAGCTTCCTACCGCGCGCCGCGCCGGGTGCAACCGTCGTATCCGCCGCGCGCCGGAGCGAAGCCGCACCTTCCGCAGAAGCGGTGACGCGCAGAGGCATCCAGTTCTTGCGCTGCAAGCGCGCACGAGCGTCAGCCTCACTCGACGCATCCAGCGCGCCCGACCGTTCGCGACCGTCCGGATCCACTGCGAGATAAGCGAAGCGTGACATCGCCTCAGCCGCCTCCCCCGCCGCTCACCACACGCAGCACGTCGGAGAGCGACGTCATACCGGAAGCCGCAGCACGCAACCCGCTGTGCAGCAGGGGCTCACTGCTTCTGAACGCGCAGACCGACATCTCCTCCTCGGATGCTTCCGCATGAATCAGGCGACGGAATGCGTCATCCACAGCGACGTACTCGTAGAGTCCTACACGACCGACATAGCCCGAACCGCTGCACCGCGGGCAGCCGACAGCTTCGTAGACGGTCGCGTCCGCTTCGCCGATGCTTGCAAGGGCAGTGCGCTCCTGCGGGCCGATCACCGCCGGTCGCTTGCAGGACTGACACAGCCGTCGCACCAGCCGCTGCGCGACGATGCCACGCACGGTTGATGCGATGAGGTAGGGCTCCACGCCCATGTCCTTGAGCCTGGTCACGGCGGCGACCGCATCGTTGGTGTGTACGGTCGAGAAGACGAGGTGTCCTGTAAGGCTCGCCTGCACCGCGATCTGCGCCGTTTCGGGATCGCGAATCTCACCGACCATGACGACATCCGGATCCTGCCGGAGAATCGCGCGCAGACCGGCGGCGAAGCTCATGCCGATCTTGGCGTTGACCTGCATCTGCCCGATGCCGTCGATCGCATACTCGATCGGATCTTCCACGGTGAGAATGTTGCGCGTGCGATCGTTGAGCAGATTGAGCGCTGCGTAGAGCGTGGTTGTCTTGCCCGATCCGGTGGGACCGGTGACGAGAACGATGCCGTTGGGCGTCATCAGCGCCGCGCGGAACCGCGCGAGCATTTCGGAACCCATGCCAAGCGCGTCGAGACTACGAAGCCCCTGATCCTTGTCGAGGAGACGCAGCACTACCCGCTCTCCATGCCGCGACGGGAGCGTGGAGACACGCACATCGACGCCACGTCCACCGAGCGTCAGCGACATGCGGCCGTCCTGCGGCAATCTGCGTTCGGCGATGTCGAGCCGCGCCATAACTTTGATGCGCGACGCGAGACGCCCCTTCACTTTCGCCGGCGCCTGCAGGATTTCGCGCATCACGCCGTCGATGCGAAGCCGCACAACGATCGTGTTTTCGTACGGCTCGATGTGAATATCCGAAGCACCCTGATTGATGGCCTCCGCGATCAACCCGTTGATGAGCCGAATGACGGGAGCGTCGTCCTGACTGTCGAGCAAATCGGCGGTCGCGTCGGCGCCGCTCGCGAACACGTCGAGCGCCCCGTCCGCATCGAAACCTTCCGCAATCGATCGCGCGGCGGTGCCGCTGACGGCGTATTGCGCCGAGAGCGCCTCGTCGAATTGCTGATTGGTCAGCTGGACGACTTCGAACGGCGCATTGAGCCAACGTCGCACTTCCGTGAGCGCGAACGGATCGGCCGTGGCGCTCATCCCCACTTTCCAAGGCGCTTCAGCCGTCAGCAGGACAACGCCGTTCGCCTTCGCGAAGGCGTAGGCCAGGCGACGATCCGGTTCCGGGGATTTGGCGGCGGCGACTTCGCTCATGACGTCTTCGCGACGTCTAACGTCGCTCACCCTGCGTACGAGGCGGGTCGGGGAGTTCCAGCGTCTCGCGGAGACGGGACGCCATGCCTGCATCCAGACCGTCGAGACCGCCGATCGTACGAATCTGCTGACGGGTGACTTCGGCCGCCTGTTCGGGCGTGCTCACGAGCGTCGTGCGCAGGAACACCATGAGGTTGGTGCGGCGGCGCGAGGTGGACTCCGAGCGAAAAAGGCGCCCGACGACCGGCGCGTTGCGCAGGCCCGGCACGCCGCTGTCGTCACTGCCCAGTTCTTCCTGGATGAGGCCGCCGAGCACGATGATCTGGCCCGGATCGACTTGAACGGACGTGTCGATGGCGCGGCGGTTCGTTATGAGGTCCGACGAATTGGCCGAAACCGGACCGAACACACTCGACACTTCCTGCTTGATCGCAAGGCGGATCGCACCGCCTTCGCTGATCTGCGGGCGCACCTCGAGCCGCACGCCCACGTCCTCCCGCGTCACGGTACGAAACTGGTTCTCGAAATTGGCGCTCAGCGCTTCGCCCGTGGTGATCGGAATCTGCTGACCGACGAGGAAGGACGCGGGCTCGTTGTCGAGCGTCATGACGGACGGCGTCGACAGGACGTTTGATTCCTTGTCCTGCGCCAGTGCGTTCAGGATGAGGCCCAGCATCGTGCCGTCATTACGCTGGCCGCCAACGCCGAGGAGTGCGCCGCGCGAGCCGACGAGCGACGATAACGCAGCGCGCTGCAAGTCGGTCACGCCTGGTACGGCCGCCGACGTGCCGCGCGTCAGGATTGCGCCCGTGATCGCCAGCAAGTTCGGCGCGCTTGCGCCGTAGTTGGTGGAGAGGAATGGCGTCGTGCCGCCGCCATTGGTGTCGGCGAGAAGGAACTGGAGTCCGAGATCTTTCGCCGCCGCGTCAGACACCTCAACGATGATGGCCTGCACGAGAACCTGTTGCCGTCGCACATCGAGCGCGTGGACGACTTTCGCTAGCGCTTCCTGCGTTTCGGGATCGGCGCTGATGATCAGCGAATTTGTCGCGCGATGCGCCGCGATGTTGGCCCGCCGGTTCGCGCCCGCCTGCGCGCCCTCCCCGCCCGTCGCGGCCGTGAGCGACTGCGACAGATCCCGCAGCACCGGCAGAACTTCCTCCGCCACCGCGTGGCGTAACGGAATCACTTGAACCCCCGAACGGAAATTCGCCTGTCCATCCAGTTGTTCGAGCATCGTTGACACCCGCACGACGAGTTGTTGGTCGCCGCGCAGGATCACGCTGTTGCTAGACGCCACCGGCACCGCCTGCAGCAGACCGCGCGAACCGCCGTCATCGCCGATGCCGGCGGCCATCTGGACCGCCACACGCGCCATTTCCTGCGCCGATGTATTCCGGAAGGCGACGGTCCGCATGGACGACGTGTCCTGGTCCAGCCGGCCGATGACCTCGCGCACGCGCAAAATCGTGGAGCCGAAATCGATCACGACGACGGCGTTTCCGCGACGCAGGACCGTAACCTGGCCGCGCTCCGACAGCATCGGCTTCAGCGCCGCAGAGACGCTCTCGGCGTCCGCAAAGCGCAGGTTGAAAACCTGCGTCACATAGCGGTTCTCCGCGGACGCCGCGCCGCCGCCAGGCTCCCGCGCCGCCACTGCGTCGGGAATGATCCGGTAGGCGCCGGATGCGGTCGGCGACGCCACATAGCCGCTCACGCGCAGCGTTGCGAGAAAGACATCGAAGAGTTCGCGCTCCGACATCGCACCGCGCGCAACAACAGTCACCTTACCGCTGACGCGCGGATCGACAATGAACGTCCGGCCGGTCGCGTTGGAAACATCCTCGATGAAGGCGCGGATGTCGACTTCGCGCATCGTCACGCCGCCGTTCGCCGATGGCGCCGCCTGAGGCGGCGTCGCCGTCTGGGCCTGCGCGGCGGCGCCGGCGAAGAGGTTCAGACCTGCGCCCGCAAGCCCGAATGCCAACAGCAGCGCATTCTTGCGCCGTGGCCCGACCGGCTTTTCCTTGTTCCTCATTGGAACGGCGCCGAAACCGGAACGGTGAACTCCAGCGCGTTGCGACGGAGCGTCACCTGCAGGGGGCCGCCCTGCGCCGCCGCCAGCAACTCAGTCGCCGTGCGCGGCGGCGTCGTCCCGTTGACGGCAATGATGACGTCTCCCGCCTGCAAGCCCGTGGCCTGAAGCAACGGCGCCATGTCCTGCGACACCTCCCAATGACCGGGCTCCGCCGCATTCGGCTCCACATGAACCTTCGCAGCAGCAGGCGCGATGACGGCGGCCTGGAACGGCGTCGATGGCGTGAGATCGGCGGACGAACGCTGGAGGCGCTGCGCGACCGGTTCCTGAACGCCGCCCATGAACGCCGCAGCGATGGATGCCGGACGCGCCGGCATGTCCAGTCGGCGCTCACCGCCCGCATAGGAGACGCGCACGTGGTCCGGCGTGACTTCCGCAAGCGTTACGCCGTCGCCGATGTCTTGCCCTATACTGAAGGCGCGCTGCGTCCCGTCGGCAAGGCCGAAGATGGCGCTGGACCGCGATGCGTCCGTCGAAACGCGCACGCCCTGCAACTGCAGGCCCGCGACCATCGCGCTTGCGGCGTGCGATGCCCCGGTGAAGTCGCCCGCGGCCGGATCGAACGGAGACTGCGCCAGCATCTCGATGGCCGGTTGCGCTGCAATGGCCGCGTGCGCCGCCGCATCTTCATCCGCCGATGTCGTACGCGACGACGCGCCCGCGGAAGACGGCGCAATCAGAGCCCATCCCGCATGGGCGCACCCGAAGGCGACGGCGGCGACGAGCACAGCTTCGACGACAGGGCGCACGGCGTGGGGCGCCCGCCCACCGCCGACGGCCTTTTTCCCCTTGTACATCAAGCCCTCGCACGACTGCCGGCATTTCGCCGGACCCCGGTTCTCGTATTTCTTTTTTGTGAAGTCTTGATGACAGCCGACACACTGTCGTCAGGACACGGACGGAAACGACGCGCCCCAAACTGGAACGCGCCGTCCGTCAGCAGTACATCAGAAGCGCGCCGTGAGGCTCGTCGAGAACGACCTGCCTCTGTCGTAGGTGTTCACTTCATTCCGACCGCGCGCATAGGTCTGGAATTCTTGGTGTTCCGTGCCGAGCAGGTTGCGTCCGCTCAGACCGAACGTGAATCCCGCACCGGCGAACGAGAAGTCGCGCTTGAATACAAGGTCGACATTCGTGCCGGGGCTTTCGATGACCGGCTGCACGCTGCCGAGACCGCGCCGGAGGATCCGGTCGTCGACCCAGCCCAGAAGCAGCGTCAGCTGCGATGCGTCGGTTTCGTAGCCGAACTGCAGGTTGACGATGTTCTCCGGCGTGCCCTGCAACGGCGTGCCGTTCAGACCGAATTCGGTGGCGGGCCGCAGGGTGAAGTCCACCGGGCTGACGATGCGGGCGCCGGCGTCGGCCTCCACTTCCGAATGCGTGTAGGTGTAGTTGGCGGCGAAGAACAACTTCGCATCCCGCAGCACCGGCATTTCGAAGGGCATGTCGAACTTCGCCCGGAACTCCACTTCCCCGCCATACAGCGTCGCGAGCGGCGCATTGATGAAACGGGTCTGGTAGCGGTCCAGACGCACGACGACTTCCTCGATCGGATTCTCGATTTCCTTGTAGAATCCGCCGATCGTGAAGAACCGGTCACGTCCGAAATAGTACTCGACGCGTGCATCGTAGTTCTTGAACTCGCTGTCCTTCAGGAAGGGATTGCCCTGATAAATGCGGTTCGTGTCGGGGTCGATGAACGGCGTGAACGCCAGCTCGCGGAACTGCGGGCGGGCGATGGTCTGCGAATAGCCGACCCGCAATTGCAGATCGTCCGCAAAGTTCCACGTCAGCGTCGCCGACGGGAGGAAGTAGCTCTCCGCAATATTGACCGGCGCGGCGGAGTTCTCGCCGAACCGGTTGTAGGTGCGCACGATCTGGGTGGCGTCCTCATAGCGCACGCCGAGCGCCGCACGGACCAGCGGCAGCACTTCGACGTCCGCACCCACATAATAGGCGAGGTTCGTCAGACGGCCCTTGTAGCTGTCGTCCCGACCGGTGAATTCATTCAGCACGAACCGGCTCGGATCGATGTTGTCGGGCGAGAAGAGGAAGTCGACGCGCGCGGCGAGAACGTCCGGCGGCGTCGGGCCGCGCGGGCCGGTGAAAGCGAACTGGATGAGATCCGAGTTCCGCGTGGTGTTCGAGTACGCCGCGCCCGCAGAGAACACCGCCTCACGCTGCGGCGAAAGTGCGATGCGATACTGTGCATCCACGCCCGCGCTGATCACTTCATCCGTAAGTTCGGAGAATCGGATGCGATTGTCGATTCCTCCGGCGAACGTCGTCGATCCGTTCGGCAGGACGTCATAGCGGATGCTGCGCTCGTAGGGCGCGTCACGATCGGATCGCGCAAACGCGGTGCGCCAATCCAGATCCAGACTGCCGAACTCGTGTTCCCCCGCCAGCTGGATCGAGCCGAGCTGGCGCTCATACCAGGCGGTGGACTCGTAGCGCTCGTTCACGAGCGGCGCCAACGGATCGGCGCCCGGACGGTTGAAATCCGTGCCCACTTCGATCTGGGTCAACTTGGTGGTGCTGCGCACCAAGAGGCCTGACAGCGTGATCTCGTTCGCGCCCCAGCCGATACTTGCGCTCGAGAACAGGTTCGCGACGATGTCGTTGCTGGTGGAGACGCTGTTGAAATCCGTCTCGAGCGAGTTGCCGACGACTTCGACGCGCTCGGCGTCCTTGTAGCGCCACTGGTTCTTGAAGCCGCCCGCCGCGACGAGGCCGATATTGTAGCGGCCGCGATCGAACGTCATGCCCGCCGTCAGTTCGGTCTCGATGTCGATCGGCAGGTAACGACGCTGGACGACCGTCAGCGGGGAGTTGACGAGACTTTCGCCCATCACTTCCAGTTCGGTGGGCGTGAAATTCGTGTCGTCGATGCGCCGTCCGCGCGCGATCGCGGCAGCGATCGGCGCCGGTATGTTGCGTGTGCCATCATCGAAACCGAAGCGATCGGTATCGCTCCCGTAGTAGTAGAAGCCGTTGCGGTTGGATTCGGTGTCGACGCCCGTGCCCACCTTGAGCGTCAGGAAGGACTCGCTGGGAATCCGCAGGGTCTGCAGGTCGATGATGCCGCCGCCGAATTCACCGGGATAGTTCGGCGAGAACGTCTTCTGCACTGCCGCGCCGGCGAGAATGCTCGACGGGAAGAGATCCAGCGGCACCTGACGTCGCAGCGGCTCGGGGCTGGGCAGCGGCGATCCGTTGAGCAAAGCGGAAGAATAGCGATCGCCAAGACCGCGCACGAACACGAATCGGTCGGAGACCACCGAAAGTCCCGTAAGACGGGTCAGCGCGGCGGCGGCATTGTCATCGCCCGTGCGCGCGAGATCGGCGGTGGAGAGGAAGGTCGTGACCTGGGAGGTCTCACGCATCGGCTCCGGGATGAAGCGCCCGCGCACGACGATTTCGGGCGACTCTTCGATCTCGTTGCCGGCGGTGTCGGCCTGCGCCACGGGCTCTGCGGGCGCGCTGTCCTGCGCCCAGGCGATCGCGGGCGTGCTCAGCATGGTCGTCAGCAACAGCGCGCTGCCCAACGACAGGTGTCTGGATTTCATGGGTCGTTCCCCGAAAGAAAAAGAGAAAGAGCGGGCGGCGATATTTCGCCGCCCGCTTCACTCGACTGGATCAGCAGGTCGATCCCGACTGCAGGCCGCAGGTCCAGCCCTGCCACCAGGTGTCGGAAGAGTTCCGCACCGCGCCGATGTAGGGCGCCGCCACGAAGAACGGCGAGAGCGTCGTCGGATCCACGAACGGACGAGCGTTCTCCGTGGCGCCGTTGATGAAGCTCGACGTCAGCGTGTTCGGCGTGGCCGTGGCGTTGTTGGCGCCCGCTGCGTTGATGATGCCGGCCGTCACCGCGCCGCCCGAAGCCGTCGGGCAGTCAAACAGCACCGACTGCACCACCGGGGGGGTCACCGCCGAAGACGATTCGAAGTTCGCGCACGTCGTCGAAGTCGTCACCACGCCGTTGTAGATGCGGCCAGAGGCGCCCGGCGTGCCGCTCGTATTGTTGAGCGACAGGTTCGTCAGGTTGGAGCCCGTGCCGTTCTGCGGACGACCGATCGCGGTGAAGTTCGAGATCAGCGGGTTCGTGAAGAAGCCCGGCGCGCCCGTGCCCGCCACCGTGCGGTTCGACCACTCGAAGTTCCGGTCCGGACCATCGGAGGTGTAGTTCGCCTGACGCAGGATCGCGAACTGGATGGCGCCGGCATACCCTTCGTCGAGGTCGAGGCCGTCATCGTTGGCGCCGGTGATCACCACATAACGAAGGTTCACCGCGCCGCCGAAGATTTCGATGCCGTCATCGCCCGAATTGTGGACCTGCACATATTCCACGGTCGTGCCGGAGCCGACCCCGCCAAGCGTGAGACCGTTGAGGTCGTCACCCGCCGCCGCGCCCGGAAGGAACGCGCCAGGGAACTTGATCTGCAGGTGCGAGAGGCGGCCGCTGCTGTCGCCCGGAGTCGCGCCGCCGTAGAGAGAAGCCGTCCCGGTCGCCGCAGTGACGCCTTCCACCTGGTTCTGGCAATCCACGGTGCCGCGCGTCACCGCTGTGGTGCAACCGCCGACCGGCGCGCGACCGTTGATGATCAGACCCGCCCATTCGCGCGTCGCAGAGGAACGGGTTCCAAGACCGACGATATCGTTCTCCGACGTCATCACCACTGGCGCGGACGTCGTGCCGTTCGCGAAGATCTGTGAGCCGCGGTTGACAATGAGCATGTCGCCGGCCGCACGACCGTAGATGCGCACGCCCGCGTCGATGGTCAGCTGCGCGTTCACCCGACCGGCGATCGGCGACGCCGGGTTCGGCCCGGTGTCGTTGCCGACGTCCACGCGACCCTGCAGCTGGTAGATGTTGCCAGCGACGAGTCTGGTGTTGCTCAGCAGCTGCCCCGAGAGGCGGCAATTGCGCAGGCCCGCCACCGTGGTGTTGGTGTCGACCGTGTTCGCCGGGCAGCCTGCCGGCGGCGCGAAGAGACCGATCGTCCAGCCGGACGCCCAGTTCGACGATGCGGATTCCGTCGGCGAGAACGCGCCGATATAGTTGGCCGCCTGGAAGAAGGGCGAGAGCGTCGTGGGGTTCACCGCAGGACGCGCCAATTCCGCCGGTCCCGGCATGAAGTTCGTCAGCGAGTTCGGAACGTTGGTCGAGTTGTTGGCGCCCGCCGCGTTGATGATGCCGGTCGTCACTGCACCGCCCGCAGCCGTCGGGCAGTCGAACAGAACCGACTGCACCACTGGCGGGTTCACCGCTGAAGACGATTCAAAGTTCGCGCACGTCGTCGAACCCGTCACCACGCCGTTGTAGATGCGGCCCGAGGCGCCCGGCGTGCCGCTCGTATTGTTGAGAGACAGACCCGTGAGGTTGGAGCCCGTGCCGTTCTGCGGACGGCCGATTGCGGTGAAGTTCGAGATCAGCGGGTTCGTATAGAAGCCCGGCGCGCCCGTGCCCGCCACCGTGCGGTTCGACCACTCGAAATTGCGGTCCGGTCCGTCGGTCGCGATGTTCGCCTGGCGGATCACGGCGAACTGGATGGCGCCCGCATAACCCTCGTCGAGATCGAGGCCGTCATCGTTGGCGCCGGTGACCACGACGTAGCGCATGTTCACAGCGCCGCCGAAGATCTCGATGCCGTCATCACCCGAGTTGTGCACCTGGACGTACTCGACCGTGGTGTTCGATCCCACGCCGCCGAGCGTCAGGCCGTTGAGGTCGTCGCCCGCCGCCGCGCCCGGCAGGAAGGCGCCGGCATACTGGATGCGCACATAGCGCAGCGTGCCGCTCGTATCGGTCGGCGTTGCGCCGCCGTAGAAGGAAGCCGTGCCCGTCGAGGCGGTGACGCCTTCGACCTGGTTCTGGCAGTCGATGGAGCCGCGGGTCACCGCCGTCGCGCAGCCGCCGACGGGCGCGCGACCATTGATGATGACGCCGGCCCATTGCCGCGAGGTTGTGTCCGTGGCGGCGCCGGAAATGTCGTTCTGGCTGGTGAAGACGATCGGCGATGCGACCGTGCCCTGTGCGTCGATACGGCTGCCGCGGTTGACGATGAGCATGTCGCCCGAAGCGGCGCCGAAAATGCGTACGCCCGGCTGGATCGTCAGCGTTGCGGCCTGCCCCGTCGTCGCCGCGCCGTTGGCGCCGAGATCGCGGCCCACATCCACGCGGCCATTCAGGCGATAGACCACACCCGAAATGTTCGCGAGCGTCAGGTTGCTGAGGATCTCGCCCGTCAGGTTGCAGACCGTGTTGCCCGCAAGGCCGCCCGCGTTGGTCGTGCCCGCAGGACACGTCGCCGTGCCGCCGCCGCCCGTGCCGCCGCCACCCGTGCCGCCGCCCGGAGGCGTTCCCGAATTCGTCGCGCCCGGCGAGGCAATGCCGCCGCCGCCGCACGCCGCCAGTCCGAGAGTGAGCGCCAGCGCGATCGCGCGAGCGTGCGTTCCAAACTGCATGTCGATCCCCTGCATTCCTCTGTCGTCGACGTGAAAGCCGACAAGCGCCCATCAAGGCCGAGAGATCGACTAGCGTCCGGCTGCAAAACTTTCGTGACACGCACGCTACAATCTCGCGTCACCAGAGATTGAAGCGACGATTGCATGCGCGATGACGACGACCTATTGCGGTTGCAACACAAGCGCCGAAGTGGCGGTTTTGCGGGTCTTTTTGCTCGATGACGGTTTTGTTTCGCTTTGACGTCACAGGCATGAAAGTTTTGCGACAGCCTGCGACCCTTGCGATCTCGTTGGTCGTGGCGATCGTGAGTGCATGCGACGCCACGCGCGCCGCGCCGATTCACGCGGATCAAGACGGTCAGTTGATTTCCACCAACCAGCGTTGGTCCGCCAGCAACGAACAGTCGAAATTGATCGCCGGGAATCTCACGGTCGGACAAAGCGCAGGCGCAAACGACACACTGACGTTCGCGTTCGCGAACGGCGTGACGCTTGCAACACGACACGCCCTGCTTCCCGATGACGACGCCGACGTGCGGACGCTTGTCGACCATGTGCAGACCGAACTCGGCGCGCCCGCCGGCGCCTTCCCCGCATTCTACGAAGTACTGGAAGAGCGCGTCGCAACGAGCGCGCCGCAGGGCGGACTATGCGGCGGCCAGCGCACGCGCTTTGTGGCCGCTGCGGAATTTGTCGACGCGGCTGGTGTTCGCGCGCTCCGGATTGCAAGCTTTCAGGTCCCGACTGCAGGAACCGTCACGCTGGGCGCCGCGCCGGATCGCCCGCGCATCGATCCGACGAAACTCCTGCCCTGCTTCGCCCTCGACTATCGCAGTCCGGATGCGGGGGAGCCTTGAGTAGCGGCAATTGCGCATTGGCAATCGCGCTCGCAGCGCGTCCCGCCGCATGATTGTCCCCGGACTTGTATCGAAAGCGGTCACCCCGATGCCGGGCCGCCCAAACAGGTGTCGAGCGCTTGGACTTGCAGCGGGGCGGCTCTCCAGCCGACTCGACGAACATCCGGCCGTCGCCGCGCCAATCTTGGCTTCAGCACTGGCGGAGACGCAGGGATTCGAACCCTGGGTACAGTATTCCCGTACAACGCCTTAGCAAGGCGCCGCCTTAAGCCACTCGGCCACGTCTCCGGCGGCCCCTGCGATAGCCTGTCCTTGCCTCCCGGTGCAAGGGACCGGCGCTGTCGCGTTTGCTGCGGCGGCCTCTTGCGGGCGCGGTATGCGTCTTGCGTGGGACCGGGATCGCCAGGCCGCAGAAGAGGTTTCCGGGGCGCCCGTCCCGCCGTCACGTCCATGAACCAAGCGCCCCTAGCGCCCGTGCGCCGTCCCGGCGCCAGCCCGGACCGCCGGCGCGTCCAGCGCCATGTGGCGCGACCGGTGCGCGTGCGCCTCGCGCGTCCCGTGATCAGCTTCACTTTCGACGACTTCCCGAAATCGGCGGCGACGCGCGGCGCGAAGATCCTCGAGGCCGTCGGCGCGCGCGGCACCTGGTATGCGGGCTGCGGGGTCGCCGGCGCGCACACGCAGTACGGCGAGATGTTCGACGCCGGGGACATCGCCCGTCTCGCCGGCGCCGGTCACGAGATCGGCTGCCACACCTTTTCCCACCTCGATTGCGGTCGCACGCCGGTGGACGACCTCTACGCCGACATGGTGCGCAACGCGGATGCGCTCGCGACCATGGGTCTTGAGACGCGGCTCGTCTCCTTCGCCTGGCCGTTCGGCGAAACCACTGCGACGCTGAAGGACGGATTGCCGTCGCGGTTCACCACCGCGCGCGGGACGGCGCCGGGACTCGCTGAGGGGCGCATCGACCTCGCGCAGCTGCCCGCGAACGCCCTCTTCGGCGCGGATGCGCAAAAACGCGCGCTGAAGCTCTTGGAACAGGCGCTGCGGCGGAAGGCCTGGCTGATTTTCTACACGCACGACGTGGCGGCGCGTCCGACAGAATGGGGTGCAAGCACGGCGCTGCTCGAGCGCATCGTGGCTGCGGCGTTTGCGGCCGGCGTGGAAATGGCGCCAGTCGGCGAAGTCGCTGCGCGCATCCTTGCGGTCGACGCATCAACGCATCCTTAACCATGTCAGCCCACTTTGAGGGCGGACAGTCGGGTATGGTTAACACGCGTTACGCTTGGCACGGCACTTGAAGGCCCGCGAAGCGAAATGTCCGGAGAACAACCATGTCGCGCAATGCGATAGCCGCGATGGCGGTGATTTTCGTTTCAGGATTTGCGGGCTGCGCTGCGACCGCGCGCGCGACCGAAGCGTCTGTCGCCCCCACGCAGGCGACACCGCCGATCACGGCGCAGATCGAAGCTCCGCGCACGACGCTTCGCGATGTCGTGGCGATGACGGCACACGTCAGGGCGCTTCGAGCACCCTGACCTTCCCGATCCTCAGTGCAGCGGCGAGCGGCTCAGCCATTCGCGCGCCTGTCGCTGCGCGGCGGCGATTTCCATGCTCGTCATCTGGTCCGCGAGTTCCTTGCGGCACTCCTTCGCCGGCTGCGATCCGCGCAGCGCCGCGAGATTGAACCATTTGTGCGCCTGCACGAGGTCGATCTCCGCGCCCTGTCCGGTCGAATAGATCAGACCCAGCTTGTAGAGGTCCTCGGGCGCCGCTTGCGTGTGCGCAGCCTGGTGCGCCTCGGCGATTTCCACGTCGGTGAAAGCCATTTCCGTATTCCCTTGCCTGCTCCTTGGTCCCGGGGCGGGTCTTTGCGGCCTCTGCCCCGGTGACACCCCACCGACAGCCTTCGCCATCGGACGGCGAAGTTTTGACGTGGATAAATTGCAGCAAGGTTAAGTCGAATTGTCCGCGATCAAATAAATAGTGGAACACTTCATGGTTTACGCAAGTCAACAATGCTTGCTCATGAGTGAATACTGCGCGGCGGGCGTCTGTGGATAACCAGCGCGCGCGACGAAGGCTTCCAAACCTTAACTGGCGGCGGACGCCCGGGGGATCATGTTCAGCCAATGAACGACAAGCCGGTCTCCATATCGCCCTCCCTGATCTCGCTCGGCGGCGAGCGTCCCGTTCACATGGCGGTGGACGCCAAGGAGAATGTCCCCTTCGCGCCGGTCGCGGAAGGCGGCGACGGCGAGGCGCGACCGCTGCAGGTGCTTGACCTGGATGACCTGCACGCCGCCATAGACCCGGGCCGTCTGCCCGAAACGGACTAGAACGGCGCGCCGACGCCGAAGGTCACCGCGAACGCCAGCAACGCGGCGATGCCGGTTCCGATGCACCACGCGACCCATCGCCAGCGCCGCCAGAAGGCCCGCGCCGGCGTCGCTTGCGCGATGAGATCGATGGGATAGGCGAAGCAGTAGAGCGCATTGGCCATGACGCCGAGCCCGATCACGAGCCCGAAGCTCCGTCCGATCGCTTCCCAGGCGTCGCCGAGTGAAGCCACGATGAGCAGAACGAGCGCCAGAACGCCGTTATAGCCGAGGCGGCCGGTTTCCCAGAAGCGGATGGCATCGAAGAGAACGGCGCGGTCGATCATGACCCCCTCCTATCAGATCACGGCGGGCCGTCATTGCGCCTTGCGCGCGCAGTGAACCGATCTGCCGCCGAATCCCGCCTCACCATGCAGACAGGAGCGCGCACATGTCGATGTTGGACAATGCAAAGACGTTTGCGTGGGTGGTCGCGTTGGGATCGCTCGTTCTATGGGGCGTGCACAGCTGCAACATGGCCGAGAGTGACGCGTCGCTGCCGAAACCGGCCGAGCTCACGCCGATCGAAGGCGTGATTCAGGACAGCGCTTTCGATGAGTGCGCCTACACCTACCGCGTGCGCAGGAGTACACGCTGTCGCGCCGTGGCGATTGTTCGCATACAGGTGGGAACAGTGCATATCGACGTGCAAACCGCTGTCCCTCAGGACGGCGTTGAGCTTTCGTCGATCGCGGAACCGAAGCTGATCGGCAGACCAGTGAAGGCGCTTGTCGGTCGACCGTGCTCGAAAATCGAACTGGCGTGCGCATACGAGTTTGTCGTGGCCGGCGACCGGCTGATCACGATGAGCGATCAGCAAGAGCGCCAAGCCAAAGGAGATCGCTTGTTCCTATGGATGACCAACATCGCGTTCGTTCTCTTCCTTATCAGCGCCGCAGCGAACATTTTTTCCCCGACCTCACTGTATGCGCCGCCGGACGAAACGGCGTAATCACGCGACGCCAAGCTTCTTCTTCAGCAGCTCGTTCACCACCGCCGGGTTCGCCTTGCCGCCTGTCGCCTTCATCGTCTGGCCGACCCACCAACCGAACATCTTCGGCTTTTCCTTCACTTCCGCGACCTTGTCGGGATTCGCGGCGATGAGATCGTCGATGGCCTTCTCGATTGCGCCGGTATCGGTGACTTGGCGGAGGCCATCGCGCTCGACGATGACGCCCGCATCGTCACCGCTTTCCAGCATCTTGGCGAAGACGTCCTTGGCGATCTTGCCGTTGATGGTGCCGTCGGACATCAAATCGATGAGGCCGCCGAGCTGCTTTGCGCTGACCGGGCTTTCGCCGAGCGTCTTTTCCAGCTTGTTCAGCGCGCCGAACAACTCCTGGGTCACCCAGTTCGCGGCGAGCTTGGCGTCCCGTCCCTTGGCGACTTCTTCAAAAAACGCGGCGGACTCCAGATCGCCCGCAAGGACGCCGGCGTCGTAGGCCGTCAGCCCGTAGTACTTCACGAAGCGCGCCTTCTTCGCATCCGGCATTTCCGGCAGCGTCGCGCGGATTTCCTCGATCCAACTCGGATCGATTTCGAGAGGCAGAAGGTCCGGATCCGGAAAGTAGCGATAGTCGGGCGCGTCTTCCTTCGAGCGCATGGCGCGCGTCTCGCCGGTCGCGGCGTTGAAGAGACGCGTTTCCTGACGGATCGTCCCGCCGTCTTCTAGAATGCCGATCTGGCGGCGCGCCTCGTAGTCGACCGCCTGCGCGACGAAGCGCGTCGAGTTCACGTTCTTGATCTCGCATCGCGTGCCGAAAGGCGTCCCCGGCTTGCGCACCGAGACGTTGACGTCGGCGCGCATTGAGCCTTCGTCCATGTTGCCGTCGCAAGTGCCGAGCGCGCGCACGATGGCGCGCAGCTTGCCGAGATAGGCCGCCGCTTCCTTCGCGGAACGGATGTCGGGGCGCGAGACGATCTCCATCAGCGCGACGCCCGCGCGATTGAGATCGACATAGGTTTCCGTGGGCGAGAGATCGTGGATCGACTTGCCCGCGTCCTGCTCAAGGTGGATGCGCTCGATGCGGATCGTCACGGTCTCGCCGTCGTCCAGCTCCACGTCGATGGCGCCTTCGCCCACGATCGGGTCCTTGAACTGCGAGATCTGATAGCCCTGCGGCAGATCGGGATAGAAATAGTTCTTCCGGTCGAACCGTGACCAGGTGTTGATCTTCGCATTGAGGCCGAGGCCGGTGCGGATCGCCTGCTCCACGCACTTCCGGTTGATCACCGGCAGCATGCCCGGCATCGCGGCATCGACGAGCGAGACGTTGGCGTTCGGCTCCGCGCCGAAATGCGTCGAGGCGCCGGAGAACAGCTTCGCTTCCGAAGTCACCTGCGCATGCACTTCGAGGCCCACGATGATCTCCCAGTCGCCAGTGGCGCCGGAGACGAGTTGGTCCTTGCGGGCGGATCGGACGTCGAGAAGGGCTTCAGTCATGGCGCGGAGATACGGAGCCTCGCGCGTCTTGTCATCCCTGATGCGTCACCGCGTCAGGCGCCGAGCCCCGACAGCGGGTGCGTGGCGGCCCAGATGGTGGCGAACGCGCACGCGGCGACGAGGATCCCCGCCGACAGCATCACCGAGGCGACGAGGTCTCGGCGCCATGAGGCGGAACGGGCGAGAGCGCGGGGCTTCTGCGGGGGCGTCGGTCGGTTGGTCATGGCGTGAATATATGAAGCCCGGACGCCGGCGCCTGTGACATGCGTCACGGCGCCGCTTAACTGATGCACAAGCGCCGTTTGCACCCTATCCTCGCCCGAAAAGGGAGAACGCCACATGTCAGGGACGAACCGCCGCTGGCTCCTCGCCGCAAGGCCGCAGGGCATGATCAAGGACAGCGACTTCCGGCTGGAGGAGACGCCCGTCCCCGAGCCCGGTCCGGGCGAATTCCTGGTGCGCCAGACGCACCTCTCCTTCGACCCTACGCAGCGCGGCTGGATCGCCTTCGACACCTATCTGCCTGCCGTGAAAATCGGCGAGGTCATGCGCGCGGGCGGCGTAGGTCAGGTCATCAAGTCCAACCACCCCGCCTTCAAGCCGGGCCAGATGGTCCAGGGCGGTTTCGGCTGGCAGGACTACATGGTCACCGCCGGGCAGACGGAGTTCATGCCCGTGCAGCCGCTCTTTCCGGGCGTCACGCCGGAGCAGGCGCTGGGCGTCTTCGGCGTCACCGGGCTGACCGCCTGGTTCGGCCTCACCGACATCGGCAAGCCGGTTGCGGGAGATACGGTGGTGGTCTCAGGCGCTGCGGGCGCGACGGGATCGGTGGTCGTCCAGATCGCCAAGGCGCTCGGCTGCAAAGTCATCGGCATCGCCGGCGGCGCCGACAAGTGCAAATGGGTGACCGACGTGGCGGGCGCCGATGCGTGCATCGACTACAAATCGGAAAACGTCGCCGAACGGATCAAGGCGCTCGCGCCGAAGGGCGTGAATGTCGTGTTCGAGAATGTGGGTGGAGAAATTCTCGAGGCCTCGTTGATGAACCTCGCCCTGCGCGCGCGTGTCGTGCTGTGTGGCGGCATTTCCGGTTACAACGACGCCAATCCCGCCGACGCGAAGGGCATCCGCCCTTACATGAACCTCACCGTCACGCGCTCGCGCATGGAAGGCTTCATCGTACTCGACTACGCGCCGCGCTACGGCGAAGGCGTGATGGCGCTGTCGAAACTCATCGCCGAAGGCAAGCTCAAGACCGCCGACGACGTGCAGCACGGCTTCGAAAACATCCCCGCCACGCTGCGTCGCCTGTTCGAAGGCAAGAACCTCGGCAAGCAACTGCTGAAGATCGCGGACCCGCCGCTGCCGGTGGTCTAGGCGGCGGGCCGCTCCGTCACCAGCAAGCCCAGCTTCGTCTTCTGGCCGTCGCGGAGCACTTCCATCTCCACGCGCTGCCCGATGCTTTCGCGCGAGAGCACGCGGTGGATCGCGTCGACGCTGGGGGTCGTTTCACCTGCCACCGCGAGGATCACATCGCCCGGATGAAGTCCTGCGCGCTCGCCGGGACCGCCGCCCACCACCTGCACGACGAGGACGCCGGCTTCCGCCTTCAGGTGGAGCCGTCGCACGAGCGCCTTCGACAGCCCTTGCGTCTGTCCCGCGACGCCGAGCCACCCGCGCGCCACGCGGCCATTGCGCATGAGTTCGGGGATGATGCGCTTGGCGGTGTTGATCGGCACGGCGAAACAGATTCCCTGCGCGCCGCCGATGATCGCCGTGTTCACGCCGACAATGCGCCCGCGCGCATCGCAGAGCGCGCCGCCCGAATTGCCGGGGTTGAGCGCCGCGTCCGTCTGGATGACGTCTTCGATGAGCCGCCCGCTCTCGCCCCGCAGCGTGCGCCGCAGCGCCGACACGACGCCCGCCGTCACCGTCGCCTGCAGCCCCAGCGGATTGCCGATCGCGATGGCGAGTTCGCCGACACGCAACCTGTCTGAGTCCCCGAGATCGGCATGCGCCAGTTTGGAAGCGTGCAGGCGCAGCAGCGCGAGATCGGTGTCCGGGTCCGTACCGACCACGTCGGCGCCGACCACTTCGCCGTCATGCAGCGACGCCTCGATACGGTCCGCGCCGCGCACGACGTGATTGTTGGTGAGTGCATAGCCGTCCGAGGTGACGATGACGCCCGAGCCCGCGCCATCGAACGCATCCGCGCGTCCCCGTTTGCCGCGCCGCACGCCGATGACGGAGGGCCCGGCCCTGTCGACGGCATGGATGACGGCTTGCGAGAAGGCGTCGCGCGGCGGGCCCTCTGCGTGATCGACCGGCTTCACCCGGTCTTCCGGACGACGACGTCTGAACAGCATCGCCGATAGGTAGGAGAGCCTCGTGCGCGGCGCCAGAGGGGCCTCTTTCGACGGGCGAAACATGGCGCCCTGCGGATAGCCTCCGGCGGCACGCTTTGCCCCGCTTGCAGCGCTAGGGCGCGTCCAGCGCAAAGACCTTCGCCGCAAAGCGCACTATATTGCCGACATGGACAATCGCGCCGCCCCCGAAAAGCTCGCCAACGCCCCCACCGCCCACGGCCTGCGCGGGGACTATTCCGCCATGCGCGCCGACTGGACGGTTCCGCAGCCGGTGGAGACATACACCGCCGCCGATCATGCTCTGTGGCGGCGCCTCTATGAGCGCCAGACCAAACTCGTCACGGACTATGCCGCGCCGGTCTTCGTGAAATCCCTGCGCGACATGGAATGCGCCGACGGCATTCCCGACATCGAGAAGCTCTCCGCGCGCCTGCGCAAGGCGACGGGCTGGGAAATCGTCTGCGTGCCGGGCCTTCTGCCCAACGACGTCTTCTTCGATCACCTCGCCAACAAGCGCTTTCCCGCCAGCTGGTGGATCCGGAAACCGGAGGAGATCGACTACCTCGTGGAGCCGGATGTTTTCCACGACGTCTTCGGCCACGTGCCGCTGCTGTTCGACCAGGTCTTCGCCGACTATCTGCAGCAGTACGGCCTCGGCGGCCCCAAGGCGATCGCGCACGACGCCGTCGACATCCTCGCCCGACTCTACTGGTACATGGTCGAGTTCGGCCTGATCATGACCGAGGACGGCGTGAAAGCCTATGGCGCGGGCATGCTCTCGTCCTTCGGCGAAACGCAATACAGCGTCGACGATCCCACGCCGAACCGCATCAGCTTCGATCTCGAACGCGTCATGCGCACGCGCTACTGGATCGATCGGTATCAGAGCACGTACTTTGTGCTGCCGAGTTTCGAGAAGCTGTTCCGCGACAGCATCGATACGGATTTCGGGCCGCTCTATGAGAAGCTGAAGGCGCTCGAACCCTACGCGCCGGATGCGGTGCTTGCGACCGACCATGTGTTCCATCGCGGCGCCGTGCTCTAGCAGCGAACACTCATGCCCGACGCGCTCTACGACGCCATCGGCGCCGGATACGCCCATCGCCGCCGCGCGGACCCGCGCCTCGCTGAACAGATTGTGGAAGCACTCGGCGACGCGCAGAGCATTCTCAACGTCGGCGCGGGCGCGGGCTCCTACGAACCGCCTGACCGCGCCGTCCAGGCGGTGGAGCCGTCCGCCGCGATGATCGCGCAGAGGCCGGCGGACGCAGCGCCCTGCACACAAGCCTCTGCGGAAGCGCTACCCTTCGCGGCGGGCGCTTTTGACGCCGCGATGGCGGTTCTCACCATCCACCACTGGGCCGACTGGCGCGCCGGGCTCCATGAGATGCGTCGCGTGGCGCGGCGACGCGTCCTCCTGCTGACTTTCGACGCAGAGGCTTCCGACTTCTGGCTGACGCGCGACTACTTCCCCGAGATCATGGTTCTCGACCGGCAGATCATGCCGACGCTCGCCGCGCTCGCCGAGACGCTTGGCCCTTTTGAGGCGACGCCCGTCCTCGTGCCGCACGACTGCATCGACGGCTTTCTCGGTGCATTCTGGCGGCGACCGGAGACATATCTCGACCCCGTCGCGCGCCAGTCGATGTCGTCCTTTACGCGCTTCGACGCTTCCGATGGCCTGCAGCGTCTGGAAGCCGATCTGCGCAGCGGCGCCTGGCGCGCGCGCAACGCCGATCTGCTTGATCGCGAGGCCCTTGACGTCGGTTATCGGCTGGTGCGCTGGGAAATCGGCGAGCCAGCTACTTCCGCGCCCGCTCTGCGAACGCCTTGATCCGCGCACCCATGTCCGGGCCGACGCCTTCACCGCGATAGATTTCGTGCGCGAGACCGGCCGGCAGCGGCAGGCCGTCGGTGTGATCGAGCAGGCGCTTGTTCGCCGCATGGCTGAAGGATGAATTTGCGGCGATCTCCGCGACCAGCGCATCGATGGCGGCGTCGAACGCGTCATCGGCGACGCACGCATTGGCCAAACCCATCGCTTCGGCTTCGCGGCCCGAATAGGTGCGGCAGGTGAACATCATCTCGCGCGCTTTCGCCGTGCCGACGCGGCGCGGCAGCCGCTGGCTCAGGCCCCAGACCGGCGTCAGCGCCCATTTGGCGTGCGTATCGGCGAACTTGGCGCTCTCCGCCGCGAGGATGAGATCGCCCGCGAGCGCGAGTTCGAGCGCGCCGGTGTAGCAGTGGCCGTGCACGGCGGTGATCACGGGCATCGGCAGCGTCGAGAGCCGTTCGATGACCTTCGCCTGATAGTTCGCTTCCGGGAGCTTCTCGCCCTTGGCGATGTCGCCTAGATCATGTCCCGCCGAAAAGCAGCGACCGCCGCCGCGCAGCACCACGATGGTCGCCTCGCCCTTCTGCAGACCGCGCACATGCCCGTCGAGCGCCTGGAAGAGCTCGACATTGAGCGAGTTCAGCTTGTCGGGGCGATTGAGGATGAGGTGCACGGCGCCGCCACGGCGCTCTGCGAGGACGAGATCGGACATCTGCGGCGCTTCCTTGCGATAGTGCGCGCCAGACTAGCCCAAACGCGCGCCGCCGCCACCGCCTTCATCGCATGTAGAAGCTGCGCACCTCGTCGCCGAGCCGTGCGGTGCGCTCGATCATCTCGGTGAGATATTCGTGCAGGCCGATGCGGAAGATGTCTTCAACCCTGCCGTAACGGAGCTGCGCAGCGATCTCTCCCGCAAGCCGATGGCACTCGCCGCGCCGCCCGGAATGACTGGCGGCAAGCTGCGCCAGCGCCTGATCGATCTCGTCGTAGCACGCGCGCAAGCTGCGCGGCATTTCCGGACGCAGGATGAGAAGCTCCGCGATGTTCCAGGGTTTCACTTCCGTCCGGTACACCCACTGATAGGCGCGCACGGCGGAGACCGCACGAAGAATCGAGGTCCACTGATAGTAGTCCTGGGCGCCGCCCACGCCTTCGTCGCGCGGCAGCAGCAGGTGATATTTCACGTCGAGAATACGCGCGGTGTTGTCGGCGCGTTCGATGAAGGTGCCGAGGCGGGTGAACCAGTAGACCTCATTGCGCAGCATCGTGCCGGCGTAGGCGCCGTAGAAGCGCGTGCCGACGGACTTCACCCAGTCCACCGTCTCGCCGATGCGTTCGGGCTTGAACGCGGGCCCGGTTAGGCGACGCGCCTCGAGCCACGCACTGTTCACCGCATCCCACATGTCGCTCGTCAACGCCGTGCGCATGGCCCGCGCGTTCGTCCGCGCGGCGTCGAAGCACGACAGGATGGAGGATGGATTTTCGAGATCAGCGGCGAGGTAGTGCGTGGCCTTCTCGCGCGTCACCGCGCCGTGCTTTTCTTCGTAGCCTTCGTCGCATCCGGTCGCGGCGAGCGCGGACTCCCACTCCTCCACGCCTTCCGTCATGCCGGACATGGACTGCGCCGCTTCGAGAAGGCGCGCGACGTTGTCCATCCGCTCCATGTAGCGGGCGAGCCAGAAGAGGGAGTCCGCTGCGCGCGAGAGCATCAGGCGCCGCCGTTTCCGCGCAGCACCCAGGTGTCTTTGGTGCCGCCGCCCTGCGACGAATTCACGACGAGCGAACCTTCCCGCAGCGCCACGCGCGTGAGGCCGCCGGGCACGATGTCGATGCGATCGGCGCCGCAGAGAACGAAGGGCCTGAGATCCACGTGACGCGGCGCCACGCCGCTGTCGACGAAAGTCGGACACGTGGAGAGCGCCAGCGTCGGCTGAGCGATATAGGCTTCCGGATCGGCCTTGATCTTCTTCGCGAACGCGGCGCGCTCGGCCTTCGTCGCCTGGGGTCCGATCATCATGCCGTAGCCGCCGGAGCCGCGCGTCTCCTTCACCACAAGCTCGTGCAGGTTTGCGAGGACATGCGAGAGTTCATCCGGCCTGTTGCACTGGAACGTCGGCACGTTCTTGAGGATCGGCTCCTCGCCGAGATAGAAACGCACCATCTCCGGCACATAGACATAGACCGCCTTGTCGTCGGCGATGCCGGCCCCGACGGCGTTGGTGATCGTGACATTGCCCGCGCGGTACGCGCGCATGAGACCGGGCACGCCGAGCGCGCTGTCCTTTCGAAATACCTCAGGATCGAGAAAATCGTCATCGATGCGGCGGTAGATCACGTCGACGCGCGTGAGCCCCTGCGTGGTGCGCGTGTAGACCACGTCATCTTCCACCACGAGATCGGCGCCCTCGACGAGTTCAACGCCCATCTCGTCGGCGAGGAAGGAGTGTTCGTAGTAGGCGCTGTTGTACTGGCCCGGAGTCAGCACGACGACCGTTGGATCGCCGCCGCAATAGGGTGGCGCAACGGACTGCAGCGCGCGCAGCAGTCGTTCGGGATAACGCGCGACGGGCTCGACGCCCGCCGTTGCGAAGAACTCGGGAAAGAGCCGCATCATTACCGCGCGGTTTTCCAGCATGTAGGAGACGCCGGACGGGGTGCGGCAGTTATCTTCCAGCACATAAAAATCGTCGGCGCCCGTGCGCACGAGATCGATGCCGGCGATGTGGGTATAGACGCCGCCCGCCACGGCGAGGCCATGCATCGGCGCCGTCAGCGCGGGGTTCTGCAGGATGAGCGATTCCGGCACCTTTCCCGCCTTCAGGATTTCCTGCTTGCTATAGACATCGCCGATAAAGGCGTTGAGCGCGCGCACGCGCTGCTT
Source organism: Hyphomonadaceae bacterium (assembly GCA_016791445.1). Classification (GTDB taxonomy): domain Bacteria; phylum Pseudomonadota; class Alphaproteobacteria; order Caulobacterales; family Aquidulcibacteraceae; genus VFBF01. The sequence continues at coordinate 106,057 of JAEUMP010000001.1, read as the reverse complement.
CAGGCCCTTCTCAAGCTGCGCCCATTCACTGGCGGCGAGGACGCGGGGCACAAGATCGTAGGGGATGAGACGTTCGGGATCCCCGCCCTCGGTATAGACCGCAAAGGTAATGCCGATACGGCGGAAGAGGCGCTCGGCCTCATCGCGCTTCATGCGCAGAGCCTCGACGTTGAGCGCCTCCAGCCAGCGCGCGACGCCCGCGTAGGGCGCCCGCGGGACGCCGTCAGACTCGTACATTTCGTCGAACATCGGACCCTTGGCGCGCTTGCGACTGACACAAGTGTAAGGATTCCGGGCGGGGCGCCTAGACGTGCGGGCCCATGGCCCAGGCCGGACCCGGCGGCGCCGCACATTGTGGCGCGCGGACCGTGCGGCGCCCACGATGCGGTCAATGCGGATCGACCCGTACGAAAAACGCCGCTCCTGGTCGGAGCGGCGTTTCGCGCGCCGTTCAGGCGGACGGTCAGGTCTTCGGGTTGCCGTCCGTCGCGTTCTTCAGGTCTTCCTTCGCCTGATTGGCTTCACGTTCGATCGTGTTGCCGGCGTCGGTGGCTGCACGATCAACCGCTTCACCGGCGTTCTCGAGCGGGCCGTCGGTGAGGTCCTTCTGGCCCTGGGTCATTTCCTCGTAGGCGGAGTCCGCCCGTTCACCGGCCTTCTCGGCGTCACCGGCAGAGCAGGCTGCGAGCGAAAGGCCGGCGAGGATGGCGGAGATGGCGATTGCAGTGCGTTTCATGCGCAGTTCCCTTTCAAGGTTGGTCCGTTGCCGTCACATGTCCCCTCGCCCCATCAGGCGGCAGGAGGCCGTCCACGCAGCGCGCCGAACAGGGCGCTCACCGCGAAGAGCACGATGAAGATGAAGAACAGGATCTTGGCGATGCCTGCGGACGCCGCCGCGATGCCGCCGAAGCCGAGAACGCCCGCGATCAGCGCGAGCACGAAGAAGACGAGCGCATAATGCAGCATGCGCGAACTCCCTTTGCTGGCGCGCGGCAGAAGCGCCACGCCTTCACGGGAGAGACGACGCACCCACCTTCACCAAGTTCCCGAAACCGTTACCGGGCCTTCGCCGGCCTTGCGGACAATTCATGGCCCGCCGCCTCGCGGACTTCGACGGCGATGATATCGCCCTCCTGGGCCTTCGGCGCGCCGGCGACACGAACGACGCCGTCGATCTCGGGCGCATCGGCCTTCGACCGCGCCAGCCATTCGCCGGTTTCCTCATCGCGCTCATCGATGATGACATCGATGGTCTTGCCGATCATGGACTGACCGCGAGCGTCGGCGAGGTTCTGCTGCACTTCCATGAAGCGCTCCCAGCGCTCCTGCTTGACCTCTTCATCGACGTGATCGCCCAGCGCGCGCGACGGTGCGCCTTCGACGTTCTCGTACTTGAAGACGCCCGCGCGATCGATCTCCGCCTCCTCGATGAAGTCGAGCAGCATCTCGAAATCCTCTTCCGTCTCGCCGGGGAAGCCGACGATGAAGGAGGAACGGATCGTGATGTCCGGGCAGATGGCGCGCCACTTCTTGATGCGTTCGAGCGTCTTTTCCTGGCTGGCCGGGCGCTTCATCGCCTTCAGCAGTCGCGGACTCGCATGCTGCATGGGGATATCGAGGTACGGCAGGATCTTGCCTTCAGCCATCAGCGGAATGACGTCGTCCACATGCGGATAGGGGTAGACGTAGTGCATCCGCACCCACACGCCGAGATCGCCGAGTTCTTTCGCGAGATCATAGAACTTCGCGCGCACCATGCGGTCACGCAGCTTGCTCTCGGCATATTTGATGTCGACCCCGTATGCGGAGGTGTCCTGACTGATGACGAGGATTTCCTTCACGCCCGCCTTTACGAGCCCTTCAGCTTCCTTGATCACCGCGTTCGCCGGCCGCGAGACGAGGTCGCCGCGAATGCTCGGGATGATGCAGAAGGTGCAGCGATTGTTGCACCCCTCGGAAATCTTCAGATAGGCGTAGTGGCGCGGCGTGAAGCGCAAGCCGCCTTCCGGCACGAGATCGATCTTCGGATCATGCACATGCGGCAGGTGATCCTGCACCGCCGCGACCACTTCCTCGTATTGATGCGGCCCGCTGATCGCGAGCACGTTCGGGTGCGTGGCGCGGATGAGGTCCGCTTCCTTGCCGAGGCACCCCGTGACGACGACCTTGCCGTTCTCCGCGATGGCTTCGCCGATGGCGTCGAGGCTTTCGGCCTTGGCGGTGTCGAGAAAGCCGCAGGTGTTCACGATGACGAGGTCGGCGCCCTCATAGTCGCCCGACAGCGCATAGCCCTGCGACCGCAGCTTCGTGACGATCCGCTCGCTGTCCACAAGCGCCTTGGGGCAGCCGAGGCTGACGATGCCGATGGTCGGCGTTTTGGGGGCCGGTACGGCCATGAACGACATTCCTGCGGGAGAAGGCGCGGCTTGTACCGCAGCCGCTCGCCGCGCCCAAGCATGATCGCCCTAAGACGGACAGCTTGCGGCAAACTCCGAACCATCGCGACGGAGCGTGGCGAGCGTCACCGGTTGGCCGCTGAAGTCGGCGGCGATGGAGAGTGTGGACGTCTGGCTGCCGAGCGCCGCCTCCCGGCGCGCCACGGTGAGCACGAACGGCGCCTTCCCCGGCGCGGCGACGCGATAGACGCTGGTGCTTTCAGCGGGCCCGAACGCCATGCAGCCGATCATCGCCGGGCGGACGCCGCGGACCCGCAACGCCTCTTCGAACATGTAGGGGATCGGCGCCCCTGCCTGGAACCAGCCAAGCTCCACACGCTGGGCGGGTGGCGGGCTCAGCATGACGCTGACATCGCCCACACGGCCAGTCGCGGCGTGTCCTCGGCTCGCCCGCGCCATCCACCGCACGCCCACCGCCCGCGCCCGGGCGCTCGTGGGCTCGTAGGCGGTCCCCGTCGGCGGCGCGAGGGAAAGGAGCGCGTCCGCCAGGGGACCGGTCGCGACGATCATCTCCCAGTTGGCCTGACACATGCTCTCCGCCTGAGCCCGGGCGCTCGGCCATTTGGCGACGGTCTCCCGCTTGCAGCGCGTGACATAGGCCGACTGACTTTCGGCAGCCGGGGTCGTCTGCGCGAACGCGAGGCCCGCCATCATCACAAGACCCGTCGCCAGGGCTGCGCCGCCGATCCGCATGAGGTCCTCCGACAATTCCCGCCGGATCCTACCGCCGGACCCCGCCCGACGTCTCGCGCAGTCGCCTGCCGGGCGCAGCGCCGCCGCGACCGTTTCGCCCATCTGTTGCGAGTGACTTGCAGACGCACGCCGGATCGGCTAGTTGCGAGTCATGTTCGTGTGCAACTGCAATGGCATTCGGTGCGGGGAGGTCCAGGAGGCCATCCAGGCCGGCGCGCGCACCCCGCAGGCGGTCCATCGCCGCCGGGGCTGCAAGGCGCAGTGCGGCCGTTGCCTGCCCGAAATCGCCGACCGCATCCGTGAGGCGCGCGCCGCTGCTGCGGGCGCGGAACCGGCGGTCCTGAAGTCCGCCTGACGGGCGCACGCCCTCGCCTGCAAATCGTTCGTACAAGCACTCGCGAAGATAATTCGCGATGATGCCGCACGCGTGCTTGAATCCACGGGCGAATTCGCGAGAACGTCTCCTCAACAGGAGACCGAATGCCATGAAGGGTGATGCCGACGTCATCAAGAAACTGAACGCCGTGCTGACGAACGAGCTGACGAGCGTGAACCAGTACTTCCTGCACGCCCGCATCTACGAGAGCATGGGCTACGGAAAACTGGCCAAGAAGACGTATGATGAATCCATCGGCGAGATGAAGCACGCCGACATGGTCATCAAACGCGTGCTGCTGCTGGAAGGCCTGCCGAACCTGCAGGATCTGCACAAACTCGCCATCGGCGAAACCGTCCCGGAAATGCTCGCCGCCGATCTCGCCGCGGAGCAGCGCGGCCGTGCGACCATGGTCGAACTCATCGCGCTCGCGGAGACGAAGAAGGACTACGTGACGCGCGACCTCGTCACCAAGATTCTCGACGACACCGAGGAGCACATCGACTTCCTCGAGACGCAGCTGCAGGTGCTCGACCAGGTGGGCGTGCAGAATTATCTGCAAAGCCAATACACGCTCGACGCCCACTGACGCGCGCAACGGCCCCGGCTTTCACCGGGGCCGCGCGGGGGTCGCGGGAGCGTTCTCGATCAGTAGCGGTACGGACCGCGATACTCGCTGTAGCGGCGGTCATCGTCGCGGATCTGGGCGAAGATCGCGCGGGACAGGCGGTCATACCGCGCCTCGACGTCCTGGCGCTCGCGGTAGGTCATGCGACCGTCCGTGCGCCAGTAGTGGCGCGCGCGCTGCTTCAGGTCGGCGACCTGCGCCGAAAGCCGGCGTGCTTCAGGCCGCGTAAGGCTGCCGTTACGGAAACCCCGATCGATACGCGCTTCCAGCCGCTCGAAGTCTCGGGGGGTAAGCCGGTTGTGGTAGGCGGGCGGCGCACGATAGTCGTCGCGCTGGCTGTAGCCATAATCGGCGCGGCGCGGATCGGCGTGGGCTGGAACGGCGACGGCGAGGGCGCCGAGGGCGACCGCGGCGGCCAGGATGGTCTTCTTCATGGTTCGGTCTCCATCGTGCGAGGCGCCGCTCTCCAACCGGCGGCGTGGGGAGACATTCGCGCACCGAAGCTGAGCGACGCCTGAAGCGCCCGTTCATCCCCGGATGTCCGCCGCAGGCCCGTTCCCGGTTGACTTGGCCCGGCAAGCCGCTAAACCGCCTCCCTTCGCGCGCGACCGCCTCCGGGCGGCGTGGGCGCATGCTGGGCGAGGGGCGAACCGCCAGGGTAGTCGCAGTCTCATCACGAGGCTGCCGGGCCCCCTCACAAAAGAAGGAACGGACGCATGACCAAGCGTCTGACGGCCAAGTACAAGGCCGATCGCAGATATGGGCAGAACCTCTGGGGTCGCCCGAAGTCCCCGGTGAACAAGCGCTCCTATGGCCCCGGCCAACATGGTCAGCGCCGCAAGGGCAAGACGTCCGACTTCGGACAGCAGCTCGCCGCCAAGCAGAAGCTGCGCCTCTACTACGGCAACATCACCGAAAAGCAGTTCCGCCGCATCTTCGCGGAAGCGTCGCGCCGGAAGGGCAACACCGCTGAAAACCTCATCGGCCTGCTCGAGAGCCGCCTCGACGCGGTCATCTACCGCTCGAAATTCACGCCCACCGTCTTCTCCGCGCGTCAGTTCGTGAACCACGGCCACGTGAAGGTGAACGGCCGCCGCGTGAATATCCCGTCCTACGTCTGCAAGGCCGGCGACGTGATCGAAGTCAGCGACAAGGCGAAGGCCATGGCGCTCGTCCTCGAAGCGCTCGGCAGCCCGGAACGCGACGTGCCCGACTACATCGAGCTCGATGCGAAGGCGATGACCGCGAAGTACGGCCGCGTGCCGCAACTCGCCGAAGTCCCCTACGCGGTGCAGATGGAACCGAACCTCGTCGTCGAATACTACGCGAGCTGATCGGTCTCATTCCGAAACGGCGAAGGGCCCCGCGCAAGCGGGGCCCTTTTGCTTTGACGCCCCTTTTACAACTGCACTCAGGCGCCTACGCTCACCGCTTCCGCAGGAGCGCCGCCCGATGACCGACTGGAACAAGATCGACGACGCCGTGCGCGTGAAGCCTGGCGCCAAGGTGAAGATCGCCGATCTCGATACGGTGCGCGCAGACCTCTTCGCCGACAAGAAAGATGCAGAGAAGCTCGCCGCCGAGCACGCGCTCGCGATCAATGCGCTGCAGGATCGCCTCTTCGCCGAACGCAAGCGCGCGCTGCTCGTCGTGCTGCAGGGCATCGATACTTCGGGCAAGGACGGCACGGTGCGCGGCGTCTTCAACGCGACCGGCCCGCTCGGCGTGACGGTCACGCCCTTCGGTCGGCCCACCGAGGAAGAACTCGCACACGACTATCTGTGGCGCGTGCACGCGGTCACGCCGAAGAAGGGCTTCATCGGCATCTTCAACCGTTCACACTACGAGGACGTTCTCGTCGGCCGCGTCCGCAAGCTTGCGCCCGAGGACGCGATCGAGGCGCGCTATGAGCAGATCAACGCCTTCGAAAAGCACCTTTCCGAAAACGGCGTGACGATCCTGAAATTCATGCTGCACGTCTCGAAGGAGGAGCAGAAGAAACGTCTGCAGGAACGTCTCGACCAGCCTGAAAAACGCTGGAAATGGAACGCCGGCGATCTGGAAGACCGCAAGCTCTGGGACGACTACCAGGCCGCCTACGAAATCATGCTGCGCCGGACGTCCACCACCCACGCGCCCTGGCGTGTCGTGCCCGCCGACAAGAAATGGCGGCGCAATGCGGTGATCGCTTCGATCGTGCGCGGGACGCTTGAAGGCCTGGACCCGCAGTATCCGGCATTCGAGTGGAAGCCATCCGACTTCATCATCGAGTAGCGCCACAGGCGACATGAACTTTCATTAGGGGGATTCCCGACCCCGCCGCCCCGCGCGGCGAAGACCTCAGGCGACCCGCCCGCCCAGCGGCATCCCTTGGCGGACAAGGAGGCCGGCGCCGGCGACGGCGCTCCGCCGAAAAAAAATCAGCAAAACAATCCGACCGGGTCGCGGGCCAGTGTTCGATCCCGCCCATGAAAGCGTTTCACCTTCCGCCAGAAACGGCAGCATCGATCAAGGCCCTCGAGACCGACCTCCGTCTCTGGGTGCTTACGCTCGTCTGGTGGCTGGCGGACCGGATCCCGCAGCGCTGGCTGAGGCTGCAGTTGCAGCGATCCGTCCGCGATTTGCGAAAGGACGTGAAACTTCTGATCTTCGCGAAGGTGTTGATGCGCGTTCGACGGCGTGAAAACCGGAGCCTTCATCCCTTCGCACAACCGGCCGCCATTTCCGCAGCGCCGGGCTTTGAACTGCGGCGACGCAGGACGAAGACGCTCAATCTCGTCACGCGCGGAATCCATCTGCGCACGCTGCGCGACATTCGCCGCGTGATCGACGTGATCGACCATGTCGTCACGCGCGCCCTGCGCAAACTGCCGATGGCGATTCTCACGCACAAGCTCGTCGCTGTGCGGATTCCGGCCTGTGTGGTTGCGTCCTGCGCGGACACACCTGCCGCCGAGGCTGCAGACACGTCATGACCATTCACGACGGAGCGCGTACTTCCTCGACGCGCGATGGCTTGAGCAGGGCTCAAACGACGGCGGGCCGGTGCGCCGACCCATGCCGAAACAACGCGAGATTCTGCGGAGTCTGGCGACGCTTCCCCATGCGCAGCGGGTGCTGCGCGCCCCTGAACGACTATCGATGCCCTTGCTCGAAGGCGCGCAGCCGGCGACGAGCGCGTCACGTCGTCAAGAGCGACTTGATCGTTTCCGTTCCCGGGACCCGGTGTGCGTCAGACGTTTTCGCGACGCGGCTTGCCGGCCTTCGCGCGCACGGTGGACGGCGCCTTCTTGCCGAGGCCCATGCGCTTGGCGAGATCGGAACGCGCTTGCGCGTAGTTCGGGGCGACCATGGGATAATCGTGGGGCAGGCCCCACTTCGCGCGGTATTCGTCCGGCGTCATGTTGTACCGCGTGCGCAGGTGGCGCTTCAGCGACTTGAACTTCTTGCCGTCCTCGAGACACACGAGATGATCGTTGGTGATCGACCGTTTCACCGGCACCGCCGGCGTCCGCGCCTCTGTTTCCACTGCCTCGGTCAGCCCGGAGAGCCCCTTCAGCGACCGGTAGATCGTCTCGATCACCCCCGGCAACTCATGGGCGGGCACCGTGTTGGCGCCGACGTAGGCGGAGGCGATCTCCGTCGTCAGTTCGACCAGGTCCGGACGGGTGTCCATGTGCTTTCCTTCGCGGCTCAAGCTTATGCGGCGAGAATAGGCGCGATCTTCACAGATTTAAAGATGAAAAACCGGTCGATTGCTGCAAAGCCGGCGTCATCTATCAGATTTCGACAACAAAAGACGCCCGCCCCGACGCCGATGACATATCTCAACGGGCGAACACGAAGATCAGCGCCAGAAGCGCGGCGGGCAGCGCCAGAAGCCAGACGCCGTCCGCAGCGACCCGGCGCGCCGGCCGGTCAGCGACGGAAAGGAAGCGATCGGCCCATCGGCCCAGCCGCGCCGCGCCCGCCGCCTCCAGACCGCGCCAGAAAAGGTGGAAGCGCTCCGCAGCCGCGCCGATCATCTGCACCAGACGCCAGAGCGGTCCGTGGATCAGCGCATCCACATCGCGCAGATCAAAGGGCGTCTCGTCTGCGGCGTAGAGCTTGCCCACGAGCGCCGCCAGGAAGGCGATGCCGGCGAACGTCGCCAGCTGCACATGAACCATGAGCCGCCCCCAGTCATAGGGCGTGAACGTCACCGGGTCCGGCGGCAGGAACGCATAGAGCCAGCCAGGCGCCACACCGATGCCGACGATGAGGACGACCGCCGCAAGCATGGCAAGATGCGCTTCACCGAACGTCGACGGCGGCGAGGACCGCGCACGCGGCGGCGCGAAGAAGGCGGCGTACGGGATCTTCACCGCCGTGTGCGCCACCGCCGCGCCCGCGGCGACGACAAGCGCGAAGTAGACAAGCGTGGCGTCGTCACGCGCGAAGGCGTCGAACACGAGCGCAAGCGATGCGAACCCTGCCGTGAACGGCGCCCCGGCGATTGAAAGAGCTGCGACACAGGCGAGCCCCGCCGTCACCGGCATCGTCGCCGCAAGGCCGCCGAGTTGCGAGGCGCGCGTCGTTCCCGTCCGTTCCAGAACAGCGCCAAGCGCCATCGCCAGCAATGTGAACGCCAGCGCGGTCGCCATTGCGTGCGCCGCCGCCGCGGCGATCGCGAGAGGCGAACCGAGTCCGATGCACGCGACGATGAAGCCGGTCTGTGCGGTCATGCCGTAGGCGAGCGCGCGACGCAGATCGTCTTCCGCCATCGCGTGCAACGCCGGCGCCAGCGTCATCGCCACGCCGATCGCCACCAGCGCCGGCTCCCCGGCGAAGCTTCGCGCCAGCCCGTAGACGCCGAGCATGGAAGTAAACACGAGCAGCGCGGTCGTCCCCGCCGCGGAGCCGCGCGGCGCGGCGTCCTTCAGCCAGACATGCGCGATCGGGAACCCCGCTTTCACACCGAGCGCGAGAAAGATCAGCAACCCTGCGGGCGTGCGCGCCGACAATTGCTCGAAACTCGCGGAGCCCTGCTGCGCGATCGCGAAAGCCGCGCCGGAGAGGAAGAGCACGCTCGACAACGCCTGCCAGCCGAACAGCCGCTGCCCTGCCGCCTTCGCCGCTGCGTCGCTGCGCGACAGGAGAAGCGCGACCGCCGCGAGCGTCGACAACTCGGCAAGTGCGACGAAGGCTACGAAGTCCCCCGCATAGACCGCGCCCAGCGCCCCGCCTGCATGGACCAGCAGCGCCGCCTCTTCCTCCCGGCTGCGCGCGCCGCCGCCGTGAAGGGCGAGCATGATCGTGACCAGCGCGAAGATCATGCCGAACGTCTGGGACAGCGCGTCGAGCCGCAGTGGCGCGACTTCCAGGCCGATCTGCGCGAAAGCGCCGTGTTGCCCGAACGACGGCGTGAACGCGAGTGCAAGCGCCGCGAGCGACGCGGCAAGAGCCACCCAGCTGCGCATCTGCGAAGGCGTTACGAGAACGAGCGCAGCGCCCAGCAGCAGCGCAAATCCGGGATTGAAGGAAACCGCCACCATCACTCAGGCGCCTTCTGGCGCAGGACGCGCACGAGACGCCCGCCCAAGAGCACCGCGATCGCCGCGATGAAGCCGGCGGCGGCGTAGAACCCCGCCTCGCTCTCCAGCGTCGGACCCAACCGGGAGCGCGGCCACACGAACTCCACGCCGATCGACACGGCGCCAATCACGCCTGCGGCGACGACGACGGCCCAGAACGGAATTTTCGGCAGGACGATCTTCACGGCGCTACTCCGCGGAGGTCGCCGAGAAAGGCGACGATCGGATTGAGCCAGACCAGCAGCAGGAGCGTCGACAGCCCCGCTATCGCGGTTGGCAGGATGACGAGCACCGGTGCGCCGTCAGGCGGCGCGAACTGCTCCTTCGGCTCTGTCGCGAAGAGCGCTCGCGCGATCGGCGCCGCGAACACCGCAAACGCCGTCAGCGAACCGATCGCAACCGCGCCGCCGAGCCAGAAGTGACCGTGATCCGCTGCAGCGATCATCAGCCAGAGCTTGGGCCATGCGCCCGCCAGCGGCGGCGAACCCGCAAAACTCAATGCGCCAAGCGTAAGCGCCGCAAAAATCCACGGCATGCGACGCCCGAGACCGTCTATCTCGTCGATCTTCGTGCGACCGGTTGCGGCTTCCACGGCGCCGATGGCGAAGCAGAGGGTCGCCGTCGCGGTGCTGTAGGCGACGAGCTGGATTGCCGCCGCAAACCAGCCAGCTGCAAGCCCGTCCGCCTGCGCCGGACCCAGCATCGCCCCTGCGGTGACTCCGGCAAGCTGCGCAACGCACAGATAGGCCAGCCGTTCACCGAGATCACGGCGCACGAACGCCGCCAGGGAGGATCCCACAAGCGTGACCGCGGCGAGCACGAGCACGCCGAGCACCGCGATCCTCGCCTCCGCAAGCGCATCGCCAAACACGTGCGCGGCGATACGCAACACGCCGAAACCGCCAACACTCGCAGCCGTCACCGCGAACACGAGCGCGCCGGCGGGGGCGTTGGCGAGAGACGTCGCCGTCATCCAGCGATGCGCGGGAAAGAGAGCCGCCATGCCGATGCCGAGCACGTAGAAGACAAGCAGCACACTCGCCACCGTAGGCCCAACGCGCCCGGCGAGGATGCCGCCGTCGGAGAAGGACAAGGTATCGGCGACGACGTTCGTCCAGACTATGGCCGGCAGAAGCGCGCCCATCGCCAATGCCAGCGTCAGCACGAGATAATACCCAGCCGCCCGGCCGCTTTGCGTGTCGCTGCGGTGGCCGAGCAGCGGAAACGTCGCGATGACGAGGCCTTCGTAGAAGACGAAGAAGGTGAAGAGGTTCGCCGCCAGCGCGACACCCGTCGTCATCGCCAGCGCCAGCGCTGCGAACGCCATGAACCGCGTGGGCGCCACATCGCGCGTCAGCCGCATCCAGCCAACGGTATAGATCGCACAAAGCGCGCCGAGGCTTGACGCAAGCAACGCAAACACTGCGCCGAGACGGTCCGCCGACAGCGCGAGCTGCAATCCCGGCAGGGGTTGCGCGAGCACGAAGGTTCCACTTTGTCCGCGCGCAATAGCGCCGAAGATGAGGGCGCAGACAACCGCCAGCGCAAGCGAGGCGCCGATGTGGATCACATCCCGCAGGCCCGGCGGACGGCTGAAAGTCGAAACGATCGCTGCATGCGCCAGCGGTATCGCCAGCGCGAGCGCAAGAAGGACAGGCAAAGTCATGGCGCGGCCGCCCCTGTCGGCGCCAACACGCTCGCGGCCATGCGCGCCGCTTCGAGCGGCGCCGCCGCATTCCAGCCGAAAACCACGGTCGCGAGCACGGAGAGCGACAGCGCCGGCGCGAGCGCCCAGGGGGTGCGCGGCGCGACGCCGAACGTCACCGCGCGTTCTCGGAAATAGAGTCGTTCGATGATCTGCCCGGCCACGAAGACGGCCGCGAACGCGGACGCCACGATCGCCGCCGCCGCCCAGTACCAGCCCCGCGACAGCGCCGCTTCGATCGACAACCATTTTCCGAGGAAGGACGCAGTCAGCGGCGCACCGGTCATGCCGAGCGCCGCGACGGTCACGGCCGCAGCGACGAAGGGATGCGTGCGGCCCAGACCATCCAGCGTCGCCATCGGCGCCGATGCGCTCTCCACGCGCGCCACCGCCGCACCGACGAGAAGCGCCAACGCAGTCAAGGCGCCCGCCGCCGCCACGAAGAGCGCCGCGATCACGCCGTCGTCGCCGCCCGCCGCAAGTCCCACGAGCGCGCACCCGAACTGTGCGGTCAGCGCATGCGCCGCAAGTCGGCGCGCGTCTGACGATGCTATGGCCTGCAGACCACCGACCACGAGGCTCAGTGCACCGAACGCGGCGACGCCGGAGGCGAAGGCCTGCGCGAGTTCCGCCGAAGGAAATGACTGGGTCGCCGCGTAGACGCGCGTGAGCGCGATGAAGGCGGCAAGCCGCACTACGATGCCCACCAGAGGTGACGCCGCGTGTGACACGCGCGCCGTCACCGCCGCCGCGCTTCCGTGCACGGGCGCCAGCCCCGCAAACACGCCAAACCCCGCAATCAGGAAAGCCGCGCCGAGCCAAGCGCCGCCGGCGGCGCCGGACGTCCGTATCCGCGTGGCGACATCCGCGATGTCGAGCGATCCGCTAGAAGCGAAGAGCATGGCTGCCCCGGTGAGCGACAGCGCGCCGGCGCCGAGCGTCACCATCACCGCGCCGAACGCCGCGAGACCCGCGCGTCGATCCTTTTCGACGGAAAGCCCTGTCAGCGCTGCAGCAGCCAATGTCGCTGTCTGCAGCAGCAGAACGATCCGCAGCAGATCCCGCTCCATGATCGCGCCGAACGACGCGCCTGCCACAACGAGGCCGAGACCCAGTGCGATCGCGCGCGTGCGTTTCGGTGTCTCCTTCGGTGCAAGCGCGACCGCAGCGAGGAAGCCGCCGGCGGCAACGACGGCTGCGACCGCGAGCGCGCCCGCAGCCAGCGCGTCCATTGCTTCCGGCGCGCCGCCCCCGAGCATGCGTGCGACCACGACCAGCGAGAGCACCGCAGCGGAACACGCCACGGTCGCCGAAAGCGCGCTCGTCGCGCGTCCCGCCGGCGCTGCGGTCAAAAGGACGCCGGCGACGAGCGGCAGAAACAGCAGCACCGCATCGGCATTGCGCAGCAGGAGATCGACCGCGCTCAACCGTCCCGCTCCGTGCGATCGTCGGCGTCCTCGGCAAGCCGCAGTCCACCCGCATCGACGCCGCCGAACGTCTCGCTCACGCGCGCCAGTAGGGCGAGGCCAAGTGCGATGGCGCCAAGCATCAACAGGGACGCTGCGGTGGCGGCGCCGATGAGGCTCGTTTCACTGCGTGTCATGACCGCGAAGGCCGCAATGGAGGCGATGGCGGCGAAAGCTGCACCGAATAGCCGCTTCACGAGATCGCGCGACACCGCCGCCGCGCCCAGGCCGATGATGAGCGCGATGGCGAGCAAGGGCAGATATCCCCGCGCCCAGAAGTCGGCAGGCTCGATCGTCATCGCGGGTCATCCACCGCCGGCTCGCGCGCGCCGAGGCCGAAGAACACGAGCGCGCCGACGGACGCAACGGTCACGAAGGCCGCGAGGTGCAGAAGCGCGCCGCCGACGGAGATGCTGCGCCCCGCAATCTCGACGATGATGAAGTTGAACGCCGCGCCCGATGACGCAAACATACCTGCAGCGAGACCGAGCGCCACGCCCCAAGTCGAGGCGCTGCGCAGCACCGCCGGCGCAAACACCTGCATCGCCAGCGCGATGCCGCCGATCGTTGCGGTGAACGCCGCCGCCGCCGCGAGAATAAGCCCCGCCAGCACGCCGCCGCCGCGCGGATCGCCGAGCAACGCGAACACCGCCAGCAGGACGACGAGTGGCGCGATGCGCTTGCCGAACACGCGCGCGACAGCTTGCGGTCCCGTTCTCATGGCGCGCTGTCCCTGTCAGGGCCGAACAAGCCGCGTGCGCCAAATCCCGCGACGGCGACAACGCCTGCTCCGACGGCGGCGAACGCAGCAAGCGCGATCAGAAGATCACCGGCGCGCGGCGCGTCGAACGCGCTTGCGTCCGCGCGCGGCGGCGCAGCCGTCGGCGGTGTCGGCGCGTTGGGCCACGCGAGCAAAAGTGTCACCGCACAGAGCGCCAGCGCAGCGAGCGCCAGCGGCGCTGGACGCAGCGCAAGCGTCAGCATCTCGCCAATGGCGCCGCCGGCGGCAATCGCAAGGAGCGCCGCGAGCAGGCCCGCCGCGATGAGCGCGCCGCCGGCGTCGAAGAGCCCGCTCGCCATCACAGCGAGACCCGCGAAGATCGCCGCAACCGCGAAGGCGAGCGCCATTGTCAGCCGTCGCCGCGCGAGCACGACGCCCAGGGCGCCCGCACACGCAATGCACGCGGCGGCAAGACCGGCGAAATCAGCGACCGTCATCGGCGCACTCCGGGTTCCACGCCCTGACGGTGCGCCGCGTGTGCGATGAGGTGCGCAATCGTCGGCCCCGAAACGGCGATGGCGGCGGCGAGTACGCCCAAACGCAGCGACACGTCGACGCGCCAGGCCTCGATCGCGATCGCGGCGAGCAGAAAAGGCGCGCCGAGCGAAAGCGCCCGCACGGCATGAGCGCGGGTAAATACGTCCGCAAACCTCAACACGCCCAAAGCGCCGCCCGCGACAAGCACCGCGCCGACGCCGCCGAACGCCGCCGCGAGCACGAACCGGATGAGATCATCTCCGGGCGTCATGGCGCATCGCCGTCAGCGACGCCGAGCGGCGCGCCGAAACGCTGGCGAAGCACCGCCTTCAATCCCGCCGCGAGCAAGGCCGCACCGATAAGGACGATGGCGAGCGCCGCATCGATCCAGCGTGGGTCGATGGCATGAATCTGCGCCGTGAAGAGCGCTGCGCAGATGAAAAGGCCCTGTGCGGCGATCAACCTGTCGAACGCGGTCGGTCCCAACGCCAAACGCACCAACAGGACGAGGGCCGACACGCTCAACACGACGATGATCACAGCGGCGATCACGGCGCGCGCCCGCCGGCTGCGCGACGTTCCGCGAGCTTGAGCGCCACCACGTCCGCCGTCGCTTCGTCGAAGGCGTGCACCAGCACGCTTCCCGCATCGGCGTCGACGACGAGCGCGCCGGGGGCAGCGCTGACTGCGCCGACGACGTCGCCGAGCGCGTCCTCGCCGCCAGGCTCGAGCTTCATGCGGACATAGCCCGCGCGCGCGCTGTGGAAGCCGAACGCGCCCGAAACCACCGTGAACGCCGACACAAGATGAGCGGGAAACCGTGCCAGCGCATACGCAAGTGTCGTGGCGCCCCGCGCATACCCGCGCAGTCCCTCCCGGTCGAACGCGCCGATGCGCCACGCGACGAGCGCCCCACCTGCGATCGCCAATGCGCCTGTCCCGAGCGTGACGGGCGCGGGCCATCCGCCCGCAACGGCGGCGGCGATCCAGATTGCGAACATTCCGACAATGAGGCTCACGCCCGATCCGCTTCCATGGCCAAGTTCCCGACGGGAGTTTCCGGCAACAAGCCGTGCCTAGCGTGAGTCGGGGGTGCGGCGGGTCAGTTGCGGCGACCGAACACCAGCGCCGCGCTGCGGCGGGCCGGCATGAACTCCAGTTCAAGGTCCGAGGGATCGAGAGTGTCGAGGTCGCCCGCGACGACGCCGCTGGTCAGCGACCAGTTCCAGTAACGCAATACCGTTTGCGCCTTGGCCGTGGCGAGCAGGTCATAGACATACATCACTCGCCCGAACGGGCTCGCGGGCGAATCGGCATCCGACATCGGACGCCGCAGGCCGTTCCACAACGCGCGCAGCGAATCACGCTTTAGACCCGTGGCCTTGCACAGCACGGCGATGCCTTCGCCGCCGCGATCGGTGAATATCTTGTGCCCCGTTTGCGGACGGATGCCGGAGAGGTGAGAAATCTCTTCGACGAGTTGGCGATCGATGCCCTGAGCGCCCGCGGCGATGGCGTTCTCGAGCGACCCGAACGGGCTGCGGTCGGCGGCGGCGCGATTGCGCTGGCGTCGTTCCAGGAGCGCAATAGCCTTGCGCGTTTCGGGATCGGCCCATTTCTCGACGGCCGCCATGCGGAAGAGATCGGCGAGTTCGTCGCACAGCACCGCGCGATCGACGGCGAAGCGGCGCATGATGTTCACGCGCGTCTCGTGATCGGCCCACCAGAACATGGTGAGCGCTTGCGCGGGACTGGTTTCGAGGCGCTTCGCAACAAGGCCCGCGATCTGGGGCGCATCGCGGGACTGGAGAACCGCGGAGTCCACCGCGCCATGACTCAGCTTGGCGCCCTGATTGCGCAGCACCGCCTGGATGACCGCCACATCGCCTGTCCCGACGAGCGCCTCGCAGACGAGCGGCCCGAGCGACCGCCGCGCTGCGATCGCGAGCCAGTGCGCCGCCACGCCGCCGCGGATGGTCGCCAGAAGATCGGAATCATCGAGCGCCGGCGAGGTTTCCAGCAGTTCCCGCGCAACGCTGATTTCGTCGCGCGCGAGATAGCGCAACAGCATTTTCGGAGCGTCCGCCAAAAGCGCGAGGCGCGAGGCGCACCGCGCGCGCAATTCCGTGCTCGCCGTGCGCAGGAGGCCGACCAGCACATCGGCGGCCAGTTCGCGCTCGTGCGCGGGAATACGGGTGGCGGGCCAGCAGACGATGTCGCTGAGCCGCTGGATGAGAAACACGCGCGACTTGAGCGACTGCTCGAACGACAGGTTCAGCGTCTCGTCGAGGTCGACGGCCGGGGGGAGCGAATCCGCCATGGGCGCACCTTGGCGGCGGGCCGTTAACCGATGGTCAATGACGCGACCGCGCTTCGCCTTCGCATGCCGGGCGGCGACAGGTATAGCTCGCGCCGTGACCGCCGCTCCCGCCCCCGCGCCTGAAAGACCCGAGGAGTCGCCTCCGGAAGCGACGCCGCATGCCGACCTCAAGCCCGGCCGCGAGATCCTCGCGTACTATGTCGTCGTCGGGCTCTACTTCTTCGCTTTCGGCCTCCAGGCGGTGGTGTTTCCCTCGCTGGTGACGTTCGTGCTACACGAGGACGCCAATCGGCTTGGCCTGGCGCAGATGGCGCTGTCGGCGCCGTTCTTCGCGCTCCTGCTGTTCGGCGGCCTCCTCGCGGAGCGGGTACGGGCGGGGCCCGCGCTCTTTGTGCTGCAGCTGGCGTTCGCCGCGCCGCCGCTGGCGCTGGCGATCGCGACCCAGGCGCACGCGCTGAGCTACGCCGCCGCGATCGCCTATGCCCTGCTCATGGGATCACTTGCGGCATTCATGCTGCCGGTGCGGGATTCCGCCCTCAACGGCGTCGTCACGCGCGAGACAGCGCGCGGCCACGCCATTCCGCTAACCCGCGCTGCGGCCACCGCCACGGCCGTCCAACTCGGCGCGCAGATCGCAGGCCTGCTCACCGGCGCGATGGCGCAACACAACCCGGCGCCGTTCCTCGTGCTGCAGGCTGTCGCCGTCATGGCTTCCGCCGGCATCGCGCTTTTCCTGCGCGGCGAAAAACCCGTCACAGAGGCGCGCGATGTCAAGGACGCTTTCGGCGACATCGGGGCCGGGCTCAACTACGCCTTCCGCGATCCGGTCATGGGACCGATGCTCTGGACTGCGGGCTATATCGGCGTCTTCATCATCGGTTCGTTCCAGGTGCTGTTTCCGCTGATCGTTCGCGACACCTATTCCGGCGGCGCGGAGGAACTCGGCCGCCTGCTGGCGACTTTCTTCGGCGCGTCCTTCGTGTCGGCGGTGATCGTCGGCCGGTTGCCGCCGTTCAAGTTCCCCGGGCGGGCGCTGCTGATCTCGCACATTCTCGCGGCGGTCATCCTCGCGACGTTCGCCGTCGAAAAGCCGATGTGGGTGTTCACCACGCTTGTGATCGTCTGGGGGCTGGGGGCGGGCGTGACGATGTCGACGAGCCGCACGATCACGCAGGCGCGCGCGGACCCGGCCTTTCTGGGACGCGTGCTTGCGATCTATTCGATGGGTTTCATGGGCGGCGCGCCGATCGGCTCCTGGCTGATCGGCCAGACCGCGCATCACTTCGGGCTCGCCGCCGCAGCGCTTGTGCCCGCGATCGGTCTGGCGTGCGCGGCGACAGCGCTCGCCCTCTTCAGTCCGATCTGGACGATGCGGCGGTTGGCGTGACGCCCTATTCGAACTTGCGTTCGGTCCACCACGGGTAGAAGTCCGGCAAGTCCTTCGACACCGTGTCCGGATAGCTGGGCGTGCGCTTCTCGAGGAAGGACATCACGCCCTCCTTCGCATCCGCCTGCTTGCCGCGCGCGAAGATGGCGCGGCTGTCGATCTTGTGCGCTTCCATCGGATGATCAGCGCCGAGCATGCGCCACAGCATGTGCCGAGTCAGCGTGACGGATACGGGCGCGGTATTGTCGACGATCTCGCGCGCGATGGCGTGGGCGGCGGGCATGAGGTCTTCCGGCGCGTGCAACGACCTCACGAGGCCGCGCTCCTTCGCTTCGGACGCCGGAAAGACGCGGCCTGAATAGCACCATTCCAGCGCCGTGGACGGCCCCACGAGACGCGGCAGGAACCATGACGAGCACGCCTCCGGCACGATACCGCGCCGCGCGAAGACGAAGCCGAACTTCGCATCGTTCGATGCGATACGGATATCCATCGGCAGCTGCATGGTGACGCCGACGCCGACCGCCGCGCCGTTCACCGCGGCGATGACGGGCTTCAGCGATTCAAAGATGCGCAATGTCAGACGCCCGCCGCCGTCGCGCAGATATTCGAGATCTTCCTTCTTGCCGCGCTCGGGGCGGTCGTCTCGCGCTTCATAATCGAAAGTCTTGGCGCCCGCGCCGAGATCGGCGCCCGCGCAGAAGGCGCGCCCGGCGCCGGTGACGATGACGGCCTTCACCGCGTCGTCGGCGTCGGTCTTGTCGAAGGCCGCGATCATGTCGAGCATCATCTGCCCGGTGAAGGCGTTCATGCGGTCGGGGCGGTTGAGCGTGAGCACGGCGACGCCGTCGGCGATGTCGAGATAGCAGGTTTCAAAGTCGATGCGCGTGCCCATGATCGGCTCCTCCGGTTTGACGGCACTGGAGCGCGGTGACGCTGCGTCGGTCAACTGCAAACGAAAAAGGGCGACGCCGACCGGCGCCGCCCTTCCCAAACCGCAGGGATGCGGAATGTTACTTCTTCGCGGGCGCGAGGCTGTCGACCGTCGCCTGCCATTGTTCGCGATACTGCAGCGCGCCGTCCTGACCGGCTTTCGCTTCGGCGACGCGGGCGTTGAGCTGGGCTTCGAGCGCGCGCACTTCCGAAATGCGGCAGCCATGCTTGGTCTGGAAGTCATTGAGATAGGCGTTGACCTTCTCGGTCTGCGCGTTGACCGCCTTCTGGTCGACATTGCGACCCCGCTTGAAGGTGGCGGAGTCCGGGATCGCCGGCGCCGTCGGGTAGGCCGCGCACGCGGACGGCGGCGGGGGCGCCGGAGCTTCCGTTGTTTGCGCAATGGCGCCGCCGGCGATGGCTGCAACCACCGCAATGGCGGCGATGGCGTACTTCATGGGATTTCCTCCGCGTGGTTGAACTGCGACCGACGCCCTTTACAGCGCTCACGAGGTTGTGTCGCGTCGGATTTGGCCGAAACCGCGGCGGACGCGGGGAGAAGTTGCAGTAGGCCGCAAGCGCCGAAAAGAAGAACGCCGCAGAGCGTGAACTCTGCGGCGCTTGGTTCTGGCGATCAGGCGATCGCTATTCGAGGTTCCAGCGGATCGGGACGCGGATGCGGCCCCCGTCCGTCGGCGTGCCGTCAGCGAGCTGCGGACGCACCTTGAACTTCTGCGAGATGCGCAGCGACGCTTCGCCGAAGCCCCAGTTGGGCGGGTTCTCCGACGCGACCGAGCAGTTCAAACGACCGTCAGCACGCACTGTGCAGTCCAGCGTGACCGTGCCGGTCTTTTCGCGCTCAAGCGCCCGCGACGGGTACTCCTTCGCGAAGTCGCGACCGTTCGGACGCTCGATGAACGAGGCGGCCGTGATCTGCGGCGGCGCGGGCGGCGCCGGCGGAGCCGGCGGCGTCGGCGGTGTCGGCGGCGCGACGGGTATTTCCGTAAACACCGGCGGCGCGTCGTTGTTCACCGGCGCGCGCATGGCGGGCGGCGGCGGCGGCGGCGGGCGATCCGGCGGCGGCGGCGGCGGCGGCGGCGGCGGCGGCGGGGCCTTCTTGGTCACGACCTGCACCGCCTTGGAGAAGTCGAACATCTCCCCGATGCCTTTGATCTCGTGCGTGAAGGCCAGATAGACGATGCTGCTGCAAACGACCGCAGACAACGCTAGGGCGGCGAGACGAAATTTTACCATCGTTCGTCGGTCCTCAGATCGCGGCTTCTTTGACGAGCAGACTGACCTTCTTGAAGCCCGCCTGGTCAATCTCGTTAATGAGCTCGATCACGTTGTTGTAAGAAGTCTCCTGATCGGCATCGACGAAGACCTTGGCTTCAGAGAAGAGCTGCGCGAGGTCGCCCGAGTAGGACGGGTTGCGCTCACGGGCGACGCGCAGGAGTTCGTCCTGGAAGCGGTCCCTTGGCGTCGGCACGCCTTCGATGAAGTAGCTGACGTTGCCGCCAAGATCGACCATGCCCACCGTCGTCGGCTTGTCCGTGGGCTCGGTGTAAACCGGGCGGCCCGGAGGCGGCAGGTCAACCTTGATGTCCACGGTCGGCAACGGCGCTGCGACCATGAAGATGATCAGCAGCACGAGCATGATGTCGATGAACGGAATGACGTTCGGTTCGGAGTTGATGGCAGGCGTCTTGCCGCTGCCTGTACTTGCGAGTTTCCCGGCCATGGGTGTCGGTCCTCCCGCTTACTTGCGCTTGTCGTCGGCGACGAGGCCGATCTTGGTGAGACGCGAGTCCTGCAGACGGTTCATCACGCGGGTGACGTTCTTGTACTGCGTGGAGCCCGAGGCGCGGACATAGACGCGCTGGTCTTCGATCCAGTCCTCGTCGTTGGCCTTCGACCGGTCAGTCGCCTTGATCGCTTCACGGGTCTTGAACCCGATCTCGTCGAAGGTGACCTCGTCCTCCTGCACGAAGACGGCGGGGCAGGCCGACGGCGATTCCCCCTTCACCTTCTGCAAGCAGTCCGTCCCGTCGACGACCGTGACCCACACAGGCTTATTGGGCCGCTTGGACGCCAAGAGCTTGGAGTCCGGCATGTCGGTCTTGATGTCGACCGCCGCGATCGGCGCTGTCACCATGAAGATGATCAGCAGCACGAGCATGACGTCGATGAACGGGATCACGTTCGGATCGGCGTTCACATCCGGGCGTCCGCGCTTCTTGCCGACGCCTGAGTCCAGTTTTGCGCCCATGGGCGATGCTCCTCGAGTACCGTCCGCAGACCCGCTTAGGCGCCGCGGCGGTCCATGTCACGCGACACGAGGGCGACGAACTCGGCGAGGAAGTCCTCGTACTTGCCGCCGATCTTGGAGATCTGCTTGGCCGCGAAGTTGTAGGTGAGCACCGCCGGGATAGCCGCGACGAGACCCGCCGCCGTGGCGAGCAGCGCGCCGGCGATGCCGGGGGCGACCGCGACCAGCGAGGTGGACTGCGTGGCGACGATGCCGACGAAGGAGTTCATGATCCCCCAGACGGTGCCGAACAGGCCGATGAACGGAGCGTTGGAGCCGATCGAGGCGAGGAAGGTCATCGAGGAGCCGATGTCTTCCAGGTTCTCGTTTTGCTTGATCGTCATGGCGGAGGCCACGCGCTGCATGGTGTGGTCGCGGGCGTCGCGCATCGTGTAGAGGCCGAGGTCCTGCGTCTTGCGGACTTCGTTCATGCCGGCGTCGAACATCGACTTGATGCCGGAGGCCGGCAGCTTGCGGACGATGGCTTCAGCTTCTTCCACCGAG
This sequence comes from Hyphomonadaceae bacterium, assembly GCA_016791445.1. Taxonomy (GTDB): domain Bacteria; phylum Pseudomonadota; class Alphaproteobacteria; order Caulobacterales; family Aquidulcibacteraceae; genus VFBF01. The sequence continues at coordinate 84,450 of JAEUMP010000001.1, read as the reverse complement.
TTCGCCTTGCGGAACGCGGCGGTGAATTCCTTGATCTTGGCGTTGGTGCCGCGCATGACCACGAACTTTTCGATCACGAGCGCCAGCGTGTAGATCGTGGCGATCAGCAGGATCACCATGACCACTTTTTCCACCATTTCCAACTTCTCGAAGAGCGAGAGGAGGTTGAGGCTGTGCTCGCCCTGGCCGGCGGCGGTCTTGGCGCTTTCCGTGGCCGCAGCCTGGGCGGCCGCGAGTTCCTCGGCGCTCGGCGAGGCCGGCGGCGGCGGCGCGGCCGGATCTGTGGGCGTCGCCCCCGGCGTCGCCGGCGTGGTCGCCTGCGCGTAGAGCGAGAGGAGAGAGTAGGTCAACGCGTTCATGATCTGCCCTTTTAAGCCGACTAACCAACCGGACCGATAAGCCCGTATGCTTCCTGTTTCCGGCGAAACTCGGTCCGCCTTGTGTTCCGTTCATGTGTTCCGGGAAAGGGACGCGCCCAGGGCCTCCCCAAGGCGCTGAAGCTCCTCCCACCGCACGCCGAACCCGCCGCTTCTTCGCGGTCTTCGTTCTGCACACACGTCGAGCGCCTAAATTTTCGGAAAACCCTCCGTTGTCAATGGCGCTTCGACAGTCGAACGGCCACTTTGACCTTACCGTGAACATTTCTACTGCGGTGTGACCCACGCAATAACCTTGCGTGACGCTTGCGTGACGGACCGTCACGGGAAACAAACTCCCGAAAAGCGTCCTGAACGACCTCTGAGGGAGAACCGCCATGCACCCCCGCGCCCACGCCGCGACCCACCCCGACAAGCCGGTGATCGTCATGACCGGATCGGGGCGGACCGTGACCTTCGGGGAACTGGAGGACCGCGCCAACCGGACCGCCCAGATGTTCCGGGGACTGGGTCTGCAGACCGGCGACGTCATCGCCATCCTGATGGAGAACCTGCCGGAATACTTCGAGCTGACCTGGGGGGCGCAACGCTCGGGGCTCTATTACGTGTGCATCTCCACCAAGCTCACCGGCGGCGAGATCGCCTACATCCTGGAAGACAGCGGCGCGAAGGCGCTGTTCATTTCACCGGGGCTTGCAACCGCAGGCCTTGAAGCGCTCGCCGAACCCACCGCGAAGGCGGCCGGCGTCAGGGGCTTCTCCGTCGGCGGCGACATTGCGGGCCTGCCCTCTTATGTCGACACGCGCGCGACGTATCCGAACGCGCCGATCGCCGACGAAACCGCCGGCGCCGACATGCTTTATTCGTCGGGCACGACAGGTCGTCCGAAAGGCGTGCGCGTGGCGCTCTCCGGTCTCGAGATCGATGCGCCCAATCCGCTGATGATGCTGACGCAGGCGCTCTACGGCCTCGGCGCGCACAGCCGCTATCTCACGCCCGCGCCGCTTTACCATGCAGCGCCCCTGCGCTGGACGATGTCGCTGCAGCGCTTCGGCGCGACGACGTTCATCATGGAGAAGTTCGATCCCGAGACCTATCTCGCGGTCGTCGAGAAATATCAGATCAACGCGAGCCAACTCGTGCCGACCATGTTCGTGCGCATGCTCAAGCTGCCGCCGGAGGTGCGCGCGAAGTACGATGTTTCGTCCATGCAGATGGCGATCCACGCCGCAGCCCCGTGTCCCGTCGCGGTGAAGGAAGCGATGATGGACTGGTGGGGGCCGGTCATCCACGAATACTACGCCGGCACCGAGGGCAACGGATTCTGCTCCATCGGTCCGCAGGAATGGCTCGCCAACAAGGGCTCCGTCGGCAAGGCGATCCTCGGCGAGTTGAAGATCTGCGACGAGAACGGCGATGAAGTCCCGCCCGGCGTGGAAGGCGCGGTCTTCTTCGCCAACGGCCCGGAGTTCCAGTACCACAACTCCCCCGAGAAGACGGCGGAATCCAAGAACAAGCACGGCTGGTCAACGCTCGGCGATGTCGGCTACGTCAATGAGGGCGGCTATCTCTTCCTGACCGACCGCAAGGCGTTCATGATCATCTCCGGCGGCGTGAACATCTATCCGCAGGAGGTGGAGAACCTCCTCGTCACGCATCCGAAGGTCGCGGACGCCGCCGTGTTCGGCATTCCGAACGAGGACTTCGGCGAAGAGGTGAAGGCCGCGATCCAGCTGCTGGATCCCGCAAGCGCGGGGCCGGAGGTCGAGGCGGAGCTGCTCGAATTCTGCCGCCAGCATCTCAGCCACATCAAGTGTCCGCGCTCGATCGACTTCCACGTCGAGCTGCCGCGCCACCCGACGGGCAAACTCTACAAGCGCCTGCTGCGGGATGCGTACTGGGGCGGCAAGCAGTCGAAGATCGTTTAACCGCTTCAGCGTTAACGCGCATTCTCTCCACGCCGTAACCGGGCGCGTGTCTTGCACCGCCCGCTTCGGGAAATGGCGCGGCCCCGGTCCGTCCATTTGTGGAGCAGATGGTCATGTGGATTGAGAGCGACGACTATATCGGGCTCGATCGGCGTTCCGGAGTGAAACGCTTCCGGCTGAGCGAACGGCGCAAGCATGCGCCGGAGGACCGCGAGTATTCGCTCGCCGCGCTGACGCGGCAGCTGCGCTCGGCGGCCATGGACCTGCGCGACGCGAAGTCCCGCCGCCGGTTCAAGATGCGCCTCCAGGCGACGATGCTGCAGGCGCGCACGCTGGGCCACACGGGCGCCGCCCTCGAGCTCCAGCGCCTCGACACCACCATCGCGGAAGCCGAACTCGGCGAACCGCGGTCGGCGGCGGTCATCGACCGCTTCCTCGGCAATGTCGCCGGCATGCTGGAAGATCCGAAACCGACCGCCGGCAGATAGCGTAAAGGGAGGCATGACCGCTTCCCGACGCGCCTTCTTCATGCTCACCGCCGGCGCCTTCGTCGCCGGCTGCTCGCCCCCCGTGGGCGCGGAGCCCAAGGCCGCCTCCGACGCCCGCACGGCGGCGTTCGCCGACAGCCCCTTCCGCCGCCTCACCGACGCCCAATGGCGCGCGCGCCTGTCGCCCGCCGCCTACAACGTCCTGCGCCGCGAAGGCACCGAGCGCGCCGGCACGAGCCCCCTCGAACACGAGAAGCGCCCAGGCGTCTTCCACTGCGCCGGCTGCGACCTCGCGCTGTTCCGCGCCGACTGGAAATACGACAGCGGCACCGGCTGGCCGAGCTTCTGGGACGTGATGAAGCCGCACATCGGCACGAAGCGCGACTTCGTCATCGGCTATCCGCGCACCGAGTATCACTGCGCGCGCTGCCTCGGGCATCAGGGCCATGTCTTCGAGGACGGGCCCCGCCCCACTGGCCTGCGCTACTGCAACAACGGCGTGGCGCTGCGCTTCGTCCCGGCCTGACGGAACGCTGTCTCGCGCTGGAACGGACGCCGCGCGCGGGTTCCCCCACGCGGCGGACCGTCCATCCGATCCAAGCGCGACGCGGGAACCGCGCCGCCGCAGAGGCGAAACCGCGCGGCGCGCGGCTTGCTCACCCTTGCGTGCAATGATCGGCGAAGAGACCTTTCACCCCGACACGCGCGCCCTGCTCGCGTACGGACGCGCGCTTGCGGGCGCGGTCGATCCGGCGGCGCGTCCGGCGCCCGGCGGCGGCGCGGACCGCGTAGTGGAGCGCCTCTTCGTGATGGATCGCCGTCGCGACGGCGCGCTTGTCCTGCGGACCTTCGGCGCCGAACTCATCGCGCTCTTCGGCGGCGATCCGCGCGGCAAGGACTTTCTCGCCTTCTTCCCCAAAGCGGACCAGGCGCTGATCTCGACCTTCGTGGAATCCGTCAACGCCGCTGGCCTGCCGGGCGTGCTGCGCGTCAACGCCGAGACGAATGACGGACGCCATCTCGGCGCGGAAATCCTCATCACCCCGCTGCGCGTGCCGCCGGTCGCCGCCGACCGACTCCTCGGCCTCTTCCAGCCGCTCGGCGGCGAAGCGCTCGTGGAAGGCCGCACAATCGCCCGCCTCAAGCTCGGCGCCATGCACCCGCCCGTCGCCCGCGCGAAGGCGGGGCTCAGGCTGGTGGTGAACAACGGGTAGCGGCGTTGGGCTTGCGGCGCCCGCGCATGCGCCGCGGGAGCCTTAGGTGGTCGGGCAGAGCTGGGCGCCCTTCGCCCCGCCGATTGCGCGCCGCCGCCCGGCAGGTCATCGTCTCCCCATAGCCCGGGAGATCGCCTTGAAAATCCTCGCCCCTTTCGCCGCGCTCGCGCTGGCGCTCTCGCCCGTGGCGGCGCAGTCGAGCCCGGCTTCAGCTGCGGACATCACCGCGCGGATCGAGGCGGTCACGCCGAAGGTCGTCGCCTGGCGACGCGATATTCACGCCAACCCCGAACTCGCCAACAGCGAGGTGCGCACCGGACGCCTGGTGGCGGCGCATCTGAAACGGCTCGGATTCGAAGTGCGCGAGCGGGTGGCGCATACGGGAGTCGTCGGCGTGCTGCGCGGCGGACGGCCGGGGCCCGTCGTGGCGCTGCGCGCCGACATGGACGCGCTGCCGGTGCTCGAACAGACGGGGCTGCCGTTCGCCTCGCGCGCCAAGGGCCGCTTCAACGGCGCCGAGACTCCGGTCGCGCACGCGTGCGGACACGACGCGCACGTGGCGATGCTGATGGGCGCCGCAGAAGTGCTCGCGGGCATGAAGGCGCAGATCCCCGGCACGATCGTCTTCATCTTCCAGCCAGCCGAGGAAGGCCCGCCCGCAGGCGAGCGCGGCGGCGCGCCGATGATGATCGAGGAAGGCGTGCTGGCGAACCCCGCGCCGGGCGCGATCTTCGGCCTGCATGTGGGGCCCGGCGCGCCGGGCACGATCTACTACCGCGCCGAAGGCTTCATGGCGGCCGCCGACACTTTCGAGATCAAGCTCACCGGCAAACAGACGCACGGCGCGTGGCCCGCGCAGGGCATCGACATCATCTCGCTGTCGAGCGCGATCGTCTCCGAACTCAACACCGTCGCTGCGCGTACCGTCGACGTGACGGCGACGCCGACCGTGCTCACCGTGGCCACCATCCACGGCGGCGTGCGCCACAACATCATCCCCGAAGATCTCACCATGACCGGCACGCTGCGCACGTTCGACGCCGCGCAGCGCGAGCGAATCAAGGCGCGCATGGAGACGACGGTGAACAATCTCGCGGCGAGCTACGGCGCGAAGGCGGAGCTGACGTTCCGCGTCGCCGGCGCGCTGACCTACAACGATCCCGCGCTGTCACGCGCGGCGCAGCCCTGGCTCGAGGAGGCGGCGGGCGCGGCGAACGTCAATCCGTTCTCGCGGCCCACCACCGTCTCGGAGGACTTCTCCGCCTACCAGCAGAAAATTCCCGGCGTCTTCTACTTCCTCGGCGCGAGCGCGGACGGCGTCGATCCCGCGACCTCGCCGCCCAATCACTCGCCGCAGTTCGACGTCAACGAGAAGGTGCTGCCGCTCGGCGTGCGGGCGCACGTGCTGACGGCGTTGCGCTGGCTGGAAGCCAATCCGACGCGCTAGTTGCGCACCATCTCGAAGGTGCCGGTCGCGCCGCTGGCGTCATAGGTCCCGCGGATGCGGCGGTTGTTGGGCTCCAGCGTGCCGGAATAGCTCACGGAATGGCTGGCGCCGCCGGAGCCGTCATAGGTCTTGGTGAAACGCACCGCGCGGCCGTCCACCGTGCCGGCGAAGGTCGAGGTGAGAAAAAGTGCGCGGCTCGCATCGCCGAAAGCGTTGACCTCATGGATGGTCCCCGAGATCGACCGGCCGGCCTGCGAGAGCTTCACGTCGAAGGTGTTCACGTCCGAGCCGTCGCTGGAGATGTAGCCGCCCTGCCAGTCGCCCGCGAGGCCGGTTCCCACCTGCGCCTGCACCTCGCTGGACACGAGCGCCACGCCGCCCGCGCCGGCAAGGGTCGCCACGGCCAGCGCGGCCGCCAACACCATCTTCCGCATGAAATTCGCTCCCGATCCGCCTCAGTCACCCGCCGTCCATACTAGGATACTGATTCCGGCGGAGATTTGACCATCACTCGCGATTGCGGCGCATCTGGTCGTCGACGCGGTCGTGGCAGTCGCTCTGGCGGGTGGGGCCCTGCTCTTCTGAGCAGTTCCGGCGGGCGGCGTCCTCCCACATGTTGTCGAGGATGGAGGCGCAGCCGCCGAGAAGCAGCGCCGCCGTCAGGGCGAGGATCGTCTTGCGCATCGGTATTCCCTTCAGGCGTCGAGTGCGGCGAGGCGCTTTTGCTTTTCCGCTTCCGGCAGGAAGGAGCCGAGGAAGCTGTTGCGGGCGAGCGTCTTCTTCTCGTCCCCGGTGAGCGCGAGGGCCGCGATGTTCGCTCCGACATAGCCGCCGAAATAGGCCGGATCGTCGGAGTTGATGGTGGCGCGGAGGCCGAGTTTCAGCATCCGCTGGAGCGGGTGATTGTCGAGCGATTTGACCACGCACAGCGAGAGATTGGAGAGCGGGCAGACGGTCAGCGTCATCTGCTCCTCCCTCAAGCGATCGACGAGGCGCGGATCTTCCAGCGCGCGGTTGCCGTGGTCGATGCGGTCGACCTTCAGGATGTCGAGCGCCTCCCAGACGTATTCCGGCGGCCCCTCCTCGCCCGCGTGGGCGACGCGTTTCAGCCCCGCTTCGCCGGCGAGCGCGAAGGCGCGGGCGAATTTCGACGGCGGATGGCCGACTTCGGAGGAATCGAGGCCGATGCCGAGCAGGCGGTCGAACCACGGCTCGGCCTGTTTCAGCGTCTTGAGGCCGGCGTCCTCGTCGAGGTGGCGCAGGAGGCAGAGGATGAGGCCGCTGGAAATGCCGTGCCTGGCCTTGCCGGTTTCGAGGCCGCCGAGCACGCCCTTGATCACGGTATCGAAAGAGACGCCGCGGTCCGTGTGCGTCTGCGGATCGAAGAAGACTTCGACGTGGGTGACGCCGTCGGCGGCGGCGCGGTCCATGTAGGCGGCGGTGAGGTCGTGGAAGTCTTCTTCCGCGAGGAGGACGTTGGCGCCCTGGTAGTAGATGTCGAGGAAGTCCTGGAGGTTGGAGAATCTGTACGCGGCGCGCACGTCCTCCACGCTCGCGAACGGGATCGCGACCTTGTTCCTCTGCGCCAGCGCGAAGAGCATTTCCGGCTCCAGCGAGCCTTCGAGGTGGAGGTGCAGTTCGGCGAGCGGCAGGGTCATGGACGTCTCCGCGCCCCTCCTAGCACGCCCGAGGGGAGAATCGCCGGGAGCGGAAAGTGGAACGCCAATTTTTCCAACTTCGCCAATCTCGCGCACGTCCCGGAAGCGGGCGAGGCCGGAAGGCTAGCACGCCGCCAGCCGATTGGGAATAAGTTCCGGCCCTAGCGGGTGCGTTCGAAGCGGACGACGCGGTCCTCGCGGTCGATCCAGGCGACGCGGTAGCCGGCCTCGGTCCAGGCGCGGGCGTGGGAGTGGTGGCCTTCGTTGTCGTTGGCCCAGAAGGACCGGTGGCGCACGGCGCTCGCCGGCAGCCCCGCCCCGAGGATTTCCTCGATGTCCTCGAAGGTCAGAAGCTCGGGCCGGCCCTGGCGACGCTCGAGATGCTGTTTGAGGGGGGCGTATTTGCGCATCGGTGCGGACGCTCCGTCTTGGGGGTGACGGAGGTGGAGGATGGGGGAGGTATGGTTAATGGAGGGTTGGCCGGGCTCGGCACGAACATCCGAAAGCTACCCTGCGTGGTGTGCGAAGCGCTCAAGTCCTACCGCCTTTAGCCGGGCTTCTAATCGCCCCGTCCAATACCTCTCCGCAATTGCTCGAATGGAGTCGCGCCCACAAAACCCCAGCAACACCGCCAATGGCCCCGAACTCAGCCCGGCGACAAACTCCACTGCCTTTGCCCATCGAATTTCTTCGTTGATGACGCCGAGCGCAATCACGGCAACCAACCAGATAACCGCCAAGCAGATACCTATCACTCGGATGACAGCCTCAAACAGAATTCGGTCCGCGACCAAGCCCGCTTGAATGGCCTCAAACCGCGACTTATCTGCTTGGTCGCGGCGACGGAGCTCTTCTTCCAACTTCAACTTGTCTTCGGTAACGCTTGTAAGTCCCGACTTCAGAGACCGCGCAGCTGCCTGATGGGCCTGTCGCTCTAGCCGGATCTTGCGCCTGTGTTCTGCAGTGAGTTCGGATGCAGTGTCTCGACGAACCTCGTTGTAAATCTCTACCGGATCCCACAACTGAGCGCGCGCCACCGAGCCTCCAACCAGGTCAAGCGCGAACTGCGTGTGCCTCGGCACTTGCATAAGTGCGTCAAACTGCTGCGCATTCTGAGGAGCGACCTCATTGAGCCGAGTTCTAATGGTTGCAATTACATTGGGAGAAGCGCGCACCATGCGATCAGCATGCAACAGCAGGCGCTTCGAATCGATTTCAACCCGCTCCTGATCGCCCACACATAGCCACACCATAGCGGCGACATGATCGGCGAGAATGACTGGGCCGATGGCCCCCGCCTCCAGCTTGTTCAGTTGTCGCAAGTACTCATTCGTCTTATGAAACAACAGCGCGCTGCGCGTCACCAGAATATGCTTAGCCTCCGAAAAACGCGGGACCCGCACAAAGCCACGAAGACGCGCAACGTGGGCAACAGATTTTGCGTCTCTCTCCGACGCGAGCGGTGCATTCACGCCCGCGTAGGTAGCCAGCAGACGACCTGCCAGCCCATCCTCATCTGCCTGCGAAAAAGCAGCCATCTGTGCTGAGGTATAGGCTGTTTGACGCGAAGTAACGATCGAAACGCCCGCCCTTTCGATGAAATCTTCCGCATTCTCCAGAACACTTCGCAAGTAAAGTTCGGTCGTTTCCCCCCTCAGCATTGCATCGTGCGATTTGCCGTATCGATCCTGCGCCCCTCGCGCCAAAACCGCTCTTAGGTTTCCGCGTAGCTCATCAACGCTGTGATCGAGAATCCGAATATACGCACTCGATGCCTGCAGGTACTTAAGGGTATACGAGGCAGCATCGGCTAGCGCTTTACCGCTACAACCGAGCAAATCCATCATCAATGGCGCATCCAGGTACACCACCTGACCACGAAGATTCAGGACACGTGAAGGCGGATCACGCAAGGATAACACAAATTCAGAGACAAGCGCAGCGTTCGAAAGCCTCGAAATCCAAGCATATATTGTCGGAGACGCGTCCTTCAAATGCACGATGAAGCGCGCGCAAAAATAGCTCTTTTCATCTTTGTATATCTGCTTCTCACCCCGCAAGTCCGACTTTGCGGAATCTCCGTTCTGGAGCGTAGCAAGCGCTTTTTCCAGCGCGGTGTCGGTACCTTTGAGGTGCTCAATGAACATCTCCAGCAACTCGGCACCTTGATGTTCGTTGAAAACCAACGACGGAAATTCGTCTCGAAACTCGATCAGACGATCCACCAACGCGTCGATAACTTGAAGCACCTCTGCATCATCATACGAGTGGAGCGCACTCGGACTCTTCCATTTGTATATCGCGCTGGTTTCCGTGCTGGCGACGGACTCAATCAAGCCCATCTTGTTTAGCCGACCCGCCAAGAAACCGCAGACTTCCTCAGGCACACTGATGCCGTAGCGATCTTGGAGCTCTTGGGCAAAGGCTGGCGGCTCAAAGTAGTTCGGAGCCAAATCTTGCGCGATCGGAATGAACAAGGGGCGGAGCGCTAAGAAAAAATCGTTGGACTTCGCCAGCTCCGTACCAACGAATGCCAGCGAAATCAGATCACGTCTGTACTCAGCCGAGCTCACTATGGCCCCACGGCGTTCGTCCATACCCACCTCCACCCACTATGGCGAAATCCACTGGGGTCCCGGAGAGAAAAGTATTGATCGCGATGACCGGCAGCAACTGTTTGTTGCTTCGCTTAAGCCTCCCCTCACCGCCCAAACTTCTGAAACTTGATCCGCTTCGGGATCAGGCTGTCCGCGCCCAGCCGCCGCTTCTTGTCTTCCTCGTAGCTGTCGAAATCGCCTTCGAACCATTCCACGTGGCTGTCGCCTTCGAAGGCGAGGATGTGGGTGGCTAGGCGGTTGAGGAACCAGCGGTCGTGGGAGATCACCACGGCGCAGCCGGCGAAATCCTCGAGCGCGCTTTCGAGCGCCTGCAGCGTTTCGACGTCGAGATCGTTGGTCGGCTCGTCGAGCAGGAGCACGTTCGCGCCGGTGAGCAGCGTCTTCGCAAGGTGCACGCGGTTGCGTTCGCCGCCTGAGAGCAGCCCCACCTTCTTCTGCTGGTCCGCGCCCTTGAAGTTGAAGGACGAGACATAGGCGCGGCTCGGCACGTCGCGGCCGTTGATGGTGAGCACGTCGAGGCCGCCGGAGACTTCCTCCCAGATGGTCTTCTTGTCGTCGAGCGCGTCGCGCGACTGGTCGACGAAGCCGAGCTTCACCGAATCCCCGATGGTGATCGTGCCGGCGTCCGGCTTGTCCTGCCCCGTGATCATGCGGAAGAGCGTGGACTTGCCCGCCCCGTTCGGGCCGATGACGCCGACGATGCCGTTGGGCGGGAGCTTGAAGGAGAGCCCGTCGATGAGGAGCTTGTCGCCGAAGCCCTTCTTCAGGCCGTCGAATTCGATGACGTTGTTGCCGAGGCGCGGGCCGGGCGGGATCTGGATGGTGGCGAAGGTCTGCTTCTCGCGCTCTGCCGCCGACGCCATTTCCTCGTAGCGCTGCAGGCGGGCCTTCGACTTCGCCTGACGGGCCTTCGGCGATTGCCGCACCCACTCAAGCTCGCGCGCGAGCGCCTTCTTGCGGCTCTCGGATTCCGAGGATTCCTGTTCGGCGCGCTTGGCCTTGATCTCGAGCCACGCCGAGTAATTGCCCTCGTGCGGGTGGCCCTTGCCGCGATCGAGTTCGAGCGTCCACTTCGTGACCTGGTCGAGGAAGTAGCGGTCGTGGGTGACGAGGATCACGCAGCCGGGAAACGCCTCGAGGTGATGCTGGAGCCACGCGACGCTTTCCGCGTCGAGGTGGTTGGTGGGCTCGTCGAGCAGCAGCATGTCGGGCTTCGCCAGCAGGAGCCGGCAGAGCGCGACGCGACGGCGTTCGCCGCCGGAGAGCTTTTCGACGCTGGAGTCATCCGGCGGGCAGCGCAGCGCATCCATCGCCTGGTCGATCTTGGAGTCGATGTCCCACGCGTCCGCCGCGTCGATCTTCTCCTGCAGCGCCGTCATCTCCTCCATGAGCTCGTCGGAGTACTCCTCCGCGACCTTCATCGAGACCTCGTTGAAGCGCTGGACGAGCTTCTTCTCCTCGCACCAAGCCTCGGCGTTCTCGCGCACGGTGAGCTTCGGATCGAGCTGGGGCTCCTGCTCCAGATAGCCCATCTTCGTGCCCGCGAGCGGCATCGCCTCGCCGGTGAAGTCCTTGTCGAGCCCGGCCATGATCTTCAGCAGCGTCGACTTGCCCGAGCCGTTGACGCCGACCACGCCGATCTTGGCGTCCGGGAAGAACGACAGCCAGATGTTCTCGAACACCTTCTTGCCGCCCGGATAAGCCTTGGTGAGGCCCTGCATGGAAAAGATGTACTGCGCGGGTTGAGCCGCCATGGGATGCGCCTGCCGATCTGGAGGGGATTTCGCCGGTGATGTAGCGAGACCCGCGCCCCTGTGGAAGGCCCCGGCATGCGCCGCAGGCGGGCGACGCCCCGGCGGCCCGAGCGCCGCCGGGGAACGCACGGAGCCTTACTCGGCGGCCACGGCGACCTGCTCGAGATAGTCCCGCGTCGGAAGGGGTTTCTCCAGGTTCGCCCAGTCGATCTGTCCGTCGTGCGCGAGGTTCTCGTACTGCAGCACGCCGAGCGCGGCGAATTTCGGCCGCACCGATTCGGTGAGCAGGCCCACCCGCTTGAGGTTGGGGATCATGCGCTCGAACAGGAAGGTGCGGAAGGCGCGACCGCCCTCGCTGTCGATCGTCATGCGGCGCGCCTCTTCCCGCTCGAAGCCGAACTCCTCGGCGACGTCGGTGGAGAACAGCCGCTCGCGCATGATCGCGCAGGCCTCGTAAGCGAACTGCGCGCGCTCCTCGACCTCCGCCTCGGGCAAGGCGCGGATCCAGTCTTCGAGATAGTTCACCCCGAACGCCACATGGCGGCCTTCATCGCGCATGACCAGCGCCACCACCTGCCGCAGAAGCGGGTCGCGCGTGGTCTGGTGGATGGACTGGAAGGCGGCGAGCGCCAGCCCCTCGATCAGCACCTGCATGCCGATGAATTTCAGGTCCCACCGTGAATCGGTGAGAATCTTGTCGAGGAGGAGTTTCAGGCTGTCATTGATCGGATAGATGACCTTGCAGCGCTCCTGCAGGTAACGGTGAAACACCTCGACGTGGCGGGCTTCGTCGAACGTCTGCGACGCGGCGTAGAGCTTCGCGTCGTAGGTGGGCGCGCAGCTGACCAGCTGGCTGGCGACCAGTAGCGCGCCCTGCTCGCCGTGCATGAACTGCGACAGGGTCTGCGCAAGGCTGCGCCAGGCGAATTCGTGCTTTTTCTCTTCGCTCAGCGCTTCGTAGACGGGATGGCCATGAAAGGGGCTGCGTCCGATGTCATCGGGATACTCTGTTCGCGGGAACGGCGTCTCCCAGTCGATGTCGAGTTCGGCGTTCCAGTTGAACTTCTTTCCCAACTCGTAGAGGCGCCGGATCTTGGCGTTGGCCGCCGCATAATCCCAGTTGTACGACCCGGTGAGCGGCGTGGAGAAGATTTCGCGCACGACTTCGACGTCGTCGGGCGTGAGCCGGTCTGTCAGTTCGTTGTCGAAAACCTGAACGTCTCGCGGCGGACGATCGACGAGCTTCACACGCATGACATCTTCTCCCTAGGGCGACCAATATAAAGTTGACGCCTGTGTCATCTTTTTCCGGGAGCGCGTCTGCGCCTTGACCGAGATCAATTCGGGCCGCTTCGATCTGAGAAGTGAGCATCCCGGCGACCTGCGCGGGGCCCGGAGCGTTGCTTCGGCGCTTTGGTTCGGCGGTCGGCAGGGCTTTCGACCACCCCCTCCCGCCGCCGCCTTTACACCTCCTCAATCCAAAAGACGTTCGGCGGCAATGCTTCCTTCAGACTGACGCGCGAAGGTGCGCTGCCTCAGATTGGGACAGCGCCTGATGACGAACGTCATAGCCCCGCCGGCGACGGCTGCGGACGGCACGCAGAACGAAAGCCTCGACATCGTCCTGCGGGAAGCGATGCGCAGCGCGCGGCGCGGCTTCCTGTTCCGTGTCGTGCCGGGCGTGATCACGGCGCTGGTGTCGATCTACTGGCTCGGTCCGATCTATCCGCTGTTCATCATCGCGGGCATCGTCGCCTTCGAGATGTTCGTGTTCCCGATGGCGTTTCGTCATGCGGTGAAGCCCAACATCGCCACGAATCCGGCGCTCGCCGCCTGGCTCACCTCGGGGCTGCTCTTCTTCGGCGGCATGATCTACGGCGCAGGCTGGATTCCGCTGATGTATGCGGGCGAAGTCACCGGCGTCTATCTCGCGGCCGCGTGGCTGTGGGGCACGATCGTCCACAACCTCACCTATTTTTCGCGCACGCGCATGCACTTCATGGCGACCTGCGCGCCGCAGGTGGCGGGCGTCGTGGCGGCGCCCTTCTTCATGAATGTCGGCGACATCGCGCCGTGGCTGATGCTCTATCTGACGCTGCAGACGCTCGCGACCGTGCTGCTCGCCGCGCGCGACCGCCAGTCGCTCGCCGATCACGCCCGCGAGGACCGCGCCGCCCGCCAGCTTGCCGAAGCCGCCAACGTGCAGAAATCGCAATTTCTGACCACGATGAGCCATGAACTGCGCACGCCGCTCAACGCCATCATCGGCTATGCTGAAATCCTCGAGGAGGATCTCGAAGCAGCGCCCGAAGAAGCCAACGCCGACGATGCGCGCCGCATCCGCCGCGCGGCGCGCCACCTGCTGCTGCTCATCAACGAGGTGCTCGATCTCTCCAAGATCGAGGCGGGACGCCTCGAACTCATCAACGGCCCCGTCGACATCGCCGCCCTGCTGCGCGAAGTCGAAGAAACCGTGCGCCCGATCGGCGCGGGCAACGGCAACAAGGTGGTGCTCGACATCGTCGGCCGCATCCCCACGCTCGAAACGGACGCTGCGCGCCTGAAGCAGTGCCTGCTCAATCTCGCGACCAACGCCTGCAAGTTCACCAGGGACGGTCGCGTCACCATCCGCGCCTCGATGGAGATGCGCGGAGGGGCGTCGGTCCTCGAAGTCGCCGTCATCGACACGGGCATCGGCATCACCCACGAGGACCAGGCGCGGCTTTTCCAGCCCTTCGTGCAGGTCGACGGCGCGGAAACGCGCAAGCAGGACGGCACGGGCCTTGGCCTCGTGATCACGCGCAAGCTTGCCCAGGCAATGGGCGGCGATGTCTCACTCGTGTCCTCGCCGGGCCTCGGCTCAACCTTCACGCTCACGATCGCTGCGCGCGTCGCCGCCGAAGTCGCGCCGTCGAACCAGCCTTCCGGCCCCGTCGTGCTCGTGATCGAGGACGATCCGACCGCGCGCGACCTGACCGTCCGGGCGCTGACGCGCCTGTCCTTCAACGTCCGCGCGGCCACGAGCGCCGCCGAAGGTCTCGCCATGATCGCCGAGGAAGCCCCCGACCTCGTCATCCTCGACATCCATCTTCCCGACATGAGCGGCTGGGACGTGCTCGCCCGCCTCAAGACAGGCGAGAAGACCTCCGCCCTGCCCGTGCTCGTCGTCACCATCGACGACGACCGCGCGCGCGCGCTCGACCTCGGCGCGTGCGATCACATGCAGAAGCCCGTGGACCGCGACCGGCTGACGGCGGCCGCCGTCCGCTTCGCCTTGCCGCATCAGCCGCGCGCGGCCGCGTTCGCGACGACGCCCGACGCCGACCTGCGCAAGGCTGGCTGAACGCCTCAGCGGCGCACGCTTTCGAGATAGGCGCGATAGAGACGATGCGCGTGCGCCGTGATGTCCGGGGCGTAGCGCGCGCGCGGGTCGCGCGCCTCCGGCTCGTCGAAGGCATGGGTTGCGCCTTCCAGCCATTCGATGTCGATCGGCGTCGGCGCGGGCAAGGCCGCGAGCGTGCGCCGCAATCCGTCCGTGCCGACGATGAGATCCTGTGACCCCAGCAAGGCCACGGGCCGCGCATCGAAGCGCAGACCCTTGCGCCGCGCGATGCAGCCGTACCCGCAATAGGGATAGACGAGGAACGCGCCGACGACGCCGTCGAGCGGCTCGTCGGGCAGCCCGTCGAGTTTCGTCGCCGCCGCCATGTCCGCGCCGGGCTGAAGCGCCAGCGCATCGAGCACCGTCCAGCCGCCGTGACTCCATCCGGCCGCCACCATATTGCGGGAATCAACCCAGTCCTGACGACGCAGCCACGCCAGCGCGGCGTAGAGATCGCCCGCCCGCTCGCGGCCCCACAGCCGCGTTCCTGTGCACACGGACGCGTAGGCGCCGAGCCGCGAAATGCCGCGATGCGCGTAGCTGTCGAGCACGACCGCAGCCCATCCCGCCTTGCGCGCTTCCTGCGCCCACGTCGCCTGGAACGCCTTCTTGCCGCCGCACCCGTGCATCTGCACCACAACCGGAAAAGGCCCCGGCCCTTCCGGCTTGACGATGTCGGCGTGCGGCATCAGCGCCGCGATGCGGTCATCCAGCGTTTCGCGCGCCATGGCGGGCCCCGTGCTTGCGGCCATCGCGCCGATGAGCGCGACCATCAGGACCCATAGCCGCATGTCTCTCCCTCCGCCATCGCGCGCGCGCCGGCCCCGGTGTAGAAGGCGTGCATGATCTCCCTTGACCCGCGTCTGCAAGCCTATCTCGACAAGTTGCGCGAGCGGCCCGGTTTCGACTGGCGCGGCTCCGTGGACGAGGCGCGGCGCATGTTCTGGAAGCAGGCGCATGCGCTCGAGGTCGATGCGCCGGTGATGCTGGAGACGCGGGCGGTGAAGGTCGCCGGCGCGGAAGGCCCGCTCGATGCGCGCCTTTATGTGCCCTACGCCGTCGGCGCCGACCACGGCCCCGGCATCGTGTTCTTCCACGGCGGCGGCTTCACCGTCGGCGATCTCGAGAGCCACGAAATGCTCTGCCGGCGTCTCGCCGACTCCGCGCGCGTGCGGGTGCTGTCGGTGGCCTACCGACTGGCGCCGGAACACAAATTCCCCGCAGCGCCCGAGGACGCCTACGCCGCGACGCAATGGGCGGCGCAGCATGCAGGCGAGATCGGCTTCGTTGCGGACCGCATCATGGTCGCGGGCGACAGCGCGGGCGGCTGCCTTTCGGCGGTGGTGGCGCAGGAGACGAAAAATCGCGGCGGTGCGCCGTTGCGCGCGCAGATGCTGATCTATCCCTGCACGCAATTCCTGCAGCTCACGCCGTCGCAGATCCGGCTGAAGGAGGGCTACTTTCTCACGCAGGCGGCGCAGGACTTCTTCCGCGACAAATACATGCGCACCCGCGAGGACGCGCTGGACACGCGGTGTTCGCCCATCCTCGAAAACGATCTCTTCGGGCTGCCGCCGGCCTATCTCGTCACCGCGGGCTTCGACCCGCTGCTCGACGAAGGCGTCGCCTATGGCGAAAAGCTCGCCGCGTGCGGCGTCGCCGTCACGCACCGCAACTATCCCGCACAGGTGCATGGCTTCTTCAACATGACCGCAATCTCCGCAGGCGCCCGCGACGCCATCGCCGAGGCCGGTCGCTGGGCGGCGGACACGCTCGGCAAGCGGGCCTAGGCGCGCGCCCTCGTTGACGCCCACGCCAGCACCAGCGCGCCCGCGCACAAGAGCCCCGCGAAGACGTAGGGCGTCGCCAGACCGTAGTGGTGCATCATCGGCCCTGCCAGCACGGGCCCGATGACGCGACCGAGCGATGACGCCGACTGCTGGAAGCCGAGAACCGCGCCGCGTTCATCGCCCGCAGCCTGCTGACTGATGAGCGATTGCGCGCTCGGCCCGATCAGGCCCGCGCCGATGCCGAGAAGCGTGACGGCGAAGATCGCGACGAAGGGCGCGGCGGCGAACGCAAGCAGCAGGAAGCCCGCCGCATAGAGCGCGTACCCCGTCCTGAGCAGCGCCGGTTCGCCGAAACGCTTCGCGAGCGGCCCCGCCCCCATGCCCTGCAACAGCGCCGCGACAAGTCCGAGCGCGCCGAGATTGACGCCGATCTCCGGCGGTCCCCAGCCCAGCTTTTCATCGGCCCAGAGCCCGAACGAGGTTTCGAGCATCGCCTGCGCCGTCACGCCGAGCAGCGTCGCGCCGACGAGTTGTACGAGCACCGCGCGCGAGAAGAGCGCGCGAAACTGCCCCGGCTTGCGCAGCGGCAGATCATCAGGCCGCGTTTCCTGCAACAGAAAGAACGCAACCAGCGCAGCGATCCCCGCGAGCGCGCACGCGACGAAACAAACGCGCGCGAAGTCGGTCGCATCAGGCGCCTGCCCCGCAATGAGCCCGCCGATCGCAGGACCGACGATGAACCCGAGGCCGAACCCCGCGCCGACGACGCCCATGGCCCGCGCGCGCGTTTCCGGCGAGGATATGTCGGTGGCCGCCGCGAACGCCGCGCTGACATTGCCGGCGGCAAGACCTGCGGCGAACCGCACGAATCCGAACGCGAAGATGGTCTCCACGCGCGCGAGCACGAGGTACGAGACGCCAGTAAGCACAAGCGTGACGATCAGCACGGGCCGACGGCCATAGCGATCCGACACCCGCCCCCACAACGGCGCCGCAACGAGCTGTCCCAGCGAATACGCGCCCATCGCAATCGTGATCTGACCGGCGTCGGCGCCCATGTGGAGCCCGAAGAAGGGCGTGATCGGCACCAGCACGCCGAAGCCGGTCATCGACACGAACACGACGAGAAACAGCGCCAGCAGCGCGCCGCCATGCTTGCGGGCGGAGGTGTCGGAGGCTGCGGTCATGGCGGGGGTACATGCGCCGCCCGGCGCACGCTGGCAATGCGGCGATCTGGCGGCGTCAGCGCCGCGCGCCGACCATCGCCCGCGCCCCGGCCTCGCCCAGCGCGCGCGCGTACAGATGCCCCTGCGCGAAGTCGCACCCCAGCGCCGCGAGCAGATCGCGCTGCGGTTCAGTCTCGACGCCTTCGGCGATCGTCTCGAGACCCAGATCGTGCGCGAGCGCGATCATCGCGGCGATGATCTTGTAGTGCCGACCGCGCTCCACGATGGGGCCGATGATCGTCTGGTCGAACTTGAGCGCGTCTGCAGGCAGCCGTGTGAGCCAGGTGAAGGAGGAAAAGCCCGATCCGAAGTCGTCGAACAGGATCTTCACGCCTGCCTCGCGCAACCGCGCGAGCTGGCGGCCCACAAGTCCCGAATCGTGCAGCACCTGCTGCTCGGTGACCTCGATCTTGATCGTGCTTGCAGGAATACCCGCCGCCGCGACGACGCCGAGCACCTCGTCGACGAAATCCGCGCGTTCGAGATCGCGCCCCGCGACATTCACCGAGAAGAACACGCCGTCCACGCCGTCCGCGCGCCAGCGCGCCATCGTCGCGCAGGCCGCGCGCATGATGCGCTGCGAAATGCGTCCCACGAGATCGCGTGCGATGGCTTCTTCCATGAACAGCGCCGGCTCGATCAGCACATCCGGCGCGCGCCGCCAGCGCGCGAGCGATTCAAAGCCCGCAATCGCACCGTCCGACAGATGCGCAACGGGTTGGAATGCGGGCTCGAACGCATCGGTATCGAGCGCGTTTTCGAGATCGCGGAAGAGCGCTTCACGGTCGGACATGCGAATCGTTCTGGCGCCATTCGGCGCAGACAGCCAGACTCAGCGGATCGGGTCGCCCTTCACCAGCCCGAACAGCACGTGATCGCGCCAGTCGCCGTTGATCTTGAGATAGGCGCGCGCAAATCCCTCTTCCGTGAAGCCTACCTTGTTGAGCAAGGCGCGTGAGGGCGCGTTATCCGGCTGGCAGGCGGCTTCGACGCGATGCATGCCGAGTTCCTCGAACGCCCAGCGCGCCAGCGCACGCACGCCTGCGCTGGTGAAACCCTGCCGCTGATACGGTGCGCCGACCCAGTAGCCCAGCGAACACGAGAGCGCGACGCCGCGCTGCACCCGGCTCAACGTGGCGCCGCCGACAAGTGCGCCGTCTTCGGTGCGGAATATGTAGAAGGCATAGGCGCGGCCGTCGCGCGCATCTTCGGCGTAGCGGCGCAGCTTGTAGCGGAAGGAGCCGCGGGAGAGATCGTCCTCGGGCCAGGTCGGCTCCCACGGCGTGAGGAAGGCGCGGCTCGCTTCGCGCAACTCCGCCCACTCCTGGTAGTCGCGCGCCTCCGGCTGGCGCAGGAAAACGCCCTTGCCTTCGATGCGGCGCACGCCGTCGTCGGATTTCAGGAACGCCATCAGCCCATCTTCGCCGTGAACGCACTTGCGGCGGCGAGGCCCGCCTTGGGTCCCACGACCGTGGCCGCAAACGGCCCGGCGAGCGCCGCCGTCGCCACTTCCCGTACATCCTCCGCCGTCACCGCGTCGATGCGCGCGCGCAGTTCGGCGAACGGCACGAGGCGGTTGCGAAGATACACCTGCGCCGCGCGGCTTTCGGCGCGCGCCAACGGCGCCTCGGCGCCCATCAGCATCTGCGCGGAGACGACCGCCTTCGCGCGCGCCATTTCAGCGTCCGTGGGCCCCGCGTCGGCGAGCGCGGCCAGCGCGTCGGCGACGCAGGCCGCCACTTCCTTTCCCTTCTTCGCCTCGCAGCCCGCATAGACGCCCATGCGCCCCGCATCGTCGTAGGTGTCCATGAAGGAGTGGATCGCGTAGACGAGGCCGCGCTTCTCGCGAACCTCCTGGAAGAGCCGCGAAGCCATGCCGCCGCCGAATATCTCGGAAAGGATCCACGCCGCCGCCGCCTCGTCGGCGCCCGCCTTCGGACCGGTGGTGGAGAAGACGAGATGCGCTTGTTCGAGCTTGCGGCTCTCGCCGCTCTCGCCTCGCGCAGGCGCGGCCGCAGGCGCGCCGGGCGCGCTCGACTGTGCAATGACGCCGAACCGTCGTGCGACGGCGTCGATCACCGCATCACGCTCGAAGCCGCCGGCGACGCAGATCACCACATTTTCCGGCGTCGTGTAGCGATCCCGGAAGGCGCGCAGGTCATCGACGGTGACGGAAGCGACCGTCTCCTCAAGGCCGAGAATCGGGCGCCCGAGCGCCTGGCCGGGGAAGACCGTCTGCTGGTGCAGTTCGAACACGCGGTCGTCTGGCTGGTCGAACGCCTCGCCGCGCTCCTGCGCGACGACGCCCTTTTCCTTTTCGAGATCACCCGCATCCCAGTGCGGATCGAGCATCATGTCGGCGAGCATGTCGAGCGCGAACGGCGCGTGCTCGCGCGTCACGCGCGCGGTGTAGGAGGTGCGTTCGTAGCCGGTCCCGGCGTTGAGATAGCCGCCGACATTCTCGATCGCTTCGGCGAACGCCTGTGCGTCGCGCCCGCCCGCGCCCTTGAAGGCCATATGCTCGAAAAGATGCGCGATGCCGTTCTGCTCCGGCGTCTCCTGCCGCGCGCCGACGCGCACCCACACGCCGAGCGCGCTCGTCTCCAGCCCAGGCATCGGATCGAGCGCGATGCGCACGCCGTTTTCCAGCGTGACGAGCTCGGCTTCGGTCATCGCCATGCGCGGGATCTTTCACGCACATAACGCTTCACCGCTTCCGCATCGTTCGGCAGCGCGTCGGCGCGCTCGGGGCGGTCGAAGAGCGTGGCGCAATGCGCGGGCAGCGGCGGCGTGACGCCGGTGGCGGCCTCCACCGTGTCCGGAAATTTCGCCGGATGCGCGGTCGCGAGCAGCACGACGGGGCCGTCGGGATTCCATCCTTCGGCGCCTTTCATGGCGGCAGCCGCAGCGATGGCGCTGTGCGGGCAGAGAAGTTCGCCGGTGCTCGCATGCACGGCTTTCATAGCCGCGCGCGTTTCATCATCGCTGATGGCGATGGCGGAGAAGGTCCCGCGCATGGCGTCGAGCGCGGCGGCCGGGACATCGAAACCGCCGGATTGCGCGAAGGCCGCGTAAAGTGCACGCGTGCGATCGGCGTCGCGGCCCGTACATTCGAACACGAGACGCTCGAAATTGCTGGCGACCTGGATGTCCATCGCCGGCGAGATCGTCGCATTCGACTGCGCCGCGCGCGTGTACCGGCCCGTCGCCATTGTGCGCGCCAGAATATCATTGGCGTTGGTCGCGAGCAGAATGCGCCCCACCGGCGCGCCCATCTTCTTGGCGACATACCCGGCGAATGCATCGCCGAAATTGCCGGTCGGGACGACGAAATTCACCGGACCGTCGCCGCCGAGCGCGTACGATGCGGTGACGAAGTATGCGGCCTGCGCGACGATCCGCGCCCACGATATGGAGTTCACGCCGGAGAGAGATGCGCCCTCGGCGAAAGCCTTGTCCGCGAACAGCGCCTTGAGGATCGCCTGGCAATCGTCGAAGTCGCCGTCGATCAGGATGGGGTGGACGTTCGAGGCGCCGGACGCGGTCATGAAGCGACGCTGCACTTCCGAGACGCGGCCCTTCGGCAGCATGACGAAGAGATCGACGGCGCCTGCCCCCTTCAAAGCTTCCACCGCCGCGCCGCCGGTGTCGCCCGATGTGGCGCAGACGACCGTCAGCCGTTCACCGCTGCGCGCGAGCGCTTCGCCGTAGAGCGCGCCGATGAGCTGCATCGCCACGTCCTTGAACGCGAGCGAGGGGCCGTGAAAAAGCTCCATCAGCCAGGTGCGGCCGTCGAGCTGGCGAAGCGGCGCGACGGCAGGATGGGCGAACCGCGATTCAGGCCCATAGGCCTCGTTGGCGAGTGCGGCGGCGCCGGCGAAACTCAGATCATCTTCCGCGAAGAGATAAAGCGCTTCGGCAGCCGCGCCCGCGTGGCCCATGGCGCCGCGATTTTCGCGCAGGTACGGGCGCAGCGACGGCCAGCTTTCGGGAACATACAGCCCGCCGTCCGGCGCGAGGCCGCGCAGGATCGCATCAAGGAACGAGGCCGCCGGGGCTTGCCCGCGTGTAGAGACGTAACGCATCTGGCCTTTCAGCGAGTGACGACGAGCCGGCCCGCGCGGGCGTGGAAGGCCAAGTAGACCCCGATCAGCGCCGCCGCCAGCCCCCACCATGTCAGCGCGTAGCCGAGGTGACGCTCCGGCGGCAGCGGGTCGAGCGCGGCGGCGCCGGCGAAGGGATTGGGCTCGGCATGCCCTGTCGCCCCGACGTAGGGCATGGCGACATAGTAAGGCTCCACGCGATCCAGCCCGGCGCTTTCGCCCATGGCTGCAAGA
This sequence comes from Hyphomonadaceae bacterium, assembly GCA_016791445.1. GTDB lineage: Bacteria > Pseudomonadota > Alphaproteobacteria > Caulobacterales > Aquidulcibacteraceae > VFBF01. The sequence continues at coordinate 62,231 of JAEUMP010000001.1, read as the reverse complement.
TCGATCTGGTACCAGACGTGGGCGGCAGGATCGTTGCGGGCCGCGAAGGCGCTCTGCTTGTGCGGCCTGACGGGAATGCCGGTGACGGCGCGCGCCGCGCTCAGCGCCAGCGGCGGCGGGATCGCGCGCCAGTCCGGCGTTGCAGCGCCCGGGATGTGGCCGGTGTCGACGAACACCGCCACGTCGCCGTAGCGGATCGGGTGGAACACCCGCCAACCCGGCTGGCCGTCGCGGGCTGCATAGACGAGCTGCGGGGCGCCTTCGACGACGGTGAACGGCGCGAGCGCGACCTTGTCGACCACCGTGTCCGCGAGGAAGCGCTTTTCATGGTAGCGGTCCCACTGCCAGCTCCCGAGCAGGATCAGAACGGCGAAGGCCGCGATCGCGCAGGCGGTCATCACCGGGAAGGGTCGCAGCCGAATACGCATCACAATGCCCTGCGCTTCCAAAAGCGCATCGTATCACTTGTCCAGCCGGCCTTCGCGCGCGCCGTGGGCCCATTGCAGGGTGAACAGCACGCCCTTGAACACCGGCAGGAGCGCGAAGGTCAGCGCGAGCGTCCCGATGACGCCTGCCGCCCCCACCGCCCAGAGCGGCCAGTGGAAGGCGAACTGCAAGACGAAGATCAGCGGCACAACCAGCGCCCCGACCACGAGGATCACGAACACGGTGGGACCGTCGCCGCTGTCGGCCATGGTGAAGTCGGCGCCGCATGCGCCGCAGCGGTCTGCGATCTTCAGATACGAGGCGTAGAGCTTGCCTTGCGCGCAGTTCGGGCAGCGCCCGAGGACGCCCGCGCGTATGGCCGCGCCGACGTCCGCCACCGCATCAGCCTTCCATCGCGAGCTTCGGCGTCACGTATACGAACGCGAAGAGGAAGAGCCACACCACGTCGACGAAGTGCCAGTACCAGGCGGCGGCCTCGAAGCCGAAGTGCTTCTGCGGCGTGAAATGTCCCGCCAGCAGACGGATGAGGCAGACCGCGAGGAAGATCGTGCCGATGATGACGTGCGCGCCGTGGAAGCCCGTCGCCATGAAGAAGGTCGAGCCGTAGAGGTTCGCCGTCGTCGTGTCGCCCATATTGCCGAACGCGAAGCCCGCCTCCGGGTATTCGATCGCGAACTGGACGTAGGTGAAGAGACAGCCCAGCGCGACCGTGAGGATGAGTCCCCACATGGCGCCCTTGCGGTCGCCCTGCTGCAGGGCGTGGTGCGCCCACGTCACCGTCGTGCCCGAGAGCAGCAGGATCAGGGTGTTGATGAGCGGCAGGTGGAAGGGATCGAACGTCTCGACGTTCGGCGGCGGCCAGTGCGCCCACGCCTTCATGACGTCCGGATCGCCCGCGATTTCCCAGGCCGAGCGCGCCTCGTGGAAGATCGCCATTTCGAAATAGGCCCAGAACCAGGCCACGAAGAACATCACTTCCGACGCGATGAAGAGGATCATCCCGTAGCGCAGGTGGATGTCGACGACAGGCGTGTGGTGCCCCTGCTGACCTTCCTTGATGACGTCGCCCCACCAGCCGGCCATCGTCACGAGCACGCCCGCGAGACCGACGAAGAAGATCACCGGGTTCTTCGCCGCGAGGAGCCCGGAATCGCCGAGCCCCTTCATCCAGACCACCGCCCCGATGGCCATCACGAACAACGCGAGCGAGCCCACGACGGGCCACGGGCTCGGGTTCACAAGGTGGTAGTCGTGCTTGACGTCGCCGTGGGATGCCATGGTCTCTGGTCCGTGATGTTTGGGGTGGTTTAGCCCGCGTCGCCTGCCCCGCCAAGCGTCGGGGCCCGCCGGGGTTTGCGTCACTTTAGCCGTCCGCCTGCTGGTAGTAGGTGTAGCTCAGGGTGATGGTGTGGACGTCGCGGGTGTCGCGGTTTTTCACGATGTCCGGGTCGATGAAGTAGATCACCGGCAGGTCCAGCGTCTGCCCCGGCTGGAACACCATGTCCTCGAAGCAGAAGCACTGGAGCTTCTGGAAGTAGAGCCCCGTGGTGTGCGGCGTGACATTGTAGCTGGCGATGGCCTTCACCGGACGGTCGGAGAGGTTCCTGACGGTGAAATGGGCGAGGCCCGTCTCGCCGATCTTGAGAGTCTCGGAAGTCTGTCCGGTCTTGAATTCGAGCGGCGTGCCCGGGGGGACGTTGACGTCGAAGCGGATCTCGATGGTCTGGTCGAGCACGACGCCGGGCGCCTTGGTGGCGGTCTGCGTGGTGCCGCCGAAACCGGTCACCTTGCAGAAGGCGTCGTAGAGCGGCGCGGCGTTCAGCGCGATGGCGAGCATGCCGCCGACGATGGCGACGCAAATCGCGACCCACCGGATGTTCTGGGGCGTGTTTGGACTCATCGCCATGTCAGGCGCCGCCGGCGAGGATGCCGTCGCGCAGCTTGGTGACGGTCACGAGGAAGACGAGCAGAACGAACGCGCCGATGGCCAGCGCCAGCATGAGGTTGCGCCGCTTCTGCGCCTTTTCCGCTTCCGGCGTCATCAGAGCGCCACCGGCCACCGCAGCCCGAGCGCGTACTCCGCGAGCAGCGCGCCGAAGATCGCGAAGAGATACAGGATCGAGAAGGCGAAGAGATGCAGCGCCGGACGGTTCTCCGTGCGCGCGTCATAGACGCCCCCGCCCGCGCCCTCCGCATCGCCCGCGCGCGAGCGCGCCACGCGCAGCGCCAGCGTCACGAACATGAGCCCGCCAAGTCCCGCAACGACGGCATAGAGCCAGCCGCCGAGGCCGGTGAACACCGGCGCGAGGCCGAGCGGCGCGAGCAGCAACGAATAAAGCAGAATCTGCGTGCGCGTGGCCTTGGCGCCGTGGGTAACCGGCAGCATCGGCACGCCGGCGGCGGCGTAATCGCCACGCTGGTAGAGGCACAGCGCCCAGAAGTGCGGCGGCGTCCACATGAAGATGATGAGCACGAGGATCGCAGGATCGAGACCGAGAGAACCCGTCTTCGCGGCCCAGGCGATCGCCGGCGGCAACGCGCCCGCGAGACCGCCGATGACGATGTTCTGCGACGTCCGCCGCTTCAGGCCCATCGTGTAGATGACGGCGTAGAAGAAGATCGTGAAGGCGAGCAGCCCCGCCGCAAGCACGTTCGACGCCAGCGCCAGCATCACGACGGACAGCACGGAGACGACGACGCCGGTCGCCAGCGCTTCCGGCGCCGCGACGCGGCCCGATGGCACTGGACGCACGCGCGTGCGCGTCATCTTCGCGTCGATATCGGCGTCGTACCACATGTTCAGCGCGCCGGCCGCGCCCGCGCCGGCGGCGATGGCGAGCACGCAGGCAATGGTGAGCACGATGTCGTTGCCGCCAGGCGCCGCGAACCATCCGGCGAGCGCGGTGAACACGACAAGCGACATCACGCGCGGCTTCATCAGCGCGAAATAATCGCCCGAAGTGGCGCTGCGTGCGGGATCGGCCGCGATGGTCAAATGTGCGCTCCGCCCTCCCCCGCTGGCGGGGGAGGGAAATGCGAGCGAAGCGAGCGAGGGGTGAGGGCCCGTGAGACGGAAAAGCTCCGCGTCTGACTGACCCTCACCCTGACTTCGCTGCGCTCAGTCTGTCCCTCTCCCGCGAGCGGGAGAGGGCATGAAACGTCAGTGGTGCTTCTCCTCCGCAACCACCGGCAGTTCGTTGAACTGGTGGAAGGGCGGCGGCGAGGAAAGCGTCCATTCCAGGGTCGTCGCGCCTTCGCCCCACGGGCTCGCGTTTTCCGCGGTTTCGAGCTTGCGACGACGCAGCACGAACATGTCGAGCAGCATGTAGAAGAAGACGAGCGCGCCTACCGCCGTGATCGCGTAGCCGATCGAAGACACGTAGTTCCAGTAGGCGAAGCCGTCCGGATAGTCGGCGTAGCGGCGCGGCATCCCCTGGAGCCCGAGGAAGTGCTGCGGGAAGAAGATGATGTTCACGCCGACGAAGAAGATCCAGAAGTGCAGGCCGCCGAGGAGGCCGGAGTACTTCAGGCCGCTCATCTTCGGCAGCCAGTAGTAGAAGCCCGCGAAGATCGCGAAGACCGCGCCCATGGACAGCACATAGTGGAAGTGCGCGACGACGTAGTAGGTGTCGTGCAGCACCGTGTCGATTCCGGAGTTCGCGAGCACGACGCCGGTGACGCCGCCGAGTGTGAACAGGAAGATGAATCCGATCGCCCAGAGCATCGGCACCTTCAGGTCTATGGAGCCGCCCCACATGGTGGCGATCCACGAGAAGATCTTGATGCCTGTCGGCACGGCGATGATCATCGTCGCGGCGACGAAATAGGCTTCGAGTTCGAGCCCCATGCCCACCGTGTACATGTGGTGCGCCCACACGATGAAGCCGATCACGCCGATGGAGACCATCGCGTAGGCCATGCCGAGATAACCGAACACGGGCTTCTTCGAGAACGTCGACACGATCTGCGAGACGATGCCGAAGCCCGGCAGGATGAGGATGTACACTTCCGGGTGGCCGAAGAACCAGAACAGGTGCTGGTACATGACGGGATCGCCGCCGCCGGCCGCATTGAAGAAGTTGGTGCCGAAGTTGCGGTCCGTCAGCAGCATGGTGATCGCGCCCGCGAGCACCGGCAGCGACAGGAGCAGCAGCCAGACCGTCACGAGGATCGACCAGACGAACAGCGGCATCCGGTGCAGCGTCATGCCCGGCGCGCGCATGTTGAAGATCGTCACGATGAAGTTGATCGCGCCGAGGATGGAGCTGATGCCCGCGATGTGCAGCGACAGGATCAGGAGGTCCATCGACGGCCCGCCATGCAGCTGCTGGCTCGTCGAAAGCGGCGCGTAGAGCGTCCAGCCGCCGCCGAAACCCTGCCCCATCGACCCGCCCGGCACCAGCATGGAGATCGTCGCGAGCGCGAACGCCACCGGCAGGAGCCAGAAGGAGATGTTGTTCATGCGCGGGAACGCCATGTCCGGCGCGCCGATCATGAGCGGGACGAACCAGTTGCCGAAGCCCCCGATCATCGCCGGCATGACCATGAAGAAGATCATGATCAGGCCGTGCATCGTCACCATGACGTTGTAGCCATGCTCGTTGCCGAAGATGGCCTTGTGGCTGCCGTCCGGCATCTGCACGGAGAAGAGCTTGTCGGTGCCGAGATTGCCGGCGTCCGCCATGCCCCAGAAGATCTGGACGCCCGGCTCCGCCAGCTCCCAGCGGATCAGCCCCGACATCGCCCCGCCGATGACCCCCGCGATGATCGCGAAGATCAGGTACATCGTGCCGATGTCCTTGTGGTTGGTCGAGAAGAGCCAGCGCAACGGATTGTACGGGCTCGGGCGGTGATCGCCGTGCGCGTGCTCGTCGGCGTGAGCGGTCTGATTGGTCGCCATGGTCGTCGCTTCCTGGAATTCGTTCAGCCGGGCGTTGCGGGCGCAACCGGCGCGGGTGTCGCATCGGGGGCTGGCGCAGTGGGCGCAGCGGGCGCCGCCGGCGCGGGTTCAGCGCTCGCGAGCTGGCCGCCCTTGGACTGCACCCAGCGCTCGAACTCGGCCTTGCTCACCACCCGGACCTCGATCGGCATGAAGCCGTGCAGCGTGCCGCAGAGTTCCTGGCAGAAGCCGTAATAGATGCCTTCCTTCGGGACGTTGAACCACGTCTCGTTGATACGGCCGGGCACGGCGTCTTCCTTGATGCCGAAGGACGGCACCGAGAAGGCGTGGATCACGTCGTTCGACGTCACCAGCATCCGAACGTTGACGCCCGCCGGCACATACATCGGCTCGTCGACCGCCATGCGGAACGGACGGTTCTGCGCCTTGGCGTCTTCTTCACTGAGCGGCAGCGACGTGATGTCGACGCCCTGATCGGGATAGGAATAGTCCCAGCGCCAAGTGTTGCCGATCGCCTTGATCGTCAGCTCCGCCTGCGGGATCCGCTCCTGCTTGAACAACAGCGGGAACGAGAAGAGCGAAATGAAAACAAGGATCAGCACCGGCACGACGGTCCAGATCACTTCGACCGTCAGGTTGTGCGTGAACTTCTTGGGCGTCGGATTGGCGCCTTTGTTGAAGCGCAGCATCACATACAGCAGCAGCGCCAGCACGAAGAGCGTGACCGCCGTGATGATCCACAACAGCAGGTCGTGGAAGTTCGCGATGTCCTGCGCAACCTCGGTCGCCGCCGGCTGCAGGCCGATGGCGCCGTTGACCGGTCCGGTCTCGGTTTGAGCTGCCGCAATGCCTGTCGCGGCGAACGTATAGACAAGAGCCTGCGCAAGCGCCGACCCGATCCAACCCCTCTTCACGCGCTCCGCCTCCTTAAGCGCTCGTAACTGACATAACCGCCCACGAGTCTGGCGGTCATTTTGTTCGCGACTTATACTTCGTCGCGCGCCATGACCATCCGCCACGCAGTTATGTCGCACATCAAGCCGCCGCGTCTCACGACGCCCGTAACCGCCGGCGAACACGCCGTGATGAGGGGGTGCTAGCATGGTCCGACACGCCATTCCAAGGCGTTCGGAGAAGGTCCGGGCGGCAGGCTTTCTCCCCTCCCTTTTCGCGGGCGCCGTGCTCGCGGGCGCCCTCCTCGGCGGGGCCATGCTGGTGAGCGGCGCGGGCGCGACCGCCCATGCCGCCGGCAAGGACGACGCGGCGAACGAACGCCGGGAGCGCAACAAGGGGGCCCACACCGTCCTCGGCGCGCCGGCGTCGGGCGATTGCGCCGCCGCCGCCGCCGCCGGGCGGTCCGACGACGACGCCGTATCCGCCTGCGACCGCGCCATCATCGGCGAGCGCCTCAACCGCGCCAACCGCATCGCCACCCTGATCAACCGGGGCGCGATCCATCTCCGCCGGCGCGCCGGCGAGCAGGCCCTGGCCGACTTCGACGCCGTCATCGCCCTCGATTCACGGCACGCCGAAGCCCACCTCAACCGGGGCGCCGCGCTGATCATGGCCGGGCGGCCCGGCCCGGCGGTCGCGTCGATCACCACCGCGCTCAGTCTGGGCGTGCGCTACCCGCACAAGGCCTATTTCAATCGCGGCGCGGCGCGCGAGGCGCTCGGCGACGTGCGCGGCGCCTACGAGGACTACAACACCGCGCTGACCATCCAGCCGGACTGGGGTCCGGCGGAGGCGGAACTCGCGCGCTTTGTCCGCGGTCGCCGTGAGCGCCTCGCGGCCCAGCTCGGCGAACGGCCCGCGACGTCGGGCCAGTAGCGGGCTCAATTCCTCGTAAGGCGGCGGTCCAGGCCTTCGCGGCGGCGTAGAACGGGCGTAGCATTCCGCTTCGGCAGGGAGGTACGCCATGCGTCTCACCACGTTCGCTTTCGCCGCCGCGTCGGTCGCGGTTCTCGTCCTCGGCGCCAATGGTCCGGCCCACGCCGCGTCCAGCGTGCTCGGCGGCGGCGACGCCCGCGCCTGCTACGAGGCCGCCAGCAAGGGCCGCACCGACCTCGGCGCCCTGCTCGACTGCGACTCCGCGATCGCCGGTCAGGAATTGTCCGCGCGCGACCGCGCCGCCACCGTCGTCAATCGCGGCGTGATCCACCTGCTCCGGCGCGACGCCGCCAAGGCGCTCGCCGACTTCGACCGCGCCATCGCCTGGCGACCGTCGCTCGGCGAAGCGCATGTGAACCGGGGCGCCGCGCTGATCCTTTCCGGGGACTATGCGGGGGCCGTCGCCTCGATCAATCGCGGGCTCGAACTGGGCACGGAAGATCTGCACGAAGCCTACTTCAACCGCGCCATCGCGCTCGAGCGCCTCGACAACTACGCCGGCGCCTACGCCGACTTCCGTCGCGCCGCCGAACTGAAGCCGGACTGGGACCTCCCCGGTCGCGAACTGGCCCGCTTCACCGTCACCAGCGCCCGCTGACGCAGCCGGGAAGCACACGAAAAACGCCCCGGCCTTGCGACCGGGGCGTTCTTTCAGAACTGGATTGGTCTCAGAGGCCCGGGAGCTTCGAGCGCTCGCCTTCGCGGCGTTCGATGGTCACCGCAGCGCCGCCCGTGGCGCGGCGCACGGTCTCGGCATTGGCGAGGCGTTCTTCTTCGGTCAACCCGGCCGGCGAGGCGGCCGCTGAGCCCTGGTAGCCGATCACCTGGTCGGAGAAGCCTTCGGGCTTGCGGACAAGGGCCGCGCCTTCAAGGTCCACCTGTGCGCGGATCGCGGGATCCACGGCGTCGGCGCCGGCGCGGCTGACGAGCGCCCGCTCGCCGGTCGTCGCCCGTTGGCCGACGTCCTGACCGAAGACCGCCGCGCGGGCCTGCCCGTCGGGGCGCAGTTCCTGCGGACGCGGATCGCCCGGACGCGGCGGACGCAGCGCATAGTCGGGCGGCATGACGAGCGGCGCGCGGGTCACGACGCGGAACTCGTCCGGCGCCACCTTCTCCACGCCGATCGCCTTCTGGAAGCCGCCGCAGCCCGAAACCGTCGCGCACGCGACCGCGAGCGCGGCCAAGGTCATCGTCTTCTGCATAATAGCCCTCGGGCCTCCGCTTGTTCTCATGGGTTAATAGCCCTTCAAATCGGGCGACGCCAAGGCAGACGCTCATCCGGTCGCCTTGTCTGGCTGCTTTTCCTCGCCATTCCGGAGAAAATCGAGCGCCAGCAAGGCTGCGCCGACGGTAATCGCCGCGTCGGCTACATTGAACACCCAGGGAAACCAGAGCCCCGAGAAGTCGAGAAAGTCCGCCACCGCCCCGAATCGGATGCGGTCGACCACGTTGCCGAGCGCCCCGCCGACCACCAGCCCGAGCGCCCAGCCTGTCAGCGAACGCGTCGCCGTGCGCATCCACCAGACGAAAAAGCCTGCAATGCCGAGCGAGAGGATCACGAGCGCCCAGCGCGCAAGCCCATCGCCCGCCTTCAGCATCCCGAAGCTGACGCCGTAGTTCCAGACCATCGTCAGGTCGAAGATCCCGCTCACCTCGATCTTGCGGCAGCCGATGTGGGTCTCAAGGCATCCCGGCGGGCTGAACTTCAGCACCTCGAGCACCCAGTATTTGGACGCCTGGTCGAGGACGAAGACCCCCGCGGCGAGAAGCAGACCGAAACGCAGCATGGCGCGCTTATGGCGTGGCGCCGCGACAAGGCCAAGTGGCGTGGTCACGTCGTTCGATGCGAGCCCGGTCGTCGCGCGACCGGCCAGCAGACCTCGTCATCCTCGATCGCCAGTCCCTGACGCAAGGCGGCGCGATGATCCATCCATGCAGGATCGCCCCACGGCGTCGCCTCGGCTTCGGTGTGGAAATACTGGAGATGCGGTGTCCACCCGCCGACCTTCGGCGCACGTGCCGGCACGTCTTCCACGCCCGGACCGAACACCGGCGCCGCCGGCCCGCCGACGAGATCGCCACGCAATATGCCCTGCGCAGGGAAGAAAATGTTGGTCCAGCGCACCGCCGAAAACACCGCGGCATTGTGCGGCGCGCGCGGGCCGGTCTGCGGATCGTCGGCGTAGCCGTACTGACGGCAATAGGTGAAGCGCTTCACATCGCCCTCGAAGGTTTCGAACTGCGGCGGGTTCGTCGCGTGTTCGCGGCGTTCGAGCGACTGCGTGAATTCCTCGAGCGTTTCCGCAAGCAGCGTCTGCGCATGCGCCAGAGGCGCCCCGAGCGTGACGAAGTCGCTGATGAGCCAGAGCGGTCGCTCCTCGCCCACGGGCGCATCGCGCAGGGCGTCGAACACGAGCCGCTGGGCCAGGCGCCAGCGCGCGCGCACGTTCTCGTTGTCCGGATCTGCAAGCAGCGCCGCCGCCGCCTCTTCCGCATCCTTCAGCGCGTCCTGTATCGGACCGGGCCGATCCATGCGCCGGTTGGCGCGACCCCACATGTGGGTGATGAGATCATACCCGATCACGCCGCCCAGCGAATGCCCGACGATGATGATGCGATCATACTTGCCGCACGCGTGCAGTTCATCGAGAAGCGCGAGGCCTTTGGCGCGAATGTCCTGCCGCCGCTGGATATCGCTGGCCTCGCGGCTGAGATAGCGTGCGGCGTCGCCGAGCACCGGCGTGAGAAAGAGTTTCTCCGCGACGAGCACCGTGATCCAGAGCAGCGTCACGAACGTGACCATGCTGATGAAGGAGGCAGTGAGGTACTGCGCCAGAATGGCGTTCGCGGCGCTCAGCGCCAGCAGCACCATCAGGAGCACCGCCGCCAGCAGCGGCGCCTGCAACACGCGCCACGCCTTCACGAGTCCCGGCGGCACCTGCGCGCGCGGCCGCATCGCCAGCCGCGCCATCCAGCCGACCACATGGCCGAAGCTGTTGCCGTGCATCAGGTGCGCCCAATAATACTCGAAGAAATCGGTGCGCTTGCCGTGGACGTTCTCGTTGGTGGAGAGGCGGCGCAGTTCGAAGATGCCGCTCATCTCGTCCGGCTCGGAATACACCGCGCGCGGTTTGCCGTCGGGGCGGGGGTCGTTCATCCAGACGGTCTGGACGAGCTTCCACAGCGTCGACATGGGCCGTTGTTCGCCGATCCCGTGGATCAGGACGACGGCCTGCTTTTTCGGCTTCTCCCCGCTGCGGAGGCCAGACGACGCGTCCGCCATGATCCCCAAGGCTCCCTCGACCGCGCGACGAAAGCCCCGACGCCCGACGCGGTCAACCGCCTTCCCGGCGCACGGCGGCGGCGACGCCCGGTTCGCGTCAGGCGTGCTTTTTGCGCATGTGGGTGACGCAAGCCGTCATCAGTTCGCGCAGCACGTCGATATCCACGTCGGCGAGCTTGTTCACGTAGAGACACGCCTGCCCGGTCTTGTGCTTACCGAGTTTGCCGAGAAGCGCATCTCGCTTCGGATAGTCGGCGAGCACATAGAGCACGAGATTGGCCTTCCGGGGAGAAAAGCCGATGATCGGCCAGTCTCCGGACGCGGCCTTGTATGACCCATAGCCGATGATCGACGGCCCCCACATGGCGGGTTTCTCACCGACGACCTCGGTCATCATCTTGAGCACCGCCTTCGCATCCTTGCGGCGCGTCTCGTTCTCCACGGCGTCGATGAAAGCGCTCACCGACGCGGTCGTCTTCTTCGTCTTCGGTTCACTGGCCATCGCCCGCCTCCTCCGGCGCCATGCCGAGAAATGTCCAGACGTGATCGTAAAGCCCGTCCGCCACGAGCGTCGAGTGGCGCCCGCCGGGAATCCGCACGAACCGCTTCGGCTCCCGCGCCAGCGCGAACATGCGCTCACCGTGTGCGAACGGGATCACCTCGTCGGCGTCGCCATGGACGATGAGCACGGGCGCGCGCGCCGCGCCGATCCAGTCGCGGGAAAGAAACTGGTCCCGCATGATCTGGCGCACGGGCACGAGGCGCGCGTTCGCGGCGGCGATGTCGACGATGGCGGTGTACGGCGCCTCGAGAATGACCGCGCGCGACGGGACCTCGGACGCAAGCCGCGTCGCCACGCCCGTGCCGAGCGAGAAACCGTGGAGGACGATGCGCTCCGGCGCGACCCTCGAACGCAGCCAGTCATACGCGACGCGCGCGTCCGCGTGCAGCGCCGCTTCCGTCGGCGATCCCGTCGAACCGGAATACCCGCGATACGCGACCGCCAGCATCCCCGCGCCCTGCGCCGCGACCCGTGCAAAGCGATAGCCCTGCAGATGCAGCCGCCCGCCATTGCCGTCGAAATAGAGAAACACCGGCTGGCCGGGCGCCGGCGCCATCCACCACGCGCGCAGGCTTTGCCCGTCCGGCGTCTCGATACGGATGTCCTCGATCGTCGCGGGATCGTTCGCGCCCGCAGCGATCACCGCAGGATCGGGGTGATAGATCAGCGCCCGGCCGAAAAGGAAAAGCCCGCCGAGCACGAGAAGGTAAAAGGCGAGCGCGCCGATCAGCACGCGCGACGCCCAGCGGCGGATCATGACATCGGCGCCTCTGTCACGCACGCCGCCGGCGCGGCCTTGAACGGGCGCGCATTGCGACGGAGCGTGAAGTTTGCGCACGCGGCGGGTTCGCCGGCGAAAATCACGCGACCGCTGTAGCCGCCGTCAGCGGAGAGACGACCATCGAGCGTCGTCATGCTCCAACCCTCGCCGGGCTTCACGATCCAGCGGGTGGGGCGCAGTTCGAGACGTCCGGTCGCGCGGTCGATCACGCCGCGCGCGCCATAGCAGCCGGAGGCGACGCCCGGATTGCGCGGATGCTCGAAGAAGATGACAGTCGCGTCCACCACATCGCCGCGCTGCGGGCGCAGTTCGACGGTCATGCCGGTCAGCCCCTGCGAGCAGGTGTATTCGCCGCTCCACTGGCCGCCCGCTTGGCCGCCCAAAAGGCGCTGCGGCTGCGCGAAGGCGACGCTCGCCGCCAACGCCGAAAACGCCGCAATCCCGATCCCGACCGCCCTGTGTCCCGCCATCGACAGCAACCCTGTTCGCCTGCGCCGCATCAGACTACATGCACCGACGAACAAACAACGGCGCTTCGGAGGCGGCAGCATGGCGTATTGGCTGGTGAAGAGCGAGCCCGACGTTTTCTCGTGGGACGACCAGAAGAAGCTGGGCGCGAGGGGCGGCGCCTGGACGGGCGTGCGCAACCACGGCGCCAAGCTCCACCTCATGGCCATGAAGAAGGGCGAGCGGGCCTTCTACTACCACTCCAACAAGGAGCGCGCCGTCGTCGGCATCGTCGAGATCATCAAGACCGCCTACCCCGACCCCACCGACGAGACCGGCAAGTTCGTCTGCGTCGACGTGAAGGCGAAAGAGGCGTTTCCGACGCCGGTGACGCTCGACGCGATCAAGGCCGAGCCGAAACTCGCCGAGATGGTGCTGGTGAAGAACTCGCGCCTGAGCGTGCAGCCGGTGACGGATGCGGAGTGGGCGGTGGTGTGCGCGATGGGCGGGGTGAAGGCCTGACTTGCAGCCAGTTAAGTCGGCGTCTCGGCATAGGGAACAGCGATGACCTGATGCTCGTCTTCATAGAGCACCTTGCCCGGCTTGGAAGTTGCAAGTTCCTCAACCAGCCATCCAGCTTCCTCCATCAAGGCCTTGAGCAGTTTCAGCTTCGAAAAATGCTCAGTGGATGACCGCTTGATCCAGCTTAAAGAGCGGTCTGTCGACTCAATCTTCCAGTCCGGCTGACGCTGGATATCGGGATCGCGAAAAGGCGCCCGAAGATTGGCGTTGAACCAGTCCGAAATTTCCAGAGCCGCGTGGCGCAGCTCGATTGGCGCTTCAGGATCTTCAAAGAGCTCGTCGAGCGCCTGAAAAATCCCCGACCGTCGTCCCGATCGCCAGTGATTGCGATGAACAACGAACCGAACGAGCCTGGGTCGAGGCACTACAAGCTCTTCCCAATCTCCTCCGTCATCTTCTTCGCGTCCGCGAACAGCATCATCGTGTTGTCCCTGAAGAAGAGTTCGTTTTCGACGCCGGCGTATCCCGCCGACATGCCGCGCTTGATGAACAAAACGGTCTTCGCGCGTTCGACTTCGAGGATCGGCATGCCGAAGATCGGCGATTGCGGATCGGTCTTTGCCGCCGGGTTGGTCACGTCGTTGGCGCCGATCACGTAGGCCACGTCCGCCTGTGCGAATTCGCTGTTGATGTCCTCGAGTTCGAAGACTTCGTCATATGGCACCTGCGCTTCCGCGAGCAGCACGTTCATGTGCCCCGGCATGCGGCCCGCGACCGGGTGGATCGCGTATTTCACTTCCACGCCCTCGGCCTTCAGCTTGTCGGCCATTTCCTTCAGGGCGTGCTGCGCCTGCGCGACGGCCATGCCGTAGCCCGGCACGATGATGACCTTCGAGGCGTTCTTCATGATGAAGGCCGCGTCGTCCGCGCTGCCCTGCTTCACCGGACGCGTCTCGACCTTGCCGCCCGCCGCCGCCGCGCCGTCGCCGGTGCCGAAGCCGCCGAGGATGACGCTGATGAAGCTGCGGTTCATGCCCTTGCACATGATGTACGACAGGATCGCGCCCGACGAACCGACGAGCGCGCCCGTGATGATCAGCGCGGTATTCTCCAGCGTGAAGCCGAGCGCCGCCGCAGCCCACCCCGAATAGGAGTTGAGCATCGACACGACGACCGGCATGTCCGCGCCGCCGATGGGGATGATCAGCAGCACGCCGATCAGCAGCGACAGCCCGAGAACGGCCCAGAACACCCACGCCTGCGTGCCCTGCGTAAGCACCATGTAAACGACGAGGCCCGCGATCGCGACCGCGATGGCGATGTTGATGAGGTGGCGCAGCGGCAGCATGATCGGTGCGCCGCTCATGTTGCCGTTCAGCTTCGCGAAGGCGATGACCGAGCCCGTGAAGGTGATCGCGCCGATGGCGGTGCCGAGCGCGAGCTCGATGAGCGAGGCCGTCTTGATGCCGCCGCCCGTGGTGGCGATGTGGAAGCTCTCCGGCGCATAGAACGCCGCCGCCGCCACCGCCACCGCCGCGAGACCGACGAGCGAGTGGAACGCCGCAACGAGCTGCGGCATCGCCGTCATCTTGATGCGGTTGGCGATCACCGCGCCGACGGCGCCGCCGACAAGCACGCCGCCGCCGATGAGACCGATGGTCGTGGGATCGAGCTTCACGCTGAGCAGCGTCGTGCCGACCGCGATGGCCATGCCGAGCATGCCGTACATATTGCCCTGGCGTGACGTTTCGGGGCTCGAAAGCCCGCGCAACGCCAGAATGAAGAGCACGCCCGATGCGAGATAGGCGAGCGCCGCGATGTCAGCCGTCATGATTTGTCAGCCCCGGATGAAGTCTTGTCTGTGTTGGAATGAGTCTGGTCGAGCGACGCGGCGGTCTGCCCCGCCGCGCTCTGCATGCGGCCCATGCGCCGCATCATCAGCATGTTGAGCACCGTCGCCATGAAGAGGGCGAAGAACACCACCGTGGCGAAGAGCGGATGCCAGCCGAGCCGGTCCACCGCGCCGAACCACGCCACCGCGCAACCCACGGGATAGAGCGGGCTCAGCGCCGCCGCCGCGAGGAACGCGACCGGCGCATCCATGGTGAAGGCGTGCTTGATCTGCAGGCCGCTGAACGGCACCTGCAGCGCGAAGAGGATCGCGAGATTGAGGAAGAAGCCCGGCGTCTTCATGCCGTCTCCTCCGCCTTGCGCGCGGTGATCGCGTCGATCCAGCGGTGCAGCGCCGCACAGACGAGAAAGCCCGCCACGAACGCCGCGACCGGCTTGCCGTCCGACAGCGCGAATGCACATCCGCCGATGGCGAGCCCGGTGATGATCAGCGCGCGCGCCCAATCGCCCAGTCCCGCACGCCAGCGTCCTGCGAACGCGACCGCAAGGCCGAGCGCCGCCACGCCGAGCGCCGAGACCGCGAGCGTCGACGGGCTCATCGCCGCCCTCCGCGGCTCATCTGCGACCAGCCGCCGAACAGGGTGATGGCGGGAACGACCAGGAACGCCAGCGCCGACAGCCACGGCGCCCAGCCCCACACATCCTTGGCGCCGAAGAAGGCGGTGACGCTGCCGACGACCGGTATGAACGTCACCGGCACGGAGACGAGAGTCGACGGCGCCGGCCCCCAGCCCGTCACGCTCTGCAATTGCGCGGCGACGGCGAAGAATTGCAGCACGCCGATCACCAGCCACGCCAGGGCGAACAGGCACCCCGCCCCGCCGATTGCGCCGGCGCGGATGAGCGTGGTCCGCATTTCGGCTTCCGCCGCACGGATGTCTTCAGGCGTCGCAGGGCCGGGCGCGCCCGCATCGACGTCCTCCGGCAGGGCCGAAAGCGCGCGCTTCGCGGCGCGCAGGAGATCGTCATCGTCGGCGACGTCATGACCGCGCCCCGTCGGATCGCCGGCATAGGCTTCGACCACGTAGGCGAGGTCCTGCACCGCTGGGTGCGTGGGCGCGCGAGTCCGCACCGCGTCGGCGTGGGCGTCGAGAAAGCGACGCTTGAAGCCGTCGGCGGAGAGACGTCCCGAGACATACGCCTCGATCAGCTCGCGCCATTGCCGGGTCATCAGGCCGCCGGCTTCGCCGGACGTTCCTTCTTCTTGTACATGGCCAGCATCCGCGCGGTGACGAGGAAGCCGCCGAAGATGTTCACCGCCGCCAGCGCCGCCGCGAGCGCGCCCATGCCGCGCGCGATCCAGAGATTGCGCGCCTCTTCGGCCGGATCCTTCGTGAGGTCGTTGCCGCCGGCGCTCAGCGCCGCCACCTGCGAATACTGCTCCGTGCAGCTGTCGAGGGCGCCCAGCAATTGCTGGTCGGTCGGCCACATTTCCTTGGGCGCGACTGAATTGAAGCCTTCGACCTGCGCCGCCACGACGCTACGGCAGGTGGCGCGCACCTGTTCGTCAGATCCCGAGCTCGTCGCGGTCGCGGCCGCCGCGATGATCGCGCCGACGATGATCACCGAGGAGATCGCATTCGTGACCGACATCAGCGGCGTGTGCAGCGCGGGCGTCACGCTCCACACGACATAATAGCCGACGAAAATCGCCAGCGCGAAGATCGCGAGGCGGTAGATGGTCGGATCGACAGCGTCCATTTCAGGCTCCGGGCAATGCTTGCGCTACGGGATCAGGGCCCCGTTGGATTGATTTCGTAGGCGGCGCTGGCGCGCGTGATGAGGCCGTCGGCATCGTATTCGTGCGTCTCCGCTACGATGACGCCGGACTGGTTGCGGTAGATGAGTGTTTCGCCGTCGGCGCCCGCGCAGATGGCGATGGGCTCGAAGCGGAGATCGGGAATGCGCGGCAGCGCGGTCTGCACATAGGCGATGAAGTGCGCCTTGCCGAACAGCCGGCCGTCCGCGCCGAACCCGAGCGCGGCGACGAACGGCGACGCGAATTCCACGTCATCCGTATAGAGCGCCGCGATCCGCTGCGGATCGCGCGCGTTCCACGCGGCGTACCAGTCGGCGGCGCGCTTGGCGTCCATCACGCCGCCGCTTGCGGTGCGAAGGTCGGGTGGATCACGGCGCCGTCCTTCGTCAGCATCGCGCCCTTTATAATCTCGTCGTCCCACGCAGGCGCGAACGCCTTGGAGTCCTTGTCGGTCAGCAGCGGCAGCAGCGCGAGCAGGTTCTTCGCGTAGAGCGCCGAGGAGTCCGACGGCAGCCGTGCGGGCAGATTGGTGAAGCCGGCGATCTTCACGCCGTTCGCCGTGTCGACCACCACATCCGGCTTCGAGAGCGGGCAGTTGCCGCCCTGCGCCACCGCGATGTCGATGATCACCGAGCCCGGCTTCATCGACGCGACCATCGCCTCGGTGACGAGCACCGGCGCGGGCCGCCCCGGAATGAGCGCCGTGGTGATGACGATGTCCTGCTTGGCGATGTGTTCAGCCACCAGCGCCGCCTGCTTGGCCTGGTATTCCGCGCTCATGGCCTTGGCATAGCCGGCAGCCGTTTCCGCCTGCTTGAACTCCTCGTCCTCCACCGCGATGAATTTCGCGCCCAGCGACGCGACCTGTTCCTTCGCGGCGGGACGCACGTCCGTGGCGGTGACCACCGCGCCGAGACGCCGCGCCGTTGCGATCGCCTGCAGGCCCGCAACGCCCGCGCCCATCACGAAGCACTTCGCCGCCGCCACCGTGCCCGCCGCCGTCATCATCATCGGGAAGCCGCGCCCGTAGAGCGCCGCCGCCTCGATTACTGCGCGATAGCCGGCGAGGTTCGACTGTGAGGAGAGCGCGTCCATCGACTGCGCCCGCGTGATGCGCGGCACGAACTCCATCGCCAGCGCCGCCACACCCTGCTTCGCGTAGCCTTCGACGGCTTCCTTGGCGCCGTAGGGGTTCATCAACGCCGCAACGCCCGCGCCCTTGCGCAGCGCCGCCAGTTCGTCAGCCTCGGGCGCGCGCACCTTCATGAGCAGATCGGCGTCCTTCAGCGCGGCCTGCGCGGTGGGGACGATCTCGGCGCCAGCCTCCTTGAAGGCGGCGTCAGGAAAGCTCGAGCGATCGCCCGCACCGGATTCGATGACGACCGCATGTCCGGCGGCGACGATTTTCTTGACGGTGTCGGGGGTGGCGGCGACGCGCGTCTCGTCGGCCGCACGTTCCTTGACCACTGCGATGCGCATGCCTGACCTGCTCCTGCCCCAGCGTCCGCCGGATGAAGCGCGCCAAGAAGCGCGCCCGACGGAAAAACTGCGGGCCGGACATGATCACGCGTCGCGGTTCCGTGCAACCGGCGCCGCAATCGGAGGTTTCAGGTGAGCGCCTGGATGCCCATCGTGATGGCGCCGCCGATGGCGAGAAGCACTGTCGAGCCGATGACGAACGCCCACCAGGCGCCGCCGAGACCCATCAGGAAGCCCGCCGCAACGCCGATGACGAGCCATACGATCAGGCCCGTCCACCAGCCGAGGCCCATGGCGAACGCGAACACGGTGAGACCGAGCAGCATGGCCAGCATCACGCAGGACCATTCCGTCGTTTTCAGGAACCCGCTGAACAGGGCCTTGTGGGACGTGATGTCCATCTTGCCGTGCTCGTGATCGGTTCCGTGGTGGGCGCCGTGGGCTGCCATCGTCTTCTCCGGAGTGTTCGCCGCCCGTCTAAACCGCGCCGCCGGGGGCCGCAACGCCCGCGCCGTGCGGCCAACCGGCCAGAAGCCCGCGCAGCGCCGCGACGAATGGCAGCGGCTGATCGATCATCACATGGTGGTCGGCGTCGGGGACGGCGAAGAACGGCGTGCCAGGCGGGGCCGTGCGCCGCATGTGCGCCAACACCTCTGGCGGCATCAGCGTCGAACGGTCACCCCAGATCACGGCCATCGGACAGCGGGCCTCCCGCAGGAACGGATTGGGATCGCCGAGTTCGAACTCGCTCCAGATGAAGGGATCGAACTTCCAGGTGAACCCGCCCTCCGCGGCCTTGATGGAGCCCCTTCCCACATGGTCGAGGTACCAGAGGTTCGCGCACGGCTGCTGCGGCGCCAGCCGGAACCGCGCCAGCGTCTCCTCGAAGGTCGGATAGATCCGGTTCGGCCGCGACCGCGTCGGCGGGCCGTCATGGACGAAGCCGCTCGGCCTGATCGGGCTGTCGATGCTGATCACGCCCGCAAACCGTTCCCCGTGCCGCGCCGCGCAGTACGCGCCGAGAAATCCGCCGAAGGAATGCGCCGCCAGAATCGGTTTCGCCGTCGCCTCGAACAGCCCCGCCGCCGCGCACCCGCCGATCACTTCCTGCGCGAAGCTCTCGGGATCGTAATGCGGCCGCCAGTCCGATCCGCCCATGCCCGACCAACTGATCGCGGCGACGCGATAGCCGCTCTCGACGAAGAACGGCGCGAGCGGGCTCCACCAGTCGGCGTGCGCGCCGTTTCCATGCAGGAACATGATGCCGGGATCGCCGCGACGTCCCCACGCGAGCAGTTCGATCTCCGCGCCCGCCGCCACAAAGCGCGAGCGCTCCGGCGCCGTCGCCAACGCGGCGTCGAACCACGGCGGGGCGTCCGGGCGACGGCCTTCAAGGGAGGCGAGCGGGCCGCCCCCGCCGGCGTCCACGGACAGTCTGTCGGTCGTTTGGCTCATCGGCGGCCCATACGACGCGGCGCCCGCGCCACGCAATGCGCCCTAACGGCAGGGCGCGGCAGCCTCCCCCTTGCCCGCGCCGTCCATCCCCGCGAAGACGGAGGGCCATGCGCAACATCTTCCGTCTCGCTCTCGCCGCCACCGCGGCCCTCGTCGCCACGCCCGCCTTCGCCGAGGACCGGCCGGAGGAAGCGAAAGGCACGCTCACCCTCGTCGGCGAGAACGACAGCCTCTCCTCCGGCGCTGACCGGAACTACACCTCCGGCATCAAGCTCGCCTATGTCTCGCCGGTGAACGTGATGCCGAAATGGGTGCGCAACCTCGACGGCCTCACGCGCGCGGTGACGAATGCGCGGCCGAGCTTCTTCGGCGCCGCCGTCGGGCAGTCGCTGTTCACGCCGCAAGACATCGCCGCCACGCCTGCGCCGGCGGACCAGCATCCCTATGCGGGCTATCTCTACGCGCAGCTGCTCATGGCTGCGGAAGAGAATGTCGTCGCGCGCGATCCCGGCTTCGTCGATCTCTACGAACTGGAGTTCGGCATGGTCGGCCCGTCGGCGCTTGGGCGACAGTCGCAAGCGGGCGTGCACCGCGTTCTCGGCGCGCCGGAACCGCTCGGCTGGGACAGCCAGCTCAAGGACGAATTCGTCTTCGCCGTCTCGCTGGAGCGCCGTTGGCGCGCGGAGAAGGTGTTCGAAAATCTGCCCGGCGATCTTGAGGTCGACGCTGCGCCCGGCATCGGCGTCACGCTCGGCACGCTGCGCACGGAGGCGAAAGTCGGCGCCTCCTTCCGTCTCGGGCATCATCTCTCCGACGATTACGGCGCGCCGCGCGTGCGCCCGGGTCTCGGCGGCGTCGGCTACTTCAAGGCGCGCCAGCCCTTCTCCTGGTATCTGTTCGGCGGCGCGGAATTCCGCGCGGTCGGGCGCAATCTCTTTCTCGACGGCAACACGTTCCGCGACAGCGCGAGCGTCGACAAGAAGAACTTCGTCGTCGACGTGCAGGCGGGCGCGGCGATCCAGACCGGCGACTGGCGCCTCGCCTATACCTATGTCACGCGCACCGAGGAGTTCGAGGGACAGGGCGAGCAGCAGGATTTCGGCGCGCTGGCGCTGAGCTGGCGCTTCTGATCGATGAGCGCAGCGCGCGACGGCGACCTGATCGACGCCGCCGCGCGCGGTTGGCGGGCGTGGGTCGTCCTCGCGTTCCTTGCCATTGCAGCGGCGCTGCCGGGCTTCTTCTCCATCCCCCCGCTCGACCGCGACGAAAGCCGCTTCGCGCAGGCGACGGCGCAGATGCTCGAGACCGGCGACTTCGCGCACATCCGCCTGCAGGACGAACCGCGCAACAAGAAGCCGATCGGCATCTACTGGCTGCAGGCCGCATCGGTGGCGGCGTTCTCCGACGTGGAAAAGCGCGAGATCTGGGCGTGGCGATTGCCGTCCATGCTCGGCGCGGTGATCGCGGCGTGGGCGACGTTCTGGGGCGGCATGGTTCTCGTCGGCAGACGCGCGGCGTTCGTGGGCGCGGCGCTGCTGGCGACATGCGTGCTGCTCTCCACCGAAGCGATGATCGCCAAGACCGACGCGATGCTCTGCGCAATGACGACGCTGGCGATGGCCGCGCTCGGGCGCGTGCACATGGGCGCGGGCGGATGGCGCACGGGTCTGATTTTCTGGGCGGCGCTGGCGTTGGGCGTGCTGACGAAGGGGCCGATCACGCCGATGGTCGTCGGGCTTTCGGCGCTCATGCTGTGCGCGTGGCGGCGCGACGTGATGTGGCTGCGACCGCTCGCGACAATCAGCGGGCCCGTGCTGGGCGCGCTGCTGCTCGCGCCGTGGCTCTACACGATGACGCTTTCCGAAGGCTCCGTCGCGGGCATGATGCGCGACATCGCGCCGAAACTCGGCGGCGGCGGCGAGCATGGCGCCCGCCCGCCAGGCCTGCATCTCTTGCTGCTGCCGTCGCTGATCTTTCCCGCCTCCATCGGTCTCGTTCCCGCCTTCGCCGACGGCTGGCGCGCGCTACGCGCGCCGCGCGATGACGCCGCCTTCGCAGGCGCGCGTTTTCTCGTCGCGTGGATCGTGCCCACCTGGCTCGTCTTCGAACTCGCGACGACGAAGCTCGCGCACTACACGCTGCCGGTGTACCCGGCGATCGCGCTGCTGGCGGGGGCCGGGCTGTTGCGCTGGCTGGATGCGCCTTCGGCGCGTCGACGCATTATTCTCGCGCTGTCGCTGTTCGCCGGAAGTCTCGGCATCATCGCCGCGGCGGTTGTGCTGACGCAATGGGGCGCGCGCAGCGCGTCAGTGTCTCTCGGCGCGGCGCTGACGGCGTTCAGCCTTGTCATCTCCCTCGTCATTGCGCGCGCGCCAAAGCCGGTGCATGCGATGGCGCCCGCACTCCTTGCTGCGCTGGCCCTTCTTGTCACCGTTCGGGAGGGCCTCGCCCCCCGCGCAACGCATGCGCTCGTCACACGCGCCGTCATGCAGACGCTGCCACGCCACGACGGCGCGCTTCTCGTCGTCGGCTATCGCGAGCCGAGCATTGTCTTCGAGAACGGCACCGACACGTTGTTGCAACAGGGCGAAGAGGCGGCCCTGATCGCCGCCGAGGGCCAGACGGCGCTGGTCGAAGCGCGCGAGCGCGTGACCTTTGAAGAGGGCTTGCGGGAACGCGGATTGGTGTTCCAGCCGACAGCGCCGCCGACGCTTGGCCGCAACTATTCCAACGGCGACGATGTGATCCTGCAGCCCGGCCGCGTAACCCCGCTCAACGCCGACCGAAACTGAGCAGCGATTTCAGCACGCCGCGCGCGACGAGCATCATGCCGATGAACGGCGAGAGCAGCGCCACCGCGATCTTCTCGCCCGGCGAGCGGGCGAACTTGGCGAAGTAGCGCGCGAGGCCGCGGGCCTTGTGGCTTTCGACCTTGATCCAGCTCGCCTTGCTGGTGGCGCCGAAGTGGAGCGCTTCCGCCGTCGGTTCGAAGAGCACGGCGCCGCCCGCTTCGCCGACGCGGCGGCAGAGATCGATGTCCTCGACGTGGAGGAAATAGCCTTCGTCGAAACCGCCGACGGACTGGAAGTCCGCGCGCGGCGTCAGCATCATCGCGCCGGAGACCACCGGCATCGGCACGACGGCGTCGGGCTTCGGATCGCGTTCGCGGTGCACGTCGCGGAAAACCGGCGAGAGCTTTTCGAGGCCGCCTAGACCGAGCACGCCGACGATCGCCGTCCACGGCGTCAGCAGTTCGCGCCGCGCGCCGCGCTGTTCGCGCCCGCGCTTGTCCACGAGGCGCCCGCCGACGATCCAGGGCGAACGCGCCTTGCGGCCGGCGGTGACGAGACGTTCCGCGGCGCCGCGCTGCAGCACGGCGTCCGGATTCACGAAGAGGAGATACCGCCCGCTCGCGACTTCCGCGCCGAGATTGCACGCCCGCGCAAAGCCCACATTGCCCTGCCCCTGGATCAGCGTGACGTCGCGGCGGTCCGCCTGCAGCGCGCGCAGCGCCGAGGACACTGCCGGCGGATTGCCGTTGTCGATCAGGATGACCTCGTCGATCCACGGCTCGGCGAAGAGGCTGCGCAGGCAAAGTTCCAGCGACTCGCCGGTATGGAACGTGACCACGATCGCGCTGACGCGCGCGCCGACATCGGCGGCGGGCGACTTCGATCGCTGGGCTTTGGGTTCCATGCGCGAGACGTTAAGCGCAGCGTGGGTGAGTCAACAAGTGACGATTCAGCCCTCCCCCGTTTGCGGGGGAGGGACGGCTTGAGCGAAGCGAAAGCAGGGTGAGGGCCCGGCGGTGCAGAATGAGTCTCGTCCTGAGAGACCGGGCCCTCACCCGGCCCCAACTTGCGTTGGGCCTTTCCCTCTCCCGCATGCGGCAGAGGGCTCGTTTCAGCGCTGATCGGGCGCGAGCGCCTCTGACGCCAGCAACGCCTTCGCCTCCTCCAGCGTCACCACCTGCTGCGCGTCGCCGCCGAGGCGGCGCAGCGCGAGCTTGCGGTCAGCGGCCTCGTTGCGGCCCACCACGGCGATCACCGGAATCTTGGCGAGCGAGTGCTCGCGCACCTTGTAGTTGATCTTCTCGTTCGCCGCGTCGACGTGCACGCGCAGGCCCGCCTTGCGCAGTTCGGCGGCCGCTTCGTGCGCATAGGCTTCGGCGTCCGACGTGATCGTCGCCACCACCACCTGCACCGGCGCAAGCCACATGGGGAACGCCCCCGCGCAGTTCTCGATCAGGATGCCGATGAACCGCTCGAGCGACCCGAGGATCGCGCGGTGCAGCATGACCGGGCGGTGCTTCTGGCCGTCCTCGCCGACATACTCCGCGTCGAGCCGGTCCGGCAGAACATAGTCGAGCTGGATCGTGCCGCACGTCCACATCCGCCCGATGGCGTCCTTGATGACGAAGTCGAGCTTGGGCGCGTAGAACGCGCCGTCGCCCTCCGCGATCACCGGCTCCACACCTGCGGCGCGTGCAGCAGCCAGCATCTGCGCTTCCGCCTTGTCCCAGAATTCGTCGCTGCCGGCGCGCACTTCCGGGCGCGTGGCGAGTGCGATGTGATCCGTCGTGAGGCCGAAGTCCGAATGGATGGACTTGGCGAGTTTGATGAACGCCGTCGTCTCGGACTCGATCTGGTCCTCGCGGCAGAAGATGTGCGCATCGTCCTGCGTGAACGCGCGCACGCGCATCAGGCCGTGCAGCGATCCGGAAGGCTCGTAGCGGTGGCACGCGCCGAACTCCGCCATGCGCAGCGGCAGGTCGCGGTAGCTCTTCTGACCGAACTTGAAGATCTGCACGTGGCCCGGGCAGTTCATCGGCTTCAGCGAGAGCTCCTCGCCTTCCACCGTCTCGCAGACGAACATGTTGGGGCGGTACTTGTCCCAGTGCCCGGACTTTTCCCAGAACACGCGGTCGAGCACCTGCGGCGTGCGCACTTCCACATACCCCGCCGCATCGAGGCGCCGGCGCACATACGCCTCGATCGTGCGCCACAGCGTCAGGCCCTTTTCGTGCCAGAACACCATGCCACGCCCCTCTTCCTGCATGTGGAAGAGATCCATGGCGCGGCCGAGCTTGCGGTGATCGCGCTTCTCGGCCTCCTCGACCCGCTGGAGGTACTCCGCAAGCTGCTTTTCGTCGCTCCACGCCGTACCGTAGATGCGCTGCAGCTGCTGGTTCTTCTGGTCGCCGCGCCAGTAGGCGCCGGCGAGCTTCATCAGCTTGAAGCCCTTGCCGAGACGCCCCGTCGACGGCAGGTGCGGCCCGCGGCAGAGATCGCCCCACTTGTCGCCGTGCGAATAGATGGTGATCGGCTCGCCCGGCTTGATGACCTCATCGATCGTCTCGGCCTTGTAGATCTCGCCGATCGACTTGAAGTGCGCGATGGCGTCTTCCTTGTTCCACACCTGCCGGATGATCGGCAGGTCCGCATCGACGATCTCGCGCATGCGCTTTTCGATCTTCTCGAAGTCGCCCGTGGAGAACGGCTCGTCGCGCGCGAAGTCGTAGTAGAAGCCGTCCTCCGTGACCGGGCCGAACGTCACCTGCGTGCCGGGGAAAAGCTCCTGCACGGCCTGCGCGAGCACGTGCGCGGCGTCATGGCGGAGGATGTCGAGACCGGCGGGCGTGTCGCGCGTGATGATCTCGAAGGCCGCGTCCTCCTCGATCGGGCGCGTGAGATCCCACTCGGCGCCGTTGACCTTCACGGCCACCGCCTTCTTGGCGAGGCCCTTGGAGATGCCTTCCGCGATCGCGAGGCCCGTGACGCCCTTGTCGAACTGGCGGACGGCGCCGTCGGGAAATTTGATGTCGATGCTCATGTCTCGGTCTTTCACAGATTCGGCGCGTCGCGGCGTCCGCTCTTCCAGTCGCCATAGCGCCACGGCGCGAACCACGGCGCTTTCGGCGCAATCGTCGGCGCGGGGTCATAGCCCGATCCGCCCCACGGGTGGCAGCGGCAGAGCCGCGCGCCCGCCATCCAGCTTCCCTTCCACGCGCCATGCGCCCGCACCGCATCCGCCGCATACGCCGAGCAGGTGGGCAGGTAACGGCAGTCGCGCCCGACAAAGGGCGACAACGTGAGCTTGTAGAGCCGGATCAGGCCGAGAACGGCCTTCGCAGGCAGACTCGGGGCTGGAAGCGTCGGTTGCATGGAGATGCGCGGCTTTTCAGGGTTCGGAACCGGGTCCACACGCAGCCGCTGCGGCGCGCCCGGTCAAGCGCCGCCGGCTTCAGCCAGTGGTCGTAGTGGTCGAGCGTGCGGGGGCGGCGAGGCGCTGCATGGGCCGCCTCATAACCGAAAGCGCCCGCAAACGGAAGCGGAAGGGCCTCACCCGTTGGGGGAGGCGCCGTTGGTGCAGAAGCGTTCAAAGCGGCCTTCGGCGGAGACGCGCGCAAAATCGAGCGCACGGGTGAGCCCGCGCAGGCGCAGGTCCACCGTCCATTTGTCCGAGCAGAGGCCGTGCGGCTTCGGCAGCTCGCAGCGCGCATAGACCTCCCCGACGCGCACGTCCGGTCCGCCGCCCGCATCCGCGCACTGGAAGCCCTGCGCCATCAGCACGCCGCGCACTTCCTCGGCGCCCCGCACGCCGGGCAGACGCGCCTCCACCTCGCGCGCAAACGCAGCGGAGATTTCGGCAGGGACTGCTTTGTCCGCATGCAGCGCGATCGGCCCCGACGCCGGCGGCGGCTCGACCGACGATGTCGCACACGCTGTCAGCGCGAAAAGCGCGAGCGTCGCCGCGAGGCGTCTCACGCGGCGCCCTTCGTGCGGGCGATCCACTCGTTCACCAGCCGCTCCAGCGTCGTCAGCGGCACCGCGCCATTTTCGAGCACCACGGAGTGGAACGCCTTGATGTCGAACTTGTCGCCAAGTTCGGCCTTCGCGTGTTCGCGCAGTTCCAGAATTTTGAGCTGGCCGATCTTGTACGCACACGCCTGTCCGGGCAGCGCCATGTAGCGCTCGATCTCGGTGGTGACATCCGTCTCCGCCATGCCGGTGTTGGCGACCATGTAGGCGATCGCCTGTTCGCGGCTCCAGCCCTTCGCGTGGAGGCCCGTGTCGACGACGAGACGCACGGCGCGGAAGATTTCCGCCTGCAGGCGCCCGAGATCGCCGAGCGGATCGTCCTTGTACATGCCGATTTCCGCGGCGAGGCGTTCCGCATAAAGCCCCCAGCCTTCCGAATACGCGGTGTAGAGCGGCATCGTCCGGATGATCGGCAGGTCCTTCAGGTGCAGCGCGGTGTCGAGCTGGAAGTGATGGCCCGGCACGCCTTCATGGTAGGCGAGCGTCTTCATGGTGTAGCGCGGTGTTTCGGCGGTATCGCGGAGGTTCGCGTAGAACGTGCCGGGGCGCGAGCCATCGAGCGCCGCCGGCTGATAGCTGCCGCCCGCCGCCCCCGCTTCCAGCGCCGGCGGCACGCGCTCGATGCGCAGCTGCCCCGGCGGGATCGTGTTGAAGTACTGCGGCATCAGCGCTTCTATCTCGCGCATGATCTCGTTGTAGCGCGCGATGATCTGCGCGCGGCCTTCGTCGGTGTTCGGGAAGAGCTGGTCGGGCCGCTTGTTCAGCACGTCGAGGCGTTCCGCCAGCGTGCCCGTCGTCAGCCCCTGGCCCTTGAGGATCGCATCCATCTCCGCGCTGATGCGCGTGACTTCATCGAGACCGATCTGGTGGATCTGGTCGGCAGTGTAGTCGGTCGTCGTCATCTGCTTCAGGTAGAGCGCGTAAAGCGCGCCGCCGTCCGGCAGGCGACCGACGCCGGCGCCCTGCGTCGCGGCCGCCGCGCGCTGGCTTTCGAGCATGGCGATCATGCGTTCGTAGGCGGGATAGACGCCCGTCTCCACCGCCGCGACCGCGCGCGCGGTCAGCGCCTCGCGTTGCGCGGCGTCGAGGTCCTTCAGCTCCGCCGCCTTCGTGGTGAAATTCTTCACCAGCGCGTTCTCCGCGGCGGGCCCTGCAATCGTGCTGCGCGAAATCTGGATCGAGCGCTCCACGAGCGAGATCGGCAGCACGACGCCCGCTTGCGCCTGGCGCACGGTTTCCGCCGTCACCGCATCGAGTTTCGGCCCCATCGCCTCCAGCCGCACCACATAGTTTTCCGCGGTCTTCCGGTTCTTGATGGTGTGGCCGGTCTGCATGAACGTCGGCAGACCGACATTGGTGCCCCACATCGGATTGATCGGGTAAAGCCCCTCCGACGACATCCACGGGAAGGCGCGGAACGCGAGCGAAGACGTGTATTGGTCTTCGAGGATGTCGTAGGTGATCTGGCCCTGTGCGCTGAGCTTCGCGCGATCGAACCGGCGCAGCTCGGCGAGATATTTTTCAAGGCGCGCGTAATCCGCATCGCGCTTGCCGATACCGACTTCCGCGAGCTTGCCGGAATGCGTGTCGAACGGCGTGCCGTCCACGGCGCCGATCTGGCTGAACAGCTCCGGATTGCGCAGCACGAAGTCGATCGCCTGGCGGTTCGCGAGCTGATTGATCGTGAAGGGCTTGTCGAAGCCGATGCGGTAGGCCGCGTAGCCGCCGACCAGCAGCGCCGCGAGCAGCACCCAGCCGAGAATCTTGAACACCAGTTTCATGCCTGACCCCGATCAATATCGTTTTTCGATAAGTATCGGATGCGGCGGTCGAGGTAAAGTCCCCGTGATGCGGCCTAGTCCAGCGCGTCGCGCACCCACGCCCCGTAGGGCGTGGCGCCCAGAAACGCCTTCTGCGCTTCCGCCATCGCGGCGTTGACGCCCTCCTGCGGCCGCATCCGCGGATGGACGGCGCGCCGCAAGGGCCGGCGGCCCGCCGGCATCGCCATGATTTCCGCGATCGCGCGCGGCACGTCCATCGGATCGGCGGTGCGCCCGCTGCCGTCCTCGGCGGTCATCGTCTGGGTGAGGTGCGGATACCCCGCCTGCAGGGCGGCGTCCGTGCGCGCTTTCAGGTCGGCGGTGTAGCGGTTGCGGTTGATCCAGACATTCGTCGGATAGCCGCCGGGCTGGATGATGGTGACGTCCACGCCGAGCGGCACGAGTTCATAGGCCAGCTGCTCGCTCATGGCCTCAAGCGCGAACTTCGTCGCCGAATAATGTCCGGCCCCCGGCACGATGAGACGGCCGAGCTGCGACGATATCTGGAAGATGTGTCCCTGGCGCGCGGCGCGCATCGACGGCAGCACGGCCCGCACCATGCGGTGACAGCCGAACACATTGGTGTCGAAGGCGAGTTGCGTCGCCGCCATGTCCTGCACTTCCACCGGACCGCTGATGCCGATGCCGGCATTGTTGACCAGCGCGTCGACCTTGCCGCCGGCCGCGGCGAGCACGCGCGCGACGCCTTGCGTCACGCTGGCGTCGGACAGCACGTCGATCTCGACGACCTCAATCTGCAGACGCTCGCGCTGCGCCAGCGTGCGCAGGGCGTCGGCCTCCGGGCGCGGCGTGTTGCGCATGGAGGCGAACACCTTCGCGCCGCGCCGCGCATAGTATTCGGCGCCCAGGCGCCCGAAACCGGACGACGCGCCGGTGATGAGCACCGTCTTGCCCTTGAGGTCCGGCTCTGCGACTTGCGCCATCGCCGGCGCCGTCGCCGCTGCGCCCGCGACAAGTGTCGCGCCGGTCAGCAGGCCGCGGCGGTTCAGGTCGAGATCATCGCTCATGGGGCTCTCCAGCAGACTGTCGCGCCCGGTCATAGGGCGTCGGTCGCGCCGCCGGAACCGCTAGGCTTTCACTTTCGCGCGCGCGTCCTCAATGGCCGCCACCGCCGCCTCGAACGCCAGCAGCGTGGACACATGGCGCATCGGATAGTCGCGCACCCCTTCGAGGTGCCTGAGTTCCCAGAAGCGCCCCGCGGGCGGTGGCCCGTTCTCCTTCAGCATCGCCTTCAGCGCATCGCGCGCCGCGACGATCTCGTCGACCCGCGCGCCGATGGCGTTGGCCGCGAACACCGACGCCGACGCCTGCCCCAGCGCGCACGCCTCCACCTCGATGCCGAGGCCCGTGACCACGTCGCCGTCGAGCGTGAGATCCACCGTCACCACCGAGCCGCAGACCTTCGACACCTTCGTCGATGTCCCGTGCGCGCCCGCGAGCCGGCCCTGATGGGCGATGTCGCCGGCGAGTTCGAAGATGCGGGGATGATAGAGATCGTGCATGGACGGGATATAGGCGCGCTCAGCCCGGTCCGCCCAGCAGGCCGCCGTCCGCCTTGCAGCGCTTGTCGTAAAGGCCGCGCACCCGGCTGACCTTCGCCGCGGCGCCCGGCGCATCGTCCCAGAGATGGGCTTGCCAGGTGTGGGTGCAGTCGCCCTCGGTCAGCGTCCGGCGGCAGACCTGGTCCGGCGGATCGCCGCCACGACCGGACGAGGGCGCCGCGCACGCGAACTGGTTGGCGCGCAGATCACCCGTCGCCACGGCGAAATCGAGTCCCGGCGCGTAGCGCCGCACGAGGCCCGTCGAGAAGCGCTGCATGACCGCGTCCGCGCCGCCGCGCCGCCAGTCGCCGAGATCGATGGGCCCGGAGGGGGCCGCAACGCCGCGCGGCTCCACCGCGCCGGACCCGGCAGGACCGGTCTCCATGCTGGCGCAGGCGGATGCGAGGAGGGCGGCGACGAGCAAAAGGCGTTTCATCCCCTTCCCATAGCCCGCTTCCGCCGGCGCAGGAAACGGCGGCGAAGGCGCCGCCGCTCCGCCCCATGACTTTTCAGTAGGGGGAAACGCGAAGGCTATTCCCCTCGCTGCAAGGACCGCCGGCGCCCCGTCGGCAAACCGCTTCCCCTTGGCGCACATGGAAGCCGGCGAGGGCGCCGGCGGTCCGCTGCAGAAAAATCGCCGCCGCAATCCGACCGGGTCCAGACCAGGCTCACACTCCTCCCACGTCGCGTCGGAATGGTTCCGGCGCCGCGAAGAGGAGAGCCAGAGATGCAGATCGCGAAACCGCTACGCCACCGCCGCGCCGCTTACGCAGCCGCTGCGCGCGAACTGCATTTGTGGTTGCTGCAAGTCCTCGCCTGGGTCGCGGCGCGCGTGCGCCTACCCAGAATTTTGCGCCTCGATTTCCAGGACGAAGTGCGCAAGGCGCGGCGCGACATCCGCAAGCTGATCTTTCTCAGCATGTGTTCGCGCCTGACCTTCCGGCGCGATCACCCGATCTTCACGCATCATCCGCACGGCATGCTCGGCTACCAACGCCGCAAGATCCGCATCCTGCACGCCTTCACGCGCGGGATTCCCCTGCGCACCATTAGCGACATGCGCGATGCGCTCGCGAATTTCGACAAAGTGGTGAAGTGCGCCACATTGCGGTTGCCGAAAAACGGCGCAACGCCCGGCGCCATCGTCACGGTCCTCGCCGTGACGATCGCCCTCGGCGTGCAGATCATCGCACCCGCCACCGACGCCGCAGACACGTCATGACTGGTCATGCCGGACCGCGCAGCTCCTGCTGCGCATACCCATGTTCAGTTCACGCGAGATTCCCCGGAGTCTGGCGGCGCCGGCGCATGCGCAGCGGGAAGTGCACAGTCCGGCAAGGGCGCCGGCGCCTTCCCCTCACGCCCTCTTCCCCGCTCCCGCTTTCCCGCCTAGATCACAGCGCGCGTCCCCGCCGGGCGCATGAAGGACTTGTCATGGGCGTCAAGGTCGAAAGCCTCATCCTGCAGATTTCCGCCGACATCGATCGCGGCGAGCAGGAGGCCAAGCTCGCGGGCGAAGGCGTGGTGCCGATCGCGCTGTTCGCCAACGGTCCGGAGAATGCGTTCCTGTTGGGCGCGCGCGCGCCCGATCTCGACGCCGCCTTCGAAGCCTCCCGCGAGCGCGCCGACGGCCTGGGCGCAGAACGGCTTGCCCTGCGCATGCGCACCTTCGAGGCGCTCGCCTACGCCATCGAAACCGATCTCAAATACCTCGCCGACCCGACCGATTTTCCGAACGACGCGATGATGCTGTTCGTGGAAGCGCTCTACCAGTACGGACTCGACGAAGCCGCACAGCTTCGCCCCTGCGCCGTGCGCTATACCCGCAGCAATCTCGACGAGCCGGATTTCGAAATGGCGCCCGACGACGACGCACGCGCCGCGACGGACTTCGCCTGATGCATCTCGTCACCGCCGTCGGCCCGCTCGCCGCCGTCAAAGCCGCCGCCGACGCTTTCGATGCGCTCGATCCCTCGCCGGTCGACGCGGTCTCGTGGTTTGAAGAGGGCGCGGGAAAATTCCGCCTCGAACTCTACGCGCAGAGCGAAGAGGACGCCGCCGCCGCCGCCGCGAAGGTCTCGGAGTTCGCGCCGAAACTCGTCGCCAACATCGCCCCGCTCGAGGATGCCGACTGGGTCGCCATGTCGCTCGACGGGCTGCCTGCGGTGAAAGCCGGGCGCTTCATCGTCGCGGGCGCGCATTCGCTCGGTCGCGTGCACGGCGGTCGCACGAAAGTCTGGATCGAAGCGAGCGAAGCGTTCGGCACCGGCCACCACGGCACGACGCTCGGCTGCCTGATGATGCTCGAAGAGGAAATCCGCCGCCGCCGCGTGAAGCGCGTGCTCGATGTCGGCGCAGGCTCGGGCGTCCTCGCCATCGCCGCCGCGAAAATGGGCGCGCATGCCACCGCCGTCGAAATCGATACCCGCGCCGCCGCGATCATGGACGAAAACGTCAGGAACAACCGCATCGGCGCGCGCGTGAAGGTCATCGCCGGCGACGGCGCGCGCTTCGCGAAAGGCGGGCACGACCTCGTCTTCGCGAATATCCTGATGCGACCGCTGATCCGGCTCGCGCCCTTGCTGGTGAAGGCGACTGCGCCGGGCGGCACGCTGATCCTCTCCGGGTTGCTCACGCAGCAGGAACCACTGATCCGTCTCGCCTATGGCGGACGCGGGATGATCCTTAAGCGCCGCTTCCGGCGCGAGGCGTGGTCGACGCTCGTGTTCCAGCGCCCTCACCCTACGTCGGCTTGACCGCGCGCGGGTGACCGATAGCGTTTCCGGAAAACGGGAGGCGACAATGGGCGATGCAGGTCTTGTGCTCTACGATGTCCGCGACCACATCGCGACCATCACGCTCAACCGGCCTGAACGCCGCAACGCGCTCAACTATCCCGCCTACGCCGCCCTCGAAGCCGCGCTGAAGCGCGCCAGCAGCGAAAACGACGTGCGCTGCGTCATCGTCACCGGCGCCGATCCCGCCTTCTGCTCCGGCGACGACGTCCGCGAGATCATGGCGGGGCCGAAGCCCGTCGAGACGCAAGTCACCGTCCGCCACGCGCCGACGCCCGCCGCCATGGCCGCGCTCGATTGCGAAAAGCCGATGATCGCCGCAGTGAACGGCGCGGCGATCGGTTGGGGCATGGAGCTGGCGCTCTACGCCGACATCCGCATCGCTTCGGACAAGGCGTCCTTCTCGGAGATGTTCATCAAGCGCGGCCTCATCTGCGATGTCGGCGGCTTCTATCGTCTCCCCGCCGTCGTCGGCCCGGCGAAAGCCGCAGAGCTTCTCTTCACCGGCGACGTGATCGACGCCGACGAAGCGCTGCGCATCAATCTCGTTTCCGAAGTGACGCCGCACGAAACACTTCTCGAACGCGCCAACGCACTTGCCGCCCGCATCGCGGCCAATCCGCCGCTCGCGCTGCGCTACATGAAGCAGGGGCTTCGTCGCGCCGCCTACGGCGACCCGAAGGAACTCGGCTCATGGGCCATCGAGACGATCCGCGCGCTGATGAAGACCGAGGACCACAAGGAAGGCGTCGCGAGCTTCCTCGAGAAGCGCGAGGCGAAATTCTCCGGACGCTAGAGCGTCTTCTCCAGCACCACGAAGACAAGATCATCCACCTTCGGCAATCCAAAGCGCGGATCGTGCGACGGAAAAGGCGCTTCGCGCCCGGTATTGCGATAGCCGCGCCGCTCATACCAGGCGATGAGTTCCCGTCGGCGCTTGATCACGGTCATCTCCATGGCCGCCGCCCTCAGCACGTTGCGGGCGAGGTCTTCCGCTTCAGCAAGGAGCGCCGCGCCGATACCGGCGGATTGCAGATCGGGCCGCACCGTCAGCATGCCGAGATAGGCGCGCCCATGGTCGATGTCGGCGACGAGAACGCACCCGCGCAAGTCGCCCGCCTCCTCCGCCATCAGGATCACCTGCGCATCGTCTGCGATAATCTCGCCAAGCGCCTGCACGTCGGTGCGCTGCCCGCCGAGCAGATCGGCCTCATGCGTCCAGCCGGCCTTCGCGCTTTCGCCGCGATAGGCGCTCTCGATCAACGCATGCAGCGCCGGGATGTCGCGCACGTCGGCGATGCGGAAGCTCAACGGGTTTGCTCCTCAAACGGCAACGGCCCCGACAGACGCCGGGGCCGCCATGTGGAAGATGCGCGCGAGGCTCAGCGCTTCCAGTAGACTTCGATGGCGTGATAGCACGGCGCGGCGCTGCAGGTGATCATATTCGCCTCGAGCTGCACCGTGCCATTGCCCGTCGGCTGCAGATCGACGAGCGGCACGTCGTCGTTAGTGACGTCCTCGCCGATGTTCTGGCCGTTCATGTTGAAGATGCGCAGATCGACATCCGAGCAGTCGTTGTCGCAGATGCCGAGGATCTTGTAGCTGTAGCCGCTCTGCACGGGCAGCGTGAACCGCTCCTTGCCGCCGGCGGCCAACGCGCCGGTGAACGGCCCCGCAGCGATCGTATAGCCCTGCTGCTGGAACAGCTCGCGGCTCTTCTGAAGCTGCTGGTCGAGTTGCTGGCGATATTCGCTGGTCTGCGCGGCCGCAGGCAGCGCGATGCACGCGAAAGCCGCCATCGCTGCGGCGCCCATTTTCCACATGTGACTTTCTCCAATCCCTTCGCCGCGCCGCCGGAATGGCTGCGCAAGCCTGTCTCGCCCCCGTTCGAGTCGGGTGAGCATTGCAGATTGCGGAACCGAAATCACGCCTCCGTGTTCCCCCTCCCGGCCCCGCCGGAGCCTTGGCGCGGAACGGTTATCCACTTGACCAGACCCCTCCCGGGACGCCACGTCTGGGGCATGTACCAGACCTTCGACGCCCCGGGCGGCCCGGAATTCGGCCGCAGGAACCTGCCCAAGCTCCGCAAGGCGCTGGGCGCGCGCAATCTCGACGGCTTCGTCGTGCCCCACGAGGACGAGTACCAGAACGAATACGTCCCGGAGGCGCTCGACCGTCTCGCCTGGCTGACCGGGTTCACCGGCTCGGCAGGCGCGGCGGCAGTGCTGGGCGACAAGGCCGCCGTGTTCGTCGACGGGCGCTACACGCTCCAGGTCCGCGCGCAGGTGGACCCCAAGCTTTTCGCCTACGAAGACCTCGTCGACCTCGGCCTCGCCGGCTGGATCCGGCGCGAGGCGACCCGGGGCGCGCGCATCGGCTACGACCCCAAGCTCTTCAGCCCGGACGCGCTCGACCGCCTCAAGGCCGCCGCCGCCGACGCGGGCGCCACGATGGTCGCGGTCGAGGACAATCCCATCGATCAGGCGTGGGGCGCCCAGCGCCCCCCGATCCCGATGACGCCGGCGGTGCCGCATCCGGAAAAGTACGCGGGCGAAAGCGCCGCGTCGAAACGCAAGCGTCTCGGCGAAACGGTCGCGAAGGACGGCGCCGACGCGGCGGTCATCACCTCGCCGGCCTCCCTCGCCTGGCTCTTCAACATGCGCGGGCAGGACGTGGCGCGCTCGCCGCTCCCGCTCGGCGCAGCGATCCTCAACGCGGACGGCACGGCCGACCTCTTCATCGCCCCGGAAAAGACGAGCCCGGAGCTGAAAAGCTGGCTCGGCAACGAAGTGGCGCTCAAGCGGGAAACCGATCTGCCGGCTGCACTCGCGGCGCTTGCGGGCAAGAAGGTGCGCGTCGACCCGTCGAGCGCGTCTGCATGGTTCTTCGAAACGCTCGACAAGGCCGGCGCGACGACGCTGCGCGGCATCGACCCCGTCATGCTGCCGCGCGCATGCAAGAATGACGTGGAAATCGAAGGCGCACGTCAGGCTCACGCCCGCGATGGCGCCGCACTCACGCGCTATCTGCACTGGCTGGCGACGGAAGCGCAGTCCGGAAAGGTCGACGAGATCGAAGCCTGCGGCGTGCTGGAGAAATTCCGGCGGGAAAGCGCGGACCTGAAGGATCTCTCCTTCGATTCCATTTCCGGCGCCGGCGCCAACGGCGCGCTGCCGCACTACCGGGTGAACGTGAAGACGAACCGCAAGCTTCGTCGCGGCTCGCTCTTCCTGATCGACTCCGGCGGTCAGTATCTCGACGGCACGACGGACGTGACCCGCACGGTCGCGATCGGCCGGCCCACGCCGGAAATGAAGGATCGCTTCACCCGCGTGCTGAAGGGCCATATCGCGCTGTCGCGCGTGCGGTTTCCGAAAGGCACGACCGGATCGGCGCTCGACGCGCTGGCGCGCCTTTCACTCTGGGAAGCGGGCTTCGACTACGACCACGGCACGGGCCACGGCGTCGGCTCCTATCTCGGCGTGCATGAAGGCCCGCACCGCATCTCCAAGCTGCCGAACTTCGTGGCGCTGGAGCCGGGCATGATCGTTTCCAACGAGCCCGGCTACTACAAGGAAGGCCACTACGGCATCCGCACGGAGAACCTGCAGGTCGTGACGCCGCCCGCGCCGATCCCCGGCGGCGAACGCGAAATGCTTGGCTTCGAAACGCTGACGCTCGCGCCGATCGATCGCACGCTCATCGAGAAGAAACTGCTGTCAAAAGAAGAGCGCGCGTGGCTCGACGCCTACCACGCCCGCGTACGCGATGTGATCGGCCCGCAGATCAGCGGCGCAGCGAAGGCTTGGCTCGAGGAAGTGACGGCGAAGCTCTGAGGCGCACTTTCAGTGCGACATGAACAGCGGCGTCTCCAGCGCCGCGAGCATGTCCTTGGTGACGCCGCCGAAGAGCAGTTCGCTCAAGCGCCAGCGTCCATACGCGCCCATCACCACGAGATCGGCGTCCATCTCCTTGACGGCGGCGGCGATGGCCTCGCCGACATGCTTGCTGCGCTTGATCACCATGGACGTTCCGACGTTCACACCGCGCGCGCGCAACGCCTCTTCCATTCTGTTGAGCGCGGGCAATCCATAGAAGTGCGGGTCGCTCTCAGCGTGCGCCGTCACGAACCGCACGCTCGCAGCGCGTTCCAGAATCGGCATCGCGTCGTGAATCGCCCGCGCCGCTTCCCGGCAATTCTTCCACGCGATCGCGATGTTTCGGCCGAATGGCGCGCTATTGCGCTCTTGCGGAAACACGATCACCGGACGCCCCGAATGGAAAAGTCCCGCTTCGACCAGGTCGTCATCAAGCCATTGCCCGTTCATGCGCGGCGGCCCGAGAACCACCGCATCCGCAGCGCGCATGTGACTGGCGGCATCCACGATGACGCGGTCTGCATCGACCTGCAGCACATCACCCTCCACACCTGCAGCGGTCCGCGTCTCCTCCAGGGCCGCACGCGCCTCCGCCATTCGCTTGTTTCCGAGGGTGTCGCGCATCGCGAGGACAGTATCGCCCAAAATGCTCGCGCCCGGACCAAAAGGCTCACCCGGCGAGATCGACACAGCGAATGCCCGCGCATTGGCGCCCAGCGCTTCGGCAAGGCGGGCGGTCGCGGCGACGCGGATCCGGGACCCAGGGGAGGCATCGACGTGGACGAGCAGGTTCTTCATGGACATGGAGGCCTCTCTTCTCGATGGAGGCAACCGTGGCGCCTTGAAGTCACCGCGCATTGACGTGGCGCAAGCGCCTGACCCGAACCGATAGCGCTAGGCGTCGATGTCGCGCGTGCGTGTTTCCGGCAGGACGTAGAGTCCGAAGACGAGCGTGAAGAGCGCGATCACGACCGGATACCAGAGCCCGGAATAGATATCTCCCGTGGCGGCGACGATGGCGAACGCCGTGGTCGGCAGGAAGCCCCCGAACCAGCCATTGCCGATGTGATAGGGCAGCGACATCGCCGTGTAGCGGATGCGCGTTGGAAATATTTCGACGAGCAGCGCCGCGATCGGCCCGTAGACCATCGTCACATAGAGCACGAGCAGAAAGAGCAAGGCGACCACGAGTGGCCTGTTCACGCGGGCCGGATCGGCCGCCGATGGATAGCCAACGTCATCAAGGGCGGCGCGCAACTCCTTCTGGAACGCAGCCACGCGGGCGGACTTGTCCGGTCCTGCGAGCGTCGTCGCATCAGGCGCAGCGATGACCCTGTCTCCGACATGCACAGACGGCGCGTCGGCGACGACCGTGCGATAGCTCACGCCGGCCTTCGCGAGAAACGCCTTGGCGATATCGCACCCTTGCGTATCGAACTTGTTGCGCCCGACCGGATCGAACTGGAACGAGCAGGTTGCGGGATCGGCATGCACCGACACGGGCGCCACGCGCTGAGCCTGCGCGAGTGCGGGATTTGCAGCTTCGGTAAGCGCGCCGAACAGCGGAAAATAGGTCAGCGCCGCGAGCGCGCACCCCGCCATGATGATCGGCTTGCGACCGATCTTGTCGGAGAGCCAGCCGAAGAAGACGAACAAGGGCGCGCCGAGCAGAAGCGCAATCGCAATCAGCGCGTTCGCCGTCAGGCTTTCGACCTTGAGCGTGCGCTCGAGGAAGAAGAGAGAGTAGAACTGCCCCGTGTACCAGACAACCGCCTGACCCGCGACGGCGCCGAAAAGCGCGATGAGCACGACTCGCAGATTGCCCCACCTGCCGAAAGCTTCCGCGAGCGGCGCCTTCGACGTCGCCCCCTCTTCCTTCATCTTCTGGAACACCGGACTTTCCGAAAGCTGCATCCGGATCCAAAGCGAAACGCCGAGGAGCACGATCGAAAGCAGGAACGGAATGCGCCACCCCCACGCCGCGAACGCCTCCGGCGACATCGACAGGCGCGTCACCATGATCACGACCAAAGACAGGAACAGACCGAACGTCGCCGTCGTCTGGATCCAACTGGTGTAGAGACCGCGTTTGCCGTTGGGCGCATGCTCGGCGACGTAAGTCGCGGCGCCGCCGTATTCACCGCCGAGCGCGAGCCCTTGCAGAAGCCGCAGGATCACCAGCGCAATCGGCGCCGCGATGCCGATCGCCTCATAGCCCGGCAACACGCCGACGATGAACGTCGACAGCCCCATGATCGCCATCGTGACCAGGAAGGTGTTCTTCCGGCCGACGATGTCGCCGATGCGCCCGAAGACGAGCGCGCCGAACGGACGCACGGCGAAACCCGCGGCAAAGGCCGCAAGCGCGAAGATGAAGCCTGTGGTCTCGTTCACGCCGGAGAAGAAGTGCGTCGAGATCGAGACCGCGAGGGAGCCGTAAAGGTAGAAGTCGTACCACTCGAACACCGTGCCGAGGGACGACGCCGCGATGACCTTGCGCTCCGCCGGCGTCGACTTGTGATGCTTGGGCTCTTCCGCCTCGACGGACATGCTTCTTCCCCGACTTCTCGCTCCGCACGACTACTAGAGGAGCGCGCACCGGGGCGCCAACACGCACTGGCGTCGAACCGTACCTGCCGCTAGGGAGCCCACGATGTCCGACCTCCCGCACGCCCGAAGTCATGTCGCCGTCATCGGCGCCGGTCCCGCCGGGCTCATGGCGGCGGAAACGCTTGCGCGCGCCGGCGTCTCGGTCACTGTCTACGAAGCCATGGCGAGCGTCGGGCGGAAGTTTCTCATGGCCGGGCGCGGCGGCCTCAATCTCACGCACGCCGAACCGCTCGTGTCGTTCCTGGACCGCTACGGCGCCGCGCGCGACGACCTCGCGCCGCACATCCAGGCCTTCTCGCCGTCCGCACTGATCGCCTGGGCGCACGGCCTCGGTCAGGAAACATTCACGGGATCGAGCGGCCGCGTTTTTCCGGTCGCCATGAAGGCGTCGCCGCTGCTTCGCGCCTGGCTCGCGCGGCTCGCCGCGCTGGGCGTGCGCATTGAAACGCGACGGCGCTGGACCGGTTGGGACGAGGGCGGCGGTCTCACTTTTCAGGGCGGTGCAACGATCACGCCGCACGCGACGATCCTTGCGCTCGGCGGAGGCAGCTGGGCCAAGCTTGGCGCAACGGGCGCGTGGACGACACTGCTCGCAGCGCGCGGGGTCGAGTTGTCGCCGCTACAACCCTCCAATTGCGGATTCCTCGTTTCATGGAGCGACGTCTTCCGCGATCGCTTCGCCGGAACGCCGCTGAAAGCCGTGCGCTTTTCGCACGCGAATGTCGACATTCAGGGCGAAGCAGTAATCACGCGCGACGGCATTGAGGGCGGTGCGATCTATGCGCTGTCGGCGGCCTTGCGCGATGCGATCCGGCGTGACGGCGAAACCACTCTGCATCTGGACCTCCGGCCGGATGTTACGGAGACGCGGCTGCGCGAACGGCTCGCCGTGTTGAGGGACGGCGAAACAATGAGCAATCGCCTGCGACGCGGGGGCGGCCTTTCGCCTGTCTGCATCGGACTTCTGCGCGAAGCGCACGGCGTATCGCCGCCGAGCGAAGCGGGCGCGCTCGCCGCGGCGATCAAGCGGACATCGCTCACGCTGCGCGCGACGGCGCCCATCGATCGCGCGATCTCCACCGCCGGTGGCGTCCGTTTCGATGCAGT
This sequence comes from Hyphomonadaceae bacterium, assembly GCA_016791445.1. Classification (GTDB taxonomy): domain Bacteria; phylum Pseudomonadota; class Alphaproteobacteria; order Caulobacterales; family Aquidulcibacteraceae; genus VFBF01. Next base: position 22,202 of record JAEUMP010000001.1, on the reverse strand, counting down.
GGACGAGGGACTGCAGCTGCACGCCATACCCGGCGTCCACGTCGCCGGCGAAATGCTCGACTGGGAAGCGCCGACGGGCGGCTATCTGCTGCAGGCATGCTTTGCGACGGGCGTGGCGGCCGCGCATGGCGTTCTCGCCAATCTGGCGCGGCGCTAGTCTTCCTCGAATCGTGCGACGCCGCGATCGAGATCGACGTCGACGACCACATATCCCGCATCCAGCCATCCTTCGGCATGGCGGCTCATGATCTTGCCGGGTTCGTTCGACCACCAGCCTTCATCCGCGCGCGCGCCGTCCGGCAGCTCGCCGCCGACAATCTCCTCGATAGTCTCGAATGTCAGCGTCGCGGGATCGCCTTCGAGACCGGCGAGGTAGGCGCGCAATCGCGCGAAGTTCGGCTTGGACATGGGAACGCGCTCCGAATCGAAGCGCGATCATACGGCCTCACGCCGCGCGTTCAGCGTCTTCCGCGATCGGCGCATCTTCCGGCGCCATCGGCTTGCGGCCGAGGATCATGTCGGAAGCCTTTTCCGCGATCATGATCGTCGGCGCGTTCGTGTTGCCGCCCACGAGCGTGGGCATCACCGAGGCGTCCACGACGCGCAGACCTTCGATACCGCGTACCTTGAGCGTGGCGTCGACGACGGCGCGATCATCGACGCCCATGCGACAGGTGCCGACCGGGTGATAGATCGTCTCTGCTGTCGCGCGGATCCAGGCATCGATCTCCGCGTCCGTCCTGACCTCCTTGCCCGGGCGAATTTCTTCCCCGCGCAGGAAATCGAGCGGTTTCTGGTTCGCCACGTCGCGGGAAATCTTCACCGCTTCACGCATGGTGCGCAGATCGAGTTCCGTCGCGAGATAGTTCGGATCGATCGCCGGTTCGGCGAACGGATCGGCGCTCTTGAGTGCGATCGTGCCGAGGCTCTCGGGACGGAGTTGGCAGGCGTGGATGGTGAAACCGTCCTTCTCGACGCGCGTGTTGCCGTGGTCGATCATGATCGCCGCGACGAGATGGAGCTGGATGTCGGGACGATCCAGTTCCTTGCGCGTTTTCAGGAAGGCGCCGCTTTCGAGGAAGTTCTGCCGGCCCGGCCCCTGCCTGCGCGTGATGTAGTTGAGCCCTGTCTTGATCTGATTGAAGCCCTTCTGCGCCGAGTAGGCGGTGATCGGCTTCGTGCACTCATTGATCACGCAGACATCGAGGTGATCCTGCATGTTGCGGCCCACTTCCGTCAGCGGCGCATGGACCGTGATGCCGAATTTGCCGAGCAAGTCCGGATCGCCGACGCCGGAGAGCTGCAGGATCTGCGGGCTCTGCACCGCGCCTGCGGTGAGCAGGACTTCCTTGTCCGCATAGATTCGCTGCACTGGTTTGCCGGGACCGCCCGCATATTCGACGCCGATCGCACGACCCTTCTCGATGAGGATGCGCGTCGCGTAGGCTTCCGGGATGACTTCGAGATTGCGGCGCTCAAGCGCGGGCCGCAGATAGGCGAAGGAGGCGCTCCAGCGTTCCCCGTCCTTGATGGTGAGCTGGTAGGGGCCGAAGCCCTCTTGCTGGCGGCCGTTGAAGTCGCGCGTGACCGGATGCCCAGCCGCCGCGCCTGCCTGGATGAAGGCCTTGTAGAGCGGGTTGTGCGAGGCGGGCCTCGAAACGTGGAGCGGGCCGTCGCCGCCGTGCCACAGGTCTGCGCCCGTCTCGAGCGACTCCGATCGCCGGAAATAGGGCAGCACATCGCGATAGCCCCACCCCGTCAGCCCCATCTGGCGCCACTGGTCGTAATCGCGCGCGTGGCCGCGAATATAGATCATGCCGTTGATCGAACTCGACCCGCCCAACCCGCGGCCGCGCGGCCAGAAGAGCTTCCGGTTGTTCAGATGCGCCTGCGGCTCCGTCCAGAAGCCCCAGTTGTGCTCATTCTTCGTGGGGATGAGGCGTCCGGCGCCCGCCGGCATGCGCACCAGCAGGCTCGTATCGCGCGGGCCGGCCTCCAGCAGCGCCACCTTCGCCGCGCCGTCCTCGCTCAATCGCGCCGCAAGCGTGCAGCCGGCGCTGCCCGCGCCGATGATGACGTAATCCGCGCGTTTCGTGTCGACCACGAGCGCCTCCCTGAACTGTCGTTGACGCGGATGCTGCCCAACCCCGGGTCGCGGCGCAATATGTGACGCAGGCGTCACCGTTCCGTATCGTAAACTTTTTCTTCACCATGGCGGGCCGATGGTTGTGTGTTCCCGTCGGAGACGCACATTGGCCGCCAACCTCGCCCGCGCGCACGCGATGATGCACCTGGCCCGCCGCGAGGCGCCGGACCGACGTCGCTTCCGCAGGCTCGAACTCGTCATCGGCGGCCGGTTGATGGAACCCAGCGGCATCGAACACGACTGTCGGACCCTCGACATTTCGCCCGGCGACGCGCGCATCGCGTCCCCCGCCCCCGCATACGCCGGCGAGGAGATCATCATTTATCTGAAGGACATCGGCCGCGTGAAATCGCAGGTTGTGCGCGTCCTTGAAACCAACACCTTCGCGGTGAAGTTCGACGCCTCGAGCCACAAGCGCGAGCGCATCGCCGAACAGCTCACCGTGCTCGCCAATCCCGGCGTCGCGGTCTCTGAAGAGCGTCGCAATATACGCCACGACGGCGCGGGCATGACCGAGATCGAACTAGAGGACGGCTCGAAGCTGCTCTGCGAGATCATCGACTTTTCGCTCGTCGGCATTGCCATACGCACGACGAAGCCGCGCCCGTTGATCGGCGCGTGGGTGAAGGTCGGCGCCCAGTATGCGCGTGTGTCGCGCTACATCGACGGCGGCTTCGCCATGGACTTCGCGATGAAGCCGCGGGGTTAGGCCCGTTTGCCCTTGAGATAGGCGACGATCGCCATGGCGTGGCCGTGGCCTAGATCGAAGTCCTCCTTCAACCATGCGACGACTTCGCCGGCCTTGGCCGTGAGCTTGCCCTTTTCGGCGAAGCCCTTTTTCTCGGCGAGCTTCTGGAGATCGGCGGCGGACTTACCGGTCTTGGCTTTGATGTTGTCGAGATAGGCCTGAAAGGACATGGCGTGCTCCTGCTGGCGACCCGAGTGAAAAACGAAAAACCCGCCTCCTCTCGGAAACGGGCCTTTCAAGCGACGTCTGGGAGACTGTTCGCTTCCTATTCGTCGTAAGCGTGACGCTCGATTTTCGGACCGCTGTTGACGCCCTTGGCGCTTTCATCGCGGTCGACGAACTCGATCACAGCCACCGGTGCATTGTCGCCATAGCGGTAGCCCGCCTTGAGGACGCGGATGTAGCCGCCGGCGCGCGTCTTGTAGCGCGGGCCGAGGGTGTCGAAGAGCTTCTTCGTCATGTCCTCGTCGCGGATGCGCGACGCCGCGAGACGGCGTGCGTGCAGATCGCCGCGCTTGGCGAGCGTGACGAGCTTTTCGACCACCGGACGAAGGGCCTTCGCCTTCGGCAGGGTGGTGACGATCTGCTCATGCTTGATCAGGGCCGCCGCCATGTTGGCGAACATCGCCGTGCGGTGAGCCGCAGTGCGGTTGAGCTTCTTGAGGGCGACGCCGTGGCGCATGACTGCAGGTCCTGTTGGAGGTCTTTAGACGTTGTCTTCGTACTTCTTGGCGAGATCTTCGATGTTCTCCGGCGGCCAGTTCTCGACCGCCATGCCGAGGTGGAGACCCATCCCCGACAGAACTTCCTTGATCTCGTTGAGCGACTTGCGACCGAAGTTCGGCGTGCGGAGCATCTCCGCTTCCGACTTCTGGATGAGGTCGCCGATATAGACGATGTTGTCGTTCTTCAGGCAGTTCGCCGAACGCACCGACAGTTCCAGCTCGTCGACCTTCTTGAGGAGCGACGGATTGAACGGCAGGTCGGGCTTGTCGGCGGACGCCATCGCCTTCTTCGGCTCTTCAAAGGTGATGAACACCTGCAGTTGGTCCTGCAGGATGCGCGCGGCGTAAGCGATCGCATCTTCCGGACGCAGCGCGCCGTTGGTTTCGACTTCGATGATGAGCTTGTCGTAGTCGAGCACCTGACCTTCGCGGGTGTTGTCGACGCGATAGGCGACGCGCTTCACCGGCGAATAGAGGCTGTCGACCGCGATGAGGCCGATCGGCGCATCATCGGGACGGTTGCGCTCGGCCGGGACGTAGCCCTTGCCGGCGTTGACGGTCAGTTCCATGCGCACCGAGGCGCCCTCGTCCAGCGTGCAGATCACGTGGTCGGGGTTGAGGATTTCGATGTCGCCAGTGACCTGGATGTCCTTGGCGGTGACTTCGCCCGGGCCCGTGCCCTTCAGCATCAGGCGCTTGGGGCCCTCGCCGCGCATCTTGATGGCGACCTGCTTCAGGTTGAGGACGATATCCACCACGTCCTCGCGGACGCCCTGGATCGGCGAGAACTCGTGCACGACGCCGTCGATCTGGACGGCAGTGATCGCCGCGCCCTGCAGCGAAGAGAGGAGCACGCGACGCAGCGCATTGCCGAGCGTCATGCCGAAGCCGCGCTCCAGCGGCTCCGCGATCAGCGTGGCGCGGCGCTTGGGATCGTAACTGTGCTCGACGACCGGCTTTTTCGGTCGGATCAGCTCTTGCCAGTTCTTTTCAATCGACATGTGTGCCCCGGGGAGGGAGAAATGGGAAAAGCGCGCCGTCATCGGGCGCGCTCGCCTTCATTATAGGTGCTCAGACGCGACGGCGCTTGGGCGGACGGCATCCATTGTGCGGAATCGGCGTGACGTCGCGGATCGAGGTGACCGTGAAGCCGATCGCCTGCAGCGCGCGCAGCGCCGACTCGCGACCCGAACCCGGCCCCGAAACGTTCACCTCGACGGTGCGCATGCCGTGTTCCATCGCCTTGCGACCTGCGTCTTCTGCAGCGATCTGCGCGGCATACGGCGTCGACTTGCGCGAGCCCTTGAAGCCCATCGTGCCGGCGGACGACCACGAGATCGTGTTGCCCTGCGCGTCGGCGATGGTGATCATGGTGTTGTTGAAGGACGCGTTCACGTGCGCAACGCCAGAGGCGATGTTCTTGCGCTCGCGCTTTTTGACGCGTGTCGATTCCTTGGCCATCTGTCAGTCTTCCCGATCTTACTTCTTGGTCGCCTGCTTCTTGCCGGCGATCGGCTTCGAAGGTCCCTTGCGGGTGCGGGCGTTGGTGTGAGTGCGCTGACCGCGGACCGGCAGGCCGCGACGGTGGCGCAGGCCGCGATAGCAGCCGAGGTCCATCAGGCGCTTGATGTTGGTGGCGACTTCGCGGCGCAGGTCGCCCTCGACGGTGTAGTCCTTGTCGATCGTCTCGCGGATCTGAAGGACTTCGGCGTCGGTAAGCTGGTTCACGCGACGTTCGGGCGTGATGCCGACCTTTTCGCAGATTTCCTTCGCATAGGCCTGGCCGATGCCGTGGATATACTGCAGCGCGATTTCAACGCGCTTCTGGGTCGGAATGTTGACGCCGGCGATACGGGCCATCTGTAGTCCTCAGGATATAAACAATACGCCGTCCACCCCCGATTTCCGGGGCTGGGCGAGAGCAAGCTCTGGCGAAGAGCGGGACTTATAGCGCCCGACTTCGCGCCGTCAACCGTCCGTTAGCCGCCTTGGGCGCCCGTTTGGGGCGAAATCGTCGCGCCGCCGCTCAGCGGGACGCGAGCAGGAACCGACCGGCGCCGAAGATCGCCAGCAATCCCACCTCGATCGCCATCGGCATGCCCATTTCCGGCGCATAGCCAGAGACGATCACCGTCAAAATCCGCCCCGCCAGGGCGAGCCCGATGAGCAGAAGCGGCGCCGTGAACAAACGCGCCTCTCCCCGCCAGGCGCCCGCCAGCGCGAGCAGGCCGAACGTGCCGAAGAAGCCCGCCACGTCAGCCCGGATCGTCGCTTCGCCGAGAGCCCCCACACCCTGCAGCCCGAGCGCAGCGGGCGGTCCCGCCGGGTTGGCCCACGTCGCCAGCGCGATGAGGACGCCGACTAGGCCCGCCAGACCTGCGAGAACACGCACGACGATATTCATGAAAGTCTCCCCGGGCGGCGCGTATCGCGCGCCTTTTCCGGCACTCTACATGCCGATTTCGGGGGATCAACGTCGCCGCGCGGCTACCTCTTGCGCACGCCGTCGAGGGCTGCAGCGACGGAGGCGCTCACCGCGTCCATGTCCGCCATGCCATCCACGCCCACCATCTTTCCTTGCCCCTGATAATAGGGGACGAGCGGCGCCGTCTGGTCGGAATAGGCTTTGAGGCGGATCTTGAACGCGTCGGGATTGTCGTCAGCGCGGCCCTGTTCCTCGAACCGCTTGGTGATCCGGGCGATCAGCGCGGCTTCGTCGACCTCAAGCCGCAGCACGAGATCGATGCCCTGTCCCTTCGCCGCGAGCATGGCGTCGAGCGCCTCCGCCTGGGCCAGGGTGCGGGGAAACCCGTCGAAGATGAACCCCGGGGCGCCGCGGTTCTTCTCGAGCGCGTCCTCGATCAGCTCGATGACGATCGCGTCGGAGACGAGCGCGCCCGCATCCATGATCGCCGCGACCCGCTGGCCGAGTTCGGACCCGCTGGCCTTGGCCGCGCGCAGCATGTCGCCAGTCGAGAGCTGCACATAGCCGCGTCCGTCCACGAGACGCTTGGCCTGTGTGCCCTTTCCGGCCCCCGGAGGACCGAAGAGGATGAGGTTCACTTTTTTCCGCCCCGCAGTTTGGTCTTCTTGATGAGACCCTCATACTGGTGCGCAAGCAAGTGGGACTGGACCTGCGTCACGGTGTCCATGGTGACCGACACCACGATCAGCATCGATGTGCCGCCCAGATAGATCGGCACCTGATAGTAGGCGATCATCATTTCCGGCAGCAGGCAGACGGCGGTGATGTAGAGCGCGCCGATGACCGTCAGGCGGGTCAGCACGTAGTCGAGATACTGGGCGGTGGGCTTGCCGGGGCGGATGCCCGGCAGGAAGCCGCCGTACTTTCGCAGATTGTCCGCCGTCTCGTCCGGGTTGAACACGATCGAGGTGTAGAAAAAGCAGAAGAAAATGATGCCGAACGCATAGAGCGACATGTGCAGCGGCGTGCCGTAGCCGAGCGCGGCCACCAGCGACTGCACCCATTGCGGCGCGTTCTCGCTCTGCCCCACGAAGGTGGCGAGCGTCGACGGCAACAGCAGCAGCGACGATGCGAAGATCGGCGGAATGACGCCGGCGGTGTTGATCTTCAGGGGCAGGAACGAACTCTCGCCCATGAACATGCGATTGCCGACCTGTCGCTTGGGATACTGGATCACCAGACGACGCTGCGAGCGTTCGATGAACACCACGAAGACGACCGCCGCCATCAGCACCAGGCCGATCAGGAAGATGGCGAAGAAATCGAGCGAGCCGTTCTTGCCCAACTCCAGCATCTGCCAGATCGCCGTGGGCGCGCCCGCCACGATGCCCGCGAAGATGATGAGCGAGATGCCGTTGCCGACGCCGCGCGCCGTCACCTGCTCGCCCAGCCACATCAGGAACATCGTGCCGCCAGTCAGCGTGATGACCGTCGAGATCGTGAAGAATACGCCGGGATTGGTGACGATGCCGCCCGAGCCCTGCAGGCCGATGGCGATGCCGTAGGACTGAACGATCGCCAGTACGAGCGTGAGATAGCGCGTGTACTGGTTGAGCTGCTTGCGCCCCGCCTCGCCTTCCTTCTTCAGCCGCTCGAGCGCGGGCGAGGCGGTCGTCAGAAGCTGGATGATGATGGAGGCCGAGATGTACGGCATCACGTTCAGGGCGAAGATCGCCATGCGTTCCACGGCGCCGCCCGAGAACACGTTGAACATGCCGAGGATGCCCCCGGACTGCTGCTGAAACGCCTGCGCATACGCGACCGGATCAATGCCCGGGATCGGGATGAAGGTGCCGATGCGATAGACGACGAGCGCGATCAGGCTGAACCAGATGCGCTTCTGCAGTTCGGTCGCCTTGGCGAACGCCGAGAAATTGATGTTTTGGGCAAGCTGCTCGGCGGCGGAGGCCATGGGTGCTCCAGACTCGAATGACGTCCCGTTTAGGGGACGATACGCGAGCTAGGCGAGTGGTCGGGATGAAAGTGAGGCGAAAAGACTCACCCCGCTCGCCCGCCGCCCTCACGAAGCCCGCTCTTCTCCCGTCGCCGGGAGAGGCGTCAGGCCGTCGCTTGGTCGGCGGCGGCCGGCTTCGTCACGGTCACCGACCCGCCCGCTTTCTCGACCGCCGCGATGGCGGAGGCGGTGGCGCCCGTAACGACGACCTTCACTTTGGTCTTGAGGTCGCCTTGTGCAAGGAGGCGCACGCCGTCGCGCACACGACGCACGAGGCCGGCGGCCACGAGCGCCGCTTCATCCACGTCTTTTTTCGTGTCGATCTTGCCGGCGTCGATCGCCTTCTGAAGACGGCCGAGGTTCACTTCGGCGTAGCGGGCGCGGTTCAGCTTGTTGAAACCGCGCTTCGGGGCCCGCATGTGGATCGGCATCTGGCCGCCCTCGAACCCGTTGATCGAGACGCCGCCACGCGACTTCTGACCCTTCACGCCACGGCCGCAGGTCTTGCCCTTGCCGGAGCCGACGCCGCGGCCCACGCGCATGCGGCCCTTCGTGGCGCCGGGATTGTCCGAGATTTCGTTCAGGCGGGACATGGTCTTTGCTCCGGGAAGGCGCGGCTCAGCCGCGCTCCTCGACGATTTGGGTAAGGTGCGCGACGGCGCGCAGCATGCCGCGGGTCGCGGGCGTGTCTTCCACCTGGACGACATGGCCGATGCGACGCAGGCCGAGGCCCTTCACGGTATCGATCTGGGCCTTGCCGCGACCGATGACGCTCGCGGTCTGCTTGACGGTGATCTTCTTCTTCGCAGCCATGATCAGCCCTCGGCGCCTTCAACCTGACCGGCGCTGTCCTTGCGACGCGCGAGAATGTCGGCGACCTTCAGACCGCGACGACCGGCGATGTGGCGCGGGCTCGTCTGCTTCTTGAAGGCGTCGAACGTGGCGCGCACCATGTTGTAGGGGTTCGACGAGCCCTTGCTCTTGGCGACGACGTCCTGGACGCCGAGCACTTCGAGCACAGCGCGCATCGGGCCGCCGGCAATGATGCCGGTGCCGGGAGGCGCCGAACGCAGCATGATCTTGCCCGCGCCCCAGCGGCCGTCGCCGTCGTGGTGCAGCGTGCGGCCTTCGCGCAGCGGGACGCGAATGAGCGATTTCTTGGCTTCGTCGGTCGCCTTGCGGATCGCTTCTGGCACTTCGCGCGCCTTGCCGTGACCGAAGCCGACGCGGCCCTTCTTGTCGCCGACGACGACGAGCGCGGCGAACGCAAAGTTCTTGCCGCCCTTCACCACCTTGGCGACGCGGTTGATCGCGATCAGCTTGTCGGTGAATTCGCTGTCGACGGCGTCATTGCCGCCACGGTTGTCACGACGACCACGATCACGGTCGCCGCCGCCTTCACGATTGCCACGACCGCGACCGCGGCGCTGCGGCGCCTCTTCGGTCGGCGGGGTAGAAACGTCTGTCATCGACATGGCCTGATCCTCAGAACTCGAGACCGCCCTCACGGGCGGCGTCGGCCAGGGCTTTCACCCGGCCATGGAAAAGATACGAGCCGCGATCAAACACGACCTGCTTGACGCCCTTCTCGGCGGCGCGCGTGGCGATCAGCTTGCCCACGGCGACGGCGGCGTCCTTGTCGGAGCCCTTCTTGAACGCCTCTTCGAGCGTCGACGCCGAAGCGAGCGTCACGCCCGCGACGTCGTCGATGATCTGCACCGAGATGTTCTTCGACGAACGGAAGACCGAGAGGCGCGGCTTGCCGCCGGACACCTTCTTCAGCTTGGTCCGCATCCGCTTGGCGCGGCGGAGGTTTTTTTCGAGCGCGCTTTTCATGGCGTTACTTCTTCTTGCCTTCCTTGCGGCGGATCCGTTCGCCGGCATAACGCACGCCCTTGGCCTTGTAGGGCTCGGGCGGACGGAAGCCGCGGATTTCCGCTGCGACCTGGCCGACGACCTGCGCGTCGATGCCGCTGATCTTGATCTCGGTGGGCTTGGTCGACTCGATCTTCACGCCCGCCGGCGGGGTGAAGATGACGTCGTGGCTGAAGCCGAGCTGGATCTGGAGTTTCGTACCCTGCATCGCCGCGCGATAGCCGACGCCGTGCAGTTCGAGGGTCTTCTCGAAACCGTCCGACACGCCCTTCACGTTGTTGGCGAGGATCGCGCGCGACATGCCCCACATCGCCCGCGCGCGCGCCGTCTCGGAGCGCGGCTTCACGACGATGGAGCCGTTGTCCACCGCGACCGCGATCTCTTCCGGCACGCGGAACTTGAGTTCGCCCTTCGGGCCCTTCACCGCGACGTCCTGGCCCGCGACGTTGAACGTCACGCCCTTGGGCGCCTCGATGGGTTTCTTGCCGACGCGCGACATATCAATACACCCTGCAAAGGACTTCGCCGCCGACGTTTTCCGTCCGCGCAGCATTGTCCGACATCACGCCCTTCGGCGTGGAGAGGATCGAGATGCCGAGTCCGTTGCGGACCAGGCCCAGATCCTTGATCGACGAATAGACGCGGCGACCCGGCGTCGAGACGCGCTTGATCTCCTGGATCACCGGCGCGCCTTCATAATACTTCAGCTCGATCTCGAGTTCGGTGCGGCCGTCCTTCTCCACTTCGCCCCAGCTACGGATGTAGCCTTCGCTCTGCAGCACATTGAGGACGTTGGCGCGCAGCGACGACTTCGGGCTCGTCACCTTGGACTTGCCGCGCTGCTGCGCATTGCGGATGCGCGTGATCATGTCGCCGAGGGGATCGTTCAAATTCATGTTCTGACCTCCCTTACCAGCTCGACTTGACCATGCCGGGGATCTGGCCCCGCGACGCCAGTTCGCGCAGCGCGATCCGGCTCATCTTCAGCTTGCGATAGTAGGCGCGCGGACGGCCCGTGACTTCGCAGCGGTTGCGCACCCGGCTCGGCGCCGAATTGCGCGGCAGGGCCGCCAGCTTGAGGCGCGCTTCGAAACGCTCCTCGAGCGGACGCTGCTCGTCGGTCGCGATCGCCTTGAGGCGCGTGCGCTTGGACGCGAACTTCTTCGCCATCCTGCGGCGCTTCTCGTTGCGCTCCACTGAACTCGTCTTCGCCATACTACTCTCCCGATGCGTTCCGGGGTGGACCCCCAACCAGCCTTGCGGCCGGGATCAGTTCCGGAACGGGAAATCAAACTCTTTCAGAAGGGCCTTCGCCTCGGCGTCGTTCTTCGCCGTGGTGCAGACCACGATGTCCATGCCCCAGATCTGGTCGATCTGGTCATAGTTGATCTCCGGGAACACGATGTGCTCCTTGAGACCCATTGCGTAATTGCCGCGACCGTCGAAGGAGCGGCCGTTGAGGCCGCGGAAGTCCTTCACGCGCGGCAGCGCGATCGTCACCAGACGGTCGAGGAATTCGTACATCCGCTCGCCGCGCAGCGTGACCTTGCAGCCGATCGCCATGTTGTCGCGGATCTTGAACTGCGCGATCGACTTCTTCGACTTCGTCGCAATCGGCTTCTGGCCGGCGATCGCCGTGAGCGCGTCCATCGCGGACTTCAGCTTCTTGGAATCCTGGACGGCCTCGCCCACGCCCATGTTGATCACGATCTTGTCCAGCTTCGGGATCTGCATATCGTTGGTGTACTTGAAGGCTTCGCGCATGTTCGATCGCACCGCCTCGCGGTAGTGCTTCTTCAGGCGCGGTTCGTAAGCGGCCTCAGACATCGATCTCAACTCCAGAGCCCTTCGCGACACGGACCTTGCGGCCGTCGGGCATCGTCTTGAATCCCACGCGGGTCGCCTTGCCGGTCGAGGGATCGCGGATCGCGACCTTCGACACGTGGATCGGCGCCTCGACGCGCTTGATGCCGCCGTTCGGATCCGCCATCGACGGCTTCACGTGCTTGGCGACGACGTTGACGTTCTCGACGACGACGCGGTCTTCTGCCGGGATGACCTTCAGCACCTTGCCGACATTGCCCTTGTCCTTGCCGGACAGGACCACGACGGTGTCATTCTTCTTAATCTTCGCAGCCATCACAGCACCTCCGGGGCCAGCGAGATGATCTTCATCTGGTTCTTCGCGCGCAGTTCGCGCGGCACCGGTCCGAAGATGCGCGTGCCGATCGGCTCGCCCTGCTGGTTGATCAGAACGGCGGCGTTCGTGTCGAAGCGGATGGTGGAGCCATCCTTGCGCTTGATATCCTTGCGGACGCGCACGACGATCGCCTTGCGGACATCGCCCTTCTTCACCCGGCCGCGCGGGATCGCTTCCTTGATGGAAACGACGATGATGTCGCCGATCGAGGCGTAGCGGCGCTTGGAGCCGCCGAGCACCTTGATGCACATCACGCGCTTGGCGCCGCTGTTGTCCGCGACGTCGAGATTGCTCTGCATCTGGATCATGGTTCGATCCTCACCAATCCTTCAACGTCAGGCCTGGACGGCGCCGACAACTTCCCACCGCTTGAGCTTGCTCTTGGGGGGACATTCCTGAATCGAGACGACCTGTCCGACCTTGAAGGCGTTGGACTCATCGTGGGCGTGGAAGTTCTTCGAGCGACGCACGGTCTTCTTCATGACCGGGTGCAGGAACGTGCGCTCCACGTTCACCACCACCGTCTTGTCACCCTTGTCGCTGACGATCACGCCCTGCAATACGCGCCGAGGCATCGCTTAATCTCCTCAAACCGACTGCGTCGGGCGCTTTTCGCGCAGGATTGTCTTGATGCGCGCGATCTGGTCGCGCACTTCGCCGACCCGCGCCGTCGACTGTAGCTGGCCCGTGGCCTGCTGGAAGCGCAGGTTGAATTGCTCTTTCTTCAGCTGCGCCAGCTGGTCGACGAGCTTCTCGGCGTCCATGGCGCGGAAGTCGTTCACCTGCTTGCGGATGTCACGGAGCTTCATGTCAGAGTCCCTCCACCCGGGCGACGATGCGCGTCTTGATCGGGAGCTTGGCGGCGCCCAGACGCAGGCTTTCCAGCGCGATATCGTCGGCGACGCCGTCGATCTCGAACATGATGCGGCCCGGGTGCACGCGCGCGGCCCAGAATTCCGGCGCGCCCTTGCCGGAACCCATGCGGACTTCCGCAGGCTTCTTCGACACCGGCACGTCCGGGAAGATGCGGATCCACACCTTGCCTTGACGCTTCATGTGACGCGTGATGGCGCGGCGAGCCGCCTCGATCTGACGGGCGGTGACGCGCTCCGGCTCCACGGCCTTGAGGCCGTAGGAGCCAAAGTTGAGCGTGAACCCACCCTTGGCGTTTCCGTGAATGCGGCCCTTGAAGGCGCGACGGAACTTGGTCTTCTTCGGTTGCATCATGGCGGTTAGTTCCCTGCGCCTTCCGCCTCGGCATTTTCGTCGCGACGACGACCGCGCGGGCCGCGCGGACGGTCATCACGGTCGCCACGGGGGCCGCGCGGCTGGTCGCGATCGCGACGCTCGCGGTTCTCACCCGCTTCCGTAGCGCGCCGGTCCTGCGCCATCGGATCGTGTTCCATGATCTCGCCTTTGAAGATCCAGACCTTCACGCCGATCTGGCCATAGGCGGTCTTGGCTTCGCAGAAGCCGTAGTCGATGTCGGCGCGCAGCGTGTGCAGCGGCACGCGGCCTTCGCGATACCATTCCATCCGCGCGATTTCCGCACCGCCGAGACGGCCCGAAACGTTGATGCGGATGCCCTGGCCGCCGAGGCGCATGGCCGATTGCATCGCGCGCTTCATCGCCCGGCGGAACGCCACGCGGCGCTCAAGCTGCTGGGCGATGCCTTCGGCGACGAGCATGGCGTCGGTCTCGGGCTTGCGGACTTCGACGAGGTTCAGGAACACTTCGTGTCCCTCGACCATCTTCGACAGATCCTTGCGGAGCTTCTCGATGTCGGCGCCCTTCTTGCCGATCACGACGCCAGGCTTGGCGGTGTAGATCGTCACGCGGCACTTCTTCAGCGGGCGCTCGATGATGATGCGGGAAATGCCCGCGCCGGCGAGCTTCTCGCGCAGCATCTTGCGGATCTTCAGATCCTGGTGGAGCAGCCGCCCGTACTCGCCGGTGTTGGCGTACCAGCGGCTGTCCCACGTGCGGTTGACGCCGAGCCGCAGCCCGACCGGATTGACCTTCTGACCCATCAGGCGGCCTCTTCTTGCACGTTCATGCTGATGTCCCGCACGATGATGGTGAGTTGGGAGAACGGCTTCTCGATACGCACCGACCGGCCCCGCGCGCGGGTGTTGGTGCGCTTCATGATCAGGTTCTTGCCGACGTGCGCTTCCGCCACGACGAGGCTGTCGATGTCGAGATTGTGGTTGTTCTCGGCGTTCGCGATCGCCGACTGCAGGCACTTCAGCACATCGTTGGAGATGCGCTTGCGCGAGAAGGTCAGTTCATTGACCGCCTTCTCAGCGCGCAGGCCGCGGATCGACTGCGCGACAAGGTTCAACTTGCGCGGCGAGATGCGGATCATCTTGAGCACGGCCTTGGCTTCATTGTCCGCCTCACGGCGCACATTCTTGCCGTCCGGACCGCGCTGCTTCTTACGCACGACCGTCATGGCCTACTTCCTCTTCGCTTTCTTGTCGGCGCCGTGGCCGTGATAGGTCCGCGTCGGTGCGAACTCACCGAACTTGTGGCCCACCATGTCTTCGGTCACCGCGACCGGGATGAAGGACTTGCCGTTGTGCACGTCGAACTTCACGCCGATGAATTGCGGCATGATCGTCGACCGGCGCGACCAGGTCTTGATCGCCTGACGGTTGCCCTGGCCGGCCTTCTCCGCTTTCGCGAGAAGGTAGCCATCGACAAACGGGCCTTTCCAGACTGAGCGAGGCATCGCCCTCTCCTACTTCTTCGCGTGGCGACGGCGGATGATCAGCCGGTCGCTCGCCTGGGTCTTGCGGGTCTTGGGACCGCGGGTCTTCTTGCCCCACGGCGTCGTCGGGTGACGGCCGCCGGAGGTCTTGCCTTCACCGCCGCCGTGCGGGTGGTCGACGGGGTTCATGGCGACGCCGCGAACGCTGGGCTTGCGGCCGAGCCAGATCGAGCGGCCGGCCTTGCCCCAGACTTCGTTCATGTTGTCGGGGTTCGACACTGCGCCGATGGTGGCCATGCAGCCGTCCGGCACCATGCGCACTTCGCCCGACGTCAGGCGCAGCTGCGCGTAGCCGGCGTCGCGTCCGACGAGCTGCGCATAGGAGCCCGCCGAGCGAACCATCTGCGCGCCCTTGAGCGGCTTGATTTCGATGCAGTGGATGATTGTGCCGACCGGGATCGACCGGAGCGGCATCGCGTTGCCGGGCTTCACGTCCGCCTTTTCCGACGCGATGACAGTATCACCCACTTTCACGCGCTGCGGCGCGATGATGTAGGAGAGTTCGCCGTCGGCGTACTTCAGCAGCGCGATCCACGCCGTGCGGTTCGGATCGTACTCGAGGCGCTCGATCGTCGCGGGCACGTCGAACTTGCGGCGCTTGAAATCGATGATGCGGTAGGTGCGCTTGTGACCGCCGCCGTGGCGGAACGCCGTCACGCGGCCCGCATTGTTGCGGCCGCCGGACTTCGTCAGGCCCTGCGTCAACTTCTTGACCGGTTTGCCCTTGTACAGGTCGGACCGGTCCACGATCACGAGCTGGCGGCGACCCGGCGAGGTCGGGCGGAACGTTTTCAACGCCATCTCTTAGAGCCCCGTCGTCACGTCGATCGACTGGCCGGCGGCCAGCGTCACGATGGCTTTCTTCACGTCGGAGCGCTTGCCCTCGACGCCGCGGAACCGCTTCGTCTTGCCCTTCACGGTGATCGTGTTCACGGACACGACCTTCACCTTGAACAGCGCCTCGATGGCGGCCTTCACGTCCTTCTTGGTCGCCGCAACGGGCACCTTGAAGACGATCTTGTTCTGGTCAGACAGGAGCGTCGCCTTTTCCGTGATGATCGGGGCGAGGATCGTGTCGTAGTGCTTCACGTCGGCGGATACTTTCGGGGCGGCCATCACGCGGCCTCCTTCTCGGTCTTGGCCGCGAAGCGGGCGTTGATCGCCTCGACCGCGTCCTTGGTCAGGACGAGATGCTTGCGACGCAGGATGTCGTAGACATTCAGGCCCGCGCTTGGCAGCACGTCGAGGTTCGGAATGTTGCGCGCCGCGAGGGCGAAGTTGTCGTCCACCTCGGCGCCGGCGATCACGAGGGCGTTCGCCACACCGAGCTTCGCGAGCTTTTTCTTCAGGTCCGCCGTCTTCGGCGCATCGAGCTTCGCGGCATCGACGACGATAATCTCCTTCGCGCCGGCCTTGGCCGAGAGCGCGTGGCGCAGCGCCATCGCGCGCACCTTCTTCGTCAGGCTGTGCGTGTAGTCGCGCGGCAGGATGTTGTGGGCATGGCCGCCGCCGCGGAAGATCGGCGCGTTCGCGGCGCCGTGACGGGCCTGGCCCGTGCCCTTCTGCTTGTAGAGCTTCGAGTGCGAGCGGGCGACTTCGCCGCGCGACAGCGTCTTGGACGTGCCCGCGCGGCGCTTGGCGAGCTGATAGTTCACCATGCGCGCGATGATGTCGTTGCGGATCTCTGCGATGCCGAAAATGGCGTCGTCCAGATCGACCGAGCCGGCCTTGCCGGCCTCGAGGGTGAGAACGTCGAGTTTCATCTCTGGTCCTTAGGCCTGCGCTTGGGCTTGCTTGAAGGCGGCCGGCTTCGGCGCATCCTTGTGCAGCGCGGTCTTGGCGGCGTCGCGGACTTCGACCCACGACCCGTCCGATCCGGGGACCGAGCCCTTCACGAAGATGAGGCCGCGTTCGGCGTCGACGCGCACGACCGTGAGGTTCTGCGTGGTGACGCGTTCCTGGCCGAGGTGGCCGGCCATCTTCTTGCCCTTGAATACCTTGCCCGGATCCTGACGCTGGCCGGTCGAACCGTGCGAACGGTGGGAGACCGAGACGCCGTGCGTGGCGCGCAGGCCGCCGAAGTTCCAGCGCTTCATAGCGCCGGCGAAGCCCTTGCCGATCGAGACGCCCGCAACGTCGATGACCTGGCCGGGAACGTAGTGGTCGGCGGTGATTTCCGAACCGACAGGCACGAGATTGTCCGCATCGACGCGGAATTCCACGACCTTCGACTTCGGCTCGACATTGGCCTTCGCGAACTGCCCGCGCTCGGCCTTCGTCATGCGCTTCACCTTCGGCGAGCCCGCGCCGAGAACGACCGACACGTAGCCATCCTTCTCCTGCGTGCGGTTGCCGACGACGGTGAGCTTGTCGAGTTGCAGCACGGTGCACGGCACATGCGCGCCGTCTTCGGCGAAGACGCGCATCATGCCCATTTTCTTGGCGATGACTCCCGTGCGCATCTTAAGCTCCCAGAACCTGGATCTGCACGTCGACGCCGGCCGACAGGTCGAGCTTCATGAGCGCGTCCACGGTCTGCGGGGTGGGATCGACGATGTCGAGCACGCGCTTGTGCGTGCGGATTTCGAATTGCTCGCGCGACTTCTTGTCGATGTGGGGCGAGCGGTTGACGGTGAACTTCTCGATGCGCGTCGGCAGCGGGATCGGTCCGCGCACATTGGCGCCCGTGCGCTTGGCGGTGTTCACGATCTCCAGCGTCGACACGTCGAGCGTGCGGTGATCGAAGGCCTTGAGCCGGATCCTGATGTTCTGGTTCATACCCGAATTCCCTAACGCCCAACTTTGAGGACGCGCCGATGCGCGCCGAATGCCTGTCGTCGCCGCCCTGGAGGCTGCCGGTGAATGCTGTCCGCGGGGAATGCGCGAAAACCGGATCAGAGGGCCCAAAAACAAAGGGCGGGGCGATGCGCCCCGCTGCCGGGCCCCGAGATCGACGGGGTGTTTCGCGTAAACTCGCGGACCGCGTCTAAACCGTGAAGATTTACGGCCGGTCCAAAGAGGAACGGGCTTCTACTGCGGGGGGAATGCGCGCGTCAAGCGCCGGAAGCGCCAGAATCCGCATTGCAGGCGCGACCTTCTCGTCGCCCTTCGGCGGCCTGCGCCTCCATGGCCCTGCGCCACTTGGCGCGCAGTATGCCGGGACGCTCCGGATAGCGCTCGTCGAGGAAGGTTGCGGCGGCGACGCGGTCGGTGCGGAAGCTGCGGAAATCCTGACGGAGTTCGCACCAGGCGCCGACGATCCGGACCGTTTCCCAATAGCCCACCAGAATCGGCCACACGACCCGCTCGCTCTCGCGCCCCTGCTCGTCGCGATACAGCAGACGGACCTTGCGGCCGTTGTGGATCGCGGCGCGGACCTGCGCCATGTCGATGCCGTCCACCACCCGGTTCCACGCCGGATGGGCGCGGATGGCGGGGTCGTCGGTGTGGACGCGCATGCGCTCGGGCACGGCGGCGGCGATCTTTGCGATGAGGTCCTGCGCGGCGCGCGCCAGCGCCGGGTCGCCTCGTCCCGCCACCCATTGCGCGCCCAGCACCGCCGCCTCGATCTCCTCGGCGGTCAGCATCAATGGCGGCAGGTCGAACCCGCCCTCCAGCACATAGCCCGTCCCCGCCTCGCCCCGGATCGGCACGCGCTGGGCCATCAGCGCCGACACATCGCGGTAAACCGTGCGCTTGGAGGTCTCCAGTTCGGCGGCGATGGCGTGAGCGGTCAGCGGCCGCTGGGAGCGGCGCAGGATCTGGATGATCTGGAACAGACGGTCCGCGCGTCTCATGGGCCCGCTCTACTGCAATGCTGCTGACAGCATGCTGTCAGCAGGCTGGCCGGAGCAAGGCCCTGCGGCCACGGAGACTCCCCCCAGACACGAATACGTGACCGTCGCGCCACGGTTATCCACAATGGGCCGGCGGCGGCGACCCAAGTCATTGGCGTTGATCGGCCATGCTCCTAGTTAACCGCTATCGACCGCGAACACGCGGCGGCATAATCCAAGGTGGATCCCAATGAAATCAGTGCTTATCGGCGCGCTCAGCGCGGTCGCCCTGCTCGCGGTCGCTCCGGCGGCCAACGCAGGCTCCGGCTATGTCGGCGCCGCCTACACCCGTGCGGAAGTCGACACCGGCTTCGGCGACGACGACTCCGACGGCTACGGCATCGAAGGCGCGTGGGCCTTCAAGGCCACGCCGAGCCTCGGCGTCCAGATCGACGCGGCCTTCTCCGATTCCGACGGCTCGAACAACGAAGCCTACGGCCTCACCGGTCACGTCAACGCCCGCAACGACAAGTACCTCGTCGGCGGCTTCGTCGGCCTCGCCGACATCGCTGACGAAACGGTCTGGAGCGTGGGCGTCGAAGGCGAGAAGTACTTCAACAACGTCACCGTCGCGGGCGCGTTCGGCTACGCCAACGCCGATGACAGCGACGCCGACATCTGGGGCGTCGACAGTCAGGTCCGCTACTTCCTGACCGACAACTTCCGCATCCAGGGCGCGCTCGGCTGGGCGAAGGTCGAAGCCGGCCCGTTCGACGACAACGCCTGGTCGGCGGGCGTCGGCGGCGAATACAAGTTCGCGGCGGTTCCGGTGTCGGTCTACGGCGGCTACACGCGCACGGAATTCGATGACGCGAACATCTCGTCGGACGCCTTCACCATCGGCGTGCGCTACAACTTCGGCGGCAGCCTGAAGGACCGCGACCGCAACGGCGCGAGCCTCGCGGGTCTGTCGAGCCTCGCCTCGCGCGTCGGCTTCTGAACTGAACGAGCAGTTGTCCGCGCAAGCGGATTGGGCTGAGGGAGGGCGCTCCGGGAAACCGGGGCGCCCTTTCCTTTTGCGCGCTAGAGCGACGTCCGCAGCAGCACGAGCAGCCGCGCCCAGGCGCGCTCCGCCTGCGCTTCGTCATAGACCGGAGAGTCCGGGGGGCACCAGCCGTGGTCGGCCGGATAGACTTCGATCTCCGCATCAAGACCATTGGCCGCAAACGTCGCGCGCAGCGTCTCCTTTTCCTGCGGCGTGCGCGCGTCGTCATTCTGCGCCACTGCAAAAAGGAAGCGCGCCTTCATCTGCGGGATGAGGAGATGCGGGCTCGTCGGCGCGTCGGTCGCGAGGCCGCCGCCGTGGAAGCTTGCTGCGGCGCCGATCCGTTCGGGAACTGCTGCGGCCGTGCGCATGATGATCGGCCCGCCCATGCAATAGCCCGTCGTGCCGAGCTTCTTCGACGTATCGACCGACGCCTGCCCGTCGAGATAGGCCACGAACGCCTTCGCGTCCGTCTCGATCATCGCGCCGTTCAACCCGTTCATCATGCCGAACAGGCGCGCGCGCACGGCGGGATCTGTCCAGGAGTCCTCCGGTTTGAGGATCGGCGCGGGCTGCGTGCGGTAGAACTGGTTCACCGTCAGCACGCTGTAGCCGCTCTCGGCCAGCCGCTTGCCCATCTGACGGAACGCCGGACGAAGCCCGCGAATATCGGGCCACACGATGACGCCCGGATGCTTTCCCTGCGCCGGATGCACGAAGTGCGCGTCGCACACGCCGTCCGCCGTCGTGATCGTCACCTCGCGTTCGGCGACCGCGAGGGTCTTCCCGTCCGGCGTTTGGCCGGAGGCGCAGGCCGCGAGCGCCGCGCTCCCCGCCAGGGCCGTGAAGCCACGCCGTGACAGGTCCCCGCGACGCGCATTGTCGGCTTCGGTGTGTTCATCGCACATGGGCTCGCCTCTCTTCGCTTTCGGTCAGTACGCACCAAACCCGCAGGCGGTGCGCACGGCAAGCGTCGAGAGGCGGCCTCACGAAACTGCGACCGCCTTAACGGCCGATGGAGATGCGGCCCGAGCCGTCCGTCGATTGCGTGACCTCGCCGGTGGCGCGCGCGACGCGGATGTTGCCTGAGCCGTCGATCGACGCGCGCACGCCGCCGGCCTCGCCGAGGAAGGAGATGTTGCCGGACCCGTCGATGTCCGCGATCAGGCGCGGCGCGGTCCCGCCGCGTACGGTGATGTTCCCCGAGCCGTCGAGCGACAGCGATGTCGCCCCGCCCACGGACGCCACCGTGATGTTGCCGGACCCGTCCAGTTCGGCGGCGAGGCCGCCGCCGACGCGGCCGATGACGATGTCGCCGGAGCCATCAAGGATCAACCGCGCGTCACCCGACACGTCGCCCCCGCGCACATCGCCCGATCCGTCGAGTTGCGCCGCAAGGCGACCGCCCACCGTCGCGAAGTCCACATCGCCGGATCCGTCGAGTTCGACCGAGAGATCGCCCGTCACGACGTCGAACCGCGCGTCGCCGCATCCGTCGAAATCGAGCGTCGCCGCGCGCGCAGGGCCGATCTTCGTCGCACCGGCGTTCGCGATCCGCCCGGCCACCTCGCGCGGGGCGCGGATGACGATGGTGGGCAATTCGGCCTGCGACACCCGACCGATGCCGTTGATGGTCACCGAGACCGGACCGCCGGCGCGTGAGGAACAGCTGCGGATGCGCCGTTCGAGCTTGCCGTCGAGCACGAGCGTCTGTCCCTCGCGGCGCAATTCTATGGCCGGCAAGCGGCCGGGCGCGCCGATTTCGGCGGCATAGTCGGCGCGATCCTCCGGGACGATCTGGATCTGGGCGGCGACGCCGCGCACCACGAGACGCGGGCCGGATGCGGCGGGATTGGCGATGCCAGGCCCGGTGAAGGCCAGGAACACGACGGCGGCGGCGGCGGTCACACGCAACATGGGAGTCTCCACGGTCTCTCGGGCGCGCCTCGTGGGCCGCCCTGCCTGACAGCGGGATGCAGCAGCCGTGCGTATTGGATGCAAGGCGCCGAACGAATCCCTCCCCCGCCTGCGGGGGAGGGACAGACCGAGCGAATGCGAGGTCAGGGTGAGGGTGAGTGAGACGCCGGAGCGGCGCCGGAAAAGACGAAGGCCCGTGAGACTCGCGTCTCACGGGCCTCACCCTGCCCGGCTTCCGCCGGGCGGTCCCTCTCCCGCAGGCGGGAGAGGGCTGCATTTGCCTATTCGAGGATCTTCGCGACGACGCCCGAACCGACGGTGCGGCCGCCTTCGCGGATCGCGAAGCGCAGGCCCTGGTCCATGGCGATCGGGGTGATGAGCTCGACCGAGATCTTCACGTTGTCGCCCGGCATGACCATTTCGACGCCGGCCGGCAGGTTGCAGATGCCGGTCACGTCGGTCGTGCGGAAGTAGAACTGCGGACGGTAGTTGGTGAAGAACGGCGTGTGACGGCCGCCTTCGTCCTTCGTCAGGATGTAGGCTTCCGCCTCGAACTTCTTG
>JAEUMP010000002.1 GCA_016791445.1 Hyphomonadaceae bacterium | reverse complement strand
GCTGCGCATGCGTCGGCGCCGCCAGACTCCGGGGAATCTCGCGTGAACTGAACATGGGTATGCGCAGCAGGCGCTGCGCGGTCCGGCATGACTGGTCATGATGTGTCGGCAGCTTCTGCGGCGGGTGCGATGGTCTGCACGCCGAGAGCGATCGTCACCGCGATGACCGTGACGATGGCGCCGGGCGTTGCGCCGTTTTTCGGCAACCGCAATGTGGCGCACTTCACCACTTTGTCGAAATTCGTCAGCGCATCGCGCATGTCGGCGAGCGTGCGTAGCGGAATCCCGCGCGTGAAGGCGTGAATGATGCGGATCTTGCGGCGTTGGTAGCCAAGGATTCCGTGCGGGTGATGCGTGAAGGTCGGCGGATCGCGCCGGAAGGTCAGGCGCGAGCACATGCTGAGGAAGATCAGCCGGCGAATGTCGCGCCGCGCCTTTCTCACTTCGTCCTGGAAATCGAGACGCAACACGCGCGGCAAGCGCACGCGCGCCGCGACCCAGGCGAGAACGTGGAGCAGCCACAGATGGATTTCGCGCGCGGCGGCGGCGTAGGCGGCGCGGCGGTGGCGAAGTGGTTTTGCGATCTGCATCTGGTGCTCTCCTCTTCGCGGCGCCGGAACCATTCCGACGCGACGTGGGAGGAGTGTGACCCGGGTCTGGACCCGGTCGGATTGCGGCGGCGATTTTTCTGCAGCGGACCGCCGGCGCCCTCGCCGGCCTCCATGTGCGCCAAGGGGAAGCGCTTTGCCGACGGGGTGCCGGCGGTCCTTGCGGCGAGGGGAATAGCCTTCGCGTTTCCCCCTACCTGCTCGTCATCTTCCGCGACCCGTCATGCGCCCTGCTGCCCGATGATCGCGACCGAGCACACATTCGTCGACGGCGAGCCGCCGAGATTGTGGGTGAGGCCGAGTTTCGGGTTAGCGAGCTGGCGATCGCCGGCGCGGCCTTTGAGCTGCAGATACATCTCGTAGAGCATGCGCAGGCCCGACGCGCCGATCGGGTGGCCGAAGCACTTCAGCCCGCCGTCGATCTGGCACGGCACCTTGCCGTCCGCGTCGTAGAAGCCGTCGAGCACGTCACGCCACCCCTTGCCCTCTTCGGAAATGAAGAGGTCCTCCATCGTCACGAGTTCGGTGACGGAGAAGCAGTCGTGCACCTCGATCATCGAAATCTGCTCGCGGGGCTTTTCCACGCCCGCTTCCTTGTAGGCCTTCTTCGCCGCGATGCGCGCGGTGTGGAAATAGCTGCCGTCCCAGGAATTGTGCTGGCTCTCGAGACCGTTCGACACCGAAAGCTGCAACGCCTTCACGGTAACGAGACCCTTGTGGCCGAGCGAGGCCGCGATTTCCGGCGTCGTGACAATGGCCGCCGCCGCGCCGTCCGACACGCCGCAGCAGTCGAAGAGGCCCAGCGGTTCGGCGATCATCGGTGCGCCGATCACCTGTTCTTCAGTGACGACGTTGCGCAGGTGCGCCTTCGGGTTCTTCGAACCGTTGGCGTGCGACTTCACCGAGACATGCGCGATGGCGCGTTTCAGGTCTTCCTTCGTCACGCCGTGCTTGGTGCGATAGGCCGACGCAAGCTGCGCGAAATTGCCGGGCGCGGAACCGTTCGGCGAGGTTTGCGGAATGAGCGTGCCCATGTTTCCGACAGGCAGGCCGCCATAGCCCGTATCCTTCAGCTTCTCGACGCCCACGGCGAGCGCGATGTCGGCGGCGCCGGCGGCGACCGCATAGACCGCGCCGCGAAACGCTTCCGAGCCCGACGCGCAGAAATTCTCGACCCGAGTCACCGCGATGTTCGGCAGGCGCAGCGCCAGCGAAAGCGGCGTGCCGCCCTTGCCGGTGCCGATTTCATCGATGTGCGTGGAAAACCATGCCGCATCGAGTTGCGACGGCTCGATGCCCGCATCGCCCATCGCTTCGAGGTAGGCCTCGACCATCAGGTCGTCGGGACCCGCGTCCCAGCGCTCGCCGAACTTCGAGCAGCCCATGCCGATGATGGCGACCTTGTCTCTGATGCCTGCGGCCATGATGGTCTCCTGCGTAACGCGTTTGTCTGGATGGAATGGCGGTTATTCGGCGGCCTGCTTCGCGGCGGCCATGCGGCGCTTGTCGGGCTGGGCTTTCCAGAAATAGCGGGTGAAGCCGCGACGCTCGTCCCACTCCTTCACGCGGAAAACCATGCGCACCGGCGTGCCGGAATCCACGTCGCCCGGATCGACGTCGGTGATGTCCATGAAGATGCGGCCGCCGCCCTCGAACACCATCATGCCGTAGTGGTTCGGCGGGCTCATGGCGTAGGTGAGATTGTCGGCGGACCACGACAGGATCGAGGCCGGCTTGTCGGCGAATTTGTACGGGACTTGCGTGTCCACGGCGGCGTTGTTCGGGTTCACCGAAATGCGCGTGCGCGGAAACTGGACGGTGCCCGTCTCCGTGCAGCGGCCGCCGACGAGGCCGAGGATCATGTCGTTGTTGCGATAGAGCGTTGTGAGCGCGGTCTTGTTGTCCTTCTCCGCGCGCATGCCCTTGTCCCATTCGACAAGGCCGTTGAAGACCAGCCACTTCATGTAGTTCGTTTCGGGCTTGCCGTCGGCGAGCCAGCCGGACACGCCGCGTTCGGGCTTCCAGCTCTCCACCTTCTTCGTCGTGCGGAAGACGTGCGCCTCGCAGCCCTGGCCGAACTGTGCGACGACGATCACCTGCCCCGCTTTCGCAGACTCCAGCGCGTGCGACAGCAACACGAGCGCGTGCGCGGCGCCGCTGTCGCCGAGTTGCGCGGCGAGATTGTCCTTCACCGCCTCGGGCTTGAGCCCCGCCTTCTTCGCGACGCTTTCGGCGACGCCCTTGAACGTGGTCGGCAGGATGAAGACGTCGACGGCGCCGGGCTCGACCTTCGCCTCAGCTAGCGCCGCCTTGATCACCGGCGGGACGATCTTCGCGAAGCCCTCGTCGCGGATCCAGCGCTCTTCCCAGTTGTAGTCGAACTCCTCGCCCGCGCCGCGGAAGTGATCGACAAAATCGACGGTGCTCACCGCAGAGCCGATGTGATCGGCGAGCGTATCCTTCGCGCCGACAAGAATGGCCGCGCCCGCGTCGCCGCCGTCGAGTTCCTGCGCGGACGCTGCGCGCGCCTTGCGCCGCTCGCCGGTCGCGGCAAGCGCTTCACCTTTCAAGCCGCCGCGCACGGCGGCGAGCGCATTCGACAACGCCGAAAGGCCAGCGCGTTGCGTGCCGGTGACGTCGAAGCACGCCGTCTGCGGTTCGAGCGTGAGAGCGGCCTGCACGATGCCGGCGTTGAGGCGGTCCGTGTACGCTGCAGTCGTGGTGCCGAAGTAGAGCGCCTTCACGCGGCTGCGGTCATCGTCGGGGCCGAGCGCGTCGCGCGCGGCTTCCACCGCCATGGTGATCGCGTCCTCGTCCCAGTTGGCCATGGCGCGTTCGCCCTTGGACTTGCCCATGAGACCGGGATTGAGCCAGGCGTTCGCCTTCGCCGCGGCCGCGCGTTGCAGCCGGAGGCGCGGCACATATCCGCCATACCCCGTGATGCCGACCATCGCTTCGCTCCCTTCGCGTATCGCATTGAGTGTCGGGCGCGACCCTAGCAAACACGACCGCGCGCGCAACGCTGACCCAAGGGCGTACCAAGGGGAAACGGGATTGCCGTATCGTCACCCTGCCGCTAGGCGACACGCATGCTGGGCTTCCTCTTTTCGCCGGTCGGCCGCGTGAGCCGCAAAGGCTACTGGCTGGGCTGGATTCTGCCGAGCGCCGCACTCGGCGTCATCGCAACGGTGATTGACACCGCGACTGGAAATGCGGGCACAGGTGTTGTGTCGACGATCGCGACGCTCGTCACCGTCTGGCCGAACATCGCGGTGACGGTGAAGCGCTACCATGATCGCGGCATGAGCGGCTGGTGGGTCTTGTGGAGCGTGCTGATCGTCATCGCGCTCGCCATCCCGCTCGTCGCCGCGAGCGCGCAATTCAATCTGACGAACATCGTCTGGCCCTGGATGGCGGCGTGGGTCTCGCTTTATGCCGTCGCCTTCGCGGTGACCGCCTTTGCACTGATCGTCTATTTCCTGCCGGGCGACATCGGCGCGAACCGCTTCGGCGCCGATCCGCTCGGGCCGCGCAAGGCGAAGAAGCCGCGCAAGGATCCGGCGCAGGAGTTTCCCGGTCCATGGACCGCGCCACTCAAACGTACGGATCTTCCTTCGACAGATAGTCCTTCACGTACGACCCGACGCCCGCCTCGATGGAAGTGAACTGCTTGTCGTAGCCGAGCGACCGCAGGCGCGTGAGATCGGCTTCGGTGAAGTACTGGTAGTTCTTGCGGATATCGGCGGGTGTTTCGACGAAGTCCACGTCAGGTTTGCGCCCGATGGCGGCATAGAGCGCTTCCGCGAGCTCCAGAAACGTCCGCGCGCGCCCGCTGCCGACATTGACGACGCCGCCCTGCTTCTCGCCCGTCAGCAACCACTCCGCGACGTCCACGCAATCATCGACGTAGATGAAATCCCGTTTCTGCCCGCCGTCCGGGTAGTCCGGGTGATGCGACTTGAAGAGGCGCGTCTGCTCGCCTGCCGCCGCCTTCGGATAGAGGTGCGCGACGACACTTTTCTGCCCGCCCTTGTGATATTCGTTCGGGCCATAGACGTTGAAGAAACGCAGGCCCGACCATTTCGGCGGCGCATTGGCCTGCGCCGCTTCGCGCAGGGCGTAGAGATCGAACATCTTCTTCGACCAGCCGTAGGCGTTCAACGGCCGTTGCGCGAGCACGGCGGCGTAGGCGTTGTCGTCGACGAAACCGTCATCGCCGTTACCGTAGGTCGCGGCGGAGGAAGCATAGATCAGGGGCGTCTTGCGCGCGGCGCACCAGTCCCAGATCGCCTTCGACAGCCGGAAATTGTTTTCCACGATCCGGTCGACGTCGGGCTCGGTCGTCGACGAAATGGCGCCCATGTGGACGATCGCCTGCAAACCGTCGGGAAACCGCGTCTCAAGGCGATAGAGCAACTCTTCCGGCGCGATGATGTCGGCGATGTCGTGACGCGCGATGTTCTTCCACTTGCCGGAGGCCGCATCGCGCAGGCGGTCGCAGACGAAGACGTCCGTGTCGGCGCGTCGCGCCAGCCGCGCGACGATGTTGGAGCCGATGAAGCCCGCCCCGCCCGTGACCACGATCGACGCCACGCATACTCTCCTTCACGGCCGCTCCTGATCCGCGCGGCGGCCCGACGCGTACGCCAGCGCGTCGCATATGCATCGCATCCGATCAAGGATTGCGGCAGAAGCGCTGGCCACAAGGGCGCGAGCGCGAGGGGTTGAGGGACGTGCCTGCAGCAAACACCAAGCACCCCGCCGACGCCCCCGTCATCGTCTGGTTCCGGCAAGACCTGCGTCTGGCCGACAATCCCGCGCTCACTGCCGCCGTCGGCGCGGGCCGGCCGGTCATTCTGGTCTACATCCTCGACGATGAGACGCCGTGGCCGATGGGCGGGGCGTCCCGCTGGTGGCTCCATGGAAGTCTCTCCGCGCTTGCCGCCGATATCGAGGCGCGCGGCGGCCGTCTCACGCTCCGGCGCGGACCTTCGGCCCGGACGATCGCCGCCCTCGTCGCGGAGACCCGCGCCGCCGCCGTCTTCTGGAACCGCTGCTATGAGCCGGCGGCGGTCGCCCGCGACACCGGCCTCAAGAAGGAACTGACCGACTCAGGCGTGGCGGCGGAGAGCTTCAACGCCGCACTCCTCTTCGAGCCTTGGGAGGTCCGCACCGGCGGCGGCGGCCCGTTCAAGGTCTATTCCCCTTTCTGGCGGGCCAGTCTCGCCCGGGGGGTGGACAGACACGTCTTGCCGGCGCCCCGAGCCATCCCTTCGGGCGCCGCCGTGTCATCCGCCTCACTGGAGGACTTCAACCTGTTGCCGCGCAAGCCGGACTGGGCGGGCGGGATGCGCGCCGCGTGGACGCCCGGCGAAGCCGGCGCACGCCGGCTGCTCGACGCCTTTCTCGAGGGCGCGCTCGAGGGCTATGGCGACCGGCGCAACCGCCCGGACATCGTCGGCACCTCTCGTCTCTCCCCCCACCTGCATTTCGGCGAGATCGGTCCGCGCCAGATCTGGAATGCGGTCGAGGCGCACGTCGAAGCGCACCCGGGTCGACGCAAGGACGGTGACAAATTTCTCTCCGAGATCGGCTGGCGGGAATTTTCCACGCACCTCCTCTTCCACAATCCCGATCTGCCCGAGGCCAACTGGAAAGCGACATTCGACGCCTTCCCCTGGGAAAACAACCCTGAAGGGCTCGAAGCGTGGAAGCGCGGCCGCACCGGATATCCGATCGTCGACGCGGGCATGCGCGAACTCTGGGTCACCGGCTGGATGCACAATCGCGTGCGGATGATCGTCGCGTCCTTCCTCATCAAGGATCTGATGGTCCACTGGCGCGAGGGTGAAGCCTGGTTCTGGGACACGCTCGTGGACGCCGACCTCGCCAACAACGCGGCGAGCTGGCAGTGGGTCGCGGGGTCGGGCGCCGACGCTGCGCCGTATTTCCGGATATTCAATCCAGTCACCCAGGGCGAGACGTATGACCCGGGCGGTGACTATGTGCGCCGCTGGATTCCCGAAATCGCGGCGCTGCCCGACAAGGTGATCCACAAGCCGTGGACGGCGACGCCTGAGGTGTTGTCGGCTGCGGGCGTCGACCTGGGTCGGACCTATCCGCGCCCCATCGTCGACCACGGCGAAGCGCGACAGCGGGCGCTCGCCGCGTACAAGTCCATCGCCGGCGCGTCGGCGGGAGAGTGAATGCATGCGTGTGGCGGTGATCGGGGGGGGCGTGTCGGGACTGGGGGCCGCGTGGGCGCTGCGCGATGCGCACGACGTCGTGCTGTTCGAGAAGAACCCGCGCCTCGGCGGACATGCGCACACGCAGACGATCGACTATGACGGCGTCTTGATCAATGTCGACACCGGCTTCATCGTTTACAACGACCTGAACTACCCTAATCTCGTGGCGCTCTTCGATACGCTCGGCGTGAAAACGCGCGAGTCCGACATGAGCTTTGCGGTCAGCGATCCCGAGGGCTTCGAGTGGTCGAGCAACGGCCTGCCGGGGCTCTTCGCGTGGAAGCGCAACATCGTGAATCCGGGCTTCCTGCGGATGCTGTCGGACATCATCCGCTTCAGCACCAATGCGCGCCGCGATCTCGCGGAAAAGAAGATCGGCGCCGAGACGCTGGAAGCCTATGTCATGCGCCTCAATCTGGGCCGCGACTTTCTCGATCAGTACCTGATGCCGATGGGCGCAGCGATCTGGTCGACGCCGGAACGCGAGATGCTGCGCTATCCGGCGCTCTCCTTCCTGCGCTTCTTCGACAATCACCGCCTGCTGCACGCGGCGCGACCGCAATGGCGCACGGTGGTCGGCGGCAGCAGGACCTATGTGGACGCCATCGCCGGCGCCCTTGGCGCGCGCGTG
Source organism: Hyphomonadaceae bacterium (assembly GCA_016791445.1). Lineage (GTDB taxonomy): Bacteria > Pseudomonadota > Alphaproteobacteria > Caulobacterales > Aquidulcibacteraceae > VFBF01. The sequence continues at coordinate 308,177 of JAEUMP010000002.1, read as the reverse complement.
CGCCTCGCAACGCCGGTGACGCAGGTGACGCGCGACGCGGCGGGAGTCACGGTCTCCACCGCCGCCGGCGCCGAGCGCTTCGACCAAGTGGTCTTCGCCTGCCATTCCGACGAGGCGCTGGCGCTCCTCCCGGACGCCGATGCGCACGAACGCACGCTGCTCTCAGACGTCGCCTACGCGCCGAACACGGCGTACCTGCATCGCGATGCCTCGCTGATGCCGAAACGCGCGGCCGCGTGGGGGGCGTGGAACTATCTGCGCCGCGGCGGCGAAGCGGGGCGCGTGTGCGTCAGCTACTGGATGAACGTGCTTCAGGACATCGACCGTTCGAAACCGTTGTTCGTGACGCTCAATCCGGAGACGCCGCCGGATCCCGCGCTCACCTTCGGCTGCTTCGCCTACGACCACCCGCAATTCAACGCCGCCGCGCTCGCCGCGCAGCACGCCATTCAGGCGCATCAGGGCAAGCGCCACACCTGGTTTACCGGCGCGTGGCTCGGCTACGGCTTCCACGAGGACGGGCTCGCATCGGGCCTCGAAGTCGCGTTGCGGCTTGGCGGGAACGCCCCCTGGGCCGGCGCCATCACCCGACGCGACGGCGTGCCGATCGCACGGGCGGCGTGACCGTCTCTCCGCCCCCCGCCCGCGCACAGGACGGGCGCACCACCCATGTGCGCTTCGCGCCGTTCGAGCGTCGCTTCTCCTATCCGCTCGCGCAGATCACTGTGGACATTGACCGCGTCGCGGAAGCGGCGCGGGACTTGCGCCTCTTTTCGTGCAATCGCTTCAATCTCTTCTCCTTCCATGATCGCGACCATGGCGACCGCAGCGGCGCGCCGCTGCGCGCGTGGGCGGAGGCGACCTTTGCGCGCGCCGGCATCGACCTCGACGGCGGCCGTATCGACCTGCAGTGCTTCCCGCGCGTGCTCGGCTTCGTCTTCAACCCGCTCTCGCTCTATTTTGGCTACGGGCCGGACGGCGAGCTGCGCGGCGTCATCTACGAGGTCAACAACACCTTCGGCGAGACGCATTCCTACGTCGCCGCCGCCGGCGACGGCGACGTGCACGATCACGCGGCGCCAAAGCTCTTCCACGTATCGCCGCTCATGGATGTTGCTGGCGACTATCACTTTCGCATCACCACGCCCGGTGAGACCATGCGGCTCGCCATCGAAAATCGCGCCAGCGGCGTGCGCCAGCACCTCGCCACCCTCCTCACGCGTTCGACGCCGCTGACTGATGGCTGGATCGTTCGCGTCGCCCTGCGCCTGCCGCTGTCGACGATGCAGGTGGTCGCAGCGATTCACTGGCAGGCGTTGAAGATCTGGCTGCGCGGGGCCAAATACAGGTCCAAACCCGCGCCGCCTGCGGATTCCGTGAGTCTGGCGCGATCCGCAGGAGCGCCGCGCGCGTAATTGTTGCGCATGAACACGACCGTCTCGACCCCTCCCGCCATGGCGCCGGCCATCGCGGAGCGCGCATCGCCCGCGCTGATCGCCAGTCTGAAAGCCCCCGCCGCCTTCAAGGCCGCCGCGATGGCCGCGCTCAATCTGCGCGAAGGCAGGCTGGTCATGGTCCTTCCGGACGGCCGACGCATCTCCTTTGGCGATCGTGATGAACCGGAAGTGCTCTTGCGCATCATCAACTACGCCTTCGCGCAGCGCATTGTGCGCAATGGCGACATTGGTCTCGCGGAAGGCTATATGGCCGGAGAGTGGGACACCCCTGATCTCTCGGCGCTGCTCACATTCCTCTCCGGCAATGCCGACCGCATCATTCGCGTCTTCCGTGGCAATCCGCTCGTGCAGGCGATGAACCTGATCGGCAATATTGGACGCGAGAACACACGCAGCGGATCGAAGAAGAATATTCACGCCCACTACGATCTCGGCAACCGCTTCTACGAAGCGTGGCTCGACGGGACGATGACCTACTCCGCCGCGCGCTTCGACCGCTCGCCCGGCGCCGATCTCGAACGGGCGCAACTGGAGAAGTATCGCGCGCTGGCGGCGTCGATGAACCTGAAACCCGGCGAGCATGTGCTCGAGATCGGCTGCGGCTGGGGCGGCTTTGCGGACGTGGCTGCGCGCGAGTACGGGGCCACGGTCACCGGACTGACCATTTCCCAGGAGCAGTTTGACTTCGCGTCCGCACGGATGCAGCGCGAAGGCCTGAACGACAAGGTCGACATCCGCATGCTCGACTATCGCGATGTCGAGGGGCGGTTCGACAAGGTTGCTTCGATCGAGATGTTCGAGGCTGTCGGCGAGAAGTACTGGCCGCAGTATTTCTCCAAGGTGTCGGATGTGTTGAAGCCCGGCGGCGCGGCGGGCCTGCAGATCATCACCATCCGCGATGACCTTTTCGATTCCTACCGTTCTCGCGTGGATTTCATCCAGCAATACGTCTTTCCCGGCGGCATGCTGCCGAGCCTCGCACGGCTCGAAGAAGAAACGTCGCGCGCAGGTCTGCGACAGCAAGGCGTCCAGGCTTTCGGCGAGAGCTACGCCGACACGCTTGCGGCGTGGGGCGACCGCTTCCTGAGCGCATGGAGCGAAATCAGCCGTCTCGGCTTCGACGAGCGGTTCAAACGCTTGTGGCAATTCTATCTGAGCTATTGCGAGGCGGGATTCAGGTCCGGTCGCACGGACGTCGTGCAACTGGCCTTGCAGAAAGTCTGACCGCCTAGCTCTTCGTGGGTTTCGGCGGCTCCTTGTCCGCCGAACCCCATCCGGTCTGGCCGCGCACGAGCGGCAGATGTAGCGGCTTCGGCAACGCATAGAGCGCCTTCAGGGCCCAGGTGAACCGGCGCGGGAAAGTAGTTTCGAAGCCGCCGCGTTCGACCGCATCGGCAATGCGGCGCGCCGCTATTTCCGGCGTGATCATGGCTGGCTTCGGAAAAGCGTTGTCAGTCTGCGCCGGTGTTTCCACGAAGCCCGGCGTCGAGATCGAAACGCCGACGCCGCAGCGGTCCAACTCGATCTTCAGACACGAGGCCATGTTGATGAGCGCCGCTTTCGACGCGCCGTAGGCGGACGACGTCGGCATGCCCCCAAATCCCGTTGCGGAGGAAACGATGTGGATGTGCCCCTGCCGGCGGGAGACCATGTCGGGCGTCACGGCCTCGATGGCGTGAACGACGCCCATGAGATTGACGTCGAACGTAGCGCGATAGGCGGCGGCGTCCGGTCGGCGCGCGTCGACGGGGATGTAGATTCCGGCATTGGCGATCACGAGACCGATGGGACCCAGCGCGTCGCGAATGCGCGCCGCCGCAGCCTGCATCGACACGCGGTCTGAAACGTCTGCAGGCATGGCGTGGATCGCGGGATCGCCGCCCGCAAGCCGCTCGAGCGCCTCCCTATTGCGTGCCGTCGCCGCCACCGTCCAACCGCGACGCGCAAGCTCGACCGCGAGCGCGGCGCCGATCCCGGAACTCGCGCCCGTGATCCAGGCGCAGCCGTGTGCGATACGCGCCGGCAGTCGCGCCATCAGGCAAGCCACCGGTTCGCGACGCGGGCCAGAAGACTGTGAAATCGCAAGGCGCCGTCGGTCACGACGAGGCAAACGCACTCTTCGCCGTCCGGCACATAGGGGCTGTGATCGAGCTCGGCGTCGGCGAAGGCGATGTCGCCGGGCGCGTAGCGGCCGGTTTCGTCGGCATAGGCGCCGCGCAGGACGAGCGTGACTTCCTCCCCCGCGTGGCCGTGTTTCGGGGCCGCACGCCCTCCGGCGAGGCGCAGCAGGGTCGCGCCGGGAGCCGGCAGTCTCACTTCCCGCATCGCCGGCGCGCGCCAGCGCCAGTTCAGGTGCGCGGGACTGTGCAGCGCGGCCTCCACCAGTGCACGCGCATCGCGAAGGACGTCAACGGGAGCCCCTGATGGCGCGCGCGCTGACTCGGCGCCATGGAGCCGCGCCGCAACGGGTTCCGGCTCAAGTCGCTCCAGCAAGGCGCCGCCCGCCACGTCGAGCGCATCCGCGAGATCGCGCGCCGAAGGGCGCAGCCGCAGATGCGTTTCCACCAGCAGCTGGCGCGCCGGCGATGATGCGCCGGCTGCGTGGTCCAGAAGCAGTGCGCGATAGGCTTCGGCGTTGGGGCTCACATTTCGGTCCCGAATTACGTGGGGTCCTACGCACCGAGGAGCCGTCCAGATCAGCGCCGGATGAACGGTTGTGCCGCGCCGCCGCACCGCTTTAGGGTGTCGTCATGCCCGACCAAGCTGACGATCCCCTTGTCGACACCCTCTGGCTCCGCAGCCGCCTCGGCGCCCCCGATATCCGGGTGGTGGACGCAACGTGGTTCCTGCCGGGCGATCCGCGCGACGCACGACTGATGCACACGCAGGAACGCATTCCGGGCGCTGTCTTTTTCGACCTCGACGACATATCCGACACAGCCTCGCCACTGCCGCACATGCTGCCGTCACCGGAGAAATTCGCTTCCCGCATGCGCAAGCTCGGGATTGGCGACGGCGCGCGCATCGTCGTCTATGACGCGGTCGGCATTTTCTCGGCCGCGCGCGTCTGGTGGATGTTCCGGGTGATGGGCGCACAGGACGTAGTCGTGCTCGATGGCGGTCTGCCCGCCTGGCGCGCGGCGGGCGGCGAGATCGAGGACGGGCCGCCGCCGAAACCTTCCGAACGCCACTTTACGGCGCGGCTGCGTCGCGACCTCGTGCGGGACCTCGGCGAAATGCGCGCGCTCGTGGAGCGCGGCGGTGCAGGCATCCTCGACGCCCGGCCTGCGCCACGCTTCGCCGGCAAGGCGGACGAACCGCGCGCGGGCCTCGCACGCGGCCACATGCCGGGCGCAACCAATGTGCCGTTCTCAACCCTGCTCGACGAACACCAGCGGATGAAGTCGCGCGGCGAACTCGCGGCCCTGTTCGCCGACGTGGCGCTCGACCCGCGACAGGCCCCGGTCGCCACCTGCGGGTCCGGCGTGACGGCTGGAGTCGTCGCACTCGCGCTGGCGCGACTCGGACGCTTCGATGTCGCCATTTATGACGGGTCGTGGGCGGAATGGGGCGCGCGTTCCGATACGCCGATCGTCAAGGCTGACGACGGTGAGTGACGACGCCGCGCGCTGGTCGCTGGCGACGCGCCTCGTGCGCGCGGGCCGTGTCTCGCCTCACGAACGCACCGCGGTGAACCCGCCGATACAGCGCGGCTCAACCGTGCTGTTTTCCGACATCGAAGCCCTGCATGGCCCCGGCAAGAGCTACGGACTGGAAGGATTTGACGTCCACGACGCGCTGACTGCGGCGCTCGCCGATATTTCGAGCGCGGCCGGCGCCACGCTCGCGCCATCGGGGCTCGCGGCGTGCACTGTCGCGCTGTTGAGTTTTGTCTCGACGGGCGGCGAGGTTCTCGTGACGGATTCCGTCTATGCGCCCACGCGTCGCTTCTGCGACGGTCTCCTCGCGCGGATGGGCGTGACGACGCGCTATTTCGATCCCCGCATCGGCGCCGGCATCGCCGATCTCATCTCCGATCGCACGCAGGTCATTTTCCTTGAATCGCCGGGCTCGCTGACCTTCGAGATCCAGGACGTCCCCGCCATCACGCGCGCCGCGCGAACACGCAACGTGATCTCGATCATCGACGATACATGGTCCGCGGGCGTCCTGTTCAAACCCTTCGATCACGGGGTCGACGTTTCGGTGCAGGCGCTGACGAAGTATCAGGCCGGCCATGCGGACGTGCTTCTCGGCGCAACGCTCGCGCGCGACCCGCAGCACATGGCGCGCCTCTTCCGGACGGGCAAGGAACTCGGGATCGGATGCGGGTCGGCGGAGGATGCGTATCTGACCTTGCGCGGTCTGCGCACCATGCCGTTGCGCATGGAGCGTCAGGCAGCTTCGGCGTTGCGGATAGCTCAATGGCTTGAGCAGCGCGACGACGTCTCGTCGGTGCTGCATCCGGCGTTGCCGTCCCATCCGGACCACGCCCTCTTCCAGCGCGATTTTTCCGGCGCCGCCGGCGTCTTCGCCTTCACGCTGCCGCGCTCGACGACCGACCGCGCGCTCGCCGCCATGCTCGACGGTCTCTCGCTGTTCGGGCTCGGGTTTTCCTGGGGCGGGTATGAAAGCCTTGCGGTGAACTGCACGGAACAATTCGTGCGCAAGACGGCGGCATGGAAAGACAGCGGCCCGATCGTGCGCCTGTCGATCGGCCTTGAAGATCCCGACGACCTCATCGCCGATCTCGACGCCGGTTTCGCCCGCCTCCACGCATGACCGCGCCGGCCAGGCGCTGGCGACCCCGGCGTGACTCGAACACGCAACCATCCGCTTAGAAGGCGGACGCTCTATCCAGTTGAGCTACGGGGCCGGGCGGCCTGGGCGGCGCCGTGCTAGCACGGACGAGGCGTCGCGGACGAGGTCAGTGAGACCAGGGCTCCTTGCGCCGGTAGGCGAAATTGTCGGAATAGGACCGGATCACGCGTCTCGGTTCGCGCGGCTCCACGACCTGGTGCGGAATGGCGTTGCGACGGGCGAAGTCGATCGCCTCTTCACGGGAAGCGAAGGTCAGACGTACCTGCCCATTCGTGTCGGCGGTGCTCTGCCACCCCATGAGCGCCTCCGGCGCCACGGCGCCGGCCTCGAACTCGAGCAACCACTCCTGCGCCTTCGCGCGGCCGGACTGCATGGCGGTCTTGGCGGGTCGATAAATGCGGGCGAGCATGATTTCTCCTGCCTCCTCCCTACACGCGCAAGCGCCTGTCGCAAAGACCGACGAAAGCGCGCACCGCATGCGAAAAAACAGAACGGGCGGTCGTATGACGACCGCCCGCCTACCAATTCGATTGAAGGACGATCAGACGCTTGCGCGCGCGCCGCCCTTCGCCACATCCAGCGCTTCCTTCAGCGCCTTGCCCGGCTTGAACCGCGCGCGCCGACCGGCGGGCACGATCACTTCCTGGTTGGTCTGCGGATTGCGCGCCTTGCGCGCCGCCGTCGTCACGACAGCGAAGGCGCCGAAGCTCGGCAGCTTCACTTCATCGCCCTTCGTCAGTGCGTCGGTGACGACTTCGAAGACCGCGTCCACGAGTTCTCCGGCCTTTGCCTTCGACTCGCCGGTGCGCTCGGCGACGGCCGTGATGAGTTCCGCTTTGTTCATTTTCTTGAGCCCCCTTGGCTATGAGAACGACGATAAGGGCGCCGTCGCGCAATGATGTCAAAACCTTTGGCGCACAAGGGCCTTACAATGAAGTAATCAGAATCACGAGCATTTCAGCCCGCGAAATTCACAAGAACTTTCCGCATGAAATCAGTGCGGACGCGCATCGTCCCGTTCGTCGTTTTCACCCGCGCCAAGGCGCCGGCCGCGACGGTTTTCCGCTTCCTCGTCTTCTTCCGTCCACTTGATCGGCGTCAGCGGTTTCGTGAGCGCATGCTTGAGAACTTCGTCGACAGTGCTGACCGAAATGATCTTCAGACCGGACTTCACGTTGTCCGGAATGTCGGCGAGATCCTTTTCGTTTTCGCTGGGGATCAGCACCGTCTTCACGCCGCCGCGCAGCGCTGCGAGAAGCTTTTCCTTGAGACCACCGATCGGCAGCACGCGGCCGCGCAGCGTGACCTCGCCCGTCATGGCGATATCCTTGCGCACGGTCACGCCTGTCAGCACGGAGACGATCGCCGTAACCATGGCGATGCCTGCCGACGGGCCATCTTTCGGCGTCGCGCCTTCCGGCACGTGCACGTGGATGTCGCGCGAGCGGAACACAGGCGGCTTAATGCCGAACTGCACCGCGCGCGCACGGACAAACGAGTTCGCCGCGGAGATCGACTCCTTCATCACGTCACGCAGATTGCCCGTGACGGTCATGGCGCCGCGCCCCGGCATCGACACCGCTTCGATGGTCAGGAGATCGCCGCCGACTTCAGTCCACGCGAGACCGGTGACGGTGCCGACCTGATCTTCCTGGTCAGTCTCGCCGAAGCGGTACTTCCACACGCCCGCATAGTCCGGGAGATTGGCGGCGTTGACCTTCACGGTCTTCTTTTTCTTCGTCTCGATCTCGCGCACCGCCTTGCGGCAGAGATTGGCGAGTTCGCGTTCGAGGCTGCGCACGCCCGCTTCGCGCGTATAGCGGCGGATGAGATCGCGGATCGCCTCGTCATCGGCGGCGAATTCACCGGCCTTCAGGCCGTTCGCTTCGATCTGCTTCGGCAGCAGGTACTTCTTCGCGATCTCGACCTTCTCGTCCTCGGTGTAGCCGGGGATGCGGATGATCTCCATCCGGTCGAGAAGCGGCTGGGGCATGTTCAGGCTGTTGGCCGTGGTGATGAACAGCACGTCCGAGAGATCGTAGTCCACTTCGAGATAGTGGTCGTTGAAGGTCTGGTTCTGTTCGGGATCGAGCACTTCGAGCAGCGCCGCCGAGGGATCGCCGCGATAGTCCGCGCCGAGCTTGTCGATTTCATCAAGCAGGAAGAGCGGGTTCGCGCTCTTGGCCTTCTTCATCGACTGGATCACGCGTCCCGGCATCGAGCCGATATAGGTGCGGCGGTGACCGCGGATTTCAGCTTCGTCGCGCACGCCGCCGAGCGACAACCGCACGAAGTCACGCCCCGTCGCCTGCGCGATGGACTTGCCGAGCGAGGTCTTGCCGACGCCGGGCGGGCCGACGAGGCAAAGGATCGGCCCCTTCACTTTCGCGGTGCGCGCCTGCACAGCGAGATATTCGAGGATGCGCTCCTTGACCTTCTCAAGACCGTAGTGATCGGCGTCTAGAATTTCCTCGGCCTTCTTGAGATCCTTTTTGACCGGCTTTTTCTTGCCCCAGGGCAGAGAGAGCAGCCAGTCGAGATAGTTGCGGACGACGGTGGATTCCGCCGACATCGGGCTCATCTGGCGGAGCTTTTTCAGTTCGGCTTCCGCCTTGGCGAGCGCTTCCTTGGAGAGCTTGGCCTTGCGGATGCGCTCCTCGATTTCGGCGAGATCGTCACGACCGTCATCAGTCTCACCGAGCTCGCGCTGGATCGCCTTCATCTGCTCGTTGAGATAATACTCGCGCTGGGTCTTCTCCATCTGGCGCTTCACCCGATTGCGGATGCGCTTGTCCATCTGCATGACGGAGACTTCGCCCTCGATCAGCGCGAGAATCTTCTCCAGACGTTGCGTCACGGAGACCGTTTCGAGGAGACCTTGCTTGTCGGCGATCTTGATCGACAGATGCGCGGCGACCGAATCCGCGAGCCGGCTCGGATCGCCGACCTGCACGATGGATTGCACAACCTCAGCCGGCGTCTTGCGCGAGAGCTTGGAGAATTGTTCGAACTGTTCGGTGACGGCGCGCGCCATCGCCCGCGCTTCGGGCGTATCGACGCCCTCTTCCTCGACACCCTCCACGTCGGCCTGGAAGAAGTCCGCGTTGTCGGTGAACGAAACGATCCGCGCGCGGCGCCCGCCTTCCACCAGCACGCGCACCGTGCCGTCGGGCAGCTTCAACAGCTGCACCACGGTCGCGATCGTGCCGATCCGATAGATGCGGTCGGCGACGGGATCATCCTCAGACGCTTCCATCTGCGCGGCCAGCAGGATCTGCTTGTCGCCCCGCATGACTTCCTCAAGCGCGCGCACCGACTTTTCCCGACCGACGAAGAGCGGTGCAGCCATGTGCGGGAAAACGACAATGTCTCGCAGGGGCAGGACCGGAAGCACCTTGGTCGCCGTATCCTTGGCCATCGAAAACTCCTCAGTGCGGCGCGCGCGCCCGGTCGCAGATCGATCAGGCGGAATCGCACGCGCCGCGATCGCCCATGCCATTTGGCGCGCGGGTTAACGCCATTCAAGTGTGAGATTGCATGCGGAACGAGCGCCGGACTTCATCCAGGCGCGCCTTGGCGGCCAAGGGGGAGCGGCGGACGCGTCGCGCCGCCCGAAGTTCCTCAGCCGGCGGACTGCTGTCCGTTCCGTCCGCCTTCGGCGTAGATTAGGAGCGGCTTGGCGCGGCCTTCGACCACGTCCGCCGACACCACCGCCTCCTGAACACCGCCCATGCCCGGCAGTTCGAACATGGTGTCGAGGAGGATGGATTCTAGGATCGAACGCAGGCCGCGGGCGCCCGTCTTGCGCTGGATCGCCTTCCGGGAAATCGCGCGGAGCGCCTCGTCGGGGAATGTCAGCCGCACATTCTCCATCTCGAACATGCGCTGGTACTGCTTCACGAGCGCGTTCTTCGGCTCCGTGAGGATCTGCATCAGCGCCGCCTCGTCGAGATCCTCGAGCGTGGCGAGCACCGGCAGACGGCCGACGAATTCCGGGATGAGGCCGAACTTGAGAAGATCGTCCGGCTCCAGCGTGCGCAGCACCTCACCCGTGCGACGATCCTCGGGATCGCGCACGGTGGCGCCGAAGCCCATCGCTGAGCCTTTGCCGCGCGACTGGATGATCTTGTCGATCCCCGCGAACGCGCCGCCGCAGATGAAGAGAATGTTGGTCGTGTCGACCTGCAGGAATTCCTGCTGGGGATGCTTGCGCCCCCCCTGCGGCGGCACCGACGCGACGGTGCCTTCCATGATCTTCAAGAGCGCCTGCTGCACCCCTTCGCCCGACACGTCGCGCGTGATCGACGGATTGTCGGACTTGCGGGAAATCTTGTCGATTTCGTCGATATAGACGATGCCGCGCTGCGCGCGCTCGACATTGTAGTCGGCGGCCTGAAGCAGCTTCAGAACGATATTCTCGACGTCCTCGCCGACGTAGCCCGCTTCCGTCAGCGTTGTCGCGTCCGCCATCGTGAACGGCACGTCGATGATGCGCGCGAGAGTCTGCGCCAGCAACGTCTTGCCGCAGCCCGTGGGACCGATCAGCAGGATGTTGGACTTCGCCAGCTCCACGTCGCTGTTCTTCGACGCGTGGTTCAGGCGCTTGTAGTGGTTGTGGACCGCCACCGACAGCACGCGCTTGGCGTGGTCCTGGCCGATCACATAGTCGTCGAGGACCTCTTTGATCTCGCGGGGGCTCGGCACGCCCTCCTTGGACTTCACGAGCGAGGTTTTGTGTTCCTCGCGGATGATGTCCATGCACAGTTCGACGCACTCGTCGCAGATAAACACGGTCGGACCCGCGATGAGCTTGCGCACCTCGTGCTGGCTCTTGCCGCAGAACGAGCAATACAGGGTGTTCTTGGAATCACCGCCGGTTGTGCTCTTGCTCATGTGCGCTCCTTGACGGGGCACGCCGCCTTGCAGGCGACCCATGACCCGTACGGATGGAGATGACCGGCGGATCCGGTCCCTCTTCCGCGCCGCCAGACTGGCGCGCCATCCCTTACAAAACTGTTCACCAACCCGTCTGATCCGCCGCCATTACTGGCCACGCCCGATACGAGCATAGCAAGAACCGAGCCGCAAGCTTGCGACTCAACGGGGGCGGCGGGGCGCCTGTTCAGTGGCCGGCGGCCGATTCGACGCTTTCGCGACGTTCATAGACGCGGTCGACGATGCCGAAGGCCTGCGCCTCCTCGGCGGTCATGAAGTAGTCCCGGTCGAGGGTCCGTTCGACGGTCTCGTAAGGCTGGCCGGTGTGCTTCACGTAGATTTCATTCAGCCGCTTCTTGGTGGCGATGATGTCCTCGGCGTGGCGCTCGATATCGGAAGCCTGGCCGCGGAACCCGCCGGACGGCTGGTGAACCATGACGCGGGCGTTGGGCAGACAGATCCGGAGCCCCTTCTCCCCCGCCGCCAGCAGCAGCGAGCCCATGGAGGCCGCCTGGCCGGTGCACACGGTCGACACCGGGCTCCGGATGTACTGCATGGTGTCGTAGATCGCGAGGCCGGAGGTGACGATACCGCCGGGGCTGTTGATATACATGGCGATTTCGCGCTTCGGGTTCTCGGATTCGAGAAACAGGAGCTGCGCCGTGACGAGGCTGGCCATGCCGTCCTCGACGGGGCCGGTCACGAAAATGATCCGCTCCTTCAGGAGGCGCGAGAAGATGTCGAAGGCGCGTTCGCCCCGGCTCGTCTGCTCCACCACCATGGGCACGAGCTGCATGTACCGTTCGATCGGGTCGCCCATAACTGTCCTTCGCACCTTCCATCACCCCCGAACCGCCTGCCGACTCGGGGACGCCGTGACTGCCCATATTTGACTGCCCGGGCCCAACCGCAAGGTCCGCGCCCGGCCGGCCTCAGTCTTCCGGGTCGGTGAACAGTTCCTCGCGGTCCACCGTCTTGTTGGTGACCTTGGCGAGTTCGAGAATGTAGTCGACCGTCTTTTCTTCGAAGATCGGCGCCCGCAGCTGCGCGAGGAGTTGCGGGTTCTTCTGGTAGATTTCGAAGATCTGCCGTTCCTGTCCCGGATACTGCCGCGCCTGCTGCATGACAGCCTGCGAGACTTCCTCGTTCGTCACTTCGATATTCGTGCGGCGACCGATCTCGGCGAGCACGAGACCGAGCTTCACGCGGCGCTCGGCGATCTTGCGGTATTCGTCTCGCAGCTGGTCTTCCGTCTTGCCGGCGTCGGTGGGGTCAAGCGAACCCGCAGCCTTGTCGGCCTCGATCTGACGCCAGATCTGCTGAAACTCCTGCTCGACCATGGCCGGCGGCAGCGGGAAGTCGTGGGCGGCTTCAAGCTTGTCGAACAGGGCGCGTTTGGCGCGCGTGCGCGACTGCGCGGTATGCTCGGACTCGATGCGCCCGCGAATGGCGGTCTTCACCGCTTCGAGGTTTTCCATGCCGAGCTTCTCGGCCAGCGCATCGTCGATCGCGGTTTCCTGCGGCGCGCGCACCTCGTGCACCTTGATGTCGAAGGTCGCCGCCTTGCCCGCCAGCGCTTCCGCCGCATAGGCCTCCGGGAAGGTCACGTTGATGACCTTCTCGTCGCCCTTCTTGAGACCCTTCAGCTCTTCCTCGAAGCCGGGAATGAACTGGTTGGAACCGATGGTCACGGAGGCCTTCTCGGCCGCGCCGCCATCGAACGGGACCCCATCGATCTTGCCGAGGAAGTCGATGGTCAGCGCGTCGCCGTCCTCGGCCGCGCCGTCCTTTTCCTCGAAAACGCGGTTCGCCTTGGCGATCTGCTCGAGTGTTTCATCCACCTGGGCGTCCGCCACCGGCGCCACGAGGCGTTCCAGGCTGATCGTGGCGGGATCGACCGGCTCGAACTCCGGGATCAGCTCGACGTTCAGGTTGAACGCGAAGTCCGCCTGCCCGGCGAACACCTGCTCCATGTCCGATTCGACCTGCAGGTCCGGCTGGGAGGCCACCCGCAGCTTGCCGTCTTCCAGCGCCTTCTTGGTGGCGGCGTCCACTTCCCCGTTGATGATCTCCTGGAGCATCGAGGGACCGTAGAGCTTCTTCACGTGGCTCGCCGGCACCTTGCCCGGTCGGAAGCCGTTGATCTTCATGCGCGGACGCACTTCCTCGATCTTGGCGTCGAGGCGCTTCTGCAACTCGGCCGCAGGCACGACGATCTTGAATGCGCGGCTCAGGCCTTCGGAGCGGGTTTCTGTGAATTGCATGGAAGCTGCGGGTCCCTTGGGCGCGGAAAACGGGGCTCTGGAGGCGGCGTCCGTATAGCCGGACGCGGGCACGAGCAAACGCCGTGCCTGCCAGAAGATTAAGGCGGGGCTTATGCACCCCGACCCGCAGCCTGTAAACGGGACATTGGCCGCAGCACGGTCGAGTTTTGTGACCGGCTGCGTTGTTTTCCGGAAACCGCGCCAGACTGCGCCGCACTGCGCCGCGCACGGCCGGACCCTGACGATTTCCGGGCGGCGCCTGCGCCGGACTGCGCCAGACTGCGCCCCAGACTGCGCCAAGGTGCGCCGGCTTTCGGACCCCGGGCCGTCCGCCGCGCAGGCGACGGCGACGCCGGGACTACTGCGCGTCGCAGGGGCTGCATAGCAGATCGGCGACGGCCTTGGGACTACAATCACATCCATGATCGGGCGACGCCGTTGGCCCGCCCATCGGCGCCCGCTAAAGCTCCGCCATGCACCTCGCCCGCTTCCCCCGCCGTCGCTACACGCCCGCCCCCACGCCGCTGGAGCGGCTCGACAACCTCACCCGCCTGCTGGGCGGCCCCGACATCTGGATCAAGCGCGACGACCTCACCGGCCTCGCCGCCGGCGGCAACAAGACCCGAAAGCTCGAATTCCTCGTGGCCGAGGCGCTGGCCGAGGGCGCCGACACGCTCATCACGGTCGGCGCGGTGCAATCGAACCATTGCCGCCTGACGGCGGCGGCCGCCGCCAAGGAGCGCCTCAAGTGCCGCCTCGTGCTCGAGCAGCGCGTGCCGGGCAGTTATCGCGCGGACGCCAGCGGCAACAATCTCCTTTTCGATCTCCTCGGCGTGGAAAGCATCGAGGTCGCGAATGCGGGAGATGATCTCGCGGCGCGGATGCAGGCGATCGCCGCATCGCTCGGCGCCGAAGGCCGCAAGGGCTACATCATTCCGGGCGGCGGCTCGAACGCGCTGGGCGCGCTCGGCTATGTCGCGTGCGCGCAGGAACTCGTGCAGCAGGCATTCGAACAGCAGGTGCGCATCGATCATGTCGTGGTGGCGAGCGGCAGCGCGGGCACGCATGCGGGACTGCTCGTCGGCCTCGAAGGCGCCAACACCCATATCCCGCTCACCGGCGTGAATGTGCGCCGCCCGCGCGCGGAGCAGGAAGGCAACGTCCACAAGCTCGCGGTCGAAACCGCGGCGTTGCTGAAGCTGGAAAGGCCCGTCGAGACATCGAAGGTCGTCGCGCTCGATGACTGGGTCGGCCCCGGCTATTCGCTGCCGACGCCGGAAATGGTGGAGGCGGTGCGCCTGTTCGCGGCGCACGAAGCGATCCTTCTCGACACGGTCTATACGGGCAAGGCGGCGGCGGGGCTCATTGGCCTCATCCGTCAGGGCCGTTTCAAGCGCGGCGAGAACGTCGTCTTCGTGCACACCGGCGGATCGCCCGCGCTCTTTGCGTACCAGAAGGATCTGCAATCGTGAGACGTCCCGCACGCACCGTCGGCGTGCTCGGCGGCATGGGTCCGATCGCGACGCACGATTTCTTCGGCAAGGTGCTCGCCGCATCGGACGCGCGCACCGACGACGATCACCTGCGTCTCATCATCGACAACAATCCCTTCGTGCCGGACCGCAATGCGGCGGCGGACGGCGGCCCCTCGCCGGGGCCTGTGCTCGCGGCGATGGCGCGCGGACTGGAAGCGGCGGGCGCGGAGCTTCTGGCCATGCCGTGCAACGCCGCGCACGCCTGGGCTGACGACATCCGCGCGGCGGTGCGCATTCCCTTCGTCCACATGATCGAGGAAACCGCCGTCGCCGTGCGCGCCGCGACCCCGCAGGCCCGCCGCGTCGGCGTGCTCGCCGCAGACGCCGCGCTCAAAAATCGCCTCTATGAAACGGCGCTGGAAGCCGCCGGCTACGAGGCCCTCACGCTGTCCGTCGCCGACCAGCGCGCCTTCATGGACATCATCTACCGCGTCAAAGCCGGCAATGTGGACGCCGCCCTGCGCGCCGAAATGCGCAGCTGCGCAGAACGCCTGCTGGCGGAGGGCGCGGAGGCCATCGTCGCCGGCTGCACGGAAATCCCGCTGGCGCTCGCGCCGGGCGACATCACAGCGCCCCTCATCGAATCCACCACCGTTCTGGCGCAGCGCGTTGTGGTTCTCGCCCGCGCAGACTAGAAACGCCCCGCTGCCCGTCTGGCGAAATTGGTAGACGCACCAGATTTAGGTTCTGACGCCGCAAGGTGTGCCGGTTCGAGTCCGGCGGCGGGCACCAGCTTCAACGCCGCTTCAATTTCACCGGCGCCATATCATTCAACAAAGCTGGCAGCGCTTCCGGCAGGTCTTCCGCGATCAGTCCGGGCCCGAGCGCTTCGCCGAGTTTTCCGTGCAGCCATGCGCCTGCGCACGCCGCTTCGAACGCAGCCATCCCCTGCGCCGCAAGCCCCGCGATCAGGCCCGCGAGCACGTCGCCTGATCCTGCCGTGGCGAGGAACGGCGAACCCGTCGTGTTGACGGCCGCGCGGCCGTCGGGCGCGGCGATCACGGTGTCCGGGCCCTTCAGCAGCATCACGCAGCCCGCACGTTTCGCCGCGGCGCGCGCACGCTCGATCTTGCGCGCTTCGCTGTCGGCGAGATCGGGAAAGAGGCGGCGGAACTCACCCGCGTGAGGCGTGGCCACGCACGCATCGTGCACGGCGGCGAAGAACGCGTCGGATTCGCCAGCGAAAACCGTCAGCGCATCGGCGTCGAGCACCATCGGCGTTTTCAATCCGGCGAGTTCGATCACCGTTTCACGCGTGCGCTGCGTGACGCCTGCGGCAGGTCCGACGACGAGCGAGGCGGCTTTCTCCGCGATCGCGCGCACTTCCTGCGTATCGCGCGCCGGTTCGAGCATGATGGCGGTGATCTGGTTGGCGTTGTCGCGCACCGCGGTCGCCGGTGAAATGAGCGTCACGAGACCCGCCCCGATCCGCAAGGCCGCACGCGCCGCAAGCCGCGCTGCGCCCGTGTGACCCGCGCCGCCGCTCACCACCATGGCGTGGCCGCGCGCGTGCTTGTGCGCGGTGGCGTCGGGCCACGGCAAACGCCACAGATGCGGGCCGTTTTCGACTGGCGCATCCGCGACGTGCGCCAACGCCGCGTCCGGAACGCCGATGTCGGCGACCACGACTTCTCCGCACAATGCGCGCGTCGGTTCCAGCACGTGCGCCCACTTCTTGCGGACGAAGGTGACCGTCACGTCCGCAGCGAACACCGGTCCCTCAGGCGCCGCGCCGTCGCCGTGGGCGCCGCTCGGCAGATCGATCGCGACGACATCATGCGCACGCGCCGCTGCGGCGAGATCCGCCGCCACGCCGTCAAGCGGTCGCGAAAGGCCCGCGCCGAAGAGCGCGTCCACGACCAGCACGCCCGGTTCGAGGAGCGCCACGTCCGCTGGATCGACCCAGCCCATCCACGCCGACGACGCATCCGCCGCATCGCCCTTCAGCGCCGCGCGGTTTCCAAGAAATCCGACACGGACAGGCCATCCGCCCTCGGCGAGCTTGCGCGCCGCCACAAAGCCGTCACCGCCATTCGCGCCCGGTCCGCACAGAACCACCGTCGGTCGCGGCGTCCATCGCGCCTGAATCTCGCGCGCGACGGCGGTTCCGGCATTCTCCATCAGCGTACGCGTTGGCGCGCCCGTCTCTGCAGCCTTCGCGTCGATCTCGCGCATCTGCGCGACGGTGATGATCTCGAAGCCCTGCGTCACAACGCGTTCACCGCCGCTGTCTCGGCGCCGCGTTCGACAAGGTGCAGCGCGCCGTCGCGAGACTCCACAATGGTGATGGAGCAATGACCGGGTTTGAACACCGCCACCGCATCCTCGCCGAGCGCGGCGCCGACGGCGGCGTTAATCGCGACGAAGTGCGAGAACACTGCTGTATCGTGCTGCTGCGCGAGTAGCGTCTGCACGACGCCGTCCCGGAACGCGGCGAACGACGCGTCGTCGCTCCACCGTCCCCGCATCATCTGCGCCAACCACGCCGGGCGATCGGCAAGCCCCGCCGGTGTCGGCACCTCGCGGACCCCCTCGGAGACTCGCGCGACCACCGCCGCTTCCATTTCGTAGGCCGCCGCCGTCTCCCGGCAACGTGCGAAGGGCGAAGTGATCGCCGCGCCGATCATGCGCTTGCGCAGCTCGCGGGCTGCATGCGCGGCCTGCGCCATGCCGAGCGGGCTCAGGCCCGGATCGGGTTCCGCCCCGCCCCAGCCGGAGGCAGGCTCGCCATGTCGGACCAGGAAAAGCAGCGGCATGAAAACACTCTACGCGGCGATCATGCGGGAATGAACAGGTTCTTCTTCCCGCCGTCTGCCGAACTCACCACACCGGGGCGTCCAACCCCTTCGCGGGACTGCAGGTCGAGAAGCGTCGCCTCGTCGTCCGGCGTGTTGGCCACGAAGCGCCGCCCCTGCGCATCGCGCCCGATGACGATGCCCATCCGCACCCGATCGCGACTGTGGACGATGGTGTAGGTCTCGATCGTCGCCGGCCCGGACGGTTCGCGTACGATCTCGGGATGCGGCAGCGCATCGATCTGTTTCTGGTAGTCCTTCGGGTTCTCGCGCTTCCATGGCCCCTTGGGCGGCTCCGTCGAATAGACCCCCATGGCGTGCTTGGTGAGGAACCAGCCGTTCGCGGTCACGAGGCCGTACTTGCCCGGCTGCGCGCGCAGCCGCTCGGCCATCGAGACGATGGAGTGCATGACGTAATTGTTGCCGGGCCCGCCGAAGTACGGGAGGCCGCCCGTCACCGTGAACGGACGCGGGTCGTCGGCGGCGATGCCGAGTTCGGCGCACGCGATCTGCACGGCCGACGGAAAGCAGGAGTAGATGTCGAACAACGCCATGTCGGCGATGGTTTTGCCGGCCATGTCGAGCGCCTTTTTCCCGCACAGGCCGATGGCGGGCGAACTCCAGTAGTTCGTGCGATCGATGGGATTCCACAGTTCCGTCGCGTCGGAGCATCCGTGCAGATAGACGCGCTTGTCCGGCGCGATGCCGAGTTCGTCGGCCTTCGCGGTGGACGCGATAATGACGGCGGCGGACTGGTCGACCTGGATGATCGCGTTGAGGTACTTCGTGTACGGGAAGCCGACCATGCGGTTGTCGGCGCTCTCGTTGGCGATCTCCGCTGGCGAACGCTCCTTCGGAAACCACGCGTGCTCGTTCGCGGCGGCCACCGCGCTGAACTTCGAGAACAGCTCGCCCATCTTCTGCTGGTGATCGTCGATGGAACGGCCGAGATGCGCGCGCAACGCGTTCTCGAACATCGGATAGACGTTCGCCGGGAAGCTCATCCCGTGCGCCTCCTCCTGTTTCGTCTGTCCTTCGCGATCGTCGCCCCAGCGCACCGGCTCGGTGTCGGGCCCGCCCTTGAAGATCGAGGCGTCGCCGCCCGAGGCCATCGTCTTCATCAGGCTGCCGAGAAACTCCGCGCCCACAAGGACCACGAGATCGGACTCGCCGTTTGCGATCCGCTCGCTCGCCCAGTTGACCAGCGCCTGCGGAGAGTTGCCGCCCATATGGGTGTAGACGGCCGTGCGCGGCGTCGCGCCCAGATCCTCCGCGAGGGCCGCCGGCGGATCGGACATGCGCGGCGGCTTCAGACGCGCGGACGTGCCCGGCGCATCAATGGTGAAGCCGACGACGCCGATGGTGTCGGCCCTCGAAAGCGCCGCCAGCGGCAGGCCCGCATCGGTCGCAGCGCGCGTGACCGCTTCGAGCACCATGGCGCGGGGGCCCGGCGCGGGCGTCTTGCGCCAGGTCGCTTGGCCGCCGCCAATGAGGACGGGCATACGGGGATCGGTCATGTGGGGCCTCGAAGTGTGCGGTCCCGGTCTTTCCCGAAGCGCGCTGGCGTGTCCATCGGCGCCCCAACGGCGCCTCGCCCGATTCATGGGCGGCGGCGCCCGCGAAACCGGCGCCGCCCGACCGCCCCTCGGACGCCCCCCACCCCCCTGTTGACGGCGTCTCCGGATTGTCCTTTGCCCTGTTTCCGGACGCGCGGGCCGAGGCAATCCGCGATGAGCTGCAAGGGAAGGCGTCAAGCCATGAAGAAGATCGAAGCCATCATCAAACCCTTCAAGCTCGACGAGGTGAAGGAAGCCCTCCAGGAAATCGGCCTGCAGGGAATGACCGTCGTCGAGGCCAAGGGCTTCGGTCGCCAGAAAGGCCATACCGAACTCTATCGCGGCGCTGAGTACGTCGTTGATTTCCTGCCGAAGCTGAAAATTGAGGTCGTCGTCGACGACGCCCAGCTCGACGGCGCGCTGGAAGCGATCCAGAAGGCCGCCAAGACCGGCAAGATCGGCGACGGCAAGATCTTCGTGCTGGACGTCGCCAACGTCATCCGCATCCGCACGGGCGAGACCGGCTCGCAGGCCGTCTGAGAAACGTTTCGTATCAACTTTTGTTTGTAGCGGCCGGACCGAAGAAGTCCGGACCGAGGAGGATGGTGAACGATGTCCGCAACCAGCGACGTGATGAAACTGATCAAGGAAAAGGAAGTCGAATTCATCGACCTCCGCTTCAACGACATGCGCGGCAAGATGCAGCACGTCACGTTCGACGTGGACATGTTCGATGAAGGCTACTTCACCGAAGGCACGATGTTCGACGGTTCGTCGATCGCCGGATGGAAGGCCATCAACGAGTCCGACATGGTGATGCGCCCCGACCCGGCGGGCGCCCACATCGATCCCTTCTTCCAGCAGACGACGCTCGCACTCTTCTGCGACATCCTCGAGCCCGGCACGCTGCAACCGTACAACCGTTGTCCGCGCGGGATCGCGAAGAAGGCGGAAACCTATGTGAAGTCCGGCGGCTACGGCGACACCGCCTATTTCGGCCCTGAAGCTGAGTTCTTCGTGTTCGACGACGTTCGCTGGAACGTCGAGCCGAACAATACGGGCTACAGCTTCGACTCAACCGAACTGCCGATGAACACCGGCAAGATCTACGAGTCCGGCAATCTCGGCCATCGGCCCGGCCCCAAGGGCGGCTACTTTCCTGTCCCGCCGATCGACTCGCTTCAGGACATGCGCGGCGAGATGCTGTCGGTGATGAAGGAGATCGGCCTCGCGGTGGAAAAGCACCACCACGAAGTCGCGCCCGCGCAGCATGAGCTGGGCCTGAAGTTCAACACGCTCGTCCACATGGCCGACGCGATGAACCTCTACAAGTACGTCATCCACAACGTCGCGCAGAGCTACGGCAAGTCCGCGACCTTTATGCCGAAGCCCTACTACAAGGACAACGGCTCGGGCATGCACGTGCACCAGTCGATCTGGAAGGGCGGCAACAACACCTTCGCTGGCGACCGCTATGCGGGCCTGTCTGAAACCTGCCTCTTCTACATCGGCGGGATCATCAAGCACGCGAAGGCGATCAACGCGTTCGCGAACTCGACGACCAACTCCTACAAGCGTCTCGTGCCGGGCTACGAAGCCCCTGTCCTGCTCGCCTACTCGGCCCGCAACCGCTCGGCCTCGTGCCGTATTCCGCACGGCACCGGCGCCAAGGCCAAGCGCGTGGAAGTCCGCTTCCCCGATCCCGCCGGCAACATGTACCTGACTTACACCGCCCTGCTCATGGCGGGCCTCGACGGCATTTCGAAGAAGATCCACCCGGGCGATCCGCTCGACAAGAACCTCTACGACCTGCCGCCGGAAGAGCTGAAGGAAGTGCCGACCGTGTGCGGCAGCCTCGAGGAAGCGATCAACTCGCTCGACGCCGATCGCGACTTCCTGAAGAAAGGCGGCGTCATGGATGACGATTTCATCGACGCCTATCTCGACCTGAAGCGCGAAGAGAACGACCGCTTCCGGATGCACCCGCACCCGGTCGAGTTCGAGATGTACTACAAGGCGTAAGCGCCGGAGCTGTCTCCTCGGGGGAGACGAATCGGGGGCCGGAGTCGCAACGACTCCGGCCCCTTTTCGTTTCTGCGCAGCGCGCAGATCAGAACTTGATGACTGCGGACGCCGAGAATGTGTTCACACCGTCGTCGTCGCCTTCCAGGCGCGTGTAGTCGCCACGCACCCCGAACTTGTCCGTAAACATGTACTGGGCGCCCCCGCCGAAGGCGAAGCCGTCCTCGTCCGCCGACACGGCGAAGCCAGGCACAGACGCGGACGCCTTCACCTGTCCATAGCCCACGCGTCCGAAGACCTCGAAGTTCGGGGTGACCGGCAGGATGCCGACGCCGAAGACGCCGATGGCGTGGTCTAGCTCCACATTCACGGGGCCGACATTGTCGTCCTTGACGCCGAAGCTGGCCTCGCCTTCCACCGCGACATTCGGGTGGAACCTGTAGCCGAGCCGCCCCGTCACGCCGCCGAGTGTCACGTCGTCTGCGTCGTAATGCGTGTAGCCGCCGTTCACATAGGCTCCCGTCTGCGCCTGCGCCGGTGCGGCGAAACCGATGGCGGCGGCCAGCGCGGTGAGGGCTGCGATTGCTTTCATGTTGGTGCTCCCTGGATCGACCCGGCTCCGTGACGGGCGGACGTGGAGCGTTCTTGCGCCGCTTCCGTTTCTCTGCGGGATGACCGTTCAGTCATTCACGCCCCGTTTGGAGCCGCTGTTGCGGCGAAACCACGCAATGCCTCATTGCCGCCACGCCGACGCCCGGCCCTGCCGCAAGCGTGTGCGGGACGTTAACGTTTACCGCACAGAGTCGATGGCGAACGCGTCGGACTCGTGCCAAAGGGCCATCCATGTCGAAATCGTATGCGGCGAGGCAGAACGCCTTGGAATTTGCTCCGAACGCCTACTCGGCCAAGGACATCGAGGTTCTGGAAGGCTTGGAGCCCGTGCGGCGCCGGCCCGGCATGTATGTGGGCGGCACCGACGAACGCGCCCTGCACCACCTATTCGCCGAAGTGCTCGACAACTCGATGGACGAAGCCGTCGCCGGCCATGCGGACCGCATCGAGGTGGAACTCCTCGCGGACGGCTCGCTCTCGGTCACCGACAACGGCCGCGGCATCCCGGTCGATCCGCATCCGAAATTCCCGAAGAAGTCCGCGCTTGAGGTCATCCTCACCACGCTGCACGCGGGCGGCAAGTTTTCTGACAAGGCGTACCAGACCTCGGGCGGTCTGCACGGCGTGGGCGTCTCCGTCGTCAACGCGCTGTCGGATTCGCTTTATGTCGAGGTGGCGCGGGAAAGACGTCTCTTCGCGCAGAGCTACGCCAAGGGCCTGCCGCTCGGCCCGCTGAAGGAAATCGGCGTCGCGCACAATCGCCGCGGCACGACGGTGCGCTTCCATCCCGATCCGGAAATCTTCGGCGCGAACGCAGCGTTCAAGCCTGCGCGTCTTTTCCAGATGGCGCGATCGAAGGCCTACCTGCAGCGCGGCGTCGAAATCCGCTGGAAGTGTGCGCCGGAACGCTTGCGCGACAACGACCCGACGCCCGCTGAAGCGGTCCTTAAGTTCCCGAACGGGATCAAGGACTTCCTCACCGAGATCATCAAGGACAAGCGCGTCGTCACGGCCGAACCCTTTCACGGCCGCACGGTGAAGGACATCGGCCACGGCAAGGTGGAGTGGGCGGTCGCGTGGGTGGAGGACGGCTTCGGCGAAGCCGACGGCATGCTCCGCTCCTATTGCAACACCATCCCCACCGCCGACGGCGGCGCCCACGAGAACGGCCTGCGCGCCGCGCTCACCAAGGGCCTTCGCGCCTATGCCGAACTGAAAAAGATCAAGAAGGCCGAGCTGATCACGCAGGATGACGTGATCAACACGAGCGCAGCTCTGGTGTCGGTGTTCATTCATGACCCGCAGTTTGAAGGTCAGACGAAGGGCCGCCTCGTCACCACCGAAGCGGCGAAAATCGTCGAACAGGCTGTGCGCGATCCGTTCGAGCACTGGCTGACCGCCGCACCGAAGGAGGCAGACCGTCTACTGGACTGGGTCATTGGTCAGGCGGAAGAGCGCCTGAAACGCCGCAAGGAAAAGGAAGTCGCCCGCCAGTCCGCGACGCGACGCCTGCGCCTGCCGGGCAAACTCGCCGACTGCGCGCGCAATGACGCCGGCGACACGGAAATCTTCATAGTCGAAGGCGACAGCGCCGGCGGCTCCGCCAAACAGGCGCGCAATCGCAACAACCAGGCGATTCTGCCGCTACGCGGCAAGATCCTCAACGTCGCCAGCGCCGGCGGCGAGAAGGCTTCGGCAAACCAGGAACTCGCCGATCTGACGCTCGCGCTCGGGTGCGGCGTGAACGGCAAGTTCAAGCTCGACGATCTGCGCTACGAGCGCGTGATCATCATGACCGACGCCGACGTCGACGGCGCGCACATCGCATCGCTGCTGATCACTTTCTTCCATCGCTCCATGCCCGGCCTGATCCGCTCGGGTCGCCTCTTCATGGCGCTACCGCCGCTCTTCCGGATCACGCACGGCAAGACCAACGTCTATGCGCGCGACGACGCGCACAAGGACGAGTTGCTGCGCACGACCTTCGCGGGCAAGAAGCCGGACATCGGACGCTTCAAAGGCCTCGGCGAAATGATGCCGGCGCAGCTCAAGGAAACGACGATGGACCCGACCACGCGCACGCTCGCGCGGGTGGTGCTCGATGCCGACGACGCGCCGGCATTCGAGGATCTGGTGGAAACCCTGATGGGGCGAAAGCCGGAGCTCAGGTTCAACTACATCCAGCAGAACGCCCGTTTCGTGGAAGAACTCGACGTTTGACCCCCGCCCGTTGCGCCTCCGCATTGACTTTGGAGGCCTCCGGTCGCATCTACCTCAGCGTGCGGCGGGCCGAATGGCCGCGCCCCCCGGCGCTCATGCGCCCTTTTGGATACCCTCATGACTGACATACCGGCGTCCTCCGACGCCCCGCAGACCCCCGGCATCACGTTCGGGGATATGGGCCTCAGCCCCGACCTGCTCCGCGCCGTCGAAGAGTCCGGCTACACCACGCCGACCCCGATCCAGGCCCAGGCCATTCCGCATGTGCTCGCCGGTCGCGACGTCCTCGGCATCGCCCAGACCGGCACAGGCAAGACCGCCTCCTTCACCCTGCCGATGATCGAGATTCTCTCACGCGGAAGGGCGAAGGCGCGGATGCCGCGCACGCTCATCCTCGAACCGACGCGTGAGCTTGCGGCGCAGGTCGCAGAGAACTTCACCAAATACGGCAAGTATCACAATCTGAAGATGGCGCTGCTGATCGGCGGCGTCTCCTTCGGCGACCAGGATGCGGCGCTCGCCGCCGGAGTCGACGTGTTGATCGCGACGCCCGGTCGTCTGCTCGATCACTTCGAACGCGGCAAGCTCCTGCTCAACGGCGTACAGGTCATGGTGGTCGACGAAGCCGACCGCATGCTCGACATGGGCTTCATCCCGGACATCGAGCGCATCTTCAAGATGACGCCGTTCACGCGCCAGACGCTGTTCTTCTCAGCGACCATGCCGCCGGAAATCCAACGCCTGACGGACCAGTTCCTCTCCGGCGCGGTCAAGGTGGAAGTCTCTCGCCCGGCGTCGACGGCATCGACCATCACCGCGCGCGTCGTGCCTATTCCGAGCAGCGATCCGCGCACGCGCCGCGCCGCGCTCCGCGCCGTTCTGCAATCGCTGACGATCAAGAACGGGATCATTTTCTGCAACCGCAAGACGGACGTGGACGTCGTCGCCAAATCGCTCGCGCGTCATGGCTTCGATGCGGCCCCCATCCACGGCGATCTTGATCAATCCTTGCGCACCAGAACGCTAGATCGATTCCGCAACGGCGAACTGCAACTGCTCGTCGCGTCGGACGTCGCCGCGCGCGGCCTCGACATTCCAGACGTGGGCCACGTCTTCAATTTCGAACCGCCGCGCCACGCGGAGGACTATGTCCACCGCATCGGCCGCACGGGACGCGCGGGACGCCTCGGCGAAGCCTACACGCTTGCGGCCCCCGAAGACTCCCGCGCCATCGGCCCGATTGAGAAGCTGATCGGCCAGAAGATCGAAACCATCGCCATTGAGGGCGTACCGACCGAACGTCTCGGCGACGGCTCCGACAGCGGCGGCCGCGGCCGTCGTGCAGAGGAGCTTCGTCGCGAACGCTCGAACCGCAAGGATCGTTTCCGCAAGCGCGACCCGGAACGGCCGCAAGCGGGCACGGAGCCGCTCGAACCGTTCACTGCAGCGGAAGGCCAGGAAGCAGAGAAGGAGGAGCGTCCCGCGCCACGCGAGCGGCGTCCCCGTCGTCCCGCACGCGGGGAGGCGGCCCCGGCAGAGGCCCGTGACCAAGCGGAGCGCGCGCCGCGCGCCGAGCAGCCGCGCCGTGATCGTCCCGCGCGCGATGAAGCTCGTTCGCGCGATCGCGAGCGCCGCCCCCCGCGCGATGATCGTGATTATGATCGCGGCGGCGCACCCGTCGTCGGTTTCGGCGACACGACCCCAGCTTTTCTCGCGCGCAGCGCCCCGCGCCGCGCGCCGACCGAACCCACGGATTCCTGACGCCTATTTCTTGATGCGTCCCGCGACTGTCTTGCGGAACGTGTCCGTGTAGGGCGGGCGCGTCATGGCGAGCAGGTCAGCCTTCATCTGCTTGTAGACCGCCTTCTTGTGCGAGAATTCGTAGAAGCCGTCGCGACCATGATAGGAGCCCATGCCCGCAGGTCCGATGCCGCCGAACGGCAGGTCTTCCTGCGCGACGTGGAAAATCACGTCGTTGACGGTGACGCCGCCTGACGTAGTGCTGTTGAGCACCTTCTCCTGCTCCGCCTCGTCCTCGCCGAAATAGTAGAGACCGAGCGGGCGCGGATTGGCGTTCACATAGGCGATCGCCGCGTCCACGTGCTTCACCGTCTTTACCGGCATCACCGGGCCGAAAATCTCGTCCTGCATGATCTTCATGTCGTCGGTTGCGTCCAGCACGAGGGTCGGCGGAATGCGGCGGTGCTCCTGCTGGCTGAAGTCTTCGTTCGCAGGATTGATTTCGACAATCTGCGCGCCCTTGGCGCGGGCGTCGTCGACGAGGCCGCGAATGCGGTCGTAGTGGCGCTGGTTGATGATGGCCGTGTAGTCAGGATTGTCCTTGATCGTCGGAAACATCTTGGCGACGGCGCCGGTCGCGGCCTGCACGAAGGCGTCGCGCTGCCCCTCCTCGACCATCACATAGTCCGGCGCGAGGCAGATCTGCCCGGCGTTCAGCGTCTTTCCCGCCATGATCCGCGCCGCCGTCTTCTGCATGTCCGCCGACTTGCCGACGACGACAGGGCTCTTGCCGCCGAGCTCAAGCGTCAGCGGCGTGAGGTTTTCCGCCGCCGCGCGCATGACATGATAGGCGATCGAGGTGCCGCCGGTGAACACGAGATGGTCGAAGGCCAGCCCCGCAAACGCGCCGCCCACGTCCGGCCCTCCGGTGACTACCGCGATCTCCTCCTCGTCAAAGTAGAGATCAAACAGCCGCGCCATCGCCTCGGAAGTCGCAGGCGTCAGTTCGCTTGGCTTGATCATCGCGCGGTTGCCCGCCGCGAGTACGCCCGCCAGCGGCGCGAAGGTGAGGTTCACCGGAAAGTTCCACGGACTGATGATCCCGATCACGCCCTTGGGCTGAAAGCGGACTTCCGCCTTCGCGCCGAAGAGTCCGAACGGCGCCTCCGGCTTGCGCTTCTCGGTCTTCATCCACTTGCGGAAATTCTCCCGGGCGAACTTCAGCGGGCCGATAGATCCGGAGATGTCCGTGAAACGGCTCGCGTCCTTCGAGCGCGCGCCGAAATCGGCGTCGAGCGCGTCAACCAGTTCCTTTTCGTGCTCTACGAGCAGCGCAATGCATCGGTTCAGACGATCCGCCCGCACGGCAGCGCCCGGTGCGCCTTCGCGAATGTGGGCGGCCTTCTGGCGCGCCAGGACATCGGCCATGCGGCGCTTGGCGTCTTCGCCGGCAACGCTGTTCATCGCATTCATCGACCTGCTCCCTCGCGGACATGTTCCGTCGTGTTCTGCGTCGCACGTTAATCAGGCGCCGCAGCGGAGCGCAAATGACCCGGAACCCGCCCCGGCTTTCCGTTACGGAACCATTCTTTACCTCCGTTTACCTCTCATCCACCCATCGCGCCCTAAGGTCGGACAACGTTTACCAGACCGGATTCTCCCCCGTGACCGACGGCCTTATCTCGATGAAGTTCCCAGAGGCGCTGGCGATCGGCCACGAGACCGTCGAACTCATGGGCGGCAAGCAGATCCGCCCGTCCGCGCAGAACTATGAAGTGTGGCTTGCCTACCGCCTCGGCGCGCTGGCGGACCTTCGGCAGGAGATCGACACCCGAATCGCGCGCGGCGAAGTGTTCACCGACGACCTGAACCAGCAGCTGCACGAGAAGTATTTCTCCAACGCTCGCCTGACCGCGCAAATGGTCGCCACCGGCGAGCGCATCGCCAAGGAATTGAACAGCGTCATCGCGTCGCTGCACTCGGCGGGCGAACAAGCCTCCGACTACGGCGCCGAACTCGATCAGGCCGCCAAGCGCCTCGAACAGGGCGTCGCGGCAGACACGCTGCGTGAAGTGATCGCCAGCATCGCCGACGCGACGCTGCGCATGTCGACGCAGAACAAGGAACTCACGAGCCAGCTGCAGAAGTCGAGCGCCGAAATGGACGGCATGCGCCGTACGCTCCGCCAGGTGCGCGCCGAAGCGATGACCGACAGCCTCACCGGTCTCGCCAACCGCAAGCTGTTTGATGAAACGCTCCGCTCGCGGCTCAAGGAGGCAAGCGTCGAACGCACGCCGCTTTGCCTGATGCTTTGCGACATCGATCACTTCAAGCGGTTCAACGACACCTGGGGCCACCAGACGGGCGACCAGATCATCCGCTTCGTGGCGACCACGTTGCAGCGCTTTGCGCCGCCCGGCGGGCTCGCAGCACGTTATGGCGGCGAGGAATTCGCGCTCGTGATCCCGCGCATGGCGCTGACCGAAGCGCGGGATCTCGCCGAACGCATCCGGCAGATGATCGAGTCGAAGACGCTCGTTCGGAAATCGACGGGTGAGGATCTCGGACGCATTTCCGTCTCCGCCGGCGTGGCGCGGGCAAAGATCGATGAGACGCCCACCTCGATCATCGAGCGCGCCGATGCGTGCCTCTATGTCTCCAAGCGGACCGGCCGCAATCGCGTGACGACAGAACTCGACCAAGCCGCCCTTGACGCGGCGTGACGGCTAGGCCCGCTCAGGCGGGCGCCCTATTCTCCCGCGGCCAAGGGAGTTCGTCATGACCAAAGTCCGCTATGCGCTCGAAGACGGCGTCGCCATCCTGACTTTGGCGGATCCCGCCACGATGAACGCCGCCGGCCTCGACATGGCCGTCGATCTCACGGAAGCCCTCAAGAGGGCCGAAACGGAAGCGCGCGCCGTCGTGCTGACCGGTGAGGGACGCGGCTTCTGCTCGGGCGCCAATCTCGCCGGCGGCGGCCCGGCGACCCGCGACGGCGACGGTCCGCGGGATGCGGGCGCGGCGCTTGAAAGCACCTACAACCCGCTCGTGACGCGCATGCGCGATCTTCCGATCCCGCTCGTCACCGCGGTGAACGGCGCGGCCGCCGGCGTGGGCTGCTCGCTCGCGCTTATGGGCGATCTCATCGTCGCCGGCGAAAGCGCCTATTTCCTGCAGGCCTTCCGGCGCATCGGCCTCGTGCCGGACGGCGGCTCCACCTACCTCCTGCCGCGCGCGATCGGTCGCGCGCGTGCGATGGAGATGATGCTCCTCGGCGAAAAGGTGCCCGCGAAGACCGCGCTAGAGTGGGGCATGATCAATCGCTGCGTGCCGGATGCCGAGCTGATGTCGACCGCGAAGGCTCTCGCGACGGAGCTGGCCAACGGACCCGCCTCGGTCGCCATGATTCGCAAGATCGGCTGGGCCTCGCTCGACAACGACTGGGCGGAACAGCTCCATCTGGAGCGTGTCACCCAGCGCGATGCAGGTCGCACGGAAGATTTTCTCGAAGGCGTTACGGCCTTCCTGCAGAAGCGTCCTGCGAAGTTCAAAGGCTCTTAATCGCCTTCCAACCAGTTGCGGTCATGCTGCGCGCGGAGGCGTGTCATGACCGAGATCGTCTGGCTCATCGAGGCCGCGAGGACGCTGCTCGCGGGCGCGCCGCTTGAGCCTCTGTTCGAACGGCCCGGGTTCGTATCGACCATGGTATGGCTCGCGGCCATCGTGCCGGCCAGTCTCATCGCGCTAGGCATCGGGCTGCACGGGTGGGGCGATACACCGTTGGGCCAGTGGTTCGGCGCGGCGCCAGGCGAACCGGTGCGAACCGTAGGCGAGATCGAGGCGGACCTCAGGAAGTACGAGACGTGGCGCGACTTCGACGGCGACGGCGAAGCCGACTTCTGACCGCGGGCGCGGGGTTCAGGCGTCGAGCTTGGCCGGGGCGATCGTGACGCTCTCGCCGCAGCCGCAGGCGTCAGTCTGGTTCGGATTGCGAAACACGAACTTCGAGGCGAGCTTCGTGGTCTCGTGATCGATCGTTGACCCGATCAGGAATAGCACCGCGTTGGCCTTGATGAGGATCTTTACGTCCCTGTCCTCGACGATCTCGTCGAGCGGCTCCGGCGCATCGGCATACTCCATGACGTATTCCATGCCCGCGCAGCCGCCATTCTTCACGCCGACGCGCAGATAGGGCTTCTGCGACGCAGCCATGATCGCCTTCACGCGGTCGGCGGCGGCGTCGGTCAACGTGACGATTTTCGGTCTCGGGCGGGCCATGGTTTCAGCCTCTCACAACATGTTCAGTTCGAGCTTGGCTTCGTCGCTCATGCGCGCAGGCGTCCACGGCGGATCAAAGACGAGATTGACCTTGGCGCTCTTCACGCCATCGACCTTGAGCGCCGCCGCCTCCACCCACCCGGGCATCTCGCCGGCGACGGGACAGCCCGGGGCCGTCAGCGTCATCTCCACATCGACGTGATAGTTGTCGTCGACATCGACCTTGTAGATGAGCCCGAGTTCGTAGACGTCGACGGGGATCTCGGGATCGAAGACGGTCTTGAACTGCGCGATGAGTTCGTCCGTCAGACGGGCGAGCTCTTCCTTCGGCAGCGTCGTTTCAGTTTCGGTCGTCATCGGTCAAGCCAGCATCTTGCGCGCTTTGACGAGCGCATCGAGGAATACGTCCACATCTTCCGCCGTATTGTACAGGGCGAGGCTTGCACGCGCCGTCGCCGTCACACCGAGCCGCGCCATCAACGGTTGCGCACAGTGGTGACCCGCGCGGATGGCCACGCCATGCCGATCCACGATCTGCGCCACATCATGTGGGTGCGCGCCGTCGATATTGAAGGCCACGATGGCGCCCTTGTCCGCCGCCTCGCCGTAGAGCCTGATCCAGTTGAGGCCGCGCAGGCCGTCCATCAGCCGGTCACGCAGGGCGTGCTCGTGCGCGGCGATTGCCGCACGGTCCAGTTCGCCTAGCCATGCAATGGCGGCGCCGAGACCCGCCGCTTCGATGATCGGCGGCGTACCGGCTTCGAAGCGATGCGGCGGCGTATTGTAGGTGATCTTGTCCTGGGTGACGGTTTCAATCATCTCGCCGCCGCCTTCGAAGGGCGCGAGCGCGGCGAGCCTCTCGGCTTTCCCGTAGAGCACGCCGATCCCCGTCGGACCGTAGAGCTTGTGGGAGGAGAAGGCGTAGTAATCGACACCCAGCGCCTGCACGTCGACTGCGCCGTGCACCACCGCCTGACAGCCGTCGAGCAACACCGGAACGCCACGGGAGTGCGCGATACGCACGATGTCGGCCGCCGGCGTCCGCACGCCAAGCACATTTGACATGTGCGTAAGCGCCACCATACGGGTCCGCGGACCGATCATCACTTCGAGCGCCTCGAGATCGATCGCGCCGTCGTCGCTCACGTCGATCCACTTCAGCACCGCGCCCTTGCGCTCGCGCAGAAAATGCCAAGGCACGATGTTGGAGTGATGCTCCATCACCGACAGGACGATCTCATCGCCTGGTTCGAAGTCGATGCCAGCCGCGACAATATTGATTGCCGCCGTCGCACCTTTTGTGAAGACGACAGTGTCGGGCGACGGTGCATTGATGAAACGGGCCACCGACGCGCGAGCGCTCTCGTAGACGTCGGTGCTTTCGTTCGCGAGGGCATGGAGCCCACGGTGCACGTTCGCGTACGCCCCCCGCATCAGCGCGGTCATGGCGTCGATCACGGCCTGCGGCTTCTGCGCGGAGGCGGCGCTGTCGAGATAGACGAGCGGCTTGCCGTGGACAGCGCGCGACAGGATCGGAAACGACGCGCGGGCGGCGGCGACATCGAAACTCATGTCGCAGCCCCCAGCCATGCGCGGATACGCGCGACGACTTCGGCGCTCAAGGTCTCGGGCAGATACGCGCTGACGGCCTCCGTCAGGAACGCTTCCACGAGCAATGCTCGCGCAGCAGACTCGGGAATCCCACGCTGTCGGATGTAGAAAAGCGCTTCTGCGTCCAGCCCGCCCACAGTGTTGCCGTGCGCGCACTGGACATCATCGGCGTGAATTTCGAGCTCAGGCTTGGCGAAAACTTCGGCCCCGTCTTCGAGCAGCAAGGCGTGGTGGTTCTGGCGGGCGTCCGTTTTCTGCGCGCCGCCCGCGACAAGTATCTTGCCCTGGAAGACGCCACGCCCCCCATGGCGGACGGCGCCTTTCACAAGCTGCCGCGTTTCACCGCCCGGGACGGCATGGAGGACCTGACTTGTGAGATCGGCGTGCCGACCGCCATTGACGAGGTAGACGCCATCGAGTTCGACGCGACATTTCTCCCCGCCCACTGTCACTTCCGTTTCAAAACGCGCCAAACGCGCGCCCTCGGCGTAGATAAACTGCCGAAAAGACGCACCCGCTTCGAGCGTCACCCGCGCAGCGCCGAGCGGCACGCCGTCAGACTCCGTCTGCACTACAACGCGCGTCAACGTCGCGCCCGACTGGACATGCGCCGCCAGCGCGCGCGCCTGCAGTCCGGAAGCATCGAAGCGCTCCACGACCATCGCACTCTCACCGGCGGAAACCGTCAGCGTCTCGACGCCGCCGGCGAGCGCATCGATGACTCGCGCCGCATCGGCGTTCGCGGGCAGCGAGACGCCCGGCAGCGCACGCGCGAGGTCGGAGTACTTCCACGCCTCCACGCGCCGCGAGGGCAAGGCCAACCCGGCCATCAGGCGGCGGCGAGGTATCTGTCGTACCCCTCCTTCTCGAGCCGCAGCGCCAGCTCCGGCCCGCCCGTGTCCACAATGCGCCCCGCCACGAGAACGTGGACCTTGTCCGGACGAATATAGTCGAGCAGTCGCTGATAGTGTGTGATCACGAGCATGGCGCGATCAGGGCCGCGCAGCGCGTTGACGCCATCGGCGACGATGCGCAACGCATCGATGTCGAGTCCGGAATCGGTTTCGTCGAGAATGGCGAGCTTCGGCTCAAGCACCATCATCTGCAGGATTTCCATGCGCTTCTTCTCGCCGCCGGAGAATCCGACATTGAGCGGACGCTTGAGCAGGTCCGGGTTGATCCGCAGCGTCTCGGCGCGCGCGCGGACACGCCGGAGAATGTCGGTCGCCGGAAGTTCGGCCTCACCGCGCGCCTTCGCCTGGGCGTTGAGTGCAGCCTTGAGGAAGCTCATCGTCGGCACGCCCGGAATTTCGAGCGGATACTGGAAGGACAGGAACAGACCGCGCGCGGCGCGTTCCTCCGGCGCCATCCCAAGAATATCCGCGCCATCCAGCGTCGCCGAACCATCGCAGACGTCGTAGCCGTCACGACCTGTCAGCGCATAGGAGAGCGTCGACTTGCCGGCGCCGTTCGGCCCCATGATCGCATGCACTTCGCCCGCAGGCACGACGAGCGAGAGCCCTTTGAGGATTTCGGCGCCGCCGACGGATACGCGCAGGTTCTCGATCGAAAGCACTAGCCAACGCTCCCCTCAAGGCTCACCGCCACCAACTTCTGGGCTTCCACCGCGAACTCCATCGGCAGTTGCTGCAGCACATCGCGCACGAAGCCGTTGACGAGAAGCGCGACCGCTTCTTCCTCCGGAATACCGCGCTGGCGCATGTAGAAAAGCTGGTCTTCGGACAGTTTCGTCGTCGTCGCTTCGTGTTCGAGTTTCGCACTCGCATTCCGCGCTTCGACGTACGGCACCGTATGGGCGCCGCACCGGTCACCGATCAACAGCGAGTCACACTGCGTGAAATTGCGCGCGTTCGCCGCCTTTGCGTGAATGGAAACAAGCCCGCGATACGTGTTTTGGGCGCGCCCCGCCGAAATGCCCTTGGAGATGATCCGCGACTTCGTGTTGCGACCGAGATGAATCATCTTGGTGCCGGTGTCGGCCTGCTGGCGCCCGTTGGTGATCGCGATGGAATAGAACTCGCCGCTCGAGTCATCGCCGCGCAGGATGCAGCTCGGATACTTCCAGGTGATCGCGGAGCCGGTTTCGACCTGCGTCCAGGAAATCTTGGCGCGGTCGCCGCGGCAATCGCCCCGTTTGGTGACGAAGTTGTAGACGCCGCCCTTGCCCTCGGCATCGCCCGGCCACCAGTTCTGAACGGTGGAGTACTTGATCTCTGCGTCTTCGAGCGCGACGAGTTCAACGACCGCCGCGTGCAGCTGGTTTTCATCGCGCATCGGCGCGGTGCAGCCTTCGAGGTAGGAGACGTAGCCGCCCTTGTCGATGATGATGAGCGTGCGCTCGAACTGGCCCGATCCCTGCGCGTTCATACGGAAATAGGTCGACAGCTCCATCGGACACCGCACGCCCGGCGGCACATAGACGAAGGATCCATCGGAAAAAATCGCGCTGTTGAGCGTAGCGAAGAAATTGTCGGTGGTCGGCACCACAGTGCCCAGATACTTCCGCACGAGTTCGGGGTGTTCGCGGACCGCTTCCGAGATCGAGCAGAAGATCACGCCGACAGCGGCGAGCTCCTTTTTGAACGTGGTCAGGACGGAGACGCTGTCGAACACCGCATCCACTGCAACGCGCGGAGCACCTTCTACGCCGAGCAACGTCTCCTGCTCGCGCAGCGGGATGCCGAGTTTCTTGTAGGTTTCGAGAATTTCCGGATCTACCTCGTCGAGCGATTTGTACTTCGCGGCATTCTTCGGGGCGGCGTAGTAGGTCGCGTCCTGATAGTCGATCGCCGGATAGCGGACCATAGCCCAAGTCGGCTCGTCCATCGTCTTCCAGCGCGCAAACGCGTCAAGGCGCCAATCGAGCAGCCATTGCGGCTCTTCCTTCTTGGCGGAGATGAAGCGGACCGTGTCTTCGTTCAGGCCCTTCGGGGCGAACTCCTGCTCGATGTCCGTGGAAAACCCGGCAGCGTACTTTTCAGCCTCCAGCCCGCGTACGGCGTCGACGGTCGCGAGATCAATTCCCTCTTTCGCCATCATGCGGCTCCTTCCAGAGCGCCGAGACGCGCACGGACCTTGTCGAGCGCGGCGAGCAATCGGTCCACGTCTTCATCCGTCGTCGCCCAGCCGAAACTGGCGCGCAGCGCGCACCGCGCGAGAGCCGGTTCAACGCCCATCGCGGCGAGCACTCGGCTGGATTTCACCTTGCCCGAGGAGCACGCGGCGCCCGAGCTCAGCGCCACGCCTTCGAGATCAAGCGCAATCAGCGCGATCTCAGCCGGCGCGCCGGGGAGCGCGAAGAGCGAGGTGTTGGGCAGGCGCGGGGCTGTTTCGCCGAAAATCACCACATCGCCATGGCGTGCCCGCAGCGCCTGCTCGAAGCGATCACGAAGTGCGGCTATGCGTACGCTTTCGGAGACGCCGTCTGCATCGAACGCCGCCGCGAATCCCGCGAGCGCCGGGACATTCTCCGTACCGGGACGACGGCCCTGTTCCTGGCCGCCGCCGCGCCGGGAGATGGCGAACGCGGCGCCGCTGGCGAGAACGAGTGCGCCGGCGCCAGGAGGTCCGCCCATTTTATGAC
Source organism: Hyphomonadaceae bacterium (assembly GCA_016791445.1). GTDB lineage: Bacteria > Pseudomonadota > Alphaproteobacteria > Caulobacterales > Aquidulcibacteraceae > VFBF01. The sequence goes on along the minus strand of JAEUMP010000002.1, from coordinate 272,727 downwards.
TGGAGACGACGAGATAGCTCGCGTCGAGCGCGGCGATACCGACCGGAATGCGTCCCACAGCCTGCGATGCGTCGACGAGCAGGATGCCGCCCGCTTCGCGCACCATTGCTGCGACCCGGCTCACCGGCTGGATCACGCCCGTTTCGTTGTTTGCAAGCATGACGGCCACAAGCGGTCGCTTCGCGGCCGCGAGCAGTTCCTCGAGGTGGGTGAGGTCGACGACGCCGTCGATAGTGGCCCGCAAGGGCGCCATTTCATCGGCGTCGCGCGTCGCCTCCCAGAGGGCGTCGTGTTCGAGTTCGGAGACGATCAGATCGCCATAGCTGTCGCGCGCCGCGTCGAGCGCGAGGTGAAGCGCTTCGGTGGCGCTGCTGGTGAAGATCACATCTCGCGCCCGCGCGCCGACGCCGCGCGCCACCGTTTCGCGAGCCGCTTCCATGACGCCCTTCGCTGAACGACCCGGCGCGTGGACAGAAGAAGGGTTGCCGACATCCTGCAATGAGCGCGTCATGGCCGCCATCGCCGCCGGGCGAAGCGGCGTCGTCGCGTTGTAGTCGCAATAGGCAATGGCCTGGCTCATGGGCGCGACATCACTCCGCCGGCGCCAGACAGGCGAGGCCGGGCGCGCCCGCACGACCGAGCACGCGTCGCGTCACGACGTCTTCCAGCGTCACTGCCGCGAGAAACACGTGGATCTGCCGGCCCAGTTCATCCCACAGGTCATGGGCGATGCACCGCCCCACCTTGCCCTGGCAACTCTTCAGCGACCCGTCGCGGCAGCGCGTGGTCTTGATCGGCTCATTCACCGCCGCGATCACCTCCGCGATCGCGATGTCTCCGGCCTTGCGGGCAAGGCGGTAGCCCCCGCCCGGCCCGCGCACACCGCCGACCAGCCCTGCCCGCCGCATCCGCGCGAACAGCTGCTCCAGGTAGGAGAGCGAGATTTCCTGCCGCTCCGAGATTTCCTGCAGCGGCACGGCGCGCTCCTCCCCGCCATTGGCGGCCAGATCGGCGAGCGCCATGACCGCATAGCGGCCCTTGGATGTCAGTCTCATCGGACGGGTCCTGACCGGGTTCGCGCGCCCCGAAAGCGTGCGCGTGCGGGAAAACCTCGCAACGCGCATGACCATTGTGGTAAGGCACGCGCCGTCGCGACACTGCCCGTGACGTAGGATGTCCTACTAAAAAGGTCAACAATTCACCCGGCGGAAATCCGCAAGTGCGGCGACCCGGCGCCATGAGGTCCTGAACGTATGCCTGAAGTCATTTTCGCCGGTCCCGCCGGTCGCGTCGAAGGTCGGTATGCGGAGCCCAAGCGCGAAAATGCTCCCATCGCGCTGATCCTGCATGCGCACCCCCGGGCGGGCGGCTCCATGCAGGACCGCGTCACGGTGCAGCTCTATCAGACCTTTACCCGCTTCGGCTTCGCGACCCTGCGCTTTAACTTCCGCGGCATCGGCCGCAGTCAGGGCGTGTTCGACAACGGCATGGGCGAACTGTCCGATGCGGCCCAGGCGCTCGACTATCTTCAGAGCATGAACCCCAACGCCGAACAGTGCTGGGTGGCGGGCTATTCCTTCGGCGCGTGGATCGGCCTGCAACTCCTGATGCGCCGCCCGGAGATCGACGGCTTCATCGCCATCTCGCCGCCCGCGAACCACTACGATCTTTCCTTCCTTGCGCCCTGCCCGGCGTCCGGCCTCATCGTGTACGGCACCAAGGACGGCGTTTCGCCGCCGTCCGACGTCGAGCGGGTCGTATCCAAGATCCGCACGCAGAAGAACATCAAGGTCGACCACCAGGCGGTGGACGGCGCCGATCACTTCTATCGCAACCCGGCGGACAAGACTGTCGACTATCTTCCGGAGGTCGAATCCAAGGTGAGCGCCTATCTCGAACGCCGTCTCGCGCCGACAGCGATCAAGCGCCAAGGCTGATCCATCCGGGCCGTCAGGCCGAGACGGGAAAGGTCGGCCAGGTCGTTACGATCCTCTCGCCGTCGAAGACGGCGATGTCCCCGAACTGAAGGAACACCGCCTCGCTCTGGGTCGGACGCAGGAACACGTAGTCGTCGGGCTGGAGGTCGACGGCATCAGATCCCGTGAGCAGTTCCTGATTGCTCGAACGGCCGAAGAGCGCGCTGTATTCGAGCCCCGGCGGCGATTCCGGCTTCGCCAACCAATGCCCGCCGTGAATGAACACCGCACGTTTCGTGTTGGGATCGAAAAAGTTGAAAATGCCCGTGACCGGCTCCAGTCCCGGCACTTCCGCCCGAGCCAGCACCTTGATGACCGGCGTCGCAATGAATGCCGCCGGCGCGTGATGTGCGAGTGTCTTCAGATCGAAGTCCGTCGGCTTCACGAAGGCTGACCCTATGGCGACCTCGTTTGCCGCCGTGGCCTTCGCATGCAGCGCGTAGGTCGGGCTGCCGGCCGAGTTCAACGTCAGCGACGCGGGATCGGCCTGCAGCTTCTCCGCAAGCACGGCCTTGCACGCCTCGTACTTCTGCTGAACCGAAGCATAGGCGCGCGCGGGATCCGGTACTTTCGGAACGTGCGGGTCGTAACCCATGAGTCCGGTTACAATGGCGCCCGCCGCCTTCGCCTGATCGACAGCGTGCGCGAGATCTTCGGCGCGCGCAAACCCGCCACGATGCAGGCCCACGTCCACTTCGAAATTCACCCGCAGCGCCACGCCTGTCGATTTCGCCATCTCGACATACTGCGCCAACCGCTCGCCCGTATCGATCAGCCATTGCGGCGCCGCCGGACCGATCGCCGCCGTGACGCGCGCCGCTTCAGCGACGGGCAGCGGTTTACCGAGGAGAATATCCGCGCCCGGATGTGTCCGCACTATCTCGACAAGCATCGGTCCGTTGAAGACCATGTAGCGGTTCGTCGGTACGCCGCGCGTCACGACGTCCAGCAGACCGTGCGCCGGCAGGGACTTCACAACAACGCGCGTCGCGAGCCGCGTGCCGTCGAGCGTCTTGCGCACGGCGGCGATGTTCGCGTCAAGGCGCGCACGATCGACAACGATCGTCGGCCGCGAGAATCCGCCCTCCCGCAACGCCACGGTGAGCTTCTGGAAATACGGCGCGTGTGGTCCGCCGCGATCTGGTTTGCGCGCCGTCATGACGCCTCCTCCCGCCAGCAGGATGAAGCCTCCGCCCCAGAGTGCAGCGCGGCGCGTCCATCCTTCAGCCATGTGCGAAAACCGAGCGGAGATGCTCGTTGAGCATGCGCCCGTCAGGATCGAGCATTTCCCGCACGGCGAGCGCATCCTTGAAACGCGGATAGAGTGCCGCGAAGTCCGCCGATTTCAAAGAGTGCAGCTTGCCCCAGTGCGGTCGTCCGCCATGCCTGCGCAGAATCGGCTCCACGAGGTCGAACAGAAACTGGTAGTCGTCCTTGTAGTAGGCGTGCACGGCGATGGAGCCTGATACCCGACCGAAGAACGGAGACAACCAGGCATCATCTTCGTCGATCACGCGCGCCTCGATCGGAAAGAAGACGTCGGCACGGTGCTTTTCTATCGCCGCGATCACTTCCCTGAGGGCGCCCATCTGCGCCTCGAGCGGCAGGTGGTACTCCATTTCGTTGAAGCGGACGGGGCGCTCGTTGGAAAGCAACTTCCAGCCCTCATCCACCGCTTCTTCCGCAGGCGCGTCCTTGAACGCCGACTGCGCCAGACTGCGACGCACATCCGGCAGGAATCCCGTGAGATCGCGCAGCTTCTTCAGCTCCATCACCGCATCGACATCGGTGTCGGGACCACGCGGCAGAACGGGACGGTCCGTCTCGTCGACGGTGATCACCGCTGCAAGCCCGGTGAACGGGATCGCGTAGAACTCGACATTGCGATGGCGCGCGATGAGATCGGGCCATTCCTCCATGACCTCGTCAAGCTGCCGCACGGTCGTGCGCTTAAGCACGCGCGTCAGCGGGATGTTCTGCAAAGTCACTTCGCTGACAACGCCGAAGGCACCGAGATTGACCCGGGCAGCATGGAACACATCCGCATTGTTGGCGCGGTCGCACGCGAGCACGTCGCCTTTCGGCGTGGCGATGCGCAACGCGACGACGTCCCCGTGGATCGCCCTCAGCGCGCGACCCGTGCCATGCGTTCCGGTGCCGAGTGCACCGCCGAGTGATTGCTTGTTGATGTCGGGCAGGTTCGCCATTTCCTGCCCGATGTCGGCAAGGGCGGGCCCGAGATCGCCGAGACGCGTCCCTGCACGCACAGTGGCGCGGTGCGCGGTGGCGTCATGCGCAGTCAGCCCGCTCATGCGATCGAGTGTGAGCAATGTGCCGGACGTCGGCACGAGTGCGGTGAAGGAGTGGCCGGAGCCGACGGGTCGTACGGGTCCCGGCGCGTTCTTCAGCACATCGACAAGCGCGTCCTCGGTGTCGGGCGCGGCGCGGTGCGCCGGGTAGGCGTTCTGGATGCCCGACCAGTTGCGCCAAAGCAGGCGACCATCTTTGTCTTGCGCAGGCGGTACGGAAGGTTCGCGATCTCGCCATGCCCTGTATCCGACAGCGCCACCGACACCAGCGACGCCGGCGCCTGCGGCTCCTGCAATGACCCTGCGTCTCGTCGTCATCCAGATACCCTTATCGCTCGCGGCCAGCCATGAAGCGGATGAGCGCCTCATAGTCATCCGCCGTGCAGGAGAAACACTGGCCGCCTGCCGGCATGCCGCCGAGACCGCTCACAGTGCTCGTCACCAGCGCGGGAACGCCCTTTTTCCAGCGCGCTTCCCACGCACCCGCGTCGCCTGAGAGCGGCGCGCCAGTGTCGAGTACGGTATGGCAATTCTTGCAGGATTGTGCGTAGAGGTCCGCCAGCCGCGCGTCGGCCGGCGTCAACGTCTGCGCATGGGCGACGGCCTCTTCCGGCGTGCGTTGCACCGCCGGCTGCGCGCACGCCGGCATGAGCACGAGCAAGGCCGCGAGGGCGATCCATCTCATCTTCTCCTCCCTTGCAGACAGCATGCGAAAGAGAGGCGTGCTTGGCTAGACCTTCCGGGCGGATACATCCGCGTCGACGAGATGTCCGTCCTTCAACGTGACCACACGGTCCATATAGGAGGCCAGTTCGAGATTGTGCGTGGCGATGAGCGCGCCGACGCCTTCCTTTCGGGCCACCTCGAAGAGACTCTGGAAAACCGAGCCTGACGTGTTGGGATCGAGATTGCCGGTCGGTTCGTCGGCCAAGAGGAGCCGCGGATTGTTCGCGAGCGCGCGGGCAATCGCGACACGTTGCTGCTCGCCGCCTGAGAGCTGGGCGGGTTGATGGTGGAGACGCTGACCGAGCCCCATCAGCGTGAGGAGCCGCGCCGCCTCGTCACGCGCCGCGCGCTTCCTTCGACCGGCGATGAGCTGCGGAAGCGTGACGTTGTCGAGCGCGTCGAATTCGCCAAGCAGATGATGGAACTGATAGACAAAGCCGATCTCGCGCCGCCGAAGGGCCGTGCGCGCGTCATCGCTGAGCGACCAGGCATCCACGCCGTCCACATAGACCGCACCGCCCGTCGGACGCTCAAGCAGCCCCGCCGCGTGCAGCAGCGACGACTTTCCCGAACCCGAAGGACCCACGAGCCCAACCATCTGGCCCGCCCGTACATCGAGATCGACACCGGACAGAATAACCAGTTCGCCCTCACCGGAAGCGAAGCGACGCTCAAGACCGCGTATGGAGAGCGTGATGTCACTCATAGCGCAACGCCTCCACCGGATCGAGGCGCGATGCCCGCCACGCCGGCGGAAGCGTCGCAAGGAACGACATGAGGAGCGCCCACACCGTGACAATGCTGATCTCGCCAATATCGAGTTTGGCCGGCAGGCGCGACAGTGAATAGACTTCCGGATTGAAGATCTGCGTCCGCGTCACGAACTCTATTCCCGCCTGTATCGCGCCGATGTTCAGGCACATGAGCGTGCCGAGCACCAGGCCGGCGACAGTGCCGAGCACGCCGATCGAGGCTCCCGACAGGAAGAAGATTCGCAGGATTGCGCCACGCGTGGCGCCCATGGTGCGCAGGATCGCGATGTCGCGCCCCTTATTTTTCACCAGCATGACGAGGCCGGTGATGATGTTCATGGCGGTGATCGCCACCAGGATCATCAGCACGATGCGCATCATATTGCGCTCGACGATCAGCGCCGTGACGAGACTTTGGTGGAGATCCTTCCAGTCGGTGATGATGACATCCGGCGGCAGACCGGCGCGCAGTGCGAGCTTCACCGGCAACGGTTCCGTGGGGTTGTCGATCCGCAACTCCAGACGATCGACGCCCACCCCCTTGCCGAAGAACAGCTGGGCCTGATCCAGCGGCATGAACACAAGCGCAGCGTCGAATTCCGCCGCGCCGACCGTGAACAGCCCGGCGACGGTGAAAGTCTTGCGCCGCGGCACCACGCCGAACGGCGTCGATGACCCATTCGGCGAAAGCAGGGTGACGCTGTCGCCCTCGAAGGCGCCGAGCTGTGCGGCAAGACGTGAGCCGATGAGAATCTTGGGATCCTCAGGATCATCGAACCCGTCGAGCGAGCTGCGCGGCGCCATCTGCTGGGAGACGATCGTCAGGGATTTCAGGTCGTCTTCGCGGATGCCGCGCACATAGACGCCCGAGGCGCCGCCTTCCAGACTGGCCAATGCCTGACCGTCGATCATGGGCGCCACATGCGTGACACCCTTTGTAGCGCGCGCCCGGGCTATGAAGGCGTCCACGTCTTCCGGAAGTTGCCCGCGCGTATCAACATAGACGTGGCCGCTTACGCCGAGAATGCGCGAGAGCAATGTCTCCCGAAACCCGTTCATGATCGACATGACGACGATCAGCGCCGTCACCGCGAGCATGATGCCGACGAAGGAGATGATCGATATGAGCGCCACGCCGCCCTGCTGACGGCGCGCACGCAGATAACGGAATGCGAGAGAGCGCTCGAATGCCCCGAAAGGCGGTGCGGATCCTGGTTCGCTCAACAGACTCTCCGGCTCAGCGGCTGTAGTAGACGGCGTTCAGAACGACCAGCACGATCGCCCACAGCACGGTCGCCAGCCCAGCGGCCCACAGCGCCTTCTTCTTCAGGTTCGGCGCCACTGGGGCGCCAGTCTCGTGACCAGGCGCGGTCTCCCCGCCCTCCTCGAGGTTCTTCACTCCGATAGGCAGCATGACGAAGAAGGAGAGCCACCAGAGAATGAACCAGGTGGCTGCAGAGAGCAGCGGATCCATGTGTCAGTGACCTTTCGGGGTCTCCATTAGTTCGATCAGTACGCCGTTGGAGTTCTTCGGATGCACGAAGATCACCAGCGTGCCGTGGGCGCCGATGCGCGGCTCACCCAGCACCGTGGCGCCGCGCGCGACCATTTCCGCCTTCGCGACGTGGATGTCGGCGACTTCGAAACAGACATGGTGCTGCCCGCCCTGCGGGTTCTTCTCCAGGAACTTGATAATTGGCGACGCCTCGCCCAGAGGCTCGATCAACTCGATCTGGCTGTTGGGCACATTGACGAAGGCCACGCGCACGCCCTGTGCGGGCATGTCCCTCGTTTCGGTTATGTCGGCGTCCCCGACACCGTAGAGGTCGCGATACGTCGCCTTCGCCGCCTCGATAGACGGCACCGCGACGCCGACATGGTTGAGCCGTCCGATCATGTGCGTTCCCTTTCCGTCTCAGGCTTCAAGGATGATGACGTCCACAATGGGGCGTTTGCCCCAGGCGCGCTCGGCTGCGCGGCGCACGGCCTTCATCACCGCTTCTTCCGCGACTTCGGCATCGGCGCGATCCGCGGCGGAAAGCTTGTTGAACGCCGCCTCGGCCACGCGCGACATGTCTTCCAGCAGGACTTCGAGATCTTCCTCATCGGCCGCCGAAAGTCCGCGCACGCGCACGTCGGGGCCCGCCACGATGGCGTGCCGCTTGGCCGACATCGTCATCGCCACGATGAGCGCGCCTTCGGTGCCGAGACGGCGACGGTCCTTCAGCGCCTCGTCGTCAGACTCGATCGTCACCGTACCGTCGACATAGAGGCGTCCGGACGGCACTTCATCGATGACTGCAGGTCCATTCGGAGCAATGAGGATGATATCGCCGTTGCGCGCGGGAATGGCATGCGGCGTCTGCAGTTCGCGCGCGAGCTTGGCGTGCTCGACCAGATGACGTCGTTCGCCGTGCACGGGAATGGCGATCTTCGGTCGCGCCCATTGGTACATCTGGCGCAACTCGTCACGCGCCGGATGGCCCGATACATGGATTGGCGACTGCTTGTCCGTGATGACGTCGACGCCGCGCTCCTCAAAGCGCTCCCAGAGCGCATGGATCGAAGACTCGTTGCCGGGGATGACGCGCGAGGAGAACAAGACGCTGTCACCGGTCGATAGCTTCACATTGCGATGCTCGCCGGACGCGATGCGTGCAAGCGCGGCGCGGGGTTCGCCCTGGCTGCCCGTGCAGAGATAGAGAACCTGTTCGGGAGGCAGCTTGTTGGCCTCGTCTTCCGTGATGAACGGCGCGACGTCAGACAATAGCCCGACGGACTTTGCAGCGCCGACAACCCGGAACATAGACCGTCCGACCAGACAAACGGAGCGCCCCGCGAGCGCTGCCGCCTTGATGACGCTTTCGACGCGCGCCACATTGGAAGCGAATGCGGTCACCGCTACCTTGCCCTTCAAAGTCGCGATTGTCTGTGCAAGCGCTTCGCGCACGCCCTCTTCGGAACCCGCCTCGCCTTCCACGAACACATTCGTGGAATCGCACACCATTGCCAGCACGCCCGCGTCTCCGAGCGCGCGCACGGCGTCGGAGTCCGTCGGCGCGCCGATCTGCGGCGCGGCGTCCAGCTTCCAGTCGCCCGTGTGCCAGACGAGGCCGAGCGGCGTCTGGATCGCGAGCCCGTTGGGCTCGGGGATGGAATGCGTGAGCGTGATGAAACGAATGTCGAAGGGACCAAGCTGGATGCGGCCCTCCATTGGCACGACCGTCACCGGCGCCTTCGTTTCAAGGCCCTTTTCCTTGAGCTTCTCGCGCACCAGATAGGCGGTGAATGGCGTGGCGTAGATCGGCGTCTTGAAGCGCGGCCACAGATGTGCGACGGCGCCGATGTGATCTTCGTGCGCATGCGTCAGTACGATGGCGATGATGTTCTCGCGCTGCTCCGCGAGAAATGTCGGATCCGGCAGGATCACGTCGATGCCTGGCGTGTCCTGATCGCCGAAGGTGATGCCGAGATCGACGATGATCCACTTGCGGTTTTCCGGCGGCCCGTAGCCATAGGCGTTCAGGTTCATGCCGATCTCGCCGGATCCGCCGAGCGGCAGAAAGACGAGTTCGTCGGACGGCGCGGGCGCGCTCAAATCACGCCGCCATTGCGCTTGAAGATTTCCAGAAGGCCGCGCGAGGTCAGCTCATCGTCATAGACGTCTATCGCCGTCGAAGCGCCTTCGAACAGCGATGCGACGCCGCCCGTGGCGATCACCTTCATGGGCCCGCCCAACCGCGGCTCCTGCTCGCGCTTCAGACGACGCACGAGACCGTCGATGAGTTCGACATAGCCGTAGAAGATGCCGGCCTGCATTGCATGCACGGTGTTCTTGCCGAGCGCGCCGTTCGGCGGTTCGCGGATCTCGATACGCGGCAGTCGCGCCGCCGCGGTATGTAGCGCCTGCAGGGACAGATTGATGCCAGGCGCGATGATGACGCCTTCAAGTCCGCCATCCGCCGCCACGACGTCGAACGTGGTCGCGGTGCCGGAGTCGATCACGATCGCCGGACCGCCGTGTTCGATGAAAGCGCCCACGGCATTGACCAGACGGTCGGCGCCCGCCTCGCGCGGATTGTCGATCCGCAGCGGAATGCCGAGGCTCACGCCATCCTCGCCGACGACCAGCGGTTCGGCGTTCATGTAGCGGCGAATGAGATTGCGCAGGTTGAACAATGCCTGCGGCACAACGGTGGAGATGATGGCGGCGTTCACGTCGCCGAAGGACAAGCCCTGGAAACCCATCAACGCCGACAGCCAAGGTGCGTATTCGTCCGCCGTCCGGGCGGAATTGGTCGAGACGCGCCACTGGCCGCGCCACGTCGCGCCGTCATAGAGCGCGAACTTGGTGTTTGTATTGCCGACGTCGATCGCAAGAAGCATGGGTCAGGCCGCCTTCTGCGGGCCAAAGAACACTTCTCCGGCGGTGATCAAGCGAGTTCGTCCGTCAGGCAGTTCGAGTTCGAGCGCACCGTCGGCGCCGAGACCGCGCATGAAGCCTGCGACTTCCTCATTCCCCAGGCGCGCCGTCGCGGCGGCGCCCATGCCATGCGCCCGCGCGAGCCATGCCTCGCGGATCGGCGCGAAGCCCTCCCGCTCGAGCCGCCCGGACCAGAATCCAAGCCGACGACGCAGGACCTGTTCGACACTCTCGATCGAAATCATCTTGCCGTTGGCGAGGCCCGAGAGCGCGGCGATGGGCTGATCCACATCCGTCGGCGCACTCGCGATGTTGATGCCGATGCCCACGGCGACCCATGTCCTCCCTGCGCCCAGCGCACCGGACTCCAGAAGGATGCCGGAAATCTTGCGGCCGAGAACCATCACGTCATTCGGCCACTTCACGAGCGCCGCCGCACGACCGAGCACGTTGTCAGCGACATCGGCGACGGCGAGAGCGACCGCAAAGCTCAGCAGGGCAATCTCACCGGGCGGGCGATCCGAGACGCCGAGATAAGTGATGAAGAGATTGCCCGATTCCGACGTCCAGCTGCGGCCGCGTCGACCGCGCCCTGCCGTCTGCCGTGCCGCCAAGAGCCAGTACGGACCGGCATCACCCGCCCCCGCGCGTCGCGCCGCTTCCGCGTTCGTGGAGTCGATCTCGTCGAACGTGACGCGCGGCGCGTTGGGATCGATCACGGGAAACTCGACGTCGCCGCAAGGAGCGCCGCCTGCTCGACCCAGCCAAAACCGACGACGAGCACGGGAAAGATCAGCAATGTTGCGAGGCCCGCCGTCATCGCGATGGTCGGCCCGGATGACTGGAACGCCGGCGCCGGCGGATTCACCCACATCACCTTGATGATGTTCAGATAGTACGCGGCGGAAATGACTGTCGCGAGCGCGGCGACGACGGCGAGCGGCCAGAGGCCAGCATCGAGCGCCGCCTGGAACGTCACCAGCTTGCCGAAGAAGCCCGCGAGCGGGGGAATGCCGGCGACAGAGAAGAAGATCACGGTGAGCAACATCGCCAGCCACGGCTTGCGCTGCGCGAGGCCGGACAGATCCTCGATCGTCTCGACATCCTTGCAGTCGCGCCGCATGGCGAGAATGCCGGCGAAGGCCCCGATCGTCGTCGGCAGATATATGGTCATGTAGATGAGCGCCGCGCTGGCGCCCTTTTCGGTCCCCGCCGCAAGCGCCATGAGCGCAAAGCCCATATTGTGGATCGAGGAATACGCCATCAGGCGCTTGATGTTGGTCTGCGCGAGCGCGATGAATGCGCCGACGAGCAGCGAGATGCCGGCAAGCGCCATGATGACCTGGCGCCATTGATCTTCAAGATCCGCAAACGGACCGTAGAGCACCCGCGCCAGCAAGGCGACGGCGGCGAGTTTCGGCGCGGCGGCGAAGAAGGCCGTGACCGGCGTCGGCGCGCCCTCATAGACGTCGGGAGTCCACATGTGGAACGGGGCCGCCGACATCTTGAACGCCAGTCCACAGATCAGGAAGACGAGGCCGAACATCACGCCCAGCCCGCCATCGGCGACCGATGCGGCGATCACGTCGAATCGGACCGAGCCGGTGAACCCGTAGATCAGCGATGCGCCATACAGCAACAGCCCGGACGCCAGCGCGCCGAGTACGAAGTATTTCAGGCCCGCTTCGGATGAACGGGCGTCGTCGCGGCGGAAAGCGGCCAGTACATAGGCCGCAAGGCTCTGTAGTTCGAGACCCACATAGAGCGTGATGAGGTCGTTTGCCGACACCATCACAAACATGCCGACCGCAGAGAGCGCGATCAGGATTGGAAATTCGAAACGACGCTCGTTGCGACGGGCGAAGTGATCGGCCCCGAGCAGAAGCGTCGCGGCGGCCGCCAGCGCGATCACCGCCTTCGCATAACCGCTGAAACCGTCGATGCTGAGCGCGCCGCCGAACACCAGCTGCGGTTCCGCCGGACGCATCTGCCACGCGAAGAACGCCGCGATCACAAGGCCGACAGCACACAGACCGGCAAGAAGGCCGCCGACACGGTCGCCCAGCCATGCGCCGACGAGGGTCGCCGCCAGGGCGAAGCCGGCGAGGAGCAATTCCGGCCGGATCCAGACCAGATCGTTTGCAAGGCGCGAGACGAGTTCCGCTTCCATGACCTACCGCCCAGCGAACACGTCATAGCCGGCGAGGATCGCCTGCGTGGACGCTTTGGTGAAATCGAGGGCGATCATCGGCGCAAAGCCCAGCACCAGCGTGCCGATCACAAGCGGGACAAACATCACCCACTCGCGCGCATTGATGTCCGTGATTGTGGCGAGCGCGGGGTTTTCGAGCTTTCCGAACGCCACCTTCCGGTACAGCGTCAGCGCATAGACCGCAGAGAGGATGACGCCCGTGGCCGCGCCCGCCGTCACCCAGGCATTGACCGGGAACGTGCCGGCCATGGTCAGGATTTCGCCGACAAAGCCGCTCGTGCCCGGCAACCCGACATTGCCCATCGTGAAGAGCAGGAAGATCGCCGCATAGACCGGCATGCGGTGGACGAGGCCGCCATAAGCCGCGATCTCACGGGTGTGCATGCGATCGTAGATTACGCCGACGATCAGGAAGAGCGCGCCCGAGATGATGCCGTGGGACAGCATCTGGAAGATGGCGCCCTGCACGCCCTGCTCGGTGCCGGCGAAGATGCCCATGGTGACAAAGCCCATATGGGCGACGGAAGAGTATGCGATAAGCTTCTTGATGTCAGTCTGACGGAACGCCACGAGCGAGGCGTAGATGATCGCGACGACGGACATCACGAATACGAGGGGCGTGAAGAATGCGCTCGCGTCCGGGAACATCGGCAGCGAGAAGCGCAGGAAGCCGTAGCCGCCCATCTTCAGGAGCACTCCCGCAAGGATGACCGACCCCGCCGTCGGCGCCTCGACGTGCGCGTCCGGAAGCCAGGTGTGCACCGGCCACATCGGCATCTTCACCGCGAAGGAGGCGAAGAACGCCAGCCACAGCCATATCTGCAGATCCTTCGCGAATCCGCCTTGCTGCGCGAACGCCGTGAGCTCCGGGATGCTGGTCGTCTTGGCCATGATCGCCATGAAGATCAGCGCCACGAGCATCAGCACCGAGCCGATCAGCGTGTAGAGGAAGAACTTGAACGCCGCATAGACGCGGTTCTTGCCGCCCCAAACACCGATGAGAATGAACATCGGGATGAGGCCAGCTTCGAAGAAGACATAGAAGAGCACGATGTCCATCGCGCCGAACACGCCCTGCATCAGGGTGTGAAGCGCGAGGAAGAGCATCATGTAGGCCGAAACCTGCTTCTCGATGTTCCAGCTCGCGAGGATGCAGAGCGGCATCAGGAAGTTGGTGAGGAGCAGAAGCGCCATCGCCATCTGGTCCACGCCCATGTGGTATTCGAGCCCCGCGCCCCACGCCACGCGCTCGACCAGTTGAAAGCCCGGCTGGCTCGCGTCGAACTGCGTCAGCGCCACGAGATTGAGCGCCAGCGTCGCAAGCGTCACGATGAAGGCAATCCACTTCACGCCCGTGTCGTGGCCGGCGTGCTGGCCGCTCGAAGACCAGCGCGCCGCGAGGATGAGCAGCGCGCCTGCCGCCGGCAGGAACGTCATCAGCGAAAGAATGGGGACCCCGCTCACGGCAGGCCTCCACCGGCCCAGATGGCGTAGGCCCCGATGGCGGCCACCGCGATCAGCATGAAGAAGCTGTAGTGGTACACAAAGCCCGTCTGTGTCTTGCGCATCTGTCGCGCGGTGAACTTGGAGACCGATGCGAACCCGTCGGGGCCGAGGCCGTCGATCACCTTCTTGTCGCCGGTCTTCCAGAAGAAGTCTCCGAGCGCGCGCGCACCTTTGATGAAGACGAAATCATAGAGTTCGTCGAAGTACCACTTGCGCGACAGGAAGGCGTTCAGGGGCGCGAATACGCGCGCGATCGTGGCGCCTGCCGTCTGGCTGAAGAAATAGAGCGGCAAGGCAAGGAGGAAGCCAGCGAGGGTCACGAAGAACGGCGCCCACATGACCCAGGCGGGAACGTGGTGACCGCCGCCGCCATGGTCTTCCGCGCCTGCGCCGTGTGCTTCAGCAGGCGCCGCATGTGGGTCTGCGACCGGTGCATGCGTGTCGCCATGTCCGGCTTCGGCGTGCGCCGACTCCCCACCGTGTCCGCCGCCAGAGGGGTTGAGCGGATCATGCGCGCGTTCGATCGCCCCGCGCCAGAACTGATCAGCCTGACCGTGCAGGAACATTGGCGCAAACATCACGCCCGCCAGCACCGCCCCTGCCGCCAGCGCGACGAGTGGAACTGTCATCACCGCCGGTGACTCGTGCGCCGGCGCGACGCCGTCCGCGGGCTTGGCGTGATGGTGATCGCCATGGTGCGCGTGATCGTCGTGCGCGTGTCCGTCGTGATGGTGCGCGTCCGGGTTCGGACGGAACTTGCCTTCGAACGCCATGAACATGAGGCGCCACGAATAGAACGACGTCAGGAACGCCGCCGTGATGCCGCACCAGAACGCGAACTCGGCGAAGGTGCGCCCTGTCTCGCTGGCCGCGAAGGCGCTTTCGATGATCGCGTCCTTCGAGAAGAAACCGGCGAAGCCGATCTGCGTGCCCGGTATGCCGACGCCGGTGAGCGCCAGCGTGCCGATCAGCATCATGACCCAGGTCAGCATCATGGGCTTGCGGACACCGCCCATGTAGCGAAGGTCCTGCTCGTGGTGCAGGCCGTGGATCACCGATCCGGCGCCGAGGAAGAGCAGCGCCTTGAAGAAGGCGTGCGTGAAGAGGTGGAACATCGCCGCGCCATAGGCGCCGACGCCCGCCGCGAAGAACATGTAGCCGAGCTGCGAGCAGGTGGAGTACGCGACGACGCGTTTGATGTCGTTCTGCGCGAGACCGACGGTCGCGGCGAAGAGCGCCGTCACCGCGCCGACGATGGTGACGAATGCCGCCGCGTAGGGCGCCATCTCGTAGAGCGGCGAGCAGCGGCAGACCATGAAGACGCCGGCGGTCACCATGGTCGCCGCGTGGATCAGCGCGGAAACCGGCGTGGGGCCTTCCATTGCGTCCGGCAGCCAGACGTGCAGGAAGAACTGCGCCGACTTGCCCATCGCGCCGATGAACAACAACAGGCACACCGCCTCGATCGCGGGGACCTGGAAGAGCTGGAGATCGAGCACCAGCGTCGGATTGGCGGCCGCGGCGGCGAAAACCTCGTCGAACCGGATCGAACCGTAGAGGAAGAAGCATGCCATGATGCCGAGGGCGAAGCCGAAGTCTCCCACGCGGTTGACCACGAACGCCTTGATCGCCGCGTCGTTGGCGCTGCGCTTGTCGTACCAGAAGCCGATCAGCAGGTAGGACGCGACGCCCACCCCTTCCCAGCCGAAGAACATTTGCAGGAAGTCGTTTGCCGTCACCAGCGCGAGCATCGCGAAGGTGAAGAAGGAGAGATAGGCGAAGAACCGCGCACGGTGCGGATCTTCCGCCATGTACCCCCACGAATAGAGGTGCACGAGGAACGAGACGCTCGTCACCACGACGAGCATGATGACCGACATGGTGTCGATCCGGATCGACCAGGTGGACGAAAAGCCGCCAACGTCGATGAACTTGAAGAGCTCGATCAGCCGCGCTTCGCCGCCCAGCCAGATATAGTCGACGAAGGTATAGAGCGAGAGCGCCAGCGAGAGCCCGAGGACGCCCGTGGTGAGCGCCATCGCCGGCTTGTCGCCGATGAAACGCTGGCCGAGGCCGGCAACGACAGCCGCGAACAGCGGCGCGAGAACGATGATCGGCTCGAAGCCCATTGTGGCGTCAGCCCTTCATCAGGTTGAGATCTTCCACGGCGATGTCGCCGCGGTTGCGGAAATAGGTGACGAGGATGGCGAGCCCCACGGCCGCCTCCGCCGCCGCCACCGTCAGCACGAACATCGCGAAGATTTGGCCCTCGATATTGCCGAGGAAGCTCGAGAACGCGACGAGGTTGATGTTCACCGAGAGCAGGACCAGCTCGATCGACATCAGGATGATGATGATGTTCTTGCGGTTCACGAAAATGCCGAAGACGCCGATCGTGAAGAGCGCCGCCGCCACCGCGAGGTAGTGTTCCAGTCCGATCTGCATCAGCCGAGCCCCTTACCCCAGACCTTGTCCGGGAAGCACGTCCTTGGACTCCACGCCCTGCTTGCGCGTGCGACCGACCTGCTTGTGGATGTCCTGCCGCTTTACCCCGTCGCGGCGACGCAGCGTCAGCACGATCGCCCCGATCATCGCCACGAAGAGCACGAGGCCCGCGAGCTGGAACAGGAGGAGATAGTCCGTGTAGAGCACGCGCCCGATACGTTCGGCGTTGGTGACCCCGTCCGGCAGCCCTGCGGGACTATCGGTATAGAGCCCGGACCCGCGCACCGCGCTCGTCACGAGAATGAGCTCACCGAGAAGGAACGCGCCGACCAGACCGCCGAGCGGCATGTATTTGAGGAAGCCCTGCTTCAGCTCCACGAAGTCGACGTCGAGCATCATGACGACGAAGAGGAAGAGCACCGCGACCGCGCCGACATAGACGACGATCAACAGCATCGCGAGGAACTCCGCGCCGAGCAGCACGAAGAGACCCGCCGCGTTGAAGAACGTCAGGATAAGGAACAGCACGGAGTGCACGGGGTTGCGCGCGGCGACGACCGCAAAGGCCGAAAGCACCGCGACACCCGCCAGCAGATAGAAGGCGATCGCCTCCAGCATCGTTCCTCCCCGCGCCCGCCTCAGCGGTAGGGCGCATCCAGTTCCAGGTTCTTGGCTATCTCGCGCTCCCAACGGTCCCCGTTCGCGAGCAGACGTTCCTTGTCGTAGAACAGCTCTTCCCGGGTCTCGGTGGCGAACTCGAAGTTCGGCCCTTCAACGATCGCATCCACGGGGCACGCCTCCTGGCAGTAGCCGCAATAGATGCACTTGGTCATGTCGATGTCGTAGCGCGTGGTGCGGCGCGAGCCGTCCTCGCGCGGCTCGGCCTCGATGACGATGGCCTGCGCCGGACAGATCGCCTCGCACAGCTTGCAGGCGATGCAGCGTTCCTCGCCGTTCGCGTAGCGGCGCAAGGCGTGCTCGCCCCGGAAGCGCGGGCTGAGCGGGCCTTTCTCGAAGGGATAGTTCACCGTCGCTTTGCGACGGAAGAAATACTTCATGCCGAGGGCGAAGCCCCCGATCATGTCGAGCATGAGTGCGCCCTTGGCGGCCTGAAGGATGCGGGACATCTATCGGCTCCTCATCCGCCAGCGACCGTGGTGAGCGCGGGGCGCCCGATATAGGTGACGTATCCGGCGGCGATCGCCACCGCGACGAGCGACGTCGGCAGGAAGATCTTCCAGCCCAGACGCATGAGCTGATCGTAGCGGTAGCGCGGCACGATCGCTTTCACCATCGCGAACATGAAGAACATGGCCCAGAGCTTGGCGTAGAAAATCAGGAAGCCGAGCCACTCATTGTCCACGGGACCCCACGGCAGGTGCCAGCCGCCCAGGAACAGGATGTTGATCATCGCGCACATGAGCGTGATGTTCAGGTACTCGCCGATCATGAAGAGCAGATACGGCGTCGACGAGTATTCGACCTGATAACCCGCGACGAGCTCTGATTCCGCTTCCGGCAGATCGAAGGGCGGGCGGTTCGTCTCCGCGAGCGCGGAGATGAAGAAGATCACCAGCATCGCGAACATCACGGCGCCGATCAGCAGGTTCGCCGGAAACTCCGCGACATTGAAGATGCGGAAGGCGTGCCACATCCAGATGCCGTCGCGCTGGTTGTCGACGATCGAGGTCAGGTTCAGCGAGCCCACGAGCAGCAGCACCGTGATCAGCACAAAGCCGATCGAGACCTCGTAGCTCACCATCTGCGCCGCGGAACGAAGACCGCCGAGGAACGGATACTTCGAGTTCGACGCCCAGCCGCCCATGATGATGCCGTAGACGCCGAGCGACGAGATCGCGAACAGGTAGAGGATGCCGACATTGAGGTTCGACACCACCCAGCCCGGTGCGATCGGCACGACCGCCCATGTCGCGAACGCCAACGTGAACGTCAGCAGCGGCGCGAGGATGAAGACGGTCTTGTTCGCGCCCGCCGGGATGACGATTTCCTTCATCACGAACTTCAAGAAGTCGGCGAAGGACTGGAAGAGGCCGAACGGACCCACGACATTGGGGCCCTTGCGCAGCTGCACCGCCGCCCAGACCTTGCGGTCGAACAGCAGCAGGAACGCCAGCGAAAGAAGCAGCATGACCATGATCGCCAGGATCTGGCCCGTCTTCATGAGCGCCCACTCGACGCCGGGGTCGAGCGTGATGAACGGAACGTAGTCGACAGCGGGGTTCATTCAGCCGCCACCTTCGACGCATCGACGCCCGATGCCGATTTGGAGCAGTCCGCCATTGTGCGGCTCGCACGGGCGATCGGGTTCGTGAAATAGAAGTCGCGCACGGCGGTGCGGAACGGTTCGGCGCTCGCCGTCCCCTCGGCGCCCACCAAAGCAGGATCAAACCCATCGGCGTCCGCCGCGCCCGGCGCGTAGTCGACGGCGCCAAAGGTCGGGTGATCGGCGATCATCTTCGCGCGCAGCGCGGCGAGCGAGTCGTAGGGAAGCGTCTTGCCCATGACCGCCGAGAGCGCCCGCAGGATCGACCAGTCTTCCCGCGCATCGCCCTTTGGAAACGCAGCGCGCCGGCCGTACTGCACGCGGCCTTCCATGTTCACCCAGGTCGCGTTCTTTTCGGCATAGGCCGCGCCCGGGAGAATGATGTCGGCGATGTGCGCGCCCGCGTCTCCATGGGTGCCCAGGTAGATGACGGTCGCCCTGCCCTTTTCCGGCAACGGACCGTCATCGACGCCGAGCAGGAACAGCGTGTCGAGCTTGCCGTCATTGACCGCCGCAACCATTTGCGACCGCGTCAGCGAACCACCCTTCGGCGCGAAGCCCAGATCGAGCGCGCCGACGTGGGAGGCGCCCGTGTGCAGCACACTCCAGCCGTTCCAGCCGTCCTTCACGACGCCCACGCTCGCCGCGAGTTTTCCGGCTGCACGCAACGCTGCGGCGGACAGGCCCGCGCCGACAATGACCAGGGGCTTCTGGGCGGCCTTCAGCGCATCGAAGAACGCGCCGCCCTTGCCGAGATCGGCGATGGACGTCGCGCCGGCGCCGAGGTGCTCGTAGTCGTAGTTAAGGTCGGCGCGCTCGCCGATCAGACCGATGCGGACGTCGCCGCGCAGCCAGACTTTGCGCAGCCGGGCGTTGAGCACCGCGGCTTCGAGCCGGGGATTGACGCCAACAAGCAGGATCACATCGGCATCTTCGATGCCGAGGATCGTGCTGTTGAACAACCAGCCTTGCCGCGACGCGCCCGCGAGGTGTCCGGCGCCGCTGTCGAAATTCTTCACGCCGAGCCCGCCGAGCAGATCGAGCGTCGCCTTCATGCTTTCCGCGCAGGCGAGATCGCCGGCGATGGCGCCGATGCGGTCCGGGCTCGCGCGCAGCGCCTGCGCGGTGGCGGTGAGCGCTTCGTCCCAAGTGACGGGCGTCAGTTTGCCGTCACGGCGCACATAAGGACGATCGAGGCGCTGATACTTCAGACCGTCGACCGCGAAGCGCGTCTTGTCGGAGATCCACTCCTCGTTGATCTCTTCGTTCACGCGCGGCAGCACGCGGAGCACTTCGTCGCCGCGCGCGTCGATGCGGATGTTGGAGCCGAGGGCGTCCATCACGTCGACGGACTCTGTTTTGGTCAGCTCCCAGGGGCGCGCGTTGAAGGCGTAGGGCTTTGAGGTCAGCGCGCCGACCGGGCAGAGATCGATTACGTTCGCGGAGAGCTCGGAGGTGAGCGATTTCTCCAGATAGGTCGTGATTTCCATGTCCTCGCCGCGACCGGTCGCGCCGATCTCGGGAACGCCGGCGACCTCGGTCACGAAGCGGACGCAGCGCGTGCACTGGATGCAGCGCGTCATCACCGTCTTCACGAGCGGGCCCATGAATTTCTCTTCGACCGCACGCTTGTTCTCGTCGAAGCGCGTGGCGGAGCGGCCATAGGCGACGGACTGGTCCTGCAGGTCGCATTCGCCGCCCTGGTCGCAGATCGGGCAGTCGAGCGGGTGGTTGATGAGGAGAAACTCCATCACCCCTTCGCGCGCTTTCCTCACCAGCGGCGACTTCGTGAGCACGGCCGGCGGTTCGCCGTTCGGGCCCGGACGTTGATCCTTCACCTGCTGTGCGCACGACGCGACCGGCTTCGGCGCGCCCTTCACTTCCACCAGACACATCCGGCAATTGCCGGCCACCGACAGGCGCTCGTGATAGCAGAAGCGCGGAATCTCCGCGCCGGCCGCTTCGCACGCCTGCAGCAAAGAGTAGTCGGGTGGGACGTCGATCTCGACGCCGTCGATGAGAATCTTGGTCATGCTAAGCCTGAACACTTTCCGGAATCCCGGAAAGTGTTGCGGGGTGTTGAGCCTATTTGCTGCGTCGCATCAAGGGGTCCGGAAGGCGCAGGCCGGGCCTTGGCGCATGCACTGAGAACGGATCGCAAGAGGCTATCGGACACCGACCCGAACCCGCGACGCACGGTGGCCATGCGGGTCGGGTTATCCACAGGGCTACACGACCGGCGTCGACGCCTCCGGGCCCACGACCGTGGTCCAGACGCGCACCCTCCAGGCGCGCACGAGGCCGTTGGCGACGTAGGGGTCGGCCCGGGCGAACGCTTCGGCGGCCTCCGGCCCCTGCCCCTTGAACAGCAGCACCGCCTGATCGGCCGGGTCCGCGAGCGCGCCGCCAAGGACCAGCTCGCCCCGCGCCACCGCCGCCCGCGCCAGATCGAGGTGCGCCGACCGGAACAGGCCCCGCCGCTCCAGATAGTCGGGCGCGAGATCATAAAGCAGAAGGAAGTGACGATCGCCCATGGTGACTCCGGCCTGAAATGCCGCGCAGGACCTCCGGATCCCGCCGCCGGTCCCGTTCGTATTGCACCTTGCCGCCGTCAGGAACCTGTCATGCGCCTCTGGATTACCGTCATGCTCGCCCTCATCGCCGCCGCCTGTTCGCCGATCGCGCTGTTCAATACGGTGACGCCGAAGGACGGTGCGACAGGGCCCGCGACCCGGGCGATCGCCTATGGCGAGGGCCTCCGCCAGAAGCTCGACATCTACCCCGCGCCCGCCGCATCGCCGCGCCCGGTCATCGTTTTCATCTACGGGGGCGCGTGGAACTCCGGACGGCGTCAGGACTACGCGTGGGCGGCCCGGGCGCTGGCGGCGCAGGGCTTTGTCGTCGTCGTGCCGGACTACCGGCTCGCGCCCGAGCATCCCTTCCCCGCCTTTGTCGACGATGCGGCGGCGGCGACCGCCTGGGCCTACCGCAACGCCGCCCGCTTCGGCGGCGATCCCGACCGGATGGTGCTGATGGGCCACTCGGCCGGCGCGCACATCGCGATGATGGTGGCGCTCGACCGGCGTCTGCTCGCGCGCGGCGAGGTGCCGGCGTCGGCGGTGCGCGGGGTGATCGGCCTTGCGGGCGCCTACAGGTTCGATCCCAAGGAGGAGGGCGTGCTGCGCGACGCGTTCGGGGCGTATCCCGAACCGGAAGCCGTGCAGCCGGTGACCTTCGTGCGCGCCGACGCGCCGCCTGCCCTGCTGCTGCACGGGGACGCCGACACCCGCGTGCTGATGCGCAATTCGCACCGTCTGGGCCGCGACCTGGTCGCCGCGGGCGCGCACGCGGAGGTGAAGATCTATCCGGGCGTCGATCACGCGGGCATCGCGCTGGCGCTGTCGCGGCCCTTCCGCAATCGCGCGCCGACGCTCGAGGATGTGACGGCGTTCGCGACAAAGGTGACGCAGTAGAGCGCGGCTATTGGCGCCGGACCGCGCAGCACCCGCTGCGCATGCGCGGGCGCCGCCAGACTCCGACGAATCTCGCGTGAATTGCAGTCTCAATGCGCATCGGGCGCTGCGCGGTCGGCGTTCAGGACTCATGACGTATCTGCGGCTTCGGCGGCAGCTGCAGGCGCGTTCGTGCGCAGAGCGATGGTCACAGCAATCACCGTGACGATGGCGCCGAGCACCCCGCCCTTCCTCGGCAGCCGCGCCAGCGCGCGTGTCACCGTGCGGTCGAAATCGCGCAGTGCATCGCGCATGTCGCGGACCGTGCGCAGGGATACGCCGCGCGTGTACGCCCGCAGAAGGCGCATGCGCCGCCGTTGATAGCCCGACATGCCGTGCGGCCTGACGGTGAAGACCGCCCTGTCGACGCGAAACGTCATCCGCGAGCACATGGCGAGAAAGATCAGCATGCGGATGTCGCGGCGCGCTTTGCGAAGCTCCGCCTGGAAATCGAGGCGCATGAATCGAGGCGGGCGCACACGCGCCATCAGCCACGCCATCACGTCGAGCAGCCACAAAT
Source organism: Hyphomonadaceae bacterium (assembly GCA_016791445.1). Lineage (GTDB taxonomy): Bacteria > Pseudomonadota > Alphaproteobacteria > Caulobacterales > Aquidulcibacteraceae > VFBF01. The sequence goes on along the minus strand of JAEUMP010000002.1, from coordinate 250,062 downwards.
GCAGGTCGCGCGCGGCGGCGGCGTAAGCGCTGCGGCGGTGACGCAAGGGTTTCGCGATCTGCATGTGTGCTCTCCTCTTCGAGGCGGCGGAACCATTCCGACGCGACGTGGGAAGAGCGTGACTCGGGTCTGGACCCGGTCGGATTGTTTTGCTGTTTTTTCTGGTCAGCACCGCCGGCGCCCTCGCCGACCTCCTTGTGCGCCAAGGGGAAACGCTTTGCCGGCGGGGCGCCGGCGGTCCTTGTCGCGAGGGGAATAGCCTTCGCGTTTCCCCCTACTGGAAGTTCATGCGACCGGGCGCATCCCCGCTCACCCGCAGCGCGCGGTCTTCCACAGTTCGGCGGCGCCTGCGCCTTCCCAGCCGAACACGTCCGCGCCCGGCCCTTCGTCACGCAGCTTGCGCCAGCGCGCGAGCGCCTCGTCGAGCGTGGGCGTCGTACCCGCTTCGATCCACCAGAGCGCGAGCGCCGGCCCGAACGCCGGATCGAACCACGCGCGGCGCTTGCCGTAGAACTGCTTGTGCACGGTCCTGAACACGAACTGTTCGAGCGCCTCGGCGCTTTCCCAAACGCTAAGGTTCACGATGATCTGCGGATCGTCGAAGGCCTGCGTGTCCGTCGCATTGCCGCTCTCGTCCTTGAAGCGCCAGACAAAGCCCGGCGACCGCTCCGCGACGGCGTTCACCGCATCGAGATTGTCCATGAACTCCGCGACGCGGGGATCATCCTGCGGATGGAGCAACCGGGCGATGTTGATCTGCGCCAGATGCATCCGCGAGTTACTCCGCCGCCACCATCTTCACCTGATGGACACCCTTCGCCGCGCGGTAGCGGTCGATGCGCTCCTCGATCTCGTGACGGAAGTGGCGGATGAGGCCCTGCACCGGCCAGGCGGCGGCGTCGCCGAGCGCGCAGATGGTGTGGCCTTCCACTTGTCCCGCCACGTCGAGCAGGAGGTCGATTTCGGAATGTTCGGCCTCGCCGCGCGCCATGCGTTCGAGCACGCGCCACATCCAGCCCGTGCCTTCACGGCACGGCGTGCACTGGCCGCAGCTTTCATGCTTGTAGAAATAGGCGATGCGCGCGATCGCGCGGACGACGTCGGTGGACTGGTCCATGACGATGACGGCGGCGGTGCCGAGGCCCGACTTCATCGCCGAGAGCGAGTCGAAATCCATCAGCGCTTCTTCGGCCATGGCCGCCGTGATCATGCGCACCGACGAGCCGCCCGGAATGACGGCTTTCAGATTGCCCCAGCCGCCGCGCACGCCGCCGCAATGCTCTTCCAGAAGCGTGCGCAGCGGAATGCTCATCGCCTCTTCGACATTGCAGGGCTTGTTCACATGGCCCGACACGCAGAACACCTTCGTGCCGGTGTTGTTCGGACGCCCGATCCCGGCGAACCACTTCGCGCCGCGACGGATGATCGTCGGCGCGACGGCGATGGATTCCACATTGTTGACGGTCGTCGGGCAGCCATAGAGGCCGGAATTCGCCGGGAATGGCGGCTTCAGGCGCGGCTGGCCCTTCTTGCCTTCGAGGCTCTCAAGCAGCGCGGTCTCTTCACCGCAGATATAGGCGCCCGCGCCGTGGTGGATGTAGCAGTCGAAGTCCCAGCCGTGGATGTTGTTCTTGCCGATGAGCTTGGCCGCGTAGGCTTCCTTGACCGCCTTCTCCATCGCCTCGCGCTCGGCGACATATTCGCCGCGCAGATAGATGTAGCAGGCATGCGCCTGCATCGCGAAGGACGCGATGAGGCAGCCTTCGATGAGCAGATGCGGATCGTGACGCATGATGTCGCGATCCTTGCAGGTGCCGGGCTCGGACTCGTCGGCGTTGACGACGAGATAGTGCGGACGGTCCGTGACCTGCTTGGGCATGAAGGACCATTTGAGGCCCGTGGGGAACCCCGCGCCGCCCCGGCCGCGCAGGCCGCTTTCCTTCACCTGCGTGATGATCCAGTCGCGGCCCGCGCTGATCATGTCGGCCGTGCCGTTCCACGCGCCGCGCTTCTTGGCGGACTCTAGGTCCGCGCCGTGGGCGCCGTAGAGATTGAGGAAAATGCGGTCCTTGTCGGCGAGCATCACTTGCTTCCCGTTTGGCCGCCGAAACGTCGGCGGTGGTAGATCGTGCGTTGAACGATGGCGACCATCATCATCACCCAGCCGACGCCGAAGAGGACGAAGATGGCGGTGGTGGTCCACGACGGCATGGCCGTGTCGGTGTAGCGGTCGACGCCGCCGATGAGCGCCCCGAGCACGATCAGCGCGAGCCCGCCATAGCGCCACGGCGCGGCGACGCCATGCAGTTCACGCCGGTATGCGGCGCGGCCTTCCGGTGTGTCGAGGCGCGGCGCGTCGCTCATGGCTTTTTCGCCATGAAGGAAAGGGCCGCGCGCGCGCCGAACCACACCGCGCCGAGCGCGCAGACGACGACGCCCGGCTCCGTCAGCGGCGCGCCCTGCACGAAAGCGCGGTAGCCGCCGAAGCCGGCGAAGCCGACGGCCAGGATGACATGCACGAAACGCCAGCCGCCGCCGAGCGCGATCGGCTGCGGCACGCGGGGCTTTTCGGGAGGCGGCGATGCGTCGCTCACGCACTCTTCCCGGGGAGGTTCGGCAGCGTCACCGGCTGGGCGAGCGAGCCGTCGTACAGCGAGGGATCCTTCAGCGTCAGCGCGCCGCCTTCGGGCGCCGAGGTCTGACGCGGCCGCGCGCTGCCGGGCTTGACCGTCTCGCCGCGTTCGAGCGCGTCGATGAGCTTTTCGAGATCATCGGGCGAAAGGTCTTCGTGATAGTAATCGTCGATGGCGACGACGGGCGCGTTCACGCAGGCGCCGACGCATTCGACTTCTTCCCAGCTCAGGCCCTTGGCGCTGATCTCGAACTTGCCGCCGATGCGGCTCTTGCAGACCTTCTTCAGATCCTCCGCGCCGCGCAGCACGCACGGCGTGGTGCCGCACAGTTGCAGGTGGTGCTTACCGACCGGGGCCAGATGGAACATCGTGTAGAAGGTCGCGACCTCGAGCACGCGGATGACCGGCATGTCGAGCATCTCGGCCAGCGTGCGGATGGCGGGCTCGGAGACCCAGCCTTCCTGCTTCTGGATCAGCCACAGGATCGGGATCACGGCGGACTGCTTGCGGTCGCCCGGATACTTCGCGATCCACCATTTCGCCGTCTCCAGCGTCTCGGGCTTGAAGGCGAAAGAGGCCGGCTGTTCGGCGGCGAGACGGCGGACGGACATGAGCGGAATCCGGTGAATCTGACGGGCTGCGCATAGCAGCGCCCGGGCTGTCTTGTCACGGGACCAGAGCGCGCAGCCGCTCTTGCGAACGGCTCTCAACGCATGAATTCGACGCGCGTCACCTTATCGCCGATGACCGTGTAGATGGCGATGCGGCGGTCGGCGCCGGTGAGCCCCTGGCTGACGGACTCGTGCTGGACGACCTTGTCCCCCTGCGACATGCGGCCCATGACGCTGATGCGGACCTTGGGGCGTTCGTCGAAGGCGGCGGCGTACTGCGCGCAGATCGCGGGCGCGCCCACCTGCACGGTCTCGCCGCCGTGATTGGCCACGACGCAGTTGGCGGCGAGACACTGGCTCACCGCGTCGAGATCCTGCTTGTTGAAGGCGTCCGTGAGGCGCTGGACGATGACGTGAGGCGGATCGGGGACGCGGCGCATGGCCCCTGCGATCCTGCGAAGGAGCCCGGGCGTCAAGCCTCCGGCGGCGCCTCGGCGCGTTGCTTTCTGTCCATCAAGCGGAGCCGCACGAGACGCTTGTGCGCGATGTCGATGTCGCGCTTGAGCGCCGCCTGCCGATAGGCCCGCACATAGCGCCCGAGGAGAGGCGCCCGCGCCAGCAGCCCGCGCCGCACGACGAGGATCAGGAGGAACGCCGGCAGCACGGCGGTCGACGCCACCGCCGAAGGCGGGCCCGGCAGTTCCGGAATGAGAAAACTCAGACGCAGCGGCAGGAGCACGAGGCCCACGAGCCCGCCGACCACCACGCCCTGGATGATCGCGCCCACCCGCACGCGGAACGGGTGATGCTCCACGTGGTCGGGCGTGAAGAGGAAGAAGGCCTGGATGAGAAACGTGGCGAGGATGCCCGCCATCACCGCGCCTTCGATCCACAGATAGAGGTGGACCTCCGACACCGTCAGCGCGCGAAGTCGACGCGGGCGATGCGGCCGTCGCGGATGGTGTAGATCGCCGCGACCTCGAATTCTTCCCCGCCCGGCGCGCGCGTCACGCGCTCATGGTCGACGACGGTCGATCCCACGACGATGCGCGAGAGCGCGACGGCGCGGTTCTGCGGAAACTGCGCCCACGCCTTTTCATAGCGCGCGCGAATTTCAGCGAGGCCGTTCTGCGTCACCGCGCCGTTCAGATCGCCAATGACGGCGTCCGGCGCATAGAAGGTGCAGAAGCGATCAAGATCCTGCGCGTTGTACGCATCGAGCTGGGCTTGGACGATTTCAGTGGGTGTGGAATGAGGCATTCCGAAAACCTATGGATAGACGCGCGAACGCAATAGTTTGAGCCGTTCAAACTGGTCCGAAGAAATTCGTCCTTCCGTTAGTGTCAGCACAGTGCGCCAAGTCGACTGGCCCATAAATCGCATCAAGTCGGGCCAATCCGCTTCATTGTCCGCCTCGAACAGGTGCTCGTAGAAAGACACGCCTGCCGCATTCCAGATGTCCTGTTCCGGCTGGTCGTGGCACCACGCCGCAAACGTATAAATTGATCTGAGCTTGGCTTCATCCTTCGCCTGATGCGCCTGCCGAACTGCGGGAAGCACTTCGAAAAATACGCTCATCGGAGTCTGGTTCTCACCGTAGAAAACCGCGCTGCGGTACTCGTCCGGCACCAGTTCTTGCGCCTTTTCGCGGAAGGCCCTTTGCCAGTCGCGTCGCTTCACGTCTTTCTTCGCGCGCGACCCTCCGTGTTGCTTACCGGGACGCCCGCGCGTCTCGGAACGCCTCACCGATCGATTTCCCCGAATACGATGTCGAGCGAGCCGAGCACGGCGGAAACATCCGCGAGCATGTGGCCCTTGCAGAGATAATCCATCGCCTGCAGATGCGGGAAACCGGGGGCCTTGATCTTCAGGCGGTACGGCCGGTTCGTGCCATCGGCCACGAGATAGACGCCGAACTCACCCTTCGGCGCCTCGACGCACGCATAGACTTCGCCCGGGCCGACGTGAAAGCCTTCCGTGTAGAGCTTGAAGTGATGGATGAGCGCTTCCATCGAATTCTTCATCTCGCCGCGACGCGGCGGCGCTACCTTCGAGCGTTCCGGCATCACCGGGCCCGGCGTCGTCGCCAGCAGTGCGCAGCACTGTTTGATGATCTCGTTCGACTCCCGCATCTCGTCCATGCGGCAGAGATAGCGGTCGTAGCAGTCCCCGTTCTTGCCGACGGGAATGCGGAATTTCAGCTCGTTGTAGATTTCATAGGGCTGCGAACGACGCAGGTCCCACGCAAGGCCCGAGCCGCGCACCATCACGCCGGAAAAACCCCACGCATAGGCGTCTTCAGCGCTAACCACGCCGATATCGACGTTGCGCTGCTTGAAGATGCGGTTGCCGGTCAGCAGGCTTTCGATGTCGTCGAGCGCCTTGGGGAATTGTTCGGCCCACTTCGCGATGTCGGCGACGAGTTGCGGCGTGAGGTCCTGATGAACCCCGCCCGGACGCACATAGTTGGCGTGCAGACGGGCTCCCGATGCGCGCTCATAGAAGATCATGAGCTTTTCGCGTTCCTCGAAGCCCCACAGCGGCGGCGTGAGCGCGCCCACGTCCATCGCCTGCGTCGTGACGTTGAGGAGGTGATTCAGGATGCGGCCGATTTCCGAGAACAGCACGCGGATGATCGACGCGCGGCGCGGCACCTCGATGCCCAGCATCTTTTCGATCGCCAGGCAGAAGGCGTGTTCCTGGTTCATCGGCGCGACGTAATCGAGCCGGTCGAAATACGGGATCGCCTGAAGGTACGTCTTGTACTCGATCAGCTTCTCGGTGCCGCGGTGCAAGAGGCCGATATGCGGATCGACGCGTTCGACGACCTCCCCGTCAAGCTCGAGCACCAGACGCAGCACGCCGTGCGCCGCCGGGTGCTGAGGCCCGAAATTGATCGTGAATGTGCGCTTTTCGTCTTCAAGCGCGGTGGGGAGGTTCGTCGCGTCGTCAGCCATTGCGTTTGCCCAGTATCATGTATGCGAGGCCGCCCAGACCCGCGCCGACGGCGGCGCCGATGGCGGGCGGATCCCACGCCGCGGGAATGCCCATGGGAATGTACGTCGCCGCAGCGACGCCGGCGACGACGCCGATGGTGATGAAGATCGCCTGCTTCTTGCGTTCCGGGGTCCAGGTGAACATGGCACGTCTCCAGTTGCTGCTGCCTAGAAAGGCGCTAGCGGCTGGAAAAACGGTGCATGCAGGCGCGGCGGGCATGGCCTAGCCCTTCGCCTTCTCATCCCCCGGCAAAATCTCGTTCATCCCTTCCCACGGGGAGAGGAAGTCGAAATTGCGGAAGGCCTGCGGGAGTTTCACGGGCTCGTAGACCACGCGCTGCTGCTCGGGGTCGTAGCGGACTTCCACATGGCCCGTGAGCGGGAACTCCTTGCGCAGCGGGAAGCCCTGGAAGCCGTAATCGGTGAGGATGCGCCGCAGATCGGGATGGCCAGCGAACTGGATGCCGTACATGTCGAACGCCTCGCGCTCGTTCCAGTCGGCCGCCGGATAGACGCTGATCACCGAGGGAACGGGCGTGTTCTCATCTGTGCGGATCTTGATGCGGATGCGCTTGTTCCGCCGCATCGAGAGCAGGTGATAAACCACATCGAAACGCTGCGCGCGTTCGGGGTAGTCGACGCCGCACAGATCCACGAGCGTCGTGAACAGGCAGCGCGGATCGTCACGCAGGAAAATGAGCAGCGGAATGATCTGGTCGGCTTTCGCCTCCAGCGTCAGCTCGTCGAAGGCGATGACGGTGTTGTCCACCGCGCCGGGCATGGCGCCCGTCACGTGCATCGCCAGCTCTTCGAGCGGCGTGAGCGGCTTCACCGTGTCGGTCATCGCTCAACAGTCCCTTCGCGGCGGATCTTCTTCTGCAGGGCGAGCACGCCGTAGAGCAGCGCCTCCGCCGTCGGCGGGCAGCCCGGCACGTAGATATCCACGGGCACCACGCGATCACAGCCGCGCACGACGGCGTAGCTGTAATGGTAATATCCACCGCCGTTCGCGCACGATCCCATCGAGATCACGTAGCGCGGGTTCGGCATCTGGTCGTAGACCTTGCGCAACGCGGGAGCCATCTTGTTGGTCAGCGTGCCGGCGACGATCATCACGTCGGACTGGCGCGGCGACGCGCGCGGCGCGAAGCCGAAACGCTCGGCGTCATAGCGCGGCATCGACATGTGCATCATCTCGACCGCGCAGCACGCGAGGCCGAACGTCATCCACATCAGCGAGCCCGTGCGCGCCCAGTTGATGAGGTCATCCGTGGCGGCGACGAGAAAGCCCTTGTCGGCAAGTTCGTTGGACAGGCCCGTGTAGAACGGATCGTCCGGCTTGATCGCAAACCCGCCTTCGACGCCCGCGCGCCCGGCCGTACCTGCTGGCGTCAATCCCATTCGAGGGCGCCCTTCTTCCATTCGTAGACAAAGCCGACGGTGAGCACGCCGAGAAACGCCATCATCGACCAGAAAGCGAAGACCGAACCCTCACCGAGCGTGATCGCCCACGGGAACAGGAACGCGACTTCGAGGTCGAAGATGATGAAGAGGATGGAGACGAGATAGAACTTCACGTCGAACTTCATGCGCGCGTCGTCGAACGCGTTGAAGCCGCACTCATAGGCCGAGACCTTCTCCTTGTCCGGGCTCTTGGGCGCGAACGCCCAGGCCGCCGCCATGAAGCCCACGCCCATCGCGGCGGCGATGGCGAGGAAGATCACGATCGGCAGGTATTCGATCAGCAGTCCCTGCATGGGGGCACGGTTCCTAAGGCCCGATTCTGGAGCAAATCGGCGGGGCGGAAGCTACTGGCGCCCTCGGTTGGTGGCAACCGTGCTGCAGCTGCGAAAACCGACCGGGCGCATGGGACATGCCGTTGGGTGACCCGGGTAACGGCGGCGGCCCCCGGACCTGCGTATCAAGGAACCGTCGCCGACGCCTCACAGCCGGCGCCAACCGAAGGAGCAAACGCCATGACCCGCACGCTGATCACCGCTCTCGCCGCGTTCGCCGCCCTCGCCGTCGCCGCGCCCGCCTCCGCGAAAGAAGCCGGACACGAACAGACGACCGTCACGGTGCGCATCGCCGCTTACGATCTGGACACGCCCCGCGGCGCCGAGAGGTTCGCCGGCGTCCTCCAGCGCGCCGTGGCGCGGGCCTGCGACGCTGGCGACCGTACGCTGGTGGGCCGACGGCTGAAGCAGGAGTGCATCTCCGAAATGATGGGCGACGCCGCCACGAAGATCGACAAGCCCTATGTGTACGCCGCACTCGGACAGCCCGTGCCTGGCCGTATCGTTCTCGCCGCCCGCTGACGCAGCGGGACGTCGCGCGGGGGACGCGCGCGGACGTCGGGAGCCGGAGCCCTGCAGCACCCGCTGCAGGGCTTTGTGCGCGTGGCGAAGACAAGCGCCGCCCGAACTGACTGTACTGGGGAATGGCGCGAGTGACGGGGCTCGAACCCGCGACCTCCGGCGTGACAGGCCGGCGCTCTAACCAACTGAGCTACACCCGCGTGGGGGAGCGGGGGGCATAGTGCCTGCGGATTCGCGGGTCAAGCGGCTTGGTGAAGTCGTGCGACAGGGCCCCTTGCCCCGGCGCCGGGCGCGGCTATGAGGGGCGCCGTGGGCGGTTAGCTCAGCGGTAGAGCGTCTCGTTTACACCGAGAGGGTCGGGGGTTCGATCCCCTCACCGCCCACCAGTCCGGAGCGCGCCGTGTCCGAAACCGAAGACATCCTGCTGCGCCGCACGGGCTTTCGCGCCGAAATCGTCCTGAACCGGCCCGGCGCGCGCAATGCGCTGAACCTCGCCATGTGGTCGGCCCTGCCCGCACTGCTCGCCCCGCTCGCCGACGACCCGCAGGTGCGGCTCGTGGTCCTGCGCGGCGCGGGCGACCACTTCGCCGCCGGCGCCGACATCAAGGAATTCGCCGCCGCCTACGCGACCCGCTCGGCGGCGCTGGAGAACCAGACGATCATGGCGGCGGCCATGCAGGCGCTGGCGGATTTTCCCAAACCAACACTTGCGCTCCTGCGCGGCGCCTGCGTCGGCGGCGGGTGCGCGCTCGCGCTCTGCTGCGATCTCCGGTTCGCCGCGACCGACCTGCGCATCGGCATCACCCCCGCCAAACTCGGCCTCGCCTACAGCGTCGCCGATACGCGCCGCCTGATTGCGGCGGTCGGCGCGTCCGCCGCCAAGCGCATCCTGTTCACCGGTCAGCTGATCGACAGCACCGAAGCGCTGCGCATCGGTCTGGTCGATGCGACGCACGCGCCCGACACGCTCGATGCCGCCGCCGACGCCTTCGAACAGCAGCTGCGCGCCGCGTCCGGGTTTACGGCGCGCGCCGTCAAGCACGTGATCCGAAAAATCCAGGCCGGCGCCGTCGCCGACGACGGCGAAACCCGAGCCCTTTTCGCCGATGCGTTCGAAGGCGCAGACTTCCGCGAAGGCGCAAGCGCCTTCCTCGCCAAACGCCCGCCGGACTTTCCATGAAGACGTTGACGCCCGCCGCCGCCGTCGCCGAACTCGCCCGTCATGCGCGCGACGGACGCATCGCGCTTTCCGCCGGCCCCTCCGAACCGCTGGCGCTGCACCACGCATGGCGCGAGACGCCGGAAACAGCGGCCGACATCCTCTTCGCCGGTCTCTTCGTGCCCGGCATGAACCGCTTCGACTACGCGGACCTGCATCCGCGTGCGGGCATGGACATCGTCATGCTGTCACCTGATTGGCGGCGTGGATTCGTCGAACGACGCACACGGCTTCGGCCGATGCACTATTCCGCCGCATTCGCGACGCTCGTGGAGGAGGGCGCGGGCGCCGCCGCCTTCACCGTCAGCCCACCCGATGCGAACGGCCTGTGCAGCTTCGGACTTTCCGCCGACCTGCCGCCCGCGCTGATGACGCGGGCGGGCTTCAAGCTTGCGGTGATCAACCACGCCATGCCGTCCACACACGCGGCGCCGCAGATTCCGATCGCATCCTTCGACGCCGTCATCGAGACGGACACGCCGCTGCCCGAACTCGCCGCCGCACCGTCGAACGCCGCTGCTGACGCCATCGCGGCCCGCGTCGCCGCACTCGTGCGCGACGGGGACACCATCCAGACCGGCATCGGCAAACTGCCGCTCGCCGCCGCCGCCGCGCTCCGCGACAAGCGCGACCTGCGCGTGCATTCCGGTCTCGTCGTGCCCGCCCATCTCGATCTCGCGACAGGCGGCGCCATCGTCGATGCGCCTGACGCGATCCGCGCTGGCGTCGCCGCCGGCGACAGCGCCTTCTACGCCCGTATCGCCGCCGAACCGCGCCTGTCGCTCGTCAGCGTCGCGGAGACTCACGGCGCGACGGCGCTCGCGCAGATCGACAATCTGGTGGCGATCAATGCAGCGCTCGAGGTCGATCTCTTCGGGCAGGTCAACGCCGCGTTTGCGGGCGCGCAACAGATTTCCGGGACGGGCGGCCTCGTTGATTTCATCCGCGGCGCGCGCGCATCGCGGGGCGGTCGCGCCATCGTCATGATCCAGGCCGAGGGCAAGGGCGGCGCGTCGCGCCTCGTGCCGCGTCTCGCGAACGGCGCCGTCACCGTCGCGCAGGCTGAGGCGCCCATCATCGTGACGGAGTTCGGCGTCGTCGACCTTGCGCCGCTCGGTCTCGATGCGCGCGCGGAGGGGCTCATCGCCATTGCACCGCCGGCGCAACGCGATGCGCTCGCCGCGCAGTGGAAAGCGACGCGCGCGACGCTCTGAGACTAAGCGCCCGGCGTGCGCGACGTCTTCAGGTCAACCGACCCCACGGGAATGCCGAACCAGGACACATTCGCCCGATTGATGACGCCGCCTGCGCCGTCGTCGACCAGCACGTCGCGGAACTTCACGGTGCGCGCGCCGCCATCCTTCTTCGGAATGGCCATGGTGTATTCGAGACGGAAGGCGGCGCCGTCCAGAAAGCCCACCGCTTCCCCGACCACATCTTCACGCGACCCGCGATAGCGTCCATCCGCCATCTTGGTGAGCCGCCACGTCTTGCGTTCGACGACGCCGTCCGCGTAACGGAAATCCTCCACCAACGTCAGCGTGGACCCGTCCCAGACGCCATTGAGCTCGACATCGAAGGCGCGCCGCACGCCGGTGATGCTGCGAAATTCGCCCTTGCCCCAGGACCGGCCCGCCAGATCCTCCTCCGGCAGGAAGCGCGCGCTCGCCGCCGCTTCGGCGGGCACGGGCGGACGGGTGGCGCATCCTGCAATGATGATGGACGCCGCAAGGGCGATGGTGCTGACGGCGCGCATGGCCATATCTCCCGGTTTGACGGGATTTACGCCACGGACGATGCGGCGGATCAGCTATTGCAGATCGCCCGCCGCCCGCTGCAGCGCGAGGCCGAGAAGCATGGCGTCGGTGCCCGGCACCCGCACGCAAAGGCGGCTGGCGCCGGATTCCAGTTCCAGAAGCGCATCGCGGCGATCGTCGGCGGGCATGACGCGCCAGTCGGTGACGACGCGCGCGCCGTCCTGCATCATTTCACGGTCCGTGGGTGAAACCGGCGCACCGGGACGTCGCTCCGCACTTTCGGCGCCCGCCCACATCATGCCGGCGATCAGCTTGGGCAGCGTGGAGACCGGCAGCATCACGCTGCGCGTGCGCCCGTCGCCGCACTCGAAATCCATCCCCACCATGTCGCCCTCCTGCGACAGGCGGAACGTCACGTCGGTGATGAGCGGCGCACCCGCGGGAGCGCTCATGTCTTGCTCCGGGCGATGAGCTGACGCGCGATGATGATGCGCTGCATTTCGTTGGTGCCCTCGCCGATGCAGAGGAGGGGGGCGTCCCGATAGAGCCGCTCGATGGGATAATCCTTGGAGTAGCCGTTGCCGCCGTGGATGCGCATCGCTTCGAAGGCCACCTCCGCCGCCGTCTCGCTCGCGAACCATTTCGCCATGCCCGCTTCCATATCGACGCGCCCGCCCGCGTCATAGGCGCGCGCAGCGTCTTCCACGAGCAGTTCGGCTGCGCGGGTCTTTGCGGCCATCTCGCCGAGCTTGAGCTGGATCGCCTGATGCTCGCCGATGGCCTTGCCCATCGTCTTGCGCTCCTGCGCGTATTTCACGCTTTCGCGCAGCGCGCGCCGCGCAATGCCGACGCCGCGCGCGGCGATGTTCACACGGCCCAGTTCCAGGCCGCTCGTGGCCATGATGAAGCCTTTGCCTTCCTCGCCGCCGATCAGGCACATTTCGGCGTCGAGCTCGTAGTTATCGAAGCTGATCTGCCCGGTATCGACGCCGCGATAGCCGAGCTTGTTGAGTTTCTTGCCGAGGGACACGCCCGCGATCGGACTCTTCGTCTCGGGATCGATCTTCGGGGCGATGAACATGCTCATGCCCTTGTGGCGCGGCTGCGCCTCGGGATCGGTCTTGACCAGCAAGGCGAGGCATTGCCCCTCGATGACGTTGGTGATCCAGGTCTTCGCGCCATTCACGACATAGGTGTCGTTGCCCTTTTTCGTCGCCCGCGTGCGGATGCCCTGGAGGTCTGTACCCGCATCCGGCTCCGTGAGGCCAAGACCACCCCGCAATTCGCCGCTCGCGAATTTCGGCAGCCAGTAGTCCTTCTGCTTCGGCGTCCCGAAGCGCTGGACCATCAGCGCCATCATCATGTGCGTGTTGAAGACGCCGGTGAGGCTCATCCACTCCTCGCAGATGAGTGCGACGATGCGGGAATAGGTCGTCGCGGAAAGGCCTAGCCCGCCATACTCCGTGTGGATGAGCGCGCCGAAGAGACCGAGCTCCTTCATGTCCTCGACAAGTTCAGCCGGATATTCGTCCGCCTGCTCGTAGCGCGCGGCCACGGGCGCTACCTTCGTCTTCAGCCAGCGGTCGATGGCGTCGAGGATCTGGCGTTCGTCACTGTCGCTCATGTCACCAATAGTCCTTCATGATTTCTTTGGCCCACTGGGGCTCGCCGATGGCCCCGCGCGGCCGGAAGCCGCTCATCACCGGCTTGATGTCGAGAACGGGCGTGCCGTCGATAGCATCGAGCCCTTCCAGTTCGACGGAGAGTCCGTTCACAGCGACGATGCGCGCCGTGCACAGTCCGATGCGGTTCGGACGGTTCTTCCCGCGCTGCGCGAAAATGCCGATCTTCGGCCAGTCGGTATTGCCGCGCGGATGGCGGGCGCCGGTGACGATTTCATCGTCGGTCACCTTGTCGAAGACGAAGATGATCTCCGCGTGTGAGAAAGTATCGAGCCCCGCCAACGCCTCGGGCGTGAAGCGCGCCGCATCGAGGTCGATTCGCGGGCGGCTCTTGCCCCAGTCATCGTCGACGGCCGCTGCGCGTCCGCCGCGCACATGACCGACCGGCTCCATCTCGAACATTGCGTCCTTCCATTCGTTCGCGACCGAACTATGCCGCAGCGATGGAAGCGTCAAATGCCCGCAACGTGCGTCAGCCTGTCAGCCGGATCGGCCAGGTCTCTTCCAGACGCTCCAGCGACGGCGCGGCGGGATCTGGCGCGCCAATGCGGGCGAGATAGAGATGGCGTGCGATCTCGGCCTGCTGCTCGATATTGTAGTCGCAGAGCCGCTTGCCCGGCTCCCAGCGATAGTCGTAGGCCTCGCGACCGAGCGCGCGCAGCTTCGCCGCCGCCAGTACGACGCCACGCCGCGCCTGCCAGACATGCGCGAGTTCATGCACCAGCCAGCCGCGCTCTCCGGCAACGGCGTCCGCGAAGTCGCGCGCGGCCCGCCACATGGAAAAGACGATCGTGCGCCGGTGCGGCACCATCGCGGCGAACGGCGCCGGCGGCGCCTGCTGGATCCGCACCGAGTCGAGATCGATCTCCCGACCGAAAACGACGCGCGCGATATCCCTTTCGCCGCCTGTGAGCGCGCGACGCTCGAAAGCGTGCATCCGGGGTATCCGTGTCGCGTTCAACAAACGGCCTCGATCAGCGTGGGGCCCTTCATAGCGAGCATTCTAGCACAGATTGTGTCGAAATCCTCAGCCCTCTCGCAGCGCGCCGCCGTGACGCCCTGCGCCTCGGCGAGCTTCACCCAGTCGATGGGCGGATTGTCGAGCGACAGCATCGACGACGCCGTCGGGCCGGGGTTGCCGGCTCCCGTTCGCGCCATCTCGATATTGAGGATACGATAGGACCGGTTGGCGAAGACGATCGTCAGCACGTCGAGCTTCTCGCGCGCCATCGTCCAGAGCGCCTGGTTGGTGTACATGCCCGCGCCGTCGCCCGAGAGGCAGATCACCTTCCGCTCCGGCGCCGCCACCGCCGCCCCCAACGCCAGCGGCATGCCGATCCCGATCGCCCCGCCCGTGAGGAAGAGCCAGTCATGCTGTTCGGCCCCTGCCGTCAGCGTGAAGATGGGCAGACCTGCCGTAACGCCATCATCAGCGATGATAGACCCCGCCGGCATGTGACGCGTGAGCGAGGCCCCAACATCGGCGGGGGAGAGGGCGCCGGATGGCGCGGGGTACACTTGTCTCACGGAGACCGGCCCCGCCGCCGGCGCGCCAATGGCGTCCGCCAGCAGCGCCAGCGCCGCGCCCGCATCTTCTACCGCCGTCGCAAGATCGACCGCATCGCAGCCTTCGGGGATCAAGAGACTCGGCTTGCCGGGATAGGCGAAGAAGGCTGCGGGCTTCTGCGTGCCCGCCAGCACCATGAGATCGCAGCCGTCGAGTTCGGCCAACGCCATCTCGCCGAAATAGCCGAGACGCTGCGGCGCGTAGCGACCCGCTCCGCGTTCCTGACGCCAGACAAACGTGTCGGTGAAGACCTTCACGCCCGCCGCTTCGAGACGCCCTGCCGCGACGAGCCCGTCGCCGATGGTCGCCGTCCCGTTGATCAGGATGCAGGGCTTCTTCGCGGCTTTGAGACGCTTTGCCACCGCCTCGACCTTTCCGGCGTCCGGCGCGCTCCAACGATCTGGCGTCGCGGACGCAGCCGTCAGACCGCCGCCGTCCCAGGCGCTGTCCGCCGGCAACAGCAACGCAACTGGCCCACCGCCATTGCGCTGGCTTGCAAGCCACGCCTGCGCGGCGCGCTCACCACCGACGGAGGCCTTCTCGACACGGCCCGTCCAGATCGCGTTCGGCTTCGCGAGCGCTTCTATGTCGGACGTCAGCGGCGCATCGTATTCGAGATGATAGGTCGCGTGGTCGCCGATCACGTTGACCATGGGCGACCGCGCGCGCCGCGCATTGTGCAGATTGGCGCCCGCGTTGGTGAGGCCCGATCCGAGATGCAGTAGAGTCATCGCAGGCTTCCCCGCGATGCGCGCATAGCCATCCGCCGCGCCGGTCGCCACGCCTTCGAAGAGACACAGCACCGAACGGATCCGCGGTTCGCGGTCGAGCGCGGTGACGAGATGCATCTCGCTCGTGCCCGGATTGGCGAAGCACGCCGCCACGCCGCAATCGGCCAGCGTCTGGACGAGCGCTTCGGCGCCTGTGGTCATGGATGCTTCCTCCGCCGGTGATGTGGCGGAGACTATGGCGGCGGCCCTTGCGGAAACCAAGGTCGCCGACACAGGGACGCCCCGAACAGGGACGGCCCGACCGCGTGGGCCAGGCCGTCAGGCGCGCTCGGGGAAAGCGTCGTTCAGTTCGGCGGCGGCAGCGGACTCGTCGTGAACGTGCCGGTCTGCGTGCGCGTCTCGCCGTTGCGGCCGGTGACCGTCCGGTCGACCGTCGCGCCGCCTTCGCCGTCGCGCGTCGTGGTGCGATCGACGGCGCGGGTCGAGCCGTCGGCGAATTCGGTGTCGCGGCTGTAGGTCGATCCATCCGAAGTCGGCGTGCGCACGGCCGTGCTCGTCCGTGTTCGACCGTCCTCGTTGGTGGTGGCGGTCGTCACGGTGCGGACTCCGTCGGCGCGCGTGACATCGCGTTGATAGTCGATCGCGCCGCCATTTTGCGTCTGGACCGTTCCTGAAACGCTGGCGCCGTTTTCGGTCGGCGTGCGCGTGAAGTCGCCCGTCTGGGTGCGCGTTTCGCCGTCGCGTCCTGTCACCGTGCGCGTGGCGCTGTATTCACCGGGCGCGGTGCGCTGCGCATCGACGTCGACGCTGCGCGTGGAGCCGTCTGCATAGGTGCGGTCCCGCTCCCGCGTATAAGCCCCTTCGGCGCGGTCGCGCGTGCGCGTTTCCGTGGCGGTCGTGGTGCGCCCGTTCGGGCCAGTCGCCGTGGTCGTGCGCGAACGCTCGCCGCGCGAACGCTGCGTGTCGCGCTGAACAGTCGCGGTTCCGCGCTGGGTCTGCACCTGGCCGGACACGCGACGCCCCTTCGCGTCGGCGTCAGGAATGTGAACGACCGTCGCGGCGCCCAAGACCAGTGCGCCCAGCGCCAGCGACGTTGCAAGTACTCTCATGAAGGAAACCCCTGAACTCTACGTCCTTCGCCCTCGTCCAACGGCCCGCCGTCGCAAACCCGTCGCGACACCCGCGCGCAATCGTGATTAATCTCCGGCCATGACCGCCTTCGACGTCCACGTCGGTCGCATCGAGACGCTGACGCTCGACGCGATCGTGAACCCGGCCAACGCCCGGCTCGCGCCCGGCGGCGGCGCGGACGGCGCCATCCGCGCAGCGGCGGGGCCGGAACTGGATCGTCTTCTGGAGAGCGCCGGCGGGCTTGCGGAAGGCGCGGCGTTGGTGACTCCCGGCTTCGCGCTGCCGAGCCCTTGGGTGATCCATACCGTGGCGCCGGTCTGGCCGACCGGCAGACCCGAGCGCGACAAGGTCGCGTTGCTTGCACAATGCTATCGGTCTTGTGTCGAGGCGGCTGCGGAGCTGCGGCTCAGATCGATCGCATTTCCCGCAATCGGCGCCGGCGCCTATGGCTGGCCGATCACGCGCGCAGCCGACATCGCGATAAGCGCGACCGTTGAAGCCGTCGCGAGGTTCGCTGCGGTGGAACGCATCGTCTTCTGTTGCTTCACCAATAGCGATGCAGACATCTATCGCGCGCGCCTGGTCGCCTAGAGCGTTTCCAGAAATCTGATCGGCTCGCCGATGCCCGGCGTCGTGATCTCGCCGTCGCGCATCACGACGCGTCCGCGCGTGATCGTCGCCATCGGCCAGCCCTTCGCGGTCATGCCGGCGAACGGCGTCCAGCGCGCCTTCGACGCTTGCTCGCCATCGGTGATGACGCGCCGCGCGGCAAGATCGACAAGCGTGAGATCGGCGTCATAGCCCAGCGCGAGGCGACCTTTGCCTGCAAGCTGGAATACGCGCTGCGGCGAGGTGCTCGTCATGTCAACGAAGCGTTCGAGGGTGAGCCGCCCTTCGGCGACGTGCGTGAGCATCACCGGCACGAGCGTCTGCACGCCCGGCGTGCCCGACGGCGATTGGGGATAGGGCTTCGCTTTCTCCTCCGCCGTATGCGGCGCATGATCGGAGCCGAGCACGTCGATGAGGCCCGAGCGCACCGCCTCCCAGAGCGCGGCGCGGTGATGGGCGTCGCGGATCGGGGGATTCTGCTGCGCTTTGCCCTTGAGGCGCTCATACGCTTCGGGCGCAGCGAGCGTGAGATGGTTCGGCAGCACCTCCACGGTCGCCACGTCGCGGTGCTGCGCCAGCAGGGGCAGTTCGTCGGCGGTGGAGACATGCAGCACATGGATGCGCTTGCGCAGACGGGTGGCGATGGCGAGCAGGCGTCGCGTGCAGATCAGCGCGCTTTCCGCGTCGCGCACTTCCGGATGGCTCGTCCAGTCCCCCGGCCGCGCGAGACCGGCGCGCTCGCGCATGCGGTACTCATCTTCCGAATGCACCGCCACCCGCCGCTTCACGGCCGCGAGAATGCGCGTCACATCCTCGTCCGACTTCACCAGCAACGAGCCGGTGGAGGCGCCCATGAATATCTTCACACCGCAGCAACCGGGCGCCCGCTCCATCTCGACGAGATCGGCCACGTTGTCCGTCGCCCCGCCCGCATAGAAGGCGTGATCCACATGCATGCGGTTCTTCGCGCGCTTCAGTTTGTCCTCGAGCGCGGCGAGCGTCGTCGTGGAGGGATCGGTGTTGGGCATCTCGAACACGGCGACGACGCCGCCAAGCGCCGCTGCGCGCGAACCGCTTTCGAGGTCTTCCTTGTATTCCTTGCCCGGCTCGCGGAAGTGGACCTGCGTATCGATGACTCCCGGCAACACATGGAGCCCCTTCGCGTCGATCACCTGCCCAGCCGATGCGGTGCGCAGATCGCCAATGGCGGCAATCTTGCCGTCGCGCACGCCGACATCGCCCTCGCCGCGCCCCGCATGGTTCACGATGACGCCGCCGCGAACGATGAGATCGAACGTGCTCATGCGAGGCCTCCCTTGCGCATCAGGTCGCGGGCGGCGGTCTCCACCGCCTCCACCGTCACTTCTTCCATCAGCGAATGCTCGATCAGCGGCATGTAGCCGATGGAAATGGTTTCCTCGAAACTCTTGGGACCGCGCAACGCCTGCGAACGCGGACCGCGCGGACCATACACCCGCTCGTCGGAAGGTCCGAACAGGCCGAGCGTCGGCGCGCCGACCGTGGCGGCGATGTGCATGAGGCCGGAATCATTGCCGACGAAAAGCGCCGCGCGCTCGAGCGCCGCCGCCGCCGCGAGGAGATCAAGGCCGCCTGCCGCATTTACGACGGCGATGCCTTGCACTGTCAGCGTCGACGCAATCGTCTCGCAGATCGCCTTGTCCTCGGGCGCGCCGAGCAGCAGGACCGGCAATCCCTTGAGCGGCCCTTCTGCTCCGACAAGCCTGCGCGCAAGTTCCGCAAACCGTTCCGGCGGCCAGCGCTTGCCGATGAAGTTCGCGCCCGGACCAAATGCCAGCACCGCGCCATCCGTGCCCTGCAGAAGCGCCATCGCCTCTTCGCGCGCGCGCGTGTCGATGTGCAGTTTGGGCGACGGCAACTCGTCTGCGCGCATGAGGGCGGCGAGCTCGGCGAGCTTGTGTCGCAGCAGTTTGGACTTCGCGTGCACGATACGTTTGCGCGCGTTCAATCCGTAGGTGACGAGAGAGCCGCGCAGATCGATCGCGAGGTCGTAGGCGGGCCCCTTCCGCAACGCGCTCCAGAGCGCGCGCCAGCGGCCCGGGCGCTTGTGAAACACCTCGATGCGTTCGAGACCCGGCGTCGCGCGGAAAAGGGTCGCCGGCAGCGGTCCACAGGCGATCACCACAGACGCCCCCGGCATCGCCGCCATGGCGTGCTCCAGCGCGGCCGTGGAAAGGACCGCGTCGCCGATGCGATTGGAGGTGATGAACAGGAGCCGCGCCATGGGCCGCCATAAAGGGGCGCCCGCTGCGCTTGCCAAGCCGGGTAAGGCGCCCATCTTGGCCGCATGGCCGTTTACGCTCCCGCGCGCTCGGTTCTTCGCGTGGCAGGCGAAGAGGCCGGCCCCTTTCTCGACGCCCTTGTGACCAACGACGTCTCCCGGGCGACGCCCGAGGCGCCCGTCTATGCGGGGCTCCTGTCCCCGCAGGGAAAGGTGATCGCCGACTTCATCGCCCACCGGGGAGACGGCGGCGCCCTTCTGCTCGACGTGGACGCTGGCCGTGGCGAGGACCTCCTGCGACGGCTGATCCTCTATCGACTGCGCCGCAAGATCGAGATCGCGGATGTCTCCGACCGGCTCCATGTCGTCATCCGCACCGATGGCCAGTCGGGCCTGCCAGCCGATCCGCGCCGCCCGGACGGCTCCATTGGCGCGCGGGTTCTCGAAGCCGTCGCACCCACGCACGCTGCGCCCCTCGTCGACTACGCCGCGCTGCGTGTCGCCGCCGGCGTGCCCGACCTTTCCGTCGACGCCGCGCCGGAGGAGGTGTTCGCGCTCGAAGCCCTTTTCGAAGAGTTCAATGGCGTCGACTTCCAGAAAGGCTGCTTCATCGGCCAGGAGAATGTGAGCCGCATGAAGCGACGCGCAACCACGCGGCGGAAGTTCTGCCGCATCGCGTTCGAAGGCTCCACGCCGCCCTACGGCGCTGAGATCACGGCGGGCCCCGCGCAACTCGGTACCGTGCGGTCCGGCATCGACGGGCGCGCCATCGCACTCTTGCGGCTTGATCGCGCACTCGAAGCGGCGGAAAAAAGCGTTGCGCTGACCGCAGGCGACATTCCCGTGCGCCTCGACCCACCAGATTGGCTGATCATGCCTGAACTCGGAGACGACTGACATGCTCGGACAGCACTGGAGCGGGATCGGATTCGGTTTCCTGATCGCACTCATTCTCGGTCTGTGGTCGGTGTTCAACATCGTCCAGAGCGAACGCACGACGCCTCTCTGGAAAGCGATCTGGTGCGTGTTCGTGCTGTATGTGCCCTATATCGGCTTCCTCATCTGGTTCTTCTTCGGCCCGCGCGCGACCAAGGGCGCGGTGCTTTGAAGGGCCGCTGTCCGTGGGCGACGGCGACCGACCCGCTCTACTGCGCCTATCACGATGAGGAATGGGGCGTGCCGGAATACGATTCCCGCGCGCTCTGGGAGAAGCTCGTGCTCGACGGCTTCCAGGCGGGTCTCGCGTGGATCACCATCCTGAGGAAGCGCGAAACGATGCGCGCCGCGTTCGACGATTTCGATCCGGCGAAGGTCGCGCGCTACAATGAGAAGCGGATCGAGAAGCTGCTCGGCGATCCCGGCATCATCCGCTCGCGCGCGAAGATCGAGGCGGCGATCGGCGGTGCGAAGATCTATCTCGACATGCAGGCGCGCGGCGAGGACTTCGCCGACTATCTGTGGAATTTCGTCGACGGCCGGCCGGTGCAGAACAAGTGGAAGTCCTTCCGCGAAGCGCCGACCGCGACGCCGGTCTCCGAAGCCATAGCCAAGGACCTCAAGCGGCGCGGCTTCAAGTTCTGCGGCCCCGTGATCACCTACGCCTTCATGCAGGCGGTGGGGATGGTCAACGACCACGAAACCGGCTGCGCCCGCCACGCCCACTGCGCCAAACTCGGCCGGGCGAAACGCTGACGGCTTGACTGGCGCGGCCCGGCGTCGAAGGTTACGGCCCGATCTAGGAACGCTCCCGCCCGGTCGGGAGACGAGGGAGCTGACCCGATGCGCGCACTTGTCCTTCTCGCGGCCGTGAGCCTCGCCATGACCGCCTGCGTGAAGCCCGGCGGCGGCGGCTCTGCGGGCGGGCGATATGTCGATCCGTACACCTGCGAAGTCCGCAATCCCCGCCCGAACGACCAGCCTTACGACGCTGACTGCATCAAGGCCGCCCAGCGCGTCGCCGAGGCCGCCGCCAAGGCCGCCGCCAAGACCAAGAAGTAGACGCTGGCCGCGACAGTCGACGGCAGGCCGCGCGCGGACTAGCGTCGCGCGCATGATCTCCTGTTCCGCGAGGACGAACCCTTGACCGCCGTAGCCATTTCCGCGACCGGGCTGTTCACGCCCGCGCAGTCCATCACCAACGAAGAACTCGTCGTCGCCTTCAACGCGTATGTGGAGCGGTTCAACGCCGAACATGCCGCCGACATCGCCGAGGGCAAGACGGCGGCCCTTGCGCCCTCTTCGACGGAATTCATCGAAAAGGCCTCCGGCATCAAGGCGCGCTACGTCATGGACAAGGCAGGCGTGCTCGATCCTGCCATCATGTGTCCCCGCATTCCCGAACGGCCGAACGAGGAAATCTCGATCATGGCCGAGATCGGCGTCGCGGCGGCGAAACAGGCGCTCGAGGCCGCGGGCCGCGATGCGGACGACGTCGACGCCGTCCTTTGCGCGGCGTCGAACATGCAGCGCGCATATCCGGCGATGGCGGTTGAGATCCAGAATGCTCTCGGAATCGAGGGGTATGGATTCGACATGAACGTCGCCTGCTCCTCGGCCACGTTCGGCATCCAGACGGCGGCGGATTTCGTGCGCGCGGGGCACGCGCGCAGCGTGCTCGTCGTGAACCCCGAGATCTGTTCGGGCCATCTCAACTGGCGCGACCGCGACAGCCACTTCATCTTCGGCGACGTGGCCACCGCCATCCTCGTCGAGCGCGCCGACATTGCGCCCGCCGGTTCGTGGGCAATCCTCGGCACGAAGCTGAAGACGAAGTTCTCCAACAATATCCGCAACAATTTCGGCTTCCTGAACCGCGCCGCGCCGAGCGGCGAAGGACAGCCCGACAAGCTCTTCGTCCAGGAGGGCCGCAAGGTCTTCAAGGAAGTGGTGCCGATGGTCGCCGACATGATCCTCAGCCACATGGCGGAGCTGAACCTGAAGTCTGGCGATCTGCGTCGGCTGTGGCTGCACCAGGCTAACGCCAACATGAACCGGCTGATCTCCGAACGCGTGCTCGGCCGCGAAGCGACACCCCAGGAGAGCCCCACCGTCCTCGACGAATACGCCAACACCTCGAGCGCCGGTTCCATCATCGCCTTCCACAAACATTCCGCCGACATGCAGACCGGCGATCGCGGCCTCATCTGCTCCTTCGGCGCGGGATACTCTGCGGGCACGGTGTTCGTGGCGAAGGCGGCGTAGGCGACGCCATCAAGGCCCGGACCGCCGGCGCCCTCGCCGGCATCCTCTCGTGCGGAACGCTCAACTTTGCCGGCGGGGGCGCCGGCGGTCCTTATTTCCTTGTTCCGCGCATGCGTCATCGCCCGCGGAAGCGCGCGCTTCGCGGTGGAATGCATGCCGGCGCATAACGCGCTCATGACGAGTCGAGCCACAAGAACCGTTTCTCCCAGAGGCGGTTCTTCGCCAGCTCCCAGATCGCGACCTTGTCGCCGTGCCATTCGGCGCGGTGTTCGGGCGGCGGCCGCTTCGGCGGCTGCCAGCCAATGAACAGATAGCGCCGCCGCATCTGCCGCGCGATGCGCGTGACGACCTTCATCGGATCGGTGGTCACGCGACGGATGATTTCGAGCTTGCGCGCGACGCTTTGCATCACGTCCGGCGCGCGCCGGGACGGCACGCCGCGCTGCACCGTGGTGAAACGGATGCGCCATGTTTCCGGCGCCCCGCGCAGCTCCACGGGAGGCTTGCGCGCCGCGCTGCGGCCTCTGCCGGCGCGCGGCTTCGGCATGACCACATCTTCCAGAAACGTCGCGCAGACGACGAGCGTCCACAACAGGATCTTCTCCAGCCGCCGCAGTTTCACGAGCAGATACGGCGCCCACTCGCCCGGCGCATTGGCGTTGGCGATATCGCCCGGCAGGCCGTGGCGCGAGACCACGCTCCGCCACGCGCCGCGCACGAACTTCAGGAACACGCCGACCTGGCTTTGATAGAAAGTCGGGAAGCGAATGTCCTCGATCTGCATGCCGCCCTCCTTTCCTGCTGTGATGGGCAAGCGGAGAGTGGCGCGGGTTTTTACCCGGTCGGATTGTTCGAGCGATTTTTCTGCAGCGGGCGCGCGGAGGCCTTGCGCGCCATGGAAAGATTTTTGAAGGCCCGCGCGAAAGCGAGGGAAACTCGCGCGCGCAATCCCCCTACCTGTTCGTCATGTTCACTTGGCGCGCGCAATTCCCTTCTCCCCCGCGAGGGGGAGAAGGTGGCCCCAACGACCATTTGGGGCCGGATGAGGGGGCGAGGTTCAGGATGAGGTCGGGTCATGCGGCCAATCGCCAGAACGCCCCCTCATCCGTCGACTTCGTCGACACCTTCTCCCCCTCCCGGGGGAGAAGGGTTGGCGTGTGGTTTGAGATGTCTGCTATTGGCCCTAAGCAGCCGCCAGCAACGCGCGCAATTCTACCTTCAGACCACTACCACCCGCGCCATCGCCGATTTCTTTTAATGCAACGCGCGCGAACTCCCCGGCCTCCGCGTGGTTGCCCGTGGCCTTCCTCATCTGCGCCAGCGTCCACGCCATCAGGATTCCGGTGTTGCCGAAGCCGTTGAAGTCGAATGCGCGCGCAGCAAAGGCTTCGGCGGTCACGGTGTTGATCGGCGAGGTTGGCTCCGCCATGCCGTCAAGTTGACGCTTGCCGACTTGCTCATAGACGGCGCACGCTTCGGCGACGGCCATGTCAAGGCTGGCTTGGTTCGGCTCATAATCCCACCACTGGTCGCCTTTTTGAGCGGCCAGTCTTCTGCGAAACATACATTCCATTTCGCGCATTCGCTTTGGGTCGGGCACGTCTCCCGAGCGCAACGGGACGGACATCGGCTGGATGCCCATGTTGATAGCGAACTTGCCGCCGGAGCGGCTGCCTTGGGCCTCAACGATCTGACATTGGCCGCCGACGACGCGGAAGTAGCGCTGACCTGTTCCCGAAAATCCATCGCGCCGGAGTGAGGGCGCGAATTTGGCCTGGATGGCCTTTGCCAGTGAGGGGCTTCCAGCGGTCATGGTCCAATCAAAGCGTGCGATGGCTTCGAACGCAACGGCAGCCTTCGGCGAGAGCCGGACTCAGACAGTTCGGCCGAATGCGCCTCATACCTATGGATGAACGTGACCGCCCCCGCCTACTTCCGCGGCGCTTTCGTCTTCAGCTCGGTGATCGTGCCCGTCGCGGAATTCATCACCAGCGAGTGCGTGCGGACATGGCCGTTCGCGCCCTTCACGCCGCCGAGCAGCGTGCCGTTGGTGACGCCGGTGGCGGCGAAGATCGCGTCCGTGGACGCGAGATCGTTCAGCGCATAGCGGCGCTTGAAGTCAGTGACGCCGATGCGTTCGGCGCGGCGGCGTTCGTCGTCGTTGCGGAAGACGAGACGGCCCTGGAACTGGCCGCCCACGCATTTCAGCGCCGCCGCCGCCAGCACGCCTTCCGGCGCGCCGCCCGAGCCCACATACATGTCGATGCCGGTTTCGGGATCGGTCGTGTAAATCACGCCCGCGACATCACCGTCGGAGATCAGCACCACGCGGCAGCCGACCGCGCGAAGGCTTTCGATGATCGCCGCATGACGCGGGCGGTCGAGCACGCAGACGCCGATGTCTTCCGGCTTCACGCCCCGCGCCTTGGCGAGCTTCAGCACATTGTCGCCGGCGGGCGCGTCGAGATCGACGATGTCCTTGTCGTAGCCCGGGCCGATGGCGAGCTTGTCCATGTAGGTGTCGGGCGCGTGCAGCAGGCCGCCGCGCGGCGCGAGCGCGAGCACGGCGAGCGCGTTCGACATGGCCTTCGCCGTGAGCGTGGTGCCTTCGAGCGGATCGAGCGCGATGTCGATGGCGGGGCCTGAACCGAGACCCACCTCTTCACCGATATAGAGCATGGGCGCTTCGTCGCGTTCGCCTTCGCCGATGACGATGCGGCCCTTCATGGGCATTTCATTGAGCGCGGAGCGCATGGCGTCGACGGCGGCCTGGTCGGCGGCTTTCTCGTCGCCGCGACCGACGAGCTTCGCTGCGGAAATCGCGGCGCGCGCGGTCACCTGCGCTGCGGCGAAAGCCAGATCGTCGGTCATGATGGGGGCGGTCATTGTTCTTCTCTAGCTCCAGGCGCGTTTCGCGCTCGTTTCTTCAATGGGCATCACGCGCGGTGTCGCGGCGATCACGTCGAGCGCGCCGATCTGGCGAACGGCGGCGTCGAGGTTTTCGCGCGGGCAGCGCTGCGTGGTCAGCACGATCGGGACGTCCGTTCCACCCTGTGCGGGATCCTGCAGGAAACTCTCGATCGACACACCCGCTTTCGCCAACTGATCGGCAATTGCAGCGATGACGCCGGGTTTATCGTTAACGAGGAAGCGGACGTAGAAGCGCCCTTCGTCCGCGCGCGCGGCGGACGAATAGGATTTGAGCGCGGCGAGCGGCTTGCCGAACGGGGCACGCGCCGCGCCGTCGATGATGTCGAGCAGATCAGCCGCCACCGCCGAGGCTGTCGCCCCTGCGCCCGCGCCGCGCCCGACGAAACTCAAACGCCCGACAGGCTCTGCATCGACGACGACGGCGTTCAACGCGCCTCCCACGCCCGCGAGCGGATGATCGAGCGCGAGCAGCACCGGATGCACATGCGCGCGCACGGTTTCGTCGATGCGTTCGGCCTTCGCGATCAGCTTGATGCGATAGCCCATCTTCCCGGCCATGCGGATGTCGAGCAGCGTGACCTGGTCGACGCCTTCCACATCCACGCGGGAGAAATCCGGCGCCGCGCCGAAGGCGATCGCGGAAAGCAACGCAATCTTGTGACCCGCATCGAAGCCGCCGACGTCCATCGTCGGGTCCGCTTCGGCGTAGCCGAGGCGTTGCGCATCGGCGAGCACGTCCTCGAAGGAACGGCCGGACGCTTCCATCTCGGTGAGCAGGTAATTGCAGGTGCCGTTGAGAATGCCCGACACGGCGTTGATGCGGTTGCCGCCGGCAAGCCCGTCCCGCAGCGCCTTGATGATCGGGATCCCGCCGGCCACGGCGGCTTCGAACGCGATCTTCGCGCCGGTGGATTCCGCGAGCTTGGCGAGGTCCGCGCCGTGCTCGGCGAGCAGCGCCTTGTTGGCGGTGACGACATCGGCGCCGCGTGCGAGGGCCACTTCCACCGCCCGTTTGGCCGGGCCATCGGAGCCGCCGATCAGTTCGACGAAAATGTCGACGTTCGGCGACGCCGCGAGCGCGACGGGATCGTCGAACCACTCATAGCCGCCGATCTCCACATCGCGCTTGCGCGAACGGTTGCGCGCCGAGACGGCGACCACTTCGAGACGGCCATCGCCCAGCGGCTCGGCCTGCTGGAAGAGCTTCAGCAAGCCGCCGCCGACCGTGCCGAGACCGGCGATGCCGACGCGACGCTTATCCCCCGCCATGCTCATCCCGCTTTCCTTTTCGGGGCGGCGTTGTCACCGAGGAACTTCTTCACGGCGCGCGCCGCCTGGCGGATGCGCTGTTCGTTCTCGACGAGCGCGATCCGCACGAACCCTTCGCCGTGTTCGCCGAAGCCGACGCCCGGCGCGACGGCGACGCCCGCCTCTTCCACGAGACGCTTGGAAAATTCCAGCGAGCCCATTTCCTCGAAGCCCGCAGGCAGGGGCGCCCAGGCGAACATGGAAGCGCGGGGGCTCGGTACGTCCCAACCGGCCTTCTGGAAGCTGTCGATCAGAACGTCGCGGCGGGTGCGGTAGATCTCGCGCATCTCGCGCACGCAATCCTGCGGGCCATTGAGCGCGGCGGCCGCCGCCACCTGAATCGGCGTGTAGGCGCCGTAGTCGAGATAGGATTTCACCCGCGCGAGCGCCGCGATGAGGCGCGCGTTGCCGAGCGCGAAGCCGACGCGGAAGCCCGCCATCGAGTAGGTCTTCGACAGCGTGTTGACCTCGATCGCCACATCCTTCGCGCCGTCCACCTGCAGGATCGACGGCGGCGGGTTGTTGTCCTCGAAATAAATCTCCGAATACGCCATGTCGGAGATGACGAAGATGTCGTGCTTCTTCGCGAAGGCGATGACCTCTTTGTAGAAGTCGAGATCGACCACCTGCGACGTCGGATTGCCCGGGTAGCACACGATCATCGCCATCGGCGGCGGCACCGAATGCGCCACCGCGCGACCGAGGCCGGACAGATACTCCTCCGGCGAATGCGCCTTCACGCCCCGGATGACGCCGCCGGCCATGATGAAGCCGAAGGCGTGGATCGGATAGGACGGGTTCGGCGCGATGATGACGTCGCCCGGCGCGGTGATCGCCTGCGCGATGTTGGCGAAGCCTTCCTTGGAGCCGAGCGTGGAGACGATCTCGGTGTCCGGGTTCAGCTTCACGCCGAAGCGCCGCTCATAATAGCCGGCCATGGCGCGGCGGAGGCCAGGAATGCCGCGCGAAGCGGAATAGCGGTTGGTGCGCGGCTTGCGCGCGGTCTCGACGAGCTTTTCGACGATGTGCGGCGGCACCGGCAGATCGGGATTGCCCATGCCGAAATCGATGATGTCGTCGCCCTTCGCCCGGAGCCGGGCCTTGAGCTTGTTGACCTCTTCAAAGACGTACGGCGGCAGGCGGCGAATTTTGTGGAAATCGGTGGTCATGGCGTCCGCGGAATGGAGCGGGAGAGAACGAGAAGCGGCTTACTTGGGACGTGCGTTTTCTACAGCCCCACGGGCTTCGCTCTCGAACGCCTCGACGGCGGCGGCTTCAGGGGGCGCGGGCGCCGCGCGCGGCGACGCGTCGATGGCCGCGCCCTCGACAAGCAGCTCCTCCTCCACCGCGCGCCAGCGGCCGTCGCTTTGCGTGGCGACCGCCGGATCGGGAATGGAGGCGAGGTCGGGATAGTCCTGGCTCGCGATTTCCTTCTGCTTGGCCTTGAACCACGCCGGCGTGGACGCGAGCTGACGCGCCGACAGGCCGCTCCCGCAGGCCGAGACCGCCATCACCGCGATGGCAAGCGCAACGAGAGGCACGCGGGACGGACGGGGCGCCAAGGCGATCTCCGGAACCAGAAGGCAGCGTTCGTCCTATACCAGCGGGCCCGATTGCGCCACCATGGGCCGCAAGTACTACTGAAGAGACGGGCGACCGCAGAGATTCGCCCGCTTGGGAGGACGACCATGGCGGACGGCGCCCCTACGGGACCGAAATCCGGCACGAAATCCGGCGCACAGGCCCGCTCGCGGAAACCCCGCGCACCCCGGACAGCCGCCAAGACCAAGGCGCCCGCCGACCCCGCAAGCGCCAAGCCGGCGGCCCCAGCCCCAGCCCCAGCCCCAGCCCCAGCCCCGGCGCCGCCCCCCCAGCGACCGCCGGCCCGGGACGCCGCCCCGTCCGCAACGCTCGCGGAGGTGCTGCAGGACCAGAGCCCCGAGAGCCTCCAGGCGCTTTCGCGCAATCTCGCCGAGGCGATGACGCGGGCCAACAACGCCTTCTCCACCGCCTTCCAGGACCAGACCAAGGACGGCAAGTCGGCGATGTCCGATCCGTTCCAGGTGAACGCCACGCTCAACACCACCTGGTCGGCGATCGCGCAGAAGCCGGAATCCCTGCGCGACGCGCACGGCACGCTCTGGCAACGCTACGCCCAGATCTGGGAAGATCACGCTGCGCGCATCGCCGCCGGATTCGAGAACGCGCCCGCCCCCGCCGACGCGTCGCGGGACAAACGCTTTCGCGATCCGGAATGGCGCACCAATCCCGGCTACAGCCTGATGCGCGAGACCTATCTCGCCACCGCGCAGTGGATCACTGAAATGGTGGAGCACGCCGAAGGTCTCGACGAGCAGACCAAGCGCAAGGCGAGCTTCTTCATCAAGCAGGCCGTGGACGCGGCCTCCCCGTCCAATTTCCTCTTCACCAACCCCGCAGCGCTGCGCGAAACGATCCGCAGCCGGGGTGAGAATCTCGTGCGCGGCGCCGCCCAGCTCACGGAAGATCTCAAGCGCGGCGGCGGCGTTCTCGCCATCAAGCAGACCGATCTCGATGCGTTCGAAGTGGGCCGCAACATCGCGACGACGCCGGGCAAGGTCATCTTCCGCAACCGGCTGATCGAACTGATCCAGTACACGCCGACGACGAAGACGACGTTCGAGATTCCGCTGCTGATCTTCCCGCCGTGGATCAACAAGTTCTACATCATGGATCTTCAGCCGAAGAATTCCATGATCCGCTGGTTGGTGGCGCAGGGCCACACGGTGTTCGTGGCGTCGTGGGTGAACCCGGACGCCGAACTCGCGCGCCTCGGCTTTGAAGACTATATGCGCGAAGGCGTCTTTGCCGCTGTCGAGGCGGTGCAGAAGGCCGCAGACGTGGAGCGCGTGAACACCGTCGGCTACTGCATCGGCGGCACGCTGCTGGCGACGACGCTGGCCTATATGGCGAAGAAGAACGACACGCGCATCCAGAGCGCAACCTTCTTCGCCGCGCAGACGGACTTCAAATTGGCGGGCGATCTCCTCGTCTTCGCCGACGATTCCGCGATCAACTACGTCGCCGAACGCATCGACCAGCACGGCGGCTTCCTCGATGCGCAGGCCATGGCCGACACGTTCAATTCGCTGCGCGCCAACGACCTCGTGTGGAACTACGTGGTCGACAATTACTACATGGGCAACAAGCCCCCGCCCTTCGACCTGCTGTACTGGAATTCCGACCAGACACGGATGCCGAAGACCCTGCACCTTTTCTATCTGGAGAAGATGTATCGCGACAACGCGCTCGCGCAGGGCCACATCACCATCGACAACGTGAAGATCGATCTCGGCAATGTGACGATCCCGATCTACATGCAGTCTTCGAAGGAAGACCACATCGCGCCCTACGCCAGTGTCTATCGCGGCGCGAAGCTCTTCGGCGGGCCGGTGAATTTCCTGATGGCGGGCTCGGGCCACATCGCCGGCGTCATCAATCACCCGGACGCAAACAAGTACCAGCACTGGGTGAATGCGGCCCTGCCCGACACGGTCGAAGAATGGCAGGCCGGCGCCGTCGAACGACCGGGCTCCTGGTGGCCGGACTGGCACGCCTGGCTCGCCGGCATTTCCGGCGATCAGGTGAAAGCGCGCGATCCCGAGAAAGGCCCCTTCAAGGTGCTCGCGGACGCGCCCGGGACCTATGTGAAGATCAAGAGCAGCGGCTGAACGAACCTACTGTTCAGCCGCCTTTGCCTCAGCATAAGCGCGCCTATACAGCGCGACCATCGTGTTCACCGCGCCCATTCCATCGTAGATACGAGTGAAGCCCTCCCAATCAAGTCTTTGAAGTTCGTCGGCTAAACTCGAGCTACGTATAAACGCTTCAAATGCCTTGAGTTGCTCAAGCTCCGATTGCGCAATGGCGGAGACAAAATCTTGAGGCGACGAGTATCCCATTTTTACGTGGTTTAGCGCCAAGAACTGGAACATGCCGTAACTCGCCGACGACAGCGCCGCCTGCGGATCGAGAGCATAAGCCTCAGCCAGCTGTGCCCATCGTTCTGACTGAGTGCGCGGGTACCGAGCAGGGTCCCACAAGCGATAACTTATGGAGGGGTGCGAGGCATCATATCGGCGCATTGTGAGCCGGGAAAAAATGTGCGGCTCAAACATAATGATGAGCCGACCATCAGGGCCAAACGACGCGCTACCTGACTGTACGTTCACTACCGCCTGCAAGGCTGCTGTCTCTACGCCCAATCGTCGAGCGGCGGCTTCAAAGTCAGCGGCTGTCAAACGCAATGGATTCGCGGCCACGAGCGTGTACAGGTATCCTGCCCCCTTTTCGATCAGCACTTGCTCGTCATAAGCCTGTCTTATTGCGTTAGCGTACTGAGGATTTTCGGCACCACGCAGCAAGCGAGAAAGACCACTCCAGTCCTTTTGACGAAACTCATCGACCGCACCTGCGGCAACAACATATCGTTCGTATGCGAGCAACTGCTCACGCTCTCCCTTCGACAGTTCAGCGACAAACGAGAACACGTCTGCATAACCGCTTTGTGCGAAACTGAATCCTGCCTGCTGAAACACGCCCCATGAAGTTGCGCCGAGAGCGGCGGCCGCATCAAGTGCGAACGCACGGTGCAGCCTAGACCAGCGCGCTTCCTGAGTACCACCGATGGATTCCGCTGACCATGCGCGTCTAGAAAGGTCAGGATATGTTGCGTCAAACCGGCTACTAGTCAGGCGCGAGAAAGTAGCCGGGTCGTAGACAATCTGCGGACGCCCATCGTTCCCAAAGCCCGATCCGGCGCTTTCGACGCGAACGATCGCTTGGAGCGCATTCGCTTCCACTCCGAGGCGTTGCGCAGTCGCTTCGTAGTCAGCTCGCACCAAGCGCCTCGCATCAGAAGCCCGCAGCCTGTCCAAGCTGAAGGTCGGCGGCGCAGTTGCTTGCATTGCCGGAGCGGAAACTTGGATCTGGCGCGACCCGAGCTGAAACTCCCGAGGCGTACATTGCCTAAGTGCAGCACGTGCCAAATATGCCGTTGCACCTTCGGCGTAACGTTGCAAATGATCCTGAATAACCTGACAATCGCCCTGCGCAGCAAACTGGCGAACCGCGTCCCAGCTGCGCAT
This sequence comes from Hyphomonadaceae bacterium, assembly GCA_016791445.1. GTDB lineage: Bacteria > Pseudomonadota > Alphaproteobacteria > Caulobacterales > Aquidulcibacteraceae > VFBF01. Next base: position 217,982 of record JAEUMP010000002.1, on the reverse strand, counting down.
TTCCACTTCGCTCGCCTGCACAACAGGCGGCGGGGGCGGCACCGAACCTGTAAGGTAGTACTCGTCTCCGCCGAGTGACCCATTGATATATGGAAACTGCCGGTTCGCGGTTGCGGATAGGACATCGTCACGAACGCGACCGGCCATTATACGGACCTCTACTCGCTCGGTGACGCGCCTCGCAAACGACTTTGCGAATGGGCTAAATCCATCTGCAGATGTTCCGTCGGTCGCGGTTGCGCCGGAAGCCGCAGCGAACATCACAAAAACATCACGCTCCTCGACGCTCGCGAGCCCCGCACCAACGGTTGTTCGCGTTCCTATCGACCGCTGAAGCGAACGCGCAAATGGATTGTCGCGGCAGGCGTCAAGGACGATCATCCGCAACTTCGCGCCGGAAATTGCGCCGAGCGCGAGATCAAGATCGACCGTTTCGAACCTCAGTCGGGTGTCCGAGTCGAGACGCGCTGACACGGGGATAAGGTAGTTCACGCCTCCGACTTCGACGCCATGGCCAGCGTAATAAACGATTGCGACCGACGCCCCCTGCGCACTTCTCTGAAAGTCTCCGAGAGCTGACTGCATCGCGGACCAATCGAGGTCTGAACGCACAACGGTCTCAAAACCGATTTGCCTGAGCGCGTGCGCGACCAGAGTTGCATCATTGCCAGGGTTGGCGAGTGTCGATGCATTCTGGTAGGCGGCGTTCGCAATTATCAACGCCACCTTTCGCGGCGCTTGCGCAGACGCCGCGGGCAATATCGCCGCCGCCAGAAGCAGCAGCCCGGCAACAACTCGCATCAGCCTCGTCAACTTACACACCCACGCCCCTGTACCCACAACAAGGACGCTAACACCGAAGTTCGACGTCTGCGATGTCAGTTCGAGCAAATCTCTTGCACCCCGGTTTCTTGACGCTATAGTGGCATCACTTATGCTTCAATTGAGCATAAGTGGGACTTGGTGAGCTTGGGGGCGGCGCGCATTGCGGTCGCCCATTTTGCACACCATCTAAATGCTCACGCGGAGCATAAGATTTCGCGGAGCAGATCAGGAGGAGCCATCATGGCCCGGATCATCGACGCCCCTCTCGCCGCCTCGGGCGATGTGTGTGAACTGCCGAAGCGCGGCCAGTGGGGCGCGCTGGACGCGGCGAGGCAACGCGGGCTCGAGTTTTCTCAAGCCGTGAAGGAAGAGACCGACCATCTCTACGAGAAGGTCGAGCACGTCATCCCGCCGGTGGAATGGCCCGCCTATGCCCCGCTGATCGCGGCCATCAACCGGCTGAAGAAGCAGAAGAACGCGGTCATCCTCGCGCACAACTACATGACCAGCGAGATCTTCTTCTGCGTCGGCGATTTCCGCGGCGACTCGCTCCAGCTCGCCCGCGAAGCCGCGACCACGAAGGCCGGCACGATCGTGCAGGCCGGCGTGCACTTCATGGCCGAGACCTCGAAGATCCTCTCGCCCGACAAGAAGGTGCTGATCCCCGACATGCGCGCGGGCTGCTCGCTCGCGGCGTCGATCACCGGCGCCGACGTGCGCCTGATCAAGCAGCGTTATCCCGGCGTGCCGGTCGTCACCTATGTGAACACCTCCGCCGACGTGAAAGCGGAAAGCGACATCACCTGCACCTCATCCAACGCCGTGCAGGTCGTGGAATGGGCCGCCAAGGAATGGAATTCCGATCGCGTCATCATGATCCCGGACCAGTATCTCGCGAAGAACGTCGCGGCGATGACCGGCATCAAGATCATCACCTGGGCGGGCCGCTGCGAAGTGCATGAGCGCTTCACGGCCGAAGACATCGCGGAAATTCGCGCGGCGCATCCGGGCGTCGTGGTGCTAGCCCACCCCGAATGTCCGCCGGAAGTGCTGGCGGCGTCGGACTACGCAGGCTCGACGGCGGCGCTCGCGAACTATGTCGTGGAGAAAAGCCCGAACAAGGTCGTGCTGCTCACCGAGTGCTCGATGTCCGACAACGTCGCGGAAGCGGCGCCGAAGACGGACTTCGTGCGCCCCTGCAATCTGTGCCCGCACATGAAGCGCATCACGCTTGAAGCGATCTACGACGCGCTCGTGAACGAGCAACATGAAGTGACGGTGCCGGAAGACGTGCGCGTGCGCGCGAAGAAGGCGATCGACGCCATGCTGGCGCTGCCGAAGATGGCGAGGCCCCTCGATTTCGAAGTGGGCCGCCCGCTCGCGGACGTCACGGTGCTCGATGCGACGTCGTTCTGAACTGCTCGTGATCAGCGCCGCCCTCTTCGCGCTGTGCGGGGAAGTCCACGCCCGCCCGGCCGGCGGCATCGAAGGCGCATGGACGCTCGAGACGGCCATGAACGACGCCATCGGCTGCGTGATCCGCGGCGAAGCGACGATCGCGGCCGCGCGCAACGGACGCCATCGCGTGCAGCTGGAGAGCGTCCAGACCTGCCCGCAGTCGGGAAGTTTCTGGGCGCGCGAGACCTGCGAAGCGACCGTACAGGCGCAACGGGTGACGATGGCGTGCACGGTGGTCGCCTCTCAGAGCGGCGGCTACCGTCCGGACAGTTTCGACCTGCTGCGTGAGGGCCCGTCGCTGATGAAAGGTCGTCTTGTCGACACAGGCGTCTGGAACACCGACGTGACCTGGCGGCGCGCGACCGCGTCGCTGGTCTCCTGAGGACGCACCACGCATGAAGACCCGCACCCGCATCGCCGCCGTCGCCACGCTCGCAATGGCGTTCGCCGTATCCACGCAGGCGCTCGCCCAGCGCAATGCGGCCCCTGCGCCGAACATCGCGGGCGGGTGGAGCTTCCAGACCGCCCCCTACGACGGCGACGGCGATGGTCGCGCCTGCACCATGCGCGGCACGATGACAATCGCGCCGACGCGCTCCGCCGGGGACTTCACCTGCGTCTTCACCGCCGTGGAGACCTGCCCCTGGGGCGAGTGGACGGCCGAGCAGTCGTGCACCGCCAAGCGCACCGGCGCGAAACTCGAAATCACCAGCACGATCACAAAGGTTACGCCGCCCACGGTCAGTTATGCGCCCGACAACTGGTCGCTCACCATCCGCACGGGCGACCTGATGGTCGGCGAGCTGCGTTCCGCCGACATCGCCAACGTGCAGTTCCGCCGCGGTCCGGCCTACGTCTCCTGACGCCATGACGAGCGACGAAGTCCTGCGGCTGCCCGATGATGCGGTGCTCATTGTCGGCGCAGGACTTGCGGGGCTCTTTCTGGCGCTGAAGCTTGCACCGCGCCGCGCCGTGGTGCTTTCACCCTCCCCGCTTGGCGAGCGCGCCGCGAGCGCGTGGGCGCAAGGCGGCCTCGCCGCAGCGCTCGGCCCCGACGACGATCCCGAACTGCACGCAGAAGACACCATCGCGGCGGGTGCGGGCCTCGTTGACCCCGTCGTCGCCGCGCTGATTGCGCGCGAAGGTCCGGCGCGCGTGCTTGATCTCCTCGCGCTCGGCGTGCCGTTCGACACCACGGATGACGGCCATCTTGCGCTGTCACTGGAAGCCGCGCATTCGCGTCCGCGCGTCGCGCGGGTGAAAGGCGATCTCGCAGGGAAGGCGATCATGGAGGCGCTGATCGGCGCCACGCGTGCGGCAGCCCACATCGACGTGCGCGAGGGCCTCGCCATGAGCGCGCTGCTGCATGACGGTCATGGCGGCGTCGGCGGCGCGCTTTGCGTGGACAAGGACAACCGCACCGTGCGCGTGGAAGCGCGCGAGACCGTGCTCGCGGTCGGCGGCGTCGGCGGCCTCTATCGCGTGACGACCAATCCTGTTTCCGCGCAGGGCGTGGCGCTCGCGGCGGCGGCGCATATCGGCGCAACGATCGCCGATCCCGAATTCGTGCAGTTCCATCCCACCGCCATCGACATTGCGCGCGACCCCGCGCCGCTGGCGACGGAAGCGCTGCGCGGCGATGGCGCCTTTCTCGTTGACCGCGCGGGAAGACGCTTCATGGCCGACTATGATGCGCAGGGCGATCTTGCGGCGCGGGACATCGTCGCGCGTGCGATACACAGCGAGATCGCCGCCGGTCGCGGCGCGTTTCTCGATGCGCGCACCGCCGTCGGCGCCCACTTCCCGGACATGTTCCCCACGGTATTCGCAGCGTGCATGAGCGCCGGCGTCGATCCCCGCGCCATGCCGATCCCGGTCGCGCCGGCGGCGCATTATCACATGGGCGGCGTCGCGACCGATCTGTGGGGCAAGACGAGCGCTTCGGGGCTCTCAGCCGTCGGCGAGTGCGCATCGACCGGCGCACACGGCGCCAACCGGCTCGCCTCAAATTCGCTCCTGGAAGCGGTCGTCTTTGCGTGGCGCATCGCCGAACGTCTGCGCAGCGATACGGACGCGCCGCCCCGCAAGACGGCGGCGCGTCCCGCGCCGTGCGCGCCCAGCGATGTCATCGACACCTTGCGCAAGCGCATGAGCGCCCATGCGGGCGTGGTGCGTGACGCGCAGGGACTGTCCGAAACCGCAGGCTGGCTTGCCGATGCGATCGCCGCCCACGGCGCCGCCAACCCTCTCACCGCCGCACAGCTCATCGTCACCGCTGCACTGGCGCGCCGCGAGAGTCGCGGCGGACACTTTCGTAGGGATTTCCCTGCGCCTGGCGCCACTGCCGTTCGCACATTCCTATCCGCGCCGCCCCTCGCCGACGGAGTCACGCCTTGATCCCCGATCTTCTAGTTGAACCGCTGGTGCGTCGCGCGCTGGAGGAAGATGTCGGGCGCGCGGGAGATGTGACAGCAGGCCTGCTGCGCGCCGATGAATTCTTGAAGACGCGCTTCGTCGCGCGCGCAGGCGGGGTGGTTTGCGGACTGCAACCCGCACGCCTCGCGGCCGCGCTCATCGATCCGGCGCTTCGCTTCACGCCGTTGACGGCGGATAGCGATATCGTCGCACCGCGCGCCGTGCTCGCGACGCTTGAAGGCCCCGCCGCGAGCGTACTCACCGCCGAACGCACCGCGCTCAATTTCCTGACCCACCTGTCCGGCATCGCCACGCTGACACGCGCGTTCGTCGACGCCGTCGCCGGAACGCACGCGCGCATCGCCGCCACCCGAAAGACGCTGCCGGGCCTGCGCGTCGTGCAGAAAGCGGCAGTGATCGCCGGCGGCGGGCTGCCGCACCGATACGGTCTCGACGACGCCATTCTCATCAAGGACAACCACGTCGCCGCGTGCGGATCCGTCGGCGAAGCCCTGCGGCGCGCGAAGGACGCCGCCGGTCACATGCGGATCATCGAAGTTGAAGTCGACAGCCTCGCGCAACTCGACGAAGCGCTGCCGCACGCCCCGCACGCCATCCTGCTCGACAACTTCTCGCTCGACGACCTTCGCATCGCGGTGGCGCGCGCGCAGGGCAAGGCGATCCTCGAAGCAAGCGGCGGCGTCAGCCTGCAAACAGTGCGCGCCATTGCTGAAACCGGAGTCGACGTCATAAGCGTCGGGGCGCTCACGCACTCCGCGCCGTCACTGGACATCGGCCTCGATGCAGCGTGACGGCCAGACGCCTCGCGCCTGCTAGTCAGGGAAACCGGCTAGGCGCCGAGATCGACCGCAGGCGCAGCCACCGCCGGTGCGGACACCGGGGTCGGCTCGTTCGCCAGCACCGGCGCCTCGATCACTTCGATCGCTTCGGACGGCGCGCGCTCAAGTCGCTGGGCCGCCATCATCGCGCGCTCGCGCTTTGTGGGCGTGCGGTAGAAGACGTGCGCGCCGATGCGCGTCGTCTCCACCAGGCTCGAGCTCCAGTACGGGTCGATCGCCGTGGTGTGATAGTGCGTCGCTCGGTGGGTCTGGGCGCTTATCACGCCGGTCAGCACTTCCTGCGCGATCACGTTGGCTTCACGCCACGCGGGCCCGCGAGGACGCTTGTTCATCGACCCGTCGCAGGTAAAGGAAAACTGGCAGCCCGTGACGCGCGTGTGGCCCTGATAAACCACGTCGCAATATGTATCGGGGTAGAGGCTTGAGCGGACGCGGTTCGCCACGACCTCGGCGACCGCCATCTGGCCGCGACGGCTTTCGCCGCGCGCTTCGTAATAGATCGCCTCGGCGAGGCAGCGCTGTTCGCGAAGGCTCTTGTTGGCCGGCGCATAGGCGGCAGTCTGGAATTTCGGGGCCTTGTCGTTGTTGAGGCGGGCCGCGACCGTGATCGCGCGGCCGGTGAAGTCGCTTTGCGCCATGGTCGTGGCGGCGCTGGCGCGCCAGCCATAGTCAGCGGACTGGACGGCGAGCGTCAGGCGGGCGGAAGGTTCGGCGCCCGCTTCGGTCGGCGAGCGGAGGAATTCGTTGAAAGCCATCGCCTGCGCGGCGGCGTCTGCTTCGGCGCGCTGCTCGTTCGCGCGCATCGCCATGGCCGGCATTCCGCCCGCGGTGATCACCACCACGGCGGCCGCTGCAACGCCCTGGCGAAGGGCTTGCGGGTGTCGTTCGAGCTCGGTCATCAGCTCCGTCCGAATCTGCCCGACAAGTCTAGCAAGTCGTCGCCAATACATCTTCTTTTTCCTAATCACCGCTTAACGCGGCTCCGAGTTGGCCCAAATCGAGACACAAACACACAACGTCCCGAGGCCGTTCATCTTGCGGAAGACTGCCGCAAAGACCGGGCCCAATACACGCCATGCTCTGGTGAGGCGATTCACTTTTTCTTAATGCTTTGGCCTCGCTTGAGATCATCTGTCGCACTCGCTTGCCATGCGAAATGCGGGCCGACCGTTGGGGCGGAAGGCCTTCCGGGCGACCACGCATGGAATCCCGACGGCCGTCGGGGTTCCCGCGGCGCGGGACTTCTGGAGGGGGTGTTGCGCCGGGGTGACGCCGGGCGGGCGCCTATTTGCGGCTGAGCGCGGCCTGGGCGGCGGCCAATCGGGCGATCGGCGCGCGGAACGGCGAGCAGGAGACATAGTCCAGACCCGCCGCGTCGCAGAACGCGACACTCGCCGGGTCCCCGCCGTGTTCGCCGCAGATGCCCAGCTTGATCCCCGGACGGGCCTTGCGCCCCCCTGCTGCGGCGATCTGAACCAGCGCTCCTACCCCGGACTGGTCGATGGACACGAACGGATCCTGCTCGAAGATGCCTGCCCTGAGGTAGTGCTCAAGGAAGCCGCCGGCGTCGTCGCGGGACAGCCCCAGCGTGGTCTGGGTCAGGTCATTGGTGCCGAATGAGAAGAACTCCGCTTCGCCGGCGATTTCTTCGGCGCGAAGGGCCGCACGCGGCAACTCGATCATCGTTCCGACGAGATATTCGACCTTGTCCCCGCGTTCGGCGAACACCGCGTCCGCGACAGCGATCACGCTCTGCTTGATGATCTCCAGCTCACGCCGCGCGAGCACGAACGGGATCATCACTTCCACGATCGGCGCGGATTTGGTGCGCTTCTTCACATCAAGCGCAGCCTCGAATATGGCGCGCGCCTGCATCTCGTAGATTTCCGGATAGGCGATCGCGAGACGACAGCCTCGGAAACCGAGCATCGGGTTGAATTCGTGCAATGCATCCGCACGCTGCAGCAACTCGGCGGGCGTCGCACCCGTCGCCCTCGAAACGGCGGCGACGTCTTCCTCGCTCTTCGGCAGGAATTCGTGCAGCGGCGGATCGAGGAGCCGGATCGTCACCGGCAATCCCGCCATCACTTCGAACAGCCCATCGAAATCGGCACGTTGCATCGGCAACAGTTTGGCGAGCGCCGCGACACGTCCCGCCTTGTCGTTGGCGAGGATCATTTCGACGACGACGGGCGTGCGCTCGGGGTCGAAGAACATGTGTTCCGTGCGGCACAGTCCGATGCCTTCAGCGCCCAGATCGCGCGCCTGTTTCGCATCGACGGGGCCGTCGGCGTTCGCGCGCACCTTGAGGCGACGGAATTCGTCCGCCCAAGACATGAGTGTGTCGAAATCGCCGGTGAGATCGGGCTGCACGAGTTCAGCGGCGCCGAGCATGATCTGCCCAGCCGCGCCGTCGACGCTGATGATGTCGCCTTCCCTCACGGTGCGGCCGAGCGCGGTGAAGGTTTTCGCGTGCTCATCGAGACGCAAGGCCGTGACGCCGCACACGCACGGACGTCCCATGCCGCGCGCGACCACCGCCGCGTGACTCGTCTGGCCGCCGCGCGCGGTGATGATCGCCTTCGCGGCATGCATGCCGTTGATGTCTTTCGGGCTCGTCTCGTCGCGCACGAGGATGACGGCCTGGCCCGCCTTGGCGAGCTTCTCGGCTTCCTCCGAATTGAACACGACCTTGCCGACCGCCGCCCCCGGCGATGCAGGCAAGCCGGTGCAGAGGATGTCGCGCTGATACGAAGGTGCGATGATCGGGTGCAGGATCTGGTTGAGCGAGTCCGCATCGACGCGGCTCACCGCTTCTTCCTTCGTGATGATCCCTTCATTGACCATGTCGACGGCGATCTTGATCGCGGCGGGCGCCGTGCGTTTCGCGTTGCGGGTCTGCAGCATGTAAAGCGTGCCGCGCTCGACGGTGAACTCGATGTCCTGCACGTCGCGGTAGTGTGCTTCGAGCTTGTCGAACACCGCCGTCAGCTGCGCATAGACTTCCGGCAGCGCTTCTTCGAGGGAGAGCCCCTTTTCGCGCTGCGCCTCGCGGGCATATTTCGTGATGGGCTTCGGCGTGCGGATGCCGGCGACAACGTCCTCGCCCTGCGCGTTGATGAGATACTCGCCGTAATAGCGCTTCTCGCCCGTGGAGGGGCTGCGCGTGAAGGCGACGCCCGTGGCGCTGTCGTCGCCCATGTTGCCGAACACCATCGCCTGCACGTTGACGGCGGTGCCCCAGCTTTCGGGGATCTGGTGCATGTTGCGGTAAAAGATTGCGCGATCGTTCATCCAGCTCTTGAAGACCGCACCCACAGCACCCCAGAGCTGCTCCATCGGATCGGACGGGAACGCGACGCCGAGATGCTCCTGCACGGCGCGCTTGTAGCCCTGAATGACGGCCTTCCAGTCGTCGGCGCTCAGTTCGGTATCGGAGGCGTAGTCGTTCTCGTCCTTCTTGGCGCCGAGGATTTCCTCGAACACGCCGTGTTCGAGGCCGAGCACCACATCGGAATACATCTGGATGAAGCGGCGGTAGCTGTCGTAGGCGAAGCGCTCATTGCCGGAGAGTTTCGCAAGCCCCGCCGCCGTCTCATCGTTGAGGCCGAGATTCAGAACGGTGTCCATCATGCCCGGCATCGAAGCGCGCGCGCCGGAGCGCACGGAGACGAGGAGCGGATTGGCGGGATCGCCGAAGACCTTGCCTGCGGCCTTTTCGAGATCGGCGAGCGCGGCTTTCACCTGCTCTTCGAGGCCGTCGGGATATCTACGGCCGTTGGCGTAGTAGGCGTTGCAGACTTCCGTCGTGATCGTGAACCCGGGCGGCACCGGCAGGCCCAGATTGCTCATCTCCGCGAGGTTCGCGCCCTTGCCGCCGAGCAGCGATTTCATGGAGGCGTCGCCGCCCTTCACGTTCGCGCCGAACGAATAGACGAGCTTTTCCGCCATGGCGGTTATCCTTCGATCTTCGAGAAGTCGGCGACGGCGGCGAGGCTGTCGCGGATCTGGTTGAGCAACTTGAGGCGATTGGCGCGGACGGCCTTGTCCTCGGCGTTGACGAGCACGTCGGTCATGAAGGCGTCCACCGGCGCGCGCAGACCGCTAAGCGCCGTCATCGCGGCGGCGAAGTCTTCCTTCTCCACGGCGGCCTTCGCAGCAGGCGCGGCCTTCGCGAGCGCGGCGTGCAGCGCCTTTTCGGCAGATTCGGAGAACAGCTTCGCGTCGACCGCGGCGGCGAAGTCGACGTCCTTCAACGCACCCTTCTTGTCCTCAGCAGCGAGGATGTTTGCGGCGCGCTTGTAGCCGGCCAGCAGGTTCTTGCCGTCTTCGGTTTTGAGGAACACGTCGAGCGCTTCGACGCGCGCGACGATGCGAACGAGGTCGTCGTCGCCGAGCGCGAAGACGGCGTCAACGAGATCGTGGCGTTTGCCTTGGTCGCGGAGCTGGACTTTGAGGCGGTCGGCAAAGAAGCTCAGCAAATCGTCGGTTGCGCCCCCAATGTCGTAGGCAGACGTCTGCGCCTCCACCCCATCGGCACCGCTTTCGTTGTCCATTTTTTCAAGAAGCGCTTGCCACTTCTTCTGTTCTTCGAGGTCCTCCTCCATCCCTAGAGTTCGGATCTCGCGCACGACACTTTCTCTGATAGCGTCCAGCTTCCCCTGAGCCTCGGCGGACTCCCGCGAAAGTCTTTCAATGGACCTCGAGGCCACGTCCATCAGTGACAATCGCATCTGGTAGCCAAAAGCGAGCTTTAGCGGAACTCGCGCCTTGCTCTGCAATATTATTGCACTTGCGCCTAAAGCGGCGCGGCGCAAAGCAAACGGATCACCCGACCCGGTAGGCTTCTCACCAATCACCCAGAACGCGCAGAGTAGATCCAACTTGTCTGAAAACGCCAAACAGGCGGCTACGGGATCAGACGGAACACGGTCATTAGGCCCGACGGGGCGATACTGGTCTCCAATCGCATTCGCAATCTGGACCTTTTTGCCTGCGGCGAGAGCAAGTTGTTGCCCGATATAACCTTGAAGTTCAGGAAACTCCCCGACCGTCTCAGTAACGAGGTCAGCTTTCGCAAGCGATGCGGCCTCGGTAACTAGGTCACGGTCAGCGCCGAACCTTCTACTTAGTTGTTGCGCAGCCAACCTTACTCGCCGCAATCGAGACGCCACCGATCCGATCTTTTGGTGGAAAACGATGGTATCGAGCTTCAACAGCCTCTGTTCGTCATCAAGCCCCTTCGACTTGTCGAGATCCCAGAAGAAGCGCGCATCGTTGAGACGCGCCGACAATACCTTCGCATTGCCGCGCGCGATTTCCTTGCCGCCGTCGCTCGCCTCGATATTGGCGACGGTGATGAAGTGCGGTGCAAGCTTCTTCGATTTCGGATCGCGCACCGCGAAATAACGCTGGTGCGTGCGCATGGTGAGGCGGATGACCTCGCCCGGCAGGTCGAGAAAGGCGGGGTCCATATCGCCCATCACGACGACAGGCCATTCGGAAAGCCCTGCAACTTCCTCCAGAAGCCCCGCATCGTCCACGAGTTCGAGATTGCGCGCTTCGCACAAGGTCTTGGCCTCGCGCGCGATGATCGCCTTGCGCTCTTCACGTTCCAGAATGACGAAGCGCTTCTTCAGTTCATCGCGATAGTCGTCGAAACGGCGCACCTCGAAGCAGCCCGGCGCGTGGAAGCGGTGCCCCTCCGTCGAACGCCCGCTCGGCACGCTTTCGAGCGCGATCTCAACGGTCTCGCCGTCGAAGGCGCAGAGAATGCTCTGCAACGGGCGCACCCAGTAGAGATCGCTGGCGCCGGAACGCATCGACTTCGGCCAAGGAAAAGCGCGCACGATCTCCGGCACGATCTCGGCGATGACGGCGGCGGTCTCGCGCCCCTTCTTCTCGATCTTCGCGACGTAGAAATCGCCCTTCGGGTCTTTATGGATTGCCGCTTCGTCGATGGACTTGAGACCTGCCCCGCGCAGGAAACCTTCGAGCGCCTTTTCCGGCGCGCCGACGCGGGGGCCCTTGCGCTCTTCGCGCACGTCGGGCTGCTTGGCCGGCAGACCTTCCGCAACGACCGCAAGGCGACGCGGCGTCGAGAACGCCTTCACCGCCTCCGGCAGGAAGCCGGCGCCGGTCAGCTTCTCCGTCAGCAGCCGTTCGAGGTCGGCCTCCGCCCGCGCCTGCATGCGCGCCGGGATTTCCTCGGAGAAGAATTCGAGCAGGAGCTGGGGCATCGACGGGGGGACTCGAAGAACTGGAAGGCGAAGGGATTACCTACCGCAGCGCAGCATGACCAGAGGCGCGTTGGAACGGCCGCAGGCTGGCGCTAGGGTTCGGCCATGAGCTTTGCCTTCGACTTCTACTTCTCCTTCCGCAGCCCCTATTCCTATCTCGCGACGCCGATGGTGGCCGACCTCATGGCCCGCTACCCCATTGAGCCTCGGCTCAAGGTGGTCATGCCCATCGCGGTGCGGATCCCCGGCTTCTTCAAGCAGGTGAACCCGCTCTGGCCGCCCTATCTGGCGCGCGACACCTACCGGGTCGCCCAGATGCACGGCATCCCGTACCGCTGGCCGCGGCCCGACCCGATCGTCATGGACATCGCCACCGGCGAGGTGCCCGCCGCCCAGCCCTATATCCACAGGATCAGCCGTCTCGGCGCCGCCGCCGCCCGGGCGGGAAAGGGCTTTGACTTTGCGCGTCATGCCTCACGCGTGATCTGGTCCGGCGAGATCGACGGCTGGCACGAGGGCGACCATCTCGCGAAGGCCGCGGCCGCCGCAGGGCTGGATCTGGACCGCCTCGAACGGACCATTGCCGACGAGGCCGAAGACCTCGACGCCGAGATTGCCGCCAATGAGGCCGCCCAGAAGGCCGCCGGCCACTGGGGCGTGCCGCTTTTCGTCTACAATGACGAGCCCTTCTTCGGTCAGGACCGGCTCGATCACTTGATCTGGCGCATGAAACAGAACGGGCTGATGGCGTATCCTGCGCAGCAACAGCAGCAACAACAACAATAGCTTCCGGAGGAAGTCATGTCCGAACTCAAGGGGCGCGTGGCGCTGGTTACCGGCGCGGCGCGCGGCATCGGCGCGGCTTCGGCGAAAGCGCTCGCCGCCAAGGGCGCAAAGGTCCTCGTCACCGATGTGCTGGACGGTTCGGAGACCGCCGGCGCCATCGACGGCGCCTACTTCCGTCACGACGTCACGAGCGAGAACGACTGGATCGCCGCCGTCGCCGAAGCGAAGAATCAGTTCGGCGGCCTCGACATCCTCGTCAACAACGCCGGCGTCTTCTGGATGAAGCCGATCACCGAAACCGCGCTCGAAGATTTCCGGCGCATGCAGCAGATCAACGTCGAAGGCGTTTTTCTGGGCATGAAGCACGCAATCCCCGCGATCGCGGCCCGCGCGCAGCAATGGGACGGCGGCGGCGCCATCGTGAACATCTCGTCGGTGGCGGGGATCAGCGGCTCTCCGCTCGTCAGCGCCTATTGCGCCTCCAAGGGCGCGGTGCGCCTGATGACCAAGGCGGCGGCGATGGAAGTCGCGGCGCTCAAGGTGCGCATCAATTCGGTGCATCCGGGCATTATCGACACCACAATGGGCAGCCAGCTTGTCGAGGATTTCGCCGCCACCGGCGCCATGGGCGGCGCCAACGAGACGCGCACGCAACTCGCCGCCCGCCATCCGCTCGGCCACTTCGGGCGCGACATCGATGTGGCGAACATGGTCGCGTTTCTTGCGTCGGACGCGGCGGCGTTCTCCACCGGCGCGGAATTCCTCGTCGACGGCGGCCTGACGGCCAACTGATCCTCAGCGGCGTCCGCCGAACGGCGCATGCGCCCAGGCAACCGCCGCCAGGCACGCGATCAGCAGCACGCTGTATTCCATGCCGTTGCGGCCAAGCCCGACGACGAACCAGCCCGCCGGCAGGTGCACCATGACCGCGCCCAGCGTGAGGATGCCGATGTGGCCAAGGCAGGCCCAGAACACGAAGCGGCGCAGCACGATGAGCACCGGTGCGATCAGCTCATAGATTGTGACAGCCCAGGCGAAGGCTAGCCCCATGGGAAAGCCTTGCGTCCCCAGCCATTCGCCGAACGGCGCGACGCCACCCGCAGCGATTCGCGCAACGCCATGAATGAAGATGAGAAGCGCGGTGACGATCCGCACCGCATCCAACGCAAGAGCCGCGCGCGACGCCATCACGCCGCCTCGCTCGCCGCCCAAGCTTCCGCACACCCCTTCGCCAGTGTCCGCACGCGGGCAATGAAGCTCTGCCGTTCCGTCGGCGAGACGACGCCGCGCGCGTCGAGCAGGTTGAACAGGTGGCTCGCCTTCAGCGTGTAGTCGAAGGCCGGCAGCACGTTGTTCTCCGCCAACAGGCGCGTCGCCTGCGCTTCGGCGTCGCCGAACCAGCGCAGCACCATTTCGGGATCGCTGAGCTCGAAGTTGAAGCGCGACTGCTGCCTCTCGTTTTCGAGAAAGATGTCGCCATAGGTCAGCGGATGCGCGCTGTCGGGCGCGTTGAACGGCATGTCGTACACGCGGTCATAGCCGAGCACGTACATGGCGAGCCGTTCGAGGCCGTAGGTGAGCTCGCCGGAGACCGGGCGCACGTCGAGCCCGCCGACCTGCTGGAAGTAGGTGTATTGCGAGACCTCCATCCCGTCGCACCACACTTCCCAGCCGAGGCCCCAGGCGCCGACCGTCGGGTTCTCCCAGTCGTCTTCCACGAAACGAATGTCGTGCAACAGCGGATCGAGGCCGATGGCCTTGAGCGAGCCGAGATAAAGATCCTGCAGGTCGGGCGGGTTAGGCTTCAGGATGACCTGATACTGATAATAGTGCTGCAGGCGGTTGGGATTTTCGCCGTAGCGCCCGTCCTTCGGCCGCCGCGACGGCTGCACATAGGCCGCACACCACGGCTTGGGGCCGAGCGCGCGCAACGTCGTCGCTGGATGCAGCGTGCCCGCGCCCACCTGCTCGTCATAGGGCTGCAGGATCGCGCAACCCTGTGCGGCCCAGTAGGTCTGCAGTGTGAGGATGATGTCCTGGAAGCAGCGGATTTGCGCTGGTGCAACGGCCATAGAAATTATCCCCGGTCCTTCATCAGCCGCGCCTGCTGGCGCTTCCAGTCGCGATCTTTCGTCGCCTCGCGCTTGTCGTGCGCCTTCTTCCCGCGCGCCAACGCAATCTCGAGCTTCGCGCGGCCGCGGTCGTTGAAATACATTTTCAGCGGCACGACGGTGCGCCCCTCGCGCTCGACGGCGCCCTTGAGCTTGTTCAGCTCGCGCTTCTTCACCAGCAGCTTCCGCGCGCGGCGCGGCTCGTGGTTGAACTGGGCCGCCGGCGCATAGACCGGGATATAGCTGTTGATGAGGTAGAGTTCGCCGCGCTCGGCGCTCGCATAGCTCTCGGCGATGTTGGCGCGGCCTTCGCGCAGCGCCTTCACCTCCGTGCCGGTGAGCT
The DNA here is from genome assembly GCA_016791445.1 of Hyphomonadaceae bacterium. GTDB lineage: Bacteria > Pseudomonadota > Alphaproteobacteria > Caulobacterales > Aquidulcibacteraceae > VFBF01. The sequence goes on along the minus strand of JAEUMP010000002.1, from coordinate 202,945 downwards.
GGATGCCCGCTTCGAGCGTCTCCTCGATCAGGTAGTCGTAGCGCGCACGGCGGTGTTCGGCGATGAGCTTCACAGAAGCCCCGCCGTCTTGAGGGCGTCGTCCACGGCGGCGCGCGTGGCGGCGTTCACCGGCACCAGCGGCAGGCGCAGGTCTTCCGCGCAGAGCCCGAGCTTCGACAGCGCGTATTTCGTCGGCGCGGGGCTCGGTTCCAGGAAAAGCGCCTTGTGCAAGGCGTGCAGACGCATGTCGATGTCGAGCGCGCTTCCATAGTCGCCCGCGAGGCAGCACTCCTGGATCCGCGCGCACAGTTCGGGGGCCACATTCGCCGTAACCGAGATGACGCCCCGCCCGCCCTGCGCATTGAAGCCGACAGCCGTCTCGTCATTGCCGGAAAGGAGCGCGAAATCGGGCCCGCAATCGATTCGCTGGCGCGTGGCGCGGTCCAGTTGGCCGGAAGCGTCCTTGTGGCCGACGATATTGGGATGGCGCGCAAGCTCGGCGACCGTCGCAGGCGCCAGATCGACCGCCGTGCGCCCCGGCACGTTGTACAAGATGACAGGCAGATCGACCGCATTGGCGATCGCCAGATAATGCGCCCGCATCCCCTCCTGATGCGGGCGATTGTAGTAGGGCGTCACGACAAGCGCGGCGTCGGCCCCGGCGGCCTTGGCGTAGCGGGTCAGTTCAATCGTCTTCGCCGTGTCATTCGAGCCACAACCCGCCACCACGGGAACCCGTCCCCGCGCGACCTCGATGCACAGCGCGATCACGCGCTTCTGCTCATCCACCGAAAGCGTCACCGCCTCGCCAGTTGTCCCATTTGGAACCAACCCATGGATTCCAGAGGCAATTTGGCGTTCGACCAGGGCGGAAAACGCAGCCTCGTCCACCATTCCGTCACGAAATGGGGTGATCAAGGCGGTCAAAGCGCCGGAGAAGTGGGTACTCATGCAGGGCCCGCGTGACTTCGCGCTTCTTGAAGGCGCTCTGGGTTGGCGCGTAGGCGCCCGGCTCTCAGGCATATGATTTGCCGAGGGGAGTCAGATAGGGCGTACGGGACAGGGTTTGCAAGCGGAGGCGGCGGATGGCGCGGTTCGGGATCAAGGGAGCTGCCGGCGCATGCCTGACCGCCCTGCTGCTCGCCGGCAGCAGCGTCAGCGCGCAGGAAGGTTCCGTCACGCCGTTCGGGTCCTCACCGCGCCCCGCGACGGTACCGGTGGCGGAAGTCTCGACGCCGGCTCCGGTCGCTTCCCCGGCGCCCGCGCCGCGCGCCGCCGCCACGACCATCCCTGCAGGCGGCGCGTCGACCGCCCTTCCGCCCGCCGGCGAGATCGCCGTGCTGCGCGCCGGGATCGCCGCCGCCAACGCCAAGGACTGGAACGGCGTACGCTCGGCGCGCGCCTCCGCGTCGGATCCGCTGGTGCGTCGCATCCTCCAGTGGCGGCTCGCCAGCGACATGAGCGCGCCCGCGAGCTTCGATGAACTGAAGACCGCGCTCGAGCAGCTGACCAACTGGCCCGGCCGCGAGACCATGCGCCGCCGCGCCGAACAACAGATTTTCGACTCCACGCTGACCTTCAACCAGCGCGCCGCATGGCTGCAGGCGGGCGGCCCGATCTCGGGCGATGGCAGGGTCGCGCTTGCGCAGGCGCTGAAGACCATCGGCCAGACGACGGAAGCCAACGCCCTCATCCGCCAGACCTGGCGCGAAAACATCCTGACCCCGCGCGCGGAATCCTACGCGCTGATGGAATTCGGCTCTGTGCTCACCGCCGCCGATCACGCCGCACGGGTGGACTGGGCGCTGTGGCGCGACGACCGGGCGACCGCCAACCGCCTGATGGCGCGTCTCAATGCCGAAGACCGCACCCTGGCGCAGGCGCGCGTCGTCTTGCAGACGCGACCGCGCAAGGGCCTACAGGCCGCCGTCGACGCCGTGCCGGCTGCGCGGCGCGACGAACCTGGCCTTCTCTATGATCGCGTGCGCTACATCCGCCGGGACGGTCGCCCTGAAGATGCGCTGCCGATCGCCGCACGTATCGCCGCCACTTCCGCCCCGATGGCGGGCCGCGAGGCGTTGTTCAAGGAAAGGCGACTCTATGTTCCCCGCGCGCTGAAGGCCGGCAATCGCGCGCGCGCGTATGCGCTCGTGTCCGATCACGGACTGACGTCTGGTGAGTCGTTCGCCGACGCCGAGTGGATGTCGGGATGGCTCGCCTTGCGCTTCACGCGTGAAGCGGCGGTGGCCGACCGCCATTTCGCGCACCTCAACGACAACGTGTCTTCGCCGGTCTCCAAGGCGCGCGCGCTCTACTGGCGCGCCATGTCGTTGAAGACCCTGAACCAGGATGACGCGGCGCAGGCGTTGCTGGTGGAAGCCGCGAAGATCAACCACACCTATTACGGACAGATCGCGGCGTCCAAGATCGAACGATCGCCCGTGCTTTCGTTCGGCGAGCGATCGCTGGTGACGCCGGCGGCGCGCGCAGAATTTGAATCGCGGGAAGTCGTCCGTGCGCTGAAGCTCATCGCCGACATCGGCGATCAGCGCGACTTCGAGTCCATCGCCTTCTTTCTCGACGACCAGCTGACGACGCCGCTCGAGCATGAAATGCTTGCGCTTCTCGCGCGCGAACGAGCCTACACCCGCACCGCCGTCCGCAGCGCGAAGGCCGGCATGCGCCGCGGGATCATTGCGCCCGACGCCGCCTATCCTCTGCTCGATATCCCCGCCGATGCGCGCAAGCCCGGACGGCCGGAACCGGCAATCATCCTCGCGATCACGCGTCAGGAAAGCGAGTTCGATCCGCGCGCGCGCTCCAGCGCAGATGCACGCGGACTGATGCAGCTTCTGCCATCCACCGCGCGAATGGTGGCGCGCATGGAGGGGCTTCCTTATCAGCCGGAATGGCTGATGAACGATCCCTCTTATAACGTGACCCTGGGCGCAGCGTACCTCCAGCAATTGCTGGAGACGTGGAACGGCTCGTACGTCCTCACCTTCGCGTCCTATAACGCCGGTCCGGGTCGTCCGCGCGAATGGATCGGCGACTGGGGTGATCCGCGCGCGTCGAACGTCGACGTCATCGACTGGGTCGAACTCATCCCCTTCTCCGAAACGCGCAACTATGTGCAGCGCGTGATGGAGAACGTGCAAGTCTATCGTCATCGTCTCGCCGGCACGCCGGTGCCATTGCGGATCGAACAGGACCTCAATCGCGGCGGCTACTGACCCGCAAGCACGCGGGCGAAAAGGTCGGGATCGACGTTGCCGCCGCTGGCGATGACGGCGACCCGCGCGCCCTTGATGTCGATTCGCCCGGAAAGCGCGGCCGCCAGTGCGATGGCGCCGCCCGGCTCCAGCACGAGCTTGTACTCGCGAAACGCCACGCGCATGGCCTCGGCGACCGCAGCGTCGTCCACCGCGAGCGCGCCGGCGAACTTCTCCTGTGCAATGGCGAACGGCAGGACGCCCATGCGATCCGACAACAGCGCGTCGCAGAAAGATCGAACACCCGGCGCGTTCACTTCGCGACGCCCGGACGCGAGCGACCGCACGACATCGTCATGGCCCTCCGGCTCCACCGCATAGACGCGCACCTGCGGGAATCGCGCCGTCAGTGCGAGCGCGACGCCGGATGCGAGACCGCCGCCGCTCGACGGCACGAAGGCGATATCGAGGTCATCGAGGTCCTCGGCGATCTCCAGACCAACTGTGCCCTGCCCCGCGATCACGAATGGATCGTCGAACGGCCTCACCAGCGCGAGCCCGCGCGCGGCCACTATCTCGGCGCCGATGGCTTCGCGATCCTCGCTCACACGGTCATAGAGAACAACCTCGCCGCCGAGCGCGCGCGTGTTGTCGATTTTCACCTTCGGCGCATCTGACGGCATGACAATGACCGCCGGCACGCCGAACGCCCGCGCTGCGCCCGCGGTCGCCTGCGCGTGGTTGCCGGAGGAAAACGCCAGCACGCCGTTGCGACGCTCCACATCCGAGAAACTCGCAATGCGATTGAATGCGCCCCGCGCCTTGAATGCGCCGAACCGTTGCAGGCTCTCCGCCTTGAGAAAGATCGAAGCGCCCGCGCGCGCGTCCACCACTGCATTGGTCAGGAGCGGCGTGCGCTTGATGTAGGGACTGATGCGCGTGCGCGCGGCATCCACATCGGCGAAGACGGGGGGCGTATCGGGCATCATGATCCTCTCGGTTTGGCGCGTCGCGTGGGCTCCGCCGCGAGCGGATCTTCGGGCCAAGGGTGCTTTGGATATCGCCCCTTCATCTCGACCCGCACCGCTGCATAGGAGCCTCGCCAGAAACCCGGCAGGTCACGCGTGGTCTGCACCGGACGATGCGCGGGCGAAAGCAATTTCAGCAACAGCGGCGCACGGCCAAGCGCCACGGACGGATGCACGTCGAGACCGAAGAGCTCCTGCAACCGCACTTCCAGCGCGGGACCGTTCTCAGCGCAGTAGTCGATCAAAGCATTTCCGCCTGCCGGGGTCGCAAAGTGCGTCGGCGCTTCCGCATCCAGGCGCCGCTGCAGGTTATACGGCAAGAGCCCACGCAGCGCCGCTGCGAACGCCGAATGCGAAATGTCGTCCAGACGCGAAACGCCTTCGAGGAGTGGCCCGAGCCATTCTTCGAGCGACTGAAGAAGCGCTTCGTCGCCGAAGTCGGGCCACGCGCCGGAATCGAGCCTGCTGAGAAGCGCTACACGCGCCCGCAATTGTGCGGCGTCCTCCCCGAGCGACAGTTCACAGAGGCCACGACCACGCACAGCCTGGAATACCGCCGCCTTCACCGAATCCGCGTCCGGGCGCTCCAGCATTGTCTCCGAGAGCACCAACCGCCCATAACGACGCACGCGGCGTGCGCGCACCGCGGCGCTCTCATAGCGGACGTCATCTTCGAGAGTGATGCGCGCTGCGAAAAGGCGCTCGATGTCCGACACTTCCACTGGCGCAGCCGCCAAGATCTGCGAACGATCCGCGCGACCGGCGACTTCAGCGATCGCGAGATAGGGTTCGCGCGCGAGCGCATCCGTCTCCGAAAGCGTCGCCGCGCGCCCGTTGGCCATGAGAAATTCGCCACGCCGTCCACGCGCTTTGGCGACGCGTCCGGGATAGGCGAGCATCAGAAGAATGCCCGCCTGCTCGGGCTCAACAGCGTCGCGATCAGCCGATCCCGCGCGCCGCGCCAGGTTGTCCGCGGCCTTGCGTGCGGCCGTCGCCCGCGCCCCCTGGTCGCGCGCAAAGCCACGCAGGCGCTCGCGCACATCGACATCGCGTCCTCCGAGGCCCTGCTCGCTCAACACCATGGAGAGCATCGCAGCCGCGCGGGTCAGCCCCATGTCCGCCGCACGCACCAGCATGTGCGCGAGGCGCGGATGCAGCGGCAATGCCGCGATCCGCATGCCTTCGTCGGTCAATCTTCCATGCGCATCTAGCGCGCCGAGGTCGCGCAGCATGCCGACGGATTGAGCCCATCCGCCAGATGGCGGTGGATCGAGCCAATCGAGTTGCATCGGGTCCGCGACACCCCATGCCGCGAGATCCAGTACGAGACCCGCGAGGTCTGCTTCGAGAATTTCGGGCCGGTCGAACGGCACAAGAGAGCGCGTCTCCACTTCATCCCAAAGTCGCCAGCACACACCCGGCGCCGTGCGGCCTGCTCGCCCCTTGCGCTGATCGGCGGACGCACGACTGACGCGCACCGTTTCGAGGCGGGTCAATCCCGGTCCCGGTTCGTAGCGCGGCCGGCGCGACAGCCCGCTGTCGATGACGACGCGGACACCCTCGATGGTGAGACTGGTCTCAGCGATCGATGTCGCAAGGACGACCTTGCGTGCGCCCGGCGGCGACGGCGAGACGGCGGCGTCCTGCGCACGCGGATCGAGCGCGCCGTAGAGCGTGTGCACGGACGCCGCCGCGGCTGTCCCCTTTTCCCGCAGGAGGTCTGCGGTGCGTTCGATCTCGCGCGCGCCCGGCAGGAAGCACAAGACATCGCCCGTTTCCGCCGCAAGCGCGCTGCGCACGGCGTCGGCCATCCGCGCTTCGATCGGCCTGTTCGGGTCGCGTCCCAGATACCGCACCGCAACCGGATGCATGCGCCCTTCGGAAACGATGCAGGGGGCGTTCTTCAGCAACGCCGACACGCGCGCGTCGTCGAGTGTTGCCGACATCACCACGATCCGCAGGTCGTCACGCAACCCCGCCTGCGCGTCCAGCGCGAGCGCAAGCCCGAGATCGCCTTCCAGACTGCGCTCATGAAACTCGTCGAACAGCACCGCGCCCACGCCTTCGAGCGTCGGATCCGCGAGGATCATGCGCGTGAAGGCGCCTTCCGTGACCACTTCGACACGCGTGCGGGCGCTGACCTTGGCTTCCAGACGCACGCGATAGCCAACGGTTTGTCCCACTGCCTCGCCGCATTGCGACGCCATGCGCGCCGCCGCCGCGCGCGCGGCCACGCGCCGCGGGCTGAGCAGGAGGATCTTCCGCCCGGCGGCCCAAGACGCGTCGAGAAGCGCCAGCGGCACGCGGGTGCTCTTGCCGGCGCCCGGCGGCGCCACGAGCGTGGCGCGCGTACCCGTCGCGAGTGCGGCGACGAGTTCGGGCAGAACGGCGTCAATCGGCAGGGTCATGGTGCGCCGGCAGCCATAGACGGCGGCCCCCCGCAGGCCAAGTGGCATGCGCCGAACCGATTGCCGCCGCCGGTGCAGCCGCTATTAGAGGGCGCGGACAGGAGGGTCTCTGATGCGCATCGGATCTACAATCGTCTTGGTGATTGGCGCACTCGCGCTCCTCGGCGCCTGCTCGACCACCCGGGGCGACAATGACCGCGTCGATGACGTGCGGCGCGGCGTCGTGGATGCGGCCGCGTCACCGTTTCGCGACATCGGCCTTGTGCGTCCCGAAGTGCCCGAAACACTCCAGGGACTCGCCTACCCGTACGCTTCGGCCGGCCTGACGGTGGGCTGCGACGCCGTGCTCTATGAAATCGGCAAGCTCGACGCGATCCTCGGTACGGAGAACTTCCAGCCCGGAGCCGAACGCGGCATTTCTTCCAGAGGTCTCGACGCCATCGAGGGTGCGGTCATCAACGCGGCGCGCGATGCAGCGGGCGACATCATCCCCTATCGCGGCTGGGTCCGTCGCATCAGCGGGGCCGCGAAAGCGGAGAAGGAGGCGTCACGCGCCATAATCCAGGGCCAGACACGTCGCGCCTATCTGCGCGGCTATGGCTCGGCGCTCGGTTGCCTCAACGCCGTTCCCGCGCCGCCGCCGGTGACGACGCCGCAGCCTGTCGACGCCGCGACGCCGCCGCCGCAGGCGCGTGACCAGCGCGACGGGCAGCGCCCGCGCTAGGGTTCGCGAAACTGCGCGACGAAATCAGATAGCCTGCCCGAGATGATGGCCACGCGGAGCCGCGCCATCAGGCTCTGGTAGTAGGCGACGTTGTGCCAGGACAGGAGCACCTGGCCGAGCAGTTCGCCCGACTTCACGAGGTGATGCAGGTAGGCCTTCGAATAGTCCCGGCTCGCGGGGCAATCGAGCGTCTCGTCGATGGGCGATGTGTCTTCCGCGAAGCGTGCGTTCTTCAGATTGAGCGGGCCGCGATCGGTCCATGCCTGTCCATGGCGCCCGGATCGCGTCGGCAGCACGCAGTCGAACATGTCGACGCCCCGCGCGACGGACTCCACGATGTCGATCGGCTTGCCGACGCCCATGAGATAGCGCGGACGCGCGTACGGCAGCAGCGGTGTGGTCGCATCCAGCGTGCGCAGCATCTCCAGGTGGCCCTCGCCTACCGCAAGACCGCCGATGGCGTAGCCGTCATACCCTTCCGTCACCAACGCTTCCGCCGATAACCGTCGAAGGGTCTCGTCCGTCCCGCCCTGCACGATCGCGAAGAGCGCCTGCGAGTCACGACTCCCGAATGCCGACTTGGAGCGTGCGCCCCAGCGCAGGGAAAGCTCCATCGCGCGACGCACCTCGGCCTCCGGCGCCGGCAAGGCTGGGCACTCGTCGAACTGCATCACGATATCGGCGCCGAGAAGGTCAGCCTGAATTTCTATGGACCGTTCCGGCGTCAGCACATGCGCGCCGCCATCGATATGGCTGCGGAACGTGACGCCCTCCTCCGTGATCTTGCGCAGCGCCGCCAGAGACATGACCTGAAAGCCGCCGGAATCGGTGAGGATCGGACGCGGCCAGCGCATGAAGGCGTGCAAGCCGCCGAGGCGATTCACACGCTCCGCGCCGGGGCGCAGCATGAGGTGATAGGTGTTCCCGAGAACGATATCGGCGCCGGTCGCGCGCACCTGATCGACAAGCAGCCCCTTCACAGTGCCCGCCGTGCCCACGGGCATGAAGGCGGGCGTGAGGATGTCGCCGCGCGGCGTCGAGAGGACGCCGGTGCGCGCTGCGCCGTCGGTCGCATGGATGGTGAAAGGAAAAGCCGCCATCAGTGCGCCTCGGTCCGCCACAGGAGACTGGCGTCCCCGAACGAATAGAACCGATAGTGCGAAGCAATGGCGTGCGCATAGGCGGCCCGCATGCGGTCTATCCCGCAAAACGCGCTGACGAGCATGAACAGCGTGGAGCGCGGCAGATGGAAATTCGTCCAGAGACCATCCACCACGCGGAAGCGATACCCCGGCGTGATGAAAATGTCAGTCTCGCCGGCGCCTGCGACGACGCGCCCATCGGCATCGACGGCGGATTCAAGACTGCGCAGCGCCGTCGTGCCGATGGCGATCACGCGCCGCCCTTCAGACTTTGCGCGATTGATTGAACTCGCCGCGTCCGCCGGCACCTCACGCCACTCGGCGTGCATGACGTGATCGCGCGTGTCGTCGGTCTTCACCGGCAGGAACGTGCCCGCACTCACGTGCAATGTCACCGCCGTCCGCTCCACGCCGAGCGCCGCCAGGGCGGCGAATAGTTCTTCGGTGAAATGGAGACCCGCGGTAGGCGCAGCCACCGCGCCATCCCTGCGCGCATAGATGGTCTGGTAGTCGTCCTCGTCCTCCTCGCGCGTCGGTCGCTGCGCGAGAATGTAGGGCGGCAGCGGCGGCGCGCCGCACACAGCGATTTCCGCGTCGAGCGCCGCCCCCTCACACGCGAAGGAAAACGTCACCTCACCGGTTTCCGCCTTCTCGATAACCGTCGCGGACAGTCGCTCCCCGAAGCGGACGGTGTCGCCGGGGCGAAGGCGCTTTCCTGGACGCGCGAACGCAACCCATGTCCGCGGGTCCACGCGTCGATGTAGATTGATCGCCACCGCGACGTCGCCGCTGTCGCCACGCGCCGCACGCACGCCCGACAGCGCCGCATGCACGACGCGCGTATCATTCAGGACTAGAAGATCTCCCGCGCGAAGAAGGCTAGGCAGGTCCCGCACCACGAGATCTTCCAACATGCCCTCATCCCGGACATGAAGAAGTCGCGCGCTGTCACGCGGTCGCGCGGGATGCAGCGCGATCCGGTCCGCCGGCAGGTCAAAATCGAAGAGATCGACGCGCATCGCCTACCAGGTATCGATGAAGGGGCGCTTCTTGCCCGCACGCGGCGCCGGCGTAACGGCAGATTTTAGCCCACGAACGATCCAGCTGCGCGTCTCCGCCGGATCAATGACAGCGTCTATTTCGAGGAAGCCCGCGACTGATGTCGCCTTGCCGACCGCGTATTGTCGCGCGACGAGTTTCTCGTAGAGCGCCTTGCGCGCGTCCGGATCGGTCTCCGCTTCAAGTTCCTTGCGGTATCCGAGGCGCACCGCGCCCTCGAGGCCCATGCCGCCGAACTCGCCGGTCGGCCACGACACGCAGAAGAACGGGGTCTGCAGGCTGCCGCCAGCCATCGCCTGTGCGCCGAGGCCATAGCCCTTGCGAACGACCACGGCGAAGACCGGCACGCTCAGGTTCGCGGCGGTCACGAAGAAACGCGACCCCTTGCGCACCGCCGCTGTCTGCTCGCTATCGGGCCCGACCATGAACCCTGGCGTATCGATGAGCGAGAGCACGGGGATGTCGAATCCGTCGCACAGCTGGAGGAATCGGGCCGCCTTGTCGGATGCGTCTGAGTCGATCGCGCCGCCGAGATGCATCGGGTTGTTCGCGATGAGACCGACAGACCTGCCTTCGATGCGGATCAACGCCGTGACGATCCCGATGCCGAAATGGCGACGCAATTCCAGCACCGACCCCGTGTCCGCGAGGCCATTGATGAGTGCGCGGATGTCATAGACCCGCAACCGGTTTTCGGGGATCGCCTGACGCAGGAGTCGCTGATCGGGCGCCGCCCACTGCTGCAGCGCGCCCTGAAAGTAGCCGAGCGTCTTTTGCGCCGCTGCGGTCGCTTCGACCTCGTCGGCCACGTCGATGTCGATGACGCCATTGACGGTCTGCATGGCGATCGGTCCGACTTCGTCGGGTTGATAGACGCCGAGTCCCCCGCCTTCGATCATCGCCGGGCCGCCCAGCCCTACGGATACGTTCTGCGTCGCAATGGTGATGTCGCTGCAGCCGAAGAACACGGCATTGCCGGCAAAGCAGCGCCCCGAAGCGATGCCGATCCGCGGCGCGAGGCCCGAAAGTGCGGCATAGGCGTGGAAGCTGTGCGTATCGAGACCTGTGGCGCCCGGCGCGTCGACATCGCCCGGGCGACCCCCGCCGCCTTCACAGTACCAGACGACCGGCAGCGCCTCGCTGCGCGCCACCGCGAGAATGCGATCGGTCTTCTTGTGGTTGAAATGCCCCTGCGTGCCGGCGAGCACTGTGTAGTCGTAGGCCAATACTGCCGCGCGGGTCCGCGCCTCGTCGAACAGCGCGCCATTGATGGCGCCGACGCCGGTAATCATCCCGTCTGCAGGCGTATTGGCGATCAGGTCTTCGGTGGAACGCCTGCGGCGCTGCGCTGCAATGACGAGCGCGCCGTATTCGATGAAAGTCCCCGGGTCGACGAGCGCGTCGATGTTCTCCCGCGCCGTGCGCTGGTTTGTCTTGCGACGGCGCGCGACCGCGTCGGGACGATTGGCATCGAGCGTGAAGGCGTGGCGATCGATGACGGCCTGCAGATCGGCGCGGATGTGATCGGGATCGACCCGCGCGACATCGTCGCCTTCGTGGCCGCCGTCTGCGTTGGGCAGGATATGCAGGAGCGGATCGCCCTCCGCGAGTGTCTCGCCCGGCGCTACGGCGATCTCGCACGCCACGCCGGAGACCGGCGCGCGCACGACGTGCTGCATCTTCATCGCTTCGAGCACGGCGACTTGCTGTCCCTTTCGCACATTCTCGCCTTCGGCGACATCGATGGAGACGACAGTGGCGCGCAATGGGGTTCGAGCAGGCTCCGACCCGGGCGGCCCGGCGACTGCGCGCCGCGTCTCCTGTAATGCACCGCCTTCGTCTGCACGAAATGTCCGTGATGTCGGCGCACCGCGCTTGAGCAGCGATGCAATCTCCGTTTCGACGAAGCGCGTCGTGAAATTGCCCCCTGAGACGCATTCATGCGCCACGAGTGCGCGCAGGAGCGCAAGATTGGAGGGCGCGCCCTCGATGCGCGTCTCGTCAAGGGCGCGGCAGGCGCGCTTCAGCGCCGCTTCCACGCCCCCCGTGCGCGCGTGCACGATGATCTTGGCGATCATCGCGTCGTAGTTCGCGTTGACGTCCAGTCCGGCATAGCCGGCGCTGTCCACGCGGACGCCCGGCCCGCCCGGCGGCTCGAATACCGATATCACGCCGCCGGCAGGCGTGACGGCGCCGTCCTCCGCCATGGTTTCCAGGTTGACGCGCAACTGCACGGCGACGCCGACCCCCGGTGGCGGAATGGCCAACCCGATGTCGGCGAGCGATGCGCCGGCGGCGAGCGCGAGCTGCACCTGCACGATGTCGACGCCGGTGATCGCCTCGGTGATCGTGTGCTCGACTTGAAGGCGCGGATTGGCTTCCATGAACCAGAACGCATCGCTGTCGGCGTCCACGAGAAACTCGAACGTGCCGATATTCGAATAGCCGGCCGCCCTGGCCATTCGCAGCGCGGCGTCGATGATGCGGGCGCGCAGGTCGAGCGCGAGCCATGGTGCGGGCGCGATCTCGATGATTTTCTGGTGACGACGCTGCAACGTGCAGTCGCGCTCCCACAAATGACTCACCGCGCCGTGCGCGTCGGCGACGACCTGCACCTCGATGTGCCGGGCGCTCGCCACCAGTTGTTCCAGATAGAGGGATCCGTCCCCGAAACCGGCGCGCGCTTCCGACTCGCACAGCGCAAACGCGGCCTCGACTTCGCCTTCCTTTGCGACGTGGCGCATGCCGCGACCGCCACCGCCAGCGGAGGCCTTGATCATCGCCGCGCCGATCCGCTTCACGAAGGCGCGGGCCTCTTTCACGGTCGTCGCGCGCCCCGTTCCCTCGAGCAGCGGCACATCGCATTCCGCCGCAAGCGTCCGCGCGGCGACCTTGTCGCCCAGCAATGCCAGCACTTCCGGATCCGGGCCCACGAACGTCACGCCGGCATGCGCGCAGGCACGCGCGAAATCCGCACTCTCGCTGAGAAACCCGTAGCCGGGATGAAGGGCGTCGCATCCCTGCGAACGCGCGACGTCGAGGAGCGCCGCGCTGTCGAGATAGCCCCGCACGCCTATCCCGGGGAGCGCCACAGCGCAGTCAGCAGACTTCACATGCAGCGCGCGCGCATCGTCGGGCGTGTGTACCGAGACGGTTTCAACCCCGGCCTCAGCCGCAGCGCGCGCAATGCGGATGGCGATCTCGCCGCGATTGGCGATGAGCAATTTCTTGAACGGCGGTGTGGACACGGAAACGGGCCTTTGGCTGGGATCCGCGCGACTCTAGCGAAAGCGCGGCGCGGGCGTCCATGCGGGTGAAATGTCCCGTCAGGTCGGCAGTGGAATGAACTCTTCGTTGTCGAAGTCCGGCAACTTCATCCGTCCCGCCTTCCAGTCGGCCTTGGCCTGCGCGATGCGGTCGGGAGAGGAGGAGACGAAGTTCCAGTCGATATAGCGTGGACCAACCGGCTCGCCGCCGAGCGTCATGACGGTTGAGGGTTCGAGCGCGCGGAGTGTCACGTCGCCGCCGCGGCTGAAAAGCGCCATTGAGCCCGCGTCGATCCGCCGTCCATCAATCTCCACGGCGCCGGCGACGACGTAGGCAGCGCGTTCGGCGAAGTCCTCTTCCATGCGCGCAACAGCGCCGGTGTCGAGGTCCCAGTGGACGTAGGTCATTGGCGAATGGGTCTTTGCCGGCGATTGCAGGCCCAGGGCGGAGCCCGCGAGCACGCGCCCCGAAGCGCCACGCTCTTGAAACATCGGCAGATCTGCGGCCGCGTGATGGGCAAACGACGGCGCCACTTCCTCCATCCCGTCCGGCAGCGCCACCCAGGACTGGATCGCGTGCATCGGCCCGCCCTCGGCGCGCGCCTTCTCGAACCGCTCTGAGTGCGTCACCCCGCTTCCCGCCGTCATCCAGTTCACCTCGCCCGGACGGATCGCCTGCACGACGCCGACGCTGTCGCGGTGCATCATTTCGCCGGCGAAGAGGTAGGTGACGGTCGACAGCCCGATATGCGGGTGTGGACGCACATCCACGGTCTTCGCAATGCCGGCCGGAAACGTCACCGGACCGATATGATCGAAAAAGATGAACGGCCCCACCATCCGCCGCTTCGCGAATGGCAGCACGCGTCCCACCTCGAAGCCGCCCAGATCACGCCGACGCTGGTCGATGACAAGCTCGATCACAGGCCGAGCGCCTTGCGGTAGTCCGGATGCAGGATGTCGTGCTCCTCGACGTGTTCGGCGATGTACTTTGCAAAGAACGGACAGACGGGCATCACTTTCAGACTGTTCTCACGCGCATAGGCTAGGCCCGCGCGCACGAGCGCCTTGGCGATGCCGCGTCCGCCCAGCGACGGCGGCACTTCGGTGTGGCTGAACAGGACGCCGCTAGCGAGCACCTTGTAGTCCGCGAAGGCGACGTCGTTCCCGATCACGACCTCAAACCGGTTGCGCGCCGCGTTGTTTTCGACAGTGTACCCCTCAGCGCTCATGTCGACCTCCAATTTCAGTGATCGCCGCCGTGGGCGCTCTTCAGCTTCAGCGTGTCGGCATCGAAGATCTGGATTTCGCTGCCGGCCTCCACCAACGCCACCGTGCCCGGTCCGATTTCGCGGAACGTGCGGTCACCCGTGTGCGAAACGCCGAGCGGTCCGCACGGTGGCTCCGGCACGACGTCCCCGGCCAGCGCCGCCTCGTACGCAGTCTTCGCCGCGCCCTGCGGGGCAAAGACATAGCGCACAGGCGCGCTCGCATCCGCTGCCGGCGCGGGCGTCAGGACGCACGCAGCGGCGCCCGGTCCCGGCGATGCTGCACGCACGGCGGGAAGTATCGAATCGACGGGCGCACTGTCAGGCTTGTCGAAGAACCGTATGGCGACGCTGCGCCCCGGCGCGTCGGCGGCGGTCGATTCGATCACGAACCCCGGCAACGCGTCGTCCGCAACCAGTCGCAAATTGCCGTAGCCTTCGCCGCAGGCGTAGCTCCACACCGACGCTGTCGCCCCGACAACTTCGCCCCACGTGCACGACGCAAACGTCTCGCGCATCCCCTGAGACGGTTGCGGCTCGCTCGCGGCCGCCGGATCGAGCTTGCGCGTGTCGCCGGGTCCGCATCCCGTCGCCAGCACCGCCAGCGCCACAGCCGCCAATATACGCATCCGCCAGACTCCCATTTTCTCCAGCCGCACCCTAACGAGAGGATCGAATGCGGCAAGCACGGCGGGAAGGCGGTATCACATGCGTGAAGAGGACAAGTCCGAAGGCTACGGCGCGCCGGTGGAGCTCACCGAGGGGCCGTTCAAGGGCTGGCTCACCTGGGGCGATGGTCGCGACCCCTTCGAAACGCTGGTGGGGCCGCTTGTCTTCCGTTCCGAGGGCGACGGGCGGGTCCGGGCCGCCTTCCTGCCCGATCACAAGCACCTCAACGGCGGTGGCGCGCTGCATGGCGGTTCGCTCATGTCGTTCGCCGACTTCGCCCTCTTCGCGCTGGCGCACGAGGCCCTTCAAGGGACGTTCGCCGTAACCGTGACCTTCAACGCCGAGTTCGTGGGCGCGGGCGCCGCCGGCGTGATCGTCGAAGCGGAGGGACGCGTGCTGCGCCAGACAAAGTCTCTCGTCTTCGTACAGGGCGTCCTGACGCAGGGCGGCGCGCCGATCCTCGCTTTCTCCGGGACGCTGAAGAAAATCCGCCTGCCGGCGACAGTCCGCGCCTGAATGAATTCAACATCTTGCGGGGACGTTGCCGACCCGCCAAGGTCGGGGCATGCATCGAAGCGGCACCGTCTACGCCTTCGGCTGGAAAGCCGCCCTGATCGGGGAGATCGCGGCGGCGGAACGCGCGCTGTCGGACACCGATCACGATCAGGCCATCCACCAGACGCGCGTCCGGTTGAAGCGGGTGCGCACGCTCACCCGTCTCGCCGCCGGTCTCGGCGGCGCGTCCGCGGTGTCCAGGAGCGCGCGGGCGCTGAAATACACGTTGTCTGGCTGGCGCGACCTCGCGGCGCTCGAAAGTGCGGCCCGAACGACTGCAACCGGCGCGCGGAAAAAGGGCGCAGCCGCGCTGATCGATATCGCCGCCCGGCTGTCGCAGGCGCGCCTGACACTGGGCAGCCCCGCCATCGACGATCTCTCCGACGCGATCGCGCAATTGCGCGCTGATGCGGCGGCGCTCCCCGACCTGACGGTCCGCGACGTACGCAGAGGCGCAAAGCGCGTGGCCAAGGACGCACGCCGTGCCTGGAAGCGCGCGGTGCGATCGGCGGACGTGGAAGCCAGACACCGCTGGCGACGGCGCGAAAAGGACCGTCTCTATGCGGCGGCGATCCTCGGCGATGCGTGGCCCGCCAAGCGTCGCCGACGGATCAACGATGCGCTCGGCGACATTCTCGGGCAGGAGCGCGATGCGCGCCTATTGCTGGAACGACTGAAATCGGAGCCGGCGCCGCACACGCCGGCGGCGAAGGCCGCGCGGCGCGCACTCAAGCGCGCTATCCGCCGCTTGAAAGCCAGATCGGACCGTCTCGGCGCGCGTCTGCATCGGCGCGGCGCGTGATTCAGGCAGCCGCGAGCGCCTGCGCGCATACCTCGATATCGGCGTCCGTCGTCGCCCACGATGCCACGAAGCGGTACACGTCCGGCCCATCCGGCGCCCAGCGATAGAGCACGACGCCCGCCGACTTGAGACGTTCCGCCATCGGCGCGTCAAGGCGCACGAAGATCGCGTTGCCGCGCACGGGATGCACGCACTCACCACCCGCGCTCTCGAGCACCGCTGCGAGTTTTGCAGCCATGGCGTTGGCGTGACCGGCATTGCGGAGCCAGAGGCCGTCTTCGAGGTAGGCCGCCATTTGCGCGCCGAGCAGTCTGTGCTTGGCGAGAAGATGTCCCGAACGCTTGCGCAGATGCGGCAGTTGCCGCGCTGCATCGGTATCGAAGCACACAATCGCCTCGACGCTGAGCGCGCCGTTCTTGGTGGCCCCGAACGAGAGCACATCCACGCCTGCCTTCCAGCTCATCTCCGCAGGCGTCGCGCCCGTGGCGGCGAGTGCATTGGCGAAGCGCGCGCCGTCCATGTGCAGCTTGAGCCCGCGCGCGCGACACACTTCCGAGATCGCCGCCACCTCGGATGCCTCATACACCGCGCCGCTTTCCGTCACCTGGCTGATCGACGCGGAGAACGGCTGGACGCCGTGGACATTGCTGCGCGCGTAACGCGCGGCCTCGGCGTCGAGCGTCTGCGGCGTGAACTGCGCGTGTGGCCCGTCAAGGAGCAACAGCCGCGCGCCGCCGGTGTAAAACTCCGGCGCACCGGCTTCATCGAGGACGATGTGGGCCTCGCGATGGGTGAGTATCGCGCCCCAGGGCGGCGTAATCGATGCAAGCGCGAGCGCATTCGCCGCTGTGCCGCTGGCCACGAAAAAAACGGCGCAGTCCGTCTCGAAGACGTCCTTCAGCTGCGCGATCGCGCGTTGCGTCCACGGGTCTGCGCCGTAACTCGACGCGACGCCGGCATTTGCCTCGACGATGGCGTCCATGATGCGCGGATGCACCGGCGCCGTGGTGTCGGAAACGAAGCTCATGGCGCGTTACGGCGCGATCTTGCCCGCCGGACGCTCGCCCATCATGTCGCGCCAGCGCTTCAGGTGCGGCGTCGTCTCGTCCGGGCGCCATTTGGCCATGCGCGCGAAGTCGATGCCCGCGAGCGCCGTGAGATCGGCGATGCTCAATCGGTCGCCGGCGATGAATTCGCGATCGGCGAGCTGCGCGTCGAACCACTTGGCCATCCGCATGGCCGTCTGGTGGTTGGACTCAGCGACGCCCGCATTCTGGTTCTTCTCAAGGCGCGCCATCACCGGCAGACCGTGCCGCATCCACATCATCAGCGGCATGGAGAGCATCAGTTCGACGCGGCGGTCCCACATTTCGATCTCCGCCCGCTCAAATGCGTCGCGCCCCATGAGCGGGGGATCGGGGTAGACGCCTTCGAGATAGGTGCAGATGGCGCGGCTCTCGGTGAGTGTCCGGCCGTCGCCGAGATCGAGCGTCGGGATCTGCGAGAGCGGGCTCATGGCCTTGAAAGCCGGCGTCCGATGCTCGCCCTCTGCGAGATTGAGCGAGATCACCTCGATGCCCGATATGCCTTTTTCCGCGATGAACATCGTCACACGGCGCGGGTTGGGCGCGTAGGGTGCGGTGTAGAGTTTCATGGGTCCGTCTCAGCCGAACATGGCGCGCGGCAGCGCCGCGACGACCGCTGCCGACATGCATGTTGCGAGGAAGCCCGGCGCCAGCGCCTTCCAGGCAAGTCCGAGAATCTCCGGCCGCCGTCCCGGCATCAGCGTCGTCAATCCGCCGACCATGATGCCGATCGACGCGACGTTGGCGAAGCCGCACAGCGCATAGGTCATGATCATGCGCGACCGGTCCGAGATGACGCCTTCGGGCGTCATGCCAAGTTCGATGAATGCGATGAATTCCGTAAGGAAGAGCTTCACACCCAGGAGCGATCCCGCTGCGTGCGCCTCCTGCGCGGGAATGCCGATGATCCACGCGAGAGGCGCGAACACATAACCGAAGATGACCTGCAGCGTGGCGCGATCAGGGTAGATGTCGAGGCTCTCCGGCAGCAGCGGATTTAGCAGCATCGCCACCGGCCCGAGCGCCGTCGGCAGTATGCCGTTGATGATCCAGACGAACGCAACGAACACGATGAGCATCGCCGCCACGTTGACGATGACCATGAAGCCGTCCTGGACACCCTTCGTGATCGCGTCCATCGCGGAGTCGTACTTCAGTTCCGACGTGTAATCGACGCCGCCCGCTGCGACGCCCGCCTTTTCCGGAATGATCGTACGCGCGAGAAGGATTCCCGCCGGCGCCGAGATGATCGACGCGACAAGCACGTGTCCAGCGGCGTTCGGCAAAGTCGGCGCGAGGATCAGCGCGTACGCCACCATCGTGGAGCCGGCGACAGTCGCAAGGCCCACCACCATCAAAAGGAAAAGTTCCGAGCGCGTCAGCTTATCGAGATATGCCTTGATGACGATCGGGCTCTCCACCATGCCCATGAAGATGTTCGACGCCGTCGCGGTGGCGGACGCGCCGCCGAGTCCCATCGTCTTTTCGAACACGAAGCCGAAACCGCGGATGACGAGTTTCAGGATGCCCCAGTGCCACAGAAGCGCCGAGAGCGCCGAGATCACGAGGATCAGCGGCAGCACCTGGAAGCCGAAAATGAAGGGCGGCGGCGCGTCGGGATTGCTCAGCGCATAGGGCGATTCTCCACCGCCGAGATAGCTGAACACGAATTGCGTGCCTCGGTTCGTCGCCGACGCAAGTCCGCCCACGACCCCGTTCACGCCATCGAGTGCGGCTTTCGAATTCGGGATCGCGAACAGCAGCAGCACAAGGGTCGCCTGAACGGCGATCGCGCCCGCCATCATCGCCCAGGGAAAGCGTCGCCGGTCTTCCGACAACGCCCAGCACAGCAACAGGATGAGAACGATCGCGCCGATCGACCGCGCATTCTCGAAATCATAGTACGGCAAACGAGGCCCTCCGCTGACGGCGGACGCTAGAGACCGCCGCCAGTGCTGGCAACGGTCTCCAAGCGCGCAGGCTTAGGAGGTCGGCGGCTTGAAGCCGGCATAGGCCTCGCGGAGCAAGCGGCCGTACTTCTCCACCTGTCCTGGCCCGTTGTAGACGCGCGCAAAGCCTTCCCAGTCGAGGCGCTGCAGCTCGTCGACGAGGTCGCTCGACCGGACGAAGGCCTCGAACGCCACGAGCTGGCGCTCTTCGGATTTCGCCATGTCCTCCACGAAAGCCATCGCCGAGGAAAACCCGCACTTGGCGAAGTTCATGCCCATGATCTGGAAGAGGCCCCAGCTGGCCGACGCCACCGCCGCTTCGCCGTCGAGGGCGAACGCCTTGTTCATCTGCGCCCAGCGATCAGCTTGCGTCTTCGGATAGGGCTTGGCGCCCCAGGACCCGTAGCTGATGTCGGGGTGGCTCGCGTCATAGCGGCGCTGGGTGAGACGCGAGAAGATGTGCGGTTCGAACAGAATGATCGGGCGACCATCCGTCCCGAATCCCGCCGATCCGCTTTCCACCTTCACCACCGCGCGCACGGCGGCGACCTCGCAACCGAGACGGCGCGCGGAGGCTTCGAAGTGCGTCATGCCGAGACGGGTCCGGTCCGTCGCGACGAGGGCTGCGAGGAACGGATCCATCTTCGCGACGACGGCGGCATAGGCCTGTTCGAGCAACGCGCCGTAGCGGACGGGATTGTCCTCGCCGTCATAGATGCGCGCGAACCCTTCCCAGTCACGGTTCTGAAGTTCGTCGATGAGCTGGCGCGATTGCAGCACGTTCTGGAACGCCGCAAGCTGGCGGGACTCCGATTTCGACACGTCCGCAACGAACCCTTCCACCGTCGGGTGACCCGCCGACTGGTGATGCAGCCCAGCTGTCTGGAAGAGGCCCCAGCTGGTCGCCTTCAATGCGGCCGGGCCGTCAAGCGCATAGGCCTGTTCAAGTCGCGTCCAGCGTTCGGCTTGTGTGCGACCGAGATCGGCGCGCCTGACATCCGGTTGCGACAGCAACGGATGCGACGCATCGAACCGCCCACCCGTGAGGCGGGAGAAGATCGTCGGCTCGAAAAGGATGATCGGACGTCCGTCGGCAGCGAAACCGGAGCCGCCCGACTCCAGTTGGATCACGGCGCGGATCGTCGCAGGCGGCGCGCCGAGCGCCTGACCGACGGAATCGATCTGCTGCGGCGAGACCTTCGCCGTATCGGTCTGACGCAGCGAAGCGAGCGAGAGCGTGGTCGGCGCCGCTGGCGGCGGTGGCGCAACGGGCGGCGCGACCGGTGGGGGCGGCGGCGCCGCTGGCGGTGAAACTGGCGGCGGGGCCGGCGGCGGTGCGGCCGGCGGCGGGGCGGCTGGCGGCGGCGGGACCGGCGCGGGTTGCGCCACAGGCGGCGGCACGGGAGTCGGGGCCGGCGCAGGCGTCGGCCGTGCCGGCGGCGGCGGGGGTGAAGCCGGGCGACGGCGGCCGAAGATGGCGGCGAACAGATTTTCCCAGAAGCTCATCGTCGTTCCCTTCAACAGTCGGCGGCGGCGGTCAGGTCTTGCCTGCGGATCATTCGCCAGGCGGCGGGCGGCGCTCGAACAGACGCCCCATGGCGTCAAGTCGTGTCTTCGGCATCCCTGCCGGCTTTTCCGCGAAGAATTCCGGATCGAAACGCGGCGGCAGGATGAGGCTCTCCCAGTCCTTCTGCTCCCGGCCCGGCTCGTTGCGGAAATAGGACTGCCCCGCGCGCAGCCCGATTTCATGGAGACGCTGCAGCGTGTCGTCATCGTCTGTCGCAAGTTCGCGCATACGCATGACGTCCTGTTCGCTCAGATCGAAATCCAGCGTCTTCAGCGCCGCCACGTCGAGCCCGACATCCATCCGCTGAAACCCGAGCAACGGGAACGGCGAGAGGTGGTCCATCTGCATGTCCTCGATCTCGCTGTCGATGCGCCACGGACGCGGCGAGCGCGCGAGCGCCTGCATCGTCGACACCGCATTGACCGATGTATCGTGGATCATCGTCTTGAGCGCCTCGATCGCGCGGGCTGCGGTCGGCGCAAGATCCTCGAGCGGCGACGCGCCAAAGGTTTTCGCATCGATGCGCGGACGCCAGTAGCCGGTGCCGATGGAGAGCATCGTCAGCTGGTCTTCGCCGGAGGGCCACTCGAAGCCGTAGCTCTTCAGCGTCGCCACCTTGAGGAGCTGAACGCTCGGATTGTTGAGCCCCGCGATCGCGCCATCGACGAAGAGGCCCTCGGCGTTCTCGACGAGCGCGCCGTCCTGATCGAGCGTGAGGCGCACCTCATCGAAGAATGTCGGCGCCGCCGCGCTCGCCTGCACGAGCTTGCGCACCACCAGCCGCTTGTTCGGCGCAGCGCCGAGTGCGGAGCCTTCCCAGAATTTCGACCGCGGATTGTTCGTCAGCGTCCACGCCGAGCCGGTGTCGACGCGCTTGGCGAAGATGGCGAGCCCCGTCTTCAGTTCCTTCGAAGACAGTTCGTGATCGCCTAGCGCCCGCGCGAGTGCGTTTTCCAGTTTCACCGCACTGAACCGGGGCCGACGGATGCCCGCCGCCTTGCCCTTGCCGCTGAAGACGTCCGGCGCGATCTCGCGATAGAGCTCGGCGCATTCGGCCGCCGTTTTGCCCATGGCGAGGCCGGCCGCGAGGATCGAGCCGGTGGATGTCCCGCCGATGAGGTCGAAATATTCGCAGAGCCGGAAATCCGCGCGCCCGCTGCGCAAGGCCAGCCGCCGCTCCACCTCCTGAAGGATGCCCGCCGCCAGGATGCCGCGCACGCCGCCGCCATCCAGCGAGAGGATGCGCTTGGGCCCCCCGCTGAACAGACGCTGCTCCAGTGTACGACGCCGCAACCCGGCCATGCGTGCGAGACCTCCCCGATCGCAACGTGGTTAACAGACCCCCGCCCCCCGGGCGAGACCGGAAACCAGTCCTGCCGGCCCGATCAGGCCGAAGCCGGAACCTTTTCAACGATCTGAACCGCAGCCTGTCCCTGCAGCGTCGAGAAGCCGATATACTTGTAGGCCATGCCCGTCTCGGCGATGAATTCCTGGAAGGCCCTGAACTCGTGCTCCCGCCAGTTCGGGTAGTTGTAATACTCGTCGAAGACGAGAACCGTCCCCGGCCGGATACGATCCTTGAAGGCGTCGAGCACGGTCTTGGTCGAGGAATAGAGATCGGCATCGAGGTGCAGCAGCGCTGCGTAACCCTCGTGCTTGGCCAGAAAGGGCGGGAGGGACCGCTCGAACCAGCCGACGTGGAGCGTGGCGTTCTCCGGCAGCCTCGGCAATTTGCCCTTCAGGTCGAAACGCCCGGCCTGCTCTGCGGTCCCCGTCCAGTCCTCCGGCAGGCCCTCGAAGCTGTCGAAGCCGTGCACCGGCTTGCCCCAGAGCCCGGCGATGTGGCGCAGCGTCTTGCCGCCCGCCACGCCGAACTCGCAGACGAGGCCGTCGGGCGTCGTCGCCTGCGCCTGTTCCACCGCATAGCTCAGCAGCGCATAGCGGTCCGCGAAGAGCATCGCGGTCTTCAGGTGCGGCGTGATGTAGTTGACCGTGTCGCGCTTGGCGTCGATGCGCAGATCGAGCATCAGGTCGGCGACGAAGTATTTGTGGATCAGGCGCCGGTAGATCCGCCCGAGTATGCGACGGTCCATGCCACGCTGCTCCCTACGAAGGCCGGGCTTATAGACGGTGCTTGCCGAGCCGGAAACCGGCGCCTAGAGGAATTCCCACCGGTCAGCCGCCATAGCTCAGCTGGTAGAGCACCTGATTTGTAATCAGGGGGTCGGGGGTTCGAGTCCCTCTGGCGGCACCATGGGGCCCAAGGTATTCTGGCTCTTTTCAAGAGCACGCCCGCCCGTTTTCGTCACTCCAGGTAACGTATAGGTAGCAGCGGGAGCGGTTTCACGGCGCGAAAGACCCTTAAATGCGCCGGTTTCACCCGACTTGGGGTGTCCGCCTAACAGTCATGCCCGACAAGCGTTGCGGGCGCCCCTTGCCGCCTATCCAGGCCCCTACACACAATTAGCGAGTGAAGACGCGCCATTCAGTCACGAACGGCGACGACCAAAAGAGGCAACACTACGGATCCCGTCCTTGCTTGCTGCAGAGCCGTTCAAGGGCAATAACCTCCTGATCGTCGGGGGGTGTCTTGCGTCTCACTTGGAACGAAATGCGCGCCAGCGCGGCGGCGTTCGCCCGCGAATGGCGCGACGCTGGCTATGAAAAGGGCGAGACGCAGAGCTTCTACAACGACTTCTTCGCGATCTTCGGGATCAAGCGCCGCTCGGTGGCGGTCTATGAGAAGCGCGTTGAGAGGCTGGACAACACGTCGGGCTTCATCGACCTTTTCATGCCCAAGGTGCTGTTGGTCGAGCAAAAGAGCGCCGGCCGCGACCTCGCCAAGGCGCATGTGCAGGCAGAGGATTATTTCCTCGCCATCCACGAAGCCGAACGCCCGCGCTACATCCTCGCTTGCGACTTCCAAACCTTCGATCTGAAAGACCTCGACACCGGCGAGACAGTATCCTTCCCGCTCACCGATCTGCCTAAGCATATCGACAAATTCGGCTTCGTGCTGGGCGCCAAGCGCCACGCCTTCAAGGATCAAGACCCGGTCAACATTGCCGCGGCCGAACTAGTCGGCAAGCTCCACGACGCGCTGGAGGCGTCGGGTTTTACCGGGCACGATCTTGAGCGCTTCCTCGTCCGCATCGTGTTTTGCCTATTTGCCGATGACACCGGCGTATTCGAGCCACGCAATCTATTCTTGGACTTCATCGAGCAGCGCAGCGCCGAAGATGGTCGCGATCTCGGTGGCAAGCTCTCGGAACTCTTCCAAACACTCAACACGCCCGAAGATGCGCGCTTCAATAACCTGGACGAAGACCTCGCCGCCTTTCCCTATGTCAATGGCGAGCTGTTCGCTGGGGCAACCCGCATTCCTCACTTCAACCGAGAAATGCGCACCGCGTTACTCGAGGCTGCGCGGTTCGATTGGTCACCCATCTCACCGGCTATCTTCGGTTCGCTGTTCCAGTCCGTTATGGAGCCGCGCGAGCGGCGGGCGCAAGGCGCGCACTACACGACCGAAAAGAACATCCTGAAGGTCATCGGTCCGCTTTTCATGGATGACCTCTGGAGTGAGTTTCAAGCGATCCAGCGCCGACGCCAGAACAAGCTCGGCTTCATGCGCACGTTTCACGAAAAGCTAGGGCGCCTTCGCTTCTTCGATCCGGCGTGCGGCTGCGGCAACTTTCTCATTATCGCGTACCGTGAATTGCGCCGGCTCGAAATTGAGGTGTTGAAGGAGCTGCTGGCCGGACGCGAGGAAGAGCTTAAAAGGACCGGCGCCGCCGGCCTGTCACGCATCGACGTGGACAAATTCTACGGCATCGAGATTGGCGAGTTTCCCGCCGAGATCGCACGCGCTGCGATGTGGATGATGGACCACATCATGAACAATGAGCTGAGCCTCGCGTTCGGCCTGAACTATGCGCGCATACCCTTAAGGTCCGCGCCGCACATTCATCATGGCGATGCGCTGGAAACCGATTGGGCCACCGTGCTCGCGCCGGAAGATTGCAGCTACATTCTCGGCAACCCGCCCTTCGTCGGTGCCAAGATGCAAACACAGGTGCAGCGTGAACAGGTGCGCCGGATCGCGGGACTGGGCGGCTCCGGCGGAACGTTGGACTATGTATCAGCCTGGTTTCTCAAAGCTGGCGAGTATGTGAATCGCACGGACAAACCGATCCGCGTCGCTTTCGTGGCGACAAATTCAATCACCCAAGGGGAACAGGTGGCGCAACTCTGGCCGCTTATTTTCGAGCGGTGCGCCCTCGAAATCGCGTTCGCCCACCGCACCTTTGCGTGGGGTTCCGATGCGCGCGGCGTGGCACACGTCCACGTGGTGATCGTCGGCCTCGCCAAACGGGATGATGAGCCAAACGAGAAGCGGCTATTCGCCTACGTAAACGTCAATAGAGACCCGGCTGAAACGCGCTGCCCCGCCTTGAGTCCATACCTTGTGAGCGCGGCCGGCCTCGCGGATCGCCACCTAGTCGTCGAAGAGACTGCACGCCCGCTCAATGGACTGCCTCGGCTACTGAGTGGGTCGCAGCCCATAGATGATGGAAACTATATCTTTGACGAACCAGCCAGAGAAGAATTTCTCCGATTGGAGCCAAGCGCAGAGAAGTTCATGCGCCCTTATGTTGGTGCAGAAGAATACATCAATGGGCGGCGACGCTGGATTTTGGCCCTGCAGAATGCGTCACCCCACGAGCTGCGCGAACTACCCCGCGTTGTGGAACGCATGCAAGCCGTCAGAGCGTTTCGCCGCCGGAGTCAAAGAACAAGCACGCTCGCCATCGCTGATTCACCGGCGAAATATAACGTCGAGGTCATACCCACCGCGCCGTTCTTGGTCATTCCAGAAGTCAGCTCCGAACGCCGCGACTATGCGCCAATCGGCTGGCTGGGGCCGCCGACCATTCCAAGCAATCTAGTTCGGATCGTCGAGAACGCATCAATACCCATGTTCGCTGTGCTCACGTCAGCAATGCACATGGGCTGGTTACGCCAAGTCGGCGGGCGGCTGAAGAGTGATTATCGCTACGCTATCGGCCTCGTCTACAATACGTTCCCGATGCCAGCCTTGGACGCCAGAACCGAAGCGGCACTCACCGCCACCGGCCAAGCCATCCTGGGTGCGCGCGCTGCACATCCCGGCGCGACGCTCGCGGATTTGTACGATCCAGACACGATGCCCGACGATCTCCGCGCAGCGCATCGCGCCAATGATCGCACAGTGGATCGCCTCTATCGCGCGAAGCCTTTCGAGAGCGAGCGAGAACGGGTAGAGTACTTGTTTGCGCTCTATGAACAGTTGCGTGCGTCCGGGGAGACCACAGGAGGTAGAGCGTGAGCCGGGTTAGGTTGAGGCTTGGTGATTTGCGCGAAGCTGCTAGCCAGTATGGCAAACTGACGAAAACAGGGAGCGGCTCGGTCTCCAAACGCACGACAATCAAATCGGATTCAGTCGGCATTTCTGTTGAGACGCCTCACCTTGAAATGTCTGTTGTCGCTACTGGGCGATGGGGCGAACCGATAGACGTGGATTGCGTGAAGTTCCGGGAACTTTTGGATCATCTAAAGAAAAGCTGGGCGGACATTGGTGGTGACAACGCCCAAATCGAATTGTCGGCAACGGCCACATCAGTCGAAGTCTCCTGGAGCAATGGCCAATCAACCCGACGCCACGCCATGCCGGCGTGGCCCCCGCCGCCGGCCGGCTAGACCTTCCAGCGGGCTCCCTTAGGCGCAGTCTCCGTCACTAACCGGCGCGTTCAACCGGAGTATCCAGCACTACAGACCCCACCTCAGAATCGCACCCCACGCGCCGAGCGGCCCCTTCGCCCGCGCCATCCGCACCGCAACGCGCCGATTGATCTCCGCCTTCATCGGCTCCAGCTCCGCCATGATCCGCGCGTAGGTTGCGGCGCGCATGTGGGGCGGGCGCTTGGGCGTGTCGCCGAAATAGTCGAGCCCCAGCCGCCGGGCGACCTTGTTCGCCTTGCGCACAAGTCGCCGCGTTTCCGTCTCGCGCCGGCTCCCCCATGTAATTCTCCCGCATGTCCCGCACGATAGCCCGCCCGCCAGCACCGCGAGGCGCAAGGTGCGCCGTGTGCAGCGTGGACAGACGAAGTAGGCGCGCGTCCCTCCGAACCGGCACGGTCGCCGCTCCAGGCGCACTGTCGAGCGGATCGGCCCGGCCTCATCCTCTTGGCGCTTCCACACATAGAAGGCGCTGAACGTGTCGCGTTCGGCGTCGTGCTCAACGTGGAGCTTGGTGGGTTCTGTATCGTCGAACGTGATCGGCCCGGCATACCCCTCGAACGCGCCCCAGCCCGCAATGTGATCGGCGTCGAGCGCGGACACTTGCTCCCATGTCGCCCTGTAGAGCGGCGCGGCCATGCTCATCCCTCCAACTTGAATGATTCCCGAAACGCCGAAGTCTCTTCGCGCGTGTCGAAGTCTCTTGAGAATTGCAACGCGGCGATGACCGCAGCGCGCGCCGTCTCAGCGCGCGCCGCGTTCATCGGCGTCCAGCATTCATTGTGCAGCCACGCATGGCCCCCGTGAGCCAGAACAGGCGTGTCGGGACGCG
Source organism: Hyphomonadaceae bacterium (assembly GCA_016791445.1). Taxonomy (GTDB): domain Bacteria; phylum Pseudomonadota; class Alphaproteobacteria; order Caulobacterales; family Aquidulcibacteraceae; genus VFBF01. The sequence continues at coordinate 175,601 of JAEUMP010000002.1, read as the reverse complement.
CCTTGCCGCAATGCACGCAAGCGCCCTCACCTGAAGGCTGTAGCGGGTTGAGCGCGCGCCACTGTTGCACGCAGTCCTCGAGCGCACCCGCCCCAGCATCGGCGCGAGATATGCCGCCGTCGTGCTCGCGGATCGAGACGCGTTCCTCGAAATGGTCCCGCCATCGCGCACCAGCGGCCAACGCTGGCGACTGCCCCAACAGTTCGGGGATGGTGGGACAGTCACTTGAGGCCGCGTCCCGGTTGGCGTCCCGCGTACTGTCCCGTTGCGCCGCCCGCTCCAGCACTTGCGCTGCAAGTTCTTTCAACGTTAGGGCGCGCGGGTGTCCCGCCGAGTGTCCCGCGCCTTGTCCCGCTTTTTCGTCAGGTGTCCCGCGTCCCACGCCTAGGGTGGTGGGACGCGGGACAGTTTCACACGGCGTGCCCATTGGCGCCTCCGTTCAGGCGCTGGAGAACGCGATCCACCGTGCTCTTGCTCACGCCCAATTCTTCAGCGATCTCCCGCACGCTGTAGCCGATGCCCTTCAATTCGCGGATTTGCGCATCGCGGCTTTCGGAAACGGCCGTCATGCTCCACAGGCCGGTGTGGGGATCAAGCGCAGCCTCGAATGGCTCCGCATCGGCGCCGGTGAAGCCGCGCGCCTTGTCGAATTGCACGATGAAGCGCGCTCCTTGCGACGCCCCATAGTCCTCCGGGCGCTTCAGGAGCAGCACGCTATCGAGCACGTCTTCGCGCTTGGATGTGCCCCGTTGCGCGCCGCCCTTGCCGGTGTGGTGGACGAACAGGACGGACTTGTTCGCGCGCCGAAGCTCCAGGGCGAAGGCCTGAACCTGTCCCCAGGACTCCGCCTCATTCTCGCGCCCGCTGCGACACAGGGTTGAGAGGTTGTCGAGCACGATGAGGTCAAACGGATCGAGCCGTGGACGCAACAGCGCTTGCCCTTCCGGCGTGGACAGATCGGGCAAGCCAAACTCGCATTGATCGGCCGCGAGGAAGGCGAGCACGTCCGGCGCGAGGTCCGCCGTGGAGTGCGCCACGATGCGCGCCAGACGCTCTTGCAGGCTCACCGCCGGCATTTCGCCATCGACGTATAGGACGCGGCGCGCGGCGCTTGCACGCCAGCGCAGGAAGCTCCCACCGCTCGCCACCGCAAACGCCACGTTGAGCGCCACATGGGTTTTGCCCAATCCACGCGGTGCGGCGATCATCGCCAGTCCCTTTTCAGGAAGCCACGGCGCCAACAGCAGATCGCGCGGCGGGAATTGCATCGCGAGGAAGGCGTGCGCGCAGATCGGGTCGGGCACGACGGGCGGTGGCAGTTGGGGACCTGCGCCGCTCACGTCGATCACTTTGTCGGCAGGCCTCATGCGAAGTCCCCCAACTCCAGCAGCGCGGCGTGCAGTTCATGCACGCAGCTCGCCAGCGCCTGCAGGTCGTCGATTAGGTCTTGCTGGCGGCAGTATTCATCCCACGCCGCGCGCTCCGCAGCCGTAAGTGGCGCTTTGCGGATGGCGAAGGCTTCTGGTGACAACGGGTCCAGGTTTGCGAGCGCCTTCTCCCGCCAACGCGCATCGTCTGCGGCGATCCTCACCCGAAGCGTCAGCCCCCTCGTCGTGGGGATGGACAGTTCTACTATGCTCATCGGCTGGCCCTCCCGCACAGAGTCAGCACGCGGTCGGCGTCCTCCACCATGTCGGCAAGCGTGGCGCGCGCTTCGGGATCGGCGACATTGGCGAGCGCGATGCGCGCGGCCCTTTGCAGGTGCGCAAGGTGCGGCGCGTGGATTTGCGCGCCGCGCCGTGTCGCCCTAAAGAACGGATGCGCCGCCTGCCCGGTTTGCGCATTGCAACTAAGACGCCCGCCGTCGGGATTGGCCCCCGGGGCGGGCGCTTCCATGTTCTGGGACATCGCTCACGCCTCTACCGTCTGCGAGGTGGACGCGCGCGGCGCGCTCAGGCGTGCGTCGGCCCATTCGTCGAGCGCGGATTCTTCATATCGGACGAAGCGGCCAACCTTTCGATAGCGCGGCCCGCCGCCCTCGGTGCGTAGCTGCTTCAGCCGAAAGGCGGATGCCCCCGGATGGCCGCGCTCCTGCAGGTAGTCGGCGGCTTCGCGCGTGTCGCGTAACTTCATCTTTAAGCTTCCCTCGCGCCGCCTGCTTGCGGCCAAATCGACGCCACAGCGGCGTCGGTGCGAGGAATGGTTGAGGTTCGCCCCCGATAATATGGGGCGGAGATTTTTTGGCGGGGGGAATATTTATTCGGAAATCGGGGCGGCGTTTTTCCGCGGCCCCTTCGGCGCTCCTGGGCCTTTTGTTTTGTCGGGGTGTTCTTTGCGCATGTCTGCCCATACGCGCTCAATCGACTTTCCGCTCACGTCGCCAATGCGCCTTTTCAGTTCCTCTCCCAATTCCGCTTTTGTCATGGGCGGATGACTCTCAGGTCGCGACTCGAAGATTTGCCGCGCCTCGGCCCGGGCGGGGCCATCAACGGCGGGAAAGACCTGGCTATTCTTTGCGGCAGTCCACCCTTCGTGAAGTCCGGCGTGATAGCCGCCGTTGTAATACTCAACCAGCCGGCGCTGCACTTCGCGTTCGATGACATCCAAGACTGACTCAATTGTCAGACGAGTTATCTCTTCGCGGTAATCGTTCAGCGCCTTTGCAACCTCCGGATCGGCGCGCGCCCGTTCTGTCGCGTCTCGCACCAACTGTTCGCGGTGCAGTACAGATTCGGCTTCAAGACGGGCGACTACATCTGCACCAGACAGCCAGCGCCAAACTCTCTTGAACATCCGTCGCCCCCTACAGGCTCGCCCTACGAAAGTGCGCTGCGGCGAGCCTCTGTAGGGGGAGGAGTTCGGGGATCAGCCTAGCCGCAGCGCTGCAATCCTAATCTGCTTCGCCCGAAAGCCGCAGCACGCTCGCGCCCTCTTCGTCACCGGGCTTGCGCGTCCCGGCCGTCAGCCGCGCGCCCGCTGCATCCACGAGCGCCCGCAGCGGATCGGCCTGCAGGTGTGCGTAACGGCTTGTCGTCGCGGCGCTTGTGTGGCCCAGCACGCGGCCGATCATGGGCAGGCTTGCGCCGTTGGCCACCAGCAGCGACGCCATGGTGTGGCGCAGATCATGGACGCGCACGTCCGGCAGATCGGCGGCGGCGCGCACCCGTAACCAGTTTTTGCTCAGCGCATTCGCGGGCTTGTCGTCGCCCAGCGGCGACGGAAACACATACTGCCCGCTTTGTTCGCGTCGCGCCAGGATCGCAAGCGCGGGCGCTGACAACGGGATGGTCTTGCGGCCCGTCTTGCTGCGATGCGCCGGCAGGAAGGCGACGCCGCGTTCAAAGTCGATCTCGGACCATTCCAGCCGTTCGATCTCGCTGCGCCGCGCGCCCGTCAGCGCCAGGAGGCGCAGCGTGTCGCCAAAGACGGGATGCAGGTCGCCGGCAGTTTCCATCGCCGCGATAGTGTCGAGCAGGCGCGCGCCTTCGGCGTCGCTCAGATACCGCTCTTTCTTGCCGGCGGGCGGCTTCTTGACGCCTTTGCATGGATTGCCGACGATCAGGTCGCGCTTCTCGGACCAGCTATAGACCGTGGAGAGGGCCACCAGCGCCGCCCGGGCGGCGGCTGGACCGCCGCGCACGATGCGCTTGGCGCGCGGCCCGAGCTTTTCCACGCGCGCCGTCTTGCCGCGCGCGATGGCCGCGACCATGCCCTCCACGTCGCCGCGCCGCACATTCCCGGCGAGCAGCTTGCCCAGCGTCGGGCGGACATGGGCGTCTAAGCATGAACGGTCATGCTCCCAAGACCGGGCGCGCTTGGCCGGATCCAGTAGTGGCCCTTGGTCGAGATAGACGTCGATCAGCTGATTGACCGTCACCGCGCGGCGGCGTTCCTCGGCAGCGGCCTCGGCGGCCTTCTCGGCCTCGGCAAGCGGATCGCGGCCGGCGATGATCTCCGCAACGAGCGCCTTCGCCCGGGCGCGGGCTTGTTCGGCGGTCAGCGCCTCGGACAACTCGCCGATAGTCGCCACGCGCTGGCGCCCGCCAAAGCGGTAGAACAGCCGGAAGGTCCGGCGGCCAGTCGCCGATACCCGGACGTGGAAGCCGCGTAGCTCGCTGTCCCAAGCCTCCGCCACCGCGCCCTTGGCGGGCGTCGGGATCGCCTCGACGGTCCGCTTGGTCAGCTTGGTCTCGGTGCACACGGCCGCCGCTCCGCAGATCGGCCGTCCGTAGCGGCCCAGGTGGCGCTAGGTAGCACATAGGCAGCAACTTTGCGATACTCGGCGCTGTTTTCCCGCGACCCTCACGCCCCTTCAAGATACCCTTTCCCCATGCCGCCCTTGGTTTCTCGATACCTCGCAATCACTTCGTGCTACCTGTCAAATACCAAGGGGCCGGTAATTTGTAATCAGGGGGTCGGGGGTTCGAGTCCCTCTGGCGGCACCATGGGGCGCAACTTGGCTCCGCGCCCGAAAACACCGGGGCGCCGACGCGTGGGCCGCCGGGGGATAGGGATCTGTCCACTAACTCCGACCGGGAGCGACCCACGGCCCGCAAGACGCGTCCAGGTTTGCTCGGGCCACAACGCGGCGCAGAAAGCCGTCGATCGGGATAGCGAAATTCTCGTCGCCACTCACGCCGCCGCCGATCCGAGGGGCGTTCGCACGGGTGAGCACGGCTGCGACCCGCCACCCTTCGGCGCGCAACACCAGAAGAGGACCTCCCGAATTTCCGCTCGTCGCCTGGCAACTTGTGGCGACGATACCGTTCGCAAGCGTTTCGGATACACGACACTCTGGATCAACCCACGGCACCGGATTGGCGCGCTCGAAATGATCGGCCGGAAATCCCAAGAGCGCCATGGGCTCTGTCGTGCTTTGCGCACAGCAATCATGCGCATCGAGCGGTGTGGGTTCGATGCCTTTGATCGGACGATCAAGGGCGATCAACGCCCAGTCATCGAGAAGATCTGTCCTGCGCGTGCCGCGACCTCCACCCAGCGCCACAATTCGGGCCGAGCGGCGCGTCCATCCGAGCGATACAGCATCGCGCCTCGCCAGATGCGGCCGCCAAGTCACCTCGATGCGGCGCTCCTCGCCCGGCCCTGGCGGTGGGCCAAGCACATGACGAGCGGTGAGCACAAGGCAACGATCGACCAAGACGCCGGATCCCGTCTCATCGCGAACAACCGCGCCGGCTTCGTATACGACAGCGTCCACGAGACCTATCGACGTAGATGCTGCGCGAAGCCCAGCGTTCGCAGTGAGCTCATGGGCCGGCTGGCGACGGTCCGCAGCGAACAGTTCGAGGCTCTGCGCACGCGAGATCGACGGGGAGCAAAAAATGAGGCAGGCGAACAATGTCCATCGAAGAACGCTCAGAGTCATCTCCGTCGATGGCGCAAGGGGCAAGAGGCAAGAGGCAAGAGGCAATGCTTGGAGTTCTTTGCCCGAAGTCATTCAATTCAACCTGTTCGCCGCCGGCGCTCACCCGCCGCCTGACGCGGGCGGCGCGGCGTTGCTCATGCCGTACACCATCTGGAGTCGCGCCAGTCCGGATTGGGTCGCCGCCACGGATTCAGCACTCGCGTCCTTGTGAGCCACGAGCGCGGCCTGATGCCCATTGGTTGGTCGGATCGCCGGTCGGTCAATCCGCGCCTTCCATGGTTCGACGCCCGGCGCAGACGCCACTGCGGTCGGCGCGGGCGTGGAACGAACGCCACCGCCAAATGCCGATCCGGAAGATCCAAAGGCCGACGCGGTGGAACCCATGTTGACGTTCTGCCCGGCGAGGATTGCAGGCGGCACGACGGCCACCGTGTAGCCTTCCGCCGGCCCCCGAAGCGACGCCGTGCTCGTCGCTTCAACCCGCGCCTGCGCTTCCGCCATCGCACGAATGTCCGTTTCGTAGTACTTGAGCACATCCTCCTGAAGCTTCCGATCGTCCTCGATGGCGGCGGCGATCATGTCCCGCTCCTTCGACATCTGCTCCATGATGCGCATGTCGCCTTGGGCCTGACGGCGGTTGTCCCGCTCGATCTCGCGACGGGCGCGATCGTCTGCAGCGGCGGCGAGTGCGCTCGCGCGCGCGGCCTCGCGCTGCGCGAACTCCCCGCGCGTCGCATCGAGGCGCTGTTGCCACGTCGTGATCTGTTCCTGCCGGCACCTGCCGGTATCCCGGATCGAAGCCGTGAGCCCGTTCATCTTCGACGCGTGTCCGGTGGCGTCCGCCTCGATCAGCCGCGCCAATTCCCGATTGTTCTGGGTGATCTGACGTTTGGCGGACAGATACTGGTCCACCCCGCCCGCGAGGCCGCCGATGACGGCGCCGGCGATCATGGTGTTCCGTTGCGCCGTATTGGACTGGCCATTCGCCGCGACGCCGCCAGCCACAGCGCCCGCCAGCACACCCACGAGCACGCCACGCGTCACCTGTGCTGCCATCTGCTGACGATTTTGATCTCTTATTTCTTTGAAAACAGCCCGTTGTGTCTCGCACACGGCGACGGCGTCGCTTGCACGCGCCGTCTGCGCTTCCGCACGCGCGGAAACAACAATCGACGCAACAAAAAGTATCCCAACCAAGGGCGCTACAAAGCGCATCAACCCCTCCCACAAAGTCCGCATCAGCGAAATGCCCTCCGGGATTTAGGCGCCCAACTCCGACGGCGTCAACTTTCGATCCGAGCACAACCCGGACGCAGCGCCGGCGCGCACCCGCAATTTCCAACGCCTCATGATCTGGACTTCGCCGTTTGACTGGACAAAACTCGCCTGTTGCTGGGGGAATGTCATGAGTGTGGCCACACGTTCGCGCCTATCGGTCTGCGCAGTATCACTCTTGCTGTTTGCCTGTCTCCTGATCACCGGCGGCGAAGGCGGTGCGCAGCAACAGTCGCAAGGGACAGCCAGCTCAAACGTCTATCGCGGCGCGCTGTCGGGAGGAATTTGGCTGGAATTGGCGGACGACGGGGCCGGACGCGCCGAACTCGCCATCTTGGATGGCTTGCCGGGCGGAACGCCGGAGACCCGCTTCATCGCGCTATCCGCCCGGAGCGATGGCGGCGGATGCACGCTTGTTGCCTCGGAGTTCGGCGTCAACGTCACGCCGTGTCCGCGCGGCGGGTCGTTCAACGCCCAGGTGTCATTGGGCGGCCCGGTCAACGGCTCTGTGCTCTTTCAGGCCGTGGGAGGCGACGGCAGTTTTGCTTGGGGCGCGGCTGCGAGCGGTACAGGAGACGTGAAGCGGCTATGCGCCATGGCTTCACTCTCACGCATCAGCGCCCTCGGCGCGACACCGTTCGGTGTCGCCATCGCCAATGTCGTTGCGGACGTCCAGACACTTCCGTCAACGGGCGGCGGAGACGTGTCGAACACGCTGGCGCGGCTGCGCGCTGATCGACTTCGAGCCTACGACGCCATGGCGTTGACACCCGCAGAAGTGGCGGAGGCGAACTTCATCAACGAAGCGGTCGCCGGACGACGCGTAAATGGCCGGACAGTCGCTCTGGCGGAGGCCACCCGCCAGAAGATGGAATTCGATCAGCGCATGGCCGCAAACCCGCAACGCGCGCGCGCGCGCGCCGATCTGCTGCAGGTGGATCGACAACTCGCCGCCATCTATGACACTGCGAGCGGCGTGCGGCGTCTCGGCGTTGTAACCCGGCTGCGAAACCAAGGCATGCCCGCCGCTGATCGCGCGCTGGCCACTACGCTCGCGACAGGCCAACCAAACTCCGTCAACGATCTCCTCGCGCTCGATGCCGCAGTGAGCGAACTCGATTCCTGCCGCTCGGCGCTAGGCGATTCTGCCACGCCTTTGGCGCGCACGCGCGTGCGCGCCGCCCTCACGTCGCGCGCCGGCGAGATCGCCACCGCCCTGAACCTCGCTATGCAAGGGGCGACTGACGCATCCGCCGCACGCAACGTCCTCCAGCGCTATGAATCTAATGGTACCGTCGTGGAGGCGCTTCAAGCGGGCGGTCACGGCCAGACACTCGCCAACGCCCGTGCACGTGTTTCACAACTCGCACAGACCGAAGAGCGCATCAGTCAGGAAGCGCAGCGCGCCGCACAAAGGCAGGCCGCGCTCGACGCCCTTCCGCCCACCACGTCAGGTGGAAGATTTCAGGCGGATCGTGTGTCACGGTCCGTATTGTTCATCTATAATCGACTTGGAGATCGCCGCGGCGGAACCGGCTCCGGATTTCTGGTGGCGCCCGAAGTCGTCGTAACCAACGTTCACGTCGTAGAAGGCAATCGCGGCCTCCTCGTAGTTCCAAACGGCGCCCACCCCCGCGACGGCCTCGCCGCCCAGGTTATCGCGCAATATCCCCAGCACGACATCGCGATCCTTCGCGTGCCCGGCCTTCAGGGCCGGACGCTGAGCCTGGCATCCCGCGAAGTTCCTCAAGGGGCCGACGTTTGGGCATTCGGCTTCCCTGGGCTCGCAGAAGGAATGGTGACCGAAGACCGTCGCATTGCCAGCCTAACGAAGGGGATCGTTTCTAGGGTGATACCGGGTCAAACCTTGCAGTCGCGCGGTACGGGCAATACCCGTCTCGTGCAACACGACGCGACGATCAGCCCGGGCAACTCGGGGGGGCCATTATTCGATGCTTGCCACCGCGTGGTCGGAGTGAACACGCAGCTCGCGTCACGGGGCGCAAGCTCGGTGCTCTACTCGGTCTCCTCTGCCGTGCTGCCGGACCTCTTGCTGCGCGCGGGCGTCACGCCGAACATTTCCGGGGCGGCTTGCAACTAACCGCGCATGCAGCATCCGAGACTACGCAGAGGTCCGGCCCTCGAGCACTGAAGCTGCTCAATCCGGCGCGTTGACCACGGGCGTCGGGTTTTGCGGGCGCTTTGGGGCTCCGACGCGGGGCGGCGGGCCGCAGGTGCCGATGACGGGCGTTCCCGGCGGATAGGCGCCCCGGTCGCGGAACGCGGCCTTCTGCGCCGCCGTGAACTTCGCCCAGGCGTCGGGACGCACGGTGCACCATGCCGCCAGTCCGCGCGCGCGCGCGGTCGCCTCTGCCGCTTCGGCTGCATAGGCGCCGTCGACTCCCAGCGCATAACCTTCCTCTACCATCCGGCGCGCGATGTTGAACTCGTCGCCGCCGGGACGCACCGCGTTGCAGGTCGCCACGCGCTCGAGACGGTCGGGATCGCGCGGATCGCGGGGACGCTCCAGCGCGCACATGATGTAGGCGCCGTCGATCATCCGGGTGAGCGCGCGTTTGGCTTCATCGCTGCAGTCCTGCACCCGCGCGCCGAGCCGGCAGACCTGACCGGGTTCCGGCGCATCAATGCCGCGAAGTCGCAGGAGATCGCCGTTAAGCATGATCTGCTCGGCCGTATGAACGGTGTCGCGCGCCACCGGACCCGCATAGGCCTGGCGCTCCTTGCTGGTGCCGAAGCCCGTGCCGACCATGCCGAGCGCGAAGACGCCGCCGACGATGGCGCCGATCATGCCGATCATGATCGGCCGGATCGCCTTTTCCATTTCCTCGCCGGGACGGAACGCGACGAGCGCCAGCACCCCGACGACGACCGCGAAGAAGAGGAAGATGTCGAACAGCGACAGGATCATCCGCGACACCGTCGCGCCGTTGCTGTCGAGCATGCGCAGCAGCAGGCTCTCGCCGGGCCGGTTCCACTTCGCGGCGAGATCGGCGAGCGCGGTTGCGAGTTCGGGATCGCGTTCGCTGCTGCCGAGAAGGAGCCACGCCACCATCAGCAGCAGAAGCCCCCCGGCCCAGACGCCGCCGCGCATCCAGAGCGCCCACTGACGGGTGCTGACCATGAACATCAGCAGCGCGCCGATGAGCAGGAAGAACGCCAGACTAGCCATGACCCATCTTTCTCCAAAAGGGCGCGCGCGAAGCGCGCCTCTCCGTCCTCTTCCTGACCCGTTCAGTCGGGCGCGTTCACCACCGGTGACGCCGCCGACGGCGTGGTGGCGACGCCTTGCGTCACCACCTGCCGGTTGCGCTGTCGCGCAATGTCGATCTCTTCAAGCAACACCGGGCGCGCGGGCGGTTGCGGCACGGCGTCCTCGGAGCGCACCCGCCCCATCTCTTCTATCTGTCGCGCCAGTTCGCGACGGTAAGCGATGACCGCGAAGACGTCGGGTCCCGGCTCCTCGCGCAGCGCTTCGAGTTGCGCCTGCGCCTGGAACATCTGGTTCAGCGCCACGCCGCTGCCCATGGCGGCCGCCACGAGAAGCCCGACAACCCAAAGGCGCACGACCGATTTGGCGACCCACGCCGCCGACCGCCGCACTGTGCGCCAAACGACTCCGGGACGCCGCAGCGCATGTCTGCCGTCTTCGGCTTCGGGCGGAGGCGTGACCGTACCGATCATCGCACGGCCTTGCCGGTGAATTCGCGCGGCGCCGCGCGCTCGGGGCGACACCAGGGTTCGGCGCTCTCGGCGGCGCACAGCGGCGCGAGCGCGCTCGGCGTGCAGCGCAACGCCGGATCGCTGTCGGCGCGCCGATTGGCGGTCTCCAGCGTGCGCTGGCGCACCAGAGTCTGCAGGTCCTCGTCGAGCCGCGCCGCCTGAACGGCGTCAGACTGGCGCGCGCGCTGACGTTGGAGTTCGGCGATCTGCGCATCGAGACGACCGATGCGGCGATCGTAGATGCTCTCGCGCACGCTCTGGCATTTGGCGTCCCAATCGCGGCGCAGTTCGTCGATGCCGCCCGGACCGGAGAACAGCGCATGACTCGCACGCGTCCGGCGACGATCGAAATTGTCCGCGCGGAGGCGATCAAGATAGCTCACGACCCCGTCAGCAGTCTTGTTGATCTGGCGGCGTTCCTCGACTTGACGGGCCAGTCCGAGCGGACGCCCTTCGGCGTAGACGAGCGACGCCTGTTTCGGGTCGTGCGCGGGATTCCAGACGCTCCAGAAGCAGAAGCCGATGATGAACAGGCAAAGGCTGAGCAAGGCGAGCCAGGACAAGAGGCCAAGCGAATTGCTCGCCGCCTGATCCAGCTGGTTCGGCGGTCCTCCCTGGTAGATGATGATCGGACGATCGGCGTTGCGGACGATGTCCGGCAAACCGCCAATCGGATCCTCGGGTTCATCCATGACTGGCTCACCGCGCGCCGATCAGCTCGGGCGCCCTCCGCACTGCAACGGGATGCCGGACAGACGGAAGAACTCCTTTACTTCGGGCGCGGTCACTTCGCCGTCGTTGTAGTTGATGCCGCGGCAGGCCAACACATAGCGCTGGCCGTAAGTGAGGAGCGCGCCGAGATCGATCTGCTGCGGCTGACCGGGGTTGGCGGACGCGACCGTCTGCCCGATCATCTTCTCGGCGACGCCGCGGTTGAACGCCTGGATCGAACGCGACCAGCTCTTCAAACGATCGTCGGTGCGCGCCTCGCGCTGGCCGCGACGCAGCCAGTACATGCCCTCGTAGAGCAGCGTTTCCGCCCGATCCTCGCCGACGCCCGCCGCCGCGCAGAAGCCCTGCTCGCCGATCTGGCCGAAGAGGATTTGCGCACGACACGCCTGATTGCGGAACTGCGGGCGCTGCGTGAGGCTGTAGGCCTGTGACGCATAGCTGACCGCCAGTTCGCCATCCCGCAGGAAGGTGCGGTCGGTGGTGCTGCGCGCGCGCGCCGGATCGGCGAGCGCATACTGCTGCGCAAGCGTATAGCGCTGGCTGGCGAGGAAGAGGCCCTCGGCGTTGCCGTCGACGCTGCCTGTCTGGCGCCGCGTGAAGTACTGCAGCGCCTGCTCGGCCTTCGGGTAGGGTGGACGATCGAGTTGCGGTCCGCCGGACGGCTCGGCGCCGAGTTTCAGGTAGAGATGGCCGAGCGTGAGACGCGCCTCGACATTGTCGAAGTTGAGATAGACCGCGCACCGCAGGTCGGGCTCGGCCTCACGCAGGCTCGCAGGCCGCGCGGCCGCCACTTCGCTTATCGCGCGATAATACAGATCGCCGCCGATCATCGCATCGCTTTCGCGCGGCGCGGCGCCGTAAGCGTACCGCGTGCGCGCGACCTCAAGATAGATGCGCGATGCGAGCGCATCACGGTTGCCCGGAACAAACTCCACATCGCCGCGCGGGCAGCGCGTCGCCGCACCGGAGAGATCGAGCGCCTGCTTGAAGCTCGCGCGCGCGCCGTCGTACTGGCCCTGCATCACCTGCGCGCGCGCAAGCGTGAGCATGGTGAGGGGCCGGTTCGGCGCGAGACGCAGTTGCTCGATCGCCTGCGCGATCTGGCGTTGCCGCTCATTCGGATCTGACACGTTCGGCAGGTTCGCGAGGATCGTGCAGCCCAGGCCCCAACGCGCATCCGCCGACGAGGCCGACGAGGTGGAAGACCTGCGCGTGTAGGTATCGAAGGCATACCGCGCATTCTGGAAATGCTGCGCGGCGTCGAGAGACAGATTGCTGCTGACGCAATCGAGCGCGCCGACGCCGCTCATGCCCGCCGCGCCGCCGAGAGCCGAGAAACCAGGGCTTTCCTGCAGGCCGGCGGCCTTCAGGTGCGCGATGCCGATCTGGAAGAACACGTCGAGCAATTGCTCGCGCGTCGGGGCCGCCTTTGCCGGGAGCGCGCCGATTGCTTCGGTGCCGCCGATGCCGGTGGCGCAGTCGATCGGGGACGGATCAGGGCATGCCGCGTCAATCGCCGCCGCCATCGGGCCGAGGAAATCGATCGCACGTTGCGCATCGCTGCGCCGTTGCACCACGTCGCGACCTTCGGCGCGGAGCGAGGCCTGCGCCAGCGATTGCCCGAGACGGAACAGCCACGAACGACCGCGCGAGATTTCCGCCGCCGTCAGAAAGCTCGGTCCGCCCGGCGCGGCGCGCATGCGCACGGCGTCCTGTGCGAACGTCACCTTGAGGGCGTTGAATGCGCCTTCTTCGCCTGCCGGTCCGAGTTCCGCGAGGCTGAGCAGCGCACGCTGGTATGCCACCGCCGGATCGGCAGGGCTCAGCGTCGGGCTTGAGAGCAGACGACGCGCCGCTTCGATCCGCCCGGAGTTGAGATAGGCCTGAGCAAGCTCCAGTTGGCCGGCGCGGAGTTCGGCGCGGAAATCGGGCTCGAAGTCGAGGCCGGTGTTCACCGCGGCTTCGAGTTGTCGGATCGCTTCATCGGTCTGGCCCGCGCGGGAGAAGGCCCGTCCGGAATAGAAGCGCGCACGCGCCGCCTGGATGCCGCGCGCCGTGGCCGCGACCCGCCGGCAGGCTTCGCCCACCTGGAGTTGGGCGTTGGAATCGGCAGCGTCGACGCCCTCAAGCGTGCTGCGCGCGAGTTCCCGCGTACACGCGTCTCCGCGCGCTTGCGCGGGCGCCCCCTGGGGCCAGAAGACCGCCACTGCGATGACCCCGGCGACAGCCGCAGCAGACCATGCCTTGAACATGCCAACCCCTCCTACCGGACGCGCAGGCACGCCCTTCGTCACACATTTTGTTAATGATTATGGCGTCTTGCCCAAATGGTAAAGGCGCGACCGGGGTGCCGCCAGCGTCCCGGCGCACGCATCCCTAGGGCTGCGACTATTCCGCCACCATCCAGGCCGATTCCGGCCCGAACCTGACTGCCGTTGGGTCAGCCGTGCTTCCGGATGAAGCCGCCGATGCGCTCAAGATAGACCGGCGCCAGCGCCTCGGTGAAGTCGTGGCCCATGCCGGGGATGAGCGCGAGTTCGGCGCCGGGAACCGACGCGGCGGTGTCCTTGCCGCCCTCCGCCGGGACCAGCGGATCGTCGACGCCATGGATCACCAGCGTGGGGACCCTGACCCCGGCGAGTCTCTCGTTGCGAGGGTCGGCGGCGACGATCGCCGCCATCTGCCGCGCGACCCCCGCCGGATCGTAGGCCGCGCGATCGATGTCGCGCTCGGCGCCGGCGCGCAGTTCTGCATCGGTGGCGGGATAGCCGGGGCTGCCGATCGTCCGCCAGGTGTTGATCGCCGCCGCGATGCGGTCCTCGCGCGAGGTGCTCGCCGGCTGCGTCATCAGCGCCGCCATCGCTTCCGGCTTCGCGGGCGGCAAATCGCGTCGCCCTGTCGTGGACATGATGGACACCAACGTCTTCGTCTTTTCCGGGTGATTGATCGCAAAGAGCTGCGCGATCATGCCGCCCATCGACGCGCCGACGATGTGTGCGCTCGCAATCCCCAGCGCATCGAGCAGCCCTGCCGCATCGGCGGCCATGTCGTCGAGGGAATACGGCGCGACCGCCTTTCCGCCCGACATCAGCGTCGCCATCAGGCCGGCGATGTCCGGCGCGCCGAGATGCGCGAGATGCGTGGAGAGGCCCACGTCCCGATTGTCGAAGCGGATCACGCGATAACCGAGAGCAGCGAGGCCCTCGCAAAAGGAAACGGGCCAAAGCGTCAACTGCCCGGAGAAACCCATGATGAGCAGCACCGCCGGGTCGCCGTCGCGCCCGAAGTTCTCATAGGCGATGTCGATATTGTTGGCCCGGACCTGCGGCATGGACGCTTCCTTCTCGTTGTTCGCGCCATGCTGCCGGGCCGGCGCGCGATTGGGAAGAGTGGTGCGATTGCCGCTGCGGAAGCGGAGGAGCCCGCGATCAGGCCGCGTGTTCGTTGTGGGAGGCCTCGATCCCACCCAGCGTGAGTTCGAAATCATGGAAGATTTCGGCCGCTTCGTCGGACTCCATCGTCGGCGTGCGCCCCGCCGGGAAGCGGAAGCGCCAGAAGGAGTCGATGTGCTTGATGATGCCGACGGCCTCGCCGATCACGAGGAACATTTTCGGCGCGCTCAGCAGGAAGTCCCGGAAGGCAGTGGGCTTGCCCTGGCTCAAGGCCTTGAACGCCTCGTCATACTCCGCAAGCGCGGCCTGTATCCGCCCCATGGTGACGCCGAGGATTTTCACGATGCGCTGGCGCGACTGGTTGTAGGCGGCTGCGTCCTCGCGTGTCGCATTGAGCACCCGCGCGGCGAGGATGCTGCGCGCGAGATCGGCGATGCGCGGCGAAATCTCCCCCACGACCCACTTGTAGTAGAGGAAGCCCTTCCAGGCGAAAACGCCTTCGCGATATTCCTCGCCGGAAAGACGCAGCGTCGCCCGCAGCGGATCGAGACTTTGCGCCGTCTCGTCGGTCATCAGCTTTTCAGCGAGACGCGACGACAATTCCCGAGGCGCCTGCATTTCACCGGCGAAGGCCAATTCCACGAGCGCCGCGATCTGGCTGGTGACGAACTTCTGCATCCGCGAGGCGTCCGCTTCGGACACGTCGAAATAGCAGCGCGCAGGTTCGATGCCCGACTGACGCAGTCTCTCGCGCATCAGGAACGGGTCGAAGGACGGCAGCGAATCCAGCAGCAGGAGCAGGTCGATGTCGCTGTCGAAGCCGCCCGGCTGCGAATACTCGAGTCGCCCTTTCAGCGTCCGCTCGAAGTCAGGCTCGCCGACGAACACGCCGGCGCCGCCGAGACGCAGGTCCGTCTTGGAAAACGGAAACACGATCTTCGTTGCGGTGACCCGCAACCCGTTGAATAGCCGCCGCTCGTTGAGCCGCAACGCGTGTTTCATGATGATGGCGGAGTTGAGCTGCGGGCTCTTGAACAGCGGCCGCTTCAGATACTCTTTGGTGTCGCCGAAGCGCTGCTCGATGAACGCCAGATCGAGCACCCGCGTCGTGGATGCGCTCTCGCGCACGAGAGAAAGGTCGCGCCTGTCCGCTGGTCTCGCCACGTCGCCGCCCTGATGAAATGCAGCGGCCAGCCTTACGGCTGAGTGGTTAACGCTTGGTGAGGGGTGCGCGGGGCCGGGCGCCTAGGCCGCCTCGAAGGCGCGCTCGCCGGGACGCGGCTCGCGCGGGGAAAGCGCCTTGAAGACGCCGCTGCCGGTGAGAATGAGCCGGTCGCCGACCCACACCTTGCCGGCGACGGTGAAGACGTCATCGACGATGTTCAGCACTTCGCCGCCGCCCTCGACCCATTCGCCGAGGCGCGCGGAAGAGAGAAATTCGCAGGTCAGCTTGATCGTCACCCAGAAGCTCGAGCGCTCCACCGACACCGTGTTGCCCCAAGCGACGTCGGCGAATGTCATGAGCATGCCGCCATGCGCAGCCTTCATGCCGTTCGTGTGATGCGGTTCGACGCGAAAACCCATCAGGCGTTTGAAGCCCGGCAGTTCCTTGCCGTAGAGCGGGCCACAGACGCCGCCGAAGCCGCGTCGCCATCCCCAGTCGGTGAAGCCGGGCGGAATGGGCGCTGGTGCGGCGTCGATGTCGTCGGACATGGAAGGTCTCCGTGTCCGTAAGTTAGCAGGCGCCGTCCGCGATGGTCCAGCCGAGCAGTGCGCCATTGGCGTCCTTCACTTCCACATGCGGCGCGCAGGACTCACCCGGATCATCCATGGGCGCGCGATAGAAGGTCGGGATGCGTTCGCCGGCGAGCGGCCCGCTCGCGCGTTTCACGCTGGCTTCGCCCGTCTGATAGACGCAGTCATACGTCTCTTCAGGCCCGCTTGCAGTAAGGCGGATGTGTGCGACCCCGTTCTTCAGAGCGCCATGCGTGACCGGCATCCGCTGCGGCGCTTTGGCCAGGCACGCGTCGATCGCAGGCAGGAGATACGGGATGTTCGCACCCCACGGATAATACGCGCAGCCGACGAGTGTGCGGTCGCCGATCACGAGCCGCGCCTTCATCGGATACTCGATATCGGACATGCCGTCCGAGCAACTGCCCGCCGTGACCGTGAACTGCATCCTTCCGGACTTGAAAAGCCCGCCGCCGTCCACCGCGATCGGCGCCGCGTAAGGCTCCCGTGCGGGATCGGGCGCGCCGGCTTCGGTGAAGACGAGCCCCTGTCCCGGCGTTACGGTGAGCCCCCAGAACGGCTCCGTGCCGACGGCCCGCACTTCGCCGAGCATTTGCGGCGGCGGCGCCTCGACGCCGCCATCGTCGCCGCCCCACCCACATGCGCCAAGCCCCAGGGCTGCGGCGATCGCTATGGCCAGTCGCATGGGCGTTCTCCTCTCGCGGCACTTTGCCTAGCGCAAATGCATCTCGCCAACAGGGCGCGGCGCTTCTAAGGTTCACCTTCCCGTGAGTCTTCCCGCCAATCTTTCACCCAACGCCCGCGGCGCGCTGTGGATGCTTGCGTCCACGGGATGCTTCACCGCAATGGCGATCCTGCTCAAGATCCTCGTCCGGGAAGACTATCCGGAAAGCCAGATGGTGTTCTTCCGCTGCGCAGCGGGCATGGTTGCGGTCGCCCCGTTCCTCTTGCGCGCCGGGCCTGCAGCGCTCGCCGTCAAGCGGCCCTGGGTGGTGCTTCGGCGTTGCGCCTTTTCCACACTCGGATTTTTCGCCGGGTTTTATGCATTCGCGCACCTGCCGCTGGCGGACAGTCAGGCGATCAGCTTCTCGCGCGTGCTCTTCGTAACCGTACTTGCGGTGTGGCTGCTGAAGGAGAGGGTCGGCATGCGCCGCTGGGTGGCGGTGGGGATCGGCTTTGCCGGCGTGCTGGTCATGCTGCGCCCGACCGGCGGCGAGGCGCCGAGCATCGCCGTCATCGCCGCGCTTGCGTCGGCGTTTCTGTTCGGCGTGACGCTCGTCACCGTGAAGGATCTCACGCGCGATCACTCGACTCTCACGCTCGTGGCGTGGACGAACATCTTCACCACCGTCGTCGGCCTGCCGTTCGCCTTTCTCGCATGGAAGCAGCCGGACCTGACGGACTTCGCGCTCTTCCTCGCCATGGGGTTTGCCGGCGTCGGCGCGCAAAGCTGCTATGTGCGCGCCCTTTCGAGCGCGGACGCGTCGCTCATGGGACTGATCGACTATGTGCGTCTGCCGCTGGCGATTTTCTTCGGCTGGCTGATCTTCGCGGAGAAGCCCGACGCTTTCATGCTCGTCGGCGCGGGCGTCATCATCGCATCCACTGTCTACATCACATGGCGCGAGACCCGCGAGCCGGCGCTCACTTCACCGGATAAAGGAAACCCGCCGTGATGAGCGCCTGGCCACCCCAGTAAAGCGTCCACACCGTCGGCGACGTCCAACTGCGCGCCGGGCTATCCTGCGGCAGCTTGAAGAGTTCACCGGCCAGAAGCGCGTCAGACGTCATGAACAACATCGCGCCCACGCTCACGAGCCACAGCGACGGCGGCAGACCGATCGCGAGCAGCGTCATCCCCGCAACGATCACCATGTACCCCGCCACCGGACGGCGCAGCGCACCGAGATCGGGCCACAACCAGCGGGCCGTCGCGAACGCCGCCAAAGCCACCGCGACCTGTATGCCGATACGCAGCGCGTCGTAGCCGACGCCCCCGCCCTGATTGATGAAAAGTACGATGTAGACGAGATGTCCCGCCGCGAACGCGGCCATACCCGCTTTCAGCGACGTCTCCCCGTGACGCGCGAGGAAGAAGTCGCCGACCGCGCACAACAGCAAGGCAAGGACCAGCAGGATGAAGCCGCCCCCGATCGCCGCCACCAGCGCGAGCGCGACCACAGACAGGGTCTTGATGAGGGTCCGCGTCCGCCCCGGCGGATCGCCCACGCGCGTGAGGTAAAAAGCGGCGAGCGCGGCCGCGAGGCCCCAGTAGATCGGCGTCAATGTCATGGCGCGGTGTTATCGGGCCGCAGCGCGCACGCCTAGTGCCGCACTTCCCTACCGGCAGGACTTCCGCCGATGGCGGCGGAGTGCTTCAACGGCGCCCAGACACGGCCCTCAAGCCAGACCCTACAGGGAGATAACCGTCATGAAGCTCGACTCCTCCATTTCCGCAGTGATCACCGGCGGCGCCTCCGGCCTCGGCGCGGCCACCGCCCGTGCGCTCGCCGCGCAAGGCGTGAAAGTCGCGCTGTTCGATCTCAACGAGGAAAAGGGCGAAGCGCTCGCCAAGGAACTGGGCGGCGTCTTCTGCAAGGTCAACGTCACCGACGAAGCGAGCGTCGACGCCGGCTTCGCCAAGGCGCGCGCGGCCATTGGCCAGGAGCGCATCCTCGTGAACTGCGCAGGCACGGGCAACGCGGTGAAGACCGCCTCGCGTGCCAAGGATACGGGCGAGATCAAGCACTTCCCGCTCAACCAGTTCGACCTGATCATCCAGATCAACCTCGTCGGCACGTTCCGCTGCATCGCGAAGTCGGCCGCTGGCATGCTCACCCTGCCGCCGCTGCCGGACGGCGATCGCGGCGCCATCGTCAACACCGCGTCGGTCGCGGCCGAAGACGGCCAGATCGGCCAGGCGGCCTACTCGGCGTCCAAGGGCGGCGTCGTCGGCATGACGCTCCCGATCGCGCGCGACCTCTCGGGCGAAGCCATCCGCGTGAACACGATCCTTCCGGGCATCTTCAACACGCCGCTGCTGGCGGCGGCGCCCCAGCCGGTGAAGGACGCCCTCGGCGCCCAGGTGCCCTTCCCGAAGCGCCTCGGTAATCCGGAAGAATACGCCTCGCTCGCGCTGGAGATGATCAAGAACGGCTACTTCAACGGCGAATGCGTGCGTCTGGACGGCTCGATCCGCATGGCCCCGCGCTGAGCCGAGGCTGATCCAATCTGAACGATGCGGCCCCGGTGAAAACCGGGGCCGTTTTCATTGTGCGCCGCGCGCGACTAGAGTGTGTGCAGGGAGGAGACATCTATGGCCATCACGCTCCACGACGCCGTCGTACGTCCGTTCATCCAGACCGTCGGCGCCGTCGGCGTCATTCTCGACCGCGGATTGTCCCACTGCATCGACAACAACATCGACCCGCAGGAGATCGTGAAGACGCGGCTGCATCCCGAGATGCTGCCTTTCCGCTTCCAGGTGCTCTCCGTCGTCCACCACTCCATCGACGCGATCCACGAAACGAAGGCCGGCGTCTCCACGCCGCCGACCTCCATCGAACCGCTCGACTATGCGGGCCTGCAGAAGAAGGTGGCCGACGCACTCGCGGCGCTGAAGGCGCTCGACCCGGCGGAGGTCAACGCGCTCGAGGGCCGCGACATGCTCTTCCAGATGGGCGAGATGAAGATCCCCTTCACGGCGGAAGGTTTCCTCTTGTCCTTCTCGCTGCCGAACCTGCATTTCCACGCTACCACCGCCTACGACATCCTCCGACAGAAGGGCGCGCCTCTGGGCAAGCGCGATTATCTGGGACACATGCGGGTGAAGGCGTGACGCTCCCCTTCTCCCCGCCATGGGGGGAGAAGGGGCTATGGGCGGCTATTTCTTCGCGGCTTCCGTTTCGGCGTGGTGCTTGGCGATCGTGGACATCACCGCGTTCGTCGCAGCCTGCATGAATTCTGCGGCGTTGCCGACGGCGTGGTCGTAGCTCTCTTGCCGCTGCGTGTTCATGCTGTTGGCCACGGGCGTCACATAGCGCCGCCAGAGCTCGTAGCTCGCCTTCGTCTTTTCCCAAGGCGCCCAGTTGGTGGCGAGTTGCAGGAAGACGCCGAAGTCGCCCTGTTTTTCGCGCAGACGCTTGATCTGCGCGATGGCGTCATCGGGCGTGCCGATCACGGCGACGCCATCCTCGACCATGTGCTTCAGCGGATCGCCCTCGCGTTGCATCATCATTCCTGCGGGATTGATGCTCGTCATGTATTTCAGCCATTCCCGCGCGCCGAACTCCACGTTCGCCCACGCTTCTTCCCGCGTCGGCGCGATGTGCACCGGACCCACGAGGCGCAGTTTTTCCGGGTTCATCGTCTTGCCGTTGGCGGCGGCGGTCTCGTTGGCGATTTTCCAGTTGATGCCGAGCGCGTCGTAGCCGCCCGCCTGCGTCGCGGCGACGCAAAGCATGCCGAAGCCGTGCTTGCCTGCGAGCTTTCCGCCCGACGGCGTCACCGAGGATGCGACCGCGATTTCCGGATGCGGCCACGTATAGGGCTTCAGCTGGCACGACGCATTGTTCAGCGTGAACCAGTCCGCCTTGTGCGTGACGCGCTCGCCCTTGAAGAGCCTGAGGATCACTTCCACGGCTTCGACCATGCGGTCGCGCTGCGTGGACGGATCGATTCCGAGCTGGAACGCGTCCGACGGCAGGAGGCCAGGCCCCACGCCAAACATCACGCGCCCCTTTGTCTGGTGATCGAGTTGCAGGATGCGGTTCGCCGCCGTCAGCGGGTGGTGATAGGGCAGCGAGACGACGCCCGTACCGAGACGGATGCGCTTCGTGCGCTCCGCCGCCGCCGCGATGAAGAGTTCCGGCGAGGCGATGATCTCGAAACCGGCTGAGTGATGCTCGCCCACCCACGCTTCCTCATAACCAAGACGATCGAGATGCTCGATCAGTTCAAGGTCGCGCTGGATGGCGAGCGTGGGGTCTTCGTTCAGCGGATGGAACGGCGCGAGAAAAATGCCGTCCTTCAGGCGCATGGTCATGGTCTGTCCTCCCCAGGAGTTCTTGTGATTACGAAACGTCGGCGAAGATCGCCTTCGCGGCCGCGTAGTCGGCCTTGCCGTTCGGCGCGCGCGGCGTGACGGCAGCGAGCACGATCTTCTTCGGCGACTTGTAGGCCGCCAGTTGCGTGCGGACGTGGGCGATGAGCTCGGCTTCGTTCACGCTCGCGCCCGCGTTAAGGCTCGCCACCGCCGCCACCGTCTGGCCGAAGCGCGGGTCCGGCACGCCGAACACCAGCGCATCGAACACCGCCGGATGCGTCTTGATCGCTTCCTCGACTTCTTCGGGGTAAATCTTCTCGCCCGCCGAATTGATGCAGTGGCTGCCGCGGCCGAGCAGCTTGATCGTGCCGTCGGCGTCAATCGTTGCGTGGTCGCCGCTGATGAGATGACGTTCCCCTTTAATCATCACATAGGTCTTTTCCGTGCGCGCGGGGTCCTTGTAGTAGCCGAGCGGCAAATCGCCCTTCTTGGCCACCATGCCCACCTCGCCCGTGCCGGGCGGAATGATGGAGTGATCCTCGGCGCGGATGAGCACCGTGTTCGGCGCAAGGAAACGCGCCTCCGCCGGCGGTGCATCCTTCGACACGAGCGACATGCCGAGCCCCGTGCCTTCCGACGAACCAAAGCTGTCGGCCAGCACCGCATCCGGCATGAATTCGAGCAGGCCCGACTTCACTTCCGGGCTCCACATCATGCCGCTCGACGTCATCGAGCGCACATGGGTGATGTCGTACTTGCCCTTCGTCGCGCGCAGGGTGTCGAGCAGCGGTCGCGCGAAGGCGTCGCCGACGATGATCAGCGCGCCGCATTTGTGACGTTCGACAGCTGCGATGGTTTGCTCAGGATCGAAATGCGGATTGTGCGTCACCGCGACGGCGCCGCCTTTCGTCAGCGCGTTGATCGCGCTGAAGAGGCCCGTGCCGTGCATCAGAGGCGGCGCCACATACACAGGCATGCGACCGAGTCCGCTTTTGATCTGGTCCATGAGCGCATCGACCGTCGCGGGTGGATCGCTGCCCACCACCGGCGCGCGCGCCGCCGTGTTTGCCGCCCAGAACGCCGAAGCCGGCCACATCACGCCCTTCGGCAGACCCGTCGTGCCGCCGGTGTAGAGCAGGAAAATGTCGTCGGGACTGCGCTTCAGGCCGAGCGGCGAGCCATCGCCTTCCGCCAGCTCCGCGAAATCCTGCGCCCCGGCGATCGTCGCGCCGCCGACCTGCACCCAGACTTTCACGTTTGATGCGCGCGGCATCAGCGCCGCCGCCTGCTCAGCGAACTCCGCGCCGAAGATCACCGCTTCCGCATCCGAATTGTCGAATATGTACAGCAACTCTTCGCCGCCATAGCGGTAGTTCACATTCACATGGGCAAGGCGGCCCTTGAATGTCGCCGCGAGGCTTTCGACGTAGGCAGGTCCATTGCGCATGTAGAGCGCGACTTTGGAATTGGGCTGCAGTCCCTCCGCGATCAGCGCGCGCGCGACGGCGTTTGAGCGACGGTCGAAGGTCGACCATGTCGTAGCGGCGCCGTCGCAGATGATCGCCGGATCGTCCGGGCCGACCGCTTGCGCAACCCTCTCCAGTACGTCGCCCAGATTGACTGTCACGTTCCCTCCGCGGTCATCGCGATTGTTCTTTGCGGCCAACCTTGGCAGGCTCGCGGCAAAACGAAAAGGGAGGAACGGCTATGCGCGCAGCCGTATTCAAGGAAGTTGGCAAACCGCTCGTCGTGGAGGCGTTCGACGATCCGACGCCCGGCCCCCGCGATCTCATATTGAAAGTGCGCGCCTGCGGGATTTGCGGGTCGGACCTGCACATGAGCGAGGCTGGAACGATGATGCCTTTGCCGTCCGGCGCGGTGATGGGGCATGAATTTTCCGGCGAGGTCGTGGCGATCGGTTCCGCGCTGAAGGGCGAATGGAAGGAAGGCGCGCGGGTCGCTGGATTCCCTTATCTCTGCTGCGGCGACAGCTCCCCTTGCGTCAATGTCGGCTACGGCGCGGCGGCTTGCGCGAAGGGCGTGCCGATCGGCCTCGGCGTGCAGCCCGGCGCCTATGCGGAATTCGTGCGGATTGGTTCGTCGACGGCGCATCGCCTGCCGGATGTCGTTTCCTTCGAGGAAGGCGCGCTGGTGGAGCCGCTGGCGGTGGGATTGCACGCGGTCGAGCTCGGCAAGGTCACGCGCGGCGAAACCGTCCTGATCATCGGCGCGGGACCCGTCGGTCTGGCGGTGGCGCTCTGGGCGAAATTCTCGGGCGCGCGCCACATCATCGTCTCCGAACGCGCGCCTGCGCGCATCAAGATGGCCGCGACCTTCGGCGCGACCGACGTGATCGATCCCGGCCAGCCGTTGACGAGCCAGGTGGAGAAGATCGCGGGCAAAGGCCCGGACGTGATCTTCGAATGCGTCGGCAATCCGGGGATGCTGAACGAAGCGTTCCTCGCCGCGCCGCGGCGGGGCCGCATCGTCGTCGCAGGCGTCTGCCAGGGCATGGACCAGATCATGCCGCTCGTCGGCATCATGAAGGAGCTGAACGTGCAGTTCGTGCTCGGCTACACCGCGCAAGAATTCGCCTTCGTCATCGACATGATCGCCAAGGACCGCATTGAGGCGACGGCGATGATCACGGACCGCATCACCCTCGATGCTTTGCCGGAGGCGTTCGAGGCGCTGCGCAAGCCGTCTTCGCAATGCAAGGTGATGGTCGGCTTTTGACGGCGCGCCTCACGGCGGGCTAGCCTCCCCGAAAACAAGGGGAAACGCGCCATGAGCCTGCCGGACTTCGCCGACTATGACGGCCTCGGCCTCGCACAGCTGGTCAAGGATCGTGCGGTCACGCCGCTGGAGCTTGTGGATGCGTCCATCGCGCGCATCGAACGGCACAACGGCAAGCTGAATGCGGTGGTGCACACTGCCTTCGAGGAGGCACGGCGCGTGGCGACCGGGCCGCTGCCGAAAGGCCCCTTCGAAGGTGTGCCGTTCCTCATCAAGGATCTCGGCCTGAAGGTGAAGGGCTGGCCGCGCACATCCGCAAGCCACTACGCGGCTGTCGCCAGCGACGACGAAGACAGCGAACTCGTGCGACGCTACCGCGCCACGGGCGTCGTGCTGCTCGGCAAGACGAACACGCCCGAATTCGGCATACCAGGCGTCACGCACTCGGAAATGCTCGGCCCCTGCCGCAATCCGTGGAACACCGATCATGTCTCCGGCGGGTCGTCCGGCGGCGCGGCGTCGGCCACGGCGGCGGGCATGGTGCCGCTCGCGCACGCAAGCGACGGCCTCGGTTCGATCCGCATTCCCGCCGCGTGCTGCGGCCTCGTCGGCATGAAGGTGACGCGCGACCGCAATCCAAATGGTCAGGACGATACGGATCGCGCCATCGGCTTCTCCGTTGATCACGTCGTTTCCCGCACCGTGCGCGACAGCGCGGCCATGCTTGATGCAACGGGTTATCCAGAACCTAACAGCCCCTATCCGGCGCCGCCGAAGTTCGGGCCGTATCTGGAGGAAGTCTCGCGCGCGCCGGGCAAGCTGCGCATTGCATGGAGCGCGAAAACGCCGAGCGGCCGGCCGTTCGATCCCGAAATGCAGGCCGCCCTCGTGCGCACGGCGGAGCTTCTGAAACAACTCGGCCATGAAGTGATCGAGCACGACATCGACCTCGACTGGCGCCTCTTCTATCGCGCGCAGGGCGTCGTCTCTGCGGCGAACTTTGCGGCCGGAATGAAACGACGCGTCGAGCGCCTCGGGCGTGAACCCAAGGATGGCGAAATCGGACCGCTGGCACGGCGCGGCTACGAGGCCGGCAAGGCGATCAGCGGTGATCTCGCCATGTGGGGCTGGCAGCAATTGCGCCTGATGAACCGCCAGATCCTCGCGCACTTCGAAGCGTTCGACGTCTATCTCTGTCCCGTCACCGGCGGCCCCGCGCCGCGCGTGGATCATGTCGATCCGCTGATGGCGGACCTGAAGGAATATGACCGCCGCTCGAGCGCCGCCTTCCCGTTCACGCCGCCCTTCAACATCACAGGCCAGCCGTCGCTGTCGCTGCCACTCTGGCAGTCGCAGTCGGGCCTGCCGATGGCGATGATGTTCACCGGCCGTTACGGCGACGAAGCCACGCTCTACCGCCTGGCCGGGCAGCTGGAGAAGGAATGCCCCTGGAAGGACCGCAAGCCGCCGATCTGGAATTGATCGCGCGCGTCGGGATAGGGTGCGGAGAGATTTGAGGAAATCGCCTTGCCGCTCTCCATTGCCGCCTGGAACGTGAACTCCATCAATGCGCGTCTGCCGACGGCGCTGGAGGTGCTGAAGGAAATCGACGCCGACGTCGTGTGCCTTCAGGAGCTGAAGTGCGAGGACGCGAAGTTCCCGCGCAGCGAGATCGAGGATCTCGGCTACAATATCGAGACGCACGGCCAGAAGACGTACAACGGCGTCGCCATCCTCTCGAAGCACCGCATCGAGGACGTGACGCGCGGCCTGCCGGGCATGGAGGACGATCCGCAGTCGCGCTGGATGGAGGCGGTGATCGCGGCGCCCGACGCCCCGTTCCGCGTCGCCTCGCTCTACGCGCCGAACGGCAATCCCGTCGGCACGGAGAAGTATGACTACAAGCTGCGCTTCATGGACGCGCTCATCGCGCACGCGAAGGCGCGCCTTGCGCTCGAAGAACCCTACGTCATCGCCGGCGATTACAACATCATCCCCCGCGACGTGGACTGCCACAGCGTCGCCGCATGGGCCGATGATGCGCTCTTCCTGCCGGAGTCGAAGAACCGCTACCGCGCCCTCTCGCATCTCGGTTTCACGGATGCGTACATGCAGGTCGACGGCGCGCCGCACGTCTACACCTTCTGGGACTATCAGGCCGGCGCCTGGAACAAGAACAACGGCATTCGCATCGATCACCTAATGTGCTCGCCGCAGGCCGCCGACAGGCTCGACCGCGTGCGTATTCACCGGGACGCGCGCGGCAAGGAGAAGCCGAGCGATCACGTGCCGATAATCGGCGTTTTCAGATAGGCCCCGACAGCATGATCAAGCTCACCTTTTGCCTTGTCCGGCTGCCGCACCTCAGTCGCGAAGCCTTCCAGAAGTACTGGCTCGAGACACACGGC
Source organism: Hyphomonadaceae bacterium (assembly GCA_016791445.1). Taxonomy (GTDB): domain Bacteria; phylum Pseudomonadota; class Alphaproteobacteria; order Caulobacterales; family Aquidulcibacteraceae; genus VFBF01. The sequence goes on along the minus strand of JAEUMP010000002.1, from coordinate 149,132 downwards.
CCCCTCGTCGCAAGCGTCAAGGAGCCGCTGCGGATCAAGCGCTACGTGCAGTTGCACAGCTTGCCCGCGGACACCGGCGAGGAGCTGCGTCGCGTCCGTGGCGGCCCGGAAGGTTTCGACGGGGTCGCCCAACTCTGGTGGGAATCCTTCGAGGACATGGCCGCAAGCGCCGGTGATCCGAAAGCCGTCGAGGCCGGGCGCATGTTGCTTGAGGACGAGAAGCGCTTCATCGATCTCTCGAAATCACCGCTCTTCTGGGGCGTTGAACACGTCGTGATCGGGTGAACCGCAGGCGTCCTCGCGCGTTCTGGCCGACCATGCTGTCACATCCCGTCCTCGACACGCTTCGCGCCTGCCTGACGCGACTGGAGATCACCCCCTTGCTGGGCTTTCTGCTGCCGGCCTTCCTGATCTACGCCACCATCGAGATGATGGACGAAGTGCGCGAAGGCGAGGCCGATCCCGTCGATCGAGCCATCCTTGCGACCATGCGTGAACCGGGCGCGCCGCACGAGCCCATCGGGCCGGAGTGGTTCGTGGTCGCGATGAAGGACATCACGAGCCTCGGCTCGACGACGGTGCTGACGCTGATCGTGCTGAGCGCTGCGGGTTTCCTGCTGGTCAGCCGGCGCTACAGCCTTGCAGGCATCTTTGCGGCCTCGATGATCGCAGGGACGTTGCTCAATGCGCTGCTGAAGAACATCTTCGAGCGAGCGCGCCCGGAATTCGTGGCGACGGGGGTTCCCATCGACAGCTTCAGCTTCCCGAGCGGGCACGCCATGCTTTCGGCGATCACTTATCTCACACTCGGCGCGCTGCTGGCGTCTTCCGAGAAGCACGCGGCCTGCAAGGGTTATATCGTCGGGCTTGCCATCGTGCTCACCTTACTGATCGGATCGAGCCGGTTGTATCTCGGCGTCCACTATCCCACGGATGTGCTCGCCGGATGGAGCATCGGCGCCCTTTGGGCGCTGGGCACGTGGTGGATTGCGCGTCACCTCTCGCCGTCACGAATGGAAGAGGACGCATGAAGAAGAACGCCAACGGCCCCCGCCGCGACAAGACAGACCTGCCGGAGAAGATCTGCGCCTCGTGCGGTCTCCCGTTTTCCTGGCGCAAGAAGTGGGCGCGCACTTGGGACGAGATCCGCTATTGCTCGGACCGTTGCCGCAACGCCCGCAAATAGGGGGCATCCTGCAACTAGGTGGCGCGACGCTGCGACTGGCTGGCCGAAAGCAGCTGGTCGCGCGCCCAAACGATCGCGCCATCATGCCCCGCATCGCGTCGCCAGAAGAGGCTGAGGCCCAGCGCCGGCGCATCGAACGGCAGTTCGCACACCATCACGTCGTAACTGAGCGCAATGGAGCGCGGCGCCACCACCGCCACATCCGATGACATCACGACGTGGAACGCCGGCAGGAAGTGACGAAAGCGCATGGCGGGCCGCACGCGCTCGCCGAGTTGCGCGAGCGTCATGTCGACAATGCTGCGGCCCGTCCGCCGCGACGATACCGCAATGTGCTCGAGCGCCAGGAACGTCGCCAGCGACAGCTTCTTGCGCGCCTTGGGATGATCCCGGCGCAGCGCGCAGACATAGCGGTCCTCGAACAGCGGCGCGCTGTCGAGGTCGGGCCGCGTCAGCGCGTCGATGTCCACCGCGAAGTCGATCTGCCCGGAGGCGAGTTCGCCCGGCACGTCGGCGCGGTCGGTCTGCACCCAGTGGAAACGCACGCGCGGCGCGTGGCCGAGCGCCTTGAGCAGCGCCGGCGCGATGGCCGCCGCCGCCGTGTCCGATGCGGAAACCGTGAAGATGCGTTCCGAAACCGCCGGATCGAAGCGCGCCCGCTGGCCGAGACCGGACCGGAGCCGCGCCAGCGCCTCGCGCACCGGCCCGATCAGCGCCTGCGCGGCGGGAGTCGGCGTCATGCCCTGATGCGCGCGCACGAACAGCGGATCGTCCACCGCCCGGCGCAGGCGCGCGAGCGCGTTCGATACCGCGGGCTGGGTGATGTGCAGCACTTCGCTGGCGCGCGTCAGGCTGCGCTCCGCATAGATCGCTTCGAATACGGGCAGCAGGTTGAGGTCGATGGAGCGCAGGTTCATGGCCCGCGCATACATCACCAATGGTGATAATGCACCTTCACACAATGGTTGATCGGCATGGCCGCCGGCGTGTTAGCCTCCGGGCGAGAACACGAGGAGGAGCCGCGCATGTCCATCGACTTCGAGATCCCGCCGGAAGCAAAGGCGATCCGCGAAAAGGTCCGCCAGTGGGTGCAGGACGAGTGCATCCCCGCCGAAAAACGCCTGCATGCGGGCGAGGACTACAAGACCGTGCTGGCGGAGCTGCGCAAGAAGGCGCGCGCGCAGGGTCTGTGGTGCCCCTTCATTCCTAAGGAGCATGGCGGCATGGGCCTCGGGCCGCTCGCCAATGCGCTCGTGCAGATGGAGCTGGGCATGAGCCATCTCGGCGCCCTGTCCATGAACACGCAAGGGCCCGACGATGCGACGATGCTCACGCTGCTCGAACACGGCACGGAGTATCAGAAGGAGAAATTCCTCAAGCCGCTGCTCAATGGCGAAAAGCGCATCTGCTATTCGATGACAGAAAAGGCCGCCGGCGCCGACGCCACCGGCATGCAGACGCGGGCCGAGAAGAAGGGCAACGACACTTACGTCCTGAACGGCGAGAAGTGGTTCTCCTCCGCCGCAAGCGCCGCCGACATCGCGCTCGTGATGGCCAAGACCGATCCGAAAGCGCCGCGCCACCAGCAGTTCTCGACCTTCCTCGTCGAGCTTCCCAACCCCGGCTACCGGATCAAGCGCGACATCCCGACGATGGCGCTCGAAGGCCCGCTCTCGCACATCATGGGCGGCGGCCACTCTGAAATCGAAATCGTCAATCTCGAAGTGCCGGCGGAAAACCTCCTCGGCGGCGAAGGCGGCGGCTTTAACATGGGCCAGCACCGTCTCGCCTACGGGCGCCTCCGTCACGGCATGCACAATGTCTCGATGGCGCAGCGCGCGCTCGACATGGCGACGGCTTACGTCACGCAGCGCGAGACCTTCGGCAAGAAACTGGAAGACCGTCAGGGCGTGCAGTTCATGCTCGCGGAGTGTGCGAGCCAGCTCTACATCGCGCGGCTCATGCTGCTGCACATCGCCTACAAGGCTGAAAAGAAGATGGACCTGCGCAACGAGAACGGCATCGCCAAGGTCTATCTCGCCAACATGGTGCACAAGGTCGTCGACACCGCGATCCAGCTGCACGGCGCGCTCGGCTACAGCCGCGATACGCCGCTCGCCGCCTGGTACACGCACATCCGCGCGCAACGCCTCGTCGACGGGCCGGATGAAGTCCACAAGTGGACGACGGGCCGCAACATGATCAAGGCGTACAAGGCGCACGGCACCACGGCGTCCGTGTGCGGTGGGGATCTCATCTAACCTTCTTTCTTCCCCCGCTTGCGGGGGAAGTACCCGCGAAGCGGGGGATGGGGGGCGCTTGAACGCTCATGCGCGGCCCCCTCCGTCAGTCGCTTCGCGACTGCCACCTCCCCCGCGTCGCTGCGCTCGCGGAGGAGGAAAGGCGTCAGCGCCCCGCGAAGATCAGGACGCCGTTCTCGAGCCGTGCGACCACGTGCTCGATGAGCGGCGTCTCGACCACGAAGCAGCCGAAGGACCGCCCCGGCTTGCCGTGCGTGCGCCGCCACGCGCCATCCATGTAGGGCGCGGAGTGCAGCACGATGGCGCGCGCTTCGGCGTTCGAATTCTGCATGGCGTCAAGGCCGCGCAGGCGGAGCGACAGCCCGTGCACGCCCATATAGCGCGAGAGCGAGAGATAGGCGCCGAGCGATGACGCGTTCGAGCCGGACGTGTTGGAGAAGGTCTCCGCGATGCCGTCATGGCCGGGATCGGAGCCGCGCCCGTGCGCGGTGAGATAGCTCTCCACTTCGCCTGTGCGGAGATCGACGATGTGGAAGCGTTTCGCCGTCGACGGCAGCGCGAAATCGACGATGGCGATGCGTTCGCGCTTCGCTTCGGGCGTCGCGTTCCACGCCTGCAGAGCCTGCGTCAGCAATGCCCCGCGCACCACGTTCTGCGGATCGACGACGACGCCATTCAGAACCACGCTCGCGTGCGCGTTCGCGACGAAGAAAAACGAGACGATCGCCGCGATCAGAACCTTCAAACTCATCCCCGTCCGCGATAGGGCGCGACGCCCTGGTCCGGAAGCCACAATCCCTTCGGCGGCTCCCCCGTCTGCCAGAAGACGTCGATGGGTATGCCGCCCCGCGGATACCAGTACCCGCCGATGCGGAGCCATTGCGGCGCGATCGCGTCGACAATGCGCTTGCCCACATAGACCGTGCACGCCTCGTGGAAGGCCCCATGATTGCGGAAGCTCTGCAGGAAGAGCTTCAGGCTCTTGGATTCCACGATCCAGTCGCCGGGCGCGTAGTCGATGACGAGGTGGCCGAAATCCGGCTGGCCGGTCACCGGGCAGATGGAGGTGAACTCCGGCGCCGCGAAGCGCGTGAGATAGAGCGTGCCGGGATGGGGATTGGGGACGCGTTCGAGGACGGCGGCCTCGGGGTTGGCGGGCGCGGCCACATGGGCGCCGAGCTGCGAGAGGCCGGTGGGGGCAGGATCGGACATGCCCGCTTGCTAACGCGCCCCGCCGCCGATTGCACGCCACCCCCATTCACCGCGCAAAGCAGCCGCCTCGTCCAATACCGGTTGACCCAAGGCGAGCGTGCTGGCCTGATGCGCCGATGCAGAAGGTCCGTCGCCTCCCGGTCGGGTCGATCGTCACCGCCAGCGCGCTAGCGCTGATGGCGGGCGTCGGCGGCTGGGCTGCAGGCTCCTGGCGGGCGTCCAACCTGCAGACCGCCGAGACTGCGCTCCCGCCCGTGGCGGGCGAAGGCGCAGCCCCGGAGTCCGACACCCGCGCCGGGATGCACGACGTCTGCTCCCGCCGGATCGGCTGCCTCGTCCGCTAGACCTCCTCGTAGATTCCGAAGGCGTTCAGCACGGGATCGCCCGGATTGATCCAGTCGTGGTCGAGATCGGCGAGCTTGCGCAGCGCCGCACGAAGATCGGCGCCCGAACGCCCCACCCGCACCCCCGCCGCCTCCAGCGCCGCGATGATGCGGACGCGATCCTCGGCGTCGAGAACGAGATTGCCGATCCCGCGCGCCTCTTCGAGGCGCCAGCCGAAGAAGCCGTCGCGGACGAGCGCGAGCGCCGCCGGCGGCGGCCCGGCCCACTCGTAGAGCGCGATCATCCCAAGCGCGGCGCGGTCGGCATAGGTCGCAAGGCAGTTGCGGAAGCGGCGCCCCGCATCTTCGACCGCCGTCGTCCCGCCGAGGCGACGCATGTCGGGATGCACCGGATACGGCGCGGGATCGAAGCGCTGCGGCGCCAGATCCTGCGACGCCATGGCGTAGAGGCGCTTGGCGTCGCCGGCGCGCGACCAGCGCGCGATCGCGGCGGCGGCGGCGATGTCGCCGCGCACCTGACGGATGGCGCGCCACGCGGCGCCAACGGCTTCCGCCGCGCCCGTCCCGCCGAGGTGGCGCGCGATGGCGTGCGTACGCAGCGCCGACGGCAACCCCTCGATCGCACGAACAAGCGCTGCGGTGATCTCCGGCGTCTGCAGGAGGACAGCCGCACCGCCCGCGTCGGCAAAGAGCCCGAACAGGCGCAGATAATCCTCGCCCGACCACGCCGCTTCGCCGATGCGCGCGAGCGAACGCACGAACCCCGAGGGCGGAGCGCCGATAAAACGGCGCGCGACGTCGTCGGCCCGCGCGCCTTCAAGCGCCGCGCGGAGATCCTCCGCGTCGGAGACCGAAGCGAACGCCAGAACGAAGTGCACGAGGTGACGGCGTTGCGCCGGCATCTCGAGATAGGCGCCGTGCGGCGGCGCCCACAGGGCCGCGACGCGGTCGGCGTGCTCGCCCGCAATGAAGCGGAGCGTGGACGTGGGTTCGGCGGGACGCACTTCGGGCGCCAGCCGCGCCATGAGAGTCATGGCGGCCTCCTTCAATCTCAGCGTGCGCGAACGTCCGCGATCGGACGCACGACGTCACGCGCGGCGAAAACGATGCGCCGTCGAGGTTGTCAGTGGAGGGAGGTACGCTCCGGACATTGGCCCGCGCACATCCAGCCATGACGCCCTCTAGGCGCTAGCTTTGGGTTGGATGTGCGGTTGTGCATTACGGCCTTGTCTTTCTACGGAACGAGACGCGCAGATACCGGGAGTGCGTCAAAACGTCAATAACCATCGGCGTTTTCAATTGTGGTCATTTCTGGACCTGAGCAGCAGCCATTGCCCCGCCAGCACGAACGCCACGCCGCCATAGGCGTAGAGGCTCCAGTGCTTGTCCTCGAACACGGCGGAAATGAGCATGGCGATCGGCGGCGTCAGCGCCGAGATGTAGGACGCCGTCGCATAGCCCCGGCGTCGCGCGAGGCCGTAGTAGAGAAGGAACGCCACGACCGACCCGATGACCGACAAATAGAGCAGCGACAGCACATAGGGCGCGCCCATGTCGAAGCGCCAGGACACGCCGCGCACAAGTCCGAGCGCCACCAGCGTCGCCACGCCATAGAGCATCGCCCACGCCGTCGACGCCGCGATCGGCGTGCCGATGGCCTGACCGCGCCGCGCATAGACATTGCCGACCGCCGAGCCCGCAACGCCGACGAAGGCGAGCGCAAGCCCGTACCAGGCGCTAGCGTCGAACGACGCCTGCGCGATCTCGCCCCAGGACAGGATGGCGATGCCGAGGATGCCGAGCAGCGCCGCGACCCAGGCGCTCGCCCGTGCGCGGTCGCCGAACACGACGCGGAAGAGCGCCAGGTTCACGAACGCGAGCGACGCAAACAGCACCGCCACCACCGCCGAACTCACCCGCGCCTCCGCCCAGTAGACGAAGATGTAGTTGATCGCGAAGGTGGAGACGCCGAGCCCCAGCGCCTCCAGATGCTGCGCGCGAGTCAGCATCACCTGCTCGCGCCGCAACGCGAGCCAGGCGAACAGGAGCCCCGCCGCCAGCACGAACCGGTAAACCACCGACGCCACCGGATCGACCGAGCCCAACTGCAGCGTGATCGCATACCAGGTGCTGCCCCACGCAAGCGTGCAGAAGACGATCGCGCCGAGATCGGCGAGAGAATGTGCCCTTGCGGTCATGAAAACCCCGTCGCGCGCGGTCACCCCGTGGACAGCGCGCGTGTGAGCGGGTTCATAGCCCCGCGAGACCAAAAGAACGAGGGACGGAACATGCGCGATTTCGACGGCAAGGTGCTTCTGGTCACGGGCTCCGCCACGGGCCTCGGCGCCTCGATGGCGATCAAGGCCGCCGAACGCGGCGCGAAGGCCGTCGTGCTGAACTGCACCAAGAGCCTCAAGGAAGCGGAAGCCACCGCCGATCTCGTCCGCGCCGCCGGGGCCGATGTCGTCATCGCGCAGGGCGATGTGTCGGACGACGCCGCCTGCGTGAAGATCGCCGAGGCCGCGAAGGCGTGGGGCCGCATCGACGCGCTGGTGAACAATGCCGGCACCACCAAGCACGTCCCCAACCACGCCGATCTCGGCGGCCTGAAGAGCGAGGACTTCCTCTGGCTCTACAGCGTCAACGTCGTCGGCCCCTTTCAGATGGTGCGCGCCTGCCGCCCCCTGCTGGAGGCCGCCGACCGGCCCAGCGTGCTCATGGTCTCCTCCATCGCCGGGGTGACCGGGATCGGCTCCTCGGTCGCCTACGCCGCCACCAAGGGCGCGCTGAACACGATGACGCTCTCGCTCGCCCGGGCGCTGGCGCCGAGGATCAGGGTCAATGCGCTCTGCCCCGGCTTCATCGACACCCGCTGGTTCACCGATGCGTTCGGCGACGAAACGACCGCCCGCATCCGCGAAAACGTCATCAACACCACCCCGCTCAAGGCCGCCTCCGGCCCCGACGACATCGCCGATGCGGGCCTTTTCCTGATCTCCGACGCCGCCCGGCACGTCACGGGGGAAACGCTGATGGTGGACGCCGGCATGCACCTGGGATTCGCGCCGCTGGCTGCCCGGTAACGCAGCGATACGGCGCCCATTATCGAGGCGAACGCGCCTTATTGCAGTGCAACATGCGCGCGAAAGCCCCGGATCGGGACGGTTTTGCCGCGTTAACGGTGACGCAACCGCCGCGACGCACTCTCATGCCCTTCGTTGTCGCCCCCACGGGGGCTCAAGCTGCGGCGCGCGCCGCGGCGGGGATCGCGGGAGAAAGTGCATGAAAGTCATCAAGAAGATGTTCGGTGCGGCCTTGCTGGCCACGTCCGCCATGGCGGCGACGACCGGTGCGGCGCACGCGGAGACGACGTTCTCCGGCAATGTCGCGCTGACGTCGGACTACGCGTTCCGCGGCATTTCGCAGACCGACGAGGATCCGGCGATCCAGGGCGGCTTCGACGTCGCCAGCGGCATGTTCTACGCGGGCGTGTGGGCTTCCACGATCGACTTCGCGGCGCAGAACGCCGAGCTGGAGCTTGATCTCTACGCCGGCATCACGCCGACCCTCGGGCCGGTCGCGCTCGACCTTGGCGTCATCGGCTATTTCTACCCCAGCGCTTCGGACGCGGCCTCGGAACTCGACTTCGTGGAACTGAAGGCCGGCGCGAAACTCGAGCCGATCCAGGGCCTCACGCTCGGCGGGACGCTCTTCTACTCGCCGGAGTTCACGCTGGACGGCGGCGATTCGCTCTACGCGGAAGCCTCCGCCTCCTATTCCATCACCGATGCCTTCTCGGTGTCCGGCGCGGTGGGCAACCAAAGCGTCGACGCGGCTAACTACTTCGCCGACGGCGCGGGCTTCACCGACAGCTACACGACCTGGAACATCGGCGCGACCTACTCGTTCGCGGGCTTCGGCATCGACCTGCGCTATGTCGACACCGACCTCGACACCACGATCACCGAGGAACGCGTCATCCTCAGCATCAAGCGCGCGCTTTAATCCCCTCCTCCCTGAAGCAAGCGCAAGTACGGATCGCCGCCCGCCGGGAAACCGGTCGGGCGGCGATCTCGTTTACAGAGGTAAACGCCGCATCGCGCGAAATCGCCTGCGATCGGCGCCGGCATTTACCGGGCCTTCACCCTCGCGCGCCATTCTGTGTCGCGACGGGACGCTTCGCGAAGCGCCCCCAAGAGAAACCAGAAAGAGAACAACGGAGACGTCCTCGGCCCACAGCCGCCGCCCACTGCTCAACCGGGCGGCCCGCACATCACGGTTTCACTGCTCACCAGAAATCTGCTCCGGAACGGCCGCTGCGAAAGCCCTCGCAGCGGCCGTTCAGGTTTCCGGGTCCCTACTCCGCCGGCACGGACTTGGCCGCGCCCCGCGTAGCCCACAGCGAGTAGAGGATCGAGCCGCCCAGCAGCGTGAGCGTCGCGATCAGCGACCAGTGCGGCTCCAGATACGGCACGACGTGCAGTTCCTTGTAGAGGCCGAAGTTCCAGATGATCTTCGCGCCGATCAGCACCAGAACGAGCGAGAGGCCGTACTTCAGGTACTTGAACCGCTCCACCGCCGCCGCGAGCATGAAGTACATCGACCTCAGGCCGAGAATGGCGAAGATGTTCGACGTGTAGACGATGAACGGATCGCGCGTGACCGCGAAGATCGCCGGCACCGAATCCACCGCGAACACGATGTCCACGGCCTCCACCATCACCAGCGCCAGGAAAAGCGGCGTCGCCATCAGCACGACCTTGCCGGCGGCGTTCGGGCGCTTGACGAAGAAGTTGTGGTTTTCGATGCGGTCCGTCACCGGCACGAAGCGGCGCACGATCTTGAGGACGATGTTGTCCTCCAGCTTCATGTCATGGCCGCCGCCCTTGTCGGCGAGCATCTTCCAGCCGGTGTAGATCAGGAAGGCCGCGAAGATGAACAGCACCCAGGTGAACTGGTTCACCACCGCCGCGCCGACGCCGATGAAGATCGCGCGGAAGACGATTGCGCCGATGATTCCCCAGAACAGCACGCGGTGCTGGTATTCCCGAGGCACGGCGAAGAAGCCGAAGACCATCGAGATGACGAAGATGTTGTCGAAGGCGAGCGCCGTCTCGAGGAGATAGCCGGTGAAGTACTGGATCACCGCCTGCTGGTTCAGGTTCTCGGGCGAATTGTAGAACTCCGCCGGCGGGTCGTAGCCGAAATAGACATAGGCCCCGAACGCCACCGCGATGGAGGCGAAGAACGCCCACATGCCCGCGCTCTTGGCCGGGGAGACGATGCCGTCCTTCCGGTTCAGGAGGCCGAGATCGACCCAGAGCAGGAAGAGAATGAATGCGAGGAAGCCGAGCCACAGCCACACCGGCTGGCCCGCGAATGCGCCAGTGAAAAAGTCCACGGAAATGCTCCGTCGGCGGCGCCGCGTCCGCGCCATTGGAGCCCCCTGTTCGCAGGAGCTCCCGGGAAGTCCGACATCGCGTGCGCCGCCGCGCGCGCCAGAGGGGCCCGGACCGAGTGAACGCGCCTCAGATAGCGTGTTTGCCGCGAACGTCCAGTGGGCGCCGCGCGCGACCATGACTTTTCAGTAGGGGGAAACACGAACGCCATTCCCCTAGCCGCAAGGACCCCTGGCGCCCCGCCGGCCAAGCGTTTCCCCATGGCGCACAAGGAGGCCGGCGAAGGCGCCGGCGGTCCGCTGCAGAAAAATCGCCTTCGCAATTCGACCGGGTCCAGACCCGGGCCACACTCCTCCCACGTCGCGCCGGAATGGTTCCGTCGCCACAGAGAGGAGCACCGCCATGCAGTTCGTGAGAACGCCGGATTTCACCGCGCGCATCGCTGAAGAGCTGGCGGCGCTGCGCCTGTGGTTTCTTGAGATCATCGCCTGGATCGCGGAGTTCGCCCCGCTGCCGCGCGATGCGCGGCTCTGGCTGCAACGCCAGATGATCCGCATCCGCAGCGACATCCGCTTCCTGATCGCCGCCGCCGTGATTTCGCGGATGCGGCGGGTGAAGCATCGGCGGCTGCCCGTTCACAGACGAAAAATGCCGCGCGGCTTCCGCTGGTCGGCGCGCCGCACGCCGGCGATCCGCTGCATCACGCGCGGCATCCGTTTGCGCACACTCGCGCAGATGCGCCGCGTCCTCGACGCCTTCGAGTTCGCCGTCGACTACGCGCTCGCCAACGCATCGCTGCCCTTCCGTGGCGGCGCGCTGGTGATGACGCATGCGCAGAAACCGGCGCCGGTCGCCTTCCTCATCGCACCCGCGACTGAAGCCGCAGACACGTCATGAGCAGTCATGCCGGACCGCGCAGCGCCTGCTGCGCATACCCATGTCAAACCAACGCGAGATTCCCCGGAGTCTGGCGGCGCCGACGCATGCGCAGCGGGAGCTGCGCGGTCCGGCATCAATACCGGCTCCCTTCCCCCGTTTTCCGGATGGCGTCATCGCTGGTGCGGACGGCGGGACTCGAACCCGCACTTCCTTGCGGAAAACGGATTTTAAGTCCGCTGCGTCTACCGGTTCCGCCACGTCCGCGCGCCTTCGTCCTAGCGCGGATCGTCGCTGCACCGATAGGTGCGCGATGCTCAGCCCGGTTTGCGGGCGGGCGCCGGCTTCGGCGCGCCGGACGGCGCGGTCTCGCGATCCTTCGCGACCTCGCGACGCACGGTTTCATCGTCGACCGGCGCGCGCGCGCCCTTCTCCGCCACCTCTTCAAGAAGCTGATCGGGCGGCAGGCGTTTGATTTCCTTGGAGCTCATGCACCGGGTACGCCCGGCGCGCCGCGAGGTTCCCGCGCCGGGCGGCCGCCAGGGCGCGGCCGCGGCTGTATGTATCGTAACGGAACCGGATCGCTGCATGGCAGTCGCCGCCCGATTTTCGCCTTTTCGCGCCCGTCAAAGCGCACGGCCCGCCGCCACCTGACGACAGGACCGCCCGCATTGAAGACCCTACCGCCGCGCGCGCCGTCGCGACGCCCCGCCAGCGCCGCCCTGAGTTCCCGCAGCCCGAAATCCCGCAAGCGGAAAATGAAGGAGTCGGGCTTTTCGTTCGCCCGGTCGCTCGTGATGGCCTTCGCCTTCGGATGCGGCGGCGTGATCGCGCTCGATGCGGCGTCCGATGTCGCATTGAACCCGATCGCTGAAGCGCACGCCTCGGCGGGGCCCGCCGCCGAGGGCGCGCCGAGCTGGATCATCGACACCGATGGCGACGGCGTCGCCGATCTCGCCAACCCCGTGCAGGGCGCGATGCGCGGTTTCGACGCCTACGGCTCGGGCGCGTTCGGCTCGACGCGCGACGGCGGCAAGCGCAAGCATGAAGGCGTCGACTATGTCGCGAGCCCCGGCCAGTCCGCCGCCGCGCCGATCGCCGGCGCCGTCGTGCGCACCGGCTACGCCTACAAGGGCGACGCGCGCCTGAAGTTCGTGGAAATCCTGAACGCCGAGACCGGCTATTCCGCCCGCGTGCTCTACGTCGCTCCGACGGTGCATGTCGGCCAGAGCGTCGCCGCCGGCGAGATCATCGGCGTAGTGCAGGATCTCTCCGTGAAGTATCCCGCCGGCATCACCAACCACGTCCATGTGGAAATTCGCGACCCTGCGGGCGTGACGCTCGACTCCTCTTTCATCCTGCCCGCAACGCCCGTGTTGCAGGCGTCGGCAGGTCCGGTCGCCGCGTCGCCCTAGAGCACTTCGCCGTCGACGCCCAGATCGCGCGCGATCGCCAGCATGCCGTCGCGTGCGCGCGCCAGCACCGCCTCGTCGGCGCTGCGCGCAACGAGGTGGACGCCATAGCCGTCCGGCGGCTGATACCAGGGATAGGACCCCAGCGAGACGTCCGGTTCGGCCTTCTGCAACGCCGCAAGCGGCGCCGCTAGGTCGCCTTCGCGCACGCCCTTCGCCCGCACGGTCACGCTCTTCACGACCGCGCCGCCCTCGATCCGCTTGCCCACATCCTCCAGCATGGCCCGCATGATCGACGGCACGCCCGCCATCACGAACACATTCCCCAGCTGGAATCCCGGCGCCTTCGATACCGGGTTGGCGATGAGGCTGGCGCCATCGGGAATTCGCGCCATGCGCAGCCGCGCCTCGTTGATCTCCGTCGTCCCGTAGTGCGCCTCAAGGATCGCGCGCGCATCGGCGCGGACGCCGATGTTGACCCCGAACGCGGCCGCGACCGCGTCGGCGGTCTTGTCGTCATGCGTCGGACCGATTCCGCCGGTGGTGAAAACATAGGCGTAGCGCGCGCGCAGAGCGTTCACGGCGGCCGAGATTTCCGCAGGCTCGTCGGTGACGACGCGCGCCTCCCCGATTTGCACGCCCAGCGGCGCGAGAAACTCGGCGATGGTGCGCAGGTTGGTATCCTGCGTGCGGCCGGACAGGAGTTCATCGCCGATCATCAAGACGGCGGCGCGGACGAGGGGTGCGGTCATGGGATTGACCTAGCGCGGGCTTCCCCGGAAAGCCAACCGCATGCGCTTTTCGCCGCCCCTCGTCCCCGCCACGCTGCTCCGGCGCTACAAGCGCTTCCTGGCGGACGTGCGCCTCGCGGACGGAACCGTGGCGACCGCGCATGTGGCGAATTCAGGCAAGATGCTTGGCCTCGATGCGCCCGGCTCCACCGTCTGGCTCGCGCCGGGCACGGGCAAGCTCCCCTGGTCGCTCAAGTTCGTGGAGACGCCCACATCTTGGGCGGGCGTCGACACGCATGCGCCCAACAAGCTCGTCGCGGAAGCGCTCACGGCGCGCCTACTCGCACCGTTCGCGGCCTACCCGCATGTACGCGCCGAAGTGAAGTACGGCGAGGCTAGCCGCGTCGACTTCCTCCTCACAGACGACGCCGGCAAACGGCTGTGGCTCGAGATCAAGAACGTCCACCTCTCGCGCAGCGACGGCCTCGCGGAGTTTCCCGATTGCGAAGCCGCCCGAAGCGCGCGGCATCTGCGGGAGCTGTCGGCGATGGTCGACGCAGGCGACCGCGCGGCCGCACTTTTCGTCGTCCAGCGCAGCGACTGCACGCGCTTCCGCCCCGCCGCCGATCTTGACCCAGCCTTCGCGCAGGCCTTCCGCGAAGCGCGCGCCGCCGGCGTCGAAATGCATGCCCATGCGTGCGCCATGTCGCCCGATGCAGTCGTTCTCGCCGACACGGTCGCCATCGCAAACGATTAACCACGCCGCCTTCACCGCCCATTGAGGCGAACCGCTTAGGATGGCGCGGCAAGCTGAGGCATACGACGCCTGAAGGATCGTAAGACCATGTTCGGCATCACTGAAAGACTGCGCAGCGCCGCCGCCGCGGGCGGCCTCGTGGCGGTTGCGGGAACGCTGGCGCTGATCGGGGTCGTCTGGATGACGATCGCGGCCTTCACAGTGCTCGCGCTCTACATGCCGGAACCGGCGGCGATGCTGGTCATCGGGCTTGTGCTGATGGCGCCGCTCGTCGTCGTGCTGTTCCAGACCCGCGCCGTCAAGAAGCCGGAACCCGCGCCGGAGCCTGCCGCCGGCGAGTTCGCCGCGCTCGCCAAACTCGTCGGCGCGTCGCAAACCCTGTCCGAGAAATCACCGATAGCGGGCGCAGCCCTCGCGCTCGGCGCGGCGTGGTTTGCGTCGCGCTCGCCGGCGACATCCGCATTCGCGGTGCAGATCATCGCCGAGGTCATCGACCAGTGGGCGAAGGCCCAGGCGGAAACGCCAAAGTCGCCGCCAACCGACGACGCCGCCGCCTGAAACCGCTGCAAAAGCACGCGTGCGCAGCGGAACCATCGCGACGACGACGCGTCCCTCCTGCATCGCTTCCAACAGGAGAGGATAGTCCATGCCCACAGCTTCCGGCCACACGACCGCGATCCGCGCCAAGACCGTCATCGGCACGAGCGTGAAGGACTCCAGCGGCGACAAGATCGGCAAGGTCGAGGACATTGTCCTCGACAAGACCACCAACAACATCATGTTCGCGGTCGTCGGTTTCGGCGGCGTACTCGGCGTCGGCGAGAAATTCCACCCGTTGCCGTGGAACGCGCTCGACTACGACGAAAGCGACAACGCCTATGTCGTCAACTACTCGAAGGATCAGCTGAAGGCCGCGCCCGCCGGCACGATCGATGAACTTACCCGCGGCGACGGCTCCGGGTTCCGCGACCGGACCTACGACTACTACAAGGCGCCGCGCTACTGGTCGTGAGACCCGCGCACGCACGCTGACGGAGCGGCCGCCCACAGGGGCGGCTGTCTCCACATGGCTCGACTCTCCCTGCCTGCCGCCGCAGGATGGCGCACAAGAGAGAGAAGCCGCCAATGGACATGAGCGCCCACCTGAACCAGCTGCAGACCGGCTCCCTGCCGGACTTTCTGGGCATGGAATGGATAGAGGCGCGCGAGGGCATCGTGCGCGGCCGCTTCACCGTCACGCGCAAGCACATGGCGCCGAACGGCTACCTTCACGCCGCCAGCATCGTCGCGCTCGCCGACAGCGCCTGCGGCTATGGCTGCCGCATCGCCTCTCCGCCCGAAGCCATCGGCTTCACCACCATCGAGATCAAGGCCAACTATCTGGGCACCACCCGCGAGGGTGTGGTGGCGTGCGACGCGCGCCTCGTCCATGGCGGGCGGATGACGCAGGTCTGGGACGCGGTCGTGGCGTCCGAAGCGGCGGGCAAGACGATCGCGCTCTTCCGTTGCACGCAAATGCTGCTCTACCCAAAGGAGTAAGACGCCGGCGATGTGCAACCGCTATCGAAATTACATTCGCAAGGCCGGGCTCGAATTCGAGACCTGGGGCTATGAGGAATTCAGCGAGACGCGGATCGAAATCCGGCTCGGCGAAAAAATCGGCGCGATCAAGGAAGACATCTACCCCGACCGCGAAGCGCTGGTCGCGCGGCTCGACGAGAACGGCGTACTCGTCCCCGATGTGATGCGCTGGGGCTTTCCGAAGGTACAGTCGAGCTACGTCACCAATGTGCGCAATGTCGCGTCGACCTACTGGAAGCCGTGGCTGAAGACCGAGTGGCGTTGCCTCGTGCCCGTCTCGACCTTCGCGGAATTCTCCTACGTCCCGCCGAAAGGCGACCGCTGGTTCGAGCACACGGACGGCGAGACCATGTGCTTCGCCGGCATCTGGCGCCCCTGGACCGGCGAACGCGGCACGAAGGCGAACCCCGTCGTCGGCGAGCATCGGCTCTTTGCCTTCCTGACCACCACGCCAAACGGCGTGGTGAAGCCCTGGCACGAAAAAGCCATGCCCGTGGTGCTCGAACGCCCCGACTTCGACGAATGGCTGACCGGCGACGCGGAGGACGCCCTGCGTCTGCAGCGCCCGCTGCCGGACGCGCTGATGCGCCTCTCGGCATAGCGGGCGCGGCTGTGCTATAGGGCCCCGATGTTCGTCGACGCAACCTCCAACGCCGCCCGCCCCACTACCCATATCAAGCTCCATGGCCCTGAAGGGTTTGAGGGCATGCGCAAGGCCGGCCAGCTCGCCGCCGCCTGCCTCGACATGCTCGTCCCCGAGACGAAGATCGGCGTCACCACCGAACGCCTCGACACGCTGGCGCGGGAGTTCATCTTCGATCACGGCGCGCTGCCGGCCTGCGTCTTCTACAAGGGCTATCGTCACACGATCTGCACCTCGCTGAACCACGTCGTCTGCCACGGCATTCCGGGGCCGCGCGTGCTGCGCGACGGCGACACGCTGAACATCGACATCGGCGTCATCCTCGACGGCTGGCACGGCGACACCAGCCGCATGTACGCCGTCGGCGATACCAAGAAACGCGACCGCCGCCTCATGGACGTAACCTACGAAGCCATGATGAAGGGCATCAGCGTGATCCGCCCCGGCGCGACACTCGGCGACATCGGCGCCGCCATCCAGCGCCACGCGGAAGCGGAACGCATGTCCATCGTGCGCGATTTTTGCGGCCACGGCGTCGGCCAGGTGTTCCACGATCCGCCGAACATCCTGCACTATGGCCGCCCGGGCGAAGGGCTGAAGCTGCGCGCCGGCATGATCTTCACCGTGGAACCGATGGTCAATCTCGGCGGCACGGCGGTGAAGGTGCTGAACGACGGCTGGACCGCCGTCACGAAGGACAAGCAAACGAGCACGCAGTACGAGCACTGCGTCGGCGTCACCGAAGACGGCCATGAGATCTTCACGATCTCTCCCGCCGGCCTCCACCAGCCGCACCAGACTCCCGGATGACCTGATGGCTTCGGGCGGGGGACGAAAACCGAAGCCAGAGGTGAAGGAAGCGGGCGCGCTGTTCGGTGCGTTCGACGCGCCGCCGCAGGTGCGCGATCCCGCACCGCACTATCACGAACATCGCGCGCGCCTGCGCAAGCGCTTCGAGGACACCGGCGCGGATGCGCTGGCGGACTACGAACTCTTGGAGCTGCTGCTTTTCCGCGTCGTGCCGCGTCGCGACACCAAACCTCTCGCCAAGGCGCTGATCCACAAGTTCGGCGACTTCGCCGCCGTGCTCGCCGCCGAGCCGCGTCGGCTCATCGAAGTGGACGGGTGCGGTCCGGCGGTCGCGCTCGAACTCAAGACCATCCAAGCGGCCGTCGAACGAGCTGCGCGCGTGGAAGCCAAGCGCAAACCCGTTGTCGGGTCATGGTCGAAACTCGTCGACTATTGCCGCGTCACCCTGCAGCACGAAACGCGCGAGCAGTTCCGCGTTCTCTTTCTCGACGTGAAGAACCAGCTGATCGCCGATGAAGTGCTGGGTGAAGGCACGATCGATCACGCGCCGGTCTATCCGCGTGAAGTGGTGCGCCGTGCGCTGGAATTGCGCGCCGCCGCCATGATCCTCGTGCACAACCATCCGAGTGGCGATCCGAAACCCTCCGGCGCAGACATCGCGATCACCAGGGAGATCGTCCTCGCCGCCGAAACCCTCGGCGTGAAGGTACACGATCACCTCATCGTCGGTAGGCACGGCGCCAACAGCATGAAGTCGCTCGGCCTGATGTGACCGCACGAGTTCCTGATTGCCCGTCCGAACGGCGGCGGATATGAGCGACTCGCCGTCACTGTCATCCGGCGACGCAATTGAGGAGCGGGAACATGAAATCAGTCACACGCGCCATTGTCGCCGCTTGCGCCATGGCGCTGACGGCGCCGGTCGCCCTTGCTTACGAGGCGCCCGCTTCGGCATGTCAGGCCGTGACCGCTGAGGAAGTCTTCCTCGTGAACGGCGCCGAACGCACCTCCCTGCAATACGCGTTGCCGCAAATGCGGACCGCTGCGCGCGCGATGGGCTTCGGCGGCGTCGGCCAGTATGCGGCGTTGCGCGGCCCCGCCGCTTCGCTCCGCCTGACCACAAATCAACCGAAATTCCTCCTCGCCCTGCCGTCAAATGCGCAACCGGAGAATTTCTACGCACTCGCGCGGATGGAACCGCGCCGCAACGGGACGCGCGAGATCCTGATCGGCGGCGGCTACATGAGCTACTCCACCGGCGTCACTGCGGACCGCCTGACACCGATGAAGGCTGATCGTGCACCGAGCCAGGCCGGCGCGCCTGCTGGTCACACGCTCTACCACCTTACGCCGCAGGCGCCGCTCGGCATCGGGGAGTACGCGCTGATCGTCAGCGGCGGCGCGGCGACGATGGCGCCGGGCATGCCGGGAGCGGGCGGGCGATTCTACGATTTCGGGATCGACAACTAAATCGCGGACACCATGATTGCCGGGGCGCGGGCGCACGTCGCTCGCGCCCTTTTTGTTGGGCTGGATCCTACGCCGCGCGGCGCAGACGTTTGTCTACCACCGCCACCAGACCATCCACGAGCCGGCGCCGCTCCTCGTCCTGATAGACGCCGAGAAAGCTCAGCTTCTGCATCACATCCACATGGGTGCACAGCACATCGGCTTCAAGGCCGCGCGCCGCGCCGACGGCGCTGATATAACGGGCGAGCGAGCGCGCGGACTCCGCCATGGCCATATCGCGGACTTCGTCTGCGACATCGCGCGCATCTTCGACGACTTCGAATATCTCGCGCAGCTTGCGGCGGTCGCCCGGGGCCACCGCAAACGTGAGCTCGCTGAGCCGGCGCACGCAGGCGCGCACCGCTTCGCGGCTCTCTTCAGACTCCCACGAAGAGGCGCCGTCCACGTCCAGCGGATCGCTGAGACGGCGGTGCGGCCCCACGAAGTCCTCCAGCATCCGACGTCGCCGGCACGGACCCACATAGGCGAGGCTGTCCACGAAGGCGCGCGGACGCTTCACCACCGCATCGATGCGCGCCAGCAGCGCCTGCGCATTGAACGGCGCCACCAGCATCTCATCCACGCCGCTCGAACGCGCCGCCTCGATGAAGGACTGGGTCGGCGTGGTGGTCATGATGATGACCGGCATGGCGCGGTTGACGTGCTGCATGCCCGCCCTAACGGCGCGCACGTACTCGAGCCCGGACACGCCCGGAATCCGCGATGCGGTGATGGCGATCTGCGGCGCGCACTCGAGCGTCACATCCATCAGTTCGCCGCCGTCGCGCGCGTAGCGCAACAACTCGAAACCCGCCCCGCGCAGCACATCCGCGACGAGACGACGCGCAAGTGGATTGGGATCGCAAACGACGACCGGCTTGCGTGCGACGGACCTGTGCATGCTCTGAAACCCTGAAATGGACGCGATCTGTCCCAATCTGGCGCAGACGGGCGATCGAAGCCGCCATCATAGCTGGGTTTCGTTTACAGACGATTTGGACACGAACCGATCGCGTGCGCCTTTCCTATCCGCCGTAGCGCACTGGCGGCGCAGCGCTGTGGCCCTCCTTCGCGTCGCGCGTGGCGAATGACAGGTCGAGCAGGTAGTCCGAATAGAACTCGGCGTGCACGGGCGACAGCATCAGGTGCAGCCCCTTCGGCGCGGTGATCGCGCTCGTCACCCAACCGCGCTCGAACATACCCTTGAGCACGGCGAAACAGTCCACATCTTCCCGCGTGAACGCCACGATGCCGAGCTGCGGGGCGCCGATCACCGACCATTCCTGCGACCGCACGCCCGCCTCGATCCAGGCGCGCGTCGCCTGCACCGCCTGATGGCGCGCGCGATAGCCTTCCACGCCCAGATACCGCATCACCGCCCACGCCGCCGCGATCGCGCCGCCCGGCCGGGTGCCCGCAAGCGTCGGCGTCACCATCTTGCCCGCAGGCCAATCGGAAACCTCAAACATCATGCGCCGGCGCAGCGCATCGCTGCGGAAGAAGACCGTCGACGCGCCTTTGGCGCAATAGCCGTACTTGTGCAGATCCGCCGACATCGACGAGACGCCCGCCACCTCGAAATCGAATGGCGGGATGTCGGCGCCATTCATCCGCGCGAACGGCGCGAAATACCCTCCGACACAGGCGTCCACATGCAGCCAGAGACCGCGTCGCTCCGCGAGCGCTCCCAGTTTCTGGATCGGATCGATCAACCCGTAGGGAAAGCAGGGCGCAGAACCGACCACCATCATGGTCAGGTCGTCGCACGCCGCATCCATGGCGTCGGCGTCCGCGAGGAAGTTGGCGACGTCCGTGCGGCGCACCTCGATTTCCATCACAGCACACGCCTTGTCGAAGGCCGGATGCGCAGTGCGCGGAAGCACGAGATTGAGGCGCCCCATTTTTCCCTGCGCACGCGCATGATCTCGGGCGGCCTTCACCGCCATCAGGATGGAATCCGTGCCGCCGCTGGTCATGTGGCCGACGGCGCCGTCCGGGCCATGCAAAAGCCCCAGTCCAAATCCGATGACTTCGCGCTCCATCTGCGCGAGCGAGGGAAAGGCGGCGGGACCCAGACCGTTCTCCGCAGAGAAGCGCGCATACGCCTCCTTCTGCACGCGCTCGATGTCGGCGCCGGCGTTGAACACATAGACGGCCGCACGTCCGTTGCGCCACTTCACGTCGCGCGCCGACATGTCGTCCATGCGCGCTTGCAGGCTTTCCCAGCTCTCGCCGGTTTCAGGCAGGTTCGTCATGACGCGAGGGTGGCCGCAAAGCGCGCCGTCCGCAAGCGAGCCTCAGTCCACCCCGTACGACTGCACCAGCGCCAGGTAGCGCTTCACCGACGCGTGGCCCGCCTCAAGGAGATCCCGCGTCCGGGGATCATGAAGCCGGGAAGCGGCGCGCACGCCGTCCTCTTCATCGGCGAGCAGCAGGCCCTGCTCGATGAGCATGGCCACTTTGCGCCGCACTGTTTCTCGGGCGATGCCCGTTTTCTCGGCGATCATGCGCCGTGAAATCGAGCCGCGCAGTTCCTCGGGCGGATGGGCCACACGCAGCAGCGGGTCCTCCGGACCCAACTTCTCCATAAGCGGACGCATCGTGGCGTCATTCACGCATATCATGATCAGCGCGCAGTCGAGATCGTCACCGGACAGTTCTCGAAGGAAGAAGGTCAAGTCGAACAGGAGCTCAACGAGACCGAATGCGATCGGGCGGATGCGCGGATCGATTTCGGCGGTGTTCGCCGGCGCCGGCGCGAGGTGCGAGTCAACCATCGTGGAATTGAGCGCCGCTCGCCGCAAAGCGCAAGCAGTCGACTTGCATTGCAAGCACGTCGCAAAAGCGTTTCAGTTGACGTTAAAGGAACCCACCACGCGCATATAGCGTTTTACCGCTTCGTGCGCGTCGATGACGGCCTGACGCAGTTCGGGATCGTGAAGGCGCGGCGTGGCGCGGACCGCGCCTTCGGCGTCGATATAGAGTTGGTTCTTCGCGATCAGCTGCGCCACCTTTCTGCGGACCGTTTCGCGCGGCAAGCCGGTCTTGTCTGCGATCATCCGGCGCGAAATGGAGCCGCGCACGGATTCCGCCAATTCCATCTTGTGCATGATCTCGGAGTCAGGGCGCGCGCCGGGCATGTATTTCTGCATCGTCGCATCGGAGACGCAGATCATGATCAGCGCGGATTCCAGATCCTCGCCGTACGCTTTCCGCATGAAGCCGATGAGTTCGTACAGCATCCCGACCATGCCGTAGGCGATCGGTCGGATGCGCGGATCGATCTCGGAGTTCATCGCCCCTGCCACCACTCTGCGCACTGCAGGCTGCAGCACGCTGACTTGATCAGAGAAGCGCGCGCCTTGACCCAAATCAACGCAAATGGGATCGCGACCATGACCCAAATCCGGGCATCGTCCGTAGTCGGATGATCGTCAGAGTCGCCTTCGGCCACCCTCGACCGCCCTTGCCTCAGCTTCCCCGACCCGTACTGTGCCGCCCGTTATCAGGGCCGGATAACCGGCCGAGGGGAGACCGCATGGCAGGTGCAGCGCCGACGGCCGAAGGCCCGTATTTCGCCGGACACGGGACCAAGTCCTACCGGGCCTATGTGCTGGCGATGTTGTTGGTGGTCTACACCTTCAACTTCATCGACCGGGTGGTCATCACCATCGTTCAGGAGCCGATAAAGCAGGAGTTCGGGCTCACCGACCTGCAGCTCGGCCTGCTTGGCGGACCGGCGTTCGCGCTGCTCTACACCTTCCTCGGAATCCCGATCGCGCGGCTCGCGGAACGCACCAACCGGATGACCATCCTATCGGTGGCGGTCGGGGTCTGGAGCGGCTTCACGGCGCTTTGCGGCTTCGCCACGAACTACACCCATCTCCTGCTCGCACGTATCGGCGTCAGCGTCGGCGAGGCGGGGTGCACGCCCCCGGCGCAGTCGGTGATCGCCGACTATTTTCCCTCCGACCGGCGTGCGACGGCGCTGTCCATCTATTCTCTCGGCATTCCGCTCGGATCGATGATCGCCGCAGTCGGGGGCGGCTGGATCGCGACGGTTCTGGACTGGCGCGCGGCGTTCATCGTGCTCGGCGTGCCGGGCATCCTGCTGGCGATCTTCGTGAAGCTCACGGTGAAGGAGCCGCCGCGTTCAGGTGCGGCGGTGGAGACGCCGAGTTTCGGCGCGGCCCTCAAGGTGCTCGCCTCGAAGCCCGCCTTCTGGCACATGGCGCTCGGCGGCGCCATCACCTCATTCGTCGGCTACGGCGTCGGCGGTTTCCTCAATCCCTTCCTGATGCGCGTGCATGGCCTTTCGCTGCTGCATGCCTCGCAGTTCAGCGGCGTCGTGCTCGGCGTCGCGGCCGCGATCGGCACATTCGCCAGCGGCTTTCTTGCGGACCGCATCTCCAAGCGCCACCCCAATGCGCTCGCCTGGCTGCCGGCGCTCGGTCTCGCCGTGGCGACGCCGCTTTTCCTCTTTTCCTACTACATTCCGTCGCTGGCGTTTGCGGCGGCGCCGCTCGTGATCGGCGCGTGCGCGCAGTATTTCTATCTCGGACCGATGTACACGGTGACGCAAAGCGTCGTGGAACCGCGCATGCGCGCGACGGCGACGGCCATCCTGCTCTTCATCGTCAATCTGCTGGGCTATGCGCTCGGTCCGCCCTTCGTCGGCGCGGTGAGCGACATCATCGCCAACAACGTGCTGACCGCGCAGGGCCTGAGCGTCGAGATGTGCCGCACGGCGTCCGAAGCCAACGCCGCGACGTGCGCGGCCGGTCAGGCGACGGGCCTCAAATACGCGATGATGATCGGCGTGTGCTTCTTCATCTGGGCCGCCGTTCACTTCCTGCTCGTCGGCCGCACGCTGAAGCGCGACACGGTGAGCTAGCGACTGACGCCGAGAGCCTGCACGGTTTCCATCGTCAGATAGCCGGCGGCGAGATTGTTCGCGCGTTGAAAGCGTTCCATCGCCGCCACGGTCGCCGGGCCGAAGACGCCGTCGGCGGTCGTGGCGAAGCCGCGACGCGTCAGTGCGCGCTGCACTTCGGCGATCTTTGCTTTCGAGGCGTTCGTTTCGCACAGCACCTCGCGCCACTCGGTGCGCGCGGGGCTCACCACGCGGCGTAGCGTTTCCTTGCGCGTCACCGCCGGCACCAGCACGGGTTCCTCGCGGGCGGGTTCAATCACCTGACGCTCCTTCACCGTTCGATAGACGGCGGGGACCTCGCGATCTTCCACACGCGCAGGCGTGATCATCTCCTGGCGAGTCTGCGTGCGCATGACCGGCGGAATGACCCGCGTGCGCGTCGTCTCCGGCGCAGTCATGCGGCGACGCTGGATCGTCGCATATTCAGCGGGCACCTCCACGCGGCACAGGAGATCGCCCCCTTGCGCCGAAGTGCGACCGAACACGCCCGTGCCCGGCTTCCACGTGACGTAGGCAGGGCGCACCATCACGCGCTCGGAATAAGTCTCCCAGGTAGCCGGCGCCACGACCGTCTCGGTGCGTTCGGGCTCAACCATCACCGTCTCGCGGACCGCGCGATAGACGGCCGGTATCGTCACCTGTTCCGTCCGCGGCGGCGTCGCGAGGACCTGCACATCGACCATCTGGTAGCGCGGCGGGATCGTCTTCACGCCCATGTATTCCGGCTGGACGACCGTCTCCTCGGTGTACGTCTCATAGACGGCGGGGATCGAGACCCTGGCGAAGCACTGCCCCGGCTGCGGCTGCGCGACTGCGGGTGCGGTCCAGACCGGAGCCGCCAGAAGAAGCGCCGCCGCCAGAAATGCCCGTTTCATCGTCCGCTCCGCGTGGATTGCCGGATTAACCTTCCCCCATTTCCGGCGCCCCCGCCACAACACCCCCCGCCTTGGGCGCCCGCTTCGCGGCTTTTCCCCAATCGTGCTACGGGGCGCTCATGATTCCTCGCTATTCCCGCCCCGAAATGACGGCTCTGTGGAGCCCCGAAACCCGCTTCCATATCTGGCTCGACATCGAAGCCGCCGCCATGGACGCCATGGCCGCCCTCGGCACGATCCCGAAATCCGCGGCGCAAACCTATCGTGCAAAGGGCGCCTTCGAGGTCGACCGCATCGACGCCATCGAGCGCGAGGTGAAGCATGACGTCATCGCCTTCCTCACGAATGTCGCCGAGCATGTGGGCGAGGACGCCCGCTTCGCCCATCAGGGCATGACGTCCTCGGACGTGCTGGACACGTGCCTTGCCGTGCAACTCGCGCGCGCGAGCGACCTTCTGTTGAAGGGTCTCGACCGCGTCCTCGCCGCGCTCAAGACCCGCGCTTTCGAGCACAAGATGACGCCGCGCATCGGCCGCAGCCACGGCATCCATGCCGAGCCGACAACGTTTGGTCTCATGCTCGCCGGCGCCTATGCCGAATTCGCGCGTAACCGCGAACGTCTGATTGTTGCGCGCAAGGAGATCGCGACCTGCGCGGTTTCCGGCCCCGTCGGCACCTTCGCCACCGTCGATCCCCTCGTGGAAGCACATGTGGCCAAAGCCCTCGGCCTGGAGGTGGAGCCTGTCTCCACACAAGTCATCCCGCGCGACCGTCACGCGGCTTATTTCGCCACGCTCGGCGTCATCGCCTCCAGCATCGAACGCATCGCAACCGAAATCCGCCATCTGCAGCGCACCGAAGTGCTCGAGGCGGAAGAGTATTTCTCCGAGGGGCAAAAGGGCTCTTCGGCGATGCCGCACAAGCGCAATCCGGTGCTGACGGAAAACCTCTGTGGCCTTGCGCGTCTCGTGCGCTCCGCGGTGACGCCCGCCATGGAAAACGTGGCGCTCTGGCACGAGCGCGACATCTCGCACTCCAGCGTTGAACGCGGTATCGGACCGGACGCGACGATCCATCTCGACTTCGCGCTGCACCGCCTTGCGGACGTCATCGAGAAGCTCGTGGTCTATCCCGAGAACATGGCGCGCAATCTCGCGCTGCTTGGCGGGCTCCACAACTCGCAGCGCGTGATGCTGGCGCTGACGCAGGCGGGCGTGGCGCGTGAGGACGCCTACCGGATCGTGCAGCGCAATGCGATGGCGGTGTGGAAATCGCCGCCGCCGCGCGCGGCGGATTCACTGATCTCGCGCCTGAAGACGGACGCCGAAGTGACGGCCAAGCTTTCGCCCGCCGAAATCGGCGCCTGCTTCGACGACGCCCATCACTTCCGCAACGTCGACGCGATCTTTGCGCGGGTATTCGGTTAGGACGCGGCGGCGACCTTCGCCTCGATCTCGGCGGCGAGCCGCGCGATCTCGGCTTGCATGATGCGGTGTCGCCGATCTGCGCGCTCCATGAGCGCGACGAGACGGTCGTCATCGCCGCGCGCCTTGGCGCGCTCCACCTGGGTTTCGAGCGTCTGCAGTTCGAAGAGCTGCGCGGCGACGACGCGCTGCATGTGCAGGACTTCGGGACACGCCACATCGACAGCCTTGCGGACCGGCGATGCCTGCAACCGCCCTGCAAGCGCGAGGAGCCGCATGTCGCCGACATTCCCGCGCGCGCTGGCGAAATCCGACGGTTCGACCCAGCCCAGCATCAAGGCGCTGAGCACGGACAACTCGACCGGGTCGGCCCGCCCCTGTTCCGCCGCACCGTGCAGGTCCGGCCACATCACGCCGTCGGCTGCACGTGCGGCGGCGTGGCGGCGTACGGCGGCCCTGTACACCTTGCGGCCCTCCACCGTGCAGAGGTCGAGATCGCTTGCGCCGCGCCCTGCCTTCTCGACGATGGACTTGGCGGTCGCCGCGTCCATCGCGGGCGAAGGCGCGCAGGCGCAGAGCGCGAGGCAGAGTGCGGCGACCTTTCTCATCTGTGGCGCTCCTGTGGGGGCGTCGCCCACTTTAGGCGGAACAGGTTAAGGTCACCCGCTACGGCCCCCGACGGGGAACGCCCTGTAAGGCATGCGCCGCCGATCCAGAAACTTTATCCTATAAAGCACTCTGGAGACCGGGCCATGTTTCGCTTGTTCATCACGCACTTGCGCTCGCCGCGGTGCCGCTCGCCGCCGTCGCACAGACCGCCCCACCCGCCGGCGCCGCGCGTCCGGCCGGACCGGACCTGGCCACGCAGCAGGCGGCGATGGCGCGGCTCAGCTGGATGGTCGGCGACTGGGAGGGAACGGGCTGGATCGACATGCCCGGTGGACGCCAGACCTTCCGCCAGGTCGAAAGGATCGAGATGCGCCTCTCCGGCAGCGTCATGGTCATCGAGGGCCGCAGCTATGCGGGAACGCCCGAGGCGCTGATGTTCAACGCGCTGGGCGTGGTGTCCTACGACGACATGAAGGGCGAATAAGGCTTCCGCAGCTGGGCGCGGGGCTACTTCACCGACGCGAAGGCCTAAGTCCTGAACGGGCCGCAGCTACGCTGGACGATGACGTTTCCGGGAATGACCATCCGCTACACGATCCGCCAGACGCCCGAAGGCCGGTGGGCCGAGATCGGCGAGCGCTCCACGGACAACGGCGCGAGCTGGACGCAGTTCTTCGAGATGAACCTGACGAAGAAACCCTGACCGGGCTTACGTCCCCGCCTTGATCTGACGGCGCGCCTCGTCGAGCAGTTCGGTCATCTTGGCGCGGATCTGGTGATCCGACTGGGCGATCTTCTTGGCGTCGAAATCCGCCCGGATCTTGCGGAAAAGATCGTCTTCGCCCGCTTCTTCCAGGTCGGCCAGCAGGACCGTCTTGGCGTAGGCTTCCGCCTCCTCGCCGCCGAGCCCGGCAAGTTCTGCGGCCCAGAGCCCCACCAGCTTGGCCCGGCGGGCCTGCGCCTTGAACTCAAGCTCCTGCGAGAGCTCGTAATTCTTCTCCTGGGCGCGTTTGCGGTCGTCGAATTCGCTCATCGGGGGTTCCTGACTGACTATCTGGACCCGGACATAGAGACCCGCCCGCCCCGGATCAATCGCGGGTCGCGTCGCAGGGGCCAACAACAGCGCGTGATTGTGGCGGGGCCGCGATTCCTTTACGAGTCGCTGAACCCGGGGGCCCGCGATGCCCGCCGTCCCCGTCATACCCTCGCGGCCGCCCCGCACACTTTTTTCACCCATGCCCGCCTGTCAGCCGGCATGCCGGAGCACCAGATGTCCCGCCGCAAGAAGATCTACGAAGGCAAGGCCAAGATCCTGTTCGAAGGCCCCGAGCCCGGCACGATCATCCAGTACTTCAAGGACGACGCCACCGCGTTCAACGCGCAGAAGAAGGCGATCCTGGAAGGCAAGGGCGTGGTCAACAACCAGATCTCCGCCTTCATCATGCAGAGCCTCAACGCCATCGGCGTGCCGACGCATTTCATCCGCACGATGAACATGCGCGAGCAGCTTGTGCGCGAGGTCGAGATCATTCCGCTCGAAGTGGTCTGCCGCAACGTGGCGGCGGGCTCGATCGCCAAGCGCCTCGGCCTTGAGGAAGGCACCCCGCTCCCGCGCTCGATCATCGAGTTCTACTACAAGAACGACGCGCTCGAAGACCCTATGGTCGCCGAGGAACACATCACCGCCTTCAACTGGGCCTCTACCCAGGAGATCGACGACATCATGGCGCTGACGCTGCGCGTGAACGACTATCTCTTCGGCCTGTTCGCGGGCGTCGGCATCAAGCTCATCGACTTCAAGATCGAGTTCGGCCGCCTTTACGAAGGCGACATGGTGCGCACGGTGATCGCCGACGAGATCAGCCCCGACTCCTGCCGCCTGTGGGACATGCAGACCAACGAGAAGATGGACAAGGACCGCTTCCGCCGCGACCTCGGCAACGTCACCGAGGCCTATGTGGAAGTCGCGCGTCGCCTCGGAATCCTTCCGAAGCAGGCGACCGGCGGCGAGTCGGTGCATTGAGCGCAGCCATGAAAGCGATCGTGACTGTGGGCCTGAAGCCCGGCGTCCTCGACGTGCAGGGCAAGGCGGTGGCCAATGCGCTGGTCGATCTCGGCTTCGGCGAGGTTGCGGACGCCCGCGTCGGCAAGGTCATCGAAATCGACCTGAAGGGACAGGACCGGGACGCCGCGCACGCGAAGGTCAAGGAGATGTGCGAACGCCTCCTCGCCAACACCGTGATCGAAAGCTACCGCATCGAGATCGCGTAGCGCTTCCGCACCCGAAGGCTCAATCGCCCCCGCCGTCGCCATCGCCGTCATCATGGTGGCCGAACATCGGTCCACCGTCGCGGTGACGCCGATCAAAGGGCGGACGGGCCATCGTGCGCCGTAGCGCCCCGACGATGGACAGAACGCCCGCGCCGATGACCACCGCCGCGATCGCCCAGAGCGCCAGCATGCCCGGGCCCACTGCTCAGTCCGCCCCGTCCGCGCGGTAGAAGACGACGGCGAGCCCCGCGCTCACGGCGACGCACACTAGGGCCAGAACGATCAAGACGGGCGGCATGACGCACTCCTTGCGGGCGTTCTACACGCATCCCCACTTCCCGTAACCGGCGACGCGCGCTAGGCAGGCCCCATCATGCGCGCCGCCGTCATCGTCTTCCCCGGCTCCAATTGCGACCGCGATTGCGCCACCTCGCTCGAACGCGTCACCGGCGCGAAGGCCGACTATGTCTGGCACGCCGAGACAGCCCTGCCGGACCGCCTCGACCTTGTCATCCTGCCCGGCGGCTTTGCCTACGGGGACTATCTGCGCTCCGGCGCGATGGCCGCGCGCAGCCCGGTCATGGAGGCCGTGAAGCGCCATGCCGACGAGGGCCGCCTCATTGCCGGCATCTGCAACGGATTCCAGGTGCTCACGGAATGCGGGCTCCTGCCGGGCGCGCTCATGCGCAACGTGACCATGCGCTATATCTGCAAGGACACCCCGCTCGGGATCGAGCGCAAGGACACCGCCTTCACCCGCGCCTACGGCGACGCGGAGACCGTGATGCCCGTCGGCAATGGCGATGGCCGGTACTTCGCCGACGATGAAACGCTGAAGCGTCTCGAAGGCGATGGCCGCGTCGTGTTCCGCTATCTCGACAACCCGAACGGCTCGTCGAACGACATCGCCGGCATCATGAACGAACGCGGCAATGTGCTCGGCGTGATGCCCCACCCGGACCGCTGCGCCGACGCCGACATCGGCCGCACGGGCGGCGTCGCCTTCTTCCAGAGCCTCGCCGCCGCCGCCTGACGCGTCAGCCGCGCGCGCTGGACAGTCCGAACCACGGGCGCAGGAACGCGATGCGCTTTCCCACTTCGTAGAAGAGCCAGCAGCCTGCAATTGTCGTGGCGATCAATGTCGGCGCCTCGATCCACAGCGGCCAGCGCAACGCATCGAGATGGTGTCCGGCGACGACAATGATCGTCTGGTGGATCAGGTAGAACGGGAAGATCGCCTGCGTCAGCAAGCGGCGCACTGGTCCGTCCGCATGTTTCAGATGGCGATGCGCAAAACCGATGGCGGCGACGATCGCGCACCAGGCGTCGAGCGCACGCACCGCCCGCATCGCCGCGCGCAGTTCTTCCGGCGGCGTGACGCCCTCCGGATGCAACCGCGTATAGGCGACGATCGCCACCCAGGACGCGAGCGCCAGCACGAGCGCCACCCAGCGCCAGCGCATGCAGCGCTCGAAGAACCAGTCCGCCTTCGCCACTGCAAAGCCGAACAGGAAAACGCCGAAATAGAGCGCGTGCAGATACCAGTCGTTCCGGAAATCGTGCGTCTCGCCGAACACCGGAAAGAGCGTCAGCCGCAACACCGCCATCGCCAGCCACGGCGTCACGATCAGCAACGGCCCCGCCAGCAGCACGCGGACGCCCGCGGGAACGCGGCGCAGAAGCGGCAGGAGCGGGACAAGCGCGAGCGTGTAGAGGATCAGGTACGCGACGAACCACATATGGTTGTAGGTCGGCGTCGTCAGACAACCGTCAGCGTCGCACCAGTTCCCCGAGGCCGTGACGTATTTGAGATAGAAATTGTCCAGCGCCCCGGCGTGCAGCGACGTCGGCGCCGCCATGACCTTCATCGCCTCCACGACCTCATAGTACGCCTGCGGCGGCACGATCACGAACACCGCAAGCAACAGCGGCGGCCAGAGCCGCGCCATCCGCCCGCCGATAAAGGCCGGGATCGTCACCTTGTCGGCGATGAACCGCGTCGCCACGCCCGACAGAAGGAAGAGCAAGGTGAGCCGCCAGGGACTGGTCAGCATCATCAGCGGCTCGATGGCCTCGCTCGCGCGGGACGATTTCACATGCCAGTCCCACGACACGTAGAACATGCCGCAGTGGTAGAGGATCAGGAGGCCGAACGCGGCGATGCGCAGCCAGTCGAGATCGAAACGGCGTTCGACGGTCATTGGTGTGGCGCTCCTTGTCGCGCCGCTTCTTCCGCAAGCGTCGGGCGCGCGCTACGCTGCAGCCATGTGCGGCAAGGACGAGGGACGAACGGTGAGCTTGTCGTGACCACCGGCGATGAAGGCGGGACGAGCGGATGGGCCCGTGCCGAACGGCGCGCGCTGGCCGTGATCGCGCTTCTGGCGCTCGTCCTCGTCGCCGTGAACGCCTCGTCGGAGGTGCTTGAGATGCAGCGCGCAGGCGTCGCCCATCGCTGGTGGGAGCCGGTGCTCTGGGAGACGTCCAGCGCACTCGCCATTGTCGCCATGGCGCCGCTCGTCGGCCGCGCCGTGCGACGCTGGACGCCGACCCGCGAAAATTTCCTCGGTCCGGGACTTATCCATCTGGCGCTGACGATCCCGTTCGCGCTGGGCCACGTCGCGGGGATCTACATCCTCCGCCGCGCCGCCTATGCGCTGACCGACGTGCCCTACCGCTATTTCGACGACGGCTTTGCGATCGTGCTCTTCTACGAATGGCGCAAGGACGTGCTCGCCTATGCGGCGATCGCCGGCGCTTACTGGCTGCTGCTCCAGGCAGCGCGTCAATCGTCGCCACCGCCGGCGCCGGGCGACCCGCGCATCGCACTGCGAGACGGCGCCGCCACCGTCTGGCTCGATGCGCCTGACATT
This sequence comes from Hyphomonadaceae bacterium, assembly GCA_016791445.1. GTDB lineage: Bacteria > Pseudomonadota > Alphaproteobacteria > Caulobacterales > Aquidulcibacteraceae > VFBF01. The sequence goes on along the minus strand of JAEUMP010000002.1, from coordinate 117,429 downwards.
TCCCATGTGGAGGCGGCAGGCAATTACGTGGAATTCCACACCGCCGCGAAGGTCCATCTCGTGCGCGCCACGCTTGCTTCCTGGGAACCCGCTCTCGCCGCGCGCGGCTTCGTCCGTGTGCATCGATCGAGGCTTGTGAATCGGGCGCGGATCGCTGCGCTGAAACCGACGCCGTCAGGCGATGTCGAGATCACGATGACGGACGGGCGCGTCCTGGCGGGCAGCCGGCGCTACCGCGACGCATTGGGGGCCGGCGCCTCGCTCCCTTGACGGCGCCCGCCGGGGCGCCTTTGTTCGCGCCTTCCAGATTCCAGAGACGAACGAGGTATCCCCATGGGTTTCGACGATGAGGTCGACGCCGCGCGACGAAAGCTCGAGGCCGCGCTCGCCGACAAGGACGAGCCGTTCGACGATCTCGCCGCCCTGCAGGCGCTGCTCCCGAAGCTGACGGCGAAGATCCAGAGCCGCCGGCTGACGTTCCAGCTCGGCGACGACGACGACGAGACATCGATCGAGATCATCCACACGCCGCGCGACGAGGCGCTGGGCTTCATCTTCGCCGAGGAAGGCGAATACGTCTTCGAATCCAACCACGAGGACTTCTTCGACGACTTCGTGGACGAGGACGCCGACAGCTTCACCTTGCGCCTCTACGAGACGCTGCGGTCCGATCTGCCGAAATACGAAGTCGAGCGCGGCTGACGCGTCAGCCGTGCGCGCGCTTGCCCTGTGAGGCCTTGCCGGCGGCTTTCGCCGTCGCCTTGGCGGGGGCCTTCGGGGGCGGCGCCTTGGCCTTCGCCGCAACCTTTGCGGGGGCCTTCGGGGGAGCCTTCGGGGGAGCCTTCGGAGGGGCCTTCACGGGGACCGGTTTCGCCACCGCCGCCTTGGCCGGCGCTGACTTCACCGCCACCGGTTTTGCCGGCGCGGCCTTCGTCGGCGCAGGCTTTGCCGCCTTGGCTGGCGCAGCCTTCGCGACGGGCTTTGCGACCGGTCTGGATTCGACAGGAGCCTTGCCGTTGACCGCCTTGGCGACCGCCTTTGCAGGCGCCTTGATCTCGACCTTGGCGGGCGCCTTCGCCGGCGACTTCTCCGCCTTCGCGGGCGCCGCCTTCGCAGCCGCCTTCACCGGCGCAGCCGCCTTCTCGGCCTTCGGCGCAGGCTTCGCGGGCGCTTCGGCGTTCACGGGCTGCGTCGCAGGGGCCTTCTCGGCCTTGGTCTTCGCCGGCGTCGCCTTCGCGGCCGGAGCCTTTGCGGGGGCCGCCTTGGCGACCGACGTCTCGACCGGCTTGGCTGCGGCTTTCACCGGTTTCGCCGGTGACTGCTTGGCAATCGACGCGGGTGCTTTCGGCGCGGGGGTTTTTGGCGCGGGGGTTTTCGGCGCGGGCTTTTCGGCCTTCGCCTCCGCCTTGGCGGCGACAGGCGCCTTTTCGACCTTGCCGGCGGGCTTGGCCGCAGGCGCGGCCGGCGCAGGTTTTGCCGCCATGACAGGTTTTGCCGCCGCGGGCTTCTCGGCCTTCGGCTCCTTGGCCTTCTTCGCCTTCGGCGCAGCCTTGACCTTTTCGACCGGCGGCGGCGGCGGCGGCTTGGCCGCCTCACGCGCCTCGATCTCGGCGACGAGCGGCGGGAGCAGGTCCCGCGCCTGATTTTTCTGCCAGTCGGACCCGGTGACCAGCAAACGCTCGGCATTGGCCCGCAGTGCTGCGAGCGCATCATCCGTCATGCCCGGAAGTTTGCTGATGAGGTCCATGGGGCCCTTCTACTATCGCCGCTTGAACGGCCGACGCACGCCGCCGCCGCCAGGCGCGCTTTCGGTCTTGTGACGGAAGACGACCCGGCCTTTGGTCGGGTCATACGGCGACATTTCCACGGTGACGCGGTCACCGGCGAGCGTGCGGATCTTGTTCCGCTTCATACGCCCGCCGGTGTACGCGAGAACTTCATGGCCGCCTTCGAGGGTCACGCGGAACCGGCCTTCCGGCAGGACTTCCGTGACGACGCCCTCGAATTCGATCAGTTCTTCTTTCGCCATGTGGCTCAGACCGCCTTCAGGTTGACGGCGGCCGGCTTGCCCTTGCGGGGATCGGTCTGGACTTCGAAGCTGACGGCCTGGCCTTCGCGAAGGCTGGTCATGCCCGAACGTTCCACTGCAGAGATGTGCACGAACACGTCGGCGCCGCCGCCATCCGGTGCAATGAAACCAAAACCCTTGTCCGGGTTGAACCACTTCACGACGCCTGTGGACATCGCCCGCTCCTTCAATATTACATGACAAGGCGACTAGGCCGTTGACGACCTGACTGACGCCACCGGGCACGATGCCCGGCGTCGCCGTGTCCACATGGACTTTGGCAGGTTTCGAAAAAGCCTGCGCCGAAGGCGCGAACGAGTGTCGAGTCAACCAAGTACCGTCATGTAAATGGCCCCCGGAGGCCTCGAAAGTCAAGATTTCCACGGTATTCACCGTGCGCCAACAAGGTTCTCCGCCCACGATTGGAGACTTTTGTCCCACCCCTCACCGGCGTTTCGGGCGCTTCGTGACAAGCGCGGCGACCACCCTTAAAGCCCTGCCGCCATGAGCCATCCGCACCTCGCAGAAGCGACCGAGAAGCAGGCCCTCGAATTCGGCCTCTCCCGCGACGAGTACGCCTCGATCCTGCAGAAGCTCGGGCGGACGCCTAACGTTACGGAACTCGGCATCTTCTCGGTGATGTGGTCCGAGCACTGCTCCTACAAGTCGAGCCGCGCGCACCTCGCCAAGCTGCCGACCAAGGCTCCGCACGTCATCCACGGCCCGGGAGAGAATGCCGGCGTCATCGACATCGGCGACGGTCTCGCCTGCATCTTCAAGATGGAGAGCCACAACCACCCGTCCTACATCGAGCCCTATCAGGGCGCGGCGACCGGAGTCGGCGGCATCATGCGGGACGTCTTCACGATGGGCGCCCGGCCGGTGGCGCTGATGAACGCCCTGCGCTTCGGCGATCCGTCCCACCCGAAAACCCGGCGCCTCGTCGACGGCGTCGTGCGCGGCATCGGCGGGTACGGCAACTGCGTGGGTGTGCCCACGCTCGGCGGCGAGACGAACTTCCACGCCGGCTACAACGGCAACATCCTCGTCAACGCCATGTGCGTCGGCATCGCCCGCACGGACCGCATCTTCACCTCCGCCGCCGGCGGGCCGGGGAGCCCCGTCGTCTACGTCGGCGCCAAGACCGGCCGCGACGGCATCCACGGCGCGACCATGGCCTCGGCCGAGTTCGGCGACGATACCGAGGAAAGCCGCCCTACCGTTCAGGTCGGCGACCCCTTCCTCGAAAAACTCCTCATCGAGGCCTGTCTCGAACTCATGGAGTCCGACGCCATCATCGGCATCCAGGACATGGGCGCCGCGGGGCTGACGTCCTCGTCCGTGGAAATGGCGTCCAAGGGCGGCTCCGGCATCGAACTCGACATCGACGCGATCCCCGCGCGCGAGACCGGCATGAGCCCGTACGAGTTCATGCTGTCGGAAAGTCAGGAGCGCATGCTCATGACGTTGAAGCCCGGTCGTGAAGCCGAGGCGCAGCGCATCTTCGAGAAGTGGGGCCTCGACGCCGCCGTCATCGGCAAGACGACGAGTTCCGGCCGCCTTGTGCTCAAGTGGCAAGGCGAGATCGCCTGCGATCTGCCGCTCGGCCCCCTCGCGGACGAAGCCCCGAAATATGAGCGCCCCTTCGTCATGCCGCCGCGCGTGGCGGGCAAGTCGCCGTCGTCGAAAGCCCCGGCTGTCCCATTTGCGCAAGCATTGTCGAAGGTGATGACGTCGCCGGACATGGCCTCCAAGCGCTGGCTCTGGGAGCAATATGATCGCGACGTGATGGCCGACACCGTCGCCGCGTCCGGCGCCGCCGACGCCGCCATCGTGCGCGTGCACGGCTCCAAACGCGCGCTGGCGATCTCTTGCGATGTGACGCCGCGCTATGTGCAGGCCGATCCCTTCGAAGGCGGCAAACAAGCGGTGGCCGAGTGTTGGCGCAATCTCACCGCTGTGGGCGCGACGCCGCTCGCGGTGACGGACAATCTCAATTTCGGCAATCCGCAGAAGCCCGAAGTCATGGGCCAGATCGTCGCTGCGATCGAAGGCATGGCGGAGGCCTGCCGCACGCTCGACTTTCCCGTCGTGAGCGGAAACGTCTCGCTCTACAACGAGACCAACGGCGCCGCGATCCCGCCCACGCCCGCCATCGGCGGCGTCGGGCTGATGGAAGACATGGCCGCGCGCGCCGGTTTCGCCGGCATGCAGGAAGGCGACGTCCTCGTGCTGATCGGCGCGACGAAAGGCGAGCTTGGCCAGTCCATGTATCTGCGCGAAGTGCATGGTCGCGAGGACGGCGCGCCGCCTGTGGTCGATCTCGCTGTCGAGAAAAAGAACGGCGATCTGGTGCGCGGCCTCATCCGCGACGGCTTCGCGAGAGTGGTCCACGATCTCTCCGACGGCGGCCTCGCCGCAGCGGCGGCCGATCTCGCGCTCGCCAACGATGTGGGCGTCTATCTCGAACCGCGCCGCGACATCGACGCGACGGCGTGGCTCTGGGGCGAGGACCAGGCGCGCTACCTCATCGCCGTGCCCGCGAGCGAAGCCGAATTCATCTACACCACCGCCGACGAAGCAGGCGTTCCCGCTGAACCCGTCGGCGTCGTCGGCGGCTGCGAGATCGCCTTCGGCGACGAAACCGTCGATCTCGCCGACCTGCGCGCGGCGTGGGAAGGCTGGATGCCGGGCTACATGAACAAGGTCGCGTAGCGGCGCCCACTGGTCACGGCGCGCCGACGCGCTAGGCTCCCGCCAATCAGGGGAGCGAGACATGGGCCGGATCGTCAGCGGAGCGCGCGAACTCACGACGGCGCAGCTTGAGGAGCGCGCGGCGCGCGCGGCGAGCGGGCTCAAGAGCCTCGGCGTCCGGCCGGGCGATCTCGTCGCCTTGTACCTGCGAAACGATCTTCCCTTCTTCGAAGCGAGCGCGGCATGCGGCCTCGTCGGCGCCTATCCGACGCCGGTGAACTGGCACTATGCGGGCGACGAGGCGCGCTATCTGTTCGAGAATTCCGGCGCGAAAGTCGTGGTGATCCATGCCGATCTCCTCGCGCCGATCCGCGAGACGATTCCGCCCGGCGTCGCGATGCTCGTCGTCGAGACGCCGCCGGAAATACGCGCCGCCTACGGGGTGACGCCTGAAGCCGGCGCCGTGCCGCCCGGCGCGGTGCAGTGGAACAACTGGCTTGAGGGCTTCGCGCCCTTTGCCGATCCGCCCGAGGCCGCGCCCGGCACGATCATCTACACCTCCGGCACCACTGGGCGCCCCAAGGGCGTGCGCCGCGCGCCGCCGACGCCGGAGCAGGCGGCGGTCACGCTGCGCAATCTCTGCTTCATCTTCGGCTTCGACCCCGCCGGTTCGGGCGACATCGTCAGCGCCATGGTCGGGCCGATGTACCACTCGGCGCCGAACGCCTACGGGCTTTCGCTGGCGCGGCTCGGCGGTACGCTCTTTCTCGAGCCCCGGTTCGACGCGGAAGGCCTGCTCAAGCTCATCGAGAAGGAACGCATCACGCACCTGCACATGGTGCCGATCATGTTCAACCGCCTTCTGAAGCTACCCGCCGACGTGCGGAAGAAATACGATCTGTCCTCGCTCAAATTCGTCGTCCACGCCGCCGCACCCTGTCCTGCGCCGGTGAAGCGCGAGATGATCGAGTGGTGGGGCCCGGTGATCAACGAATACTACGGCTCGACGGAAACGAGCGGCGTCGTCTTTTGCACGTCCGAGCAATGGCTCGCCCATCCCGGCACGGTCGGCACGCCGATCCCCGGCGCGGACGTGCGCGTCATCGATGAGGAAGGCAATTCACTGAAGGCGGGCGAGATCGGCGAGGTCGTTGCGCGCAGCTTCGAGATCGCGGACTTCACCTATCACGGCGACGACGCCAAGCGCCGCGCCTCCGAAAAGGCCGGCCTCATCGCGCCCGGCGACATCGGCTTCTTCGACGAGGACGGCTTCCTCTACCTGTGCGATCGCGCGAAGGACATGATCATCTCCGGCGGCGTGAACATCTATCCGGCCGAGATCGAAGCCGATCTGCACAAGATGCCGGGCGTCGCCGACTGCGCGGTTTTCGGCGTGCCCGACGACGAATATGGCGAGGCCGTCCATGCCGTCGTGCAGCCGCAACCGGGCGTGGAGCTGAGCGAGAGCGACGTGCGCGCCTATCTCCGCGAACGCATCGCCGGCTACAAAGTCCCCAAGCGCGTGACGTTCGCGACCGACCTTCCGCGCGAGGACAGCGGCAAGATCTTCAAGCGCAAGCTGCGCGAGCCCTTCTGGGAAGGCCGCGAGACGCGGATCTGACGCCGTGAGCCGGCGCGTCGACATCACCTCCACCGGCCGCGAAGGACGCGTGCGCTACAGCGACGGCGGGCGCGCGATCGACGGCTATTTCGAGTTCGGCGGCGGCGACGTGATCACGATCGTCTCCATGGGCTCGGCGGAGGAATGGGTGACCGCGCATGCATGGGCGTCGCCCGACCGCGCCGCGATCCTGCGCTTCGTCGCCGACGAGGTGATCCGCCAGAAAGCGCCGACATGCGTGGCGGACATCGAGGACGATCGCGGCGTCATTCTCGTGCGCCTTGCGCCCGGAGCGAAGCCGCCGCCCTCGCCGTCGCCGGCGCAGGCGCGACGCGCGAAGGCCGCCGCCTTCGTCATCCGTTTCCGGGATCTGAAAGCCAAGCTCGCCGCCGCCGTACTGGTGGCGGCGCTGGCCGTGGGGGCGCTCATGTGGTTCGGCGCGAATGCAGTCACGGCGCAGACGGGCGGCGGATCGCCGCTCAACCACGCCGTGCGTTTCACTTCCGAGGAGCCCGCGATCCGCGACGGTGTCGCGTCCCTCCTCCAGGCCGCCGATCCGACCGGCCCGCGCTGGAGCGGTCGCGGCGATCCCAATGCGACCGCCAGCATCAGCCTCGCGCTCATCCCGGTCGATGGATCGCGGCCGCGCGTAATTTCGGTGGCAAGGAACCTCACGCACAACGCCTATGTGCTCGCGCGCATCATCGGCAGCGACGGGCGCACGTTGTGGCTCGACGTGGCCGGCCTGAAGGGCGTGCGTCTGCGCGACTTCAAGCTGGTGACGCCGCAGGACCTCCACGCCGCCAATCCGCGCCTCGATGCAAGCTGGTGGGACGATGCGCGCGGCATGGACATTGTCGACGGCCGCCTGCAGATCGTGCGCGCCGATCGCAGCGCCGCACTCCTGGTCGACGCCACGACATGGTCCGCGACGCCGACCGCGCCCGTGGTCTCCAATGAGCGCTTCGCGCGCGCGGAGGCCACGGCGTTCATGGCGGCGGGTTTTCGCGTCGGCGACGACGCGTGGCTCGGATTGCTCTCCGAAGCAGATCGCGACGGCGCCTATCGCCCGGGGCGCTGGATCAGGCCCGTTGAGAACGCCGACGCCACGAAAACCACACGCCGCCTCACACGCGCGAAACTCGGCGATGCGACGACAGGAGAACGCCGCCGCATCGACGCCATCAGCCCGCTCAGCGAGACGGATTATCTCGCCGCCGCCTTCCTGCGGATGGACGCGACCTCCGAACCCATCCGCCTCTCCGATCCCGACAGCGCGCTGATGATCCACACCTCGACGCCCGGCCTGACCGGCACGCTCGTCGTCTCGCGCGTCGGCGCGGACGGAACAGTTCTGTGGAGCAAAGACACTTCGCTCGACCGCTTCCGCCTGCAACAAATCCTACCGGGACAGGACGTTCTCGCCTTCATCGGCCCGCGTCTGCCGGAACCGGGCAAGGTCAGCGAAACGCTCGTCGTGCTGGTGGAGACCCGAAGCGGCAAGATCACGGTACAGCCACTCGGCAGATGAGCCGCACACTTCGACCGTCACGCCGGCACAATACCGCACCAGCCACGCAAAGAGCACGCCTAGCGTGTGCGGTCGTGCGCCTTGCCCTCTTCGGCGCGAAACGCCTCAAACTCGCGCTGCGCCGTGAAGGCCGCCAGATTCGCCGCTACAAGCACGAAGAGGAAGATGAAGCCGAGGCTTCGCAGGACGAGCATACGGACCCGGCCGGTCGCCTCGCCGATGGCGACGGTCTGCGCGCCGGCAGGCCCGAATATGCGGAGCGCGACGGTCAGTCCGACAGTCGCCACGAGCAAACCGATCAGGATCGGCAAAGCTTTCAACGCCATCGGCAATATCGCCAAGAGCGCGGCGTAGGGTAAATCCATCATTGACGACATCCTGCGGCGCGACCTGCGTCGTGGCTGCACGCCGCTACCAGAACATCAGCAACACCCGGTAAATTTCCCGCGTCGAAGAAGCGGTCACGTCGACCTCAGAGCGCGTACCGGAACCAACCCTGCACCGGCCATTCAAACAGCACGTCCTCCAGCCGGCTCCCGGCCCCGACATTGTGGACCATGAGCGGCCGTCCATTGATCCGCCGCGTCGAGACGACGCCGATATGCGGCACCGGAATGCGCCACGAGATCACGTCGCCCGGCTCCATCAGCGCCACATCCACCTCGCGCCCGAGGCGCGCGCCCTTGCGGGTGAAAAACGTTTCGAGATTGGGCACGCGACGGTGATCGATGTTCGTGTCGGGCCGGGTGAGACCCCAGATTTTCGGATAGGCCGCGAAGGCAGCAGCCATGTCGCGGTGCACCAGCTGCTGCAGGTCCACGTCCGCCGCGCGGAAGGCGCGGATCACCGTATCGGCGCACACGCCGCGATCATTCGCGACATCGCCCATCGGATAGGCGATCGACCGATAGGCAGGATCATAGATCTCCGGCACGCGCGTCCTCGCCTCCGCGCCGAGCGCCACGCGACGTCCGAAATCCGCCTCCTGTGCGAAGGCAGGCGCCGAGAGGAGACCGAAGAGCGCCGCACGCCGATCAAGCTTCATGTCGCGATGGAACAGCCCGCGCACGGCGGATGTGTGGCGGTCAGCGCCGCACCCAGATCAATTCCTCATCGCCGAGCGTCGCGAGTTTCGCGATCGTCGAGCGGCGCGCCGCCTCACGGACGGCGTCCCTCGACTGCGCCACGCAACCGGTGACACGACCATCGGTGCGCTGGAAGGCGATGTCGGAACGGTCTCCATCACGCAGGATCACATTGCATTCGATGAGAACGAGCGCGAGCCGTCGCACGGTGCCGGCGCGGCTGTCGCGATCTCCATTCTCGCGCGGCACGATCGCCGCATAATTCATGCCCTCGTCTTTCTCCGTGCGCCCTTCGGCGACATAGAGCGGCGCGCGCGCCGCCGGCTCCGCCGTGCTCGCAGGAAAGACATCGAAGCGGATCGGCGCGTCGCCCGCATCTTCCGGACTTGCAGGTTCGGCGATCCAGCCGCCGTCCTGCAGCCGCCGTATGCGCGCCCAGTCGAGACAGGACTTGCGATTGGGCGCCGAGCGTAGAGGATCGACGCGACAATCCCTGTCGCGAAACGCCCACAACCCCTCCTCAAGGGCGAAGGCGCCATCCCTGTCAGCGGGCGAAAAGAGCGGTGCAGGCGCGGTCAGCACCGCGCAGCCGCCGAGCGTCACGACTGCAAGCATCGTCGCCAGAATGCGCATCATCGCTTCTCCTGTCCCGCGCCGCACCACAGGCTCAGCGCGCCTGCAGCGACATCCGCCTTGATCTGCGACAAGCAATGGTGGAATTCGCTTCCCTCCAACCGCCGCGCGAGACCATCCCATGCCCATGCCCGCCGCCGAGATCGAAGCGCTCCTGCGCGAGGCGTTTCCCGACGCCGACATCGAGATCGTCGATCTTGCCGGCGATGGCGACCATTACAAGGCGATCGTCGCGTCGGCGGCGTTTGCGGGCAAATCGCGGGTGGCGCAGCATCAGCTCGTCTATGCCGCGCTCAAGGGGCGGATGGGCGGCGCGCTCCACGCGCTGGCGCTCGAGACCAAAGCGAAGTGATCCCGCCGGACTGGCCGAAACTCGGACTCGGGATTTCCGGCCCGCACGCAACGCCGTTGGTCAGCGAGAGGGAGACGGTTCGACTGATACACGCCGCCATCGACAGGGGCGTGACGCTGTTCGACACCGGTCCGATGTACGGCGATGGCGAGGCGGAACGTCGTCTCGGCGCCGCGCTGAAGGGCGTGCCGCGCGACAAGGTGTTCGTGATCACCAAGGTGCGGACCTTCATGCCGGACGGGTCATTCTGCCCGCCCTTCGGCGCGCAGGTGCGCGAGAGCCTGCTGCGGCTGGGATTGCGCGAACTCGACGCCGTCCTCCTGCACGGCCCGCGCGTCACGGACGTGTCTCATGGCTGGCGCGGCGACCTGCGGGGCGCAAAGGCGCAGGGCGTCGTCCGCTTTGGCGGCGTGTGCGCGCGCGACGCGGCGCGCTGGGCGATCTGGGACCAGCCTGAAAACGCCGACCCGTACGATCTCCTGATGACGCCGCTCGACGATCCAGCACTGCTTGCGCGTGCAGCGGCAACCGGCGTCGGCGTACTGGCGATAGAAACGATGCGATCGCGGCGACGTTTCCGTCTGCCGCGATCGCAGGCCGATCTCTGGTATCTCGCCCGCGACGCCCGCGATGCGTTGACGAACGCGCCGCAACCGTCGGGGCCGGGCCTTGAAGCGGCGCTCGCCCTGCCCGGCGTGCGGAGCGCCATCGTCACGACGACGCGCTCCGCCCACCTTGCCGAAAACGCCCGCCGCGCCGGGGTTATTCCACCGACAGGCTGAACGCGCCGTTGCGACCGCCCTGCAGGGCGCTCGTGCGGATGATCACCGTACCGGTGCTGCTGAAGGTGAACTCCACCTTCGCGTTCGTGCCGCCCGCGCCGTCATCATCGCTCGCCACGACTGCGAAGCCGCCCGGCGTCATCGCGCCCACATCGAGGAAGGCGTCGAACGCTTCCGAACGCATGATGATGGTCACGGTTTCGCCGGCGCGCCCGCGGATCGAGTAGTAGTCGTACGGACGGAAGCTATCGAGTTGCGCGGAGCGGTCGTTCAGTTCGCCACGGATCACCTGGCCCTTGCGGATCGCCTTCGCGCGCGGGGCCGGCCCCGGCGCCGGCAGCGCTTCGAACTTCAGCGTGAAGTCGCCCTTGGCGTCCTTGTCGAAGCCGATGACGCGCACGGTGTATTCGCCATCGTCGGGCAGCACCTGCAGCAGACGCGCGTTGTTGTCGCCGCCGCTGTCATCGTCGGAAGCGATCGACTCGAAGGCGCCGTTCACGGTGCGGCCGAGTTCGACCATGGAGTCGAAGGCGGTTGCAGCGGTGGAGAGCGCGATGCGGTCGCCCTTCTTCGCGGTGAAGGTGTAGAGCGCGTAGAGCTTGTCGCCGTCTTCCAGACGCCCGCCGCCATCGGCGAGCGTGCCGCTGACAGTGGAACCGATCGTGATCGGCGTGGCGGTCGGCGTGGGCGGCGCGGTGTAGGCGGCGACGCGCAGCGAGTAGGGTCCGAGCATGCCTGCGTTCAGCGCGTTCGCGCGGACAGTGTAGAGCCCGGCTTCGGAAGCGGTGAAGCGGATGCGCGCGTCCTGGCCGCCGGCGCTGTCGTCGTCCGAAGCGCTGGAGGAGAACGCCGAGCCCGTGCCCTTGCCGAGCAGCAGGAAGGAATCGAACGCCGAGGAGCTCATGACGATCTCGACGCTCTGGCCGGCGTTCAGCCGCAGGGAGAAGTCGTCATAGGCGCTCTGGTCTTCAGCCTTCGGGTCATCAGCCGTGAGCGCGCCCGAGAGCGTCTGGCCGACATTGATGGACCGCTGCGCCTGGGCATGGGCCGGGACGGCCAAGGCGAGCGACAAGGCGCTCGCGGCGGCGAGAAGACCGAACATCTTTTTCATGGAACTAACCCCTGCGGAGGCGCCGAAACGCCGACGCGGCGTTCTAGGCTCTCCTGCCCCGCACCTTGACCTTACAAGTTGGACAGGTTGAAGGCGGAAGCGCGGCGCTTGATGGTCGCACCCTCGCCGCTTACCTGTAGGCCAACGCTTCCGGAGCCCCCCATGACCGACGACGCCCAAGACCGCATCAAGTCCATCGTGGAGGGCAACGACGTGGTCCTCTTCATGAAGGGCGTGCCGGAGCAGCCCCAGTGCGGCTTCTCCTCGGTGGTGGTCCAGATTCTCGACCATCTGGGCGTGGACTACGGCGCCGTGAACGTGCTGGCCGACCCCGACATCCGTGAAGGCGTGAAGGTCTTCTCCGACTGGCCGACCATTCCCCAACTCTATGTGAAGGGCGAGTTCGTCGGCGGCTGCGACATCATCCGCGAAATGTTCGAGACGGGCGAACTGAAGCCCTACCTCGCGGAGAAAGGCGTGCTGGAGGCCGTCTAGGCGGCCTCGGCCCGCGCGCTGGCGGCGATGCCGTTCAGCGTGACCTCGAAATCCTCGAAGACTTCGATCGCCTCGTCGCCGTCCATGGCCTGCGGCCGTCCCGGACGGAAGCGGAAGCCCCAGAACGAGTCGATGTGCTTGACCACGCCCACCGCCTCGCCGAGCACGAGGAACATGCGCGGCGCGCTGAGCAGGAAATCACGGAACGCCGTCGGCTTCCCCTCGGCCAGCGACGCGAAGGCCGCGTCATACTCCGCCAGCGATTTCTCGACACGCCGCGACGTCTCGCCGAGCACCCGCACGATGCGCTGACGCCGCGCCGCGAGATCGGCCATTTCCTGTTTCTGCAGATTGACTACCCGCGCCGACAGCATGCTGCGCGCGAGGTCCGCAAGACGCGGCGAAAGCTCCCCCACCACCCACTTGTAGTAGAGGAAGCCCTTCCACGCGAAGACGCCTTCCCGGTATTCCTCCCCGGAAAGACGCAGCGTGGCGCGCAACGGATCGAGACTCTGCGCGGTCTCGTCCGTCATCAGCTTTTCCGCGAGCCGCGCGGACAATTCCCTCGGCGGCGGCCCGCCGCCCTGGAACGCCAGCTCCACGAGCGCCGCGATCTGGCTCGACACGAAGCGATGCATCCGCGAGGCATCGGCGTCCGACACGTCGAAGTAGCAGCGCGCCGGCTCCATGCCCGCCTGCCGCAGACGCTCGCGCATCAGGAATGGATCGAAGGACGGCAACGTGTCGAGCAACTCCAGAACTTCGATGTCGTGCTCGAAGCCGCCGGGAGCGCCGTATTCGAGCTGCCCGCGCAACGTGCGCTGATAGCCCTGCTCGCCGACGAACAGTCCCGCGCCGCCGAGACGCAGATCTTCCTTGGAGAACGGAAACACGATCTTCGTCGCCGTCGTCCGCAGTCCGTTGAAGATCGACCGCTCATTGACCCGCAGGGCATGCTTCATGATGATCGCGGTGTTGAGCACGCCGCTGCGGAACAACGGCCGCGCCTGGTACTCTTCGGTCTCGCTGAAGCGATGATGGATGTGGGCAAGGTCGAGCACGCGCGTCGTCGACGCGCTTTCGCGCACCATCGACAGATCCCGACGGTCAGCCTGACGCGACAACCCACACCCCACAACTCTTGCCGACCCATTTGTGGGCGCGCATCGTTAAGCAAAGCTTTCAAAGCCGGTAGAAATTGACCAGATGGTCTGCACAGGGAGAAGCGACGATGCCGGGGATCAGCCACACGGACTATGTCCGCCATGACGCGCTCGGACTCGCCGACCTCGTCCGTCACAAGCAAGTGAGCGCGGAAGACCTGCTCGACGCCGCCATCGCCCGCCTCGACGCGGTCAATCCGAAGATCAACGCGCAGGCCCACCGCTTCGTCGACATCGCCCGCCGCCAGCTCGCCGCAGGCGTCGGCGACGGGCCGTTCGCCGGCGTGCCCTTCATGACCAAGGATCTCGCCGTCATGGTCGAGGGCGCCCCGCTCGGCGGCGGCAGCCGCGCCTGGACCGGCCAGGTCGCGACGCAGGACAGCGTCTTCACGCAACGCATGCGCGCCGCCGGTCTGGTGATTTTCGGTTCGACGACCTCGCCCGAACTCGGTCTCACGCCGACGACCGAGAACAAGGTCCAGGGCGATACGCACAATCCCTGGAAGTCCGGCTACAGCGCGGGCGGATCGTCAGGCGGTGCGGCCGCCGTGGTCGCCGCCGGCGTGATCCCGATGGCGCAGGCCAGCGACGGCGGCGGTTCGATCCGCACGCCGGCCTCCGCGTGCGGCCTCTTCGGTCTGAAGCCGTCGCGCGGACGCGTGCCGCTCGGGCCGTTGCGGACCGAAGGCTGGAACGGGATGAGCGTCGTCGGCTGCGTCTCGCGCAGCGTGCGCGACAGCGCGGCGTTTCTCGACGCGACCTCCGGCATCGAACCCGGCGCGCGCTACGATGCGCCGCCCGCGCCCGGCGGCGGCTTTCTCGCCGCGCTCGCGTCAGCGCCGGCGGGTCTGCGCATCGCGCTGTGGACGCGATCATGGGCGGACGCCGCCGTCGATCCCGAATGCGCGGAGGCCGCGCGTGCGGCCGCAAAACTCTGCGAACGTCTCGGCCATCGCGTGGAGGAAGTGCGCCCGCCCGTCGATGGCGCGGCGCTGGCGGCGGCCTTCATGCCGCTGCTGATGACCAGCGTCGCCAAGGACATCGCCGACCGCGGCGACGCACGCGGCGCACCCGTGCGCGACGATGAACTCGAGCCGATCACCGCCTTCTATCGTCGCCGCGCCGAGGAAGTGCGCGGCATCGACGTGCAGAACGCCATCGGCGTGCAGCAGCGCGCGGCCATCGCGCTCGCGCACTTCATGGAGAACGTCGACCTCATCCTCTCGCCGACGCAAGGAACGCCGCCGCCGAAACTCGGCGCGCTGTCGCTCTCCAATCCCGACTTCGCGCAATACGGCCGCGATGTCGTCGCCTTCAGTCCATTCACCGCGCTCGCCAACCACACCGGCCAGCCGGCGATGAGCGTGCCGCTCGGCACGAGCAAGGACGGCCTGCCCATCGGCGTGATGTTCACTGGACGCTACGGCGAAGAAGCGACGCTCCTCAGCCTCGCCGCGCAACTGGAAGCCGCGCAGCCGTGGAAGGATCGCCAGCCGGCGCTGTGAACCGAAACATGACAGTTCAGTAGGGGGAAACGCGAAGGCCATTCCCCTCGCGACGAGGACCGCCGGCGCCCCGCCGGCAAACCGCCCCCCCTTGGCGCACATGGAGGCCGGCGAGGGCGCCGGCGGTCCGCTGCAGAAAAATCGCCTCCGCAATCCGACCGGGTCGGAAGCCATGAAACACTCCTCCCACGTCGCGTCGGAATGGTTCCGGCGCCGCGAAGAGGAGAGCACCAGATGCAGATCGCAAAGCCACTACGTCACCGCCGCGCCGCTTACGCCGCCGCTGCGCGCGAAATCCATCTGTGGCTCTTGCACGTTCTCGCCTGGGTCGCGGCGCGCGTGCGTCTGCCCAGAATTTTGCGTCTCGATTTCCAGCAGGAAGTGCGAAAGGCGCGGCGCGACATCCGCAAGCTGATCTTCCTGTCGATGTGCTCGCGCATGACGTTCCGGCGCGATCCGCCGGTCTTCACGCACCATCCGCTCGGCATGCTCGGCTACCGCCGTCGCAAGATCCGCATCATTCACGCCTTCACGCGCGGCATACGCTTGCGCACGCTCGCGGACATGCGCGACGCGCTGGCGCAGTTGGACAAAGTGGTGAAGCGCGCCCTCGCGCGTTTGCCGAAATCCGGCGCAACGCCCGGCGCCATCGTCACGGTCATCGCCGTGACGATCGCTCTCGGCGTGCAGACCATCGCACCCACGACCGAAGCCGCAGACACGTCATGACCTGTCATGCCGGACCGCGCACCTCCCGGTGCGCAAACCCATGTCCAAACCACGCGAGATTCCCCGGAGTCTGGCGGCGCCCGCGCATGCCCGACAGACGCCGCACCACAAGCCGCCGAACATTCACGCCCGCTCGAACACCGCCGCCATGCCCTGACCGCCGCCGACGCACATCGTCTCCAGTCCATAGCGCGCATTGCGCCGCTGCATTTCGTGAAGAAGCGTCGTCGCGATCCGCACGCCGGTCGCGGCGATCGGATGGCCCAGCGAAATGCCGCCGCCATTGACGTTCAGCTTGTCGCGCTCGTCCCAGCCCCACTGCTTCAGGACGCCGAGCACCTGGGCCGCGAACGCCTCGTTCAATTCGACGAGGTCGATATCGTTCCAACCGAGACCCGTGCGCTTGAAGAGCTTCGCCACCGCCGGCACGGGACCGAGCCCCATCGTCGCCGGATGGCACCCGACCGCAGACCAGCCCACGAGAAATCCCATCGGAGTCAGGTTGAGCGACGCCAGCCTGTCCTCCGCCACGATAAGGCACGCCGCCGCCGCATCGTTCTGCTGGCTCGCATTACCCGCCGTGACGACGCCGCCCTTCATGATCGGCTTCAGCGCGGCCATACTTTCCGCCGTCGCATCGCCGCGCACGCCTTCATCCTCGCCGACGATGACGGGATCGCCCTTGCGCTGCGGCACGGAGACTTTCACGAGTTCATCCGCGAATTTTCCGGCCTTCCACGCCGCCGCCGCACGCTTGTGACTCTCGGCCGCGAACGCATCGCTCTCCTCGCGCCCGATGCCGCATTCCTTCGCGACATTCTCCGCCGTCTCGATCATCCCCGAAATGACGCCGAACCGTTCCACCGGCTGCGACCGCTCACGCCCACGCTCGAGACGATCATACAAGGTCGACGATCCAGACCGCGCGCCGCCGCGCATGTCAGTCGTATAGTATTCGACATTGCTCATGCTCTCGACGCCGCCGGCGATCACCACATCCGCCGCGCCCGTCTCCACCATCATCGCCGCCGTCGCGATCGCCTGAAGCCCGCCCCCGCAACGCCGATCGGTTTGCAATCCTGGAACTTCAATCGGCAGTCCGGCCTGCAACGCCGCCCACCGTCCGACGCACGGCGTCTCGCCATTCGCATAGCTCTGCGCGAAGACCACATCCTCGATCAGCGCCGGATCGATCTTCGACCGCGCAACGACTTCGTTGACGACGGTTGCGGCGAGATGCTCGACGGCGACGCCTTTCAGCGATCCGAGAAACTTCCCGACCGGCGTGCGGACCGGAGCGACGATGGCGGCGCGACGCATGTTTTCTCTCCCGTGATCTCAGCGGCTGAGCGAAGCAACGAAAAACCCGTCGCAGCCCGCCCGTCGTGGCGACAATTGAATCCGCGTTCCCGCGTCATCGAGCTTGCAGCGTTCGACGAGCGTTCCTATCTCCGCGTTCGGCGCGACGAGCGGCGCCGGCGCGAAGCCCTCGCTGCGGGCCAGAAACGCATCCACCGCATCGCCGTTTTCTTCCGGCAACACCGAACAGGTCACATAGATCAGCCGCCCGCCCGGCTTCACCAAGGGCGCCGCGATATCGAGCGCCTGCTGCTGTTCTTCCAGACGCTTCGCAAGTGCGTTCGGCCCGAGGCGCCATTTCGAGTCCGGCGCGCGCCGCCATGTGCCCGACCCTGTGCACGGCGCATCGACGAAGACGACATCCATCTTCCCGCGCAGATCGGCCAGCACATCCTTCGTCCGCGCCGGCGCCCGCACCTGCACGTTGCGCACGCCCGCCCGTTCGATGCGCTCATGCAACGGCGCGAGGCGTCTCCCGTCGACATCGAAGGCGTAGAGCTGGCCCTTGTTCTGCATCAACGCCGAGAGCGCGAGCGTCTTCCCGCCGCCGCCCGCACACACATCTGCGACCTGCATGCCGGGCTTGGCGCCCGCGAGCAGCGCGGCGATCTGGCTGCCCTCGTCCTGCACCTCGAACCAGCCCTTGAGAAAGCTCTGCTCGGTCGCCCACGGAAAAGCGCGCCCTTGCGTCCACGGCACGCGCACGCCGTCCGGCGAATAGGGTGTGAGCGGCGGCGGTCCGGCAAGACGGGGACTTTCCGCCAATGCGGCGACGAGCCTTTCCCGTGTTGTCTTCAGCGTGTTGGCGCGGAGATCGAGCGGCGCGGGCGCTGCGAGGCCGGCGCCTTCCTCCGCACGCTCATCGCCGAAAGCGCGCGCAAGGCTCGCATCGAGCCATTCGGGATAATCGCCACGGACATGTGCGGGTGCCTCGCCGAGCGTGCGGGCGCCATGCAAGGCGGCGCGTTCCGCCTCCGTCAGCGCGCTCGGCGCATGCGGGTCATTGAACGACGCCTCCAGCGCCCCTACATCCACGCCGAACCCGAAAGCCTGCGCGCCCAACACCCACGCCCGCGGCGTGTCCGCGCCGAAGCGATACGCGCTCGAATTGCGCCAGCGCATCGCACCGAACACCGTGTCGCCGATATCGGCGCGATCCTTTGAGCCCGCGAAGCGATGCGACAGCATCCAGTCCTTCAGCGCATCCGCCGCAGGACGCTTGCGCGCCTCCACATCTTCGAGGACTTCGATGGCGGCCTGCAGCCGCGCGCCGGGACGCATGGGAGTACCCCTCAGAAAAACCTTGGCGTCGAGCGAAGAGGCTCAGCCGCCCAGCGGATAGTTCGGCGCCTCGCGCGTGATCGCGACGTCGTGCACATGGCTCTCGCGCAGGCCCGCCGCCGACAGTCGTACGAAGCGCGCCCGTTCACGCAATTCGCGAAGATTGGGCGCGCCCACATAGCCCATCGCCGCGCGAAGGCCCCCGATCAGCTGGTGCAGGATCGGCCCGACCGGCCCCTTGTACGGCACCTGGCCTTCGATGCCTTCGGGCACGAGCTTCATCTGGTCGGTGACCTCCTTCTGGAAGTAGCGGTCCGCCGAGCCCCGCGCCATCGCGCCGAGGGAGCCCATGCCACGATAGGATTTGTACGAACGGCCCTGGTAGAGAAAGACTTCGCCGGGGCTCTCTTCGCTGCCCGCAAGCAACGAGCCGATCATCGCCACTTCCGCGCCCGCCGCGAGCGCCTTGGCGAGATCGCCCGAGAACTTGATGCCGCCATCGGCGATCACCGGCGCGCCGCCAGCCTGCGCCGCTTCGACTGCGTCCATGATCGCCGTCAGCTGCGGCACGCCCACGCCCGCGACGATGCGCGTCGTGCAGATCGACCCCGGACCAATGCCGACCTTCACCGCATCCGCGCCCGCATCGATCAGCGCCTTCGCGCCGTCCTTCGTGGCGATATTGCCGGCGATGATCTGCACGCGATTGGATTCGCGCTTCAGACGCTCCACCGCTTCGAGCACGAGTTTCGAATGGCCGTGCGCCGTGTCGATGACGACGACGTCGACGCCCGCCTCGATCAGCGCCATGGACCGACGGAACCCGTCCTCCCCCACCGTCGACGCCGCGCCTGCGCGCAAGCGGCCTTGTTCATCCTTCGCGGCGTTCGGATGACTCTGCGCCTTGTCCATGTCCTTGACGGTGACGAGGCCGACACAGCGCCCGCCCTGGTCGACGACGACCAGACGCTCGATGCGGTGCTTGTGCAGGAGACGCCGCGCTTCTTCCTGCGAGACGCCCTCGCGCACGGTGACGACTTCCTTCGTCATCAACGCGCTGATCCTTTCCTTCGGATCGTCGGCGAAGCGGATATCGCGATTGGTGATGATGCCGACGAGCTTGCCGGGTTCGCCGTTCTGCGACGGTTCGACGACGGGGAAGCCGGAGATGTTCAGGCGATTGCGGAGTTCGAGCACATCCGAAAGCGTGGCGTCCGCCGGCATCGTCACCGGGTTCACGACCATGCCGCTTTCGAACCGCTTCACGCGGCGGACTTCCTCCGCCTGCCGCTCCGGGGTCATGTTGCGGTGGATGACGCCCATGCCCCCCGCCTGCGCCATGGCGATGGCGAGACGGCTTTCGGTCACGGTGTCCATGGCGGACGAGATGAGCGGGATATTGAGGGTGACCGACTTCGTCAGGCGGGTGCGGGTGTCGGCGTCGGCGGGGAGGACCTGCGACGGGCCCGGCTCGAGCAGCACATCGTCGAAGGTGATCGCATCACGGATTTCCATGGACGGCTGGTAGAGATTCTAGTCCCCGATGTCAAAGCTGACCCCCTGCGCCAGCGGCAGGGTGCGACCGTAGTTCACGGTATTGGTCGCCCGGCGCATATAGGCTTTCCAGCTGTCCGAGCCCGCCTCACGACCGCCGCCCGTCTCCTTCTCGCCGCCGAACGCGCCGCCGATCTCGGCGCCGGATGGGCCGATGTTGACGTTGGCGATGCCGCAATCGCTGCCGGCCTCGGAAACGAAGTACTCCGCCTCGCGCAGGTCGTTGGTGAAGATCGACGAGGAGAGTCCGGCGCTGACGGCGTTGTTCAGGGCGACGGCCTCCTCAAGGTCACGGTAGCGCATCACATAGAGGATCGGCGCGAAGGTCTCGCGCAGCATCGGCCCTTCGTGCGATTTCATCTCGACGATGGCGGGGTCGACATAGACGCCCTCTCCGATGACCTCGCGGCGCTGGCCGCCGTGGATCCGCGCGCCGAGCCCTGTCGCGTCGCCTAGAGCACGTTCCATGCCGTGCCACGCGTGTTCGTCAATCAATGGGCCAACAAGCACTCTTGCGTCGCGGGGATCGCCGATGGCGACGCCTGCATACGCTTTCTTCAGACGCGGCAGCAGTTGGTCGTAGACGCTCTCATGTACGAACAAACGCCGCAGCGTCGTGCAGCGCTGCCCAGCCGTGCCCATCGCCGCGAAAGCGATGCCGCGCAGTGCGAGATCGAGATCGGCGCTCGGCGTCACGATCATCGCATTGTTGCCGCCGAGTTCGAGGATCGCCTTCGCGAAGCGCGCCGCGAGTTTCTGCCCCACGTCGCGGCCCATCGCCGTCGAGCCCGTCGCGGAAATGATCGGCACGCGCTCGTCGGCAACAAGCGCGGCGCCGATCTCGCGCCCGCCGATCAGGACTTGTGAGAGGTTGTCCGGCGCATCGCCGAAACGCTTCACGGCGCGCTCGAAGATCGCCTGCACGGCCAGCGCCGTGAGCGGCGTCTTCTCCGAAGGCTTCCACAGCACCGGATCGCCGCAGACGAGCGCGAGCGCCGCGTTCCAGCTCCACACCGCGACCGGAAAGTTGAAGGCGCTGATGATCCCGCACGGGCCTGCCGCGCGCCAGCTTTCCATCATGCGATGTTCGGGACGCTCGGTGGCGATGGTGAGACCGTAGAGCTGGCGCGAGAGACCGATGGCGAAATCGCAGATGTCGATCATCTCCTGCACTTCGCCCGCCGCTTCGGAGACGATCTTGCCCGCTTCGAGCGTCACGAGCGCAGCAAGATGCGCCTTCGATGCCCGCAATTCTTCGCCGAAGAGCCGCACGAGTTCGCCACGACGGGGCGCGGGCACGAGCCGCCAGGCGCGAAATGCCTCGGCCGCCTTGCCCGCCGCCTCTTCCACGCCGGCGACAGAGGTTTCGCGCACCGCGCCGATCTTCGCGCCGTCTATGGGGGAATGCGCCGCGAGGCTGCCGCCCGTGTACGCAGCGGGATCGAAGCCGAGTGCATCAAGCGCTGCACGGGTCTCGGCGGCGGTGGTGGAGGCGGTCATCAAAGGCTCCGTCAGGGGAATCCCCTCATACCAGACCGGCAAGTGTTGGGGATAAGGCTTGCCGATCGGGGCGACCGCCCTCACTTACGGCTCGTGGCGCACCAATCTGACACTCCCGATCGCGGGCCGCCTTATGCTGCCTTCCGCGCCTTCGAGGCGGCGGCGCGGCATGCGAGTTTCGCCAAGGCGGCCGACGAACTGGGCGTGAGCCCCGCCGCCGTCAGCCAGCAGATCCAGTCGCTTGAAGCCTATGCGGGCCAACCGCTATTCCGCCGTCTCGGGCGCGGGGTGGAGCTGACCGATGTGGGCAAGGCCGCCTTCCGGCACGCCAGCGAGGGTCTCGGCGCCCTCGCCGAGGCCGCAAGGGTGATGCGCCTGCCGCTGCGCAGCCAGCGGGTTTCGGTATCGGCGGCGCCCTCGTTTGCGATGAAGTGGCTCGTGCCGCGGCTCGAACGGTTCAAGGAACAGCACCCCGACGTCGAAGTCTGGATCGCGGCGGACATGCAGGTCACCGACTTCGCCACCTCGGACGTCGATATCGCGATCCGCTATGGCCCCGGCGGCTATCGCGACACGAATTCGGAGCGGCTCCTGGCGGAGTCCGTGCTGCCGATCTGCAGCCCCGCGCTGCTCGGCGACGAGGGTCTGAAAGAGCCGGCGGACCTCGCGCGTTTCGCGCTGCTGCATGACGAGAGCGCGGAGCAGGATCCGTCCTGCCCGACATGGGAAATGTGGCTGCGCGCGCGCGGGCTCGACTCCGTCGACGGTCGGCGCGGCCTTCGTTTCAATCTCGCGAGCCTCGTGATCGAGGCGGCCATCGCCGGCAAGGGCGTGGCGCTCGCCAAGCGCCAGCTCGCCGCCGCCGACATTGCGCTGGGCCGGCTCGTCGCGCCCTTCGGCGAAAGCGCGACGCCGCTCAACTTCGCCTACTGGATGGTCTGGCCCCGCGGACGCACGCTGACCCCGGCGCTGAAGTCCTTCATGGAATGGATGCGCGTGGAAGCGCGCGAGGGCGAGCTTGAAGCGGGCGCGGGAATCTAGAGCCAGTCAGGGACCGGCAGATTCTTCGAGCGCAGAAAATCCGGATTGAACACCTTGCTCTGATAGCGATTGCCGTAATCGCAGAGGATCGTGACAATCGTCTTGCCCGGCCCCAATTCCTGCGCGAGTCGGATCGCACCCGCGATGTTGATGCCGCTGGAGCCGCCGAGGCAGAGGCCTTCCTCGCGCACGAGATCGAAGACGATCTGCAACGCTTCTGAATCCTCGATCCGCCAGGCGTGATCGACGACGACGCCTTCGAGATTGGCCGTCACGCGGCCCTGTCCAATGCCCTCGGTGATCGACGTGCCCTCGGCCTTGAGCTCGCCGTGCCTGTACCAGTTGTAGAGCGCCGCGCCGCCGGGATCGGCGAGGCCAATCTGCACGTGCGTGTTCTTCGACTTCAGAAAGTTCGACACGCCTCCGAGCGTGCCGCCCGAGCCTACCGCGCAAATGAAGCCGTCGACCTTGCCTTGCGTCTGTTCCCAGATTTCCGGGCCCGTCGTTTCCTCGTGCGCGCGGCGGTTGGCGGTGTTGTCGAACTGCTGGGCCCAGAAGCCGCCGCGCTCTTCAGCCAGCCGACCGGAAAACTTCACATAGTGATTGGGATCGGCGGCGGGCACGGCGTCTACTTCCACAAGCTCCGCGCCGAGCAGCTTCACCGCATCCTTCTTTTCCTGCGTCTGCGTGCGCGGCATGACGATCACCGAGCGGTAGCCGAGCGCATTGCCGACCATGGCGAGGCCGATGCCGGTATTGCCTGACGTCCCCTCGACGATCGTGCCGCCCGGCTTCAACAGCCCGCGCCTTTCCGCATCGCGGATGATGCCGAGCGCCGCACGGTCCTTCACCGACTGGCCGGGATTGAGGAACTCCGCCTTGCCGAGAATCTCGCAGCCGGTGAGCTCGCTCGCGCGCTTCAGCCGGATGAGCGGCGTGTTGCCGATGGCGTCGATGACGGAAACCAGCGCCATGACGGTCAGCTCACGCCGAGCTTTTTCTGCAGGTCCGACGAGCTGGTCGTGTACTGGAAGCGCAGTTTGCGGTCCGGGAAGATGTAGCGGAACGCCTGCTGCGACATGAGCGCGGCTTCGTGGAAGCCGGACAGGATCAGCTTCAGCTTGCCTGGATACCAGTTGATGTCGCCGATGGCGAAGATGGTCGGCGTGGATGTCTCGAACTTCTCGGTGTCCACGGGGATCAGGTTTTCGTGCAGGTTGAGGCCGAACTCCGCCACCGGCCCGAGCTTCATCGTCAGCCCGTAGAAGGCGAGCAGCATGTCCGCCGGCACGTCTTCCGCGACATCCTTGCCTTCGATGCGGACGCTTTCGAGCTTCGGCGCGGCGCCGTTCAGCGCCTTCAGGTCGCCGATGATGAGGCGCATCTTGCCCGCCGCCACGAGCTCACGCATCCGCGCGACCGAATGCGGCGCGGCGCGGAAATCGTCGCGACGGTGCACGAGCGTGACGCTCTCGGCGACGCCATTGAGCGCGATCGTCCAGTCGAGGGCGCTGTCGCCGCCGCCCGCGATGACGAGCTTCTTCCCGCGGAAGCGCTCCATCTTCTTGACGGCGTAGAAGACACTCTCGTCTTCGTAGGCTTCGAGGTCCTTCAGCGGCGGCTTTTTCGGCTGGAACGAGCCGCCCCCCGCCGCGATGATCACCACCGGCGCGCGGATGACGGTGTTGTCCTCGGTCGTCAGCGTCCACTTGCCGTCCTCGCCCTTTTCGAGCGCGGTAGCCATCTGGGAGAAATGGAAGGTCGGGTTGAACGGATGGATCTGCTCAAGCAGCCGGTCCGTGAGTTCCTGTCCCGAGATGATGGGCCAGGCGGGAATGTCGTAGATGGGCTTCTCGGGATAGAGCTCGGCGCACTGGCCGCCGGGGCGGTCGAGCACATCGACGAGGTGCGCCTTGATGTCGAGGAGGCCGAGTTCGAACACGGCGAAGAGCCCCACCGGCCCCGCGCCGATGATGATGGCGTCGGTCTCGTGACGGCCGCCGGGCGGGGTGGCCGTGTAGAGTGGGCCGCCCGGCTGGGTGGGGGGAGTATCGCCGTCCATTCTGGTCTCCAAGGGCGGGGCAACCCCTAAACCCGGGCGACAGGATGCGCCACAAGTCCCGCTTGAGCCACAGGTAAGGGTCGCCTCCTCCGTCCCAAGCCCCCGCGACCATAGGTTCCGGCTCGGGCCTAGCCGGCCCCGCTTCGGATTCAACGTGAAGGGCAAGGGCGCGGATGTACCGCTACGACGCCGTCGACCAGCGCATCGTCAACGAGCGCGTCGCCCAGTTTCGCGACCAAACCGCCCGCTTTCTCGCCGGCCGGTTGAGCGAGGACGAATTCAAACCCCTGCGCCTCCAGAACGGCCTCTACATCCAGCGGCATGCGCCGATGCTGCGGGTGGCGATCCCCTACGGCATGCTCTCGTCGAAGCAGCTGCGGATGCTCGCATACATCGCGCGCCAATATGATCGCGGCTACGGGCATTTCACCACGCGCCAGAACATCCAGTTCAACTGGCCCGCGCTCGACCGCGTACCCGACATCCTCGCCGATCTCGCCACCGTCGAGATGCACGCCATCCAGACGAGCGGCAACTGCATCCGCAACGTGACGACCGACCACTTCGCCGGCGTCGCCGCCGACGAGATCGTCGATCCGCGCCCCTATGCGGAGATGATGCGGCAGTGGTCCACGCTGCATCCCGAGTTCGCCTACCTGCCGCGCAAGTTCAAGGTGGCGTTCAACGGCGCGAAGGATGATCGCGCGGCCTCCGCCGTCCACGATCTCGCGTTCGATGTTTACAAAGGCGCCGACGGCGACGTGCGGCTGCGCGTGAAGGTCGGCGGCGGACAGGGCCGCACGCCGCGCATCGCGGTGACGATCAAGGAAGACCTGCCGTGGCGCCACATGCTCACCTACACCGAGGCGATCCTGCGCGCGTACAACCGCTATGGCCGGCGCGACAATCTCTACAAGGCCCGCATCAAGATCCTCGTCGAGGCGCTCGGTCCGGAAAAGTTCGCCGAGGAAGTCGAGAGTGACTTCGTCCATCTCGTGGACGGCCCGGCGACCTTGACCGAAGACGAACGCACGCGCATCGCCGCCTGCTTCATCGATCCGCCCTATCTGAGCGACGCCGACGCGAACGCCGATCTCGCGCCGCTGCGCGCCGCCAATCGCCGCTTCGACGCCTGGCTGCGCCGCAACGTCGTCGCGCACAAGCGTGCGGGCTACGCAGCGGTGACGTTGTCCCTCAAGCGCACGGGCCCCGCGCCCGGGGACGCGACCGCCGAAGAGATCGACGCCGCCGCCGATCTCGCGGACCGCTACTCCTTCGGCGAGGCGCGCGTCTCCCACCACCAGAATCTCATCCTCGCGGATGTGGCGCGCAAGGACCTGTTCGATCTCTGGCAGGCCGCCGACAAGGCCGGACTCGCGCAGCCGAACATCGGCCTCGTTACCGACATCATCGCCTGCCCGGGCGGCGATTTCTGTTCCCTCGCCAACGCCAAGTCGATCCCGTTGTCGCTGGCGATCCAGCAGGAACTGGAAGCGCGCCAGGAAGAGATCGGCGAACTCGCCATCAAGATTTCCGGCTGCATCAATGCCTGCGGCCACCACCATGTCGGCCATATCGGCGTCATCGGCGTCGACAAGCACGGCGAGGAGTGGTTCCAGGTGCTCGTGGGCGGGCGCTCCGACGCCAATGTCGCGCTCGGCGAAATCCTCGGCAAAGCCGTGAAGGCGGAGGAAATCCCGGCGCTCATCGCACGCCTCGTCGATCTTTATATGGCCGAGCGCCGCGAGGGAGAGCGCTTCATCGACACCGCCGAACGCCTCGGCGCCGAGCGCTTCAAGGCCGTCGCCTATCCCGAAAAGGCCGCCGCATGAGCGTGCTGATCAAACTCGATGCGGCGAGAAAGCCGTTCGTCGCTGCGGGCGAAGCGCAAGCGGCTGTCGTGGCGAAGCCTGTCGATGTGAATGTCGACGGCGGGCGCGGCGATGCGCGTCTCGCGACCTATGTGAAGAAACCCGCCGGCGAAAAGGTCGAGAAGGACTGGCGTGCCGCAGGCTACACGCCACTGAAAGACTGGCTTGAGGGCGACCGCGGGCTGCCGCCGGTGCTCGTCGCGACGGACGATCCACTTGCGCTGGAAGGCCAACTCGAAGGCGTGACGTTGTTCGCGATCGACTTCGCCAAGTTCAGCGACGGACGCGGCCTGTCGAGCGGCGTCCTGCTGCGCAAGCGTCTCGGCTACACGGGCGAACTGCGCGCCGTGGGGGACGTGGCGCGCGATCAGCTCTTCCAGATGGCGCGGTGCGGGTTCGACGCCTTCCAACTGCGCGATGGCCAGGACGTGAATGATGCGCTGAAAGCCTTCTCCGATTACGGCGAAGTCTATCAGGACGCCGCCGACGGTAGGGCGCCGATCTTCCGGCGCCGCGATGAAGCGAACGCCGCGGCGGAGAAAGCGTCGTGACCGGCACGGTCTATCTCGTGGGCGCAGGCCCCGGCGCCGCCGATCTCCTCACGCTGCGCGCGGCGCGCCTGCTCGCTGCCGCCGACATCGTGCTCCACGATGCGCTCGTCGATCCGGAAACGCTGGCGATGGCGGTGAACGCCCGCCTTCTCAATGTCGGCAAGCGCGCGCATCGCCCTTCCACCGACCAGAGCTTCATCAACCGCCTGCTCGTGCGGTCCGCGCAACGCCACAAGATCGTCGTGCGTCTCAAGGGCGGCGATCCGATGCTGTTCGGGCGCGCGCAGGAAGAAATCGAGGCGTGCCGCGCGGCCAATGTGCCGGTGGAAGTCGTCCCCGGCGTGAGCGCGGGGTTCGCGGCCGCCGCGGAGATCATGGCGTCGCTGACGCACCGCAAGGTCGCGCGCTCGGTCGCCTTCGTGACGCCGGCCGTCGCCAAAGGGCTCGATGGTGACGAAGCGTGGGCCAACGCCGCCGCCGCCGCGGACAGCGCCGTCGTCTACATGGGCAAGCGCGAAGCCGCGCGGGTGCGCGACGCGCTGATCGCACGCGGCGTCCCCGCAACGCGCCCGGCCGTCCTCGTTGAATCGGCGTCACTCGGGAACGGGAGGGCGCTGGGCGGCGTACTGGCCGAACTGGATCAACTCGCCGACGCCGCCGGTGACGGCCCCGCACTGCTTCTCATCGGCGACGCCTTCGCCCGCGCCGCCGCAGAACACCGCCTCAACCTTGAAACGGAAACGAAAGCCGCCGCGAGCTGACATGATCCCGATAACCCTCGACCCCGCACAGATCGACGTCGCCGTCGTCGGCAAAGGAACGCTCGCGCTGCGCCGCTTCCGGCAGCTGCGCGATCTCGGCGCCGATCCGCTGTTCTTCAGCGATGCGCCTGACGCCGAAATTGTCGCCGAAGCGGGCGCGCGTCTGCGCCGGCGTCGCCCCACGCGCAAGGACCTGCACGCGCTCCAGGTCGTCTGGGTCGCGGGTTTGAGCGAAACGGACTCCGGCGAAATCGCCGCCGATGCGCGCGCCGAGAAGACGCTCGTGAATGTCGAAGACGTCCTGCCTTTCTGCGACTTCCACACGCCGGCCATCGTCCAGCGCGGGGCGCTGCTGCTCACCGCCTCCACCGGCGGCGCCTCGCCCGCCGCCGCGCGGTTCGCGCGTGAGACCCTCGAGGCGGCCTTTCCGGAAGCGTGGGACGAAGCCCTCGTGGAACTCGCCGCCGCGCGCTCGCGCGCCCGCGCCAACGGCGTAGGCCCCGCCGCGATCAGCGCCGAGGCGCAGGCCATTCTCGCCCGGCGCGGCCTGCTGCCTGGAGAAACGCCGTCCACGCACTGACGGCGAGACGCGGTCCGCTGGACCCGAACGCCGGTCGCCGCTAGCAAGAGCGCCCCCAAGGGATACTTTGGGGGGAGACCCGGCGGGGCCTGTAGCTCAGTGGTTAGAGCCGGCCGCTCATAACGGTCTGGTCGTCGGTTCAAATCCGACCGGGCCCACCGGTCTCCGCCTGGCGCATCGTCTCAGACGCATTTCCGGAAGCTGCATCATGGCTGAAGCCGTTCTTCAAGACCTGCCCGCGGACAAGGCCGGGCGCTATGCGGTCGTCCGCAGGGAGATCGCGGCGGTGATCGCCGGCGAACCCGATCGCACCGCGCGCTACGCCACCGCCGCCAGCATGCTCGCTCACGCCTTTGCACCGCGCTTCTTCTGGTGCGGCTTCTACGTGGTCGACACCGCCAAGCCGCGGGAGCTTGTCGTCGGTCCGTACCAAGGCACGCTGGGTTGCCTGCGCATTCCGTTCGGCAAGGGCGTCTGCGGCGCCGTCGCCGCGCGCGGCGAAACGCTCGTGGTGCCGGATGTCGACGCCTTCCCCGGACACATCGCGTGCGACAGCCGCTCGAAGAGCGAGATCGTGACGCCTGTGTTTGACCGGTCGGGTGCGCTCGCCGCCGTTCTCGATGTGGATTCCATCGACCTTGCCGCTTTCGATGATGTCGACCGCGCAGGACTCGAGGCGATCTGCGCAGATCTCCTCACCGTCGCCTAGGGGCGGATGAGAATGAGTACGGCGGCGGTCAACAGCAAAAGTCCCACTACTACGGCAAACCCGCGCCGAAACGTCTCGCGCTGGAAGCCGCGCGCTAGCGATGCGCCCGCGAGCGCATAGCCCGTCATCGCCAGCACATCCATGCCGATGGTGACTGCCGCGAACACCGCAAGCTGTGCGCCTGCAGGACGGGCAGGATCAAGAAAAGGCGGCAGGACCGCTGTGAAGAAGAGCACCGCCTTCGGGTTGGCGATCTGTACGGCAAAGCCGTCGCGAAATGCCGAGGCCCCCATGCGCGCATCGACCGCCAGCGCCTTTCCCTTGCTGGATAGCCCCGTCCACAAGGACTTCAGACCGAGCCAGGCCACGTAGACGCCACCCGCAACCGCGAGAACGCGAAACGCCTGCGGATAAGCCTTCACAAGCGCCGCCAGACCGAGCGCGGCGGCGGCGAACCAAACAAGAGTCGCCGCGTTCATGCCCGCCACGCCTTCCAGCGCCGCGCGCGGCCCCCGCTGGATGCCGGTCGCGATGGCGAACACATTGGCCGGCCCCGGCGTAATCGCCATGACGGCCATCACGCCGAGAAAGAGGACGAAGAGCTGCGTATCGACGGGAAAGGTCATGGGGCCCGAGGCGAACAAAATTACTGACGAGAGCAGCGAGAGGGCGCGCCCTGTCGTTCACTGTCGCCGGCGCCTCCGCAGAATCGCACGCGACATGGTCGCCCCACCCGCTAGCGGACCAAGCGTCCGAACCGCTCTTCGAATTGCGGCGGCAGGCGGTCAACCAGCCCATCGAGCGGGCCGGAGGAAAGCAACAGCACGACCTCATACCCCTTCAGCGACCCTTCGAGATCCGCCAGCACCGCGTCGGCGCCGGCCACGGGCGAGGCGTTCACACCCGCCGCAAGAATGCGATCCATGATTTCGGCGAACCCGAGCTGATTGTGCCCGCCCGCCCCGTGCGTCGGCGGCGGCAGCACGAGCACGCGCGCAACGCCTTCAAACACGGTATCGTACCAGACGAGCGCATCGGCATTGCGCCAGCTGAACGTGTGCGGCTCGAACACCACCACAAGCGGACGCTGCGGGAAGTGAAGCTGGATCGCCTCTATCGCGGAGCGCGCCTTCTCGTAGGACGACCCGAACCCCTCATACACAGGCACGCGCGAGCGTATGGTTTTCTTGTCGAGACGCCGCGCGACGCCGCGGAAAACGGGAACAGAGCGCTGGAGATCGGCGCCGGTCACCAGCCCCCGTTCCAGAAGCATCGCCGCAGCCCCGACGATATTCTCGATGTTGTGGTGACCGAGCAGCTGCGTCTCGAGCGGAATGCGTTCCCCGGTCGGCGTGGTGAGGGTGAAAGTGGTGACTTCGCCGATGACGATATCCTCGGCGCTGTAGCCTTCGCCCGGCCCTAGACCGTACCAGACGACGTCCCGTCCAGCCGTGATCTCGCGCACGGTCTCGTATTGGCGCGCGCACACGAGCACGCCGGGCGTCGCGTCGACCAGCTTGCGGAACGGCAGGACATAACTCTCGAATGTCGGGAACATGTTGACGTGGTCGTGCACGATCGAACTCAGCAGGGTGTGCCGCACGTCATAGAGTTCGAACTTGGAGCGCCGGTCCTCGATAGAGACGACGTATTCGTCCCCCTCGATGATCATTTCGGGATCGCCGCCGGCGGCGCCGGTGCGATCGAGATCGAGCGGTATCGCGCCGATGAACCAGCCCGGCTTGCGCCCCGCCGTGACGAGCATGTGCGCGAGCATGGCGGTGAGCGTGGACTTGCCGAAGCTGCCCGCGACGACGATGTTCTCGCGTCCCTTGGTGTGGAGACCAAGATATTCGGCGAAGGTGTAATGCGGAATGCCGCGCCGCTTGATCTCACTGAACTCGGGGTTCTCGGCGCCGTGGAGCTTGGCGCTCGTGCCGATGATGGCGATGTCCACGTCAGCGGGAATGTTCGTCGCGCTGAAGCGCGTTGCGTAGCGCACGCCGAGGCGATCGAGATAGGTGCTCACCGGCGGAAACGCGGCCTCGTCCGATCCCGACACCTCATGGCCTTCGCTCACGAGAATAGAGGCGAGCGCGGAGACGCCAGCGCCGGCGATGCCGAGAAAGTAGAACTTCATGGCCGATCCATAGCGTCGACGCCTGAGTCTCTCAAAGCAGGACCCGTTCGGTCCGCCTATTCGTTCTTGCCGGTGCGGCGATCGCGTTCAGCCGCGATCCGCAGGCGCAGCGCATTCAGCTTGATGAACCCTTCTGCGTCCGCCTGATTATAGCCGCCCGCCTCGTCGAAGCCGACGAGCGCCTTGGAGTAGAGCGAGTACGGCGAAGATCGCCCCGCCACATAGACGCCGCCCTTGTAGATTTTCAGCCGCACATCGCCCGTGACGCTCTCCTGAGACGCATCGAACGCCGCCTGCAGCATCTTGCGCTCCGGCGTCCACCAGAAGCCGTTGTAGACGACGCTGGCATAGCGCGGCATCAGCTCGTCCTTGAGGTGCATGGCGCCACGGTCGAGCGTGATCGACTCGATGGCGCGATGCGCGTGCCACAGGATCGTGCCGCCCGGCGTTTCGTAGAAACCGCGCGACTTCATGCCGACATAGCGGTTCTCAACGAGATCGAGCCCGCCGACGCCGTTGGCGCCGCCGATGCGGTTGAGCTCGGTGAGCAGCGCCGCGGGCGAAAGTTTATTGCCGTCGATCGAAATGGCGTCGCCGCGCTCGAAACCGATCGACACATAGGTCGCCTTGTCCGGCGCCTCCTCCGGCGTGATCGTGCGGCGGTCGCCGCGCTTCTTCACAATGTCTGGCACTTCCACGTCCGGGTCTTCCAGCACCATGCCTTCGGACGAGGTGTGCAGCAGGTTGGCGTCGATGGAGAACGGCGCATCCTGCTCCTTGCCGGTGGCGATCGGGATGCCGTGCTTCTTGGCGTAGGCGATCAGATCGGGCCGCCCCTGGAAGTCCCATTCGCGCCACGGCGCGATAACGCGCACGTCGGGCTTCAGCGCGTAATACGACACCTCGAAGCGGACCTGGTCG
This sequence comes from Hyphomonadaceae bacterium, assembly GCA_016791445.1. Taxonomy (GTDB): domain Bacteria; phylum Pseudomonadota; class Alphaproteobacteria; order Caulobacterales; family Aquidulcibacteraceae; genus VFBF01. The sequence goes on along the minus strand of JAEUMP010000002.1, from coordinate 85,330 downwards.
TTGCCCTTGCCGGTCGCGCCGTGACACACGGCGTCTGCGCCGACCATGTTGGCGATCTCGATCTGACGCTTGGCGATCAGCGGGCGCGCGATCGACGTGCCGAGCAGATACTGGCCTTCATACAGCGTGTTCGCGCGGAACATCGGATAGACGAAGTCCTTCACGAATTCCTCGCGGAGATCGTCGATGAAGATGTTCTCCGGTTTCACGCCGAACTGCAGCGCCTTCTCGCGCGCAGGGCCGAGCTCTTCGCCCTGGCCGAGATCGGCGGTGAACGTCACCACTTCGCAGCCGTACGTTTCCTGCAGCCATTTCAGGATGATCGAAGTGTCGAGGCCGCCCGAATAGGCCAGCACCACCTTCTTCACGTCTTTCGCCATCGTGCGCGGACTCCTTGCCGGCGCGGGCTTTAGCGCACTGCGCGCACGGACGCTACGACTTGCCGGGCCGACCCGCAGCCAGCCAATAGACGAGACCCGCCGCCGCCCCGACAACGGCCGGAATGATGAAGAGTCCGAAGAGCGGTCCGAGGTCCATCAATTGGCCCCAGGCGTGTTGAGCAGACGGGCGGCCCCCACAACCAGCCCCAGCGCAAGGAGCCCGCACACCGCCCCGCCTAACATGTCCGCCGCCGGACGCGGCCAGTGGAAACGCCGGATCAGCAGGACTGCGCCGAGCGCCGGCAGCGCCGCAAACAGCGGGACGAGAATGGCGCCGGCCACCGCGAGCGGACGCCACATGTTCACGAACAGCCACCACTCCGACGCCGGGAACGGCGGCGAAACGAACGTCTCGCGCGCCATGAGGTAGGCGACGGTGAGCGTGGCGCCTAGCATCGCCGCCGCTGTCGAAGCGGCCACCCACGCGACCACGCCGCGCGGCCACCGGCCCCGCGCGAACAGCCTCACACCATCACCTGGTTGCCCAGTTCCACCGCACGTCCGCTCGGGATGTGGAAGAAGTCGGTCGCGTTCGTCGCGTTGCGGGCGAGGAAGATGAACAGGTGATCCTGCCAGAGCGGCATGCCGCTCTTCTCGGAGGGGATGATCGTCCGACGGGACAGGAAGAAGGACGTCTTCATGATGTCGAACTTCAGGCCCTGCTTGCGAGACGCCGTGAGCGCCTTCACGACGTTGGGCGTCTCCATGAAGCCGAAGGTCAGCGTCACGCGCTTCACGTCCGGCATGAAGTCCTCGATCTTGAGGCGTTCGCTGTCAGGCGCGCGCGGCTGTTCGAGCGTCTTCACGGTCAGCACGATGATCTGCTCGTGCAGCACCTGATTGTGTTTCAGATTGTGCATCAGCGCCGCCGGCGCGACGTCGGGATCGCCGGTGAGGAAGATCGCCGTGCCGCGCACCCGGTGGGGCGGGTGATGGGACAGCGTTTCAAAGAGCTTCCCGAGCGGCTCGTCCCTCCGCGTCTGCTCCTGGAGGAGCCGCGTCCCGCGCGTCCAGGTCCACATGATGAGAACCAGCCCCAACGCAAGCAGGATCGGCACGAAGCCGCCGTTCCAGACCTTCAGCATGTTCGACGAGAAAAACGCGACCTCGATAAGAAAGAACGGCACACAGACCAGCGCGGCCAGCCACGGCGGGCGCTTCCAGAGCTTCCAGATCGCAAAGAAGACGAGAACCGTCGAGACGATCATTTCACCGGACACCGCGATGCCGTACGCAGCCGCAAGCCGGCTGGAGGAGCCGAATGCCAGCGCCAGGATGAGCACGCCTGCGAGCATCATCCAGTTCACCTGAGGCATATAGATCTGGCCGGCCTGGGTCTCCGACGTGCGGCGGATTTCCATCCGCGGCAGGATGCCCAACTGGATCGCCTGCTGTGTGATCGAGAAGGCGCCGGTGATGACCGCCTGACTCGCGATGATCGTCGCCATCGTCGCGAGCAACACGACCGGCAGGCGCAGATAGTCCGGCGCGAGCATGAAGAAGAGATTGTCGATCGTTTCGGGATGGGAAAGCGCGAGCGCGCCCTGACCGAGATAGTTGAGCGTCAGGCACGGGAGGACGACAAAAATCCACGCCCGGCTGATCGGCTTGCGCCCGAAATGGCCCATGTCCGCATAGAGCGCCTCAGCGCCCGTCACCGCGAGAAACACCGCGCCGAGGACGACGAACGACAACCCCGCGTGGCTGATGAAGAAGCTGACCGCCGGCACGGGCGATAGCGCCGAGATGATCCCCAAATCATCGCTGATGTGCAGCGCCCCGAGCGCCGCCATCGTGAGGAACCAGCAGAGCGTGATCGGTCCGAAAAGCGCGCCGATACGCGCCGTACCGCGGCTCTGCGCGAAGAAGAGCCCGACAAGGATCACGATGCTGATCGGCAGAATCCAGGGGTTGATGTAGTCGCCCACCACCGGCACCGACCGCAGCCCCTCGACCGACGACAGCACCGATATGGCCGGTGTGATGAGCGCATCAGCGTAGAAGAGACAGGCGCCGAGAATGCCCACGCCGAGCAACAGCCCCGTCCGCTGCCCGAAGGCGCGCCGGACCAGCGCCATCAGCGACAGCGTGCCGCCTTCTCCCTTGTTGTCGAAGCGCAGGAGCAGGAACACCGACTTCACGGTAACGACGATGATCAGCGCCCAGAAGATCAGGGAAACGATGCCGATGACTTCGCCACGCGTCGGCACCCCGCCGGGGCCGGCCACGATGCGCAGGCATTCCCTGAGGGCGTAAAGCGGGCTCGTGCCGATGTCGCCATAGACGACCCCGATCGACCCGATCAGCAGCGCCCAGAACCCGCCATGGGCGCCGTGGCTTCCATCTGCGGGCGCATGGGCGTCGTTGCCGTTCGGCGGCGCCGAATTCGGCGCACCGGGCTGTGTGGTGGCGGATTTCGACGGTTCGCTGGACGGCGCCCCGGACTCATCCTGCGCCATGGTCAATTCATCCTGGCGGCCAGCGCCGTCAGCGCCGGTCAAAGGAGGCGCGGATTACTCCCATTCTCTCCATGCTGCAATGCGGGAGGCGGACCGGGGTAGTGGACCAGGCGAGCGGATTGGGGGTCAGTGGGCCCGGGCTCAGAAGTCCACCGCCAGCCCCCGGCGCTCCCAATCCCCGAACCGGGTGGGTTCGGCTCCGGCCGGGCCGCCGGTCTCCTCGCTTCCGGCAGCCGCCGCTTCGGCCCGGGCGCGGCGCTCGGCGGCCTCCGCGAGCGCCCGTTCAGCCGCCGGCGACAAGGTGCGCTTCGGCGGATCACTTTCCTGCAACCGGTCTTCGCTCATCTGGAACCTCAGGCGGCGGCACATATATCTCCGGCTCAACATTGGGAACCAGATGAACCACCTCAAGACCTTCGTTCTCCTCGCCGCGCTCACCGCGCTCTTCATCGGCGTGGGTTACCTCGTCGGCGGGGCCGCGGGCATGTTGATCGCCCTGGTCATCGCCGTGGGGATGAACGCGTTCGCCTACTGGAACGCGGACAAGCTGGTGCTGTCCCACTACGGCGCGCAGCCCGTGGACGCGACCCATCCGAATGCCGTGGTGCGGAACTACGTCGCCGATACGCTTGCGCTCGCCGAACGCGCCGGCATGCCGGCGCCGAAAATCTATATCATGGACAACCCGCAACCCAACGCGTTCGCCACGGGGCGCGATCCGCACAACGCCGCTGTCGCTGCAACCACGGGCCTGCTGCAGATGCTCGACCGTGACGAAATCCGCGGCGTCATGGCGCACGAACTGGCGCACGTGCAGAATCGCGACACGCTCACCATGACGGTCACAGCCACCATCGCCGGCGCGATAGCGATGTTGGCAAATTTCGCGTTCTTCCTCGGTCCCCGCGACGCCAACGGCAACTCCAACCCGATCGCCGGCATTCTCATCATGCTGCTGGCGCCGCTCGCCGCGTCGCTGGTGCAGATGGCGATCAGCCGGTCTCGCGAATACGAAGCCGATCGCCTGGGCGCGGCCATCGCCGGCGACCCCCGTGCGCTCGCGCGGGCCTTGGAAAAGATGGAAAGATTCGCGCGCGGCGAACTCAACGTCGCCGCCGAGCAAAACCCGGCGACTGCGCACCTCTTCATCATCAATCCCCTCGCCGGGAAGGGCGCCGACAACCTTTTCTCGACGCATCCCAACACGCGCAACCGGATCGCGAAACTCTACGAACTGGCGGGTGGCATGCCCGACGCGGAACGGCGCAACCCCATTGAGGCGACGCCCGGCGCGCCGGCTGGCGGTCCGGCGGCGGGGCCGTGGGGCGCGCGCCAGCGCGGCCCCTGGGGCTGAACGCGGACGCTGACGGCGAACGGGGATAGCGATTGCGCGTGGGTCCGCGAACGTCCATGGACGCGCATGTCCCGCACCTTGCCCAGCGCCCGTCAGGCCGCCGCCGTCCTCGTCGCCGAAGTCACGGAACAGGGGCGCACCCTCGACGACGCGCTCGCAGACACTCGCAGCTTCAACGCCCTCCAGGGCCGGGACCGTGCGTTCGCCCGCGCCATCGCGAGCGCCACGCTGCGCCGGCTCGGCGGCATCGACGTCATTCTGTCGCGCTATCTGCAACAACCCCTGCCGTCGGGCGCCGGGCTCGCGCGCGCCATGCTGCGCACCGGCGCGGCTCAATTGCTCGTTCTCGGCCTGCCCGCGCACGCTGTCGTTTCGGAAACTGTCGGGCTGGCGCAATCCGCACGGAGCGCGGCGCCCTTCGCACGACTGATGAACGCGGTGCTGCGCAAGGTCGCGACTGATGGCGTCACACATTTTGCAACCCTGCCGCCAGGCGCGGACCTTCCCGATTGGCTCTTCACACGATGGCGCGCCCACTACGGCGGGGATTCAGCGCGCGCTATCGCCACGTCCTTGCGCAACGAGGCGCCGCTCGACATCACGGTCAAGAAGGATGCGGCGGTCTGGGCTGACAAACTTGGCGGCAGCGTGTTCGAAGGCGACACCGTTCGCCTGAACGAGGCCGTCGATGTGACGCAGGCCCCCGGCTTTTCCGAAGGCGCTTGGTGGGTGCAGGACGCCGCCGCGGCGGCGCCTGTCCGGCTCCTCGGCGACGTTTGCGGCCTGAGCGTGCTAGACCTGTGCGCCGCCCCCGGCGGAAAGACGATGCAGCTTGCTGCTGCGGGCGCGGAGGTCACCGCCGTCGATATCTCGCAGGAGCGGCTGGAGCGCGTCCGGGAAAATCTGGCGCGTACCGGGCTGACAGCAGAGATCATCTGCGCCGACGCCCGCACCTATGCGCCGGGCCGCACTTACGATGTCGTCGTACTCGATGCGCCGTGCAGCGCCACTGGCACCCTTCGCCGCCATCCGGACGTGGCCTGGCTTCGCCGTCCCGCCGACATCGCTTCGCTTGCGGCGCTGCAGGCGACGCTCCTCGACCGGGCCATCGACCTCACCACGCCTCGCGGCAAGCTGCTCTACGTCGTTTGTTCCCTCGAAGCCGAGGAAGGGGCCGCCATCGTCGATGCGGCGCTGGCGACGCGGCCTTACGAAGTGGAAGGCACTGAATTCGTGCTTCGAACGACCCCCGCGGACCGCGCTGAGGAAGGGGGCATGGACGGCTTCTATGCGCGCGTGATCCGCCGGATCTGACTGCGCGCTGCCGCCACGTCAGTCTCGCGCTCAGCCCCCGGCGGCCTAAAGTGCGCTGATGACGACCCCGAAAGACCCTGACGACGCCCCGTTCGACGCCGCCGATCCCACGCGTCCCGCCCGCGCACCCCGCCCGAAAGACGCTGCGACCCTGATCCTCGTCCGCAAGCAGCGCGGCGCCTGGACCGTCCTCATGGGACAGCGCGCGAAGGGCCATGTGTTCATGCCGGACAAGTGGGTGTTTCCGGGCGGTCGGGTCGAGCGGTTCGACGCCGCCGCCGCCGCCGCATCCGAACTGCGCCCCGAAGTGGAAGCCAAACTCCTCCTCGAGAAGTGCCGACGCAGCCCCCGCGCCTTCGCGCTGGCGGCGATCCGCGAGACGTTCGAGGAGACCGGCCTCGTCGTAGGCCGCACCGGCGCGCCGGGTGCTAAGCCCCCTCCGGGCTGGGAAGAATACGTCGCCTGTGACGCCGCCCCGGAGCTGGACAAGCTCGACTTCATCTGTCGCGCCATAACGCCGCCCTATCGGCCGCGCCGCTTCGACGCCCGCTTCTTCTTCGCGGAGGCTGACGCCGTCCTCGCAGATGATCGTCCGCACCTGTCGGGAGATGAACTGCTCCATACCCGATGGTTCACCCTCCCGGACGCCCTCGGACTCGACCTGCCGAATGTGACGCGGTTCGTGCTCGGAGAAGTGGATGCGCGGCTGTCGGGCAAGGATCAGGGCGGGCCGCCCTTCCTGCGCTGGACCCGAACCGGTCACCGCATGGACAGGCTCTGAGCTTGACACCCGGGCCGTCGCGGGTATTTTCCGCGCCTTCGTTTTCCAGCCCGCCCGTGCGGGCCCCTTTGCGTTCGGGACCCCCGCCATGGCCAAGCCGACCACCCTCAAGATCCGCCTCAATTCGACGGCGAAGAAGGAAAACGGCGAACCGACCGGCTTCTTCTATGTGACCAAGAAGAACCCGCGCACGAAGACCGAGAAGCTGAAGTTCAACAAGTATGACCCGGTCGTGCGCAAGCACGTCGAGTTCGTCGAAGGCAAGATCAAGTAGGGCGTTTCGCCCCGCCTTCCGGCGGCTTTCATTTCCGGCCGCTTCGACTACCCTGCCGACATGTCCGATCCTCGCTCACAGGCGCTGGTGCGTGACGCCATGAGCGCGTTGCAGCGCGGCGATCACGCGCGCGCCCTCGCCGCGCTCGATGAAGCCGGCGCGCTCGACCCGGCAGACCCCGACATCCCCATGAACCGGGCGCTCGCCTTCCGGATGCGCGGCGACCTCGGCAGCGCGCTCAAGGCGTTGGACGCGGCCCTATCCCTTGAGCCGTATTCGTTTCTCGCGCTGGTGTCCAAGGCGGCGGTCGTCGAGCAGATGGGCCAGCACCGCGCGGCGGCGAAAATCTACAAGAACGCCCTCAAGATTGCGCCGCCCGAACACGTCATGCCGCCCCATCTGAAGTCTGCGGTGCAGCATGCTCAGCAAGCTGTGGCGAGCAACACTCAAGCGATGAACAGTTTCCTGCGCGCGCAGACCGACCACCTTCGCGCGAAGCATCAAGGCGCCGATCTCTCCCGCTTCGACGAGTGCCTCGACATCCTCTCCGGCGTGCGCAAGGCCTATGTGCAGGAGCCGCTGTTTCTGACATTTCCGAAGTTGCCGCCGATCACCTTCCATGCGCGCGAGCACTTCCCGTGGATGGCGGAACTCGAAGCGCAGACCGAGATCATCCGCGACGAACTGTTGGCGCAGCTGAAAGTCTATTGGGACAAGTTCCACCCCTACATGCAGCTCCCGGCAGGCGCGCCGCTCAACCAGTGGGCCGCATTGAACCATTCGCCGGACTGGTCGACGCTGCACCTGTGGCGCGACGGCGCAAAAATCCCCGCCAACTGCGCGCTGTTTCCGAAGACGACCGCGATCCTCGAGCGGATCCCTATGGCCGATCAACCCGGATACGCGCCTACGGCGATGTTTTCCGTGCTGCAGCCCCGCACCGCGATCCCGCCTCATACCGGATCGTCGAACACGCGCCTCATCGCCCACCTGCCGCTTATCATTCCCGACGGCTGCCGCTTCCGCGTCGGCAACGACACGCGGCCTTGGGTGATGGGAGAGAGCTTCGTCTTCGACGACACGATCGAGCACGAAGCGTGGAATGACAGCGACCAATTGCGCGCGGTTCTGATCTTCGACGTCTGGAACCCGCTCTTGTCGGCGGCGGAGCGCGAACTCGTTAGCGCCATGACGACGGCGCTCAACACCTACGACGCGGGTGGATAGAACGCCTGCAGCGCATCGCGCAGAGGCGCGATGTTGCTTTCGTACGCGCGCGCGCGACCGGACGAGCGCTGATACAGCGGCTCGCGCACTTGCCAGACACTCGCCGTACGAACGTTCGAGTCCCGTTCATGGAATGCGAGGCAGCGATCATCCCACTCCAGCCCGCAAAACCTGAGCGCAGGCTCCAGAGTCTCGCGCGGCGCGCGCACGAACGTATCGTAGTCGAAATCGTGGATGTCGGCTGGCCAGAGCGTTTTCCAGTGCGCCATCAACCGACGGTACTGGCGAAAATAGTGCCCGATGTGCGCCAGGTCTTTTGCGTACGCCATCGAGTGATCGAGGTGCAGGAAGAAGGTCGACAGACAGGTATCGAGAGGGTCGCGCACCGTGTGGAGGATGCGCGCCTCCGGGAAGAGGGACTTGGCGAGACCGAGCAGAAGGAAGTTATCGGGACGCTTGTCGGTCACGAGATCGGCGCCCGGATAGAGCTTCGCGACGCCGTCGCGATACTGCGTCGCCAACGCGTCCAGTTGACTGTCCGCGAGATCCGCCATGGCGACCGGAAACGGCGCCAGTTGCGCTGCGAGCGCGGGCATCAGAGGGATTTCGCCACCGGCGGTGACACGCGGGTGCCCGGCGAGTGCCTGTTCCAGCAAGGTCGAGCCCGAGCGGAACATTCCGCAGATGAATACCGGCGGCGCCTGCGTGGCGGTTCTGCGCACCCGCACGCGCGAGAACGCGGCGATGAGACTGTCCACGTATTGCTCATGGGCAGCGGGGTTGTAGGCGCGGGCCTTGCCGGCGCTCTCCGCGCTGGCTCGATTGGCGGCGACGAAGGCGGCGAAGGCGCGCTCGTAGTCTCCCGCACTGTCCAGCGCACGCCCTAGTGCAAACCCGAGGCTCGCACGTTCCGCCGGGGCGACATCGCTTCGCGCCAGCGCCTGTTCCAGCTGGCCGAGGAGCGGATCATCGGGCCGAAACCCCGAACGCACGTTCGCAAGGCGCGCGAGGCCCTCCCAGCATCCCGGATCGATCTCGACGACGCGCGCGTAAAGCGCTTCCGCCTCCTTCCGGGCACCCCGGTCCTCATGGATATTCGCCACGTTCAAGAGTGCGGGCGTGAAACGTGGATTGAGCGTCAGCGCGGCGTTGAACGCCTGCAACGCTTCCTCCACACGATTGAGATCGTCGAGCAGGATGACGCCGCGATTCAGATGCACTTCCTCCGGCCCGGATGCGCCGTGCCGCAACGCTTCGGCATAGGCGTCGAGCGCCGCTTCCGGACGCCCGAGGCGGCGCTCCATCCACCCGACATTGTACCAGGCGTTGGGCAATGCAGGCCGGCGCGCGAGAACTTCGCGATAGCCGGTCACGGACTCCGCATAGCGGCCCGCTTCTCGGAGCGCAGACGCACGCCGGAGCGCGGCCTCCAGCGAGGCGCCGGATTCATCCATCCCACGACACGTCGCTGCGATAGGAGTCGATGGCCTGGCACAAGGCCGACACGCACGCCCGCTCCTCAACGGTCAGTTCAGGGCGCCAGACATCGAAGATGAGAATGTAGCGATCCGATGCGCCGCGATTCCACGCTTCGTGTTCGATCGTGTCGTCGAAGGCCCAGGCCTTGCCTGTTTCCCAGACGCGAACGTCGTTGCCCACGCGAAACGCACATCCCTCCGGCACGATGAGCGGCAAGTGACAGATGAGGCGGGTGTTGAGCATCCCCGTATGCGCGGGAATGTGCGCGCCTGCGGCGAGTTTGGAAAAGAGGACCGATGGCGTTCTGTTTGGAATGCGGGTCAGCGGCGCCTCCGCAAGCGCGGCCATTGTTCTCGGGCAGCACTCCGCCGACGCCTGCTCGCGACCGTCCTTGTGGAGAAAGAGCGCACTCCAGCCCGGGTCGTTCACAAGGCCCATCTGGTCGTTGCGCGGCCGGTCCGGCGCCTGGGTGAGATAGGGCGTGAATGACGGCCCCAGAACGCCCTCCAGATCCGCGCGAACCTCGGCGGTCGACGCCTCAACGCTGTCGATCCAGGGCAGCATGCCCCGGTCGTAGAACTGGATGTTCGGAAGTTCGGGGTAAAACAGATAGCGCGGTTGCTGCACGTAGGCACGCTTGCGCCCGAACAGGATGTCGACTGCACGCGAAAAGCGTTCGGGCGCGTCCGCTTCCGCGATGCCCTCCGTCGACAGGCGCGCACGCACGAAGTCCTCAAGCTCGCGCGCCATCGCCGCCGTCGCCGCACGGGCGCGCTCAAGCGCTTCACGCATCGGCGGGGATAGGCGCTCGGCCGGCGGCGCAACCTGAACCGCCGTGGAGTAGAAGGCGGTTGCCGCGCGCGCGTCTCCGTACGCTGCGAGGTGATCGGCCTTCGAAATCAGCGCACGAACGTCCGTCGGCGCGCGTTCGAGCGCCTTGTCAATCGCCGCCGCCTTTCCTTCGACGTCGTTCTGCAACGCCGCTGCATGCGCGACAGCGAGCCATACATCGGCATTCGCGCCCCCTGCGGAGACGATCGGCTGAAGCAGCGCTGCAGCGCCGACGCCATCCCCCTGTGCGAGCGCCGCGTACGCCCGCTGCAGGACTTCGCGGTCGGATTGCCGGGGCTGAGACATGGAGTTCGCCAGGCCCTTTCAGGCGCGCGCCGCTCTGGCGGACATGGCCTGACGCGCCGGCGCGGTCAGCGCATAGTCGAGGATTATCCCGCGTACGCATTCGAAGAAATCGACCTCGTTCACGAGCAGCAGGTCATGTGCGCGCGCTGCATGGAGTTCCCGCGCGAAACTCTGGAGCAAGGCGTGATAACGCGGCCATCCCGTTTCGCTTTCACCGTGCGCCGTCCACACGCCGCGCCACGCATGCACGAAGCGCGACGCGATTCGCGCTACCTCTGCGGCAGCCGGCTGATTGGGGGCCAGTTCACCAAGGAGAAACCCCACATGCTCGCGCACCTCCCATGGGCTCATCACCATTGGCACGTTGAGCGCCTCGAATTCAAGCGCGCGCTTCTCTGCGCTCGGCGTGATCGCTTGCGGCGACCACCCGGGCGGAGGCGGTCGATCCGGCATTCGCCCCTGCATCATGAGCCGGTACATATCCTCGCCCCCGACGGTGTCAGCAACGAGGTGGATACGGGCGTGCGTCTGGTCGTTGACGACACGATGGAGGCTCCATGTGTCGAAGATCCAGCACTCTCCGGCGGCCATGTGTGCGACGGTGTCGCCGCAGTAAAACTTCACCGCCGGCTGCGTGACGATCGGCACGTGTACGCGCATGCGCTCGCGCCAGTAGTAGTTCACATCCGCATGCTCACTGACCTCCGCCTGCCCCGAGAGACGCATGAGCCGCGTGCGGCCGAGAACGGCGCCAATGCTCGCGAGCGTCTGCCAGAGATAGGGCCGCTCGGCGGAGAGGTGCGGCGTCGGACGCATCGCCCCCGTGAACCCCTCGTCCGAAGGATCGCCATTGACCGCAATGAGCGGAAGGAAGTCATTGCCGGCGTAACCTGCAGGGTGCGGACGCCAGGCAGTCTCGGGAATCGTCGCGATTTCGCGGGCGAGCACCGCAGCATCGAACAATACCGGGAGTTGAAGGAAACGAGCCTGCAGTTTCATGGACGGGATCCGCGTCGGCGAGCGGCGATCTTATCGCACACCGGGCAAATCCCGCAAAGCGAGCCGCTGCGCGGCGTCCCGGCGCAGCAGGGAGACTGCGGCTGGACAGGCGCGGCAACGTGCGCCTAGCCTCAAGGAACACAATGTCCAATGACCCGAAACTTCTCGCCGCTCAGGCGCAATCCCTGAAGGCGCAGGGCCGATTGCACGAGGCGATCACGCTCTATGAGGCCGCCGTCGCTTCGGCGCCGGGAAGCGCTGCGGCGGAGCACAATCTCGCGGCGGCGCTCGGCGATGCCGGTCGGTGGGCGGAGGCCGAAGAACATATGCGCGCGGCCTTCGCCAAGGGCGCGAAAGCGCCTGAGTCATGGCTCGTCCTCGCGCGTTGTCTCCAAGCGGGCGGGCGCTTCGAGGAAGCCGAACACGCGTTCCGGAAGGCCCTCGAATTGCGGACCGCCTTCGGCGACGCACATTTCGATCTGGCGCAACTGCTGTGGATGCGCACAGGCGATCCAGTCCGTGCAACCCACCGTGTGGATCAGGCGCTGGCGGCGCAGCCGGATGACGTGGCGCTCGCCCTGGTCAGGGCGCGCATCATCGAGAATACCCGAGGCGCAGCAGCTGCGCGCGGCGACGCGGAAGATCTCACACGACGCCACCCCCTCAATCTGCCCGTCATGGTCTACGCCTCGCAGATCGCCGCGCAGTGCGGGGCCCCGGATGCCGCGTTGTCCCACGCGCAACGCGCCTCAAGATTCGCCCCCCAGGACAACGTCGTCGCCGTCACGCTCATTTCGGCGTTGCTCGGTGCGGGCGACGCAGCACGCGCCGCGCTCGAAGCGGAGGCCCTGCTGCGGCGCGCGCCCGAGGATCAGCACGCGATCGCCCTGCTTGCCACCGCGTGGCGCATACTTGGCGATCCACGCTACGCCGCGCTTCACGACTACGATGGACTGGTTCGCACCTCTTATCTCGACACGCCTCATGGTTGGCGGAACCTTGAAGCATACGTGGCCGATCTCGCTCGCGCCCTGCGGCACGCGCATCAAGCCGTCTCGCATCCTTTCAACCAGTCGATCCGGCATGGCAGCCAGGTTCCCGACATTCTCGGCATCGACGATCCCGCCATCGCGGTGCTGCCGTCAGCGCTTGCGCCAGCCATTGCGCGCTATGTCGCCGACATCGGCAAGGGCGACGATCCGCTGCGGCGTCGCAATCGCGGCGGCTACGCGTTCCAGGGCGTCTGGTCCATCCGCATGCAGGCGGGCGGATATCATCTGGACCACGTCCACCCGAAAGGCTGGATTTCGTCAGCCTGCTATATCGAAACGCCGCCGACCGGTGTCGGCGCTGAAGGCTGGATCCGCTTCGGCGCGCCCGGCATCGCCACATCTCCAAGGCTGGAGGCGGAGCATTACGTTGAACCGAAACCGGGCATGCTCGTGCTGTTTCCGTCCTACATGTGGCACGGGGTCATCCCCTATGCCTCACCCGCCACGCGCATGACGTTTGCCTTCGATCTCGAGCCAGCCGTCCTCAGCGCGGCGGCGCCCGCGGGTAGCAATCCAGCACGGGACCAAGCTCTGCCCTGAGCGGCCCGAGCCATTGTTCAAACGGCTTCCAGCCATCGAGGCCTTCGCGATTGACCGGGCGACGCACCTGCTCGGAGCTGGGCGTGCGGACGACGCGATTGTTCTCGAAGAAACGCAGGCAACCGTCTTCAAACGGCAAGCCGCACGCATCGAGCAGCCGACGGGTCTCCGCTTCAGGATCGGCGACCAGGTCTTCGTAGATCACGCGATGAACGCGCCCCGGCAACACGTCGTCGATGTGCGACATCAACGCCACGTAGCATTTGTAGAAGTGTCCGATGTCCGCGAGATCGTAGGAGAAGGCCTGTCCTGTCGCCCAGTGCTGCTTGAAGTTCGAAAATCCGCACGCCATCGGATGACGCCGCACATCGATAATGCGCGCTTTCGGCAGCAGCAGATGAATGAGGGCCGCCTGCGTGAAGTTGTTCGGCATCTTGTCGATGAACCGCGACGCCGCCGTCTTTCTGAACATCCGTGTGCGCTGCACGTACTCTTCGCCCAGGTTGCGGCACGTCTCGGCGGAGAGCGCCGCAGCCGCTTCCTCGACGGAGGATCCTCGACCGAGCCGGCGTGCAATCATCAGGAGTTCGATGAGTTCCATCGTGCCTTCGACGGCGGAGTGCGACGCAAGGATCTGCTCGACCAGCGTCGAACCGGATCGCGGCATGCCGACGATGAAGATCGGGTCTTCGGCGTGTGCCCCGTGCCCCGCGCGCTCCGCGAAGAACGCGGCTGTATAGACCTCGCGCGCGCGACGCACCGCCTGCACACGCTCCTCACGATCAAACGGAAGCGCTGCCCTGCGCTCTGCATTGGCGCGCGCATAGGCCTCGAACGCCGCCGAATAGTCTTTCGCGTCCTCAAGCGCCTTGCCCAACGCGAAGTGCATCGCGACGCGTTCGTCGCCGGCAGGCATCCGGGACGCATGGTCCCGCATGGCGGCGATATCGTCGGCCCGTAAGGCATAGGTCTTGAGGTTGGCGAGCCCCCAATACGCTTCGCCAAGCGGGCTCCCGAGGGCGATGGCTCGCTTGAACGCCGCCTCACATTCATCCCGACGACCAAGAGCGCGCAGGAAATGGCCATAGGTGGTCCACATGCCGCCGTGATCGGGGTAGCGCGCGAGTATGCGCTCGGCGCACGCAGCAGCCGCATCGAAGTCGCCCACACGCCCGAGCGCGTCCGCTTGAAGGATCATGTATTCGAGTCGCCCGGGTTCGCCCTGCAGCAGCGCATCTATCTCCACCAACGCTGGCGCGGCCTCGTGCGCATGCAGCAACACCATCGCCAGTCCATAGCGCCCCAGCGTGAACGATGGCGCACGTTCAAGACACCGGCGCAGCAACGCCTCGGCCTCTTCGTACCGATCCAGACTCGAACAAAGTTCCGCATAGTGCCGCAGCGCCAGCACATCGTCCGGGTAGTGACCCAGGTGGAGACGGAACGCGTTTTCCGCCTGCGCAGTCTCGCTTGCGCGCGCGTACATCATCGCCGACGCGAGGCTCGGCTCTGGGGATGGTTCAGCGAGGTGGCGCAGGAAGGCCGCATCGGCGGCACGGCGGTCACCCAGCGCCCAGTGCTGTTCGCCGATCTCCCGCCAGAGGCTGGGCACGCCGCCAAGTCGCTCAGCGTGCGCGAACGCGTCGAGCGCTTCACGGTGACGCCCCTGCCGACCCAGAGCCATGCCGCGTTCGAAGTGCGCGCCCGCCCACCGCGGAATCTCGCGAACGAGTCCGTCAGCGATCGCCTGCGCACCGGCAAAGTCCCCCTGCAGTCGCAAGGCCGATGCGAGCAGCAGTCGGATGACGGGACTTTCGCCTGCGGCAAGCATCTGCCGGCACACCCGCTCGCAGCCTGCCGGATCCGGCAGGAGCAAACTGTAGGCGCTTTCGAAGGTGGACGCGGCCTGCTGATCGGGTCTCCCCGTCAAGCGCGCGCCTCCGTCCCGCCGACGAGTTCCCGTATCCACGCCGGCTCGGGCTGATCGAGGTCGTAGTATTCGAAGATGAGATGAATTCGGTCCGTGGCGCCGCGGTTGGTGACCGCGTGAACGCCCATATTGTTCACCTCGCAGGCTTCGCCCTCGAGCAGGTGATAGCCCACACCCTCGATCTCGAAGGTCACGCCCGGATTGGTCTGCAGCGGCACATGGATCTTGTGCGGCCACTTCGCCGAGGGGTTGCCGTCGCGATGGGGATGGATGACGCCGCCCGGCGCCATGCGCGCAAGCATGATCCGCGGATACCCGCCACGACGATAGCCGTACGGAGCCGTCGCCTCCGCCAACACAGGCTCAAGCAAGCCACGCCATTGCGGCCAAAGCGGCATGTCGTCGGAGACGCGCCAGTCATCGAATTCGCGCACGAACCGGAAGGGAATATGGACGGTCTTGTCGAGGGCGTCGAAACGGTTCGGCTTGGTGCTGTTTTCCTGTTGCCACACAGCCTCGGGGATTTCGAGCACCGCCTTGCGCAGCGCGGTGATGTCCACGCGACCGAGCGGGCGAACGGACTCTGTCTTGCGCGGGTTCACGGTCATCATCATGCGGCGACCCCTTCGAAGCTGTATCCGAACAAGTCGAGGTCGCGGCGATAGACGTCCGATACGCCCTCGATGAGTTCCTGATCATAGTATTCGCGATAGTTTCCGTGCTCCGAGCTGTTCACCCTGTCAAGAACGGCAGATTCAATGCCGACCTTCCGGCAAATCGCATCGTATGACGCCTGCATCTCCTCGACGCGACCTACAGTATCGGCGAGCAATGCTCCGGCGGGATCACATACGAAAGTGTGCTGCGGCGCGAATAGGAGATGATCGAGCGGCCTGTCCTTGAACAGGAAATACCGCATCACTTCCTGCGGCTGGCGCAGGAAGGCGCCGTTTTCGCGGGTCATGAAGGCGCAGTACGAGACGAAGCGATCGAACGGGTTCCGTACAAACGCAAACTTGAGATAGCCGTTGAACGCCTCTTCGCCGACGAACGGGCGCACCTGCGCCAGACTGATGTGGCCATGTCCGATGGCGGCGAGGGCGGGCCACGGAAACTGGCGCTGCACAAACAGGCCCACCTGCTCATGGTCGCCTTCGGCCATGTGGGCGCGGAGCAGGCGGCGCACCGAGTGCGTGCCCGTCTTGGGGATAGCGGCGAAGATGAACCGGTGGCGGTGCGAGATGATCATGCGGGGCCTTGAGGCCTCGTATGTGCGTGATTAGGGCCCGCCCGTCGAAGGGATTCTTCAGCCTGCGCGCGCCCTGGGGCGGCCGATCGCCAGGCGCGGGTCTTTCCCGGCGCCGCGAGCGAAGATAGGTTGCCGGAATGGCGCTGCTGTCCCTGGAAACCATCCGCGACGCCGTCCGCACAGATCCGTCCCTCTTTTTCCAGAATCTCGATTTCGCCCGGGGGGCGATCCTCGTCCTGCGTCTGGATGCATCGGCGATACGCGCGGCGAGCTTTCTGGACGACCGTATTCTCATGCCACAGTCCGAGGGCCGATGGGTCGGCTTCGACGATCTGGCGGCCCTGTTCACGCCGCGCCCGTCGCCGCTTCCGCTTCACTTCATCTTTCACAGCGGTCATGTGGGCTCGACCCTCATCAGCCGTCTTCTCGATGACGTCGGGGGCGTGCTCGGCCTGCGGGAACCGCTGCCGCTGCGCGTCCTGTCGCAAGCGCAGGCGGATCTTGGCGCGGCGCACGCACTCTTGGGCGAGGACGCCTGGACGGCGCAGCTCGAGATGCAGATCGCAGGATGGGCGCGCGGCTTCCCCGATACCCGCGCCGTCGTGGTCAAGGCGACGAGCAGCGCAGCCGTTTGCTGCGATCCGCTCCTCAACGCTTCGCCGGGGTCGAAGGCGCTGCATCTCAATCTGCGCCCCGAGCCCTATCTCGCCACGCTGCTGGCCGGCGAGAACACGCCGCTCGACCTGCGGGGCCAGGCACAGGCGCGGATGAAGCGGCTTGCCGCACGCGTGTCGGTTCCGGTGAGGCCGCTGCACACTCTGGGCCTCGGCGAGATCGCCGCCATGAGCTGGGCGGTTGAAACCCTGACCCACTGCAAGAGCAGCCTCAACTTTTCGGACCGGGTCCTGCGGATCGATTTCGACGACTTTCTCGCCGCACCGGGGCAATCCCTGCACGCCATCTGCAGCCATTTTGGGCTCGACGCGCCAGGCTCATTTTTTGAGACGATTAGCAGCAATCCTACGCTGACACGTTATTCCAAGGCGCCGGAGCACGCTTACACGCCGCAGCTTCGCGGGGAGATCCTCACGGCGTCGCGCGCGCGCAATGGCGAGGAAATCCGGCGCGGCATGGCATGGCTTGCGGCGCTTGCGCGCGATGAGCCGCAGATCGCCGAGTTCATCTCAGCGTGACCACTTCCGCATCAAGTTCTGGCGCACGACCTCGAGCCGCATGCGGCCGAGTTCGCTCATGCTTGCGCCCTCCAGCGCACTGACTTCGCCGAGTTCGAAGAGCATGGCGCGCTCCTGTTCATCGGGGATGACGCTCTCGATAAAGGTGAGCGACACAAGCCGCACGCCGGCGCGTACGGGCGCTACCTCGTGCAGCGTCGTCGACGGGTAGAGGATCGCGGAGCCGGCCTCCGCCTTCAGCGGCAGCGCGCGGACCCCGAGATGCAGCACGAGCTCGCCCCCGTCATAGGTGCGTGGGTCAGATAGGAATATCGTGCAGGACACATCCGAACGAAGCGCCCCGCCGGGAACCGCCATGTAGGCTGCGTCCGCGTGGGCGCCGTACTTCATGCCGGCCTCGTAGCGGGCCATGCGGGGTGGCGCGAGACGGCGCGGAAAGGCGAAGTCCTGGAACTGACGTGAACGCGCAAGGGCGTTGGTCACGACGGCGGCAGACTCTGCGAACGCCCTGTCGGCGGGATCGACCTGCAGGTTCTGCTTCTGGTCGAAGCCGGTGTTGGTTGTACGCCCGTCCTCGAACGCCATGGACTGCGACAGCGCCGTCAGGTGCGCGAGTTCAGCGTCCGTGAGGAGCTTCTTGATCTCGATGAACATGGCGCGAGCCTAGCGCCGTCCCGTCATGCCGAAAATGGCGCTGGGGCATCCGCCACGCACAAAAAAAAGACGGCGGGCCGAAGCCCGCCGCCGATCTTGTGCTGGGACGTCGACTTAGAAGTCCAGCGTCGTGCCGATGAAGAAGAACCGGCCCGTGGCGTCGTAGAACTGCGGGAACGTGTTGCCGTTGCCGAAGCCCGCACCCGTAAAGGTGTTGGTGCCCAGCGGCGGATCACGATCCAGCGCGTTGTTGACGCCGAAGCGGACAGAGATGTTGTCTTTCGCCTGCCAGCTGCCGCCGAAGTCGAAGTAGTCCTGCGCCTCGAAGATCGTGCCGAGGGTGACCGGGGCGAGGAAGCCGCCCTGACCGCCCTGGTTAACTTCGCGGTGGACTTCGCCGATATGGCGCCACGTGCCGTTGAGGGCGAGGCCAGCGAACGGCGTATCCCAAGACACGCGGGCGCGGTGACGCCATTCCGGCGTCGGCAGACCGCAGTTGGCCGAACCCGCCCACTTGCCGACGCAGTCGTACGGCAGGCGCGAACCGCCTTCTTCGGTGATCTTCTCGACCAGGTAGGTGCCCGTGAAGGCGAGGCCCACCGAACCGAAGCTGCCGATGTCGAAGTTGTAGCCGGCGTTGATGTCGTAACCGGACGTCGTGAGACCACCGATGTTGGTGTTCGTCGACGTCACGCCCTGGGCGTTGTTCCAGAGACGACCGTTGGCCGGGTTACGCACGATGTTCGCGCACGCCGTCAGGTTGTTGTTGAAGTAGCAGTCGTCGAGGACGCCCGAACCCGTGGCGGTGATCAGGTCGGTCACTTCGATCTTGAAGTAGTCGACCGAGAGCGACAGCCCGGGGACGAAGCTCGGCGTGAAGACGACGCCGATGGTGGTCGTGTCGGCTTCTTCCGGCGAGAGGTTCGGGTTGCCGCCGAACACGCCGTTGTACTGACCCGCCGGGTTGTTCAGCGTGCCGCCGTTCGACTGGCCGACCGTGACCTGCCACGGATTGGCGCCGATGCACTGCGCGGGAACCGGTCCCGGGCCGTTATTGACGTTGTCGCAGGGATCGAAGCCGAGGTTGAAGAGGCCGGCGCCCTGAGCCGCGAAGAGCTCGATGACGTTCGGCGCCCGCACCGCGCGCGAGAAACTGCCGCGGAAGCGCACGTCTTCGACCGGAGCCCATTCGGCGCCGAACTTGTACGTGTCGGTCTGGATACCCGAACGATAGTCCGAGTAGCGGTACGCCGCATCGACCGCGAGGAGCTTCGCGAAAGGCATGTCCTCGAAGATCGGGAGACGCATTTCCGTGAAGATTTCGAACGCGTCCGTGCTGCCCGACAGCGGAAGCGTCGGACCACCCTGACCTGCGCCGTCGCCCGACGCGAAGTTCGAGTCGACGACCGAGTTCAGTTCGTCGCCGCGATATTCGATACCGAACACCGCCGCGAGGCCGCTCGACGCGCCGGGGCTCTTGACCGGCAGCGTGCCGCCGACCGTGCCGACCACGTTCTGCTGGATCGTCTCACCGTTCTGGATGAGGGGGATCTGCAGGTAGTTGAGCGCGGCCGGGGTGACGCCGTTCTGCGCGAAGATGTTCCACGGCACGCACGCCGGGTCGGTGCCGTTGATCACCGAGCGGCAGGTCGGGACGCCGCCAGGACCGGGGACGACGTCAAGAGCGCGCGTGAGACGCGTGATCGAGAAGTCGTTCTTGTAGGTCCGGGACAGCGAAACGCGCGAGCGCGACGCGAACAGGTCGTACGTCCAGTCGCCGGCGAGTTCGCCGCGAATGCCGACGACCGTCCGCAGGGACTGGTAGTTCAAATCATCCTGACGACCGCCGCCTTCCACGTTGCGGCGACCGATGTAGAGCGGCGCGAACACCGTGCCGTCACCCGCGTCCGGACCGCAGACCGCCGTGAGCATGGCGGCCGTCAGCATCGGGTTGTCGCAGTTGATAGAGGTCGTGGCGAAGAAGTTGCCGGACGGCGCGATCTGCGCGACCGAGCGATAGTCGGAGAACATCAGCTCGGCGTACACTTCCGCCTTGCTGTTGATCTCGTACTTGGCGAACGCGCCGGCCGAGTAACGCTCATCCGGGCGCTGATAGTAGTTCAGCGGGCCGAAGTTGTACTGGTTGGCCGCCGTGAACGGCACGAACGTGCCGGTCGCAAAGTTGATGGTCTGCGCGCCCGCAGCCGGGAAGTAGAAGTAGCCCGGGAACGAGGTGCCCGAACCGCCGCAGGTCCAGTGCAGCGCGCCCGCCGGCACGCCGGCGACCGCCGTCGTGTTCGGGTTCGCGATGGCGCACGCCGAGTAGTCACGCTGGCTTTGCAGGATCGCGTCGTTGCTGCGGTAGCTGGCGTAGGCTGTCACGTTGCCGCGACCGTCGCCGGTCGTCGCACCGAACATGAGCGACACTTCCTTGCTGTAGCCGTCGACGACGTTGTCGTCAGGCAGCGCGTACTGCGACGGGTTCGATGCCGCACGGGCCGCGAGCACCTGACGGATGTAGCCGCTGTCGGAGTCGTTGTTGTGCTGGTGGAAGCCGTACTGGCCGTCGATGCGGAAGCCTTCGAAGGTGTCGTTCAGCTTGAAGTTCACGACGCCGGCGATGGCGTCCGAACCGTACACGGCCGAGCCGCCGCCCGTGAGCACTTCAACGCTCTCGACGATGATGCCCGGGATCTGGTTGAGGTCCGCCGCCGGGGAGTTCGGCGAGCCGTACGGCATGCGACGGCCGTTGAGCAGGACGAGCGTGCGGTTCGCGCCGAGGCCGCGAAGGTCGACCTGCGCGGTGCCGGAGGCGCCGTTCGAGACGTTCGAGCCCTGCGCCGCGAAAACCTGCGGCAGCTGGTTGGTGAGGTCTTCGATGCGGGTGACGCCCGCCGCCTTGATGTCTTCGGCGGTGACCTGCGTGACCGGGCTGGTCGTGATCAGGTTGGCCTGCGGGATGCGGGAGCCCGTAACGATGATTGCGTCGGACTCCGACGGCGCGGGCTCGCTCGCCTGTTGGGCTTGCGCGGGCAACGCCAGCGCAAGGCCGGCAAGGAATGTCGTCGCGAACAAGCGATCGCGCTGGTTGTCCTGCTTCACTGTGAACCTCCAATCCGTATCCGAATGCGCTCGCCGGGACGCCAGACTGGCGGCTATGACTGCCCCCTCGGTCTGATGCCCCACTGTTCCGTCATCCCCTTATTTGAAGACGGAACGCGAGCGTTGCGGGAATTAACCCTACTCCCGCGCTTGTCGCCTTCTTTGCAAACCTGTCACGCTCACGTCAACGAATGTGGGCAGAACCGGGCGGGAAAGGGGCGCACTGTGGCTAAAAAGGAACAGCGAATTCGCCCCCCGCGCGAGCGCCCGCCGTCTCCTGCGCACCTTGGCGCTCTTGGCGCAGCGGCTGCGCCCGGTCAGGCGCTGATGCTCATCCAGCGGGTGCGATGGATATCCTCCAAGTTCGGCTTGAACCCCTGAATTCGCGGATCAATCAAGTTCTTGGAGGTGCCGAACACGACGGGAACACACGGCGAATCGTCCAGCATGATCTGCTCGGCCCGCAGCATCAGATTCGCCCGTACGCTCAGGTCCCGCTCCTGGACGGAGGCTTCCATCAGCCGGTCGTACTCGGGATTGGAGTACCCGGGGTAGTTTTGCGGCCCGGTGCGTGTCTCTAGAAGGAAGAGATAGGTGTAGGCGTCGTTGTAGTCGGCGACCCATCCCCCGTCGCCCGCCTCGAACGCCTTGGCCCGCAGGTTCGCATAGTGGATTTGCCCCTCCACGCCCGACAACTGGACCTGCACCCAAGGCGCGATCGAGCGCCAGTCGGACTGCGCCACAACCGCCACACGCGGATTGTCGCCGGTGTTGCGGTGCGAGAATGTGAACTTGAGCGGCTTGTTCGGACCATAGCCCGCCTCCTCCAGCAGGCGCTTGGCCTCGGCACGACGCTCTGCGAGCGGCATGTCGGCGAAGGAAAGCCGAGCGCCCTTCGGGTAGCCGAACATGCCCGGCGGCACGAAGCCCCACGCCGGCTGGTGCCCCGCCTGCCAGATCTGCTCCGCGAGGAAGTCGCGATCGAGCGCCATGGAAATAGCCCGGCGCACGCGCACGTCGTCGAAGGGCGGCTTGGTGCAGTTCAGCGAGAAGTACTGCAGCAGCATATAGGGAGCGACGCGGACAAAGCCGGGCAGCTCCTTCTCGTAAAGCGCCTGCTTCTTGCCGGAGAAATTCGTATTCCAGGCGATTTCGCCCCGCATGACGCGGCGCACGGCGGCATCGTCATTACTCGTGGGATAGAAATAGAGCTGGTTGAACGTGACGTTGCGCGCATCAAAGAAGCGCGGATTCTTCACGAGGTGGACGACGTAGTTCGACCACCACTTCTCCAGCTTGAACGGCCCGTTCACCTGGACGTTCTGCGGCTTGATCCAGTCGTCGCCGTGCTGCTCAACGACGTGCTTGGGCACAGGATAGTGCGTGTAGTGCTTCAGAAGACCCGGCAGGTACGGCGCGGGATGTTCGAGCGTCATTTCCAGCGTGCGCTCGTCGATGGCGCGCACGCCGATCTGGTCGACAGGGACGGCGCCTTCCTTGGCCTTCTGGGCGTTCCTGATGGCGTAGGTGACCTGGGCGTACTCGGCGATGGTGTCAGGGCTGAGTATCCGGCGGAAAGCGTATTCGAAATCATAGGCCGTGCAGGGACGGCCATCGGACCACAGGGCGCGCCGGAGGTAGAAGGTCCAGGTGAGACCGTCCTCGCTCACGTCCCAGCGCTCGGCCATGCCTGGGACGGGCTGGCCGTCGACGTCCTCGGTCGTCAGACCGATGAACATCTCGCCGATGATCCGGTTTTCCCACTGGCCGGACGCCTTGTGCGGGTCGAGCGACAGCGGTTCAGCCTGATTGCCGATGTCGAGGATGCGACGCTCCACGTCGAGCCCGACGACCGTTCCGCCGCACCCCGCCGTGAGCGCCGCCGCGCCCGTCGAGGCAAGCATCGCCCGCCGATTGGTCATCCACTGCATGCGCTGTCTCCATCCAGCCCGCCGACAGGCTGACATTACAAATCCGAACACTAGAGTGCTGCGACGCTTTCGGGGAGAGGTTCATGCGCGCGGTCTGCATTTCGATGGCGGTGGCGTTTCTGGTTTGCGGCCCAGCAGCCGCGCAGTCGGCTTCCGGGAACCAGTCGCCCGAGGCGCTGGCGAAGGTCTATGCCTGCGCCGGCGTCGCTGAAGCGGAGGCGAGGCTCGCCTGCTTCGACGCGGCGGTCGCCGGACTGCGCAGCGCTGAAGCTACAGGCGAATTCGCGGCCGTTGACGCCAATCGCGTGCGCGAGATCGAACGCGAATCCTTCGGCTTCTCGCTCCCGAGCCTGCCCCGTCTCGGACTTCCGGGAACCCGCCGCGCTGACGGAACCGTGGTGGATGAGGCGCCGAGTTCCCAGTCCATGAAAATTGTTCGACTGGGACGCAGCGACGGCAATCAGACTTTCGTGATGGACAACGGCCAAGTCTGGATAGTCCTCGTCGCCCAGGAAAATCGCTATGCGCGGGTGGGCGCGACCGTGACCGTGCGCAAGGCGTCGCTCGGCAGCTATCTTCTCTCCGCCGATGGCGGGGGACCAGCGCTACGCGTGCGACGGACGCAGTGATCGCTCCTGCGCATTGCTTGAAGGCGTGAACCGCGTGTGACACATGCGGGACATGGCCGACGCTGACCCGACATCGCGCAGGTCCCTCATCGCCGCGATCGCGCTGGCGGGGGGATTCCTGCTGCTGCTTCTGTCGGCGCTGACGTCGATCACGACATTCGAGCGCCGACTTGGCCACGCCGCAAGCGTGCGCCAGTCCCTGGAAGTGCAGACCCGCGTGGCAGACATGCTGTCGCTGATCCAGGACGCCGAAACCGGCCAGCGCGGCTATTTGCTGACAGGCGATCCCTCCTATCTCGGCCCCTTCGAGACCGGCGTCAGGGAAGCGCCCAAGGCGATCGACGCGCTGCTGGTCATCACCCGCGACAATCCAAGTCAGCAAACGAGCCTGCGCGAACTTGAAGGCCTGGTCGCCACCAAGCTGGAGGAACTCAGCGCGACGGTCGAACTGCGCAAGAACAACCGCGGACCGGAGGCGTTGCGCGAAGTCCGTTCGAACAACGGCAAGGCGACGATGGATCGCATCCGCGAACTCGTGGGCCAGATCCGAACGGAGGAGCGAATCCTGCTGGGCATCCGCAGCGTCGATGCGGAAAGGAGCGCCCGGGAAACGCGATTCAACATCATCGCGCTCACGGTGATCATCACACTGCTCGCGGGCGTCGCCTTCTACATCGGACGGCGCGCCTACGAACACCTGCAGGCGACCAATCGTCAGCTTGTCGAAGAGAGCGCCCGTCGCGAGGCCGCAGAGGCCGAAGCGCGGCACATCCAGAAGATGGAGGTGCTCGGACAACTCACCGGCGGGATCGCGCACGACTTCAACAATGTCCTCGCCGTCATCGTCGGCGGCATCGATCTGGCGCGGCGGCGGCTCGACAAGGGCGATGCAAACGTCTCGCGCTTCCTCGACAGCGCTCTTGAAGGCGCGCAACACGCCACCGCGCTCACGAACCGGCTGCTGGCCTATTCACGGCGCCAACCGCTCCAGCCTCAGACGCTGGATATGAACCGGCTGGTATCCGGTATGTCCGAAGTCCTGCGTCGATCGTTGGGCGAACGCATTGAGGTGGAGACCGTTCTCGCCGCCGGCCTGTGGCGCGTCCTCGCAGACCCCAGTCAACTGGAGAGCGTTCTGCTCAACCTCGCCGTCAATGCGCGTGATGCGATGCCGGAAGGCGGCAAGCTCACGGTCGAAACGGCCAACTGTCATCTGGATTCAGACTATGCGCGGCAGCACGCCGACGTCCGCGAAGGCCAATACGCGATGCTCGCAGTCAGCGACACCGGAACCGGGATGAGCGCCGATGTCATCGCGCGTGCATTCGATCCCTTCTTCACGACCAAGGAAGTCGGCAAGGGAACGGGACTGGGGTTGTCACAGGTGTTCGGCTTCGTGAAGCAGAGCGGCGGCCACGTGAAAATCTACTCCGAGCCGGGCGCCGGCACGACGGTCAAGATCTATCTGCCACGCAGCCATGAGGCCGGCGAAGAGGAAGGGGTGCATGCCGAAAAGGCCGCCATGCCGGGCGGCGCCGCGAACGAGATCATTCTCGTGGTGGAAGACGACGACCGTGTGCGGGTGGTGAGCGTCGCGGCGCTTCGCGAGCTCGGCTATACGGTAATCCACGCATCCAACGGTGAAACGGCGCTCGAACTGCTTTCAGACGAGAACCGGAAGGTCTCGCTGCTGTTCACCGACATCGTGATGCCGGGCATGACGGGCCGCGTCCTTGCCGATACGGCGGTCCAGCTGCGACCGGACCTCAAGGTTCTCTACACGACGGGCTATACCAAGAACGCAGTCGTTCACAACGGCGTCGTGGATGCTGGCGCGCGCCTACTGGTGAAGCCCTATTCACTCGACCAGCTGGCTGAGAAAGTCCGCGAAGCCATCGGCGACTGACGCGCCGCTTTTCGCAGCTACCCCGCGTTCGGCAGCGTGTAGATCGCATCGACGCACGGTTCATCCATGCACGCAACGCGGCCGGTCTTCACGAGTCGGATCATGTGAGCGAGCACGGAGTGACATGCTGCCGGATGGAGTTTCTTGTCCACGTCCGCATACATGACTGAAACCATGTCCCGGATCGTCGAACGCCCCTGCCTCAACTGCTCCAGAATCTGGCTCTCGCGCGACAACCGGTGATCGATGTACGCCTGCACGAACTCACGGACATTGCCCTCGATAGGCGGTCCGTGCGTCGGCCACAGCTTGTCGTAGTTTCTGTCCCGGACCTTTTCCAGACTGGCGAAATAGTCGCTCATGTCGCCGTCCGGCGGCGAGATCACGGTGGTGGACCACCCCATGATGTGGTCGCCAGGAAAGAGAACGTTCTCTTCCTTCAACGCGTACGCGACGTGGTGCGACGTGTGCCCCGGCGTGAACACCGCCTCGATCGTCCAGCCATTGCCGTGGAACAGCTGTCCGTCGTGAACTTCAACATCCGGCTTGAAGCCTAGATCGTCGCCCGCCTCCATGCGGACTTCGCTGTCTGACGGGATCACCGGCTCGCCACAAGCGTAGATCGTCGCGCCTGTCGCCTTCGCCAGAGGCCTAGCAGCGGGAGAATGGTCCATGTGACCATGGGTGACGAAAATGTGCGTGACCTTCTCGCCATCGAGCGCTGCAATCAGAGCCTCGATGTGAGAAGGGATGTCCGGACCTGGATCGATCACAGCCACTTCGCCTTGACCGACGATATACACGCCGGTGCCATAATAGGTGAACGGTCCGGGGTTATTCGCCACCAGCCGCCGGATGAGCGGACTGACCTTCTGCGGCTTTTCGTATTCGAACGCGAGGTCGCGCACGAAGGGTATCTTCACGGCCATCAATTCCCTCGGTCGTTTTGCGCCGCGCCGGTCACATAAGCGCGGAACGCGCGCGCCATGACCCGGGTGGCGTGAAGTTTTTCGGCAAGCGGCAACGCGGTCGGCGGGCCCATGTCCGTCTTGTTGGCGTCTACGATGTAAAGTCGTCCCTCTCGCGCATCCCGCAACACGTCGAGGCCACCCCAGTCAAGGCCCAGTATCTGCGTGAACCGCTCGATGGCGGCCAACTCGTCCTGTGAATAGACATCTTCCGGCTTCACCACGACCACCTCGACATTGGCGTTCGCGAAGCGATCCGTCACGCGCCGTCTCTTGAGGAACACCACGGAGGGGCGACCGCCCAATGTTGGTGTCCGGATATCCTCGACGAGGTCCGGACGCGCGCCCATCCGATTTTCCACCACCCGCTGATAAACGCACCCCGGTCTCGGATCGGTCGGGCACTGCACGATGCGCCCGTCGTGCGCCCCGTTTTCCTCCGACTTCTCCACAGCCTCTCCGACATGCGCCTTGGGATCGATGGCGAGCGCGTAGCCGAAGGCCGCCTCGAACGCCTCGGCCACCCGACTCTTGGAGACGTCCGTGCAGCGGAAATTCATGAGCCGCCCCTTGGCGTCGCTTGGGGCCTCGAGGGGATGCGGTCGCGTGGCGTCTTCGAACTGCATCACCACATCCGCGCGTGCCGTGTCCGACACGAAGCGCGCGCCCGCCAACCGCAGCACCGGCCAAATCAGATACCAGGGGCGCGGCCTGTCAGGTGCGAAAGCGATCGTGAAAGGCGCGCCGGCCTCGCGCGGCGCCCGGCGCACCGCAAAATAGAAGTCAAACCATGCGAGCACTTCGCTGCGGATCGCCTTGGAGAACGGCACGATCGCGCCGGTCTTTTTGACCCTGAGGCGCCCCCACTCCCATTCGAAGTCATTGATCCAGTTTATGCCGGCCATGGGGTTCCGCGTCGTTCGTGCGCCGCGCGTCGTACGCGGGGCGGATGGCTTCGTCCATCGCTCTGGCGCAGGCCTTGCAGACCACGGCCCGCATGCTTGGCGCCCTTGTCGATATCGTGCTGTTCGTGACCGACCGCTGTCGCACCGCCGTGCTGGCCGTGCTGGCGCTGGCGATCGGCCGACTTGGGCTCGCGGTGCTCGGCGTCCGCGTCTGACGCCCCTCAGGGGGCAAGTCCACCGAGTAGCGGCTCCAGCGCTGACAGATCGTAGCCTGCGCCCTGGGCCGCCTCCATGGCCGCCTTGGGGCTCATGGTCCCCGAGCGCACCACCGCCATCGCCCACAACGTCACCGACCGGGTCCCGGAGCGACAGTAGGCGAGCACCGGACCACCAGCCGACTTCATGATTCCGGCCAGGGCGTCGGCTTCCGCCGGACCAGCCGCCGACGGGGCCGCGAGCGGCACGGCGTAGGAAGCCAGACCGGCCGCCGCTGCCGCCGCATCGATTTCCGCAGCCGTCGGCTGGCCGGGCTGCTCGCCATCCGGCCGGTTGCGGACGACCGCCCGGAAACCCGCCGCCGCCGCCGCAGTCAGATCTGCCGGGGTCAGCTGGGGGCTGACGTAGAAATCGTCCGTCACGCGCCTGAAATCGGGCATGGGCTCCTCCACTGCGGCGGGCTCGTTGACATGGATCGCGACGGCGGAAAAGGTCCCCCTGCCGCATGACGGGGCCGTAACGGGTCCCGCCGGCGACCGGAACCGCTGCATGCTCGTACAGATCCTCAGACGACTGCTGATCGCGATACCGACGATGTTCGTGATCATCGCCGCCGCCTTCTTCCTCATGCGCGCCGCGCCCGGATCCCCATTCAGCTCCGAACGCCAGGTTCCCGCCGAGATCGAACAGCGGATGCTGGCCGCCTACGACCTCGACAAGCCCGTCGGCGAGCAGTTCGTCCTCTATGTCACGCGGCTGCTTCAAGGCGACCTCGGCCCGTCGATGAAGTACAAGGACAAGGACGTCGCCGACATCATCGCAGAGGGACTTCCCACCAGTCTGATCATCGGCGGCGCGGCCATATCGCTGGCGCTGCTTGTCGGTTGCAGTCTGGGCATCTGGGCAGCGCTCCGACAGAACCGGCCCGAGGACTACGTCGCGATGAGCTTCGCGGTTGCAGGAGTCTGTCTCCCGCCCCTTGTGCTGGCGCCCTTGTTCTCGCTGGTTTTCGGCGTGCAGCTGCAGTGGCTTCCGACGGCCGGCCTCTATCGCGACCAGTACACCGTCTCCCACCTTCTGCTGCCCGTAGTGGCGCTTGCCCTGCCCCAGATCGCGATCATCTCGCGCCTGATCCGCGCCAGCATGATCGAAGCGATGCGCTCCAACGCTATCCGCACGGCGCGCGCGAAAGGATTGCCCGAAGCGCAGGTGATCTGGCGCCACGCGCTGCCGGTCGCGATGATCCCGGTCGTCAGCTATCTGGGCCCGGCGATTTCCACGGTGCTGACCGGCGGCTTCGTCATCGAGACGGTCTTCCAGCTGCCGGGCATCGGCAAGCAGTTCACCATCGCCGCCCTGCAACGCGACTACACGCTCGTGATGGGCGTCGTGATCCTGTACGCCGCGATGATCATGTTCTTCAACATGATGTCCGACGTCATGTACGGCGTGCTCGACCCGCGCGCGCGCAGGAGCTGAGACGATGACAGGTATCGCCGCCACGCTCCCCCAACCCGCCAGGGGCCGTTCCCTCTGGGACGACGCGCGTCGTCGCCTGATGCGCAACCCTGCCGCCGTCGTGGGCATCGTGCTCCTCGCGGTCTTCACGGTGCTGGGCGTCGTCGGCATGCTCAACTACGCCTTTCCGGGGCTGTTCGGCCTGCACCCGGTGGACATGCTTTATCGCGACAAGGTCTCCATCGCGCCGACCGGAACGCACTTCTTCGGCACGGATACGGAAGGCCGCGACCTGTTCGGGCGCGTGTTGTTCGGACTGGGTATTTCGTTGGCCGTAGGCTTCGTCGCGACGGCGGTTTCGCTGGCGATCGGCGTGGTCTGGGGAGCGACGGCCGGCTATGTGGGCGGCGGCGTCGATGCGTTCATGATGCGCATCGTCGACGTGCTTTACTCCGTCCCGTTCATTTTCTTCGTCATCCTTCTGATGGTGGTGTTCGGCGCCAACATCTGGCTGATCTTCATCGCCATCGGCGCGGTCGAATGGCTCACTATGTCGCGCATCGTTCGCGGCCAGACCATTTCGCTGCGCCAGAAGGAGTTCGTCGAGGCGGCGAAGGCCGGCGGCGCATCGGGCCCGGCGATCGTGTTCGGTCACATCGTGCCGAACCTGATGGGCCCGGTCGTGGTGTTCGCCACGCTGAACGTGGCGCGCGTCATCTTGCTGGAGAGCTTCCTCTCCTTCCTCGGTCTCGGCGTGCAGGAGCCGCTCACGTCGCTCGGCAAGCTCATCGCCGACGGCGCCAACAACATGGACACCGCGCCGTGGATGATCATCTGGCCGGCGACGGTGATGTTCGCGACGCTCCTGTGCTTCAACTTCGTCGGCGACGGCCTGCGCGACGCGCTGGATCCGAAAGACCGCTAACCGGTCGCGGCGTTGTTCAGCCGTTCGGCGAGGTCCGCCTGGAAAGCGCGTATCCGCTTGGTGTTGGCGCCGAGATCGCTGAGGCCCACACGCGACACCGATCGCACGTCGACGACCGATCCCGTCCCGTCGGACAGGGGCCGTATGCGGATGACGATGTCGTCGACGAATCCGAACCAGAAGCTCGTGTAAGTCGCCTCGATCACGCCGGCTGCGCCGTCGGCGCGGGTGACCTTCCACCCCTGGGCGCTCGCGGCGTCCGCGACGATCTGGAAGATGTCGGTCGGGGCGACATCCGAAATCTGAGGCTTGAGGTCGCCGTACGCTTCCGCATGCACTTCGATCACCTTGCGGTTCGCATAGGCCGGAAAGTTCGGCGAGGACGGGATCACGCCCGTCTGCAATTCAAGCGGATTGGCGCCCGGCGTCCTGGCGCGGGCGTCGAGCACGTCCTGCGAGAAGCCCGGTGGATCGACGAGGTCGGTCGAGATGTCGTGCAGCGGGGGAATGTCGCGGATGGTCTGCAACGTGTAGGCGCCGAAGGCGAGCCCCGCCGCCGGAATGAGCGCGGCGAGGAGCGCGATGCGCCGGCCCCGTCGCGGCGCGACGATGAGCGCCAGCACCAACCCGATCACCGCAAACCCGAGCGCGCCCATCATGAGCAGCGGCCCGATCTGGAAGGTCATCACGCCCAGCCCGACGCGCCAGTCGATCAGGCCGAACTTGGTCCCCAGCGCCGCGACCGCGAACCACACCGGCACGAGCAGCGACAGGACAAGCGCAGCGCGCACCCAGAAACCGCGAACTCCGGCCATCAGGCCCCCCTCAAACATCGGCTGATACGCGCCCGCGTTATCATGTCGCCGGAACGGACGCGACCCGGCTCGGCTTTTCGGACGAGCCGGGCCTGGCCGCCCTAGCCCTTCACGCACACCACCTGCTTCAGCGTATGCACGATGGACACGAGGTCCGCCTGCGCGGCCATGACGGCGTCGATGTCCTTGTAGGCCATCGGCGTCTCGTCGATCACGCCTTCGTCCTTGCGGCACTCCACGCCCGCCGTCGCCGCGAGGTGATCCTCGACGGTGAAGCGGCGCTTGGCTTCCGCGCGCGACATCGTCCGCCCGGCGCCGTGCGAGCACGAGCAGAGCGCATCGGCGTTGCCGAGACCGCGCACGATGAACGACTTCGCACCCATCGATCCCGGGATGATCCCGAGATCGCCTTCGCGCGCGCGCACCGCCCCCTTGCGCGTCACCCACACACGCTCGCCGAAGTGGTCCTCCGGCTCGACGTAGTTGTGGTGGCAGTTCACCGCCGTTTTGCCGAGCTTGAACGGCGGCAAAGCCTCACGCATCGCCTCGAGCGCGGACGCCATCATCGTCTCGCGGTTGGCGCGCGCGTAGTCCTGCGCCCACATCACCGCTTCGACGTAGTCGGCGAAGTCGCCATCCTCGCCTTCGACGAAATAGGCGAGATCGCGATCCGGCAGCGAGATGCCCTTCTTCAGGACAGACTCGCGCGCCCGCTCGATGAAGTAGTTTCCGAGCATGTTGCCGGTGCCGCGCGAGCCGGAGTGCAGCATCACCCACACGACATCGCGTTCGTCGAGACAGATCTCGACGAAGTGGTTGCCCCCGCCCAGCGTGCCCATCTGGTTCGACATCTTGTCGCCGCGCACCTTGGGGTGCTTGTCGAGGATGCGATCCAGACGATCGGCAAGCGTACCCTGCGCGTTCGACGCCTTCAGGCGTTGATCCGCGCGGCCGGGACGCCGCTCGCTTTTCCACTCGCCGCCCGGGCCGTTGCCGACCGGGATTTTCCGCTCGAGTTCCGAACGCAGCGGCGCAAGCGTGTCGGGCAGATCCTTCGCGGTGAGCGAGGTTTCCTGCGCCATCATCCCGCAGCCGATGTCGACGCCAACCGCCGCCGGAATGATCGCGCCCTTCGTCGGAATGACGGAGCCCACGGTCGCGCCGCGGCCGAAGTGCACGTCCGGCATGGCGGCCACATACGGCCACACAATGTCGAGCATCGCGGTATTCCGCAGCTGCTCGATCGCAGCATGTTCCACCGGCACGCCGGAAATCCACGCCTTCACTTCGCGCCCGTGCGCCCGGATCACTTCGTACGTCATGACATCACGCTGAACCTTCTTTGATTGAACCAGAAATGAAAAACCCTCCGCGAGCGTTGCTCGGGAGGGTCAAAGCCGTCGGCCCTGCGGCCGACGTTGTCGCAAGCGAAGCGTCTAGCCGTTCCCCTCCATGCACGCGCGACCGCCCTGCCGGACCGGCAGGCCTTTCGCTTTGGGATGATCGGTCTGGAACGACATGATT
Organism: Hyphomonadaceae bacterium; assembly: GCA_016791445.1. Taxonomy (GTDB): domain Bacteria; phylum Pseudomonadota; class Alphaproteobacteria; order Caulobacterales; family Aquidulcibacteraceae; genus VFBF01. Next base: position 52,869 of record JAEUMP010000002.1, on the reverse strand, counting down.
TTCACCTGCGCCGGCGCGCTCGTGCGCCGACGCGGGAGCGGATAGCACGCACGCCGCCGCACGTCGAGAATTTTCAGGCCGCCGTCGGGAGCTTGTAGTCCTTGAACATCTCGCGCAGCGCCATCTTGTTGATCTTGCCCGTGGCGCCGAGCGGGATGGCGTCGACGTAGACGACGTCGTCCGGCGTCCACCACTTCGCGATCTTGCCTTCGAGGAATTTCAGGATCGCGTCCTTCGACGGCTCTTCGCCCGGCTTTTTCTGGATGATGAGCAAAGGGCGTTCGTCCCACTTCGGGTGATAGACGCCGATTACAGCGGCGTTCGCGACACCGGGGCAACCCACCGCGATGTTCTCGATGTCGATGGAACTGATCCACTCCCCGCCCGACTTGATCACGTCCTTCGCGCGGTCGGTGATCGTCATGAAGCCCTTGGGACAAATGGTGGCGACGTCGCCGGTGTCGAACCAGTCCTCGGCGTCCACAACCGTGCCGTCGGGATTCTTCGCGCCGTCGTTCTTGAAGTAGGCCTTAGTCACCGACGGGCCGCGCACGAGCAGGCGCCCGAACGTCTTGCCGTCGCGCGGCAGGTCGGCGCCCGCATCGTCGACGATCTTCATCTCCACGCTGAACGGCGTCTTGCCCTGCTTGAGTTTCAACTTGATGCGTTCCTCGTGCGGCAGCTCTTCTTCCGTCGGCCCCATGGTGCAGAGCGTGCCCATCGGGCTCATCTCCGTCATGCCCCAGGCATGGATGACCTCGACGCCGTAGTCCTGCTCGAACGCACGCAGGATCGCTTCGGGAACCGCGGAGCCACCGATGATGACGCGCTTGAGCGACGAGAGTCTCAGATTGTTGTCCCGCAGGTGCGACAGGAGCATCAACCACACGGTGGGAACCGCCGCAGTGAAGGTCACCTGCTCGCTCTCGAGAAGCTCGTAGATCGACTGTCCGTCGAGCTTCGCGCCCGGCATCACGAGTTTGCAGCCCGCCATCGGTGCGATGAAGGTGATGGCCCAGGCGTTCGCGTGGAACATCGGCACCACCGGCAACACCACGTCCTTCGCGCGCAGGCCGAACGCATCGCCCTGATTGGCCGCGAAGGCGTGCAGCATGTTGGAGCGGTGGGAGTACAGCACGCCCTTCGGATTGCCCGTCGTGCCCGACGTGTAGCAAAGGCCCGCAGCGGTGTTCTCGTCGAACTGGCCCCACGGCACGTCCGTCGAGCGCCCCGCGATCCACGACTCGTAGCTCACCGCGTTCTTCAGCGACGTCTGCGGCATGTGCGCGTCGTCGGTGAGGATCACGTAGAAATTGACGGTCTCAAGGAGCGGCGCGATCTTCTCCACGATCGGCAGGAAGGTCGTGTCGAACGCGAGCATCCGGTCGCCGGCGTGATTCATGATCCAAGCGATCTGCTCGGGAAGCAGCCGCGGGTTGACGGTGTGCAGCACCGCGCCGATCCCCATGGCGCCGTACCAGACCTCCATGTGCCGGGCGGAATTCCACGCGAGCGTGGCGATCCGGTCTCCGAGCTGGACGCCGCCTTCCAGCAGCGCCCGGCTGACCTGCCGGGAGCGGGTCCAGAGCTCCGTGTAGGTGGTGCGGACGATCGGCCCTTCCACCGAACGGGTCACGATCTCGCGATTGGGGCAGACGGTCCGCGCGTGCGTGATCACGCGATCGAGCGTCATCGGCCAGTCCTGCATCAAGCCCTGCATGCGTCGTCTCCCGGTTCGTTTCTTCAAGCGCGTGTGCGCGTTGGAACGGACCTTACCGGCAGGCTGACGCGTGGGCAATTTGCCCGGGGGTTGAAGCTGCTAGGCGGCCAGACGCAGCGCGGACTGGGCGGCGAAGGCGTTGGCGGTGAACTGCGCCTGACGCGGCTTGAAGCGGGCCGAACGGAATATCCGCACCACCGGCGCGGCCCCCGGCTCGACGCTGACGAAGCGCGCCGCGATGTCGGCGTCATTCGCCGCAGCGAGTTCGATCTTTTCGCGGGCAACCCAAGTCGCGGCATGAACCGCAGCCGCAGGCGTCCGCACGGGCGAGCGCATTGTCAGACGCATGGTGGACGAGAAGGTCGCTCCCTTGCGTCCATCGCCCCACACCGTGGCGACCCGGCAGGTCGGGACCGCGTAGTCACCCCACAGCGAGTTCACAAGGGCGTAGCGCACCGGCGCGATCCCTTCCCGCTCGAGGACGTCAGCGCGCGCACCGGCTGTTTCCAGCTGCGGTTCCGGCGCTCCGTGCCGCGTCGCATGCCGCGTGAAAAGCAGCGACATAACCAACGCCGTCAGAACCCCAAGGCCCGCCCAGGCGGTCTTGATCTTGCGGGGACGACGGCGTGCGGGCGGCAGTGACTTCATGCGCCGACCCTTCGCCCGGCACGGTTAACACTTTGCGAATCGCAGTCGATTTTGCCTGTGGGTCGTCAGGGAAAGAGTCGCGTCTTCGTCCACGCAACGTCCGGCGACGGGCGCGAGAATTCCAGGCGGTCGTGCAGCCGGAACGGTCGATCTCGCCAGAATTCCATCCGCAGCGGCGCGAGCCGCCAGCCACTCCACTGCGGCGGGCGCGGCACATCGCCGATCCCGAAACGCGCCGCAACTTCCGCGATCCGCTTCTCCAGCGAGAACCGGCCGTCCAGCGGTCTGGATTGATCCGAGGCCCACGCCCCGATACGCGCGCCGCGGTCACGCGAGGCGAAATAGGCATCCGCCGTTTCGTCGTCGACCTTCGTCACGAGCCCCCGGATGCGCACCGCGCGACGCAGCGATTTCCAGTGAAACCCGAGCGCCGCTCGCGGGTTTTCGGTCAGTTGCCGGCCCTTGGTGCTTTCGAAATTGGAATAGAAGGTGAAGCCACGGGCGTCGAAGTCCTTTAGCAACACCATCCGCACATCGGGAAAACCGTCGGCGTCCGCCGTCGCCAGCGACATGGCGTTGCTGTCGTTGATCTCCTTCTCGCGGGCCTCCTTGTACCAGCCAGTGAACAGCGCCAGCGGCTCCTCCGTCGCAAACAGCGCCGTGTCGTCGGGCGGCGGGCCGGCGGTCTCGTAGTCCGCCGAACTCGGCGACGGGGGGATCAGGTCATTGCGGGGCATGTGGGGTCCGATTTGCACTCTCCCTTCATACAGGGCAGCTATCGGGGGGTCATGTCCCACAACACCTTCGGCCACCTTTTCCGCGTCACTACCTGGGGCGAAAGCCATGGGCCGGCGCTCGGCTGCGTGGTGGACGGCTGCCCGCCGGGGGTGAAGCTGACGGCGGCAGACCTCCAGCATTGGCTCGACAGGCGTCGGCCAGGCACCAGCCGTTTCGTCACCCAGCGCGCCGAACCGGACGCCGTGAAGATCCTCTCCGGCGTGTTCGAGGACGAGCGCACGGGCGGGCAGGTCACCACCGGCACGCCGATCGCGCTGCACATCGACAATGTCGACCAGCGTTCGAAGGACTACTCCGAGATCCGCGACGTCTATCGGCCCGGCCATGCGGACTATGTGTACGACTCGAAGTACGGCGTGCGCGACTATCGCGGCGGCGGCCGTTCATCGGCGCGCGAGACTGCGGCCCGCGTGGCGGCCGGCGGTGTCGCGCGCAAGGTCCTTGCGCATGCACTGGGCCATGAGATCACCATCCGCGCCGCCCTGATCCAGATCGGCCCCGACGCCATCGACCGCAGCGCCTGGGACTGGGACGAAACGGAGCGCAACGATTTCTGGTGTCCGGATGCGAGCGCTGCGGCCCGATGGGCGATCGATCTCGACGCCGCGCGCAAGGCAGGTTCTTCGCTCGGCGCGATCGTCGAAGTGACGGCGAGCGGCGTACCTGATGGACTCGGCGCGCCGATCTACGGCAAGCTCGACGCCGACATTGCATCGGCGCTCATGAGCATCAACGCCGTGAAGGGCGTGGAAATCGGCGCGGGGTTCTCCGCGGCGATGCTCTCCGGCGAACTGAACGCAGACGAGATGTCGATGGGCGCCGACGGGCGTCCCCGCTTCGCGTCGAACAATGCCGGCGGCATTCTCGGCGGCATCTCGACCGGTCAGGACATCATCGCGCGTTTCGCGGTAAAGCCTACCTCCTCCATTCTCAAGCCGCGCAAGACGATCACCGCCGACGGGCGCGAGACGGAAGTCTCCACCAAGGGTCGCCACGATCCGTGCGTCGGCATCCGCGCTGCGCCGGTCGCGGAAGCGATGCTTGCGTGCGTCCTTGCCGATCACCTCTTGCGGCACCGGGGGCAAAATGGCGCCTGATCCATCGCGCTTCAGCCTTGTCTGCCTCGCGCTCGCCGCGCTCGCCGCATGTGCGCCAGGGGATTGCGGCATCATACGCGCCCAGACCGAATGGCGCGCGAGCAAGGCGCTCGAGCGCTGCGCCGCGAAGGGCGACGCCAAGGCGCAGTCATTGCTCGGCATGATCCACTGGTCGGCCGGTCGCGCGCAGCACATGAAGTGCACGGTCGATCCAAACAGCAGCTTCGATCCGCGCACGCTCGCTGAAAGCGACGCCTGCCAGCGTGTGCCCGCCAACCCGAAGAACTTCGGGCTTCCGGAAGCGATGAGCGTGGCTGATCTCAATGCGCGCGGTCGCACCTTGCTGGAAGCGGCGGCCGCGAGCGGCGATGCGATCGCGCTCAACGAACTCGGACTGGCCAGCCTTGAGGCGCTCAATGGGACGCCGGTCGATTATGCAGCCGCGCGCAGCTGGTTCGATCGCGCATCCGCCGCCGGCGACAGCATCGCGCCCTTCAACCTCGCCCGCATGCACCATGCAGGCCTGGGGGCGCCGCGTGACGACGCGGCGGCGGATCGCGAACTCGCGCTGTCCCAGGAACGCGGCTATGCCTCGGCGGCCTGCGCACGCCTCGTCATCGCAGCGCGGGCGCGCGGCGAGCCAGTGGCAAGTGACGCAGCGGAATGCACCCGCGCCGACCTGCCCGCAGAGTTCCGCGCCGCGCCCTGAGGGGGACCCGAAACTGGTCGGCTACGACAATGGACTGAACAGGTTGTTCAGACCTGTCGATGCATAACCTTGCCGCATGAGCATGGTCTCAGCCCCTCCCCCCTTCGCGAACGCCGAATTCGACGGCCACATACGCACGGCGCGCGAGCACAGCCTGCGCGAACTCATGCGCCTGCCGGTGAACCTGATCGTATCCGGGTTCCTTTTCGCCTTCGTCGGTCCGCGCGAGGCTGCGACCTGGCTGGCGGTCGTCTTCGCCGTCGAAGCGGTCACGGTCTATTCGCGGCGGCGGGTCGCTGCCGGAGACCTGCGGTTTCGCACCACACACCTAGGCTGCCTGTTTGCACTTTCGCTCTGCTGGGTCGCCCACGCGCTGATGCTCTGGCAGGTTGGTTCGGAAGTACCGCGCATCGCGGCGATCATGGATTTGTTCACCATAGCGCTCTACGGCGCGATCGGCGGGCACAGAGATTGGCGGCTGATGCTCGCGCTGCTCGCAGCGCCCCTCGTCACCTTGTTTTCGATCCTCGCGCATTTGCTCTGGACGACGACGGCGTGGCCGGTGGCTGCGATGGCCACGGTCGCCACACTCGGCGCGTGCGCCACGATCGTCGCCAACGGCTTCGCAATGCACCGCTCGGAGCGCCAGACCCGCGCGGCGGTCGCCGCCCTGGACGCCGAGCGCGCCGCTCTTGAGATCAGGGTTCGGGAGCGCACGGTGGCGCTGAGCGCCGCCCTCGCACAGGCCAACGCCGCCAACATCGCGAAGTCCCAGTTTCTCGCTACGATGAGCCACGAACTGCGCACCCCCCTCAATGCGGTCATCGGGTACGCTGAGCTGCTTGGAGACGAACTGCGCGCCAAGGCCCCGCCGCCCGGACCGGCAGACGCTGATCGCATCGCCGCCGCAGCGCAGTCGTTGCTCGGGCTCGTCAACGACATTCTCGACTATTCGAAGCTCGAAACCGGCGCGATGACTCTCGACGTCACGCCGGTTGATGTGCGCAGTCTCCTCGAGAGCGCGTGTTCGGAAGTGACGGAGCGCGCGCGCGCAAGCGGCAACATGATCTCGATGTCGGTCGCGCCGGATATCGACCGCGCCTTCACAGACGCCGAAAGACTGCGCCAGTGCGTCACCCACCTCGTCGATAATGCCTGCAAGTTCACGAAGAACGGCGCCGTGCGCATCACGGCGACCACGGCCGGCGACAGCATGCTCGAAATCACGGTCGCCGACACCGGGCCGGGTGTGCCGCCGGAACTGCACGCGCGCATTTTCGAGCCGTTCGTCCAGGGCGACGGCAGCGCTACGCGCACCCACCCCGGCGTCGGCCTCGGACTTGCGATGACGCGAAAACTCGCAAACCTGCTTGGCGGCGACCTGGTCTTGCGCCGCGACGTGAGCGTGGGCGCGGCGTTCACCCTCCGCATTCCGATGCGCGCGCCTAGAACCGCGTGAAGCGCATCACCTTCGTGAGGAACGCCAGTTCGGTCTCCTGCACCTTCAAACCTGTATCGCCGAAAAGCGCGACAAGGTCTTCTTCCTGATAGGAGCCATAAAAGGGCTCATGGAACCCCACCGGAAAATACTCGAGCATCTGATCGAGGTCCGGCGCATCCCCCGCCTGCAGGCTGTCGCCGAAAATGAACACGCCGCCCGGCTTCAGCACGCGCGCGATCTCGCGCGCCACGTCACGGCGAACGCGCGGCGGCAGTTCGTGAAAGAGATAGATGCAGGTGATAGCGTCGAGGCTGGCGTCCGCAAACGGCAGCGCCTCCGCATTGCCGACAACAGCCTCAGCCTGCGGCCAGCGCGCGATCTGCGCCCGCGCGGCGTCGATATATGCCGGGGAAAGATCAAGCCCCGTCGACGGCATCCGGGGAAAGGCATGCAGTGTCTGGGCGAGGAAACGCCCCGTGCCGCACGCAATGTCGAGATGACGCACGCGCCGCTGATCCTTGCCGCGCAGACCACGCGCGAGCGAGCCGAGAGCAATGCGCCGCATCGCATCCGCAGCACCGGCGAACAGCACTTCCACCTGCGTGTCGTAGAGAGCGGCGCTTTCCGGCGTCAGCCAGCCGCCGGACTGGTAGTGGAAGTTCTGCAGATAGTAGGCGGGATACCGCCCCTGCTCGGCGTTCGATCTGACTTCCGCGCCACGCCGTTCGAGGCGTCGCGCGTCCACGCGCGGCACATCCTTGAAAAAGCGCTGGCTGCGGTCGAACGCGCGCATCGCCTTTCCCGGACTGAAATCCCGCGGCGCCGGATAGAGGCCGGCATCGATGTTGGCGCGATCGGCGGCGAAGAGATCGATAAATGACTGGCGGATGCGCCGCACGTCGCCGGCGGGCGCGACAGGTCTGAACTTCGGCTCGCCCGGTCGGTCGAACGGCTGGGACATGCGTCGGGCCGCAAGATAGTGCGCAGAGTACCAGGCCACACGCGCGCCCTGCTCGACAGTGTAGCGCGCGCGACCTGCCAGACGCCCCACATTCTCCACAAGGCTCATGTCTTCGCCTTCTTGCCGCTGGTTGTTTTCGACACCGCCTTTTTCGCGACGCGTTTTCTCTTCACGGGCGCGGCCTCCAGCGGCGCCGGCCATTTCGTGATGCGCTTCATCAGACCTTGCACCTTGAGGCGCCCCTCAGGACGCGTCTTGCCGCGCACCGAAACATTGGCCTGGTGCACCGTGTCGCGATCGCCGCTGACGAGGTGATGCCACCAGAACAGATCCCGTCCTTCGGAAATGAGACGGTACGCGCACGTCTTCGGTATCCATTTGTAGCGCGGCACGTTCTTCGCGGTCAGGCGGATGCAGTCGGGCACGATCTTCTTGCGATTGGGATAGTCCTTGCACCGGCACGTCGTGTTATCGAGCTGCTTGCAGGCGACGTCCGTGAGATAGATCTCCCCGGTGTCGGCATCTTCCAGCCCGATGAGACAGCATTTTCCGCACCCGTCGCAGAGGGATTCCCACTCCTGCGGGTTCATCTCCGCAAGCGACTTCGTCTTCCAGAATGGAAGTTCGGGCTCCGACTTCTTGCGCCGCGCCGTCGTCATCGTTCCAGCACTCCGACCACTTCCACGTGCGGCGTCCAGCGGAACTGGTCGACGGGCGTCACCGCCTTCAATGCGAACCCTGCATCCACCAGCACCCGCACGTCGCGCGCGAACGTCGCCGGATCGCAGGACACCGCCGCGACGCGACGGGCCTTCGATGCGCCGATCTGCTCGGCCTGCAGCTTGGCGCCGGAACGGGGGGGGTCGAACACCACGGAATCATAGCGCTTCAGCTCAAGCGCCGCGAGCGGCGTGCGGAGGAGATCGCGCTTTTCGATGGTGACGCCACGCAGTCCCCCGACGGCGTCCGCCGCTCGCTTCAGGGCCGTCAGCATGTCCATGTCGCCTTCCACGGCGTGCGTCTCCGCGAAATCGCACACGCGCAGCGCAAACGTCCCGACGCCCGAGAAAAGATCGGCCACGCGCTCCGAGCCGATCAGCGCATGGCGCACGAGATCGCCGAGCACGCGTTCCCCTTCGAGCGTCGCCTGCAAGAAAGCGCCCGGTGGCGGCTGGACCCGTGCAGGCCCGATCGTCACCATCGGCATGCGCCGCGCGACGAGCGTCTCGCCATCGAAGGCCAGTCGCGCGAGGTCGAGTTGATCGGCGATGCGCGCTGCGGATTCCAGCCGACCACGGTCGAACGCGCCGGGGCGCCCCGCGCCCTTGATCGCCACATCCAGTCCCGTCTCGGTCGACAGGCATTGCAGCGTGATCTCGCCGCGCGCCGGCGCGAAGGCTTCCGCAAGTTCGCGCAGACGCGGCAGCGCCTCCGCCATCGCCGGCGCCAGCACCGGGCACGCATTGATCGGCTCGATACGCGCGCCGCCGCGCTCGATGAAGCCGAAGCGCACAGTGCGCCCCACGCGTTGCGCATGAAACGCCGCGCGTCGCCGCCCTTCTCCCCACGCCACCACGATCGGCGCCACGTCCACGTCGAGGCCGCGCCGCGCGAGCGCGCGCACCACCTGATCGCGCTTCCACGCGAGATACGGCTCATCCGCCCAGTGCTGCAGCTGGCACCCGCCGCAGCGGGTGAAGTGCTCGCAGGGCGGCGCGACGCGCTCCGCGCTCGGCGTTTCCACCACAAGTCCTGTCGCGCGGCCCCCGGCGACGCGCGCGCGCACTCTTTCGCCGGGCAAGGCGTAGGGCACATAGATCGGACCGTCCGGACCCGGCGCCAGCGCATCGCCGCGCGCGCCCATCTCTGCGACGTCCAGCACTGCGTCCACGCCGCCGGTGGCGGCGGTCGCAGCGGGCTTGCGCCCCCCGGATCGGGGTCGTGCGGATCGGTCGAGGCGCTTCATGCGGCGTTCAGGCAGACTTTGCTTTTCTCACGGTCGACGGCTCGCGGCGCGTCTGACCGCGGAGCCCTGAAGGAGGTTACCACCATGCGCGTTCGAGCCCTTCTCGCTCTTTCGGCGATGTCGGCGGCTCTTGCCGCGACCGCAGCGCCCGCGTCGGCGCAGTCCTATAATGGGGCCCGGAACGGCGTCCACCCGGATGCGTACTGCGCCCAGGTCCGCCAGAACCGCATGCTGATCGGCGGCGCCATCGGCGCTGCAGTCGGCGCGGTGCTGGGCAACAACCTGGCGGCCCGCAACGCCCAGCCCGAAGGTTCCGCGCTCGGCGGCGTCGCCGGCGCCGCCACGGGCGCCATGATCGGTCGTTCGACCGGCCAATGCGCGCCCGCCGCGCAGCAACACTCCCGGGCGCCTGGTTACCAACCGGGCTATCAACCGGGCTACCAGCCGGGCCCTCAGCCGGGCTATCAGCCCGGATACGACCCGGCCTATGAGCCCCAGCCCGGCTATCGCGGCGACTATCCGCTCGAAGGCGGCCCCGACTATCGCGACCCCGGCTATCGCAATCCCGGCTATCGTCCGGCCGGCGGCTATCAGGATCCCAACTGCCGCTGGAGCGATGTGACGACCCGCGACTACCGCGGTCGCCCCGTGACAGAGCAGGTCTATATCTGCCGCGGCCGCGACGGCGTCTGGCGCCCGCAATAGCACGACCCGACCAACCCCTCCCCGACCTGACACTGGCCCCGGCGCAAGCCGGGGCCTTTTCCTTTCGGTCAGGTCGTTCGCGCCGCCAGCATCACGAACTCCGGCGCGCCATCGCCGCCACGGATGTCGCTGTCGATCAGCCGCCTGACCGCAAAGCCCTTCACCCCGTCCAGTTCCCTCACGACGCGTTCCGCAACGAGCCGCGCCGCCTCGTGCTGAAGCAAGGCGCCGCCGCGACCGGGGCCGACCTCGTATTGCGGTTTCACCAGCGCGATGAGCATGGCGGCGTGCGCTGCGAGCGAGAGAGGAACCGGCAGAACCTTGGCGAGACCGATGAAACTGGAGTCGCACACGATCAGCGAGGGCGCGAAGCCAAGTAGTTCCGCCGTCAGCCGCCGGGCATCCACCCCTTCAAACACCGTCACGCGGGGGTCGTCGCGAAGCCGTCGGTGGAGCTGGTCCCGCCCCACATCGACGGCGGCGACGCGCGCCGCGCCGCGCGCGAGCAGCACGTCGGTGAAGCCCCCCGTCGACGCGCCCACGTCGAGGCACGCCGCGCCCGATACCGGCACGCCAAACGCCGCCAACGCCGCATCGAGTTTCAGACCTGCGCGCGACACCCAGGGGTGCGGCGCTTCGAAGGTGAGTTCTGCGGTTTCCGCCAGCAACTGCGCCGCCTTGGTCACAGGCGCCCCGTCCGCGGTCACGCCGCCCGCCTCGATCGCAGCCTGCGCACGCGCACGGCTCTCCGCGAGCCCCCGCGCCACCAGCAACTGATCCGCACGCACCCGGTTCATCCTGCATTTCTCTTGCGCGACGCCCGCCGAGGCGCAAGGCTGGACGCCAAAGCCCGAGCATACGGGCGGGGAGGACGAAAGCATGAGCATGGACATTTCCCGGCGTCGCCTCATGGAGGGCGCCGCGGCGCTTGGACTCGCGGGGCTCGCCGGCTGCGGCGAGAAGCCTGAGCCGCCACGCGGCGACGTGCTCGGCAACTTCGACGCCGTCGGCGTCGCCGAAAAGATCCGCAACAAGGAGTTCACGCCGCTTGAGGCGGTGGAGTCCGCCATTGCGCGCGCGGAAAAGCTTCAGCCGCAGCTGAACTTCATGGTCACCGACATGTTCGCCGCAGCGCGCGAAGCGGCGACAAAGCCCGCCAAGGGCATGCTTTCGGGCGTGCCGACGCTGATCAAGGACCTGCTCGACGTCAAAGGCTTTCCCACCAAGTACGGCAGCCGCGCCTTCGCAAGCGCGCCGGCGGCGACGGCGCAGAACGGCTATGCGGACTCGCTGATGGCGATGGGCCTCGTTCCGATCGGCAAATCCACGACGCCCGAGTTCGGCTTCACCGCCACCACCGAGCCGTTGCTCGGCGGCGCGACGAAAAATCCGTGGAACATCGCGCACTCGTCGGGCGGCTCTTCGGGCGGCGCGGCGGCGGCGGTGGCGGCGGGTGTCGTGCCGATCGCGCATGCGAGCGACGGCGGCGGTTCGATCCGGATTCCCGCCTCCTGCTGCGGTCTCGTCGGCCTGAAACCCTCGCGCAATCGCCACGTCCAGGACGAGCGCGACCAGGGGCCGGTGCCGATCTCGGTGAACGGCTGCGTCTCGCGCACGGTGCGCGACACCGCCGCGTGGCTCTACTCAACGCAGCGCACGGGCGACGACAAAGCCTATGAGCCCGTCGGCATGATCGCCGGCGCCAGCGCGCGCAAACTGAAGATCGGCGTGCAGATCAAGACCTTCCTCGGCAAGGATCCGGACGGCGAAGTGGCGGCGGAAACCGCCAAGGTCGCCGCGAAGCTGAAGGAACTCGGCCACGACGTGCGCGAGTTCCGCGTGCCGGTGGACGGCGCCGCTTTTTCCGACGCCTTCACGCTCTACTGGGCCGGCATGGCGCTCGATATCCGCGAACGGGTGAAGAAGATGGCCCCGGGCGTGGCGCTCGACACGCTGCTGGAGCCGCTCTCGCTCGGCCTCGCCGATCTTGCGGAGCAAGCGGGTCCCGCAGGCATGGCCAAGGCCGTCGCGACGCTGCAACGCACGCAGCGCCAGTACGAAGGCATCTTCCCCGGCATCGACGTGCTGCTCACGCCCGTACTGGCCAAGCCGCCCGTCCCGCTGGGCGAATTCGCGCCGACGCTGCCGATGGAGAAGTTCCTGACCATCCAGGACTACGTGGCCTACACGCCGCTCATCAACGCGGTCGGCGCGCCGGCGATCTCGCTGCCGCTCGGCATGTCGCAATCGGGCCTGCCGATCGGCGCGCACTTCTGCGCGAAAGCAGGCGACGAGCAGACGCTGCTCGAACTCGCCTACCAGCTGGAACAGGCCATGCCGTGGCAGGCGCGCAAGGCCGGCGTGCACGCCTGACGGAGGGACCGCCATGAATGTAGCCGTGACGCAGCAGGGCTATACCGCCTTCGAGCCTCGTCCGCTCTCGCCGACCATCGGCGCAGAGCTGATCGGCATCGACCTCGCGCGTGATCTCTCCGACGCAGAGATCAACGAGGTGCGGCGCGCGCTGCTGGAGTTCAAGGTCGTCTTCTTTCGCGATCAGTCCATCACGCGCGCGCAGCACATCGCTTTCGCGCGACGGTTCGGGGCGCTGGAAATTCATCCGGCGACCCCGGCCGATCAGGAGGACCGCGAGGTCCTGCGCATCGCGCATGGACCGAACAGCCGCGGCGTGGAGAACAACTGGCACTCGGATGTGACCTGGCGTGAGACGCCTTCGCTCGGCTCCATCCTGCGCGCCATCGAACTGCCGGAGGTCGGCGGCGATACCTTGTTCTCGGACATGTACGCCGCGTTTGAAGGTCTCTCGCCGGAGATGAAGCGCTTCGTCACGGGCCTCACCGCCGTGCATGACATCGCGCGCGTCTTCGCGGGGCGGTTGAAGAAGAGCGCCGAAGATCTCCACGCGAGGTTTCCGCCGATGGAGCATCCCGTCATCCGCACGCATCCGGAAACCGGCAGGCCGCTGATCTACGTCAACACGGGCTTCACGACGCACATCAAGGGGCTCTCCCGCAAGGAAAGCGACTGGGTGCTGGAACACCTCTACGCGCAGGCTGCGATCCCGGAATACCAGTGCCGCTTCCGCTGGGCGCCCGGCTCGATCGCCTTCTGGGACAACCGCGCCTGCCAGCACTACGCCGCATCCGACTATTTCCCCGCCGTGCGCGTGATGGAGCGCGTAACGATCGCGGGAGACAAGCCGTTCTACCGGGCGTGATCAGTTCTTCTGCTCGCGTCCGCGCGCCATCACATCCTCGCGGTTCTTGGCGACGACATCCGGCGTCACCGCCGCGTTGAGCTTTGACGAGCGTTCGCGTTCGAGCTTCAACGCATCGCCATAGGGCATGGCGAAACCGTCATCGATGAGGCGCTTGTAAGCCGCGACCTTGTCCGGCAGCGCGGTGGCGATGTCGGCGGCGAGCTTGAGCGCCGTCTCCACGAGAAACTCCGGCGCGACCACGCGGTTGACGAGCCCCCAGGCGCACGCCGTCTGCGCATCGAGGAAATTGCCGCTCAGCGACAGTTCCTTCGCCCGCGAAATGCCCAGCATGCGCGACAGTTTCTGCGAGAGCCCCCAGCCCGGCATGATGCCCACGCGCGCATGCGTGTCCGCGAATTTCGCATTTTCGGACGCGATGAGAATGTCGCACGCCAATGCCAGTTCGAAGCCGCCGGTGATGGCCGCGCCGTTGATCGCGCCGATCACGGGCTTCGAGCACTTCTCGATCGCGACCACCGGATTGCGTTCGGCGTCCGTAGCGTTCGCGGCGCCCATGGCGGACGCATCGGAGCCCAGCTCCTTCAGATCGAGCCCCGCAGTAAACGCCTTTCCGGCGCCCGTGAGCACGATGGCGCGGATGTCGGCATCGTCGTTGAGCGCCGCGAAAGTCGTCGCGATCTCCTGACGCATGGCCTTGGAGAGCGCATTCATCGCCTCCGGACGGTTGAGCGTGACGAGGGCCACGCCGTTGGCGCGTTTGTCGACGGTGACGAGCATGAGTATTCCCCGAGTCTCAGCCGATATCCGGCGTCGTGCAGTTGGTTTCCTTGCCGCCGAATTGCAGGAAGCCCTCGTTGCCCTTGGCGTGGAAGAGGTCCGTGCCGTTGGCGTGCTTGAAGAGATTGCCCGATGCGGCGATCGCGGGCGCCATGGTCGTGGTGATGCCGTCCTTGAAGAGGAAATCCGCGCGGTCGTCGATGAGGGTCAGGCGGAACGTGTCGCCGTTCTCGCACGTCCAGTTCGACACATCGCCGGCGGCGACAGGCGTCGTGGTTTCAGCAGGCGCCTCGGCCTTTTCGGCAGGTTTGGGCGAACACGCCGTCGCGAGAGCGAGGGCGCCGAAGGCAAGGATGACGCGCTTCATGGATGTCCCTTTCAGCTTGCGAACACGCTTTTCAGGTCACGCTTGATGATCTTGCCGTTGGCGTTGCGCGGCAGCGTCTCGGGCCAGAACACAATCTTCACCGGCACCTTGAACGCTGCGAGCTTTTGCGCGACGTGGTGGCGCAGTTCCGCCTCGCTCGCATCGGCGCCCGGCTTCAGGTGCACCACCGCGCCCGGCTCCTCGCCGAGGGTCTGGTGCGGAATGCCGATCACCGCCGCATCCATCACCGCCGGATGATCGTAGAGCGCGTTCTCGACTTCCACGCAGTAGATGTTTTCGCCGCCGCGGATCAGCATGTCCTTCGCGCGATCGACGATGAAGACGAAACCTTCCTCGTCAACGCGTGCGAGATCGCCCGTCTTCACCCAGCCGTCGACAAAAGTTTCCGCCGTCGCTTCAGGTTTCTGCCAGTAGCCGCGCACCACGGTGGGGCCGCGATACCAGAGCTCGCCCACCTCGCCGATCGGGAGTTCCTTGCCGCCGTCGCCAACGATCTTCACTTCGCCGACCGCGCTCGGCGGGCCGCAGCTCGACGGGCGCAGGATGTAATCCTCCGCCGTGTTCGACGTTGCGGTGGCGGACGTCTCCGTCATGCCCCAACCCTGACCGGGCTGCGCATTCGGGAAGCGCTCCTTGATCCGCTTCACGAGTTCCGGCGCCGAGGGCGCACCGCCGTAGGACACGCTTTCGATGGAGGAGAGATCGTATTCGCCGGCGCGCGGATGCTCGATCACCTGCCACGCGATCGTCGGCACGCCGCCGATCTGGTTGATCTTCTCGCGCTCGATGAGGCCGAGCGCCGCTTCGGCGTCCCACTTGCGCTGCAGCACGATCTTGGAGCCGGCGTACATCACCGGGATCATCACCGCGAAGCAGCCCGTCGCGTGGAAGAACGGCACGCTTAACAGAACCGCGCGCTGCGGCGCGTTCGGATCGGGCGCCGGGGGCTGCTCGCCGCGCCGCAGGAAGGAGCGCGCGCCCGCGCTCAGCGCGTTGAGGAAGTTCGAGATGATGTTGCGATGGGTGATGATCGCGCCCTTGGGCTTTCCGGTGGTGCCTGAGGTGTAGAAGATCGTCACGTCGTCATCGGGTTCGAGCGCGGCGATCTCCACCGGCGCATCCGGCAGATCACCCCATGCGTCGGGCGAACCCAGCACACTTTCGAGTTTGACCACGCGCGGATCAGCGATCTCCTCCATCGCGCGCGACACGAAGCAGCGCTTGAGCGCCGGGCAGGCGTCAGCGTGCTCGCGCATGCGCTCCCAGCGTTCGTGATCGAGGATCGCGATCTTCGCGCCGGAATCCTGCAGGCCGTATTCGAGTTCCGGTCCCGTCCACCACGCGTTGAGCGGCGTGACGATCGCGCCGACCAGCGCCGCCGCCCAGAAGGCTGCGGACCACTCGGGCAAGTTACGCATGATGATGGCGACGCGGTCGCCCTTCACGACGCCTTCTTCGCGCAGCCGTTTCGCGAACGCCGCCACCGCGCGCCGGTGGGTGTCGAACGTCACGCGCTCATGTTCATGGACGATGTAGGTCTTGGCGGCGTGCGCCAGACCAAGCCCCCAGATGTCGCCCAGCGTTGGCGGCGCGTTCTTCCAGATCTTGATCTTCACGCCGCGGATCACCGCTTCGCCGACTTCGAAGGGCGTGCCCGGCTGGGTGATGAGCGCGTGCGCCTCGGCCACGGACATGGCGGGGAAGTTCGGCGGCAACTCGGCCCTCTCGGCGGTCATGTCTGTTCCTCTCCCGTCGTCGTCGTCGCGGCGTTGGAGCGGTTTCAGCATGGCGAGCGCGGCAGGGAAAGGCCTCGGCGACCTCAGTCGTGCAACACGCCCTCGGCAACCACGACCGCCGCCCCGCCTATTTCGGCGGACTGAAGCGCGCCGCCTTCCAGCGTGATCTGCAGTTCGATCCGGCTGGGCCGGCCCATCTCGACGCCCTGGTCGACGATGAAGTCGTGAACCCCGTCGCCACGCCCGCCATGATCGGCAAGCGCGCCCGCGAGGCAGGCGACGGCGGAGCCTGTGGCGGGGTCCTCCGCGATGCCGAGACCGGGACCGTACATGCGCGCGCGCAATCCCTGCGCCGACGCGGCGTAGAGATAGACGGCCGGATGATCGCCGGTGACGAGACGCGCAAAGGCGCCGGTGGGCCACGCCCGGGCAAGCGCGTCGAGCGATGCGAGGGGAATGAGGTGAAACGCCCCGCCGACCGCCCGCAGCGACGGCGCATGCCGACCAAAACCGATATCCTCGACCCGCAGCCCCAACGCTTCGGCCGCGTCTTCCGCGCTCAGCCCGGGGCCGATGATGCGCGGCAGCTTCGGCACGCCAAAGCGGGCGTACCCTGATCGCGCGCCGCGACGTTCCGTGACGCACGCCACGACGCCCACCTTTTCCTCGATCCCGAATGCGGAGGCGCCTTCATCGCCATGCATGAGCGACAGGAGCACCGCAGTTCCAACCGTCGGGTGGCCGGCAAACGGCAGTTCGGCGCCCGGCGTGAAAATGCGCAGCTTCGCACGCCGGCGCGGATCGTCCGGCGGCAGGATGAAGACGGTCTCGGAGAGATTGAACTCCTTCGCAATGGCCTGCATGCGCGCATCGTCCAGGCCTTCGCCGTCATGCACCACCGCCAACGGATTGCCCGCAAGCGGCGTTTCGGTGAAGACGTCGAGAATGGTGTAGCGGCGGCTCACGCGCGGCCTATCTGCGCTTCGTGGGATCGGTATTGAGATCTTCGTCGAGCGCCTGGTTGATGAGCCGCATTTCGAGGTCCATCTCGGCGGCGTCCACGCCGCTCATGTCAACGAGCGCCTTTTCGAACACCATCTCCATCCGCATCAGGACGTGATGCGCCTCTGCGGCGCGCTTTTCGGCGTCATCGGGGCCCATCGACTGCAGCCGCTCCGCGAGGAACACCGCCTTCGGCAGGTGGTAGGTGAGTACGCGCTGCGCGAGCGAGAACTTCGCGGGCTCGTCGGCGACGGCGTCCGACAGCCGTTCTCCGGACTTGATGAGCCGCTGCAGGCAGCCCGCCACGTCCACGTCGCGCGCCGGCAGGCCGCGCGCCACGGCGTCGAGCTTGCGCAGATCGAGCGCGGCGTCGTCGAGCACTGACTGCACCACGTCGCGCTGGGACTTCGGAATGTCGCGCCCGTCCACTTCCGGCGGATCGATGGCGCGCGGTTTTTCCCGGCGCGGAAAGAGCGGCCCGCGCGGGACGAGCGCTCCCGTCTGGACGGCCTTGAAAAGCATCATCATGAAACCGCCCGCGAGCAGCCCGACACCCACCGCGGCCGGGGTGGGCATCACCATGGAGGAGAGCCCGCCTGCCAGGAGACCCGCGCCGACGCCTGCGTACTGGCGCACGGACTCTTCCTCTCGACGGCGCTGCTTCTCCAGTCGCGCCGCCTGACGGGCAGCCTCGCGATCAGCCTGCATCCGCAGGGCCTCCGGATCGGACGGCGGGGTCGCGCCCGTCGCCGCAGCGGAGCGGATCACATCGAAGACGACATCGGCGAGATCGTCACGGACGCGGCGGCGATAAGACATGAGCGATGAAGTGGCCCGCCTTCACGGCGCACACAAGATGCGCGCGCCGCGAAATCGGACGCGACCGCCTCAGCCGGCCGGCGCCGGCGTCGGCCGCCGCACCAGCGCTTCAAGGTTCTGCTTGACCTGCCGGGCGTCGAACGCCTGGGCGTCGTTGGCGGGCTTTTGCCCCTTGAACAGCACGATCTCCGCGCTCGCCTGGTAGCGGGTGATCTCGCGATAGGTCGTGTCGTCCCAGAAGGGATCATGGAATGGCCGCCAGCCATAGCGGGGCGCGTACCACGAATAGTAGGGCCGGAAGCCCGAATACCCCGAGGGGCCATACGGCACGAGGCGCGAATTACCCTCCGTGCCGCGCTGGGAGACGACGAAGTAGTCGAAGCCCTGCTGCAGGGTGAGTTCCGCGGCGCGGAAGAGCAGATAGCTCTCCACCGTCTCGCGCTCGGTGATCGAGTTGCCGTTGAACTGGATCGAATACCGGTTGTCCTCGATCCGGCGCTCGACATAGCCGTAGTCGCCGCTGCGCGCGGCGGGCTGGTAGGGCGTGGCCGTGGCGCAGGCCGCGAGGGCCAGGGCCGTGAGGACCACGAAAAACCGTGTCATGGGCGTACTCCTGACGCGCTTGTCCCGCTCTGTCTTTCAATCTAGGTCGCCAAGCGCCCTCGCGCCATATCCCGGACGGCGCCGTTCGGGCGGCGTTCAGCCGGACGCAGGCATCGGGCCGCATCCGCAACGTGAAGGAACCGTCATGCGCCGCACTCTCGTCCTCCTCGCCGGTGGCATCGCCGCCGCGGTCTTCGCGGCCGCCCCGCTCACGGCGCAGCAGGCACAGCCCACGCCCGCCGCCTCCGCGCGCGCCATCCAGGACGGCTGCGTGCGCCGCGGCGAGGACGCGCGCGTGTGCGCCTGCGGCGTCGGCATCGCTTACGCGAAGCTCGAGCCCGCCGCCTTCGCGCTCATCCCGCAGATCGATCCGCTGATCGACGAACCCAACCAGGGCAAGCAGTTGCAGGGCCTGCTCTCGATCGCCAGCCGCAGCGGCATGTCGGTGCAGGCGCTGCAGGGCGCCTACAACACCATCCGCGCGAACCGCACCGAAGTGAACGCCGTGTGCAAGCCGCTCGCGCCGGCGCGCGCGCCCACGAAAGGTTAGACGCCCCGCCGATACAGGCCTAGCATCGAGCACCCTGAGGGAGGGATGCCCGATGAAACGCGCCTATCTCGTCTCCGCCGCCGCGTTTGCGCTGACCGCTTTCGCCTTCGCGCCGCCGGCCCCCGTCATCCAGGACCCGGTGCTCGCCGCCGCCGTCGGACAGGCCCGCTGCGCGCCCATGACCGGCGGGCTCAAGGCCTTCATCGCCGCCGCGAGCGCGTGGGCCGAGACCCAGCCTCCCGCCGCCGCCGCCGCGCCGCCGCTGATGGCCGGCCTCGGCGACACGCACATGGCGATCACCACGAAAAACCCGCGCGCACAGGCCTATTTCGACCAGGGCCTGCGCATGCTGCACGGCTTCAATCACGCCGAGGCCGCGCGCTCCTTCCGGGAGGCGCAGCGGCTCGATCCCGATTGCGCGATGTGCTTCTGGGGCGAGGCGTTCGCGCTCGGCCCCAATATCAACGCCGGCATGAACCCCGACGACAACGCCCCCGCCTACAAGGCCGCGCGCGCGGCGTTCGACCGGGCCGATGGCGTCTCCGAACGGGAGCAGGCGCTGATCGACGCCATCATGCACCGCTATGCGCGCCACGCGCCCGCCGACCGCGCGCATCTCGATCGCGCTTACGCCGAAGCGATGCGCACCGTCGCCGACGCTTACCCGGACGACGACAATATCCAGACATTCGCCGTCGAGGCGCTGATGGATACCCAGCCGTGGAACTACTGGCAGGCGGGTGGTCGCGAGCCCTATGGCTACACCGGCGAAATGGTCACGCGTCTTGAAAAGGTTCTTGCACGCAGCCCGCGTCACGCCGGCGCGATCCACCTCTATATCCACGTCGTCGAAGCCTCGTCCGATCCCTGGCGCGCGGAGAAATACGCCGACACGCTGGAAACGCTGACGCCGAGCGCGGGCCACCTCGTGCACATGCCGGCGCACATCTACTATCGCGTCGGGCGCTTTGCGGATTCCATCCGCGCCAACCAGCGCGCCGCGAAGGCCGACGAAATCTACATGGCGTCGGCCAATCCGAGTCCGATGTACCAGTATGGGTACTACACCCACAATCTGCACTTCATCATGACGAGTGCGCAGATGTCGGGCGATGCGCGCACCGCGCTCGCCATGGCGCCGAAACTCGACGCAGCGCTGCCGATGGAAATGGCGCGCGAGGTGCCGCTCGCGCAGCCGGTGAAGGCTGCGCCGTGGTTCGCGAAAGCGCAATTCGCCACGCCCGCCTCCATCCTCGCCGAAC
This sequence comes from Hyphomonadaceae bacterium, assembly GCA_016791445.1. Classification (GTDB taxonomy): domain Bacteria; phylum Pseudomonadota; class Alphaproteobacteria; order Caulobacterales; family Aquidulcibacteraceae; genus VFBF01. Next base: position 32,446 of record JAEUMP010000002.1, on the reverse strand, counting down.
CCGCGCCGGCGGATGGCGTGGACTATGTGAAGGCCTCGTGGCTCTTCGCGCGCGCCATCGCCTATGTGCGTTCGGACAAACTCGCGGAGGCGCGCGCTGAAAGCGCCAAAATTGCTGCGCTGTCGACGACCGCCGATTTCTCCGCGATGGAGGCGGGCGGCATTCCGGTGAAGGACATCCTCGCGATTTTCGGCCACGTCATGGAAGGCCGCGCGCTGATGCGCGAACGCAAGTTCGAGGAGGCCGCCGCGCAGTTCCAGTCGGCGACGGACTTGCAGGCAAAGCTCCCCTACATGGAGCCGCCCTATTTCTATTATCCGGTGCGCCAGTCTCTCGGCGCTGCGCTCGTGGCGGCAGGCCATCCTGCGCGCGCGGAGCGGGAATTCCTGCACACGCTGATGGAGCACCCCAACAACGGCTACGCGTTCTGGGGCCTTGCGGAGGCGCGCAGGGCGCAGGGCGACGCCAACGGCGCCGCCGCCGCGCGACGCTTCTTCAACGGCGCCTATGCGGGAGATCGACGGGCGGTGACGTTGCAGACCCTGTAGGCCGCGCGCGACGTCGTCGCCCGCGCGGCTTAGCCCGGGAAGGACTGCAGGCCGACCTTCGTCAGCGTGTCGCCGTCGACGGCGTAGCACGCCATGCTCTCGCCGCCCTGCACGAAGCAATACATCGGCGTGTTGGCGGCGCGGATCGCGGCGTAGCGCGCCTGCGTCATGCCTTCTTCGGGGTAGAACGGGAATTCGCCGCTGACCGGCTGATCCTCGCCCGCCTTCCATTCCGGAAGCTGTCCCGTGGCGTCTTCCGCGTGCGCTGAAGACACCCAGTCCGCGAGCGACGCCTTGAGCGACTCCGGCGACACCGCCATCGCGAAGACGGTGTTCGCCATCACGCCGACATCGTAGCCGCCCTGCGACAGGAGCACCTTGCCCGCCGCGTTGCGCACCGTGATCACCGCTTCGCCGGTGTTGCAGGTCGCGCCGGCGGCAGCGCCGGTGATGGTGTAGGACGCGCCCGCGCCGATCGGCCGCCAGACATGGGTGGCCGTCGCCGCGCAGGCGCCCTTCGGGTCCGGCAGCGCGACGACGTCCGAGGCCGGCGCAGTCGTTTCTGTCTGCGCCGTCTCTTCGGGTTCGGGCGCGGTCTTCGGGCCGCAGGCGAGGAGCGCCAGCCCCATCGCGCCGATGAGAAGTGTGGTGCGCATGTCGGTCTCCGTGTCAGGCGCCGCCCGAGAAGTGAACGTCCACCGCCTCGGCCTGGGCGTCGTAGAAGAGGCACTGCCAGCTGTCCTTGGACGTGGGCAGGCATACGCGCGGCATCTTTGCGGCGCGGATGCTTTCATAGGTCTCGCGCAGGAAGACGCTGGCGCCCGACGGGCCCCAGGCCTCCGGCGCCGTCTCGCCGCCGGCGGGCCACGCCGGCGATGCGGACGTGTCGTCGACCGCCACCCCGGCCCACTTCTCGAGAAAACCTTCCAGTTCCGACGCGCTCGTGGGATCGACCGGCGAGGCGAGCCACTCATACGGCGCCGCATAGGACCAGACCGGCTTGCCCGCCGCGGTGCGCAGCGTCCAGACGACGACTGCCGACGCACAATCCGAACCGAACGACCGCGCCTCGATCACATCGCCGGGACCAGTGAAGGACGCGCTGCGTTCCACCACGCGCGTGCAGCCGCCGCGTCCGGATGCGTCCTCCGTCGCCGGGCCGCAGGCGCCGAGCGCCAGGAGCGTCAGCGCCGCCGGGATCGCGATCAACGGAAAACGCATGTCATCACTCTCAACTCGTTTCGGAAACAACGGGCGCTGCGCGCACCGAGGCGGGCGGCGGCAAGGGAGAGTCCTCGCTCCTGCGCTTCAGCGCCGCGACCGTCGCCTCATAGCCCGCCGCCACCGCCTCGTCGAACTTCTTCCAGTCGCGCAGGTCCACCGCCGCCATCTCCGGCGTGACAAGGAGATCGGCGCTGTCGCGGCCCATCCAGGGGTCCACGGTGAGCGTGGCGGTGTGCATCAGCAGCGAGGCGATCGGCGGCGCGGCCTGGAAGCCCTTGCGCGTCACCCAGCCGATGAAGTCCGGCGCGTCGACGAAATCCATCGGGTCGATCGTGGAACGGCGCGCCACGTCGACGCCGATGATCGGCCCGCGGTGCATCTCCTTCATCACGTCGACAGGGAAGTTCATCACCACCGCGCCATCGACGAGCAGCGACTGCGCGCCGTCCACTACCGGCGGCAGGATGCCCGGCAGCGAGATCGACGCGCGCAGCGCATCGCGCAGGCAGCCCGACCGGTGCACGCGCGGGCTTGCGGTGACGAGATTGGTGGAGACCGCGAAGAACGGGACGTGAAGATCCTCGATCAGCGTGTCGCCGAAGTGTTCCGCCAGCCGCGTCTCCACGCGCCGTCCGCGCGAGAGCGACACCACCGGCACGACATAGTCCCCCAGCGGATTGCTTTCCACGAAAGCCCGGCGGATGCGCGTCTCGATCTCGGTGTCGTCCCAGCCCATCGCATAGCACGCCGCGACGATCGCCCCCATCGAGGTGCCGCCGATCACGTCGATGGGCGTGCCCGCATCGCGCAGCGCACGGATCACGCCGATATGCGCATAGGCGCGCGCGCCGCCGCCGGACAGAACGAGCCCCGTCGCCGATCCGGCAATGACGCGCGCAAGCCTGTCCGCATCGTCGTCGGCGAGGCCGCGCCAGTGCAGGATGCGCGTGGCGTCACACGCGCGGCGCCATTGTTCGGCCGAGGCGAAGCGACGGTCCATGCCGTGGTGCAGGAGCACAAGGTCCACGAAGCGGAATTGCCGCGCGGGCGAATGGTCTTCCTCCGGCAGGAGCGGGATGGAAGGCGCCGCGTCCGACCGCGCCAGAATCCAGATGCGATCCGCCTGCCGCAGGCAGGTCCTGAACCAGGTGGTGTCGGCGATCGGACTGATAAGGAACACCGCATCGTGGTCCTGCTCCAGCGCATCGAACCACGCGCTCAGCATGTCGTCGGCCTCTTCGCCGACGACGCACGCATCCTTGCCGAGCTTGGCGAGCGCCTCCACCAAGGTCTGCGCGCGCAGGCGCAGGTCGATCGTCGGCGACGTCGCGATCAGCGCGTAGACCTTCGGCTCCGCGCGTGCGTTCTTGCGGGGCCCCTGCCGAGCGCGCACGAGCATCAGCCGCGCCAGCTCGCGCATCATCTGCGGATGCAGGTCCACCAGCCGCTCGAACGCCGCGCGGGAGAACCTGACCATCTCGGTGTCGCGGATCGCATAGACCGAGCCCGAGTGCCCGTCCCCGGCGATGAGCGACATCTCGCCCACCGGCTCCCCGGCGCGGATATAGCCGACAAGCTGCTGGTCCTTGCCGCTGCCGCGAAACGCCGCCAGCGAACCCGACACCACGAAGAAGAGCCCGTCCGAGGCCTCGCCCGCATGGAACAGCGGCCAGCCCCCCGGCAGCGAGAACCATTCGGCCTCGGCCTCCGCCGCCGCGAGGGTCTCCGCGCTGGCGCCGCGCAGGATGGGGATGTCCTCGAGATGGCGGTTCATGGAAACCATGGCCGTTCATGTGCGCCGCGTCGGCGGGATTGCCAAGCCGGGGGCGTCTCGCTTTGACGTTGCGTCCGGCGCGCGCCATCAAGGCGGCCATGTCCATTCTCACGACCCAGATCGATACCGCCGCCCCCGCCTTCGCCCGCAACGCCGAGCGGATGCGGGGCCTGGTCGACGACCTCCGCGCCCGCACCATGACCGCGTCCCGGGGCGGTTCGGAGGATGCGCGCAAGAAGCATACGGCGCGCGGCAAGCTCCTCCCGCGCGAGCGCGTGGAACAGCTGATCGATCCCGCGAGCCCCTTCCTCGAACTGAGCGGGCTCGCCGCCAACGGCATGTATGAGGGCGACGTGCACGGCGCCTCGCTCATCACCGGCATCGGCCGCGTCGAAGGCCGCACGGTGATGATCGTGTGCAACGACGCCACCGTGAAGGGCGGCACCTATTATCCGATGACGGTGAAGAAGCATCTGCGCGCCCACGAGATCGCGCGCGAGAACAAGCTGCCGTGCCTCTATCTCGTCGACTCCGGCGGCGCGAACCTGCCGTTCCAGGCCGATGTCTTCCCCGACCGCGAACATTTCGGCCGCATCTTCTTCAACCAGGCCAATATGAGCGCCGAAGGCATTCCGCAGATCGCGGTGGTCATGGGCTCATGCACAGCGGGCGGCGCCTATGTGCCGGCGATGAGCGATGAGACGATCATCGTCAGGAAACAGGGCACCATCTTCCTCGGCGGCCCGCCGCTGGTGAAGGCCGCGACCGGCGAAGTGATCTCGGCGGAAGATCTCGGCGGCGCCGACGTGCATGCGCGCCGCTCGGGCGTCGCCGACCACTACGCCATGAACGACCAGCACGCGCTGCATCTGGCGCGCCAGATCGTCAGCCATCTGCCGAAGCAGAAACTCGCCCTCGAACCCGACGCGCCGCGCGCGCCGCTCTACGATGCGGAGGAGATCTACGGCGTCGTCCCCGACGATCTGCGCCAGCCCTACGATGTGCGCGAGGTCATTGCGCGGCTGGTGGACGGCTCGGAGTTCGACGAGTTCAAGAAGCTCTACGGCGAGACGCTCGTCTCGGGTTTCGCGAAGATCGAGGGCATGCCCTTGGGCATCATCGCCAACAACGGCGTGCTGTTCTCCGAAAGCGCGCTGAAGGGTGCACACTTCATCGAGCTCTGCTGCCAGCGCAACATTCCGCTCCTCTTCCTGCAGAACATCACCGGCTTCATGGTCGGCTCGAAATACGAGGCGGGCGGCATCGCCAAGGACGGCGCCAAGCTCGTCACCGCCGTGTCGTGCGCGCAGGTGCCTAAGATCACCGTCGTCATCGGCGGCAGCTACGGCGCCGGCAATTACGGCATGTGCGGCCGCGCCTACGGGCCCCGCTTCCTTTATATGTGGCCGAACGCGCGCATCTCCGTCATGGGCGGCGAACAGGCCGCTAGCGTGCTGGCCACCGTGCGCCGCGACGGCATGGAATTGCGCGGACAGACGTGGAGCACCGAGGACGAGGAAAAGTTCAAGGCCCCGATCCGCGACAAATACGAAGAAGAAGGCTCGCCCTACTTCGCCACCGCGCGCCTGTGGGACGACGGCGTGATCGATCCCGCGCAGACGCGGCGGGTCGTGGCGTTGAGTTTGGCCGCGAGCTTAAATGCGCCGATCCAACCGACGCGGTTTGGGGTTTTCAGGATGTAGTCATGGCAAAAACGCGCATCACTTTCGAATTTGACATCGATGACGACGGCAAGCCCGGCGAGTTCAATATCTATCTCAACCCCGAGGCGCGAGACTGGCTTGTGAGCGAGTTGCTCTCACTGGACGAACGAAACGATCACTTCCACCTCTGGTCCATGGCTTGGACGCCGGATGAGGTCGGGCTCAGCCAGCTGCCCTACCGTGGCAAAGTAATCGACTCCGCCAAAATTCTCTTTCGCACCGATGCGTGGGACGAAGAACACTTTCCCCACGTCATGCAGCCGCAACCGACTCTCGACGACTTCAACGAAGGCCCGGAGCCCTCTAAACAGAAAGACTGAAGCGCTTCCGTGCTTCCCCGCGAGGGGAAGCTGTCGCGCGCGGAGCGCGTGACTGATGGGGCGGCAAGCTCGCTTTCGGCATGGAGTCGCCGCCCCATCCGACGTTCGCTGCGCGACTGCCGCCTTTCCCTCGTGGAGACCCCTGCGAAAGTCGCACTCCGCTCGTCCCCGGCGAAGGCCGGGGACCATTTTTCGCCCGCATTCAAGGCTGTGAGGGCGTTGGGTCGAAGGGAAATGGTCCCCGGCCTTCGCCGGGGACGAGCACTGAGACCGGCGATCGAGACATGTGTGTCCCGATCGAGGCGCATCGCAGAGGTCTCTCGCGGGGAAGGACGCGAGCAGAGCACCGACCGCACGTGAACAACAATTAGGGGGATTGCGGAGTCCTTCGTCCCTCGCTTTACCGCGCGCCCGGATTTTTCCTTTCATGGCGCACAAGGGCTGCAAGCGCCCGACAAAGAAAAATCGCCTCCGCAATCCGACCGGGTCGGAAGCCATGAAACACTCCTCCCACGTCGCGTCGGAATGGTTCCGGCGTCACGAAGAGGAGAGCACCAGATGCAGATCGCGAAACCGCTACGCCACCGCCGCGCCGCTTACACCGCCGCTGCGCGCGAAATCCATCTGTGGCTGCTGCAAGTCCTCGCCTGGGTCGCGGCGCGCGTGCGCCTGCCCAGAGTTTTGCGTCTCGATTTCCAGGATGAAGTACGAAAGGCGCGTCGCGACATCCGCAAGCTGATCTTCCTCAGCATGTGCTCCCGTCTGACCTTCCGGCGCGATCCGCGTGTCTTCACGCACCATCCGCACGGCATGCTCGGCTACCAACGCCGCAGGATCCGCATCATTCACGCCTTCACGCGCGGGATTCCCCTGCGCACGATCCGCGACATGCGCGATGCGCTGGCGCATTTCGACAAGGTGGTGAAGCGCGCCCTCGCGCGTTTGCCAAAGACGGGCGCAACGCCGGGCGCCATCGTCACGGTCCTCGCCGTGACGATCGCCCTCGGCGTGCAGATCATCGCACCCGTCACCGAAGCTGCAGACACGTCCTGACCAGTCATGCCGGACCGCGCACCTCCCGGTGCGCATACCCATACTAACATCACGCGAGATTCCCCGGAGTCTGGCGGCGCCGGCGCACGCCGGCATGCCTGCCGCCACAGCCTCACCGCCGGAACGGCAAGACCATGCTCCACCACAATCGCGACGGCGCTTCGTCCTGCGCGTCGGCCAGACCCACCGTCATGCCCTCATGCCCCCCGCGCGGTTGCGCGCGGTAGAGGCCAAAGAGACGGTCCCACACCGACAGGCAGAAGCCGAAATTCGTGTCGTGCTCGTCGCGATGCACGGAGTGATGCACCCGGTGCATGTCGGGCGTGACGATGACGGGACGCAGGACCGCATCGAGCCGTCGCGGCAAGGCGACATTGGCATGATTGAACATCGCGCAGGCGTTCAGCGCGATCTCGAAGACGATCACCGCAGCGACGGGCGCGCCAAGAGCGATCACCACCGCCGCCTTCCAGAGCATCGACACCATGATTTCCGCGGGATGAAAGCGAAAACCCGTGGTGGCGTCGAAATCCCGGTCGGCATGATGGACGCGGTGCAATCGCCAGAACAAGGGCACACGGTGAAACACGACATGCTGCGCCCACACCGCCAGATCAAGCACGAGGAAAACCGCCACGCCCGCAACGACGGCAGGCGCTTCGATCACATTGAAAGATCCGACGCCATTCGACTGCGCCCAGAGCGCCGCCCCGGTCGCCGCAAGGGGCGCGGCAAGAAAGGCAAGACCGCGCGCCGCCACGGTATTGAGAATCACGAGCGCCCCGTTCGTCCGCAAGCGCGCGATCCAAGACTGGACGCGCGGACGCCGCGGCGCCGCCCGCTCGAGCACGATCAGACCGAGCAAAACGCCGGCGAAAACCCCAAGGCGCAACGCCGGCTCCAACGCTTCGATCACGCGCGCGCCCGCATCGCCCGCCACGCCTCGCGCGTCAGCTCCCAGTACACGGAGCGACGCACGGTTCCGTCCGGCCTTACGCTGTCACGCTCGCCCATGCGCACGAAGCCCGCCCCGTCGATCATCCGCTGCGATCGCACATTGTCGAGCGCCGCCGTGAGTCCGATGAGCCGGATGCCGATCGTGTCGAAGGCCCAGTCGCACATTTCGACGAAGCCGCGCGCGCCCTGTCCCGCGCTCTGGCGGTCGGCGCGCATGGCGCCGCCGATTTCCGCCGATGCACGGTCGGGCCACACCGTCACGTCGCTGTACCCAACGATCTCGCCCCTCTCGTCTAGCGTGAAGCTCAAAATGCCCTCGCCGCGCGCCTGCCGTGCGACCGCCTGTTCGATCCATGCGGCCACAGTCTCGCGCGTGAACGGCCGCGGGAGATCGTATATCGGCGCCGAGACGCGCGGATCGGCGAGGAGCGCAAGCGCAGCATCGACATGCGCGGCCTCCGCGCAGACGCGCCGGCCCGAAAGCGCCGACAGTCCTCGCGCCTCGCGCACCGCAGCGCGGATCGCCGCTTCCTCCTCGGCCGTCGTCGTCAGGACGGTGAGCGGCGGCGCGCTCATTTCGCCGGGGCGAGCGTCACCCCGGGCGGCAGGGCGACATCATCGGGCACGAAGAAATCGGGCATCAGCGGCTTCGTCGGGTCGACGCGGTACTTGTCGAAATCACGCTCGCCGGCGTCGTACAGGAGCACGTCGTCGATGAAGAAGTTGCCGGTGCAGGTCTTCGCAGGCTGGTTGAAGATCCAGTACGCGGCGTCGGCCATGATGTCCGGCGTGCGGCACATCAGCATGCCCTCGTCGCCGGCGAGCGCGTTGCGGATCGCGGCGGTGGCGACGCCCGTGCGCGGCCAGAGCGCGTTGAAGGCGATTCCGTCGTCCTTGAACTCCTCCGCCATGCCCAGCACGCACATCGACATGCCGAACTTCGCCATCGAGTACGCGACGTGGCTCGCAAACCATTTCGGCTTCATGTCGAGCGGCGGCGACAAGTTGAGCACGTGCGGATTGGCGGCGTGCTTCAGGTGCGGGATGCAGGCCTTCGAGGTCACGTACGTGCCGCGCGTGTTGATCTGATGCATCAGGTCATAGCGCTTCATGTCGGTGTAGAGCGTGCCCGTGAGCTGGATCGCCGAGGCGTTGTTCACGCAGATGTCGATGCCGCCGAACCTGGCGACCGTCTGCTCCACCGCCGCCTGCACATTCGCCTCGTCGCGCACGTCGACGACGATGGGCAGCGCCTGCCCGCCCGCGGCCTCGATCTCCGCAGCGGCGGAGTAGATCGTGCCGGGCAATTTCGGATTGGGATCGGCGGTCTTGGCCGCGATCGCGATGTTGGCGCCGTCGCGCGCGGCGCGCAGCGCGATCGCGAGGCCGATGCCCCGGCTCGCGCCGGTGATGAACAGCGTCTTGCCCTTCAGGCTCATGTCACCCTCCCGCGCCGCGCCTCAGGCGCCGGCGATTTCCTTTTCCGACCAGTCCCACAGCCTGTCCGCCGAACCGGGGTCGAGCGCATGCGGCATGACGCCCGACCAGGGCTCCTCCGCCTTCCACGGCGCAGCCTCGGCGCAGTTCTCCAGATACTTGCCGCCTACGCCCTCCAGCTCCGGACCGATCGCCGCCCAGACGCTTGTCGCGGCGCCCTGCTCGGGCGTCTTCATCGCCGGGTTCGGCACGCCGTTCTCGTCGATCCAGCCGAAGCCGATCTGCTCCTCCTTCGAGAGGTGGCGTTGGAGCGGGGTGATGATGCCGCCCGGCATGACCGCGTTCGCGAGGACGCCGCGGTCCCGCCAGCGCGCGGTCAGGCCGACGGCGAAAAGGGCGTTGGCGGTCTTGGACTGGCCGTAGGAGGTCCACTTTTCGTAGTCGCCCTTCCGGAAGTGGGGATCGTCCCAGCGGATGTCGGACCTGCGGTGTCCGATGGAGCTGAGGGAGACCACCCGTGCGGGCCTGCCGTCCTTCGCGCCGGCCTCCAGGGCGCCGGCGAGCCCCGTCGTCAGTGCAAAATGGCCGAGATGGTTGGCGCCGATCTGCATCTCGAAGTTCTGCGCCGTGTGCATGAGCGGCGAGGCCATGACGCCCGCATTGTTGACGAGCACGTGCAAGGGCCCCATCCACGTCGACACGAAACTCCGCACACTCCCGAGATCCGCCAGATCGAGCTTGCCTATGCGCACCCGCGACGCGCCGGCCTCGCGGTTGATCGAATCCCCCACCGCCTGCGCCTTGCCGAGATCGCGCGCGGCGATCGTGACCTCCGCGCCCTGCAGGGCGAGCGCCCGCGCCGTCTCCACGCCGATGCCCGAGGCCGCGCCCGTGACGATCATGCGCCGTCCGGAGAGATCATGTCCCGCCGCCGCCTCCCGCGCCGTGGTGCGATAGCCGAAAGGCGATGTGATGAGGCTCGACATCAGGGGAAATCCTCGCGTGGTTTCGCCGGAAATGAAACGTGGCGGCGACAATGCGCGGCTCGTCTCCGCAAGGCAATCAGCCGCGAGGCGCCCGTTCGGTCGCAGTCATTGCTGCCGAGCTGAAGTCCAATTCTGAGGTCGTTTCTGCCCCGTCCGGCGGCGCTACATTTCAGGCCGTTTCGAATCTTCTCGCGCTGCGCGAGTTTTTGAGCTATAGTTAACGAATTACTAACCACTTGGGGCGGTTGGCAAAATGGACGGACGGACCACCGAGCGCGTGGACGCCGACCTGATCGGCGTCGTCGATCGACGCCGTTTGGAGGGCGCTTCCGTCGTCGCCGCCTGCCGGGAAGCCGGCATTTCCACCTCCACTTACTACCGCAAGAAGCGCGCTGGCTTGGCGCTCGCGGAGCTGGCGTCCGACAGGGTCAATCTGCATACGTCACCGCCGGAGACCGTGGGGCTCATGGTCAAGGGCGAGAGCCGCAGCTGGCCGTTCACGGCGCGCGCGCCGTTTTACTGGGACCAGGTCTTCGCTGAGGAACTCAGCGATTCCTATGTGCGCCGGGAATTCGGCCGCGGCCCGCAGGCCGTTCAGGCTCGCGGCGCATTGACCGCCCTCGCCGCCCCGCGCCCCATGGACTCCGCCGCCTTCGACGCACTGCGGGACCTCGCCCGCCGCCTGTCCCGATCCCCGCTCAAGGCCGCCGTTGGCCCGCTGGCGGCGGCGGTATTCCTGGCGGTCGTGGCCGCCGCTTCGGTCTGGATGGTGTCGGTCGCCGCCGATCCCGCCGCATGGATCGATCCCGGCCAGTCCCGGGTCGCGGACGCGGCGAGCGCCACGTTCGACCTGCCGTAGGCCGGTTCCACCTGACGGCGCCGATTGCACTCGCGCCGCGTTCTCGCCATAGGATTCCGACATCAGATGAAGCGGCCCCGAGAGGCCGTAACGGAGGATTTCCCATGTCCAAGCGCCTCGCCGCGGTCGCCGTGGCCGCCGCCATCAGCGCTCTGTCGATCGCCGCCGCCCAGGGACAAGCCGCCTTCAGGACCTTCACCGACGCCCAGGGCCGCTTCACGCTGCAGCACCCGGGGGACTGGCCCGTCGATCCGCTGCCCGGCTCCAATGAAGCAAACCTCGGGGTGGTGATCGGCATCGCCGACGCCGAATGCAAGGTGATCGCACTGAAGAGCGAGCAGTCCGTCGGCAAGCCGGTAGAGGCGGTGCGCCGCGCCTATTCGACCTCCATCGGCGACGCGGCCTGGAAAACGAAGGCGGACGGCTACAACGTCTGGGGCCGTCGCGGGACAGTGAACCTGGTAAGCGTGGATACGTCGGGGTTCTGGCCGGTCCAGGCCGCCGATTTCACCACCGACGACGGCAAACCCGGCTACGCCCGGATGCACGCCCGTCCGGGCGTGGAAGTCTGGATGTTCTGCAGCTCCTTCGACAATCGCGACCGGAAAGCCACGTTCGACAGGATCTTCACCTCCTTCGCCGGAACGAATGACGCGGCGCTGCAGGCCGAGGCCGCAACGGCGGCCGCCAATGCCGCCGCCGCCGCACCCGCCGCGCCACCGCCGGCGGAAGAGCAAAAGAAGAAGCGTCGCTGATCGCGGGCTCCACAGCGCTCACGCCGCCGGCATGAGCGCTTGCCTTTCAGGGGGCATGCGGTCATAAGCCCCGCTTCACGCGAGCCGCGGTCTGCGGGCCCGCGCCGGATATCTTTCCGGCGGGCGCCGCCGATCCGTCGTGGGGCCGGTCCTTCCGCCGTCCTCGCGCCGCGGCTCTGAGGAAGGATGGAGAGGCATGGCCCTTTACGAACACGTGCTCATTGCACGGCAAGACATCTCGCCCCAGCAGGTCGATGCGCTGGTCGAGGACATCACCCGGACGATCCAGGAACAAGGCGGCACGGTCGGCAAGTCCGAATACTGGGGCCTGCGCAATCTCGCGTACCGCGTGCGCAAGAACCGCAAGGGCCACTACTGCCTCCTGAACATCGACGCCCCGGCGGCGGCGGTGCACGAGCTGGAACGCCGTCAGCGCATCAACGAAGACGTTCTGCGTTTCATCACGATCCGCGTCGAAGAGCATGACGAAGAGCCGTCCCCGGTTCTCGCGCGTCGCGATCGCGACGAAAAGCGCCGCGCCCGCCGTGAAGGCGAAGAAGGCGGCGATCTCGACGGCGGACGTCCCGATCGGAGCTTCGACCAATGAACCAGAAGGTCAACATTTCGAACATCCCGGCCCGCCGCCCGTTCGGTCGTCGGCGCAAGGTTTGCCCGTTCTCCGGCGCTGAAAGCCCGAAGATCGACTACAAGGACGTGAAGCTGCTCCAGCGCTACATCTCCGAGAAGGGCAAGATCGTTCCCGCGCGCATCACGGCGGTCTCCGCCAAGAAGCAGCGCGTGCTGTCCATCGCCATCAAGCGCGCACGCTACATGGCGCTGCTGCCGTATGCGGTCCAGTGAGGAGAATGAGCGATGCAAGTCATTCTTCTTGAACGCGTCGAGCACCTCGGCGCCATCGGCGACGAAGTGACCGTCAAGGACGGTTACGCCCGCAACTTCCTGCTGCCGAAGCAGAAGGCGCTGCGCGTCACCGAAGCCAATCGCAAGCGCTTCGCCGACATGCGTGCGGAACTCGAAGCGCGCAACGCGGAAACCCGCGCGAAGGCGCAGACCGCCGGCGAGAAAATCGACGGCCAGACCTTCGTCCTGCTGCGGCAGGCCGGCGAAGGCGGTCAGCTCTACGGTTCGGTCTCGGCCCGCGACATCGCGGACCTGGCCGAAGCGGCGGGCCATTCGGTGCCGCGCTCGGCTGTCGTCCTCGACAAGCCGATCAAGACGCTGGGCCTCCACGTCGTGCGCGTGCGCCTGCACCCGGAAGTCAGCTCCTCGGTCACCGTCAACGTCGCCCGCTCCGCGGACGAAGCCGAACGGCAGGCCAAGGGCGAGAACGTCATCGCGGCGGCCCTCGAAGAGGATCGCGCCGTGGCTGAGGCCCAGGCGCAGGAAATCGCGGCCGGCACGCTCGCCAACGAAGGCGCGCCGAACTGACGGCTTCCGCACCACAGTGAATTTGAAGGCCGGGCAGCCAAGGGCTTCCCGGCCTTTTTCACATCCGGAGCCCAGCAGCGCACAGGCCGCGGCGCCGAGTCGCTTCCTCGCCCCCCGCGACTCATGATTTCGCTACCGGAATGTCTGCAGACGGCACCCTCGCGCCGGCGATCGCCGCCGCCCCCCACAATCTCGAGGCCGAACAGGCGCTTCTCGGCGCGATCCTGTTCGACAACGAAGCCTTCAACCGCATCGGCGACAAGCTGAAGCCGCACCACTTCTACGATCCCGTCCACGGTCGCATCTTCGCGGTCTGCTCGGACCTGATCGGTCGCGGCAAGCTCGCTGACGGACTCACGTTGCGCGAATGGTTCCAACGCGAAGGCGGACTGCAGGAGATCGGCGGCGCGGGCTACCTGCTCGTGCTGATGGAAAACGCCGCGCGTCTCACCTCGCAGGCCCGCGACTATGCAGACCTCGTCTACGACCTCGCACTGCGCCGCGAACTCATCCGCATCGGCGGCGAGATTGAACACCTCGCGACGGCCCCGCCCGAAGACATGGATGCGCAAGGGCAGATCGAGGAGGCGGAACGCAAGCTCTTCACGCTTGCCGAGTCAGGCACGGGCGCGCGCGGCTTCAGCGCCTTCAACATCGCGCTCGCGCGCTCCATCGAAACGGCAGCGGCGGCCTACGAAAGCGGTGGCGGCGTCTCCGGTCTGTCGACCGGCTTTCGCGATATCGATTCCAAGATCGCGGGCCTGCACAAGTCCGATCTGATCATCCTGGCCGGCCGTCCCGCGATGGGGAAGACCTCGCTGGCGACGAACATCGCCTACAACGTCGCCAAGGCGCGCCTGGAATCGAACCGCCGCGTGCTGGGCGAAGACGAGAAGCCCGCAGGCGGCGTCGTCGCCTTCTTCTCGTGCGAAATGTCGTCCGAACAGCTCGCCACGCGCCTGCTGTCGGAAGCGGCCGGCGTGGAATCCTACAAGATCCGCAGCGGCGAGATCACGCAGGCGCAATACGAGTCACTGCTGAACGCCTCCGCCGACCTGCAGGCCCTTCCGCTCCACATCGACGACACCGGCGGCATCTCGATCTCGCACCTCATGGCGCGCGCGCGTCGCCTGCAGCGCACCCACGGCCTCGATCTCATCGTCGTCGACTATCTGCAGCTCGTCACCGCGTCGTCGCGCCGCTCTGAGGGCCGTGTGCAGGAAGTCAGCGAGATAACGCAGAACCTGAAAGCGCTGGCTAAGGATCTCGACGTCCCGGTCATCGCCCTTTCGCAGCTCTCCCGTCAGGTCGAGGCGCGCGACAACAAGCGCCCGCAACTCGCCGACCTCCGTGAATCCGGTTCGATCGAGCAGGATGCGGACATCGTCATGTTCGTGTATCGCGACGAGTATTATCTCAAGAATGGCGAGCCGAAGCCCGGCTCCGACGAGCACATGACCTGGCAACGCGATCTCGACGCCGCCCGCAACAAGGCGGAGCTTATCATCGGCAAGCAGCGCCACGGCTCGACCGGCACGGTGCATCTGTCGTTCGAAGGCGCATTCACCCGCTTCGGCGATCTCGATGAGCAACCGCAGACGTCATATGGCGAGTGACGCATCGCGGCGGCTGGCGCGTCTGACCGTCGATCTCAACGCTTTGCGCACGAACTGGCGCATCTTCGCCGATCTCGCCGGGGACGGCGAGGCGGCGGCGGTGGTCAAGGCGGATGCCTACGGCTGCGGCGCCCATGAGGTTGCCACGGCGCTCGCGCACGAAGGCGCACGGACCTTCTTCGTCGCCACGCTCGCCGAGGGCCTCGACCTGCGCGCAACGCTGGGGGACGCACACGCCATCTATGTGCTGAACGGACCGTCGACCGCCGATGTCGGTGCGTTCGGTCCCGCGCGCCTCTTTCCGGTGCTCAACAGTCTCGACCAGATCGGCCTCTGGAAGGCCGCGGGCGCGCCGGTAGCGGCCGGGCTGCACATTGACACCGGCATGAACCGGCTGGGCCTGAACATCGCCGAAGCCGGCGCCGCGCGCGACGCACTTGCGCGCATAGATGTTCCCCTGGTGATGAGCCATCTCGCCTGCGCATCCGCGCCGGAACATCCGCTCAACCAGCGCCAACGGGAGCGCTTCGCCGAGGCAGCTCAACTATTCCCCGGTGCACGCAAGAGCCTCGCCGCCACGGCGGGCGCCTTGGGCGGCGCGGACTTCCGCTTCGGCCTGCTTCGCCCCGGGATCGGACTCTATGGCGACAACGGCCTCGATACGCCTGCCCCGACACTCGCCGTCGTGGCGACGCTCGACGCGCCGATCCTGCAGGTCCGCGACATTCCGGCGGGCGCGACTGTCGGATACGGCGCGTCCTTCGCCACCCCGCATCAGATGCGGACCGCGACGATCGCACTGGGTTACGCCGACGGCTACTTGCGCGCGGCGTCCGGCAGAGGCTACGGCGTTCTCGCCGGGGCGCGTTGCCCCGTTCTGGGGCGCGTCTCGATGGACCTGATCACACTCGACGTCACCGCCGCCGGCGGCGCCGCCGAAGTCGGCGCGCGCGTCGAAATGCTCGGCCCCAACGTGCCGTTGCGCGATGTCGCGGCGGCGTCCGGCACGGCGAGCTATGAAGTCTTGACCAACCTCACGCGCGTCTCGCGCCGCTATGGCGGGGCTGTCGCTTGAGCAGCGCCTCCCTCAATCCCCTGGCCCAGATCGGTCGCTCGACACTGGCGATCTTCACGGAAGTCGGACGCGTCTCGCGCTTTGCCGCACAAGCTGCTGTCGCGTGCGTGACGCCGCCCTGGTTCCTGAGCCAGTTTTTCGGACAGATCGCCCGGATCGGCTATTTCTCGCTGCCGGTGATCGGTCTCACCGCCGTCTTCATCGGCGCGGCGCTGGCGCTCAACATCTACACCGGCGGTGCTCGTTTCAACGCCGAGCAGTTCGTGCCGAACATCGTGGTGCTCGGCATCACGCGTGAGCTCGGCCCCGTGCTCGCAGGCCTCATGCTTTCGGGACGCGTCTCCGCAGGCATCGCCGCCGAGATCGGCACCATGCGCGTCACCGAGCAGATCGACGCCATGTCGACGCTGCAGACCGATCCGTTCCGCTTTCTCGTGGCGCCGCGCGTACTGGCCGCAACGATCACCCTGCCGATCCTCGTCCTGGTGGCCGACATCATCGGCGTCATGGGCGGTTGGCTCGTGTCGGTGAATAGCCTCGGCTTCAACGGCATCGTCTATCTCCGCAATACGCTGGAATTCCTCGAAGCCGAGGACGTCATCCTCGGCCTCATCAAGGCGGCGGCCTTCGGCTTCATCATTTCGGTGATGGGCGCCTACCACGGCTATCGCTCCTCGGGCGGCGCGTTGGGCGTGGGGCGCGCGACGACCAACGCGGTTGTCGGCTCGACCGTGCTGATCCTTGCCGCCAATTACGTCATCACCGCGCTGTTCGTGAAATGACGACGCCGAAGCTTTCCCTCGAGAACGTCACCAAGGCGTTCGGCGCCAAGCAGGTGCTCAACGGCGTCGATCTCGACGTGGCGCCCGGCAAATCCCTCGTCATCATCGGCGGTTCCGGCGTTGGCAAATCCGTGACGATCAAGTGCGCCATCGGCCTTATCCGCCCCGATGGCGGGACCATTCGTGTGGACGGCGAAGACGTCACCGGCGCCTCGGGCAAGAAACTCGACGCGGTGCGCGCCAAGTTCGGGATGCTCTTTCAGGGGGCTGCGCTCTTCGACAGTCTCACCATCTGGGAGAATGTCGCGTTCCGTCTGCTCTATGCCGACCGCGTTCCGCGCAACGAGGCGCGCGAACGCGCCATCGAGACGATGCGCAAGGTGCGCTTGGCGCCTGAAACCGCGAATCTGCGCCCGGTGGAACTTTCCGGCGGCATGCAAAAGCGCGCCGGCCTCGCCCGCGCGATCATCACCCGCCCCGAAATCATCTTCTTCGACGAGCCGACAACCGGACTCGACCCGATCACCGCCGACGCGATCAACGATCTGATCGTCGAGATGGTGAAGGACCTTGGCTGCGCAGCCGTATCGATCACCCATGACATGCCGAGCGCCCGCAAGATCGCCGATGAGATCGCCATGATCCATCAGGGGCGCATCGTCTGGCGCGGACCTGCGGCCGACATCGACCGGAGCGGCAGCGCCATGGTCGACCAGTTCGTTAATGGGCGCGCCGAGGGTCCGATCCGGGCGATCGTCTGACGTCGCCCGCGAGCGCCGCAGATCAGTCGATTGCGGCGCTCGCGGGCATAATGTGTCGCCGAAACATCGCAGTGCGTCGCCTTCGCCACAGCCTGGCGGTGAATATCGTTGCGGCGACGCCATATCCGCAGTCACATCGCAACAACCTCGAAGTCGGAACCTGAACGGGGCGGAAAACGTTCGGGAACAAGACGGGGAGCGTCATGAGTCTGGTGGAACTTCTCAACCCCGACGACGGGGACATGGCCGAACACTACCCGAACCGGTTCGAGCACACGGCTGATCTGGTCGTGCATCTGGTCGGACTGTCGGCGGCCGTCGTCGGCGGCGGGATCCTGTTCTACTGGGCCGTCGCGCGGGGCGGATCATCGGTTGCGCTCGCAACGGCGGTGTATGCGCTTTGCATCATCGTGATGCTGGCGTGTTCGGCGGTATACAATCTGACCCGGCCTTCGAAATCGCGTCGCGTCCTGCGTCGGCTGGACGAAGCTGCCATCTTCCTGATGATCGCGGGCTCCTACACGCCCTTCCTCGTCCACATCTACGAACCGCCGTTCAGCGGACTCAACATTGCGCTCGTCTGGGCGATCGGCGTTGCGGGCGCCGCCGGCAAGCTGTTCATGCCGCAGCTTTCCGACCGGTTCTGGTGCCTGATGTACATCGCGTTCGGCTGGCTGTCGGTGCTGCTGGTCGGTCCGTTTGCGACGATGATGCCGCTGAACGTGATCGTGCTGCTCGCGGCAGGCGGTCTCGTCTATACGGTCGGCGTTCTTTTCTACCTGAACCACAGCCTTCCGTTCCGCAGGGCCATCTGGCACGGTTTTGTCATCGTCGGGGCGGGCCTGCACTTCGCGGCTGTGGCTTCGGGTGTCGTGTTCGGTTGAAATCAAGGCGTTAGGGCGCACACGCACGTTCGGCTAAGCTCGGCGTGCTGAGTCGCGTCATGGCCAAACCCGAAATCATCTACGTCTGCCAGTCCTGCGGCGCGATCAGCGCCAAGTGGCAGGGCAAGTGCGACGCATGCGGCGCATGGAACGCCATGTCGGAGGAGTCGGCAAAGCCCGCCGCCCCCGGCGGCATGACGTCCCCGACCGGCAAGCGAGGCAAGGCGCTTGCATTCTCCGAACTCTCCGGCGCTGCAGCGGCGCCCCCCAGGATGGAGTCCGGCATCGGCGAGTTCGATCGCGTCTGCGGCGGCGGTCTTGTGCCGGCATCGGCAGTACTGATCGGCGGCGATCCGGGCGTGGGCAAATCGACACTGCTGCTGCAAGCGGCCACCGGGCTCGCGAAGCTCGGCCGCACGGTGGCTTATGTCACCGGCGAAGAGGCGGAGGCGCAGGTTCAGGATCGCGCGCGCCGTCTCGGCGCTGCCGACGCACCTGTCATGCTCGCTGCGGAAACCGACTTGAGGAAGATCCTCGACGGCCTGCGCACGCTGAAGCCCGACATCGTGATCGTGGATTCCATCCAGACCATGTGGGCCGAAGGCGTGGAGTCCGCGCCGGGCACCGTCACCCAGGTGCGCGCCTGCGCGCATGAACTCGTGCGGTTCGCGAAAAAGAGCGGCGCGGCTGTGCTCCTCGTCGGCCACGTCACCAAGGACGGCCAGATCGCGGGCCCGCGCGTAGTCGAACACCTCGTGGACGCCGTGATCTATTTCGAGGGCGAGCGTGGCCTGCCGTTCCGCATCCTGCGCGCGGTCAAGAACCGCTTCGGCCCCACAGACGAGATCGGCGTCTTCGAGATGAAGGAGCGCGGCCTCGAGGAAACGCCTAACCCGTCAGCGCTCTTCCTCGGCGCCCATGGCGTGAGAGCCAGCGGGGCGGCGGTGTTCGCGGGCGTCGAGGGCACCCGGCCCGTGCTGGTCGAGATCCAGGCGCTCGCGGCGCCGGCGGCCTACGGCACGCCGCGGCGGGCGATCGTCGGCTGGGATTCCGCCCGGCTCGCCATGATCCTCGCTGTCCTCGAAACGCGGTGCGGCCTTGGTTTCGGCGGGCGGGACGTGTACCTAAGCGTCGCGGGCGGCTTGAGGATCACGGAGCCGGCGGCGGATCTCGCCGTTGCGGCCGCCCTGATCTCAGCCCTTGCAGACGAGCCTTTGCCGCAGGATTGCGTGGCCTTCGGCGAAGTGGCGCTTTCAGGCGATGTCCGGCCGGCGGGGCGGACGGATGCACGGCTGAAAGAGGCGGCCAAGCTCGGATTCAAGTCGGCGTTCGCGCCTATGGGGGCGGAGAGCGGCCTCGTCAGCGTGCGCGGCATCGCCAGAATCGGCGATCTCGTGACGGCGCTGGCGCCCAGTTGAGCGGAGGGGCGGAATGGAAGGTCTCGGATTGACGGCGTTCGACGCGGTGGCGCTCGCCGTCGTGCTGATCTCGGCGGTCATGGCGTTTGCGCGCGGGCTGATCCGCGAGGTGTTTTCGATCGTGGCGTTCTTCGCGGCGATCTTCGCGGCGATCTGGGGCTATCCCCATGTCGCGCCGCTGCTGGAAGGCGCCGTCGGCAGCCCGTTCTTCGCGACGCTGTTCTCTGGCTTCCTGATCTTTCTGATCGTCTTCGTCGCGATCACCATCCTCACGACGTTGCTGGCGAAGGCCGCGCACTCTTCGGACGAAATCGGCGCCCTCGACCGGGGCGCGGGCCTCCTCTTCGGCGCGGCCCGCGGCATTCTGATCGTGTCGCTCTTCGTGCTGCTCGCGCGTGCGGTGACCGGGCCGCCCGAAACCACGCCGCAAGCGACGCTGCCCGCATGGATGACCAGCGCCAAGCTCTACCCCTTCTTCGACCGCACTGCGACAGTATTGGAGGGTTTCGGACCGCGCGCGCGCACCTATATCCGTGAGCGCAGGAACGGCGAGACCGAGTCAACCGACTCTGTCACACCGGACTCCACCCCGGCGACGCCCGCGCCGCAGTAACCGATCGACGAGGACCTGATGGCCGACCCCCAGACGGACAGTCAGCTCGACCCTCCGTTGTACGACGACGACAAGCTCCGCGAGGAATGCGGCGTCATCGCCGTCTACGGCGCGCCGGACGCTTCGCTGATCACCGCTCTGGGTCTCCACGCGCTCCAGCATCGCGGCCAGGAAGGCTGCGGTATCGCCACTTACGACGGCGAACGATTCTACACCGAACGCCATCTCGGCCTTGTGGGCGATCACTTCTCCGCCGATGCGGGCGATCTGCGCGAACGCCTGCGCGGCCATCTCGCCATCGGCCACACACGCTACGGCACGCAGGGCGGGCGCCTGCTGCGCAACGTGCAGCCGCTCTTCGCCGATCTCGCCTGCGGCGGCGTCGCCATCGCGCACAACGGCAATCTGACGAACGCCGTGAAGCTGCGTAGCGAACTCGTCGAACGCGGCGCCATCTTCCAGAGCACCTCGGATACCGAAGTCTTCCTGCAGCTCATGGCGCGCGCGCGCCGCACCAAGGTCATCGACCGTTTCGTCGAAGCGATCGGCCAGGTCGAAGGCGCCTATGCACTCGTCTGCCTGACCAACGACATGATCCTCGCAGCGCGCGACCCCATCGGCATCCGCCCACTTGTGCTGGGCTGGATCGGCGATGCGCCTGTGCTCGCTTCGGAGACCTGCGCACTCGCGACGATCGGCGCGCGCTTCGACCGCGAAATCGAGAACGGCGAAGTCGTCGCCATTACGACAGGCGAAGACGGCAAGCCTATCGTGCAGAGCCACTTCCCCTTCCCGCGCCGCCCCGCACGGCCGTGCCTGTTCGAGTTCGTCTATTTCTGCCGCCCCGACTCAATCGTCGGCGGCAAGAGCGTCTACGACGTGCGCAAGCAGATGGGCCGCCGCCTCGCGGAGGAAACCGCACTCGGCGCAGACGTCGTCATTCCTGTGCCGGACTCCGGTGTCGCCGCCGCGCTCGGCTATGCGGAACGCTCCGGCGTGCCTTACGAGATGGGCATCATCCGCAGCCACTATATCGGCCGCACCTTCATCCAGCCGACGCAGAACGCACGTTCCAGCGGCGTCTCGATGAAGCACTCCGCTAACCGCGCGGTCATCGAGGGCAAGCGCGTGGTGCTGGTCGATGACAGCGTCGTGCGCGGGACAACGTCCAAGCAGATCGTGCAGATGATGCGCGACGCCGGCGCCCGCGAGGTCCATTTCCGCTCGGCGAGCCCGCAAATCCGCTATGGCGACTATTACGGCATCGACATGCCGGACGTGAACCAGCTCCTCGCGGCGCGCCACAATGGCGACGTGGACGCGATGGCAAAATGGCTCAACGCCGACAGCCTCGGCTTCCTCTCCGTCGAGGGTGTGTACGCCGCCATGGGCATGACCCGCGACCCGCGCGCACCGCAGTTCTCTGATCACTGCTTCACGGGCGACTACCCCACGCGGCTCACTGACCAGGAAGAACAGGGTGGCGGACACGAGCGCCAGCTCTCGCTGCTTTCCGAACCCGAAGCCGCATGACAACCGTTGCTTTGGTGACCGGCGCCTCCCGCGGGATCGGGCGCTCGGCGGCGCGCGCGTTGGCGAAGGCCGGCTATCACGTCATCGCCGTCGCGCGCAGTCAGAAGGCGCTTGAGGGCCTCGACGATGAAATCCGCAAGGCGGGCGGCGCATCCTCGCTCGTGCCGATGGATCTGAAAGACTACGACGCCATCGATCGCCTTGGCGGCGTCATCTACGAGCGCTGGGGCAAGCTTGATGCGCTCTTCGCGAACGCGGGCCTTCTCGGCGACCTCATGACCGTGGCGGACGCGCAGCCGAAAATGTTCGAGGAGACGTTCGCGACCAATGTCCTCGCCAATCAGCGCCTCATCCGTTCGATGGATCGTTTGCTGCGGGGCGCATCGCCGCCGGGTCGCGCCCTCTTCGTGACATCAAGCGTCGCGCAAGCGCCGCGGCCGTTCTGGAGCGCCTATGGCGCGAGCAAGGCGGCGCTGGAATCCATGGCCATGAGCTACGCGCAGGAAGTCGGCTTCACCGGCGTGCGCGTGAACATCCTCGATCCCGGCGCCACGCGCAGCGTGATGCGTGCAAAGGCGTTTCCGGGCGAAGATCCGATGACGCTGAAATCACCCGACGATGTGGCGCCGCTCGTCGTCGAACTTCTATCGCCGGAAGGCGCGCGGCACGCGGAGCGTGTGCGTTACGACGGCTAGCGCAGCGCACGCCGCATCGCCGCCGCACCAAGAGCGCCATCGGCAAAGATGAAAAGCTGCGCGATGACGCCGAACGCGACGACGAGACCCACGGCGTTCATCAGCACCTTCTCGATCCCCATCGTCGCCACGTCGATGAAGGGATAGGGGTAGAAGCCGTCGAACGCACCCCGCGCCAAAGCGTAGACCAGATAGGCCGCCGGATAGACGAGCCACATGAGTCCATCGCGCCAAGTAATCCCGCCCTTGGGTTCCAGCGTGAGCCAGTAGGCGAGCATGGAGAGCGGCACGGCGTAGTGCAGCAGCACGTCCGCGAGATACTGCGCGCCTTGCGGCGACCACAGCGCCGCCAGCAGGAAGTGGTACACAAGGCCGACGATGACGATGTTCTTCGTCACGCCCGTCACGAGGCTGTGGTTGGGCGTGAAGCGCCCGCCTGCGGCGATGCCGAAGGTCGTCAGCGCGACGAGGATGTTCGTCAGAATGGTGAAGAAGGCGAAGTAGCGCCAGACGCCAGAGGCAACCGTCTCGCCGCGTTCCGTGAAATCCGCAACGAGGAGTTGAAGCTGCAGCGCCAACGCGGCCGAAGCAATCAGCGCAATGGCCAGCGCCGCCAGACGCCCGAAAGTCTCGCGTGCCGCCATCGTCTGTACCCCTGCCTACTCACCCTCTCCGGAGAAGGGATTACGGTTCTGCTTCACGGTCAAGCGGATCGGCATGCCGCCGAGATTGAACGCATCGCGGATGCCGTTGGTGAGATAGCGCTTGTAGCTTTCGGGCATCTTGGTCGCGCGCGAGGAGATGAGCACGAAGGTCGGCGGGCGCGATTTGATCTGCGTGATGTAGCGCGGCTTGATCCGCTTCCCGTCGACGGCGGGCGGCGGGTGCTTGGCGATGACGTGCTGGAGCCAACGATTGAGATCGGGCGTCTTCACACGGGCGTTCCAGTCGCCATAGACCTCGGTGACGGCCTCCATGAGTTCGCGCAAACCACGGCCTGCCTGCGCGGACGTGCGTACGATCGGCGCGCCCTTTGTCTGCGGCAACGCGTCTTCGCAGCGCTCGCGCAGTTCCTTGAAGCGCGCCGGGCCGTCCTGCGCCTGATCCCATTTCGACAGCACATAGACGAGAGCGCGACCTTCCCGGACGACGAGATCGGCGATGGTCAGATCCTGTTTCTCGAACGCCTCGTTCTGGTCCATCACGAGCACGCATACATCCGCAAAGCGGATCGAGCGCAGTGTGTCGGCGACCGACATCTGCTCCAGGCGCCCCTGCACCTTCGCCTTGCGGCGCATGCCGGCGGTGTCGACGAGCCGGATCTTGCGGCCGTTCCACTGCCAGTCGATCGAGATGGCGTCCCGGGTGATGCCGGCTTCCGGGCCGACGAGCAGACGATCCTCGCCGATCAGCGCGTTCACGAGCGTGGACTTGCCCGCGTTCGGACGCCCGATGATGGCGAGCCTGATCGGACGGTTCTCGTCGGTGACGTCTTCTTGTTCCGGCGCCTCCTCACGGGGCATCGCCGCGATGATCTCGGCGTAGAGTTCGCTCATGCCTTCGCCGTGTTCGGCGGAGAGCGCGACGGGTTCGCCGAAGCCGAGCGAGAACGCTTCGAGCCAGCCGGACTCGCCGGCGCGGCCTTCATGCTTGTTGGCGGCGAGAACGACCGGCTTTCCGGATCGCCGCAGCACTTCTGCGAACCGCTCGTCGAGCGGCGTCACGCCCGTGCGCGCATCGACGAGAAAAAGCGACATGTCGGCATCGGCGATGGCGGCTTCGGTCTGCGCGCGCATGCGCGCTTCCAGGCTCTCGTCTGTCAGATCCTCGAAGCCTGCGGTGTCGATGAGGTGCAGGTCGAGATCGCCGATGCGGCCCGTCGCTTCCTTCCGGTCGCGCGTGACGCCAGGCAAGTCATCGACGATCGCGAGCTTCTTGCCCGCGAGCCGGTTGAACAGGGTGCTTTTGCCGACATTTGGTCGGCCGACGATCGCCAGCTTCAGGGCCATGATTAACTTCCCGGCGAACGGAACGCCGGTTCGCTGCAGATGGCGTCGTCTAGCAGATTTCTAGCGAATAACGACGAGTTTCCCCTCGTCGCTCAGCAGGAAGACGCTGCCCGCGGCTGCGATCGGCGCGATGTAAACCGGGCCGCCAACGTTCAGCGTCTTGTCCACGGCGCCCGAGGCGGGGTTCACGACGACGGCCTGGCCTTCTGAAGAGGCTAGCACGAGCTTGCCGCCCGCGAGCACCGGTCCCGTCCAGGCGATCCGGCCCTTGCGGTCCTTTTCGTCCCGGTAGCGCTTCAGCTGGGTCACCCAGAACACCTGCCCGGTCATGCGCTCGATCGCCGCCAGTTCGCCGTCAACCGTCACGATGAAGAGCGTATCGCCCGCCACCGCCGGTGTTTGCGTCGACGCAAGACCGCGCGCCCACAGGCGCTGTCCCGTCCGCTGGTCGATGGCGGCGAGAATTCCCGAGTGGCTCGCCGCATAGATGACCCCGTCCACCGCGACCGGGCGGCCCGCAATGTCATTGATCGCCGAGAGCGACGTCAGGCGACCCGCACGCGTCAATGCATCGACCCAGAGTCGGCGCCCGTTGGCGGTGAGCAGCGCGACGATTTCGCCCGAGGCGAACGGCGCAACCACGAGGTCGCCCTTCACGGCGGGGCTGGAAGCGGAAAGAATCCTTGCGGGTTCGGCGATGGCCTGGTGCGTCCACTGAATGGCGCCGGTGTCGGCGTCGAGCGCGAGCAGTTCGCTGTCGTTCGTCACGGCGAACACGCGGCCCGAGGCGACCGTCGGGGCCGCGTGGATCGGGGCCTGGGTATTCGTGCGCCAGACTTCCTGCCCGCTCGAAGCGTCGATCGCCGCCGCAAAGCCGTAGCCTGAAGTCACGAAGAGTTTGCCGTCGGCGAAGGCGACGCCGCCGCCGAGCGCGTTCTTGTCGCGGCCACGGCGCGGCGAGAGATCACGCGACCACAGTCGCCCGCCACCGTTGACCGGAAACGCCGACAGGCGCTGTCCGGCGTCCAGCACGAACACTTTTCCATCGGCGATGACGGGCGGCGAAGAAATCCGCGCGTTGCTCGTGGAGCCCTGCCCTACGCTGCGCCGCGCCACGATGGAGAAGTTTCCGTCGATGCTGGCGTGGCGAGCGGCGTTGTCCTCGGGCCCGCCGGGCTGATGCCAGTCAGCGACCTCTGTCGCCGGGGGCACATAGGGCGTGCGCCCGGCGAGCGCCGCGTCGACTTCCAGCTTCTGTTCGAAGGAAAGGATAGAGATGCGACCATCGGAGGGCGCGGTTTCGCCCGGCGCTTCACTGCCGAACGGCCAGACTTTAGGCGCGCTCGAACACGCCGACAGCGCGGCGACCGCCGCGATCATGACGATGGGGCGGAAGGCGCTCATTTCTTCTCTCCGGTGTTCGCTGCTGCGGCGGGCGTGGATGGCTCCGACGCCGCGGCAGGCGCGGTTTCTGGGGCTGGGCCGAGGACGGCTGAATATCTTTGCGCGCGCTCGCGCACGCCTTGCGGCGCGTCGAATGCGGTGGCGAGGTAGTCGAAGTGCGCGCGTGCGCGCTCGGTCTCGCCCGCTTCAAACGCCTCGATGGCCAGCAGTTCGCGCGCCAGGTAGCCGAACGCGCCAGAGCCGTCGATGAGCGGCTTCACGCGTGCTTCCAGCGCGGCGTAGGGCTCGCTTTCTGCGGCGATGTAGGCGGCGCGCAGCAGTGCGGATTGCTTCACGGCGGTGTCGGAGGAAAGCCGCGCGGCTGTTTCGAAGGCGAGAATGGCCCCGGGCAGATCGCCCTGCGCCTGCAACACGCTGGCGCGCTCCATTTCGGCGAGCGCCTTGTACCCGCCATGCGCAGTCTTCGCGAAAGCCGCCAGCTTGGGCTCGGCGGCGGCAGGATCGGTCTGCGCGAGTTCCTGCAGCGTGACGAACTCCTGCGAAGCATCCTTGCTGCGGTCGGCGTGCCAGGAGCGATAAAGGCCGACGCCGCCGACGCCCATCACCAGCGCCACTGCGCCCGCGATCAGGAAGGCGCCGTACTTCTTCCCGAACTCCTGCAGCTTGTCGCGCCGAACATTCTCTTCGACTTCTTCAAAAATGTCGGTCACGCGCGATCCATCCCAATATCGTCCTGTCCGCCGGGGAACGGTCCCCGACGCGGCGGCGGAAGCTAGCCGCGCCCGCGCCCGCCCGCAACGCGCGGCATCCGTCGGACGGGGTCAGGCCTTCTTCTTGAAGGCGTAGGTCTCGGCCGAAGCCGGGAAGCGCCGCGCCCGGACATCGGCGGCGTAAGTGGCGATTGCGTCACCCACATGGCGGCGCAGGTCCGCATAGCGGCGCACGAATTTGGGGGTCCAGTCGAACAGGCCCAGCATGTCGTCGGTGACGAGGATCTGGCCGTCGCACGCCGCAGAGGCGCCGATTCCGATCGTCGGGGCATGGACGGCCCCGGTCACTTCGGCGGCGAGTTCCTCCGCCACCCCCTCCACGACGATGCAGAAGGCGCCGGCGTCATCGGTGGCCTTGGCCTCCGCGATGACGCGCTCACGTTCGGTCTCGTTGCGCCCCTTGGCGCGAAAGCCGCCATCGACGTTCACCGCCTGCGGGCGCAGCCCGATGTGGCCCATGACGGGAATGCCGCGGCGCACCATGTACTCCACGGTGCGGGCGACTTCGGGACCGCTCTCGACCTTCACGGCCTGGCAGCCGGTTTCCTTCATGATCCGGGCGGCATTGGCGTAGGCGGTCTCCGCTCCGGCCTCATAGGAGCCGAACGGCATGTCGACCACGACCATGGCGCGCCGGGCGGTCCGCATGACCGCCTGCCCGTGCAGGATCATCATGTCCATGGTGACGCCCACGGTCGTCGGCAGGCCATGCACGACCATGCCGACGGAGTCCCCGACCAGCAGCAGATCGCAGTGGGGGTCGAGGATTTCGGCCATGGGCGCCGTGTAGGCGGTCAGGCAGACGATCGGCTCCGCGCCCTTGCGGGCGGAGATGTCGGGGGCGGAAATCCGCTTGGTCTGGATGTGCTGGGACATGAGCGACCCCTAGCACCTTATGCCGCAGTGCGGGAGGGTCAGCCCCTCTCGGCGTACACAAGGCCCACGGCGCTCGCGGCGACCGCGATGCACATGGCGGCCGTTCCAGCGCTCACCATCGACATGTCCGGCACATACCGCGCCAGCGGCACGGTCAGCGCGGTGACGATGGCGGCCTTGAAGGGCCACAGGAGCGCGACGCCGAAGGCGATCCCGCCCAGCGCCACGGCGCTGGACCGCACCTTGCGGGCGGCCGTCGCCTCGTCGACCCGAGCCATGACGCCCTGCACAAACTCCTCGTCGCCCATCGGGGGGCGCGATGCTTCGCCGAACAGCGCACGCATCTTGGCGTCCTCGCTTTCTTCGGTCGTCATGCCGCCGCTCCTTCAAACTCGGCCAGAACCTTGGCCCGGCCTCTGACAACATGTGACTTAACGGTGCCCAAGGGAAGCCCCAACGCCTCCGCAGCCTCAGCGTGGGACATCCCCTCCCCGTAACAGAGCGCCATGGCGGCACGTTGTTCCGGCGACAGAACGCCCATGACCTTGTCGAGGTCCATGCGCGCTTCACTGGCGGCGCGATCGTCCTGGACGGTCTCGGACATGGCCATCACCTCGTCTTCACGACGTTGGGAGGCCTTGGCGGAGCGGCGGTTCTGCAGGAACTGCGTATAGGCGATCCGGCACAACCACCCCTTGAACGACCCCTTGGCTTCGAACGATCCGATCCTGCGCCAGGCCATCACGAAGGTTTCCTGTGCAAGATCGTCGGCGAGCGCGGCGTCGCCAGCTGCAAGCCGGCGCAGAAATCCGCGCACGAGACTCTGATTTCGCCGAACGAGGCTCTCGAAAGCACGTGTCGAGCCTCGTTTCGCTTCCTTGGCCAGAGCCTCGTCGGGATCGCTCAAGCCCCTTTCTTTTCGCGGCGCACGAGGCCTGCGACGAGTTGGCCGACGCCGATGGCGCCCACGATCATCGCGGCGATGAAGAAGCCGACGCCGGCGTCCTCATCCCAGCCCTTGCCCGCGACCGGCAGCGCGCCGGAGGCCATCAGGCCCGCGAGGATGAGACCGATCGAGAGGGACACCAGAACGATGCCGCCGCGCAGGTCCTGCGCCGCTGACCGCACCGGCTTGCCGATCGCGCTGATCGCGTCGCTGTCGAGCTGCTGGCCCGCGTCGATGGCCCGGCGCACCGTCTCGTTGGCCTCCTTCTTCGACTGGACAGAGCCCCAGACCGAAACCGCCACAATCCCCAGGATCATGCCGAACGCGCCCATAGGCACCAAGACTTCTTCCATGACGTTGATCTCCCAGTCTGATCAGGTTCGGTTCACGAGCGGGTGATGGCAAGGCCCGCGAGGGGGCCGGCGAATGCGCCGAGAATGGCGAGGATGAGGATGGTTTCGAACACGTTGCTGTCTCCTTGATCTCGAGCCGCCTTCAGTGGCGGTGACATCAGGAAGATGCGGCACGGGGGGTGTTTGGATGCGCCTGGGTAGAAAATGGCGCAAAAGAGGCGGTCCAGGGCCGGAAAGATCAGCTGCAGGGGCTCCCGGGTGGAGATCTCTCAACCGCCCAGCGCCTCGGCGTAGAGTGCAGGCTTGAACCCGATCAGGAGCAGGTCGCCGCGCTCCAGAACAGGCCGCTTGATGAGCGAAGGCTGCGCGCACATCAGCGTGACCGCCCTGCGCGCAGTGAGCGCCGCCTTGTCAGTTTCCGGCAGCCCCCTGAACGTCGTGCCGGCGCGATTGAGCACCGCCTCCCAACCCGCCTGTTTCACCCACGCCTCTAGGTACTTCTTGTCGACGCCATCTGTCTTGTAGTTGTGAAACGCGTAGGCGTGACCGTGGGCGGTCAGCCAGTCGCGCGCCTTCTTGACGGTGTCGCAGTTCGGAATGCCGAAGAGCGTGATCTTAGGAGGAGCCGTCGCCACGACGGATTACTCCCACTCAATTGTCCAAAACGTCGGAATTCCCAGCATTACCAACGAAACCAGAGGGATCGTGCAGCTTTTTACCGACAGAACTACCGACAATAATTGCGTTTTGTCGCGAACGCCGGCGAACGGTACAGTGAGAGGATAAATCGTTTGCCCTTCAGCGCGTGGACTGAGGCTGACGCTACCACGTATCGCCGAACGGGCAAAGACGGAGTCCGCAATGAAGACCGAAGTGCCGCGTCGAGTGAGATCACCCGCTACAACGGCGAGCCCGTCCTGCGCGCCGCAAAGCCGCCTCGCCTCTCGCTGCATACGCCGGGAGGAATTGCGGCGTCTCGTTCCACTGAGTGACACGACAATCTGGGAGATGGAGCAGCGCAACGAATTCCCGCGCCGGTTTCCGATTACTTCGCGTGTTGTGG
Organism: Hyphomonadaceae bacterium; assembly: GCA_016791445.1. GTDB lineage: Bacteria > Pseudomonadota > Alphaproteobacteria > Caulobacterales > Aquidulcibacteraceae > VFBF01. The sequence continues at coordinate 2,562 of JAEUMP010000002.1, read as the reverse complement.
CTTGGGATTTGGCGGAGGTTGAAGCCTGGATTGAACAAAGGCGCTGCGTCCGCGAGGGTGGCAAGGTTGTCCGAGCACCGGCTCCGGATGTGCGCCGCCGGAAGATTCGCCCGACACGTGTGAGCTAGTAGATGCGCAGGGGGCGTCTGATTGCACGACTATAGGGAACGCCTGCCGGTTTGAGCATGAGCGCCTGCCATCGTGCTCGGCGGCGTCAAGGCGCGCTTCGCTTTTCACCCTGACGCCGCCTGCGCGCGATGGCGCACTGAGGGTGTCGGGACGCAGGGCTTTGTCATTGGTCAGCGGCGAGGCATGCGCCTCCGGCGCGGGCCGAACACAGGGCTTTTGCTGTCCGTCATGAGGATGGCTACGGAGCGGTTGCGCCGCGTTCGCCGGGCGCACAGGCGCCGGCTACCTCGCACTGCACAGAGTCGCTAGAAGGCGCACACGCGCATGCTTCGGCTGCCTTCCTCGCGGCCCTACGGCGGACCAGCACAAGCACGCCGAGGGCGGCCAGCGCGCCGGCAATCGCTGTCACACACAGTGTCTCGGCCAGGCCAAAACCAAAGAACGAGAAACCAACGCCCGCCGCGCCGGCGCCCATAGCGCCTGCAACGAGCGGCGCGATCAGCGGCGCGCAGCAGACAGCGCACGCGGCGCCAAGACCGAGCCAGGTCAACCAGGATTTCTTCATTGCGGCCTCCGGCAGGCCATTGGGCCTTGCGGAGGCGTCGTAACTCCTCAAGTAACTTGAAGAGCAAGCGATTTGGAGCGGACCCGTGGCGATAGCTGGCATGACCATCGGCGAAGCGGCGGCGCGCACCCAATGCACCCCAGCCACCATCCGCTATTATGAGGAAATCGGGCTCCTGCGCCTCGTGGGCCGCGGCGCTAATGGCCGGCGCGCCTATGGGCAGCCGGAGCTGCATCGGCTGCGCTTCATCCGCCGCTGCCGCGATCTCGGTTTTCCAATTGAAGATGTCCGCGCGCTTCTGGATGTGATGGACGCCAAGACGCCTTCGTGTCTGTCGGCGCGAGATCTGACGCTCACGCATCTCAACACGGTGCGCGCAAGGCGCGACGAACTTGAAGCGCTGGAGCGCACGCTGACGGCGATGGCGGCGAGTTGCACAGAAGCCTGTGCGAGTGGCGCCACACCAGACTGTACGCTGATGGAAGAGCTGTCGGGATAGCGTTCAGGCAGAGCGCGGAGCGAGCAGGATGATGGCGGCGCCGATGAGGCACACGCTGGCGCCGATGACATCCCATCGATCAGGCCGCGCGCCTTCGGCAAGCCAAAGCCAGACAAGGGACGCGGCGATATAGACGCCGCCATAGGCCGCGTAAGCGCGACCAGCCGCATCGGTCGGCACGAGCGTGAGCAACCACGCGAACAGACAGAGCGACACAGCGCCTGGAACGATCCACCAGACCGAGCGGCCCAAGCGCAACCAAGCCCAGAACGCGAAACATCCGGCAATTTCCGCGAACGCCGCGCCCGCATAGATGACGAGCAGCGAAGCGTTCATCTCCGAGCCGCTTTCGGACGTTTTGCCTTCGCGCGCGATTGTGGCTTGGAGACCTTGGTCTCGTGATCGCTATCGCAATGCGCGTGATCGGCGAGCGCCTCGATGACCTGGCAATCACCCGCGCGTCCGCCCGCGCACGATCTGACGATCCGCGCGAGCTCTTTCTTAAGCGCGGACAATTGCTCGATGCGCGTGTCCACTTCCGCGAGGTGGCGCCGGGCGATCCTATCGGCGTCGTCGCACGGACGCTGGGGATGATCGGACAGATCGAGGAGCGAGCGAATGTCGTCGAGTTCGAACCCGAGCGTGCGGGCGTGCCGGATGAAGGAGAGCCGGCGCACATCAGCGTCCGCATAGAGCCGACGGCCGCTGCCGGTCCGCTCGGGCGGGCTGATCAGCCCCTCCTGCTCGTAGAATCTGATGGTCGGGACCTTGAGGCCCGTCCGTCTCGCCGCCGCTCCAATCGCCTGCATTTTTGCCCTTGATCCTCTAGTGACTAGAGAATGTAGAGGTGTCGGCGTCACAAATCGAGGCCCTCATGCCGCCCGCCTGGCTCCCCCTTGCCGCTATCCTCGCCATCATCGCTGTCTCCGCCTTGCGCGCCTGGTCGGTCGAACGAGCCCACGGCGTGAAGGCGTTCAGCTTCGGGCGCCACGCGGCGATCCAGAGTGTCGCCGAGCGCAATTGGAAACTTGCGGTCTTGCTCGCGCTGACCTTTGCGACGATGGCCTGGCTGGCGCCGGACTGGGAGCGCGCCCTCGGCCGGCCCGCCTGGAGCGACGCCGCCGCGCTCAAATGGGCGAGCGCAATCGCGTTCATCAGCGCTGTCGCGCTGATTGCGTTGGCACAAATCCAGATGGGCGCATCATGGCGCATCGGCGTGCCGGCGAATGGGCCAGGTCCGCTTGTTGCGCGCGGCCTCTTTCGCTGGTCGCGCAATCCGATCTTCGTCGGCATGATCGGCGCCGTGCTCGCACTCTTTCTGTGGTCGCCGCATGTCGGCACGGCCGCCGTGCTTGCGGCGACATGGACG
>JAEUMP010000018.1 GCA_016791445.1 Hyphomonadaceae bacterium | reverse complement strand
TGGCTACCAACGCCGCAAGATCCGCATCATTCACGCCTTCACGCGCGGGATTCCGCTACGCACGCTCGCTGACATGCGCGATGCGCTCGCGAATTTCGACAAAGTGGTGAAGTGCGCCACATTGCGGTTGCCGAAAAACGGCGCAACGCCCGGCGCCATCGTCACGGTCCTCGCCGTGGCGATCGCCCTCGGCGTGCAGATCATCGCACCCGCGACCGAAGCCGCAGACACGTCATGACCATTCGTGCCGGACCGCGCAGCGCCTGCTGCGCATACCCATGTCGAACCAACGCGAGATTCTACCGAGTCTGGCGGCGCCGGCGCTTGCGCGACCGCCCCGCCTACGCGTCCGCAGATTTGTCGAGCACGTCGCCGGAGGCATCGGCCGCCGTTTCGGTCGCGACGGTCGGCGCGGGCGGTTCGAGCCAGCGGTCGCAGCCTGTTTCCGACAAGAGCGCCGCAAGCCCCGCCTCTCCCGCCACCATCGCGCGACGGCCGCGCAGTTCGGTGAAGGCGCGGGCGGCGTATTTCTGCGGCTTCTGCGCAAAACGGCCGCCGGGCAGATCGACGCCGACATCGCCGCCGTCGTGCGCCGCCGCCGCATTCGCCGCCATCCACGGGAGGTACGCGCCGGCGATCTCCTCGCGCAGCAGCGGCGCCAGAGTCGGGGCCAGTGCGTCGAGCGTTTCGAACGGCCCTTCAACGGCCGCCTCGTCCATCCGCTTCACCCAGGCCGCGACCTTCGGCGCCCGCGCCGTCATCAGCGCGCCAGGCGTGGGATCGGAGAGGAGCTGGCCCAGTTGACCCGCAAGCCCGAAATCGCCCAGCGACGGCCGCGCGCCGAAGAGATAGGTGCGAGAGCCGAGATGCGCCTCGAGCAGCCGGAGCAAACGCTCATAGGACGCCTCGATCACCGGCGCGGTCTCGGCGCTCGAGCCCACGAAGTGCAGGCGGTCGACCATGCGGGCCCGCACCGATGCCTCGACACCGGCCCGATCCGGCACGCTCGCGCCGTCGAGCATCGTGTCCACGATCCGGCGCGCCGCGCTCTCCTGATCGGCAGGATAGGTCCAGCGATAATGGAACATCGCCTTGTTCACCCACTCGTCGGCATAGTCCTCGATCATCGCCGAGAGAAAGGCGAGCGCAGGATCGTCCGGCGTGATCGCGGGTTCCGGGTAGCGCCGCTCCAGCGTCTCCGCGATCGGCGTCGAATCTTGCAGGGAATAGTCGTCGGCGCCCACCAGCACCGGAATCAACGGCAGTTTCGCGAAGCGCGCGAATTCAGCCTGGCGCGCCTGACTGCGGGGCAACCATTCGTGTTCGATTCCCTTGAAGCGAAGAATCTGGCGGACCTTGACCGAGTAGGGCGAAAGATCCGCTCCGTAGAGACGATACGGCGCAACCATGACAGGGGAACTCCTTTGAGGGCCGCAGGAGTAGGCGCCTCCCCCCGTCGTGACAAGCAGCCGCCCGCCCCATTCCAGCTGCATTGTCGTGGCCCGTTGCGACGCCCGCTGATACGCTGCCCCGGCTGATGCTGCACAAAGACGCCCTCGACGCTCTCGCCCGCGAGACCGCACGCGCCCGCCGCGCGCTTGCGATGGAACGGGGCGTGGCGCTCGCGCTGATGCCGGTGCTGGCGCTCGGCCTCTGGATCGCGGCCTCGCTCGGCGGCCTGCACGATCTTGTTCCGCCGCTGGCCGCCACTTTGCTGGGCCTCGCGGCGCTCGTCGGGATCGGCGCTCTCGGCGCGCGCGCGCTGGCGCGCTGGCGGCGCCCGACGCCGGCTGAGGCGCGGGACCGTCTCGCCCTCGACGCCGGGCTCGATCGCGGCGCGCTCGATGCGCTGGAGGACAACCCCGCCCGGCTCGATCCCATGGGCCTTGCCCTGTGGAAGCGCGAACAGGAACGCACCGCGCAGGCTGTCGGACGGGCGAAGGCGCTGCCCGCGCGGCCGCCGCTGCGCCGCATCGATCCCTGGTTCCTGCGCGTGCTCGTGCCGCTTGCCCTGCTCGCCGGTCTTGTCGTCGCCGGCGAGAACGCCCCTGACCGCATGGCCCGGGCCTTCCTCCCCGATCCCGGCCCCCTCGTCGGCGATCAGCCCATGGCGATCGAGGCGTGGGTCACCCCCGGCGCCTATACCGGCGGCGCGCCGGTCAGCCTCTCCGATCGCATCGGCCAGAAGGTGGAGACCCCGCCCTCGCCGGAGGCGACGATCCGCGTCACCGGACCGGTCGCCGCGCCCTGGCTCGTCTTCGACGGGCGCGTGGACGGGAGGCAGGCCCATCGCAAGGTGCGCTTCGCCAAGGCCGCCGACGGCGCCTACGAGGCGCGCTACGCCATGCCCGCCGGCGGCACGCTCCGCGTGGTGCGCTTCCACACCAAGGCCCGCTGGCGCGTGGCGCCGACGCCGGACGCAGCCCCCGAAGGCCGGTTCACAAGCGCGCCCGTGGTCGGCGAGAACGACCGCATCACCTTCGAATGGGCCGCGAGCGACGACTATGGCGTACAGGGCCTCGCGCTCAGGCTCACGCCCGTCGATCCGCCGCCCGGCCTCGTGGGCGCCGCACCGGTGGACACGCCGCTCGAAGCGCCGGCCGGCGAGCCGAAGTCCGCCACCGGCAAGGCCAGCGTCGATCTCGCCATGCACCCCTATGCGGGCATGAAGGTCGAAGCCCGTCTCGTCGCCATCGACGCCATCGGCCAGCGCGGCGCGAGCGCGGGCGCGCCGCTGCGCGTGCCGGAAAAGATCTTCCTGCAACCGTTGGCGCGCGCGGCCGTGGAAATCCGCAAGGCCATCCTCCATGAACGCCGCGCCTACGCGGCGCATCCGCCGTTCCTGTCGCCGCGCATCACCGGCGCCGCCGACTTCTTCGGCATCCGCACTGACGACATGGACCCGCGCATCACCCGCGCGCCCGCCGCCATCCGCCGCGCCGGACGCATGATCGACGCGATCACTTTCGCACCGCAGGACGGCTATTTCCGCGACACGGCGGTTTTTGCGGGCTTCCGCTTTGCACGATCGACGCTTGATGTGGCGCGCGACATCAAGGAAACCGACTACGCCGCCGACATCCTCTGGCGCACCGCGTTGCGCGCGGAGTACGGCGACGCCGCCGACGCCAAGCGCGCGCTGATGGCCGCGCAGCAGGCGCTCGCCGATGCGATCCGGCGCGGCGCCGACGCGGAAGAAATCGCGCGCCTCGCCGAAGCGCTGAAGCAGGCGACGAACAATTATCTCCAGGCGCTCGTGCAGGAGGCGATCCGCAATGGCGAGCGCGCGGAGACCTCCGAAGACGCCCAGCAACAATCGCAGATGTCGCGCAGCGACATCCAGGAGATGCTCGACGAAATCCAGCGTCGCGCAGAGGCGGGCGATCAGGCCGGCGCGCAGGCGCTGCTGCAGCAACTCGCGCAGATGCTGAACAATCTCGAGATCAAGCTCGCCGACGGCGCGGGTCAGGGACAGGACGGCAAGCCGAACGAACTCGAACAGGCGGTGGACGGATTGTCCGAACAGATCGGGCGCCAGCGGTCGCTGCGCGACGAGACCGCGCGCGAGGAACAGGAGCCGCAGCCAGGCAATCAGACCGAAGAGCAACTCGGTCAGCAGCAGGAACAGCTGCGTCAGGATCTGCGCGCCGCCGAGGAGAAGGCCCGCAGCGCCGGCGGCGAGACCGGCGAGAAGGACCTCAACGAAGCCGGAGACGCGATGGATCGCGCCGCGCAGGCTTTGCGTCGCGGCGATCTCGGCGAGGCCGGCCGGCAACAGGAAAGCGCGCTGCGCTCTCTCCGCAGCGGCGCCGAGAAACTCTCGCGCGAAGCCACAGCCAAGCGCGAAGGCCGCGACGGGCGCGAAGAAGGACGCACTGGCTCAGAAGATCCGCTCGGCCGGCAGATGGGCGGCTCTGGGGACAGCGGCGATGAAACCGCCGTGCCGGGCGCCAGCGAACGCCAACGGGCGCGCGAAATCCTCGACGAACTGCGTCGCCGCGCGCAGGACACCACACGTCCCGAATCCGAGCGCGAATATCTGAAGCGCCTGCTGGATCGCTTCACCGGCTCCTGAACCCGCACGCCGAAAAATGGCGGCAGCCGGCGGCAGCGTCCCGCAAACTTCAACGCCGGCCTAGCGCTGGCGCGCTTGGGCGCCTATGTCGGGACCGGGCTGGTGCGGACCTGAAGGTGCGCAAACGTCGACGACGCGCCCGAACGCACAATTTTCCGACGCCGGGGCCCGTCTTGCAGCCGATCATTTCCGTACAGGGTCTGACGAAGACCTACGCCACCGGCTTTCAGGCGCTGAAGAAAGTCGATCTCGACATCCGCCGCGGCGAAATCTTCGCCCTTCTCGGCCCCAACGGCGCCGGCAAGACGACGCTGATCTCGATCATCTGCGGCATCGTCAATCCGTCCACCGGCACGGTGCTGGCTGACGGCCATGACATCGTGAAGGACTATCGCGCGGCGCGCGCGAAGATCGGCCTCGTCCCGCAGGAACTGCACACGGACGCCTTCGAAAAGGTGATCGCGACGGTGCGCTTCTCGCGCGGCCTGTTCGGCAAGCCGAAGGACGACGCGCACATCGAGAAAATTCTGCGCGATCTTTCGCTCTGGGAGAAACGCGACGAGAAGATCATGACCCTCTCGGGCGGCATGAAGCGGCGCGTGATGATCGCCAAGGCGCTCAGCCATGAGCCGAGCATCCTGTTCCTCGACGAACCCACCGCCGGCGTCGATGTCGAACTGCGGCGCGACATGTGGGAAATGGTGCGCAGACTGCGGGACTCCGGCGTCACCATCATTCTCACCACGCACTATATCGAGGAAGCCGAGGAGATGGCGGACCGCATCGGCGTCATTTCGAAGGGCGAGCTCATTCTCGTGGAGGACAAGCATGTGCTCATGCAAAAGCTCGGCAAGAAACAGCTGACCATCCAGTTGCAGGCGCCGCTCGCAGCGATCCCGCCCGCGCTCGGCGCCTACACGCTCGATCTGGCCAAGGATGGCGCGGAGCTCGTCTACACCTTCGATGCGCAGTCGAATGAAACCGGCATCCCCGCCCTGCTCAAGGCGATGGCCGACGCCGGCATCGACTTCAGGGACCTGCACACCGACCAGTCCTCGCTCGAGGAAATCTTCGTCTCGCTCGTGAGCGCCCGCAAATGAATCTCAACGCCATCCACGCCATCTACCAATTCGAACTCGGGCGCTGGTTCCGCACGCTCTTCCAGTCGATCCTCTCCCCCGTCATCTCGACATCGCTCTACTTCGTGGTGTTCGGCTCAGCGATCGGATCGCGGATGATGAGCATCGACGGGGTCAGCTACGGCGCGTTCATCGTGCCGGGCCTCATCATGCTGTCGATCCTGACGGAGAGCATCTCCAACGCCTCGTTCGGCATCTACATGCCGAAATGGGCCGGCACGATCTACGAAGTGCTCTCGGCGCCCGTGTCGTGGATCGAAGTCGTCATCGGCTATGTGGGCGCCGCGGCGACGAAGTCCGTGTTGCTGGGCCTTCTCATCATGCTCACGGCGCGCCTCTTCGTGGACTACGAGATCAAGTATCCGCTGGTGATGCTGCTCTTCCTCGTGTTGACCGCCGTCACGTTCAGCCTCTTCGGCTTCATTATCGGCATCTGGGCGGACGGCTTCGAAAAGCTGCAGATCGTGCCGCTCCTGATCGTCACGCCGCTGACGTTTCTCGGCGGCAGCTTCTACTCGATCTCGATGCTGCCGGAGTTCTGGCAGAAGGTGACGCTGTTCAACCCGGTCGTGTACCTCGTCAGCGGTTTCCGCTGGGCGTTCTATGGCGTTTCGGATGTCGGCGTCTGGATCAGCCTCGGCATGACGGCGCTGTTCATGGCGCTGTGCCTCGGCGGTGTTTGGTGGATTTTCCGGACGGGATACAGGCTGAAAGCCTAATCCAGCGCGCCGATGTAAGGCAGGCCGCGATAGCGCCCCGCATCGTCCATGCCGTACCCGATGAGATAGCGGTCCGGGCAGTCGACGCCGATGTGCTCGATGGGCAAGTCTCCCGCCGCAGGCTTCCGGACGAAAGCGCATGCGCGGGTTTCGATCGCGCCCTTCGCCTTGAGGTGCGCTTTCGCGAACGCGATGGTGCGGCCGCTGTCGAAGACATCATCAAGGATCAGCGCCTTGAGCCCCTCGATCTTGCGTGAAATGTCGGCGCGCACGACCACGCGCCCCGAAGACACCTGCTCATCGCGATAGCTTTCAAGCCACAGGCTATCCAGCACCGGATGGAGATTGCGCCGCGCGAACGCGCGCATCAGGTCCGTCGCGAGCGGCCCGGCGCCCTGCATCAGTTGCACGACGCGCCAGTTGTCGTCGATCAGCGGCGCAAGTTCATCCGCCAACGCTTCAATGCGCGCGGCGATTTCGGCTTCACTGACGAGTACGGGAAAGCGTTCAGCCATGGTCCTCGGCGAACGGCTCGCGGAGCCGCGGCGCGAGCCCATCGTGCGATGCCGAAGCGCCTTCGCTGGGGGCAAGCGTGTCGAGCGTCAAGGCGCCTTCCACAGCCGGCGGATCCAGCACCGGGGCCGGGGGCGCGAACGCCGCGCTACGCGGCGCGGATTCAGCCTCGCCAAAGGACGCAAACGTCGCTTCGAGGTCCTGCGCGTCGGGCGAGGCGTTCTCGATGCGGATTTCAAAGGGCGCCGCCCCGCCCGCCGGAATGTTCGGCGAGACCATGCGCGCCAGGACGTGCTGGATCTCGGTGGAGGTGGAATCGCGCAGGCCGAAACGCAGCACCGGCGCCGGGCGATCGTCACGACCGATATTCGTCACCGCGCCGCGGACCACCAGAACGGGCTCGGGGCCGTCGAACACGTGCTCGACCTGCAGGTCGACGAATTCGAGACCGAAAATGTTCACGTCGAGACCGACCGCCGCATAGGCGCTCGCGGTCTTCGGCCAGATGCGCGCGACGTCCTCGCGGAACGCCACGGCGCTCGTCGTGGTCGCTGCAAGCGCGACCCCGGTCACGGTCCAGGCCAGCGCGGCCGCCTTCACGCGTTCCTTGCGCTGCCGCTCGGCCTGCATGGCGCGATACTTCGCCGCCGACGAGAGCGGCGCCGAGGGCGCGTGCCCGCCCGCCGCGCGACGCATGCGCTCGACCTGCTCGCGATTGAGGGGACGCTCTTCCTCGCGCCCGCGCAGGACGACCGGCGCGTCTTCTCCGAGGACGAGCTGGGGTTCAACGAACCAGGTGTGGGTGCAGGCCGCGCACCGGACCGATCTGCCGGCGGCGCCGATGGAGGCGTCGTCCGCGTAGTACCGGGTCGCACAGGACGGGCATGTCAGGATCATGGTAAGCAATTCTTGATTGCGTCGGTTTAGATTTCGTGACTGCGCCGATTCCGGGACACCTGTCCATTCATCCGCCCTTAGGTCCGGAGCCGTAAGCCCTAGAGCCGATGCAGAGCCCGCTGCCCCTCCTCGTTGACGCCGCCATTGCGCCCGATCGCCTTGCAGCCGTGCGGCTTGAGGGCGCGACCGCAGGCTATGACGCGGGCCCCGACATCCTGATCGGGGCCACCATGGACTTGAAGCCGGGCGCGATCGCGCTGATCACAGGTCCGTCAGGGGCGGGGAAGTCGACCCTCCTTCACCTCGTCCGGACGGCGCTCGCTCCCAGGGAGGGCCGCGTCACCCTGCTGGGTTCCGACGTCGCGCGGCTTCCGGATGCTTCCCGTGCCGGGATCCGTCGCCGTATCGGCTATGCCGCGCAGGAGCCGCTCTTCCTCGACGACGAAACCCTCTTCGACAACGTCGCCCTGCCGCTCAACATCGACCCGACCAGCCGCCAGACCGGGCAGGACGTGATGGACCTGCTCGCCTTTCTGGGCCTGACGCGGGATACAAGCAGGCCCGCGGGCGCGCTCTCGGCCGGGCAGCGCAAGCTTGCCGCCCTTGCCCGCGCGCTGGTGGCGCGCCCCGACATCGTCCTTGCCGACGATCCGCTTGCCGGCGTCGGCGCGGACGCTGAAACCAAGGTCGTGCGATTGCTGACCGAACTCAGCCGGCTGGGCGCTGCAGTGATCGTCGCCGCCTCCGGGCCGATCTCAGGTCTGAACGGCGATGTCTGGCGCATTCGCGACGGGAGGCTCGAACGCGCCCCCGAAAGCGTGCTGAAGCCACTGGACCCGGCCCGCTGATGCTCGTTTCGTTCCTGCGTCCGTGGCTCTTTGTGAGCCTCGCGATCCTGATCGCCGCCGCACTCGCGGTGGCGCTCGGGGTCTCCGGGCTCAACGCGCGCGCGGCCGACGAACGCGCCCGCGTTGCGTCCGCCTTCACGGTGCGCGTGCTGCCGCCGGCGCCGGAAGAGACGCTGGAAAAGGCGGTCGCAGCTCTCGCGTCAGCGCCCGGCGTCCAGAGCGCTCGCCCCATGGATGCGACCCGCGCCGCCCAGCTCCTGTCCCGTTGGGGCGGCGGACAGATCAATGCGGCGGACCTCCCTTCCCTGCGTCTCATCGAAGTCCGGCTCGCTGCGGCGGGAGATCCCGTCCGCACGCCGACCTTGCTCACGGAGCGGCTTCGCACGGCGGGCGTCGCCGCCGAGATCTACGGCGCCGGCCCCGCCGATCCGGGCCGGACGGCGTCCTCCCGGATGGTGCTGCTCGCCGGGGCTGCGGTCTGCGCCGCACTCCTGCTCGCCCTGTGGTTCGCGGCGGGCGCTGCAGCAAGGGCCGACCGCGTGCGCGCAATCCTCTGGTCCGACCTCGGCGCAGGACGCTCAGCGACTCTCGCCGCCTACGGCCGGGCCGGAAGCGAAGTCGCCTTTCTGGCCGGCGCTACGGCCGTGATCCTTGCCGTTCTGGTCGCACCGGGGGTGCGGATGGCCGCCGGCGAGACCATATCCTTCGGGTCCATGATCGCCTCGCTTTCCCCCTGGGACGTCCTCATTGTGCTGGTCACGCCGCTGGCGGCGGCGGCGACTGCGGCGCTCGGCGCGCGCGCTGGCGCCGCCTCGACGTTCGATCAGGCGGATCGACTCGGATGAACTGGCTGCGCGGCGTCCTGCTCGCGGTCGTGACCGCGCTGATCGCCGCCCTCGGCCTCGGCTATGTCGCGTTCGCCCGGGGCGTGGAGCGCACCGTTCCGCAGCACCCGTTGCCGGAGGCGGACGCCATCGTCGCGCTCACGGGCGGAGACGCCGACCGGCTGACCACCGCCATGAAGCTGCTGCAAGAAGGGCGCGGTCGGCGTCTGCTCATTTCCGGGGTAAACCCGAAGGTGCGGGACGCCGATGTCTATCAGGTGCTCGACGGCGCGCCGGAACTCATCGCCTGTTGCGTCGATCTCGGCCGCCAGGCGCAGGACACGCTCGGCAACGCCAGCGAGACCGCCGCATGGGCCGGTCGCAACGGCTTCTCCAGACTCATCATCGTCACCGACGATTTCCACATGCCCCGCAGCCTCGCCGAACTCCGCGTCGCGCTGCCGCAGACGCAACTCATTCCCTATCCCGTCGCCACATCGCTCTCCACGCCGGGCGCCTGGCAGCGCAATCCCCGGGCGGCGATGGCGCTGGGAAGTGAGTATCTGAAGTATCTTGCCATTCGCGCGCGCGAAGCGTTTCTCACCGCCGACAGGCCGACAGAGACCCCGCCCGCAGCATGATCTTCATACGTTCCGTCATTTTCGCCGGCTGGCTCTATCTGATGCTCGGCCTGTCAGGTCTGCTCTGCCTTCCACAGACCATCGCGTCAGGCGGCAAGAGCATGGCCGGCGGACGGATGTGGGCGCGCACGACACTCTTCGGCCTGCGCTGGATCGTCGGCGCGCGCGTGGTGTTCAAGGGTATGGAGCATGTGCCTTCCGGCGCCGCGATCATCGCGGGCAAGCACCAGTCAATGCTCGAGACCATCGTGCCCTTCATCATGTTCGATCGCCCGGCTTTCGTGCTGAAGGCAGAGCTTCTCGAGGCGCCCGTGCTCGGCTGGTACGCCAAGGCGCTCGGCATGATCCCGGTTGAACGGGAAGCGCACGCGAGCGCGTTGAAGAAGCTCCTCAGAGCCGCGCGTCCCGCGCGCGACGAAGGCCGCCAGATCGTCATCTTCCCGGAAGGCACGCGCCAGGAGCCCGGCGTCAGCGGCGACTACAAGCCCGGCGTCGCCGCGATCTACCGCGATCTCGGCGTGCCGTGCGTGCCGATGGCTCTCGACACCGGCCGCATCTGGTCGGCGAAAGGGATCCTGCGACGCCCCGGTGTCGCCACCATCGAACTCCTGCCGCCGATCCCGCCGGGACTGTCGCGCGAGGAATTCATGCACACGCTTGAGGAACGCGTCGAAACGCGCTCCCAGGAATTGTTGCTCGCCACGCCCGGACCATGAGCGCCGCGAAACCTCGCCGCCTCGGTCTGATCATTCCGTGGGCGCTGTTCGCCCTCGCCTGCGCAGGCTGGACCGCGTTCTGGTTTTCCGCGAAGGACCACGCCATCGCCCGGCTGGATTCAATCATCGTCGCGGCGAAGGCGCGTGGCGTCGATGCCCATTACGACGGCGTGCGGGCCAGCGGATTTCCGCTCCATCTCAAACTCAATCTAGCGAACGTCCGCGTATCGACCGCCGTTCTCCCTCTCGTTGAAGCGCGAACCCTCCCGGTAGCGATCAATCTCGTCGACCCGTCGCATGTCATCGTCGATCTGAAAGACGGCGTACGCTGGACCGGGCGGGACGGCGTCGCCCATCTGCTCGACCCCGTTCGCGGCGCCTTGAGCCTGCACTGGGACGATGCGACTCTCAAACGCGCATCGCTCGACCTCGAAGGCGCCCCGACGCGCAAGCTTCTCGCACACCTCCGCCCCGATCCCCGCGCGGCGAACGCCTTCCAGCTCGCACTCGTTCTCGAAGGCGTCGACGACGAAGCGCTACGCGCGGGCATGGTGATCGATCATGCGGATGTGCTGTTGCGTTCGGACATTTCGGTCGATCCGCTGAAGCCATGGATCGACTCCGGCGGTCGCGTGCGAGTCGAAGCGATCGACCTCCGCTGGAAGGGCGCGACGCTGACGGGTAGCGGTGATTTTGCGCTCGATGCCCGGCGTCGCCCTGAAGGGGCTGTGCAGTTGAAGGCCGAAGGCGACTCCGTCGCCGTCCTCACCCTGCTCGGCGCGCTCGATCCCGCCGCCGCGGACACAGCCACACTCAGCGCGCAAGACGGCGTCTGGCGCCTGGGGCAGGCGACTCATCCCGTCGCGCCGCTCTATGACTTGCCGTCGCCGCCCTGATCGCGGCCCCAGTTCGGCGCCGGCGTGTCCTGCCCTGCCTCGATGACCTCACGCCGCACGCGGCGCGCGCGCTCGAAAATGCCGTGGAGCGCGTCGCCGTCGCCCCAGCGGATTGCACGCTGAAGCGCGGCAAGATCCTCCGTGAACCGCCCGAGGATTTCGAGCACGGCGTCCTTGTTGGCGAGAAACACATCGCGCCACATCACGGGGTCGGACGCAGCAAGGCGCGTGAAGTCCCGGAAGCCGCCGGCAGAGTATTTGACGATTTCGGATTCCGTGACCGTCTCGAGATCTTCGGCGGTCGCCACGATGTTGAAGGCGATGAGGTGCGGGACGTGACTGGTGATCGCGAGCACGAGATCGTGCCGATCAGCGTCCATGATCTCCACGCGCGCGCCGAGCGCTGTCCAGAATGCGGAAAGCCGCGACAGCGCTTCCTGGTATCGGGGCCGCGCGTCGTCCTGCGGCGTGAGGATCGTCCAGCGATTTTCGAAGAGCGAGGCAAAGCCTGCGTCAGGCCCCGACTGCTCGGTGCCGGCGATGGGATGGCCGGCGATGAAGTAGGCGCGCGCGGGCGTGATCTTCGCCAGCGCATCAACGACAGCGCGCTTTGTCGATCCGACATCCGTGAGCACCGCGCCGTCCGCGAGGGCGTCCACAAGTCCGGCCGTCGCCGCCGCCATCGCGCCGACAGGCGTCGCGAGAATGACGAGATCGGCGTCGCACACGGCTTCCTCGGCGGTTGCGCAGACGAGGCCGATGTTCAGCGTCTGCGCCCTCGCCCGGACGTCCGGCGATGCATCGTACAGGCGCACTTCCGCATTCATGCCGGAAGCGCCGACAGCGCGTGCGATCGAAGACCCGATAAGTCCGACGCCGATAATCGCGATGCGCGCGAAGCTCATAGGGCCGGAAGTTCCTTCATCGCCGCCAGAAGAGCGTCGTTTTCCGCGACCGTGCCGATCGAAATCCGCAAGGCGTCCGGCAGCTTGTAGGCCGCCACACGCCGCACGATCAGACCGCGGGATCTGAGGAAGGCGTCGACGTCGGCCGCCTTGCCCTTCGGAAAATGCGCCAGAACGAAATTGCCCACGCTCGGCGTGATCGCGATCCCGAGAGACTGCAGGCCCGCACTGACGCGGTCCAGTTCGCGGGCGTTGTGTTCGATCGTGCGCTCGACGAAGCCCGTGTCCTCGATGGCGGCGACACCGGCCATCTGCGCGGCGGTGGAGACGTTGAACGGCGTGCGGATGCGATTGAGGACGTCGATCACCGCAGCAGGGCCGTACGCCCAGCCGAGCCGTAGCGCCGCCAGACCGTGAATCTTGGAGAAGGTGCGCGTCATGACCACGTTGTCAAACGCCGAGACCAGCGCGACGCCCGCTTCGTAGTCATTGCGCCGGACATATTCCGCATAGGCCGCGTCGATCACCAGAAGCACGTTTTCCGGCAGCCCGGCATGCAGCCGTCGCACCTCGGAGAACGGCAGATAGGTTCCCGTCGGATTGTTCGGATTGGCGAGAAAGACGATCCTGGTTTTCGACGTCACCGCCGCGAGCATTGCATCCACATCGACGGTGAAGTCGCGATCAGGCGCGGAGATGATTGCGGCGCCCGCCGTCTGCGCGACGATGCGATAGACAAGAAAGCCGTGTTCGGACTGAACGATCTCGTCGCCGGGCGCGAGATAGGCCTGCCCCAGCAGATGGAAGATCTCGTCCGAGCCCGCGCCACAGACGATGCGGTCGGGGTCGAGGCCATAGCGCGCGGCGATGGCGTTGCGCAGGACGGTCGCGCGACCTTCGGGATAAAGATGCGATTTGGCGGCGGCGCCAGCATAAGCTTTCAGAGCAGCCTCGCTCGCGCCCAGCGCGTTTTCGTTCGATGCCAGCTTGATCGGTTTGGCGATGCCCGGCAGCACGGACTCGCCGCCCTTGTAGGGTTCGATGTCGAGTATGCCGGGGTTCGGCTTCGGCGGCATGGCGCGTTCGCTTTCAGGTGTCAGATGCGGGCGTAGACGCCGACGATGCGCACCCCGTCAAGGCCGGCCTTCGACAGCGCGACAAGACGCCTGTCGTCTTCGGCGACAAAACCCTCGAACTCGATCATCAGCAGCGTGCGGGCGCGGGCGACTTCCCGGCCTTTCAAACCACTTTCGTTCAGGCTGCGCACGAACCTGTGGTGCGGATCGAAGGCAAGCGCGAGCGTGGTGTCCTCGCCGGACGGCTCGAGTGCGGCGCCCGTCATGAGCACCGCCCCTTCCGGCCCCGCAGGCGTCCCGCGAAGGGGCAACGCCGCGACGATGGCTGCGCCGTGAAATTTGCGTTCCGCCAGGATGGGCCACCACATGCCGGGGCCTGACGCGCTCGGGAACGGCAGCACCGCCGCCGACGACGGCGTATCGACCATGCGGGTCAGGGTCGCCCGCGCATCTTCGGCGCGCGCGATGCGGGTGGAGGCGCCGAAATGCCGGCGGGCGAGATCGAAGTGACGCGTCACGTCGGTGGCGCCGCCGACGAAGACGTCGACCGGCTTCTGGCGGCGCAGGTTTCCCGAAATGAGCGCACGCCACACCTCGATGATGACCGCCTTGTCGAGGTCCTTGGGCGCTGCGGCGATCAGGCGGCGCAGCATCGCCGCTTCCCGCGCCGGCCGCATGGACGGCCCGGCGCCTTCCGCCTCCTTGCCGGCCGCGATGGCGCCCGCCAGCGCCGTGCGTTCGACGATCAGCGCAAGCAGCTGGTCGTCCAGCGCGTCGATCGCGGCGCGCGCCTCCTCGAGCGGCGAGCGTGTCGCAGAGGCGCCTTCGGGATTGACGGGATCGTGAACGGACATGATGGGAAGACCCTAGAGCAGCATTGTCTGCTGCGCCAAGCCGGATCAGCCGCGCCGTGCCTTCCGTCACAGCGCTCGCTTAAGGGGATGCGTCCGCCGCGACGCAGTCTATCGTGGAAGACATGAGTCGAGCCTCCGCTTCCCAATCCGCGCCGCCCTTGCGCGGCTGGTCGTCCTCGGGCGGCGTCCGCACCATCACGTTCGGAGAGGATCAGCCGCTGCATCTGTCGAGCGGCGAAAAACTCTCGCCGTTAACCATTGGCTACGAGACCTACGGCGAACTCGCGCCGGACAAGTCGAACGCCGTCCTGGTCTGCCACGCGCTCACAGGCGACCAGTACGTGGCAAGCCCCAACCCGGTCACAGGACGGCCTGGCTGGTGGCCGCGGATCGTCGGGCCGGGCAAACCCATCGACACCAATCGCTTCTTCGTCATCTGCGCCAACGTGCTCGGCGGCTGCATGGGCACGTCGGGACCGGCGTCGATGCACGCGGACGGTCGCCCGTACGGTCTTCGCTTCCCCGTATTCACTGTCGCGGACATGGTGCGCGCGCAGGCCATGCTGGTTGAAGCGTTGGGAATCAAACAGCTCTTCTGCGTTATCGGCGGGTCGATCGGCGGCATGCAGGCGTTGCAGTGGGCCGCCGCTTACCCCCAGCGCGTTTTCGCGTGCGTACCCGTGGCGACGGCCGCGCGGCATTCCGCGCAGAACATCGCCTTCTATGAAGTCGGTCGCCAGGCGATCATGGCCGACCCGGAGTGGCGCGAGGGAGACTATCTCTTCCACGGCACGCGTCCTGCGAAAGGCCTCGCGGTCGCGCGCATGGCCGCGCACATCACGTATCTGTCGGAGGCCGCGCTGCACCGGAAGTTTGACCGCGCGCTGCAGGAGCGTGAGAAAGTCTCCTTCGGCTTCGACGCCGACTTTCAGGTCGAGAGCTATCTGCGCCACCAGGGCCAGAGTTTCGTCGATCGCTTCGACGCGAACTCGTATCTCTACATCACGCGCGCCGTGGACTATTTTGATCTTGCAGCGGATTTCGGCGGCGCACTGCCGCGCGCCTTCCATGATTGCCCGTCACGCTTCTGCGCCTTCGCCTTCTCTTCCGACTGGCACTATCCGCCCGAAGGCATGAAGCAGGCCGTGCGCGCGCTCATCGCTTCGGGCTGCGAGGCGTCCTATGTCGAGGTCGACAGCGACAAGGGTCACGACGCATTCCTGCTCGAGGAGCCTGCGTTCGAACACGCGCTTGCAGGCTTCATCGACGCAGCCGCCCTCGCGCGCGGACTGACGCCGGGAGCGGCGCGATGAAACAGGCGCGTGCGGATTATGAAGTCATCTCGGCGCTCGTGCATGAAGGCGCGCGGGTGCTCGATGTGGGCTGTGGAGACGGCGCGCTCCTGCAGAAGCTGATCGCCGAGAAGCGCGTCAAAGGACGCGGCATGGAATTGTCGCAAGCCGGCGTGAACGCCTGCGTCGCCAAGGGTCTCGCGGTGGTGCAGGGCGACGCCGACCGTGACCTGCAGTTCTTCCCCGATGGCGCGTTCGACTACGTCATTCTCTCGAAGACGATCCAGGCCGTGCATCGCCCGGGCGAGGTCCTTGCGGAGCTTGCGCGCATCGGCCACCGGGTGATCGTGTCGCTGCCGAATTTCGGACACTGGAGAACGCGCATGGCGCTCCTCTTCGGCGGACGCATGCCGGTGAACCCGTCGCTGCCGTCGAGTTGGCACGAGACCGGCAACATCCATCTCTGCACCGTGCGGGACTTCGCGGAGCTGTGCGCGAGTCTTGGCCTGATGATCGAACGCGGCGTGCCGATCAGCGGCGGCCATGCCGGGTCGCCCTTCGCGCAGACATTGTGGCGCGCGAACTGGTTCGCCGAGGACGTCGTGTTCGCCGTCGTGGCGACTGACTCCGCCGTTCGTCCGGCGACCGATGTCGTCAAGCTGCGGGCCTGATGCGCCGGCGGGCCCTGCTCGCGGCGGTCCTCCTGCCCGCTGCCTCCTACGCCGAAGAGCGCGTATCCCTGGAGGGCGTGTGGCGTGGACGCCTCGGCAAGACTGGCGATGGGGTCGCTTTGACCTTCAC
Source organism: Hyphomonadaceae bacterium (assembly GCA_016791445.1). GTDB lineage: Bacteria > Pseudomonadota > Alphaproteobacteria > Caulobacterales > Aquidulcibacteraceae > VFBF01. Next base: position 41,992 of record JAEUMP010000018.1, on the reverse strand, counting down.
GATCCGGAATCACGGCGCCGGCATGCTCCGGATTGGCGATTCCGGAGGTGACCAACATTTCCCGATACGCGCTGCATCCACGCGCCCGGACCGCATCATCATCGAAGCGTCGGCAGTCAGCGGGCGATTTGAGGGCGCTGCCGCCATGGACGGCAAACTGGAGGGCGTCTGGCTTCAGGCCAATGCGCGCCATCCGCTGACGCTCAATCGAACGCCTGCTTAATCGAGCACGGCCTGATCGTCGCGCTCTCCCGTGCGCACGCGCACGACGGTGTCGAGATCGCCGACCCACACCTTGCCGTCGCCGATCTTGCCGCTGCGGGCCGCATCCACGACGGCATCGACGATGCGCTCCCAGCGATCGCTCGGACACACGATTTCAAGCTTCATCTTCGGCAGCAGCTTCACCGCATATTCGGCGCCGCGATAGACTTCCGTCTTGCCCTTCTGCCGGCCGAAACCGCGCACTTCCGTGACCGTCAATCCCGTGGCGCCGGCTTCCTTCAACGCTTCGAGCACGGGGTCGAGACGACTCGGTTTGATGATGGCGGTGACGAGCTTCATGAACGCAATCAATCCGATGCGCCGGGCTTTCGCAAGTGCGGTGCAGCATGGACCGGGCCTTTGGCGAGAAGGATTTCTCGCCCTTCCTTCGCACCCGCAGCGTACAATCGCTTCACCGCCTCCATCATCACGATCCCGCCGAACGGCGAACGGAGCATCCGCCCGGCGCTCTCCAGTCCGTCTGCAAGTCCGCTCGCCCATTCCCAGGGCAGGGCGTGCAGCGCCACCGCAGAGGCGGTTGGTTCGAACATCGCCTCGCCCAGCAGCCTGCCCAGCTGACGTCGCGAGTACGGTCTTCCCGAGCCGAACGGCGTTCCATCGCCCAGCGCCCACAAACCGGCGCGGTTCGCGACGATGACGACGAGGCGGCCCTCCGGCGCCATCACGCGCCAGACCTCGCGCAGGAACTGACGCGGCGCGGTCGCCTCTTCGAGGGCGTGTACGAGGACGGCGCGATCGAAGACGGCGTCGGCGAAAGGCAGGCGCAACTCGTCGCCGAGCACCACGGCGGCGGCGGCGTCGGCGGGCCAGCGCTCAGCGCCTTGCGCCTCCGGCATGAAGGAAACGGTCCGGCGAGCAACGCCACGCCACGGCGCCAACAGCGGGCCCGCATAGCCGACGCCGAGAATATCGAGCCCGACGCCGGACGGCCACAGCGTCTCTAGACGCCGCGAAGCCGCGGCGCGCGCGGCCTCGCCAAGTCGCGAAGCATAGAAGCGCTGGAGGGCGAGAACATCGACGCGCATGCGCCGAGATTACTGCGCCTCGGCGAACCTCACTATAGGCCGAGCTTCTTCATCATCTCAGCCCGGGTTTCCGCGGAAAGCCCGTCCGCGCCTTCGATGAATTCACGCGCCGACTTTTCGTCGACGCCGCCAATGCGCACTACGGCTCGGTCGCCGGCGTCCGTCTCGTCGGCGTCGACATCCAGATCGATTCCCATCGCGCGCATCTTCACGCGATCCCGGCCGTCCGCGCCGCCATCGGTCACCTCCAAGGTGAACCCTGGCACGCGGATCGACACGTCCTCGCCGGCGGGCGCCGCCGCGAGCGCCGCCTGATGCGTGGAAATGAGGTTCTGCGCCTCGGCCGCGCCCAATAACGACGACGTTTCGCCCGCAGCCCTCGCCGCCGCCGATCGCCCGTCCGGCGCCGTCACGACGAAGATCCGCTCGGCGTCGTCGCCGACGACCTGCAGAGTGTACCCGCCGCGTCCGCCGATCTGGACCGTCTCGCCGTCCTCGGTCTGCACCGACACGGGCCCCGGCGAGCAAGCAGCCATCCCGAACAGCGCCAGTGCGCACAAGCCGAACCGCATCATGACCAACCACTCCCTTCGCGCCGCAGCGCCATGCTGTCAGGATGCACCTGGCAGCGGCTTCGGATGCATCCTACGTCGCCGCAGCCGTCCGCAGGCAGTCCACAAACTCGATATCCGGACGGCGAGCGACCACTTCCGCGAGAAATGCGCGCGCGTCCGACGCAAACCGCTCATGGTCGGCCTGCGACCAGGACGAGGCCGCCGCCGGGTCCGCCCAGTCGATCGATGCATCGAAGCGCGCGAGGAGCGCCTCTCCCCACGCGCAGAGCGCAGACGGCAGGGCCAGCGCCTCCGTCGCCACGGCGTAGTCGCCGAAGGCCGAATGCGCCTCCTGATCGGCCGTCCAGAAACATGTCCCGGATCCCGCGTCGAAGAAGAACCGCAGGCGCATCGGACGCTCCTCTGCCGTCACTCAAAAGACCGTATTGCAATTCGGAAGCGCGACTGTATGGTCCGCCCCCTTCGCGTCAGGAGCGAGTGTCGATTCGCTCCCGTGCGATGGGTGTATAGCTCAGTTGGTAGAGCAGCTGACTCTTAATCAGCGGGTCCAAGGTTCGAATCCTTGTACACCCACCATCGCTTTCAGGACTTTTCGAAGACACGCCGAAGCGGTCAGCCGCCGATGCGGTGACCCGCGACGATCGCCGCGTTGAAGATAAAGCAGGCCAGCGACACCCAGAACAATGTCGAAATCCTGCCGCCCGCGCGGTGAAGGAAACGACGCTCCGCGACCCAGCCGGCGATCACGAGGGCGCCGGAAATGACAAGCAGCCACATTTCGTGCGTGTGCAGGAACGAGTGGAAACGCAGCACGCCCCCGACAAGCGCCGCGCTCGCGGCAAGTCCCGCCACGGAGGCCAGTATCGGCAGGCCGCAACAGATCGTGTGCAGCGCCACCACCACGACATGCGCCCAGTGCGAGCGCGTCTCCCGGGGCGGGTGTGCGTGCAGCGACTGCGGCGCTGCGGCGGAGACGCCGATTTCGTTCAAAACCCACCCGGTTACAATATAACGTCTGCACACTCGCCCATCGCGGGAACATCGTCAAGCGAGCGTGCGGAAAATTCCTGCCCGTATCCGACACCCCCTTGCCCGGGGAACCCGAAAGGCGCAAAACGCAGCCTCGGATGGCGAGGGAGTCGCACATGATCGCCGCACTGATCGTCGTGCGTGACATGATAATTGCGCTGGCGTTGAGCTGGATCGGCGTGAGCGTCGAACCGGCAAAGACCGAGCCCTGCCCGCTGAAGGGCGCCGACGCGGGCATGTGCAGCCAGCGCACAGCCGGCTTCGACACGGGCGGTTGCGACCTGCGCTGAACGTCCCCGATCGCGCAGCGGGGCGTCCTGAGGGCGGATTTTGTCGCCCGTAGCGTGAGAATCGCGCCCACGAGCGCGTACGCCCTTGTCCTGACAAGATTTAAACGTTTCGATAACCGCGCTGACGCGCGCGAGTAACCTTGTGCGCCATGCCGTTCGCCGTTCGGAGCGCGTCGTGGGACGCGCCTGTCGGCGGGAAAGAGACCGCCATGGGACACGCTGACCGAAACGACCTGACCGAAGCCGATGCGCGCATCGCTCACGAGCGACCGCTGCCGTCGATGCGCCTCGTGGAGCGCGCCGGAGGCTGGATGGCCATGGCCGCCTTCGTGCTGGCCGCGATCTGGGTGTCGGCGACATTCACCATCGCCATCGCGGTGCTGGGTCCGCAGGGCGTCGCCTCGCTGACATCGATCGAAACCTCAGCCCTCGTCTTCGTGGCGCTGCTGCCGGCGGCGTTGCTGGTGTTTGCCGGCGCTGCCGCCCGTGAAGGCGTGCGCGCGCAGGCGCAGGCCCGTCGACTCGCCGACGCTGCCGACCGGATGATGAATCCGTCCCCCGTCGCAGAGGCCGCCGCCCGCCGTCTCGGCATCTCCGTGCGCGGGGAAATCGCCGCGCTCGACCGGTCTCTGGGCGAAACGCTGGCGAAGCTTCAGGCGGTCGAGGCCGTCATCGCCCGCCAAACCCAGGCCGTCGATCAGGCGGCGCTGACGGCGCAACAAGGGGCGGGCCATCTCGTCGGCGGGCTGGAGCGCGAGCGCGCCGTGCTCTCGAAGATATCGGAAGACCTGAATGCACAGGCCGCGCGCGTCGCGGAGACCATCGGGCGGCAGAGCCAGGCCATCGCCTCCTCGGCCCGCGAGGCGGACGCCTGCCTGCGCGCCGCCGATCAGGTTCTTGAAGAACGCGTGCAGTCCTTCGGCGCCGCATCGGCGATGATGGGCGACCGCACCGCCATGCTCACGCAGGCGGCGGCCCAGACCACCAACAGCACGCAACGTCTCGAGAGCGCGCTCGCCGGCGCGCTGGATACGCTCGCCAAGGCGACCAGCCTGACCGAAGCGGCCAAGCAATCGACGGAGGCGGCGACTCTCGCCGCCAACGCCACCGCCGGCGCCGTCCGCGAAACCACCACACGCGCCATCGACGACGCCAAGCGCGCCGCCGAACTCATTCGCGCCGAGGCTCAGGCGGTGGAACGCGAGGCTGCGGCAGCGCTCGAACGGCTCCGCGAAGCCGCAGATGTTGCGCGCACGGCCGCCGAAGGCGCCCGCGCCGCGACGGGCGCCCTGCCGCCGCGCCAGCCCGCGCAAGCGCCTGCCCCGTCATCCCGCCCGTTCTTCTTCACCGGCAACGGCGCCAAGGAGCGCGAAGCCGCCCGTCGCGACACCGACCGCCGCGCGTTCGATCGCATGGAGGCCGAGCGACTCGGACAGGTCGCCCGTGCGCCAGACCGCCTGCCAGACGCCGATCCCCGTCGCAACGAAGACGCTTCCAGCGCATCCGGCGTCCGGATCGCCGAACGACCGCAGTCGCGCCTGTCGCTCGACGAGACTGTCGCCGCCGAGCGAAGCAGCCGCGAACGCTGGACGTGGCGCGACATGATGGGCGCCATCGAGGCCGAGACGCAGCCTGCAACCCGGACCGAGGCCGAGAGCGTCGAGAGCGCGGCCCTCCCGCCGCCGGTGGCGCGCCCGCTCGTGTTCGCCGCGCCGAATGAGTTCGAGGCGCGACCGGTCTTCGCGCTCCGCCGACCGCAGGAGAACCGCGTCGCGCCGACCTTCCAGCAGGCCCCGGCCCTCGCCGCGCCGAGGCCGGCGCAGCATCCGTCCGGCGTCTCCATGGCGGCGGCCTTTGCGCCGCGCAGCGCCCAGCGCCCGGCCGTAGCGCAACCCGCGCCGCGCAGCACGGACATCTTCGCCGTCGCCGGCGTGAACCTTCAGGAGGCGTTCTCCGTCAGCGCGCTGGATCGCATCGCCGGGCGCGCGCGCAACGGCACGCAGGCCCGCCGTCGCGCGGTGCGCGACGCTGCTCCCGAGGCGGTGCGCCGACTTTCGGAGTTGCTGGAGTCCAACCCGGGTTCGCGTCAGCAGGCCGCCCGCTTCCTCGAAGCCGAAGGCGCCCGTCTCGCCGATCTCCTCGGCCGGGGGCGCGCATCGATGACAGCGGACGCAACCCGCGCCTTCCTGCTGCTCGACGCCGCGTCCAGCTGACGCGACGCGGTTAACCTTCGCCTGAACCAGAATGGCGCGCCGGAGGGGAACTCCGGCGCGTTTTTCGTCTGGCGCCTGAATTGCTTCCCCCGTCCAGCGAACCCTCGGCCCGCAGCATATCCGCAGCGGTTAGAGGCCCTACTGGAGCGTGGGACACATGAAACACGACCTGACTCACGAAGAGCTGGCGGAACAGTTCCGCCTCCTCGCCGAAACCGCCAACGACACGGGCCCGAATGTGGGCCCCGAACCCGTTTTCATCTCCGCGATGGAGAATGAATTCGACGCCGACTTCCAGGCAGCGATCGAAAAGAGCCTTGAAGACGACTTCGAAGATTCCTTCGGCGTCGCGTTCGAAGGCCGCTTCGACACCTTCGAGCCGGAAGCGCTCATCGACGAGCCAGTCGACGCCGATGTGGTCGATGCCGTCGAAGAAGCTGAAGAGCAGCCGATCATCGTCGACGCGCCGTACGCGCCGATGGCGCCGGTGTTTGCGCAACTCGAAGCCGAAGCGCAGGAAGCCGAAGTCCGCGACGCCGCCGAAGCGCCGGCGGGCGCCGGCTTCTGGGGCCTCACGTGGGCGGGCGCCTGGGTTGCTGTCGCTGTCGGCACGCCGGCGGCGGTGCTCGGCGCGGAAGCGCTGCGCGGCCTCCACCCGGCGGTGTTCGTGGCGATCGCGGCGATCGCGATCGCGCCGGCGCTGCTCATCCTCTACACCGCGAACGCCGCCCGCGAAGCGCGCCGCGTCCGTGAAGAAACGCGCCGTCTCGCGGCGCTCGCTGAACAAGCGCTTTCGCCGACGGATGAAGCCGAGACCCGCGCCCGCACGCTCGGCCGCACGGTCCGTGCGGAAATCGGCGCGCTGCAGACGGTTGTCGAAACCGCGCTCGATCGGTTCGCCGAACTCGAAGCGGCCGCGGCCCGCAACGCCATCGTCTTCGACGAAGCGGTCACCAGCGCCCGTGACGGCGCCGGCACGCTGACGGCGACGCTCAAGAACGAGCGTCTCGCCTTCGAAGACCTGACCACCGAACTGCGCGCCCAGACCGACTCGATGGGCGAGAACGTCAGCCGCCAGATCCGCCTGATGCGCGAAACGTCGAAGCTGGTGCGCCAGGAATTCGTCGCCGCCGACGAAACCTTCCAGAGCCACTTCACGTCCTTCGCGTCGTCCGCCCAACTGATGGCCGAGCGCACGCAGGCGATCAACGTGGCCGCCGAAGCGACGAAGGCCGCGGGCCAACGCCTCGACGCGACAGTGGTGAACGCCCTTGAGGCGCTGAGCCAGGCCACCGCGCTGACCGATACGGCCCGCCAGTCCGCCGACGCCGCGACGCAAGCTGCGCACGCCACCGCCGGCGCCGTCCGCGACACGACCCGTCGCGCCGTCTCCGACGCCCGCCGCGTCGCGCAGATGATCCGCAACGAGACGGCCGCGATGGAAGAAAGCGCGACGGCCACACTCTCGCGCCTCAAGGAAGCCGCGGACGAAGCCCGCCGCGCCTCGGAAGAAGCGCAAGCGGCTGCCGACAAGCACGCCGAAGGCATCCAGCGTCGCCTCTCCGCGATCGCCCACGCGGCGGCGGTCAGCCAGACGCCGGTCACGCAAGCTCCGGTCATGCAGGCTCCGGTCGCGCAAAAGCCGGCGTCCGTGGACGTCATCGCGAATGACGATATGGTCGAGGAAAAGGTGCGCGTCGGCGAGCGGTATGCCCGCACCGCCTTCGCTCCGTCCGCGCCGACGGCCTACGCGACGACGACGGAAACCGCCAACCGCCACGCCGGTGAATGGTCTGTTGGTCCTGCAATCGGCTACGAAGCGCCGATCGCGCCGCCGGTCGCGCCGAAGTCCGCTTCGGAGAACGCGCTCGCGCTGCTGAACGAGGCAGGCGTCAACGCGGGCACGGTGTTCGCAACGCCCGACCTCGACTTCATCGCCAACCGCGCCCGTCAAGGCGGCGCCTCGCGCCGTCAGGCGGTGACGGCGGCGGCGCCGGAAGCGGTGTCCAAGCTGCAGGCGCTCTTTGCCCGCAGCCAGGCGGCCCGCGCCTACGCCGTAGCTTTCCGCGCGAAACCTGAACTGGCGACCGCCAACGGCGGCAAGAACCTGCTGGTCGCCTATCTCCTCGTGGACGCCGCACTCGGCTGAGACGGCGCTTCCGCAGGAGCGGATGCAGACGATGCGGGCGGCGGAGCTTTCTCCGCCGCCCAATCGGCTATCTGGAGACTGGCCTCCTGCGCGGCGCGCTCCAGCGCCGCTGTCGCCAGCCGACCGGACCGTGACGCAATCGGCGCTCGCCTTTCAAAGCGACGGCTGTCGATCACCACGCGAGATCGCGCATCCACAAGGCGCACATTCGCCGAAAACACCGCGGCGAGTGCGCCGTCGTCGACGACTTCGAACGCCAGAACATCCCAGCGCACATCGAGATCGGCGCGCACGCCAGAACCGCTGCGCAAAGCCGCCCGGAACGCGCCGCGTCTATCGAGCGTCTCGGCGAGAAGAAGCTGCAACAGATCGGGCGTGGCGTTGTCCCAGGCGACGCCTTCCATGACCGCCACTTCGGGACCGGTGCGCCAGACGATGTCCGCACCAGCGGCCATGCGTTGCATGGACGGCGCGCCGACGGAGACGACGATAGGCAGCGCCGCGGCCGCGATCGGCTCAACCGGACCGGCGCGCATCGTGTAGGTGTACGGCGCGGGCGGCGGATCGGGCAGAATCGAGATGCAACCGCCGAGAGCGAGCGCCGCAATGGCGCAGAGAATGGCCTTGGTCTTCATGGGTCGACTTTCACGGTGCGCTTCTGTTCGCCGACGGCGTTGAGCGTGCGGGAGCGTTCGAGATTGCCGGCGACGCGGTCGAGCGTGACGGCGAGCCTGCGCATGTCGTTGGCGGCGTTCGACAGATCCGGCAGCGTCGATCCGGACGCGGCGCCTGCTGCGCCTTCGACGCCGATTGCGGCCTGATTGATGGCGCCGAACGCCGTGTTGGCGCTGGCTTCCAGCGTCGCGAAGCGCGTGCGGGTTTCCGCCGACAGCATTTCCACTTCGCGGGCCGTCGCCTGCAGGGATCGACCGGCGGCGCGCCACTCTTCGGCGGCGGCGGCGACGTTGTTGATGGCGCCGCGTTCGGCGGCGAGATTCTGGCTGATCTTTTCCAAGTTGACGAGGATGCGGTCGATGCGCGCGGCGTTCTCGGTGTTGAGAATGTCGCGCGCGCCGGCGAGCGCCTGGGTCGCGTTTTCGGCGATGGTGCTGGACGACTCCAGCAGTTCATCGAGTGCGGCCCCCTTCGCGGCGATGCGCGGCGGCGGCTGGCCGATGCGATGCTCGAGCTGCTCGCTCTTTTCGGCGCCCGGCGTGATCTGGATGAGATTGAGTCCAGTCAGGCCGATGGGTTCAAGACGCGCGACGCTGTCGGTCCGCACCGGCCAGTCCGCGCCGATGCGGATGCGCGCGATCACGCCGTTCTCGTTGTCGGGGTCCATGAAGAGCCTGCGCACTTCGCCGACCCGAATGCCGTTGAAACGCACCTCGGTGCCTGCGCCGATGCCGCGCGCAGCGCCATCGAAGGCGACGTCGTAGGTTGCAAACTCCCTGTTGAAGCTCGCGCGCGCGAGCCACATGGCAAACAGCATCACCAGCACCACGGCGCCTACGGTGACGCCGCCGAGAAGCGCGTAATTGGCCCGCGTTTCCATGCCTCTACCTTCCCTTCGTATCGAGCGCTGCGCGTCCGCGCGGGCCCGAGAAATAATCGGCGATCCAGCCGCTCGCGTTCTGCTTGATCTCCGCCAGCGTGCCGATGGCCGCGACCTTGCCGCCATAGAGAACGCAGATCCGGTCACACACCGCCGCCAGCGTGTCGAGATCGTGCGTGACCAGAAACACCGTCAGGTTCAACGCATCGGCCAGTTCGCGCAGCAAGGCATCGAACCGCCCCGCCGTGACGGGATCGAGCCCCGCAGTAGGTTCATCGAGAAAGAGCAGTTCCGGATCGAGCGCCAGCGCGCGCGCGAGCGCCGCACGCTTGCTCATGCCCCCCGAGATCTGCCCCGGCGTCTTGAAGTGGTCAGACGTTTCGAGCCCCGCCATCACCAGCTTGAGGGAGGCGAGCTCGCCGACCAATTCCGGCGGCAGATCCGTGTGTTCCCGGAACGGCGCCTCGACATTCTCGCGAAGCGTCAGCGACGAGAACAGCGCTCCCTGCTGGAACATCACGCCCCAGCGCATCTCCACGCCCTCCCGCTCCTCGCGTGACAGCGCAGCGAGATTCTTTCCGAAAACCTCGATCTCGCCGTCCGTCGCCTCGTCGAGCCCGACGATTTCGCGGAGCAGTACGGATTTACCGCAACCCGAAGGCCCGACGACGCCGAGAATTTCGCCGCGACGCACGTCGAGATCGAGCCCATCATGCACCGTCTGCGCGCCGAAGCGCGTCACCAGCCCGCGCACGCGGATGAGGATGTCGTCGTCGCCGCTCACCAGTCCATCTCCAGGAACCAGATGGCGAAAAGCGCATCGATGACGATGACGAGAAAGATGGCCTGCACGACCGAGGACGTCACACGCTTGCCGAGCGAAGTGACGTCCGTGCCGGTTTCAAGCCCATGACGGCAACCAACGAGCGCCAGCACTACCGCCATCACAGGCGCCTTCACCATGCCCGCCCAGAAGTGCTGCGCCGGCACGGCTTCCTGAATGCGCGTGACAAACATCACCGGGCTGACGCCGAGCGCCGCCCAGCAGACCAGGAGACCGCCGAGCAAGCCTGCGATGATCGCGGCAAACGTCAGGATCGGCGTCATCACCAGCATCGCGATGAGACGCGGCACGACGATCGCCTCCATCGGATTGATGCCGAGCGCGCGCATCGCGTCGATTTCCTGGCGCATCTTCATGGCGCCGATCTGCGCCGTGAAGGCGCTGTCCGTGCGGCCCGCGAGCAAAACGGCGGTGATCACGATGCCGAATTCCCGCAGCATCGAGAAGCCCACGAGTTCGACGGTGAAGACGCTGGCGCCGAAGTCGCCGAGAATGCGCGATCCCAGAAACGCGACGACGACGCCGATGAAGAAGGATAGCATCATGATGATCGGCAGCGCGTTCAGCCCCGCCTGTTCCATCACGCTGACCACCGAGACCCATCGGATGCGTCTCGGCTGCGCAATCACGCGCCCCAGCGTGACGAGGGTATGGCCGAGAAACTCGAGCGTGAGCAGAGCTTCGCGGCGCAAGTCAGCCACCGATCGGCCCAAACGGTCGAACACGGCGATGACGCCGCGCAGCGGCTCCTGCGGCTGCGGCGTCTCGCGATTGCTTGCACGCACGGCGCTGAAGAGCCGCCCCGCTGCGTCATGTGTTCCGATCAGCGTCAGCGGCGCATCGTCGTGTCGCGCCGTGCGCTCCACAAGCCATGCGCCGGCGACATCCATGCGCCCAAGTCCGGTGACATCCACCGTCAGCGCACGTCCTTCCTTCCGCGGCAATGCGCGCAGCAATGCATCGACGCCGGCAATGGTCCACACCGTCCAGTCGCCGCGAAGCGCGAGGATCGTCTCCTGCCCCTCTTCACGAATGTCGAAGGCCGCCTGCATCCGGCTTCACAACTCCACGACGCGCTTCGCCAGGCCGTCCGGGCGTAGCAGCACACCTAGCAGAAAACTCTTGGCGCAGAAGGCGAAACGCCCCTCAGGCAAGCCCGCCGGAATGTGAGACAAGGCGCGAGGGGCGCTCAGGTTCCGCGCGCGACGGCCTTGCGCCCGTGAGACGCGAAAACCATCACCGCAACACCCGCCGCAGCAAGCGCAGACATGGCGAGATACCCCCACGCGCCGGCGCCGTCGTAGAGTGCGCCGGCGAGCAGCATCGCCAGCCCCGCAAGCGTCCCCGACGCCAGCGCGGCGTAGAGGGTCTGCGCCACACCCGCGATGTGCGGCGGCGCTTCACGTTGTACGAGACGCAGCGCACCGACATGCACCGCAGCGAATGTCAGCGCGTGCAACGCCTGCAGCGGCCACACGATCCATGCAGGCGGCAGAAAGGCGAGAACCGTCCAGCGCGCCAATGAAGCGAGTCCGCCGAGGGTGATGAGCGCCTCGGGTGAAAATCGGCGCTCGAAACGCGGCAGCGCGAGCAGGAGCCCGACCTCCACGATCACGCCGAACCCCCAGAGCCATCCGATGACCGGATCGGAGAAGCCCTGGCGCGTCCAGACGAGCGTCGAGAAGCCATAGTAGAACGCATGCGCGCACTGGATGAGGCTCGCCGCAATGACAGGCCCGGCGAACGTCGGTTTGCGAAAGAGCGCGAGCCCCTCTTTCAGCCTGCCGCGAAAGCCGCTCGGCGCGGGTCCAGCTTCAGCGGGGTCCGGCGAGAGCGCGAAGAGCGCGGAAATCGCCGTTGCGCCCATGGAAGCAAGCGCCCAGATCGCCGCCGCTTCGACGCCAAAGCGTCCCACGAGCATGGCGCCGCCGACATTGCCGACGATGAATGCGATGGAGCCGATGCCGCGCGCCAGTCCGTAGGACATCCCGCCATGTGCCGACACGCGCAGCAGTGCGCCCTCCACGAGCGGCGTGATCGCCTGCGCTGCGGTCTGGGCGAGAAATCCCGTGACGAGGAGTGCGAGAAATCCCTCCGCATTGAAGAACACGAAGTAGAGCGCGAGCGATGCGACGGAGAGATAGCGCAGCGGCGCGCGCCGATCTCTGAAACCGTCCGCCCAGGACGCAATCAAGGGCCCCGCGATGACTCGGGTCAGCTGCGCCGAAGCGACGATCGCGGCGATTTCAATACCGGTGAGGGCGTGCGTCTCTTCCAGCCACCGCGCGAGATACGGCAGCATCACCCCGTTGCAGCAGAACAGGGCCGACATCACGAGCGTCAGCCGCGCCGATGGTCCCGTGATGGCGCGGCCGAGGCGCAAGGTGAAGTCCCGGGGGGAAAGAGTTCTGGTGGGCGCGGTAGGGTTCGAACCTACGACCCCTGCCGTGTGAAGGCAGTGCTCTTCCGCTGAGCTACGCGCCCTTTTCAGGAGGCGCGGACATTAGTCAGCACCCCCGTGACGGGTCAAGGCGGGCGCATGCGTGCGTGCGACACTTGCGGCGACGCGCTTGACAGAGCGCCGGCGGCGGGGCCAATGGCGTCTTGCGAATTATTCTCAAAAAGGACCTGCCGTGACGCTCCGTTCCCGACTGTTCACCGCGTTCGCGGCCGCCGCAGCGTTGGCGGTCGTCGCCTGCTCCCCCGCCGAGAAGGCCAAGGACGCCGGAGCCGACACATCGGCCGAGACGAACGCCGTCAATGTCTATTCCTCACGTCACTACGACAGCGACACGGCGGTGTTCGCCGCCTTCACCGCCAAGACCGGCATAGACGTCCGCGTCGTGCAGGCGGAGGGCAACCAGCTTCTCGAACGGCTCAAGGCCGAAGGCGAATATGCCAACGCCGATGTCGTGATCACGGTCGACGCGGGAAATCTCGACCGTCTCGTCGAGGCGAACCTGCTGCAGCCGGCGACGTCAGCGGCGCTCGACGGGGTCCCCGCACAGTTCCGCGATCCGCAGAACCGATGGTTCGGCTTCCTCAAGCGCGCGCGCGTCATCATCTATGCGCGGGGCGTGGTGGATCCGGCGCAGATCGCGTCCATGGACGCACTCGCCACCCCCGCCTTCAAGGGCAAGGTCTGTGCGCGCACGAGCACGAACCTCTACAATCTCTCGATGATGGCTGCCCGCATCGAACGCGACGGGCCGGAGAAATCGCTCGCCTGGGCGCGCGGCATCGCGGGCAACTTCGCGCGCCAGCCGCAAGGCTCCGACAGCGACCAGTTGCGCGCCGTCGCCGCCGGCCAGTGCCAGGTGGCGATCGCCAACCACTATTATCTCATCCGGTTCCGCCGCTCCGCAGACCCCTCCGACCGTGCAATCGCGGAAAAACTCGATGTCGTCCTGCCGGATCAGGCCGGCGCCGGCACGCATGTCAACATTTCAGGCGCCGGTCTCGCCGCGCACGCACGCAATCGCGCCAATGCGATCAAACTCATCGAGTTCCTGACGACCGCCGAAGCGCAACAGATCATGTCCGACAAGAACAACGAGCTGCCCGTCGCATCGGGCGTCACGCTGTCGCCGGAACTCGCCGCGCTCGGCGCGTTCAAGGAGGAAGTCGTCGACTACGGAACCTTCGGCGAGCGCCAACCGGAAGCGCAGCGTCTCTTTGACGAAGCCGGATGGAAGTAGTCGCGAACGCACAGCGCGCGCGCTCTTTCGGCGAGCTGGCGTCCGGCTGGCCCCTGCTCGCGGCGCTTCTCGCCGCACTCGTCTGCGCCGCGCCTGCGCTCGCCGTGCTTTTCGGCGCGCTCGACGCCGACGCGGCGGGTGACGGCGCCGGCAATCTCCTGCGTGACTCCGTCATCGGCACGGTGACTTTGACGCTCGTCGCCGGCGCGATCGCGACCGTTCTCGGCGCCGCCGCCGCGTGGCTCGTCACGCTCTGCGCCTTCCCGGGTCGCGCCCTCTTCGAGTGGCTGCTCGTCCTGCCGCTCGCCGCGCCGGTCTATGTGCTCGCCTACGCCTATGGGGCCATTACCGGGCCGGGCGGACCCGTACCGATCGGACTGTCCGGTCTCGCCGGCGCGGGCTTCGTCTATGTCGTCGGGCTCTACCCGTACATCTACCTGTCCACGCGCGCGGCGTTCGTGAGCCAGAATGTCTGTGCGCTGGAGGCGGCGCGCGCGCTCGGCGCAGGACCTTGGCGCACCTTCGCGACCGTCGCGGCGCCGTTGGCGTGGCCCGGCGTCGCGGCCGGCGGCGCGCTCGCGGCGATGGAGATCGCGGCGGACTACGGCGCGGCGGCCTATTTCGGCGCGAGCACCATCACCACCGGCGTTTTTCGCGCCTGGTTCTCGCGCGGCGAACCGCAACTCGCCATGCAACTGGCCTCGCTCCTGCTGATCGGCGCGCTCGTCTTCCTGTGGCTCGAACGCGCGGCGCGCGGACGGCGCGGTTTCGCCGGGGGGTCGGCCCGGTGGCGCGCGCTAAAGCCGATACGCCTTTCGCCGCTCGCCGGTCTCGGCGCGACGGCCTTCTGCGCGACGCTCGCGCTGCTCGGCGCACTCATCCCGATCGCGTGGCTCCTGCGACTGGCGAGCTATCGCGCGTTCGCGGACTTCGCGACGCTCGGCGAACCGCTTGTCCGTTCGCTCGTTATCGCCGGCGTCGGCGCGGCGCTGACGCTGGCGGTTTCGGCTGTCATCGCACTCGCGGCGCGTCGCCTTGCAGGACGCATCGGGCTCTTCGCCGCCGCGATCGGCTATGCGGCGCCGGGCGCCGTCACGGCGCTGGGGGCGCTCACGGTGTTTGCACTCCTGCGCGAGGCGGGCGTCGTCGGCGGCATCAGCGGCGCTGCGGCCATCACCATGCTGTTCTGGGTCTATGCGTCACGATTTGCCGCTGCGGGCGCGCAACCGATTGAAGCAGGCCTGACGCGCGTGACCCGAAACATGGCTGACGTCGGACGCACGCTCGGCGCGGGCGCCTTGCGCCGCGCGTGGCGAATAGAGCTGCCGATCGCAGCGCCTGCCGCCGTAGCCGGCGCGCTTATCGTCTTCGTCGAAATCCTGAAGGAACTGCCGGCGACGCTCGTCCTGCGCCCCTTCGATTTCGAGACCCTCGCCACCCGCGCCCACGCCTATGCCAGCGACGAGCGACTGGTCCAGGCGGCCGCGCCCTCCTTGATGATCACGCTCGCCGGATTGATACCGGTTATCTTGCTGTCGCGCCGCCTGACGCGATCGCGCGCGGGAGAGCGGGAATGAGCGAGGCGCCGTACGAGGTGCGCGTGGAGAATGTGCGCCGCGTGTTCGCGGGGCGCGCGGCGGTGGATGACGTCACGCTGACGGCGCCTGCCGGCAAGGTGACGGCGCTGCTCGGCGCGTCCGGCTCCGGCAAGAGCACGCTGCTGCGCCTCATCGCAGGTCTTGAGCCCGTCGACGGGGGACGCGTGATCCTCGGCGGCGGCGTCGCGTCCGCGCCGCAGGCCATGGCGCCGGCTGAATCCCGTCGCATCGGTTTCGTCTTCCAGGATTTTGCACTCTTCCCGCACATGACGGCCGCGCAGAACGTGGCCTTCGGACTTTCGGCGCTGGAGCGGCGCGCGCGCGAAACAGAGGCGCGCGCGTGGCTCGATCGTGTCGGTCTCGCCCGTCGGGCGGACGCCTATCCCCACGAACTGTCGGGCGGCGAACAGCAGCGCGTCGCCCTTGCCCGCGCGCTCGCGCCGAAGCCGCGTGCGGTGCTGCTGGACGAACCGTTTTCCGGGCTTGACCCCGGTTTGCGCGCCGATCTCCGTGACCGGACGCTGGAAGCCGTCGCCTCCATCGGCGCCACCACGCTCTTCGTCACGCACGACGCCGACGAGGCGCTCTACGTCGCCGACCAGATCGCCATCCTGCGCGACGGCCGTCTCGTGCAGGCGGACGCGCCGCGCGACTTGTATGAAAGACCCGCATCGCCCGAGGCGGCGGCGGCGCTTGGCGCGATCAACCGCCTTGAGGGCGAGGTGCGCAACGGCGTGCTGTCGACGCCCTTCGGATCGATTTCAACGGCCGCACAGGACGGCCCGGCGACTGCCGTCGTCAGGGCCGAAGCGCTCGCCTTCGCCGCGTCCGGCGCGCCGGTGCGCGTGATCGCACGCAGGCCCCAGGGCGCGTTCGACCTTGTTCTGGTGGAGGCCGCCGGCGCCGTATGGCGGGGGCACGCCGCGCCCGGCGACGGACCGCCGGACGGCGGCGAGGCGCAGGTGTCGATCCGTCCCGCAGGCGCCTTCGCCTTCCCGCGCTGAGCGTCGCGCGATCATTGGTCACCGGTGATCGCCTTGACCGGCGGAAGCCCCGCATGGCAGCACCGCGCTCAGTATTCAGCCACACATCACGGAGCATGAGGCGATGAGCGACATTCGGTTTGACGGCAAGGTCGCGATCGTCACCGGCGCCGGCGGCGGCCTTGGTCGCTGCCACGCCATCGATCTCGCCAGGCGCGGCGCGAAAGTCGTCGTGAACGATCTCGGCGGTTCGGTGGACGGTTCGGGCGGCGGCTCGGAAGCGGCGCAGAAAGTCGTCGCCGAGATCAAGGCGGCCGGCGGCGAAGCGATCGCCAACGGCGCATCCGTCACCGATGACGCGGGCGTTGCGGCGATGGTCAAGCAGACCATGGACCAGTGGGGCCGCATCGACATCCTCGTCGCGAACGCCGGCATCCTGCGCGACAAGAGCTTCTCCAAGATGGAGATCGCCGATTTCGAAGCCGTCATGGCCGTGCACCTGATGGGCACGGTGAAGCCCGTGAAGGCGGTCTGGGAAATCATGAAGACCCAGAACTACGGGCGCATCGTGGTGACGACGTCGTCGACGGGACTCTACGGCAATTTCGGCCAGTCGAACTATGGCGCGGCGAAGCTCTCGCTCGTGGGCTTCATGAACTCGATGAAGCTCGAGGGCATGAAGAACAACATCAAGATCAACGCCATCTCGCCGGTCGCCGCGACGCGGATGACCGCCAATATCGGCATCCCGGAACAGGTGCTCGAAGCGCTGAAGCCGGACTTCGTCACCCCCGGCGTCACCTACCTCGTCTCGGAAGACGCGCCGACCGGCACGATCCTCACCGCCGGCGCGGGCGTCTTCGCGGTGGCCCGCATCTACGAGACCGACGGCGTGGCGCTGACAAAGGATGGCGTCTCCGCCGAGGAAGTCCGCGACAATTGGGCCAGGATCACCGACCCCAAGGGCATGGAAGCCTACGACGCCGGCGGCGGCCAGACCCAGAAGTTCATGCGCAAGCTCGCCGGCGGCTGAGTTTCGCGCGCGCCGGTGACCCAGGTCACCGGCATTTCGCGCGACGCGCGTCTAAGCCTCGAAAGCGTCACGCGTCGCCGCTAGGATCGCGTGACCGGGAGAGGCGACAATGGCGGACGACGGACGCAGGGCGGAAACCGCACTCGCAGCGCTCAAGGAGCTCTTCGAGAAGCCTGAAGAATGGCTCGACGAATACCAGCAGCGGCGGCGGCGGCTGGAAGCGCTGATGGATGAGCATCAGCGCAAGCGCGCTGAACTCGAAGCGGCCCAGAAGAACGAGTTCGACAAGCTGCTCAGCGCCTTCTCCGAAGAGATGAAGGAGCCGAGCGAGGCGCTCTCCCACGTCGCCCCGATCTGGGCCGATGACGTCGAGGCGATCCCCCGCCGTCGCGCGGCGTATTCGGACCGCATGGCAGCGCTGCTCGCGAAGTTGTCGCTCCTGTCCTACATCGCTTTCGAGGATCCGGCCCGCAAACCGCTGCTCGAAGCGGCCGTCGCGCACGGCGGGCTGAAGCTCGTGGACGCCATCGTGGTCGACGACACCGAAGCGATCGTCGTCGAAGCAAAGGATTTTCTCGTCGTCGCGTTCCGCGGCACCACCAGCAAAGCCGATCGCAAGACCAACTTCCGCATTGGGGTCGCTCGTGCGCCCGTTGAAAACCATCCCCAGAAAGTCCGCGTGCACGCGGGCTTCTACAGCGCGTATCAGCTCGTCGAGGACCGCGTTCAGGCCGCCATCAAGTCCGTTCCCGGCAAGTCGGTTTATCTCACGGGCCACTCCCTCGGCGGCGCGGTGGCGCTGGTGGCGTCGGCGGCGCTCGGCGGACGCGACGATCTCGGCGGGCGGATAGCGGCGGTCTATACCTTCGGCAGCCCGCGCGTCGGCGGTCGCGATTTCCCGGCGATCGTGAAGGCGCCGCACTATCGCGTCGTGAATTCCGGCGACGTCGTGCCGCTCGTGCCGCCGTCCTGGCTGAACGGCTATGTGCACACGGGCGAGCCGTATCTACTCAAGGGCAAGCGCCTGAAGCCGATCCGCAAACGCCCGACCGGGTCGGTGATCATCCTCGCGATCCGCAGTCTCTTTCTGTGGCCGTTTTCACGCCGACTGCTGCAGACGCGGGTGCACGACATCTCGCTGTACGCCGCACGCCTCGACCGCATCGCACGCGTGCGCGGGCGCTGGTCCTGAGCGCAGTTGACGCGGAGCGTTCCGACGCGGCAGCGTATCGCCACGGGACCGGAGGGATGACCATGAGAATGTTGATCGTTTGCGCCGCGTTGGCGCTCGCCGCGTGCGCGCCGGACGGCGCCGCCCCGAAAACCGCGAGCGCTGCCCAGGCGACGCCCGCCGGTCCCGCTGAAACCATCGAGGCCCGCAACGAAGCCAGCGACCATCACCGCGATACGAACGTCTCGCGCGTGCAGGGTCTGCAGACCGGCGATGCGAAACTCTTCGGCGTGGTCGGCGGCGACCCCGCGATCAATGGCGAATATCTCTATCTCGCTGTCGCGCCCGAGGCGCCGGACGACGATTTCAAGGTGTACAAGCTCGGCGATTTCAACGAGTGGGCCCTCGAATCCGAGAGCGAAGGTTCCGTGGTGATCAAGGTCAGCCGCAGTTGGATCGACGACGCCGGCGAGATCCAGACAGCGCAGGAACGCTACATCGTGGCCGTTCCCGCTTGGGCGGCGACGACGACGACCATCGCGAAAGCACAGTAGCTTCCCGTCGTCTGTCGAACGCTGCTTCTCATCCGTGCGGGGCGGGCTATATCGAGACTCGATCAATGTCGGCCTGACCCCACGGGACCCATCGCCATGAGAAACATCCTGCGCGCCGCCTTCGCCGCGACGCTCGCCGTCATCGCGCTTTCCGCCGCGCCGGTCCCGCTGGAGGCGCGTCAGCCTGCGCCTGCGGCCCAGAAGGCTGCGCCCGTCTGGCCGCATGAGGGTGTGGACATCGCACCGGATCCGGCGGTGCGCTACGGGGTCCTGTCGAACGGCATGCGCTATGCGCTGATGCGCAACACCCAGCCTTCGGGAATCGCGGCCGTGCGGTTTCGCATCGACGCGGGCTCGATGTCGGAGTCGGACGCCCAACTCGGCATCGCGCACTTCCTCGAGCACATGAACTTCAACGGGTCCGAAAACGTTCCCGAGGGTGAGATGGTGAAGCTGCTGCAGCGCGCCGGCCTCGCCTTCGGCCCGGACACCAACGCCTACACCTCTTTCGGCGAGACGGTGTACATGCTCGACCTGCCGAAAACGGACACGGCGACCATCGACACCGGCCTCATGATCATGCGCGAGACCGCGAGTCGTCTCACGCTTGACGCCGCCGCCATCGACCGCGAACGCGGCATCATCCTGTCGGAAGAGCGCGCGCGCGACTCGCCGGAATACCGCAACATCAAGGAACGCTTCTCCTTCTACCTGAAGGAACAGCCGCTGGTGACGCGTTGGCCCATCGGCACGCCGGAAACGATCCGCACCATGCCTCGCAGCGAATTCGTCAGCTTCTACCAGGGCAACTACCGGCCCGAGCGGGCGTTGCTCGTGATCGTCGGCGACATCGACGTCGCCGACATCGAAAGCCGCATCAAGGCGAAATTCTCCGACTGGGCCGCTGTCGGTCCCGCTGATCCGGCGCCGACCTACGGCACGCCCGCACGGCGCGGCGCAGAGGCGCGCCATCGGGTCGAAGCGGGCCTTCCCGCCAGCGTCTCGCTGACCTGGGTGAGCCCGCCCGACATCGCGCGCGACAGCGCCGCGCGGCGGCAGCAGGCGATCGTCCGCAGCATCGCCTTCTCCACGGTGAACCGCCGCCTGCAGCGGATCGCGCGTCAGGCCGACGCGCCGTTCATCAGCGCGGACGTCTCCCGCTCCGTACTCGAGAAAAGCGCCACGCTGGCGGTGCTTGATGTGGATGTACGGCCCGGCCAGTGGCGGGCCGGCATGGTCGCGGCCGAGCAGGAGCTGCGCCGCGCGCTCCAGTTCGGCGTCACGCAATCGGAAGTCGATCGCGAGATCGCCGACATGCGGGCGGGCTATGAGTCCGCCGCCGCAAGCGCCGCGACACGCGACACGCGCCGCCTCGCCAGCGGGATCGCCGGCGCCTTCGACTCGGACGAGGTGTTCGCACACCCGTCGACGTCGCTCGACCTCTTCAACGCCGCCACGCGCGGCCTGACCGCCGCCGCCGTGACGTCGGCGCTCAAGGCGGTTTTCCCCGCCGGACGCAGCACACAGGGGCCCCTCATCTATGTGACCGGTAGCGAAGCGATCGAGGGCGGCGACGCCGCCATTCTCGCCGCCTACCGCGCCAGCGCAGGCCAGCGTGTGACGCGTCCAGTAGCGCAGTCGGATTCTGTGTTCGCCTATGCGGATTTCGGCACGCCCGGCGCGATCGCGCAGCGCACGCGCAACGAAGAGTTCGATCTCGATCTCATCCGCTTCCAGAACGGCGTGCTGCTGACGCTGAAGAAGACGCCCTACGAGGAGAAGCGCATCAATGTGAGCGTGCGCCTGCGCGGCGGCCTCGCCTATGCGGACGCGGTCGCGCCCGGCGTGCCGATCCTCGCGCCCTTCGTGATGGCGGAAGCCGGACTCGGAAAGATGACGCGCGAGGAGATCGAGCGCGCGACGGCTGGCAAGGTCGTTGGCGCAAGCTTCGGGTTCGGCGAGGACGAGTTCATCGTTTCCGGACGCACGCGCGCGGAAGACCTCGATCTGCAGATGCAATTGCTGGCCGCGCAGGTGAGCGATCCGGCGTTCCGGCCTGACGGTCTGGCGCGCATCAAGGCGTCTGCCGAGAACTTCATCCGCCAATATGCCACCGCGCCGGGCCGCGTGCTCGATCGCGACAGCGGCGCCTATCTCCGTCGCGGCGACAGCCGCTGGGCATTCCCGACGCTCGAGCAGGCAAAGGCGCTGGACATCAGCGACTTCCGTCGCCTGATCGAGGGACCGCTGAAAACACGGCCGCTGGAAATCTCCGTGGTCGGCGACTTCGATCCGGGCGCCGTCATCGCCGCCGTCGGCAAGACGTTCGGCGCGCTGCCGGCCCGCACCGAAACGCCCGAGCGCGTGCGCAATATCCTCTTCCCCGCGCCAACGCCGCAACCGCTGCAGTGGACGCACGAAGGCCGCGCGGATCAGGCGGTGGCGTACATTGCGTGGCCGTCCATCGACTTCGCCGACGCCCGAAAGGCGCGCGCGGTCAGGCTGGCGCTGACCATTCTCGACGACCGCCTGACGGAAGAGTACCGCGAAGCACTCGGCGCAACCTACTCGCCGCAGACCGAAGAGGATCTCTCCCAGACCTTCGCAGGCTACGGCTATGTGGCCGCACAAGTGGAAACCCCGCCGGGCGACATCGCGCGCTTCTGGACGACGGTCGACAAGATCACCGCAGAACTGCGCGAGGGACGGATCGACGCCGACAGCATCGTGCGCGCCCGCGCGCCGGTCATCGACCGTCTGCGCACCTCGGAGCGGACGAACGGCTATTGGGTGGCGGTGCTGCAGGATGCGCAGACCAATCCTCGCCGCTTCGATCTCATGCGCACGCGGGTGAGCGACGTCGAAGCGATCACGAAGGAAGAGATCATCGCTGCGGCGCGCGCGACGTTCGTCAACGACAAGGCGGTGCGCATCGTCGTGACGCCGAAGCCCGCCCCCTGACTTTTCAGGCCGAAGACACGAAAAAGGCGGCTCTCCAGATGGAGAAGCCGCCTTTTCTTTTTCGGCGCGTGACCGACCTCAGATCCCCAGCACCATCTTCGCCATGATGTTGCGTTGCACTTCGTTCGAGCCCGCATAGATCGAGGTCTTGCGGTAGTTGAAATAGGAAGGCGCGACAGGCGCAGCGTAGTCCGGCCCCGGGCGCGGCGCGTTGGAACGCCCATTCAGTTCCGCCCAGGTGTCCTCGACGAAGGGCGCCGCGTAGGCGCCGATCGCTTCAAGCGCGAGTTCGGAGATTTCCTGCTGCGCCTCGGAGCCGGCGCACTTGAGCATCGACGACGCGGCACCGATCGACTTGCCCGCCGAGAGCGACGAGAACAACCGCAACTCCGTCGCGTCGAGCGCGGCGATCTTGATCTCCATCTCGGCGAACTTCCGCGCGAGGTCCGGATCGCGGTCGACGCCTTCATACTGCGCAAGCCGCTTCGCCTTCGCGAGCGCGGTCTTCAGTCCCGGCGCGTAGGCGTTGCCGCGCTCGAATTCGAGCAGATACTTCGCGTAGGTCCAGCCCTTGCCCTCTTCGCCGATGCGATTGGAGACCGGCACGCGGACATTGTCGAAGAAGACCTGATTGACCTCCTGCTGGCCCTTCATGGGTCCGTCGAGAGTCGGCAGCGCCTGCACGGTGATGCCGGGCGTATCCATGCGCGCGAGCACGAAGCTGATGCCGTCCTGGCGGTTCTTTTCCTGGCTCGTGCGCACAAGGCAGAAGATCCAGTCCGCCCATTGCGCGTGCGTCGTCCAGATTTTCGAACCGTTGAAAATGTAGTGATCGCCGTCGCGCTCCGCCTTCATCTGCAGCGAGGCGAGATCAGAGCCAGACCCCGGCTCGGAATAGCCCTGGCACCACCAGACGTCCGAGCGGAGGATCTTCGGAAGGTGCTCGGCCTTCTGCTCCTCGGTGCCGAACTTCATGATGACCGGCGCCACCATCTTCAGGCCCATGGGCGACAGCGTCGGCGTGCCGGCGGCGGCCATCTCCATGTTGAAGATGTAGCGCTGCGTGGGTGTGAAGCCGGCGCCGCCGTGCTCCACCGGCCAGTCCGGAGCGATCCAGCCGCGCTCGTAGAGCTTCTTCTGCCAGGCGACCATCGTCTCCTTGTCGAGATAGCCGTTCTTCGACTGCGCCTGCATCGCCTTGGTGTGCGCGTCGAAATTCTTCGCGATCCATTCGCGGACTTCGTCGCGGAATTTCAGGTCCTCGGCCGAAAATGCGAGATCCATTCTGCGCTCCTCAGAGATCGATGCCGTCGAGGCGGATGATTTCCGGACGGCCGTCGAGGCACGGTCCCATCTTCGGCGCGTACTGCGCGAAATGCGCGGACTTGCCGTGCGCGTCGAGATCGGCCTGCGTCTTGTACTGCTCCATCACGACATATTCCGTCGTGGAGCCCTGCTTGCGCGTGAGCGTATAGAGGAGGCAGCCCGGCTCGTTGGCGCGAACGGCAGGCGCAAGATCGCGGAACACCGCCTCGAACGCCTCCTGCTGGCCGTCCTTCACCTTGATGTTCGCAACGATGCCGATCATGGGGTCGCCTCCTCCGGAATTCCGGAAGCGACCATACGCCCGACCGCCGCCCCTGCAAGGCGCGACGTTACGTCAGCCGGGCGCGGCGATGCGCGACGGATCAGCTGCCGAGGCTGCGGCAGGAATTGAGCACGTCGTTGATGCGCGACGCCGATTCCGGCGCCCAGTTGTGGGTGAAACCGAGCGCCGTTGTCGTGACGGGCGCGGACGGCGACAGCGCATTCCACATCGGATCGCGGGACGGCAAGGTGATCACGAGCGCCTGACGCCCTGCGCCGTCACCGGCGATGCGCGCGGTGATCTGCTTGGACTGGGCGCCCACCGAAAAGGTGGCCGGGGCGTCGCCCTGGCGGACGCGCGAGAACACCCAGTCCGTGATCACGAGATTGCCGTTCGGCGACTGGCACGCCAGGCGCACGAGCGGCTGGTTGTCGGCGCCCGTCAGCACGGCCGTCGCGATGCCCGGGCCCGCGTCATACGCATACGCCCACACCCCTGCGGAGGATGCCGACGTCGGCGGCGGCGCCACGACTTCCTTGGGCGACGACGCGCAGGCGGCGAGACCGATTGCGGCGACGGCGGCGAGCAGAAACTGGCGCATGGAAACTCCGGATTGCGGGGACATCATGGGTGCGCGTCCTTCTAGGCGACACGATGGCGCGGCGGCAAGGCGCGGGAAAAATTCACAGCGAATCCAGACGTCACGTCGCGGTCCACCCCGGCTGCCCGACGCCATCCAGCCGGCTCGCGCGCCCGTGCAGCGCGACTTCGCGAAACTGGTAGAGCCACGCGGCCGTCGGCGCGTTTATCCAGCCATGGCGTGCGCGCATCTGCAGGATTGGCGGTCCATCCGCCTGCGACACGAAGCGCGGCGTTTCCGGCAGGTCGAGCTGCGCCACCGGCAGTCGCCAGACCTGATGCACCTCGCGCGGATCGGGCGTGAGCGTCAGCGCCTTGTCGGTGCACAGGATCACCGGCGTCACCACATGGCCGCCGAGCGTCACGAAATCATCAAGCAGGCCGACCGCACAGCCGTGATCGAGCGCGACGCCAAGTTCCTCATGCGTCTCCCGCACGGCCGCGGCGACTGCATCCTCCCCCGGTTCGACATTGCCGCCCGGCAGTGCGTAGTTGCCTGCATTGCGCCGCATGGTCAGCGCGCGTCGCGTCAGGACGTAGGTGATGCGCCCGCGCAGCGGCGACACGACGATCGCGACCGCCGCGCGCCGACGTCCGTCCGGCGCGATCTCGCGACGATCGAAGGCGCTCAGATTTGACGCCGCGCGTGCGCGAAACGCGGCGATGTCGCCGGCGCTCACTCGCCCTTGAAGCTCGGCGCACGCTTCTCAAGGATGGCGTGCACGCCTTCCATGTGGTCGGCGGTGTGGTGCATCAGCGCCTGCGCGGCGGCGGAAAGCTCGAGCAGCGTATCGTAGGTCGTCGTCTGCCCCTGCCGCATCAGCGTCTTGGCGAGCCGCAGCGCTTGCGGCGGCTGCTGGGCGATCTTCGTCGCCAGCGCCATCGCCTCTTCCATCAGCTTTTCCGCCGGCACGGCGCGCGACACGAGCCCCCACTCCACCGCCGTCTTCGCGTCGATGACGTCGCCCGTGAACAGGAGTTCTGCGGCCCGCGACTGGCCGATGACGCGCGGCAGGAGCCACGCGCCGCCGTCGCCCGGAATGAGGCCGAGCTTCAGGAACGTCACGCCGAACTTCGCGTTCTCCGCCGCGATGCGGATGTCGGCCATGCACGCGACGTCGCAGCCGAGACCGATGGCGGGGCCGTTCACGGCGGCGACCAGCGGCGTCTCCATCGCATGCAGCGCGCGCGCGATGCGGTGGATGTTGGTGCGGTAGCGGTCGCGGATGACGTGGGGCTTGCCGGAGAAGGCGCCGTCGCGTTCGGCCATCGCCTTCACATTGCCGCCCGCGGAAAAGGCGCGCCCGCGCCCCGTCAGGATCGCGCAACCGATGGTGCGGTCGGCGGCGATCTCCGCGCACGCATCCTCGAAGGCGGCGCCATCGCCGTCCTCGCCAAGCGCGTTCATCACGTCCGGCCGTTCGATGGTGATCGTGACGACGCGGCCGGTTTTTTCGAGGGAGAGGAAGGACATGGCGCGGCTCCGGTCTTGTGTACGGGTTTGTGTTCCGGGCGCCTACATCGCCCGGCGAACGCGCGCTGTCATCCCTGCCGAGGGCATCCCCGCAGGAAGCGTGCCGGGCGCAGGGGAAGCCTCAGGGCGTCGTCGGGCGCAGCGCGGGTTCCGGTTCCAGCGCCGCCGCCGGTTCGGGCGCGTAGACGGAAGCAGGCGGCGCGACCGTGCGGCGCAGCCGATTGTTGACGCCCGCAATGACGTTGCGAGTCCAGCGGCCATAGGCGCCGTGAATGGTGCCGCGCCGGTCGTTCTGGTCGAGCCCTTCGGTGCTGATCAGATTGATGGCGAAAGCGCGCGTGTCATAGGTGACGGCGATGCGGGCGAAGTGCTTTTCGCGCACGCGGATCGAGGCCACGGTGCGACCCGGCTCTTTCGACTCGATGGTCCAGCCCTTGTCGATCAGGCCGCCGTCAACGGCGGCTTCAACCGCCTCGATCGGCGCGGGCGTCGAGAGCGCGGTCTCTATGCGCTTTACCAGTTCCATCGCCGCAGCGGCGCCGCCGCTTGCGACGCAAACGAACACGGCGATCGAAAGCGCGAAATTCTTCAGCATGCCTGCCCCCTTGTCTCTGACGGGCGACGCCTAGCGCATCACCGTCCCGCCGGAAAGAGCGCGCCGCGCTCCAGATCGAGCAGCAGTTCCTTGCGCGCCATGCCGCCGCCGAAGCCGGTCAGCGACCCGTTGGCGCCGATCACGCGGTGGCACGGGATGATGATCGGGATCGGATTGCGTCCGTTGGCGGCGCCGACCGCGCGCACCGCCTTGGGCGAGCCGATGGCGTTGGCGATGGCGCCGTAGCTCGTCGTCTCGCCGTAGGGGATCTTCGTCAGCGCGTGCCAGACCCGCGTCTGGAACGCCGTGCCCTTCGGCGCGAGCGGAACATCGAAGCTCGTGCGCTTGCCGGCGAAGTAGGCGTCGAGCTGCTTGCGCGCTCCGTCGATGATCTTGTCGGAACCGCGGGGGCCGGCCGGCGGCGCGCCGTGCTTCTGGCTCTCGAAATAGACGCCCGCGAGCGCCGCGCCATCGGACACCAGCGTCAGCGGCCCGACCGGGCTTTCATGCACATGCACCGTCACGCTCATCGCACGTCTCCCGCCTTCCTCTGCGCCATCATCCGCGCGTATCTCTTCCACAGCCGCGTGGCCGCATAGGCGCGCCACGGCCGCCACCTTTCCGCGCGCGCCTCGATGCCGGACTTCATGTCGAGCGCCGCGCGGATGGCGCTGTCGCCGGCGGGAAACGCGTCGGGATCGCCGAGGCCGCGCAGCGCGACGTATTCGATCGTCCACGGGCCGATGCCGGCAAGGTTCGCGAGCCCCTCGCGCCCCGCCGCGACCGCGCCGCGCGCGAGCAGCAACCGCCCCTCCGCCACCGCCGCGCCAAGCCGCTGCAGCGTCTGCGCCCGCGCAAACGGCATGCCGAGGCCCGCGATTTCGCCGGGATCGGCGGCAGCGATCCGGCCCGCGTCGGGGAACAGTCGACGAAGTCCCTCGGCGCCCGTCTCGATCTCGGCGCCGAAGCGGTCGACGATCTTCTGCGTGAGCTTGCGCGCCGCGACGATCGTCACCTGCTGGCCGAGCACGGCGCGAACGGCGACTTCAAACGGATCGAGCCCCCCTGTCAGGCGCACGCCGGGATCGGCCGCGACATCGAGGTCATCGCCAAGCGCGCCGTCGATCGCCGTCACGTCGGCATCCAGATCGAAGGCGCCGCGCACCATCGCCACCAATGGCCGCAGCGCCGGCGACAGACTGTGCGAGAGGGACAAGGCGACCCCGCGCGCGCTCGGCCGGATCGACACGAATCCCGCATGTGCGCCGATCTTCAGCGTACGCGCATAGCCGCCATCCAGAACCTCGACGCCCTCGATCGACCGCGAAGCGAAGAAATCGAAATGCGGCTGCGCGTCGAAGGCGCCGCGCGCCACCAGATCGAGCGTCAGCACCGGCTCCCGCGCGACCACGCGCGCGCGGCGGATGCGCGACGGCGGGAACCCGTACCGTTCGAGAAAAAGTGCATTGAAACGCCGCACGCTCTGGAAACCGCTCGCGAAGGCGATTTCCGTTACCGGCAGCTGCGTCTCCGTGAGCAGGCGCTTGGCCGTCAGCAGGCGGTGCGTCTGCGCCAGATCGATGGGCGCGGCGCCGAACACGTCCGTCGTCACCCGACGCAGATGGCGCCCCGTCACGCCGAGATCGCGCGCGAGATCGTCCAGTCCCTGCTCCTCCAGCGCGCCCGCTTCGATGCGCGCGACAGCCTGCGCGGCCAGCCGCTGCTTCTGGTCGATGGGCGCAGCGCCGGGCGCCTTTTCCGGACGGCACAGGAGGCACGGCCTGAAGCCCGCATTTTCGGCGGCGGCGGCGGAACGGTGAAAGATGCGGTTCGCCCGCTTCGGCATACGCGCGGGGCAAACGCAGCGGCAGTAGATCCCTGTCGACGTCACGCAAGTGAAGAACACGCCGTCGAAGCGCGCGTCGCGGGCCTCGGCGGCGGCGTGCCAGATGGCGTGCTGGGCTACGTCTTCGATCATGGCCCCATACTGGCCCGATCCGGACCTCCCGTCTCGCCGGAATCGGACACGTGCATCGGCCGCCGCCGGGCGGCCTCCCGATGACGGCGCGACCCGCATGCGCTAAGCACCGGCCATGGCCGACACGCAGACCATTTCCCTCACCGACCTGCCCGTGGCGCTGATGCTCGGCGTGCCCGATGTCGAGCGCGCGGCGCTGCAGGAGGTGTTCGTATCGGTGGCGCTCACGCTGGAGGCGCCCGCCGGCGCCCAGCGCGACGAGCTTTCCGCCACCATCGACTACGACCGCATCATCCGCTTCCTGCAGTACGATCTGCCCGCCGACGGCGCGATCCATCTCATCGAGACCGTCGCCGACCGCATCGGCGCCTTCCTGTTCAGCTTGTCGGCGCGGGTGGAAACGATTTCGGTGACGGTGAAGAAGCCCAGCGTGCTTGCGGCGCCGGCGATGGTGTCGGTCAGCCTCACGCGGCACGCCGATGCAGGCCGCCGACGCCAGGGCCTGAGCGTGGCCGAGGGCGGACGGTGAGCGCGGCGCGCCCGTGGGTGCTGGTGACGGGCGGCGCGAAACGTCTCGGGCGCGCGGTCTCATTGCATGCGGCGGCGTGCGGCTGGAACGTCGCAATTCACTATGCATCATCGCAGAACGACGCCGAAAGCGCGGCGCAGGCCTGCGTTGCGCACGGCGCACAAGCAATCACCGTCGCCGGCGAATTGCCGGCGGTGGCGGAACGTCTCGTCGATGAGGCGGCGGCGCGCGCGCAGGCGCCGATCCGCGCGCTGGTGAACTGCGCGGCGATCTTCGAGCACGATGTCGTCGATGACTTCAAACCCGAGACCGCCGACCGGCACATGCATGTGAACGCCTATGCGCCGGTGTTGCTGGCGCGGGCGCTGTTGCGGCAATTGCCGAAGGACGCGACGGGCGCGGTCGTCAACTTCCTCGATTTCAAGCTGGCGCAGCCCTACCCCGATCATTTCGCCTACACGCTGTCGAAATACGCCCTCGCGGGCGCGACCGAATTGCTCGCGCGCGAGCTGGCGCCGCGCCTGCGCGTGAACGCCGTCGCGCCTGGCTACATCCTCCCCGCGCCGGGACAGGCCGACGCCGATTTCGCGAGGCTGCATGACGACACGCCGCTCGCGCGCGGGGCCACGCCCGAGGATGTGGCGGCGGCCGCTCTCTACCTGCTCGAAGCGCCGACGGTGACAGGTCAGACCATCTATGTGGATGCGGGGCTCCGCTTCCGCTCCCGTGACCGGGACTTCGCGTTCAGCTGATTTTGTTCTTGTTTTGTTCCTGGCGAGGCGTATCGTGCGCCCATGCCTTCTCCGCACGCCCCCACACCCAATGGCCGCGGCGCCGTCACCAACCGCTCTGGACGCTATGAGCGCGATGCGCGCGAAGCCTTCGACGACGGTTGGGGCGTCGAGGACGAAGCGGCGCCGAAGCTGACGACCACCGTCACCAAGGAAACGGCGCGCACGATCATCAGCCGCAATACCAGCCCCGACATCGGCTTCGACCGCACCATCAACACCTATCGCGGCTGCGAGCACGGCTGCATCTACTGCTATGCGCGGCCGAACCACGCCTATGCAGGGCTGTCGCCGGGCCTCGATTTCGAGAGCAAGCTGTTTGCGAAGTTCAACGCGGCGGAGCGGCTCGAGCTTGAACTCTCCGCGAAAAACTATCGCGCGAACGTCATGGTGATGGGCGGCGTCACCGACGTCTATCAGCCCATCGAACGCACGCATCGCATCACCCGCGCCGTGCTCGACGTGCTGGGCCGCTACAATCATCCCGTGGCGATGATCACGAAGTCCGCGCTGATCACGCGCGACATCGATCTGCTGGCGCCCATGGCGGCGAAAAATCTCGCGAAAGTGGCGATCTCCATCACCACGCTCGACCGCACGCTTGCGCGCCGGATGGAGCCGCGCGCGGCGACGCCGCAGCGCCGCCTCGATGCGATACGCGCGCTGGCGCAGGCGGGCATCCCCGTCGCCGTGATGACGGCGCCGCTGATCCCGGGGCTGAACGATGCGGAGCTTGAAGCCATCCTCGCCGCCGCCGCGGACGCCGGCGCGACCGAGGCGGGCTATGTGGTCCTGCGACTGCCGCTGGAGATCAAGGATCTCTTTCGTGAATGGCTCGAAGGCGCCTATCCGGACCGCGCCCGCAAGGTGATCAATCTCGTGCGCGAGATGCGCGGCGGGCGCGACTACGACCCCGAGTGGGGCGCGCGGCAACGCGGCACGGGGCCCTATGCGCGTCTCATCGCCGGCCGCTTCCGCAAGGCTTGCGCGCGTCTCGGCCTCAACAGGCGCAAGCTCGATCTCGACATCACGCAGTTCCGCGTCCCGCCGCGCGCGGGCGACCAGCTGGACTTGCTATGATGCGCGCGCGGAGGAAGTGATGACCCGAAACCTCGAAGGCGGCTGCAGTTGCGGCGCAGTGCGCTATCGCCTCAAGACGGCGCCTATGTTCGTGCATTGCTGCCACTGCATGCAGTGTCAGCGCGCCACCGGCAGCGCCTTTGTACTCAACGCCCTCGTCGAGACAGACCATGTCGACGTGCTGCAGGGCGATATCGAGGTGACGCGGGGCCCGAGCGAAAGCGGGCGTCCGCACGACATCCATCGCTGCGCAACCTGTCACACGGCGCTGTGGAGCGACTATGGCCGCCGCAAGGTGATGATCTTCCTGCGCGTGGGCACGCTCGACGACCCCGCCGCCCTTCCGCCGGACGTGCACATCTTCACACGCTCCAAGGCGCGCTGGTTCGATCTGCCGGCGGACGCAAAGGCGTTCGACATCTACTACGACATGAAGGCGCTCTGGCCGCCGGAGAGCCTGGCGCGACGGCGGGCGCTTCTCGGGGACGTCTGAGCCGGATGGCCCGCCATTGCCCCTTAAGCCGCGGGCGGGCTATGGCTTGAGACTGAGACACGAGGAACGACCATGCGGCTCGACGACCAGCGACGTTCAGACAACGTAGAGGACCGGCGCGGCCAGCGGGGCGGCGGCGGTGGCGGCGGCATGGGCGGCGGGATCATCTCGCTGATCGGCAGCCGCTTCGGCATCGGCGGCCTCATCGTCGTGGGCCTGCTCTTCTTCCTCGCGCCCGCGCCCGTCAAGCAGATGCTGCTCGGCCTCATCGGCGGCGGCGGCGGCGCAGTGACAAGCGAGCCCGGCAAAGCCGGCGCGCCGGCGGACCAGACCGGCGATTTCATGAGCGCGGTGCTCGGCTCGACGGAAGATTTCTGGAAACAGGAATTCGCGCGCGGCGCGATGGCGCACTATGGCTTCCAGAGCCGCGAGTATGCGCCGACC
This sequence comes from Hyphomonadaceae bacterium, assembly GCA_016791445.1. Lineage (GTDB taxonomy): Bacteria > Pseudomonadota > Alphaproteobacteria > Caulobacterales > Aquidulcibacteraceae > VFBF01. The sequence continues at coordinate 10,418 of JAEUMP010000018.1, read as the reverse complement.
AGGCTCGTCCTGTTCGACGGCCAGACAGGCACGCGCTGCGGCACAGGCACCGCCGCGATCGGCCCGTTCTATTGCCCCGCGGATCTGCAGGTCTATATCGACACCTCATTCTTCAAGACGATGCGCGACAAGCTCGGCGCCTCAGGCGATTTCGCCGAGGCTTATGTCATCGCGCACGAAGTCGGCCACCATGTGCAGACGATCACCGGCATCTCCGAGACCATCCAGCGCATGAAGGCGCGGGGCAATGAGCGCGAAAGCAACGCGCTTCAGGTGCGCATGGAACTGCAGGCGGATTGCTTCGCCGGCGCCTGGGGCAAGTATTTCAGCGAACAGCGCACCGCCGCCGGCCAGCCGCGCCTCGAGGCGGGCGACTTCGAGGAAGCGATGACCGCCGCCAACGCCATCGGCGACGACACGCTGCAGCGCCAGTCGCGTGGCTATGTGCAGCCCGACAGCTTCCAGCACGGCACCTCCGAGCAGCGCAAACGCTGGTTCCAGCTGGGCTTCACCACCGGCGATCCCGCCGCCTGCGACACGCTGAGCACGAACAATCTGTGACCTCTACTCCGTGGAAGGGCGCGCTGTTTGCGGCGCTGATGTTGGCCGGAACGCCACCTCTCCTCGCTCAGGAGGCGGCGCCAAGCGCTGATCCGTACGCCGATCGCGATGCTGCGGTAGACTTCATCCGGGTCATTCTTGCAGCCACCGAAGATGTTTGGGCCGCGGCGTTCGAGGCTGGAAGCTTCGTGTCGTTAGGCCAACGCCGCGACCAGCGATATGCGCCGCCGATTACCAATGCCTACGACCACGCCGTATCCAGCGCATGCGGCCCCATCCTGTCTGAATACGGGCCGCAGTACTGCGAACAAGACTCGATGATCTATTTCGACCCGTCGTTCTTCCAGACCATGTCCATCCGGCACCAGGCGCCCGGGGATTTCGGCTACGCCTACGTCATCGCGCATGAGACCACGCACCATGTGCAGAAGTCGCTGGGCATTCTGGAAGCATCGAACGCACGCGCGGCCGCGCGGCCTGAAACGGCGAACAGCGAATCCATCCGTGTGGAACTTCAGGCCGATTGCCTTGCAGGGGTTTGGAGCAAGGCCGTGGTGACGCGCTTCAAGGTGGATGACGCCGACGTCCGCGAAGCGCTGAATGCCGTTTTGGCATTCGGCGTCGATACCATGCAGCGCCGAGAGCAGGGCTTCACCAGTCCCGAGACATACACGCACGGGACCTCGGCGCAGCGCTTGCGCTGGTTTCAGCGCGGCTTTGACTCAAGCAACCCCGCCCGGTGTGATACGTTCAGCGTGGCGGCGCTGTGAGGGGGCATGCAATGCGCGTGACTTCGCGCCGGACTCCGCGCATGACGCGCCCATGAGCATCTGCGGGATCGATGAAGCGGGACGCGGCCCCTTGGCGGGGCCGGTGGTCGCCGCGGCGGTGATCCTGCCTGCGCGGCGGCGCCCGAAGGGGCTCGCAGACTCCAAGCAGATCGACGAGGTGATGCGCGAAGCGCTCTTCGCGGACATCATGGCGCACGGCATCGTCGGCGTCGGCATCTCCACGTCGGCGGAAATCGATGCGCTCAACATTCGCCAGGCGACGCTTCTCGCCATGCGACGCGCGGTCGCCGCGCTCAGTGTGCCGCCGACGGCGGCGCTTGTGGACGGAAACGATCCGCCTGAGCTGGATTGCCCCGTGGAAGCGATCATCGACGGCGACGCGCATGTGCCGCTGATCGGCGCGGCGTCCATCATCGCCAAGGTGACGCGCGACCGCATGATGGTGGAAGCCTGCGCGCGCTATCCCGGCTACGGCTTTGCGCGGCACAAGGGCTACGGCGTGCCCGAACACAAGGCGGCGCTGGAAACCCTCGGCCCTTGTCCGATCCATCGCATGAGCTTCAAGCCGGTGGCGCTCGCAGCGCGGCGTTAGGCGGCAAGGACCGCCGGCGCCCCCGCCATCAAGGTCCTTCAGGATGAGATACCGCATGCCGGCGAGGGCGCCGGCGGTCCCCAGTCACAGCGCCTGTGAATATTTCGGCGCCGCACCGATTCCCACCTGTGAATCCTTTGTTTACGCTGTCCGGCCTAACTGCCCTCTTTTCAGCCGGACACCCTTCATGCGCCGCAAAACGCAGACGCCGACCCCGACCGACCGCATCCTTGCGGGCGACTGCGTGGAGGCGATGAACGCCCTGCCGGCGGGCTGTGCGGACCTCGTCTTTGCCGACCCGCCCTACAACCTGCAGCTCGGCGGCGATCTCACACGGCCCGACCAGTCGAAGGTCGATGGCGTCGACGACGCCTGGGACAAGTTCTCCGATTTCGCGGCCTATGACGCCTTCACCCGCGACTGGCTCTCCGCAGCGCGTCACGCGCTGAAGCCCGATGGCGCGCTCTGGGTGATCGGCAGCTATCACAACATCTTCCGCGTGGGCGCGATCCTGCAGGATCTTGGCTTCTGGGTGCTGAACGACATCGTCTGGCGCAAGACGAACCCGATGCCGAACTTCAAGGGCACACGCTTCACCAACGCGCACGAAACGCTGATCTGGGCGGCGAAATCGCAGAAGTCGAAATACACCTTCCACTACGACGCGATGAAGATGCTCAACGACGACCTGCAGATGCGCAGCGACTGGACGCTGCCTTTGTGCACGGGCGGCGAACGCCTCAAGGGGGACGATGGCAAGAAGGTGCATCCGACGCAGAAGCCCGAAGCGCTGCTGCACCGCGTGCTGCTCGCCACCACCAATCCCGGCGATCTCGTCATCGACCCGTTCTTCGGCACCGGCACGACGGGCGCCGCAGCAAAGCGACTCGGACGCCACTTCATCGGCATCGAGCGCGACGAGACCTACATCAAGGCCGCGACCGAGCGCCTGAAGATGATCGCCCCCGGCGCGCCGGAAGATCTGGGCGTCACGCGCTCCAAGAAGGAAGAACCGCGCGTGCCCTTCGGCCAGGTCGTGGAGGCGGGCTTCATCCGCCCCGGCGACACGCTCGTCTCGCCCGACGGCAAGCGCCGCGCGCGCGTGCGCCCCGACGGTTCGCTCAGCTTTGGCGACCAGACCGGCTCCATCCACCGCATGGGCGCCGCCGCCATGGGCGCGACCGCCTGCAACGGCTGGACCTACTGGCACATCGAACGCGACACGGGGCGCGTGCCGATCGATCTCTTCCGGCGGGAAATCCGGCTGACGCTGTAGGCGGACTACGGCGTATCGTCAGGCGCTTTCTTGCGCAGCGCCTTCCACTGAAGCAACGCATCGAGGGCCGGGCACAGCGCCTGCCCCCAGTCTGTCAGCGCGTACTCCACGCGCGGCGGCACTTCCGCATGCACGATACGGCGCACCATGCCTTCACGCTCGAGCTGACGCAGCTGCTGGGCGAGCATCTTCTGCGACACTCCGTCGATGGCGCGTTCGAGGTCCGAGAAGCGACGTACATTTCCGCCGAACAGGCAGAACAGGATCTCCAGCTTCCAGCGCCCCTCGAAGATCTTCACGGCATCGATCACACCGAACGCCGCCTTCATCGGCGTGTCGTATGCATCCGGTTCGCGCCGCTTACCTGGAGGTAAGTCCCCGACATTTTCGTGCGTTCTTGTCATGCGGCGACGCTAGTCCCCATCTCCGGCTCACGCAAACGCGTGACGCAACGGAGAATGCACATGACGCTCCAGACCCCCAGGCCCATCAACGACTATTTCGCCGCCAAGAACCGCCACGACATCGATGCGATGCTCGCGCCGTTCGCACAGAATGCTGTGGTGAAAGACGAAGGCGAGACCATGACGGGACGCGCCGCCATTCGCACATGGATGGAAGAAACGACGCGAAAATTCGCCGTCACCGTCGCGCCCGAAACGCTGGAGGATGCAGGAGGACGTACAGTCGTCCGCGCGCTCGTGACCGGCAATTTTCCGGGAAGTCCGCTGCATCTCTCCTACCATTTCGACCTGCGCGGGAGCGAAATCGCGGCGCTCGAGATCACGCTATGAGCGTCTTCCCCAACCACACGACCGAATTCGCCGGCAAACGCGTGCTCGTCACAGGCGGGACGAAGGGCGCAGGTCGGGCCATGGCGCGCCGCTTTGCGGCCGCGGGCGCGCGTGTCGCGGTGACGGCGCGCAGCCGCCCCTCAGACCAGGATGACTCCACGCTCTTCATCGAGGCCGACATGACGACGGCGGCAGGGGCCGACACCGTCGCCGCAACAGTCCTCGATGCGTTCGGCGGCATCGACATTCTCGTGCACAATCTCGGGGGATCAAGCGCGCCTGCCGGCGGTTTCGCCGCCCTTTCGGATGCGCACTGGCGCGACGAGATCGACCTCAACCTCATGCCCGCCGTGCGTCTCGACCGCGCGCTCATCCCGTCGATGATCGCAGCGCGCGCCGGTGTCGTGATCCACATCTCGTCGATCCAGCGCCGGCTGCCGCTCCCGGAATCAACCACCGCCTACGCGGCGTCGAAGGCGGCGCTGTCGGCCTACAGCAAGGCGTTGTCGAAGGAACTGGGACCGCACGGCATCCGCGTGAACAGCGTCGCCCCCGGCTGGATCATGACGGACGCGTCGCGACGGCTCGTTCAACGTCTCGCCGAACAGGCCGACACGGATGAAACAACCGCGCGCCGGGAACTTATGGACTCTCTGGGCGGCATCCCACTCGGCCGACCGGCGGAGCCCTAGGATGTCGCCGAATTGGTCGCGTTCCTGGCTTCGGAGCGGGCGCGCTCCATCCATGGCGCCGAGTACACGATCGATGGCGGTACAGTGCCGGTGGTGTGAGCGGGCCGGGGTGAACGCCGCCGCTACCCCTCGATGAACTCCAGCCCCGCGCGGCCCTCTTCCTGCCAGACCACGCGCGCGCGCTTGTGCAGTTTCAGCATCGGCTCGATCAGCACGACGAGCGACGGCAGCGTGCTTCGGGTGTGAAATTCGATGCGCGCGCCGGTGGCGCTGACGTCCTTCAGCGCGACGTTCTGGCGGGCGCCGCCGCTGGTGACCATGGTGGCCGTGCGGAAGACCGACTGGCGCGGCGCACGGTCCTGCTTGCGCACGGACTTGGCGACAGTCGGGGCGGCGTAGGTGCGCGAAACGGGTTCGACGGGTGGCGGCGGGTCTCCGGCGTGCGCCGGACGCGGGTCAGCGATCTGCCGCACGCGCGCCGCGAGCGCGTCTGCCGCCGATGCCTGCTTGCGTCCGAACATAGCCCTCACATCCGCTGCACGCGGCCCACCTCCGTGGGCGGACTATGGTGACCGGACATTAAGGAATTGTGAGCCTTTCCCGGGCGACGCGGCGCCCGCTCAGGTCCCCGTGAACTTCGCCGGGCGCTTTTCCAGGAAGGACGCCACGCCTTCGCGGTGGTCGTTCGACTTGAAGCACGCCGCCATCGCTTCCACATGCGCGGCCATGTGCTCGGAGAGATCACGCTCCATCCCGCGCCAGACGAGCGCCTTCATGCGCCGGAGTGAGAACGGCGAGGATTTCAGATAGCGGCGCGCCTCCGCCATCGCCGTCTCCATTAGCGCTTCCGGTTTCACGATCTGGTTGGCGTAACCGATGGCGTGCGCCTCGGCCGCCTCGAGGAAATCCCCGGAGTAGAGGAGCCTCAGCGCCCGGGACGGACCGATGAGACGCGGCAGGATCCAGGAGCCCGCCCCGGTGTCCGGCACAAGTCCGCGATGCGCGAAATTCCAGGCGAAGCGCGCCCGGTCCGTGACGATGCGCACGTCGCACTGGCTGGAGAACTCCGCGCCCATGCCCACCGCATAGCCGTCGATCGCGCCGATGACGGGCTTCGGGCACGACACGATCGGCCACCACTTGTGCTCTTCGTGCGCCCCGCCCCGCACGCCGCGCGTCTCGCCGGGGATCGTCGCGAGATCGGCGAGATCGGTGCCCGCGCAGAAGGCGCCGCCCGCGCCGGTGACGATGATGACGCGCACCCGGTCGTCCTCGCCCAGCCGGCCCACCGTCTCCGTGAACGCCGCCAGCATGGCGTAGGTCATGGCGTTGCGCTTTTCGGCGCGATCGATGGTGAGGACGGCGACGCCGTCGGCGTCGATCTCGGACTTGATGTGGTGGGCGGTCATGGTTTTCCCCGGTTTTTCAGATAAAAAGGGCGAGCAAACCTCAAAGGTAAACCATGCGCTTCGAGATCACGCCCCTTCCGGACGGCCTATCCGTGAAAGGGCGCGGCGCGTGGAAGGCGGTCAACAAGAAAATCGCCAAATACGCGCGCAACCCCGACAACGCCCGGATCAAATCCACCGACGACATCGTCGAGATCAGGGGCCTGCCGGCGGATGAACTCACGGCGATCCACGAGAGCCTGGCGGACAAGGACTAGTCCAGCACTCACGGCGCGGGCGCAATTCCCTCGACGATGAAGAGGCGCGACGTCGCGTTGTGCGTGCGCAGGTGCATGATGGCCTGGTAGGCGGAAGAATCGAAGAACGTCTGCGCCGCCGCATAGCTCTCGAACTCGAGCACCACGACACGGCCGGAAGGAGCCGCGCCTTCCTTGGGCGTGACTTGCCCGCCGCGCACGAGATAACGCCCGCCGAAACGCGCCACCATCGGGGCGACCGCCGCCTTGTAGGCTTCGTAGCCGGCAGGATCGGTCACGCTGATCTCGGCGATGATGTAGCCCTTCACTGCGGGCGGCGGCGCGACTGCGTCCTGCGTTGCGCAAGCTGCGAGCGCGCACGCCAACAGCGCACCGCAAAGGCCCTTCACCAGTGCGCGTCGCATCAGCGGACCCGCACCTTCATCTCCTCATAGCCCTTCACGAAGGCGCTCGGCACGCGGCGCGGCTCCTCGACGACCTCTATCTTGCCGAAGCGCTTGAGGATTTCCTCCCACACGATCCTGAGCTGCATTTCCGCGAGGCGGTTGCCGACGCAGCGGTGGATGCCGAAGCCGAAGGACAGGTGCCGGCGCGCGTTCGGACGGTCGATGATGAGTTCGTTCGGATTTTCGATCACCTCTTCGTCGCGGTTGCCCGAGACGTACCACATGGCGACCTTGTCGCCCTTCCTGATCTTCTTGCCGCGCAGCTCCGTGTCGGCGATGGCCGTGCGCCGCATGTGCGCGAGCGGCGTCTGCCAGCGGATGATCTCCGACACCATGTTCGGGATCAGCGACGGATTGGCGATGAGCTTGTCGTACTCCTTCGGGAACTTGTTGAGCGCGTAGAGCCCGCCGGTGATGGAGTTGCGCGTCGTATCGTTGCCGCCGACGATCAGCAGGATGATGTTGCCGAGATATTCCATCGGCGGCATGTCGCGCGTCGCCTCGCCGTGCGCGAGCATGGAAATGAGATCATTGCCGGGTTCGGCGTTCACGCGCTCGTTCCAGAGGCGCGTGAAATATTCGAGGCACTCCAGCAGTTCCGCGCGGCGCTGTTCCTCGGTCTCCACCACCCCGCCGGGCATCGGCATCGCCGTCGACACATCCGACCAGCGCGTCAGCTTGCGGCGATCTTCCCACGGGAAATCAAACAGCGTCGCGAGCATCTGCGTCGTCAGCTCGATGGAAATCGCATCCACCCAGTCGAACACTTCCCCGCGCGGCACGGCGTCGAGGAGCTTGCCCGCCCGCTCGCGGATCGTGGCTTCAAGCCGTGCGAGATTTTCCGGCGCCACGATCGGCGACGCGACCTTGCGCTGTGCGTCGTGCTTGGGCGGATCCATCGCGATGAACATCGGCAGGATGAAATCGGCGTCCATGTCGCGCAGGGTGATGCCGCCGAGATTGGCCTCCGAGGAGAACACCCGGTGGTTCGTGTCGACCGCCATGATGTCGTTGTACTTGGTGATCGACCAGTACGGCCCGAACTCGCTCTCTTCGCAGTAGTGGACGGGGTCCTCCTTCCGCAGCCGCTCGAAATAGGGCCAGAAGGAATCCGTGCGGAACAGCTCCGGGTCCGCCACGTTCAACTGCGGCAGCGGGATCGACCACGGATCGACCGTCTTGTTCTGGATGCCGTCGGCCATGCACGCCTCCCTTTGCTGACGCTCGCGTCATCTTTTCCGGGAGCATCGCGCCGGACGGCCCGGCGCGCAAGCGCGATTCACCGCCGTCCGAACAGCTTTTCGATGTCCGCGAGCTTCAGTTCGACATAAGTCGGCCGGCCATGGTTGCACTGCCCGGAATGGGGCGTCGCCTCCATCTGGCGCAGGAGCGCGTTCATTTCCTCGCCCGTGAGCCGCCGTCCGGCGCGCACCGAGCCGCGGCACGCCATCGACGAGCACACTTCCTCCAGACGTTCCTTCAGCGCGTGCGCGGCGCCGAGTTCGGCGATGTCGTCGGCGAGATCGCGCAGCAATCCCTTCGCATCTACCTGCCCCAGCAACGCCGGCGTCTCGCGCACCGCGAGCGCGCCGACCCCGAACGGCTCGATCACGAGGCCAAGCTCCGCGAGTTCATCGGCCCGCGCGAGCAGCAGTTCGATCTCCGCCGGATCGAGATCGACGATGTCGGGGATGAGCAGCGCCTGCCGCTTCACGCCGCCGTTCGACAGCGCACTCTTCATCCGCTCATAGACGAGCCGCTCATGCGCGGCGTGCTGGTCGACGATGACGAGGCCGTCCGCCGTTTGCGCGACGATATAGGTCTCATGCACCTGCGCGCGCGCCGCCCCGAGGGGAAAGTCCGGCTGAACATGTTGAGGACCGCCGGCGCCCTCGCCGGCTATACTGTCGACGCCCGCAAAACCGTTGCCGGCGAGGGCGCCGGCGGTCCCGCCATTGTCCACCCGCGCGCTCGGCCAATCGAAATCCGGCGCGACGGATTGCTCGGCCACGCCCCATGCGCGCAGCGTCCCCTGGTTCGGCGGCGCATAGCCGCCATAACCCGGCCTGAACGACCCGAGCGCGGCGCCAGCCACCGTCGTCGACGCGCGATGCCCCGCCCCCGCCAGCGCATGCGTCAGCGCGCCGATGATGAGCCCGCGCATCTGCCCCGCGTCGCGGAAACGCACCTCGGTTTTTGCAGGATGGACGTTTACGTCCACTTCTTCCGGCGGCAGATCGATGAAGAGCGCGACGACCGGATGGCGATCGCGCGCGAGCAGATCCTGATAGGCCGCACGCACCGCGCCGATGATCAGCTTGTCCTTCACCGGACGACCGTTGACGAAGAGATGCTGATGCTCGCGCGTGCCGCGATGGAGCGTCGGCAGGCCGGCAAAGCCCGTCAGCCGCGCATTGCCGCGCAACTGATCAAGCTCAAGCGAATTCGGCGCAAAGTCCGAGCCAAGGATCGCCGCGAGACGACGACGACGCCCTTCGAACGTCGCATCCTCTTCCTGCTGCAGCCTGAGCGAGACGCGCCCGTCATGCTCAAGCGTGAAGCCCACGTCCGCGCGCGCCATCGCAAGGCGCTTCACCACATCGGCGATGGCCATCATCTCCGCGCGTTCGGACTTCATGAACTTCAAGCGCGCGGGCGTCGCATAGAAGAGATCGCGCACTTCCACGCGCGCGCCGTGCGGATGCGCGAACGAAGCAGGCTTCAGCGGCGCCATCGCCCCGCCCTCCACCGCGATCTCGAACGCATCGCGCGCGCCCTTCGCGCGCGACGTGATCGTCAGCCGCGCCACCGCGCCGATGGACGGCAGCGCCTCGCCGCGAAAGCCCATCGTCGAGATGTTCAGGAGGTCGACCGCGCCGTCGTCCTCCGCGACGAGCTTCGAGGTCGCGTGCCGTTCAACCGCCACCGGCAGTTCGTCAGCGGGAATGCCCGAGCCGTCATCTTCGATGACGATGGCGGAAAGCCCGCCCCGCTCGATGGCGATTCGCACCCGCGTCGCGCCCGCGTCGAGCGCGTTCTCCACCAGCTCCTTCACGGCGGCCGCCGGCCGCTCGACCACCTCGCCGGCGGCGATGCGGTTCACGGCTTCGGGGGGGAGACGGCGGATCGGCATGCGAGTCGACAGCCTAGCACGCCCCGCCCTCACGGATGAGCGCCCGATAGGGGGAAACTCGGGGGCTATTCCCCTCGCCGCAAGGACCGCCGGCGCCCCGCCGGCAAAGCGTATTCCCTTGGCGCACAAGGAGGTCGGCGAAGGCGCCGACGGTCCTGACCAGAAAAAACAGCAAAACAATCCGACCGGGTCGAAACCTGAGTCACGCTTCTCTCACGTCGCGTCCGGATGGTCCGGAAGCCACGGAGAGGAGCACCGCCATGCAGTTCGTGAGAACGCCGGATTTCACCGCGCAAGTCGCCGAAGCGCTGGCGGCGCTCCGCCTGTGGTTTCTCCAGATCATCGCCTGGGTCGCGGAGTACGCACCCCTTCCGCGCGACGCGCGGCTCTGGATGCAGTGTCAGCTGCGCCGCGTGCGCAGCGACATCCGCCTCCTGATCGCCGCCGCCGTGATTTCGCGGATGCGC
>JAEUMP010000009.1 GCA_016791445.1 Hyphomonadaceae bacterium | reverse complement strand
GCTGGTCGCGTTCATGCCGTGGAACGGCTACAACTTCGAAGACTCGATCCTGCTCTCCGAGCGGATCGTGAAGGACGACGTCTTCACCTCGATCCATATCGAGGAGTTCGAGGTGATGGCTCGCGACACCAAGCTTGGTCCCGAGGAAATCACCCGCGACATTCCGAACGTTTCGGAAGAAGCGCTGAAGAACCTCGACGAAGCCGGTATCGTCCACATCGGTGCGGAAGTCGCTGCCGGCGACATCCTCGTGGGCAAGATCACTCCGAAGGGCGAAAGCCCGATGACGCCGGAAGAAAAGCTCCTCCGCGCCATCTTCGGCGAAAAGGCCTCGGACGTTCGTGATACCTCGCTCCGCGTGCCGCCGGGCGATGCTGGTACTGTCGTTGAAGTGCGCGTGTTCAACCGCCACGGCATCGACAAGGACGAGCGCGCCATGGCCATCGAGCGCGAGGAAATCGAGCGCCTGGCCAAGGACCGTGACGACGAGCAGTCGATCCTCGACCGCAACGTCTATGCGCGCCTGAAGGAAATGCTGTTCGGCAAGACCGCGACCGCTGGCCCGAAGGGCTATGTCAACGGCACCAAGCTGAACGACGCGACCTTCGACGCCCAGCCGCGGTCCAAGTGGTGGCAGTTCGCCCTCGAGGACGACAAGGTCATGGCCGAGATGGAGGCCCTCCACGCTCAGTACGAGGAGAGCCGCAAGCTGCTCGAGCAGCGCTTCATCGACAAGGTCGACAAGCTGCAGCGCGGTGACGAACTTCCGCCGGGCGTGATGAAGATGGTCAAGGTCTTCGTCGCCACCAAGCGCAAGATCCAGCCGGGCGACAAGATGGCCGGCCGTCACGGCAACAAGGGCGTGGTTTCGCGTATCACCCCGATCGAAGACATGCCGTACCTGGAAGACGGTACGCACGTCGACATCGTGCTGAACCCGCTCGGCGTGCCGTCGCGCATGAACGTGGGCCAGATCCTTGAGACGCATCTTGGCTGGGCCGCGCGCGGCCTGGGCAAGAAGATCGACGAGATCATGAAGGCCTACCAGCAGAAGGGCGACATGACGCCGCTCAAGAAGGAGATCAGCGCCCTCTATGAAGGCGATGAGTACGTCTCCCAGCTTGACGACGACAGCGTGCTCCGCCTTGGCGAGCATCTCTCCAAGGGCGTGCCGATCGCCACTCCGGTGTTCGACGGCGCCAAGGAGAGCGACATCGTCGATCTGCTGACCCGGGCAGGGCTGAACTCCACCGGCCAGTCCGTCGTCTTCGACGGTCGCACCGGCGAGCAGTTCGATCGTCGGGTGACTGTGGGCTACATCTATATGCTGAAGCTCCATCACCTCGTGGACGACAAGATCCACGCCCGCTCGATCGGCCCGTACTCGCTCGTTACCCAGCAGCCGCTCGGTGGCAAGGCGCAGTTCGGTGGCCAGCGCTTCGGCGAAATGGAGGTGTGGGCGCTCGAAGCGTACGGCGCCGCCTACACGCTGCAGGAAATGCTGACCATCAAGTCGGACGACGTTGCTGGTCGCACCAAGGTCTACGAGGCGATCGTCAGAGGCGACGACACCTTCGAGGCGGGTATCCCCGAGAGCTTCAACGTTCTCGTCAAGGAAATCCGCTCTCTCGGCCTCAATGTCGAGCTGGACACTCTCGACGCTCCCGAACTGCCTGCCGGCAGCTCGAGCGCCGACCAGCTCGCACCTCCTCAGAACGCGGCGGAATAAGGCTGCCGAGTTCAACCCACATTCACTTCGGACGCTTCCCGGCTCGAGCCGCCGGGAAGCTCCGATAAGAGGAGTCTACCGATGAATACTCATCACCACGTCATGGACCCGTTCAACCCGCAGGTCCCGGTTCAGATGTTCGATCAGATGAAGATCAGCATCGCGAGCCCGGAAAAGATCCTGAGCTGGTCCTACGGCGAGATCAAAAAGCCCGAGACCATCAACTACCGCACGTTCAAGCCCGAGCGCGACGGCCTGTTCTGTGCGCGCATCTTCGGGCCCGTGAAGGACTACGAGTGCCTGTGCGGCAAGTACAAGCGCATGAAGTTCAAGGGCGTCGTCTGCGAAAAGTGCGGCGTCGAAGTCACGCTGCAGCGCGTCCGCCGCGAGCGCATGGCGCACATCGAACTGGCCGCGCCCGTCGCGCACATCTGGTTCCTGAAGTCGCTGCCGAGCCGCATCGGCCTCATGCTCGACATGCCGCTCAAGGACATCGAGCGCGTGCTCTACTTCGAGCAATATATCGTGCTGGAGCCGGGCCTCACGCCGCTCAAGGCGAAGGAACTCCTCACCGAGGAAGCCTACCAGAAGGCGCAGGACGAATACGGCGAAGACAGCTTCACCGCGCTCATCGGAGCCGAAGCGATCCGTGAACTGCTGATGCAGCTCGACCTCGAACGCGAGGCCGAAGAACTGCGCCGCGGAATCGCCGAAGCGACGACCGAACTGAAGCCGAAGAAGCTCGCCAAGCGCCTGAAGCTCGTCGAAGCCTTCGTGAAGTCGGGCAACCGCCCGGAATGGATGATTCTCACGGTCGTGCCGGTCATCCCGCCGGAACTGCGTCCGCTCGTGCCGCTCGACGGCGGCCGCTTCGCGACGTCGGACCTGAACGATCTCTATCGCCGCGTCATCAACCGCAACAACCGCCTCAAGCGCCTGATGGAGCTCCGCGCGCCGGACATCATCATCCGCAACGAAAAGCGGATGCTGCAGGAATCGGTGGACGCGCTGTTCGACAACGGCCGTCGCGGTCGCGTCATCACGGGCGCCAACAAGCGTCCGCTGAAGTCGCTCGCCGACATGCTGAAGGGCAAGCAGGGGCGCTTCCGCCAGAACCTGCTCGGCAAGCGCGTCGACTATTCGGGCCGTTCGGTCATCGTCGTCGGTCCCGATCTCAAGCTGCACCAGTGCGGCCTGCCGAAGAAGATGGCGCTCGAGCTGTTCAAGCCGTTTATCTATTCGAAGCTCGACGCGAAGGGGCTCTCCGGCACCGTCAAGCAATCGCGCCGCATGGTCGAGAAGGAGCGCCCGGAAGTCTGGGACGTTCTGGAAGAGGTCATCCGCGAGCACCCGATCCTGCTCAACCGCGCGCCGACGCTTCACCGCCTCGGCATCCAGGCGTTCGAGCCGAAGCTGATCGAAGGCAAGGCGATCCAGCTGCACCCGCTCGTCTGCGCGGCGTTCAACGCCGACTTCGACGGCGACCAGATGGCCGTGCACGTCCCGCTGTCGCTTGAAGCCCAGCTGGAAGCGCGCGTGCTGATGATGTCGACGAACAACATCCTCAGCCCCGCCAACGGCAAGCCGATCATCGTGCCGTCGCAGGACATCGTTCTCGGCCTCTACTACCTCTCGGTCGTCAAGGAAGACGGCGTCGAGACGGACAAGAAAACCGGCCAGAAGAAGTTCAAGATGTTCTCGGACATGGGCGAGATCGAACACGCCCTGCAGGCCGGGCACGTCACGCTGCACACGCCGATCCTCGCCCGTTACGAAACGGTCGACGAGAACAACAAGCAGAAGTGGATCACGGTCCAGACGACGCCGGGCCGCATGAAGATCGCCGAGTACCTGCCGCGCCACCCCAAGGTGTCGCCGGAACTCATCCAGGCGCTGATGACCAAGAAGGAAGTCGGCAACCTGATCGACGCCGTCTATCGCCACTGCGGCCAGAAGGCGACGGTGATCTTCGCCGACAAGATCATGGCGCTCGGCTTCCGCGAGGCATGCCGCGCCGGCATCTCCTTCGGCATGGGCGACATGATCGTCCCCAAGGCGAAGGAAAAGCTGGTCGATGAAACGCGCACGCGCGTGAACGAGTACGAACAGCAGTATGCTGACGGCCTCATCACCAAGGGCGAGAAGTACAACAAGGTCGTCGACGCGTGGTCGAAGTGCACCGACAAGGTCGCCGACGCCATGATGGAAGAGGCCGCCAAACCCGCGAAGGGTACGGACACGCGGACGAACGAGCTGAATTCCATCTACATGATGGCGCACTCGGGCGCGCGCGGTTCGAAGAACCAGATGAAGCAGCTCGCCGGCATGCGCGGCCTCATGGCCAAACCGTCGGGCGAAATCATCGAGACGCCGATCATCTCGAACTTCAAGGAAGGCCTCTCGGTTCTCGAGTACTTCAACTCCACCCACGGCGCCCGCAAAGGCCTCGCGGACACCGCGCTGAAGACCGCGAACTCGGGCTATCTCACGCGTCGTCTCGTCGACGTCGCGCAGGACTGCATCATCACCGAGGAAGACTGCGGCACCGAAGCCGGCATCGAGATGTCGGCCGTCATCGACGGTTCGGAAGTGGTTGTGTCCCTCGGCCAGCGCATCCTCGGCCGCACGAACGCCACCGACATCGTCGAGCCCGGCACCGGCAAGCTGATCGCGCCGGCGAACACATTCCTCGATGAGGACATGGTCGCCGAGATCGAGAAATCTGCGGTGCAGTCGGTGAAGGTTCGCACGGTGCTCACCTGCGAAACCCGCACCGGCGTCTGCGGCGCCTGCTACGGACGCGATCTCGCGCGCGGCACGCGCGTGAACATCGGCGAAGCGGTCGGCGTCATTGCGGCCCAGTCCATCGGCGAGCCGGGCACACAGCTCACCATGCGCACCTTTCACATCGGCGGCGCGGCGCAGGTCGCCGAGCAGTCGGGTGCGGAATCCGCGCATGACGGCACGATCAAGCTCGTCAATCGCGGCACGCTGAAGAACGGCCAGGGCGATCTCATCGTCATGACCCGCCAGATGCAGGCGCTCGTGATCGACGCGGAAGGCAAGGAACGCCAGTCGTTCAAGCTGCCCTTCGGCGCGAAGCTCAAGATCGACGACGGCAAGCCGGTGAAGCGCGGCGACCGCGTGGCGGAGTGGGATCCCTATTCCACGCCGATCCTCACGGAAGTGGGCGGCACGGTGCGCTTCGAGGACGTGATCGACGGCATCTCCTCGCGCGACGAGTTCGACGAAGAGACCGGCATCTCGTCCAAGCACGTCATCGACTGGCGCTCGACGGCGAAGGCCGCCGAGTTGCGTCCGGCGATCGTCATCGTCGACGACAAGGGCAATCCGGCGAAGCTCTCCAACAAGGCTGAAGCCCGCTACCTGCTGCCTGTCGGCGCGATCCTCTCGATCGCGGACGGCGATACCGTGAAGCCTGCCCAGGACCTCGCGCGTATCACCACCGGCGGCGCCAAGACGCGCGACATCACCGGCGGTCTGCCGCGGGTGGCGGAACTGTTCGAGGCGCGTCGTCCGAAAGATCACGCGATCATCGCGGAGATCGACGGGCGTGTTGAGTTCGGCAAGGACTACAAGAACAAGCGCCGCCTCAAGATCGTGCCTGAGGACGAAACCGCCGAGCCGGCCGAGTACATGATCCCGAAGGGCAAGCACATCGCGGTGCAGGAAGGCGAAATCGTCCGCAAGGGCGACTATCTGCTCGACGGCAACCCGGCCCCGCAGGACATCCTCGCGATCATGGGCGTGGAAGCGCTCGCGAACTACCTCGTGGAGGAAATCCAGAAGGTCTATCGACTGCAGGGCGTGCCGATCAACGACAAGCACATCGAGGTGATCGTTCGCCAGATGCTGCAGAAGGTCGAGGTGATGGACGCCGGCGACACCGAGTACCTGAAGGGCGAGGCCGTCGACAGCCTCGACCTCGAAGACGAGAACAAGCGCGTTCTCGAACTCGGCCTGAAGCCCGCGACCTCGCAGCCCATGCTGCTTGGCATCACCAAGGCGTCGCTGCAGACGCGGTCCTTCATCTCGGCGGCGTCGTTCCAGGAAACCACGCGCGTGCTCACGGAAGCGGCGACCTACGCCAAGACCGACACGCTCGAAGGTCTCAAGGAAAACGTCATCGTCGGCCGCCTCATTCCGGCGGGCACGGGTGGTCAGCTGCGGCGCTACCAGGCGGTGGCGGCGGAGCGCGACCAGAAGCTCCTCGACAGCGGCGAAGGCGTCTTGCGCCGCCAGATCGACGAACAGCGCACCCGCGAAGCCGCCGAATAGGCGCCGCGCCATCGCGGTATGAAATTGGCCCCGGTCTCGCAGGAGACCGGGGCCTTTTCATCTCAGGCCGAAGGCGAACGCCTCAGTCAAATATGTCGAAAATGTCGAACCGGCGCTTGCGGTGACGCCCATAGCCGTATTCGCCGCGCTCTCCGTACTCGCCGCGTTCGCCATACTCGCCCCGCTCGCCGTAGCCGTGGGGCGGGTAGGGCTGTTGATGATGCTGGGGCGGTGGCTGGGGCTGCGGCGCAGGCCCGGGCTGCGCCTGGTAGGCGGCGACGCGCTGGTCTTCGGCATCGGCGGCGCGGATCACGCCGAGGAGCTTCTCCAGCTCCCCGCGATCGAGCCAGACGCCGCGGCACTGCGTGCAGATGTCGATCTCGACGCCTTCCCGCTTCACGGGTTGCATCGGGGCGTTGTCGTTCGGGCAGGTGAGAAGGGGCATGAGGGGCGCGGCTCCGCAAGTTGGAAACCGCCCCCATGTAGGGCGGCTCAGGCGTGAGGAAGTGGGGCTGACGCAAACGTGTTCAAGGCGCTTCGCCACGGTTGCATCGCCGCATCCCGGGCGCTAAACGGTCGCCTCCCGCGCCGAAGCAGTCCGCTGCTTCGCGGGTGCTGGGGTGTCGCCAAGTGGTAAGGCAGCGGTTTTTGGTACCGCCATTCCTAGGTTCGAATCCTAGCACCCCAGCCAACTCACGCTCGCTATGCGAGCATCCCTGAGCATCGATCATTCCGGACGTTTTCCCGCGACCGTTTCGGTTGTTCTCGACGCTTTGCACCCGGCGCAAAAAAGCCGGCGCGCCTCTCAGCGGCCGGCTTTTGAGTTCTCAGCTTCCGCTGAAGTTTATTGCGGCGCGGCCGGCGTCTCCGTGGCGGGCGCCGGGGCCGGTGTAGGCTCGGGCGTCACGCTGGAGGGCTCGACTGCGGCCGGCGCGGGCGTGGCGCCGACGGCGGCCGGCGGCGCATAGGTCGTCACCTTCTCGGTGTCGCCCGTGACGATGTAGTAGATCTCGCGGTTGCGCGATCCGCCGGGCTGCGTCGGGTCATCGAGATAGATCTCGAAATTCGTGCCTTCCGTCAGCCGGGTGGCGGCGATGAGCGCGTCAACCTTGTCGTAGACGGCGGTGACGATGGTGTCCTCCGAGCCCGTATAGTGGACCTTGATCGCCTGACCGGCGGGCGTTTCGCCGGCCTTCACGCCGATCAGCACCGCAGGGCGCTGGCCGGAATAGGGCATGCCGAAATTGAAGCCGTAGGTATCGCCGGTCCACGCCGTCTCCACCGCGATCGGGTTCGTCAGTGCGAGATTGTTGGATGCGAACACCGTCTTCAGGATTGCGGTCGCCTGACGGGCGCCATCGGTGATCTGGCCGGCGCCCTTGGTGGTGGAGCCTTCCAGGTAGAGATACGGCTGCGCCGTGCGCGTCACGATCTCGTAGCGCAGGTCGGAGAAGTCGGTGGTGCGGGTCGCCGCAGCTTCTGCGTTCACCCACGTCTGCAGCGACGCGAGAATGGTGGCGATCTGGTCGTCGCGCTCCTTGCCGAGACGCTCGGCGGGATTCAGGCCCAGATCATGGCGCACGAAGATCTTCACGCTCGTATTCTTGCCGTCGCCGGTCAGCGTGTAGGTCACGTCGGCGCGCTTGTTGCCGAGGAAGGTGACGTCCGACTCGACCGTTTTGCGCGTGTCGAGCGCGGTGACCGTCTGGGTCACGCCATCGACGACGGGCGTTTGGCCCGGCGTGGACGCAAGGCGCGCGTAGACCGTCGCCAGCGGACGTTCGATGGTGAAGGTGACTTCCTTCTCCACCTTGGAAGGCGTTGCGACATAGTAGGCGCCGCCGCCGGCGCCCGCGAGGGCCACCGCTCCGATCGCCAGATTACGCACAAGCGACATGCTCTGTTCTCCCCGAACTGATCGCCGAAAAATTCGACCTTGATCCCGCGCGGATTGCCCCCCGCGCTTCCGCAGGGGCGCTTCTTAACAGATCGGTCCGGCCCCTGAAAGCCGCAATGGCGCGCGCTCCCAAAGGCGTGCGCGCCATGGCCGAGCCTTCTCCACCGAGGCTAGCTGGCGGCAGGGGGGAAGGAACCGGCCTCCGCCGAGCCCACGGCCCGCAGCGCGAAGGCGAAGTCGAGCGCCTGTTCCTTCAGGTAGTCGAAGCGCCCCGACGCGCCGGCGTGGCCGGCGTCCATGTTGATCTTCAGGAACACCGGACGCCCGCTCGTCGTGGCGGGGCGGAGCTTCGCCACGAACTTCGCCGGCTCCCAGTAGGTGACGCGCGGATCGGTGAGACCGCCCGTCGCCAGAAACGCCGGATAGGCCTGCGGGCGGATCTGGTCGTAGGGGCTGTAGCTCTGGATGTAGTCGTAGGCGGCGGGGTCCTCGATGGGATTGCCCCACTCCGGCCACTCCGGCGGCGTCAGCGGCAGGGACGTGTCGCTCATGGTGTTGAGCACGTCGACGAAGGGCACCGCCGCGATCACGCCCGCCCACAGATCGGGGCGCATGTTCGTCACCGCGCCCATCAGCAGGCCGCCGGCCGAACCGCCGAGCGCGACGATCTTGCCCTTCGTCGCGTAGCGCTGCGCGATGAGATGTTCGGCGCAGGCGATGAAGTCGGTGAAGGTGTTCTTCTTCTTGTCCTTGCGGCCATCGAGGAACCAGCCCCAGCCTTTTTCCGAACCGCCGCGGATATGCGCGATCGCCCAGATCCATCCGCGATCGACGAGCGACAGGCGGTTCGTCGAGAAACTCGCCTCCATCGGAATGCCGTAGGAGCCGTAGCCGTAGAGCAGCATCGGCGCCGAACCGTCGAGCGGCGTGCCCGCCTTCATCAGCACCGTGATCGGCACCTCCGCGCCGTCGCTCGCCTTCGCCATCAGGCGCTTGGTGACGTAATTCGCCGGGTTGTGGCCGGACGGCACTTCCTGCGTCTTGCGCACGGTCTTGGCGCGCGTGTTCATGTCGTAGTCGACCCACGACCGCGGCGTGGTGGGCGAATTGTAGATGTAGCGCATCACGGTGGTGTCCCACTCGTACCCGCCGTCGAGCGAGAGCGCGTAGGCTTCTTCCGGGAAGGAGACGGTGTGCTCCTCGCCAGCAAGATTGCGCACGACGATGCGCGGCAGCGCGTTCACGCGCTCCAGACGTACGAGATGATTCTTGAACGCGCCGACGCCCATGATCAGGCGGCCCGGTTCGTGCGGCAGGAAGGCCTTCCAGTTGCGCTTCGGCGTGGCGGTGACGGAGGTGGTCATCACCGTGAAGTCGACGGCGCCGTCGGCGTTCGTGCGGATGTACCACTCGTTCTTCCAGTGCTCGATGTCGTAGAGCACGCCGGTTTCGCGCGCGGCGAAGACACGCGGCGCGGCCGTCGGCGTGCGCGCGGGGATGACGAGCGATTCCGAGGTTTCCTGGTTGCCGCAGCCGATGACGATCCATTCGCGGCTGTTGGTGACGCCGAGGCCGACGAACATGCCGTCGTCCTTTTCCTCGTAGATCAGCGCGTCGTCGGCGGCGCCGCCGCGGATGGGGCGACGGAACACCTTCTTCGGACGGCCTTCCTCGTCGCGCCACAGCCAGAAGAGGTACTTTGAATCCGGGGAGAAGACGAAGTCGCCGGTGGAGCTGGTCGGCGCGCTCGCGAGCACCTGGCCGGTGGCGAGGTCCTTGATGTTGATCGTGTAGTATTCGCTGCCCTGCTCATCGAGCGCATAGGCGTAGAGCGTGTGATCGGGCGAATGCTCGGCGGCGCCGACATCGAAATGCGCCTTGCCGGCGGCGAGCGCGGGTTCGTCGAGCAAGACCACTTCAGCGCCGCCATTGCGCGGACGGCGGTAGTGCTTGGGATATTGCGCGCCCACGTCGAACTTCGTGAAGTACTCCCACGGGCCGTCCGCGTCGGGCACGGAGGAATCGTCTTCCTTGATGCGGCCCTTCATCTCGTCAAACAGCTTCGTCTGTAGCGCTTCCGTCGGCGCGAGGGCGGCCTTCGTGTAGGCGTTCTCGGCTTCGAGATACTCGCGGATGTCGGCGCGCAGGACCTTCGGGTCGCGCATCACCTGCTGCCAGTTTTCGTCCTTCAGCCAGTGATAGTCGTCGGTGCGCGTGCGGCCGAGTTGCGTGACGGTGTGCGGGATTTTCTTGGCGACAGGGGCCATGGGGAGAGCCGGGGCTTGCGGCGCGGGACCCGCAGCAGCGCCGTCGCCCGCGCCCGACGCGCACGCGCCGAGAGCGAAGAGAACGGGCGCGGCGGCTCCGGCCTGGAGGAGGGAACGACGATTCATGGAGAGACCCCGTCTGGCTGTCAAAAGCGTTCTGGGTCGGACGTTACAGTGTTGCGATATATCGTCAATCGATATGAGGCGAACGGCTGCGCCTCACGCGGACGGCACGAATTTGAGCACCGCGCCGTTGATGCAATAGCGCAGGCCCGTCGGGGCCGGGCCGTCCTCGAAGACGTGGCCCATGTGGCTGTCGCAGACCGCGCAATGCACTTCGGTGCGCGTCATGAACAGCTTGCGGTCCGACTTCGTGCCGACGACCTCCGGATCGATCGGCCGCCAGAAGGAGGGCCACCCCGTGCCGCTGTCGTACTTGTGCGCGCTCGACCAGAGCGGCGTGTCGCAACCGACGCAGAGGAATTCGCCCGCGCGCTTTTCGTCATTGAAATTGCCGGGCGTGAAGGCGCGCTCGGTGCCTTCACGCCGCGCGATGCGGTACTGCTCGTCCGTCAGGCGTTCGCGCCATTCGGCGTCGGTGCGGGTGATCTTGGTCAGCGTGGTCATGAGCGGCTCCGTTGTTGGGTCATACGTGGCCGCACATGCCTCTGTTTCAACCGTAGACGACGGAAATCGTCTCCGCGACGCAGGCCGGGCGGTCCTCGCCCTCGATCTCGATGGTGCACTCGTTCTTCAGCTGTATGCCGCCTGATTTGGCGTCCGCCGCCAGCAACTTCTGGCGCATGCGCACGCGCTTGCCGACGCGCACCATGTTTGTGAACCGCACCTTGTCGGACCCGTAATTGATGCCGCGCGTCACGCCGGTGATCCGCAGCAGCTTTGCGCCGAGGAAGGGGATGAGCGACAGCGTCAGATAGCCGTGCGCGATCGGGCCGCCGATTTCCTTCGTCGCGCGCTCGACGTCGACGTGGATCCACTGGTGGTCGCCGGTCGCTTCCGCGAACTGGTTCACGCGCTCCTGCGTGATCTCCACCCAGTCCGACACGCCGATTTCCTGGCCGACGAGGGATTTGATGTCCGCATAGGCGACTTCACGCATGGCATTCCTCCGCATTTGTCGCCTTTGGGTAGCGACGCCGAGAGGCGCTGTCGAGCGGACGTTGGCGTCAACCGCTATAGGCAAACACGCCGCAGAGCTGCGACTTCGTCGCCGCGTCGCCCGGCGCTTCATCGCCGGAGAAGACCAGCATGGTCACCGCCGTCTGCTCGGCGTCGTAGGCGAAGGCCACGTGCGTCGCCGGCGTGGACGGGCCGCAGAGCGGCTGCGGCGTCGTGCCGTCGCCGATGGTCGTTGCGGTCACCTTGCGCAGTTCGAGCGCGAGCCCGACCGGACCAACATAGGTCTCCGCGAAGCTCGGCTGCCCGGCGGCGATCTTGGCGGTCGGCGAGATCGCGCTGGCGGGGCCGGTGTCCAGCTGGACGCCCTTGGAAAGGGTGATGCGTTCCGGCGTCACCGCAAGATCGCCCGTGACGCCCATCGCGGTCGTCGACGTGGCCGAAAACAGCCCTGTCAGCGCGGGGTATGCGGGCGCTTCGCTTTCCATCGGCGTTTCGGGGGCTGGCGGCGCCTCCTGGCGGGGACCGCACGCAACGAGGAGGGCGAAGGCGGCGGCGACGGTGAGAAGCGGGGGCAGGCGCAGCGTCATGGCGTCGGGTCCTCTGGGGCGGTCGCGCTGGATCAGGCGGGCCTCCGGGGTAGCCCGGCCCAAACGGAGGCACAACGCCCTTGACGACCATCGCTCGACCAGCTACCTTATCCGCACAAGGTAGCTTATGAATCCTGACGAAAAATTCGCACCGCTTCGCAAGGGCCTGCTCGAGTTCGCCATCCTGAAGGTGATCTCCGGTCCCGCCGTCTATGCGGCCGACATCCTGGCCCGCCTGCAGGGGACGGACTTCGCCACCCAGGAGGGCACGCTCTATCCGCTCCTGTCCCGGCTGCGGCGCGACGAACTCGTCGACTACGAATGGCAGGAGAGCCAGGCGGGGCCGCCGCGCAAATACTACCGCCTGACCGAAATGGGTCGGGCGCATCTCGACGACCTGCAGGCCTACTGGCGCGGGCTCAACCAGACACTCGACAATCTCGGCACTTTTGGGGGGGCCTGAACGATGGAACGCGTCGTCACGATCAATCTCAACGGCAACGCCTGGCAGCTCGATGAGGCCGCCTACGATGCGCTGCGCGCCTATCTCGGCGCCGCCGAGGCCGGGCTGAAGGACAATCCCGATCGCGCCGAGATCCTCTCCGATCTCGAGCAGGCGATCGCCGACAAGTGCAGCGTGGTGCTGGGCCCCCGCAAGAGCGTGGTCAGCGCGGGTGAAATGCAGGCGATCCTGAAGGAGATGGGACCGGTGACTGACTCAGAGGGTTTTGCGGAAGGTGCGGCGCCGAAGCCGCCGGTCGATGTGGAAAAGCGGCTCTACCGGCTGCGGCAGGGCGCGTGGTTTGCCGGCGTTTGCTCGGGGATCGGCGCCTTCTTCAAGATCGATCCGACAATTGTCCGCGTGATCTTCGTGATCGCGGCGCTGATTACGCAAGGCGCCGCGCTCCTTGTCTATCTGGTGATGATGTTCGTGGTGCCCTCCGCCGAGACGAGCGAGGAGTGGGCGGCGGCGCACGGCCTGCCGTTCAACGCGCAGGAAATCATCGACACGGCGAAGAAGCGTTTCGGCGAGGTCGCCGAGAACCAGAACCGCATGTGGAAGAGCGCGCAGAAGCCGCCACGCGAGCCGAAGGTGAATGCGTTCGTGTCGCCCGTGCAGAAGCCGGCGGCTGGCTATGGCGCGCGGATGTTCGCGGGCGTCGTCGCCTCCGTGTGCGCGCTTGCGGAAGCTGTGATCGGCCTCGGCGTGATCTTCGTGGTGTGGTCTCTCTTCACCACGGGCGCGGTGCTGGGCGTGGAAGCGCCCGACGCCTGGCCGCTGTGGGGCGTGATCATCGGCGTCGTCGTTGCTTCGGCGTTCGTCACATGGCCGCTGCGCGCGGCGCGGCGCGCGGCGTTTGGCGCGCTCGGCTATGACGCGGCAGGTTCGGAGGCGGCGTTCAGTTTCTTCGCCTTCATCTTCACCGTCGGCGGCGTCTGGTACGCCTTCCAGTACTGGCCCGCCGCCCGCGACGTGATCGAGCCGATCTGGCTCTGGTTCCGCGCGATCATCGCGCCGGGCGGATTTTGATGGCGGCGACGGGAGGCGCCTACGCCTTCGCGGCTCTCGTCACGATGGCAGAGGGCCGGCGATGCTTCGGAGCGCGGACGGCCTCGTCCGCGTCTCCCGTCGAAGAAAGACGTGGGCGAGGCCGCCCACGCTCCAATGTCGCTCAAAAAACTTCAGCACACCCGTAGGGCGGATGAAGCGCACCGCGCGCAATCCGCCAAACCCCGCGCCCGCAGCCGACACGGCGGATTGCGCTCCGCTTCATCCGCCCTACGCGCGAGTGGCCCCTGCGGGAAGAGGGCCAACAGGCATCAATTCGGAAAGAGTTGATCCACGAGTTCGTTGATCTTCTGTTCGGCATTCACCCACTTGTCCAAACGCATGCCGCCGGCGCGTGAATCGTACTTCGCGTAACCCGAACGTTGGCCGTCTTGATAGACAGTGATCTCCGCGATCGACATGTAGATCGTGAAATCCCACGACCATCTTGCTGTGTACGTGCTTGTCATCGGACATTCGCGAGTTGAGGCGCGAGGCGCGAGAATGCGCACCGTATAGCCTTTGGACTCGAGATTGCGCTGATAGACGGGAAGAAACGTTTCCCGCACTGCAGGGTTTTCGATGATGCAGACCTGTTTGACATCAGTCGCCGCCACAGGCGTGACCGGGATCACGTCCTGCTTGATGCTGCACGCCACCAGAGCGGAGATGAGCGCGAACGTACCAAAGAGTTTGAAATGCATAAGTCCCTCCACCACGGGGACCTTAGCCAACGCCACGACAGCAGCGCAAGTGTGTTCGCGATTTGAGCCTAAAGCGGAATGTTATCGTGCTTCTTCCAAGGGTTTTCCAACTTCTTGCCCTTCAGCGCGCGCAGTGAGCGGATCAGGCGCTTGCGCGTTTCGCGGGGCATGATGACGTCGTCGAGATAGCCGAGGCTCGCCGCGACGAAGGGGTTGGCGAAGCGGTCCTGATATTCCTTCGTGCGCGCGGCGATTTTCTCCGGATCGCCTATATCGCCGCGGAAGATGATCTCCACCGCGCCTTTCGCGCCCATCACCGCGATCTCCGCGGTCGGCCACGCATAGTTCACATCGCCCCGCAGGTGCTTGGAGCTCATGACGTCATAGGCGCCGCCATAGGCCTTGCGCGTGATGACGGTGACTTTCGGCACCGTCGCCTCGCCGTAGGCGAACAGGAGCTTCGCGCCGTGCTTGATGAGGCCGCCATATTCCTGCTTCAGCCCCGGCAGGAAGCCGGGCACGTCCACGAACGTCACGATCGGGATGTTGAACGCATCGCAGAAACGCACGAACCGCGCGGCCTTCCGCGAGGCGTCGATGTCGAGCACGCCGGCGAGCGTCATCGGCTGGTTGGCGACGAAGCCGACGGTCGAGCCTTCGAGGCGTCCGAAAGCGGTGATGATGTTCTTGCCGAAATCCTTGCCGATCTCGAACAGGTCACCCTCGTCGGCGACCTTCTCGATCAGCTCCTTCATGTCGTAGGGCTTGTTCGGATTGTCGGGGATCAGCGTGTCGAGGGAGGGATCCTCGCGGTCGGCGTCGTCGAAGCTTGGCCGCGCCGGCGGCTTCTCGCGATTGGAAGACGGCAGGAAGTCGATGAGACGGCGCATTTCGGAGAGCGTCTCGAAATCATTCTCGTAGGCGCCGTCGACGACGCCGGACTTCGCCGCATGCACGCGCGCGCCGCCCAGCTCCTCGTGCGTGACCGTCTCGTTCGTCACCGTCTTAACGACGTCGGGGCCGGTCACGTACATGTAGCTCGTGTCGCGGACCATGAAGATGAAGTCGGTCATCGCCGGGGAGTAGACGTCTCCGCCGGCGCACGGGCCCATGATCACGCTGATCTGCGGGATGACGCCTGAGCCGAGAATGTTGTTCATGAAGATGTCGGCGTAGCCCGCGAGCGACTGCACGCCTTCCTGGATGCGCGCGCCGCCGGCGTCGAAGATGCCGATGCACGGCGCGCCGTTCTGGATCGCCATGGCCTGCACCTTGGTGATCTTTTCCGCGTGCGCCATCGAGAGCGAACCGCCGAAGACCGTGAAGTCCTTCGAAAAGACATAGACCACGCGGCCGTTGACCGTGCCCCAGCCGGTGACGACGCCGTCGCCGGGGATCTTCTGGTCCTGCATGCCGAAGTCGGCGCAGCGATGTTCGACGAACATGTCGAACTCCTCGAAGGAGCCGTCGTCCAGCAGGAGCTCGATGCGCTCGCGGGCCGTGAGTTTCCCCTTGGCGTGCTGGTTGGCCATCCGCTTCTCGCCGCCGCCGGCGCGGGCGGCTGCACGCTTGGCTTCGAGCGCTTCGACGATGTGCTTCATGGGGCGGGCCTTCGGGTGAGGGGAGAATGTTGCGTCGGTGCTAGCGAGGGCCGGGGCGGGAGGCAAGAAGTGACCCCGCGCGGGGCGGCTGAGACGGGTTTCCCTCGCGCAAAGGCGTCGGTTACGCTGGGGCGACGGGGGATGACATGACGCGCGACAGATCGAACGACATCGAGGTTCTCGACATGCCGTGGCCGATCGCCGTTCTGGCGGTGGGATCACCTTTGCTGCTGGCGGCCGTCATCTGGATTTGCAGCCAGATTTATCAGCCCGCGCTCGTTGTTGACCCGATCATGTACCCGGCGCTCCAGGTGAACCAGGTAGTCGTTGTCGATACGCGTCCCTATGGCCCACGCCGGACACCGAAATACGGAGATGTTCTCGCTTACAACCCGCCCACTGCACCCGGGCTCACCTTTTTCGGTCGCGTGGCGGCGCTGGAGGGCGACAGGATTCGTGTGTCGCACTCGGTGGTGATCGTGAACGACAAGCCGTTGCTTCGGGCTCGGGCTGCCGTGACGTTCACGGAGTGGGGCAATGAGAAAATGATGGTGTTCACCGAGACCGCGCCGAACGGCACAGCATATCACGTGCTCACCTCTGGATCGGTCGACGGTGACATGGAGGAGTTGCGCGTGCCGGCAGGTGCGGTGTTCGTACTTGGCGACACTCGGGACGGCGCGCTCGACAGCAGGAGCGCGCTGGGTGGGTTTGGACCTATCGGCTACGAAATCATCCGCGGCAGAGTGATGTAGCCGAAGTGAGGACAGTGATCTGAGGCAGGGGGAGCCGCATGACGCGCGACAGATCGAAGGACATCGAGTTTCTCGACATGCCGTGGCCGATCGCCGTTCTGGCGGCGCTGTCGGCGTTTCTGGTGCTCGGCGTGGTCGGCGCGCGCGTCGTCTACAAGCCATACCGCGTGCCGTCGGGCGCAATGCAGCCGGCGCTGACGCCCGGCGACTACATCATCGTCGACAAGTTCGCCTATCGCGGCGCGCGCACGCCGCAGCGCGGCGACATCATCGTGTTCCGACCCGGCGATCATCCCGACAGGGATTTCGTCAGCCGCGTTGTCGCCATCGGCGGCGACACGGTGCGCGTCGTCGACGGCGCGCTTGTCCTGAACGGCGCCACGGTGGATGGCGCGCTGGGCAAACCCTGGTCATCGACGCGCGACCGGATGCGGGAGGTCGGCCATCTGCGGACGGAGACGCTGCCGGGCGGCGTGTCCTATCCGGTCATCGACAGCATCTGGGAAACGTCAGACGGGCCAGCCTTTCCGATACCCGGCGACAATACGCAGGCTTATGTCGTGCCGTCCGGCCACGTCTTCGTGCTCGGCGATCATCGCGACAACGCCGTGGACAGCCGCTTCGAGATGGGCGGCTTCGGCTATGTCGGCGCGGCGCAGATCACCGGCAAACTCATCCACGTGGAGCGGCGCGAGCGCGTCTTGCCGACCATGCTCGACGTTATGCGTCCTTACTGAAAACCGCGCCTCAGCCGCGCAGCGCCGTGAAGTAACGGCCGAGCGCGAGAAACTCCGCTTCGAGATTGTCGAGGCGCTGCCGCGCGACGTGATCCTCGCCCCAGGTTTCCAGCTGCCAGAGATCGTCGAGACTCGCCGCCTCGAACGCCGCCACCGCGTCGAGCCGTCCCGCAGCGAGCGCGAAGCCGATCACGCCCGAACCCGCCATGCCGACGGCGTGCGCCAGTGCCGTGAGGCTGAAGTTGTCGTGCGCGGCCGCGGCCGCTTCGAAGCCCGCCCGCGCCTCCGGCGCCTGATCCGCTGCGATCACGCCGGAAACGACCGTCAGCGGGGCGTTCAACGTCGTCGCCGCCCACGCCACCAGCGGATCCCAGCGGTCGGCCTGACGCTTCACGAGGGACTCCGGCGCCTCCGCGCGATGGCACACCAGATCGGTGGCCGCATAGCCCGCTATGCTCTCCACGATGCGGTCGCGCGTGCGCGGCGTGTGATCGATGGCGACGTTCACGAGCCGCGTGACCGGCATGCTCTCGGGGCGCACGACATCGCCCTGCGCCTGCCACTCCGCCGCACATGCTTCTGCGAGCTTCAATGTCGGCGCGAGAAACGCGGTCTTGCCGGGCGTCCGCAGTTGCCGCCCGTCAATGAGCACCGTCGCGCCGCCATCCTTCGGCGCTGCGGTCGCTTCCTTGTAGAAGCGCTTGTGGGCGTGGAGATCGTCAGTGGTCATGGGCCGCGTGCCTCGCGCGCCGGCCCGCAGGCGTCAAGCGCGCGCATCAGCGCGGCGCGTCCTTCGCCGTATCGGCGAGCATGTCGCGCAGCGTCGCGGGGTCTATCGTGCGTCCCTGCGCGGCGTACCACTGGCGCAGGAACGCGCGCTCCTCATACGCGGCGAACAACTGCGCGCGCTTCAGCGCCTCCGCATCTTTAGTTCCATGCCGTCGCTCCAGCGCTTCGCGCAGGGCGGGCTGGCCCAGCACCGCATCGAATGCGTCCCATTGCGCCGCGAGGTCGCGCGCTTCACGCATGGCGCGCTGTCGGTAGAGGCTCTCGAGGAACGGAGATCCGGCCTGCGCATCGTGGCGCGCCGCGTCGCCTGCCCGATTGGCGAAATAGACCTCCAGCGCCCGCGTGCGTGCTTCCGGTGCGCGCGACAGATCGTAGAGGTCCTCCTCGATAGTCGCAGAAACGAGATTGCCGCGCACTCTGTCGGGCAGGCCGAACCATGCGGGCGGCGCGAGGTCGAAGCGCACGAAGCCGAAAGCGAGGACCGCGCCCGCGAGGACGCCCAGAAAGAACCGCAGCATGCTCTCCTCCCGCAAGGGAACTCACGGAGAGTCTAGGTCAGGCGCGCGCCCAGCGCACGAGTTCGCCGTCCAGCGTCGCGAAGTCATCCGCGATGTGGTGCGCGCCCCCCGACTGGATCTCCTCGATCGTGTGGAAGCCCCAGCTCACGCCCTGCGCATAGCAGTCCGCCGCGCGCGCCATCGCCATGTCGAAGCTCGTGTCGCCGATCATGACGGTGTCGGCGGGCGTCGCGCCCACGGCCTCGATGACCAGATTGAGCATGTGCGGATCGGGCTTGCCGGGGCCGTCATCGGCGCAGAAGGCGGCGTCGAAGAGCCCCTCGAACCCGTGCCGTTCGATGAAGACCTCCACGCCCCGCCGGGCCTTGCCGGTGGCCACGCCGAGTTTCCAGCCGGCCGCCCGCAGCTGCATCACGATTTCGCGCGCGCCGTCGTAGAGCGGCTCGATGAGGCCCGCCTCGCGGTTGGCGATGAAAGCGTCCTTGTAGGCCTGCGCAAGCACCGGATAGCGCGACTTTTCCAGCGCCGGCGCCAGCACCGCGATGGCCGGCTCAAGCGAAAGCCCCACGATCCGGCGGGTTTCGTCGTATCCCGGCGCCGGCAGGTTCAACGAGCGGAACGCGGCCCCCATGGCCTCGGCGATGGAGCGGCGGCTGTCGACGAGGGTGCCGTCGACATCGAATACGGCGAGCTTTGCAGTCATCCGGGTGAGTTTCGTTGCATGGCGGAGAGGGAGCGTTCAGGTAGGGTTGTGGGGCGGCGTTGTCAGCTAGGTCGTTGAAGGCGCCGGTGAAACGGGTCTTTGGGCCATCGGGGGCAGCGCGGGCCTAGCGGGCGATTCGGTCGGTTTCGTGGTCCGGAGGTTAACGGGCCGACGGTGGACGGGAGCACGGGTAGGATGGGTTTTCTTCTGTCGCCATTCGGGCGGGTGAGCCGCCGGGGCTTCTGGCTCGGCTATCTGCTGACGTTCGCCGCGCTCATCGCCGGCGCCTGGTACGGCGACAAGGCGCTCGCGGCGAAGCAGGCTTTCGTCCTGCCGCCTCAGCTGATCGCGCTGCAACCGGCGCTCGACATCGCCGGCGGGCCGCTCCTGCTTGTGGTGATGCTGTTCGTGCCGTGGGTGACCGGCATGATGATCCTGAAGCGCCTGCACGACCGCGGCTTCGGCGGGTTGATGCTGATCTGGAAGATGGTCGTGCTCGGCGGGCTCATTTGGTTCGCGTTCAACGCCGATCGCTTCGTCAGCGGACAGATCGGCGAATTGCTCGCCATCGCGGCGCTCGTGCTTGCGGGCCTGATGGTGCTGCGTGCGCTCATCATCGTGTTCTTTCTGCAGGGGCAAGAAGGCGAGAACCGGTACGGCCCCGATCCCCTTGGCGGTTGATTAACGCTGCCGCGCGTTCACCCTGTTCCTTAGCGCCGCATTAGAGCAGTCGCGCTATGGTCGTGCGTTCGGCAGGGACGGAACACGATGGCGGCTTACAACGGCGCGACCTACAAGGCGCCCGAGACCGAAGACCGGCTCGCAGCGGTGCACGACAACTTCAAGGCGGTATCGAAGGGCGGGCGGCTTGCCGCCTTCGGCGCCATGCTCGCTTCTGCGGTGCGCGGCCTGTTCAACGAACTGGGCCGGTTGCTTCGCGTCGCGCTCTTTGCGGGCGCGGTCGGCGGGGCCACGGGCTTCGGCCTGATCATGCTCGGCTACAGCGACCCCGTTCTCGGCGCCAAGCATTTCGCCGCCGCCCCGCATTGCGCCTTCGCGCACTATCTCGGCGTCGACAAGGCGCACATGCGCCAGCCCGGCTACTGGCGCCACCATGACGCCGACCGAAACGGCGTCGCGTGCGAGTAGTCGCTATTTCAGCGCCCTAAAGGGATCCTTCGCGTCGCCCTCCTCGAAGCCGAACGCGTTGAAGGTCTTCTTCATGTGCGGCGGCAGGGGCGCCACCACCTTAACCACGCCCTTCACCGGGTGCGGAATCTCTATGGCGCGGGCGTGCAGGTGCAGGCGCTCGCTGAGCGCGCCGGGCGTTTCGCGGTCGCATTTGTATTTCGGATCGCCGAGGATCGCGTGGCCGATGCCGGCCATGTGGAAGCGCAGCTGGTGCGTGCGGCCGGTGACGGGCTTCAGCGCCATCCACGCCGCGCGCGGATAGGCCTCCGAGATCGCCACATATTCGGTGATCGCGAACAGCGCGTCCTTTTCGCCGTGCTTGGCCTGGCGCACCATTTCACGATCGCCGTCGAGCGGGCCGGTCGCCTTCTTCAGCCAGCCGCGGATTTCGCCTTCCGCCGGGCGCGGACAGCCAAGCACGACCGCCCAATAGACCTTCGTCGTCTCGCGGCTCTTGAACGATTTCGCCAGCGCCGCCGCTGCGCGCGGCGTCCGCGCCAGCACGAGACAGCCCGAGGTGTCGCGGTCGAGGCGATGCACGAGCTTCGGCTTTTCGTCGTAGTCGAATTTGAGCCCGTCCATCAGCGCATCGAGATGACGGCCCGTCTTCATGCCGCCTTGCACCGGCAGACCGGAAGGCTTGTTCAGTACAAGCAGGTCGTCGTCCTTGTAGATGACGAGCCCCTGCACGAAGAGGCGTTCCTCCTCGGTGATCGTGTCGCGGACGACGTGTTCCTTTTCCTCCGGCAGCGGCGGCACGCGCACGGTCTGCCCCGGACGCACGCGATCATTTTCCTTCGCGCGCGCGCCGTCGACGCGCACCTGACCGGTGCGGATCATCTTGCCGATCTGGCCTTGCGTCAGATGTGGAAAGCGGCGTCGGAACCAGCGGTCGAGGCGCACCTCGCCTTCCGTCTCCGCGATGACGATGGTCTCGACGGCCTTCATGCGAAACTCCGCGCGGCCGCGAAGCCCGCGAATGCAGCGCCGACGCTCAGGATCACCGACAACACAACGTAGATCGCGGCTGTCGCCACATCGCCGCGCTGCATCAGGCGCACGGTTTCCATGGAGAATGCCGAGAAGGTGGTGAAGCCGCCGAGCACGCCGATGCCGGCGAAGAGCAGAAGCGGGCGATTGTCCGCCGCGAAATGGAAGAGGAGGCCCATGGCGAGGCCGCCGACGGCGTTGATCGCCAGCGTCCCCCACGGCACGCCGGTCCCGCCCCACGGCGCCAGAAGATTGACCCCGAAACGGCCGCTCGCGCCGAGCGCGCCGCCCAGCGCCACAAGAAGAAATTCACGCATGGCGGCTTCGTAGAGCGTTTTCGGCGCAACCGCGAGGGGCGCTATCACCGCACGTCGACGTGCACATGCCCGTCGTGACGCAGGGTGTTGCAGCCTGGAAAGCGAATGCGCGCCTCATTGGCGAATCCGAGCCGTGCTTTGAGGTGCGGTTCCAGAAGGAGGCGACGCACGCGGTTGTCCGCAAGCAGGGCCGCAATGAGCGTCCGGGTGCGTTCTTCATCGAGACGCCAGTTGCGGTCCGCGGGCGGTGACCGGTTGTTGCCGGGACGTTTGACGCCGACGCAGGGATCGAAGTCCCCGTCACGCATGGGCTCGAACGCATAGTAGCCGGAGGGTGTCGGCGGACGGGGCAGTGGCGCTGCCTTCGATGTCTCGTAGAACAGAGCGACATCGATCTGACGTCCGTCGCCATGGCTGAGGTGCGGCGGCATGGGACGCTGCGCCGATGGCCAGGACGCCTCCATGTAATGCACGACCGCGCCGGGATGCGCAGCCGCGACTTGGGCGGCCGCGTCGCGCATGACGGCTTGCGCATCGGGCGTCACCCAGTTGCGGTCCAGCGTGCAGTAGTTCGAATGCGCGGCCTTCAGATTGACCTCCGCGCGGCAAGGCAGGCGCACCAACCCCGCGGCGCTTGCGGAAGTGGTGTCTTCAACAGGGCGCGGTCCGCAACCAGCCGTGCAGAGCACGGCCAGCACGAACAGGAGACGGCGCGCGTTTCTCAACCGCTGGTCGGGCGGAGGCTCTGCATGATCTGGCGCGCATCGTAGGCGTTGGCGTCCGCCGGCTTCGGGCCTTTGCCGAAACGCGCTTCGAGGGAGGCGTCGGCCTTGGCGCCGCCGCCGATCGGGATGCCGACGCTGGTGCCCACGCCTACGGACGTGTTGCGCCCGTAGCTGCCGCCGCCGACGCCGACGGAGAAGCTGGGGCCGCTGCGTTGGCCGGGCTCGACGACGCGCTGATCGACGATGAACCAGTCATAGCCCTGCTGCACGGCCAGTTCGGCGGCGCGGTAGAGCGCCCGGTTGTTGGCTTCCTCGGCGTTCGCGCCGCCGCGATAGCTGACGCGGTAGCGGTCGTTTTCGATGCGCATTTCCGAATAGCCGGGGCCGTTGGGTTTGGTCGCGGCGCCATAAGGGGCGGTGCTGGCGCAGGCGGCGAGCGCGGCCGCGAGGAGCAGCGCGGCGAAAGTACGGATCATCAGGTCATCCTCCTTGGTCGTGTTTGATGAAGGTATCGCCAGACGGCAAGGCGGTTCCGAGGCCGAGCCTTTCGGCGGTTTCGCGGAAGAGTGCCGGCGGGCGCACGTTGATCGTCAATGTCCCGCCGGCCGGGTGCGGCAGCGTCAGGGCGGCGGCGTGCAGCAGGAGGTGTGGCGTCGTCGCGCCGCCGAGCGTGAAGAGCCCGCCATATTTCCCGTCGCCCGCAATGGGCCGGCCCATGAGCCCGAGATGCGCGCGGATCTGGTGCATGCGCCCCGTCTGTGGCCGCGCCTCGACGAGCGCGGCGGTCTCGGTGGCGGCCAGCGTGCGATAGGCGGTTTCGGCGTTCCAGGAGGGGGTTTCACCCTCCCGCGCCGCGCGGACAAGATCGACGCCGCGCACTTTCGTCTTCACGAGCCGTGTGTCGATCAGCCCTTCCGCAGGTTCCGGGGCGCCGCCACAGACAATGGCGAGATAGGTCTTTTCCGTCGTGCGTTCGGCGAAGGCCGTGTTCAGCGCCGTGATCGCCGACGGCGTACGCCCGGCGACGATGGCGCCGGAGGTCTCGCGGTCGAGCCGGTGCGCGAGGCGGGGCTGGCGGCCCTTCCTGTCCTTGAACTGCGCGAGCATGTCGTCGAGCGACACTTCGATCCCCGACCCGCCCTGCACGGACAGTCCCGCCGGCTTGTCGAACACCAGCATCTGCGCGTCCTCATGGATGAGGAATGCGCGCGGGTCGGCGTCCTTGCCGAAGGTGGGGATGAAGCCGGGGGCGCGCGGATCGCGGGACACGGGCCGGCTTGTCGCACGCCGCCGCGTGCGCCGTCGCGTGGAATTTCGCCTGCGTCGCGGTCGATGTGGACAGACCGGGCGAAGCCGCGCCTAGTTCGGTCCTCAAGGCGACCGTCGGCAAGGCGGCGCGGGACGGACGGGAGAGGCATCATGCGTGTCGGCGGACAGAGCATCTGGGCGGTGCTGGCGGCGGCGGTCGCCATCTATTTCATCGGCTTCCTGATCTACGGGCTGGTGTTCAGCGAGATGTGGCAGGGTTTCCACGGCTACACCAAGGACAACATGGCCACGATCTTCGCCGGCAAGGAATGGCGCATGGCGCTCTCGCCGGTGATGCCGCTGCTCGTCGCGTTCGGGATGGCCAAGGTCATCGGCTGGCGTGGCGAACGGAGCCTGACGGCGGGGCTCGGCACGGGGTTGTGGGTCGGGGTGTGCTTTCTCGTCGCGAGCCGGATGTACGCCTTCGTCTACGGTCCGGAGCCGGTGGGTCTTCTGATCATGGACAGCCTGCACGTCCTCGCTGGCGCGCTGGTTGCGGGTGCGATCATCGGCGCCTGGCCGGAGAAGAAGGCCGCCTGACGCCCGCACGCCTCGCGCGGGCGTGGCGGGGGTGCTAAGCGCTCCCCGATTTCCGCGACCTCCGAGGCTCCATGCGCATCCTGTGTACGAACGATGACGGCATCCACGCGCCGGGACTTGAGGTGCTCGAAAAGATCGCGCGGCTCTTCACCGATGACGTCTGGATCGTGGCTCCGGAGTCGGAGCAGTCAGGCGCCTCGCGCGCGCTGACGTTGTCGGCGCCGATCCGTGTGCGCGAGGCGGGCCCGAAGCGTTATGCGATCACCGGCACGCCGACGGACTGCGTGCTGCTCGGCGTGCATGACCTGATGGACGGTCCGCCGGACTATGTGCTTTCGGGCGTCAATCGCGGGCAGAATCTCGCAGAGGACGTCACAATGTCCGGCACCATCGCCGGCGCCATGCAGGGGGTGCAGATCGGCATTCCGTCCATTGCGCTCTCGCAGGCGCGCGGCTTTCGCACGCCGGACACGCCGATCCCCTGGGAAACCGCCGAGCACTATGGCCCCGGCGTCGTGGCGAAACTCATGGAGCACGGCTGGCCCCGCGACGTGGTGATGAACGTGAATTTTCCCGACCGCGAGATCGCCGACGTGACGGCGGTGGAAGTCACCGTGCAGGGCCGGCGCGACCACAACATCATCTATTCCGACAAGCGCACCGATCTGCGCGGCAACGCCTATTACTGGTTCGGCTTCAAGGGCACGCTGTCCGACCCGCCGGAAGGCACCGACCTGCGCGCCATCTATGAAGGCCGTATTTCGGTGACGCCGCTGCACATGGACCTCACCCATCTCGAAACCCGACACGCGTTCAAGGGACTGCTCGGCGGCGCGCCGCCGAAGAAGCCATGAGCGACGAGCCCGACTTCGGCGGCCTGATGCGGTTCGTGCTCGGATTGCGGCAGGGCGGCGTCACCGACGCGCGCGTGCTCGCGGCGATGGAGCGCGCGCCGCGCACGCACTTCGCGCCGCCGCAGTTCACCGCGTTCGCGTTGGAAGACCGGGCGCTGCCGCTCGGCGACGGCGTCACAATGACGAAGCCTTCGCTGATCGCGCGCATGCTGCAGGCGCTCGAACTGCGCGGCGGCGAGACCGTGCTCGAGGTCGGTTCGGGATCGGGCTACCAAGCGGCGGTGCTCGCGGCGATCGCGCGGCGGGTGGTGTCGCTGGAACGGCGCCGTTCTATCGCGGCGGATGCGCGCTCGAAGATCGGGCTCCTGCGGCTCATGCATGTCTATCTGCACAGCGCGGACGGCCATGACGGTTGGGCCGAGGATGCGCCCTATGACGCCATCGTCATAAACGGGGCTGTCACGGAACCGCCCCCGGCGCTGCTGAAGCAGCTGGCGCCGGGCGGCGTGATCGTAGCGTCCGTCGGCGGGCGTCTCACGCAGTGGCGCAATGGCGCGGCCCGCGACCTCGGTCCGGCGGATCTCGCGCCGCTCGAAGCGGGCGTCTGCGACTAGGGGCGCTGGCCCAGTTCTCCGGCAAGCGCGGTGATGAACTGCCAGGCCGTTCTTCCCGACCGCGCCGCGCGTTCGAGGGACCATTGCAGCGCGCGACGGCGCAAGTCTTCCGGCGGCACGTCGAGTCTCATCTCTGCGGCGTAGGACGTCACGATCCGCAGATAGCCGTCCTGATCCAGCGCGTGAAAGCCGAGCCACAGCCCGAAGCGATCGGCGAGCGCGAGGCGCTCCTCGGCCGTGTCTGACCAGTGCAGATCGGTGCGGTCGTTCTCGCGCGCGTCGCGGCTGACGAGATGGCGGCGGTTGGAGGTGGCGTAGACGATGAGGTTGCCGCTCTGCGCGGCGAGGCCGCCGTCGAGCGCGGGTTTGAGCGCCTTCATCGCCGTCTCGCCGCCCTCGAAGGAGAGATCGTCGACGAAGAGGACAAACCGGAAGGGAGCCTGCTGCAACCTCGCGATCAGGGAGGGGATGGCGGCGAAGTCCTCTCGAGGCGTCTCGATGAGTTTCAGCAGGGGGGCCTCAGTGGAAACTTCTGCATGGACGGCCTTCACCAGCGCACTCTTGCCCGCGCCGCGAACGCCCCAGAGCAGGGCGTTGTTGGCGGGCAGGCCCTGGGCGAAGCGGCGGGTGTTGGCGAGAAGGGCCCCCTTCTGGCGCTCGACCTCGAGCAGCAGGCGAAGAGGGGGGCTTTGCACCGGGGCCGGAACAAGCCCCCCTGCCCCCGGCCGCCAGACGAAACTCGACGCGGTTTCAAGGGCGGCGAGGTCGGGCGGCGGCGGAGACAAGCGTTCCAGCGCATCGGCGATGCGTGAAAGGGGCCCGGAACTCAGGTCGGGGGATTCACGCATGGGGCGAAATCTTGACGCAATTGCAATGGCGAGGAAGGGCCGTATAGTCCGCGCCGCCGCGCCGGACCAGCGTCCGCGCCCAAGGGTTTTCCCCAAAGGTTCTCAATGCTCATTTCCGACGCCTTCGCGCAAACCGG
This sequence comes from Hyphomonadaceae bacterium, assembly GCA_016791445.1. Classification (GTDB taxonomy): domain Bacteria; phylum Pseudomonadota; class Alphaproteobacteria; order Caulobacterales; family Aquidulcibacteraceae; genus VFBF01. Next base: position 77,152 of record JAEUMP010000009.1, on the reverse strand, counting down.
CGCGCCCGCCGGCGCTCCCGACCCCACGACCGCGCTGCTGGTGCAGCTCTTCCCGTTCCTGATCATCTTCGTGGTTTTCTACTTCCTGATGATCCGACCGCAGCAAAAGCGCCTTCAGGCGCACCGCACGATGATCTCCAACTTGAAACGCGGCGACGTCGTGGTCACTTCCGGCGGACTGATCGGCAAGATCAAGTCCGTGGCGGAAGACGAGGTGCGCGTGGAACTGGCGACAAACGTGGAAGTCCGGGTGATCCGCGGCACCATCACCGAAGTCCGCACCAAGGGCGAACCCGCCCCGGCAAACGACTCCAAGCCCGCCAAGGCGGACTAGTCCGATGCTCAACGTCGCGCCGTGGCGCATCTGGCTCGTCATCATCGTGACGATTGCGGGGGTCATTTTCGCGTCCCCGAACTTCGTGCCGCGCAGCTATGTCGCGGGCATTCCGTTCCTGAAGGACCTGCGGCCGATCAATCTCGGCCTCGACCTGCAGGGCGGCGCGTACCTGATGTATCAGGTGGACGTGAAGGCGCTGGAAAAGCAGCAGCTGGAATCCGCCGTCGATGACATGGCGCGGGTTCTGCGCGAGGCGCGGCCGCGCATTTCCTACACCGGGCGCGGCGTCGCCGACGGCGCAGCCCGCCTCAGGCTGGTGAACACCGAGGATTCCGCGCGCGCCATGAAGCTGCTCAGCGAGCAGGTCGCGCAGGACGTGCAGGCCGGCGGCTTCGGCCGCACGGAAAAAAGCATCACGTTCACGCAGTCGCCGGACGGCCTCATCGAAGGCCGGTTCTCGCAAGCCTTTCTAGAGCAATCGACCCGGCGCGCGGTGGACCAGTCGCGCGAAGTCATCATGCGCCGGATCGATCCGGGCGGCGTGAGTGAAACATCCGTGCAGCGGCAGGGCGTCGACCGCATCGTCGTGCAGGCGCCGGGCGAACAGGACCCGGAAACGCTGAAGCGCCGGATCGGCCAGACTGCGCGCCTCACTTTCCACCTCGTCGACCATAACGTGCAGCCCGAGGATGCGCTCGCCGGCCGCGTGCCGCCGGGAACGGTGCTTCTTCCGCAGGACGATCCGCGCGAGCCGGTCGTGGCGGTGAAGGAACGCGCCATCCTGTCGGGCGACGACCTCAATTCCTCCAACCCCTCGTTTGACCAGCAGACCGGCGCGCCGGTGGTGTCGTTCCGCTTCGACAGCCGCGGCGCGCGCATCTTCGGCCAGGTCACCCAGCAGAATGTGCAGAAGCGGTTTGCGGTCGTGCTCGACGGGCGCGTCATCACCGCGCCCAACATCATCGAACCGATCCTTGGCGGTTCTGGCCAGATCTCGGGCAATTTCACACCGCAGAGCGCGAAGGAACTGTCCGACCTTCTCAACGCCGGCGCGTTGCCAGCCCCGCTGACCATCGAAGAACAGCGCAGCGTCGGCCCCGGACTCGGTCAGGACGCCATCGACGCGGGCCAGACCTCGACAATGATCGCCGGCGTACTCGTGCTCATCTTCATGGTGCTCGCGTACGGACTGCTCTTCGGCGGCATCGCCGTAGTCGCGCTGATCGTGAACGGTGTGCTGATCCTGGCGGCGATGTCAGTGACGGGCGCGGCGCTTACGCTGCCGGGCGTCGCAGGACTCATCCTGACGCTGGCAGTCGCGCTCGACGCGAACGTGCTGATCTATGAACGGATGCGCGACGAATTGAAGGCAGGACGCGCGCCGGCTCTGGCGATAGATGCCGGTTTCGGTCGCGCCATGGTGACGATCCTCGACGCCAACATCACGAACCTCGGCGCCGCGCTCATCATGATGGCGCTCGCGCCGCCCGGGCCTGTCAAAGGCTTCGCCTGGACACTCACGATCGGGGTGTTCACCTCGGTGTTCACCGCCGTGCTCGTCACGCAGATTCTTGTCGCCTGGTGGTTCCGCTACACCCGGCCCAAGAAGCTCCCGATCCATTAGAGGTGTCGCGCCATGTGGCCGCTGATCAAGTTCCTGCCCGAGAAGACCAACTTCAAATACGTCGCGCTGGCGCCATTCCTCGGCGGGCTCGCCGTTCTCGCGTGTATCGCCTCGCTCTACCTGACGCTCGTGCCGTTCAAGGCGCCGTGCGCCGGCCTCAACTGCGGCGTCGACTTCCAGGGCGGCACACTCATCGAGCTTTCTTCGCCCGGCAAAACGGTCGATCTAGGTCGCCTGCGTTCTGTGCTCGCGGATCAGGGCGTCGGCGACGTGCAGGTGCAAGCGTTCGGCAACCGCGACGCCGCGATGGTGAAATTCGAAACGCCCGAGGGTGAGAACGCCGCCGCAATCGCGGAGCGGGTGAAAACTGCCATTACCGCCACGCTCGGCGACGTCACCTACGACCGGACGGAAGTCGTCGGACCGCAGGTGTCGAACGAATTGCTGCTGAAGGGCGTCATGGCGCTCCTGCTCGGCATCGGACTGATGCTGATCTATATCTGGTTCCGTTTCGGGCTGACCTTCGGCCTCGGCGCGGTCATCGCACTCGCGCATGACGTGGTGCTGACGTTCGGGCTCTTCGCCTTCACGAAGATGGAATTCACGCTCGTGGCGGTCGGGTCGATCCTTACGATCATCGGCTATTCCATCAACGACAAGATCGTCGTGCTGGACCGGATTCGCGAAAATCTGCGGAAGTACAAGAAGATGCCGATGGGCGATCTGATCGATCTGTCGGTCAACGAGACGCTCTCGCGCACCATCATCACGGGCGTCACCGGCCTCATGGCGCTGTGCGTCATGGCGTTCTTCGGCGGCGAAGCGCTGTTTGCGTTCTCCGTATCGATGGCGTTCGGCATCGTGGTGGGAACGTTCTCGTCGATCTTCGTGTCCGCGCCCATCCTTCTCGTGCTGGGCATCGGCCGCAGCGATGCTGCCGCGCCCCGGTCGGACGGAGATCGCGCGGCGCAGCTGCCTTAGGCGCATTCCCGGTCGGACGTCTTTTGCCGGGCCCCGTGACCGGGACGGCGAAGCAGACTATAGGGGCCGCCTGACATTCAGGGCGTGGAGCTAAGGGCGATGGCGACTTTTCTCGGCAATATCCGTTATGTGGCGTGGACGGGCATCGCGCTCGCGATGCTGTTCCTGCTCGCCTACGCCGTTGTCGGCCAGGGCCGCGGGCTCACCGACTACGGCACCGTGCAGGCCTTCCTGCGCTGGTCGCACGTGCTTGTCGGGATCATGTGGATCGGCCACCTCTACTACTTCAACTTCACTCAGATCCCGAACGTCCCGAAGATTCCGGAGGAACACCGCGGCCCCGCGATCTCCAAGGTGATTGCTCCCGCCGCGCTCTACTGGTTCCGCCACGGCGCCGCGCTGACGCTGGCGACCGGCGTCGCTCTGGCCTGGCACTCGGGCTATCTCATCGAAGCCTACACGCTCGGCCTCTCGGAGGGCTTCGCGACGCCGAAGCACATCTTCATCGGCGTCGGCATGTGGCTGGCGACGATCATGTTCATCAACGTCTGGGCGATCATCTGGCCCAACCAGCAGCGCGCGCTGAACATCGACGACCGTTACCCCGATCTGACCAAGGAGCAGCGGGCCGGGCACGCGAAGACGGCCATGCTGTTCTCGCGGACCAATACGCTCCTTTCGGTGCCGATGCTTATCGCCATGACCGGCGCGCAGTCCCTGAACTGACGGCCTTGTGGCCGCGCGCGGGACGGCTCGGTTTCCGGGCCCGCGGAGGTCCAAACGGGACGGGCGGAGCCGGGAGGTTTCGCCCGTTTCGCGTTCCTGTCGCACGCTTTGGGGCGCGACCGTTTTCCCGTTTGAGAGTTAGTGGTGGACAACCACGGCCCGCTGGCCGAATTAGATCGCAAACCCAAGCACTTGGGCGGAGACGTAGTTCGTGCTGCGCGGCCTCTTTCAGGCGAAATCGCCAACCAACCGCAACGCGGACGAGGGCCCGGAAACGCCAGACGATCTCGTGCGTCGGGTCGATGAGGATCGCTGGCTGGCCGCACGCTTCGCCGACGCGCCGACCCGGGAACGGCTGAGTGCGCTCTACGCCTTCGTCTATGAGGTCGCCCGCATCCCGGAAGCGGTGCGCGAGCCCGCGCTCGGGGCGGTTCGCCTGCAATGGTGGCGGGAGGCTGTCGCCAAAGTCTATGCCGGCCGCATCGACGCCGACAACGAGATCGTCACGGGCCTCGCCGGACTCGTGGAATGGGCGGACCTGGACCGCGCTCTCATCGAGGCGCTGATCGACGCCCGCGAAAAGGACCTCGAAGATCGTCCGTTCGAACACTGGCCCGAATTCGAGGCCTATGTGGACGACACCGCCGGCGCAGTCATCAAGCTGGCCGCCAAGATCTGCGCGCCGGATCTGGTGCAGACCGGTCAGCACCGTGCGCTCTTCCAGAATGCTGGCCGCATCTGGGGCTATACCGGGCTCGTCCGCGCGTTGCCGGTCTGGAACGAGCGCCGCCGCACTTTCTTCCCGCAAAGGCTGCTGGACCACGTCCACCTGAGCCAGGAGACGCTATACTCCGGCATGACGCTGCACGAGACGAGCGCGGCCTGCCGGGCGGTGCTTGAACGCGCCGTGTCGGCGCACCGAGAGGTCCGGCGACTTGCCTTTGTCGCGCCAAAGGAATTTTTTCCTGCATTTGGTTATGTGGCGCTCGTGCCGGACTACATGCGCGCGCTCGACCGGCCCTATGACGGGGTGGCTAAGCTGCCGCTCCTGCGCCGACAGGTGCGGCTGTTGATCGCTTCGGCGACCGGCCAGGTCTGAGGCGCGCTATTCCGCCGCCACGCGTGCGGCGTCTCCGAGCCATGCTTCGAAATCGGCGATCGCGCGTCGCGCCATGACCTGTTTGCGCGCGCGGCCCTTGTCGGCGCCCTTGAGGCGCTTGCCGTGTTCGTCGACGACAGGGTCCGCTTCCAGCGGGGGGAAGAGGCCGAAATTCACGTTCATCGGCTGAAAACTCCCCTTCTCGCCGGGGAGGTGGCCCGCCGTGACGTGCGTGAGCAGCGCGCCGAACGCGGTCGTGGCAGGGGGCGCCGGCAGGGGGGCTCCCTGCCGTTCGGCCGCCGCGAACCGTCCCGCGAGCAGTCCGATGGCCGCGCTCTCCACATAACCTTCAACGCCGGTCACCTGACCCGCAAAGCGCAGGCGGGGAGCCGCTTTCAGACGCAACGCGCCGTCGAGCAGTTTCGGGGAATTGAGGAAAGTGTTGCGGTGGATTCCGCCAAGGCGCGCGAACACCGCCTGCTGCAGACCGGGGATCATGCGGAAGATTTCCGTCTGCGCGCCGTGCTTCAGCTTCGTCTGAAAGCCGACGATGTTGAAAAGGGTGCCCAGCGCATTGTCCTGCCGCAGCTGCACGACGGCATAGGGCCAACGACCGGTGCGCGGATCGTCGAGACCGACAGGCTTCATGGGCCCGAAGCGCAGCGTGTCGCGTCCCCGCTCGGCCATCACTTCGATCGGCAGGCAGCCTTCGAAATAGGGGGTGTCCTTCTCCCAGTCGCGAAACTCGGTCTTTTCGCCCGCGAGCAGCGCATCGATGAACGCGTAGTATTCGTCCTTGTTGAGCGGGCAGTTCACATAGGCGGCCGTATCGCCGGCGGGGCCGGCCTTGTCGTAGCGCGACTGCTTCCACGCGATCGAGAAGTCGATCGAATCCGCGTGAACGATCGGCGCGAGCGCGTCGAAGAAGGAAAGCTCCTCCTCCCCCGTCAAGGACTTCACCGCCTCGGCGAGCGCGGGCGATGTGAGGGGGCCCGTCGCGACGATGACGCTGTCCCAATCCTCGGGGGGCAATCCTTCGACTTCCTCGCGCACGATGGTGATCAGCGGATGCGCTTCGAGCGCCTGCGTCACCGCCGCCGAAAATCCGTCGCGGTCCACCGCGAGCGCCGAACCTGCCGGCACCTGGTGCGCGTCGCCGCACCGCATGACGAGCGAATTGGCGCGCCGCATTTCCGCATGCAGCAGCCCGACGGCGTTGTTCTGCCAGTCATCGGAGCGGAAGGAGTTCGAACAGACCAGTTCCGCAAAGCCTTGCGTCTTGTGCGCCGGCGTCATCCGCACAGGCCGCATCTCGTGCAGCACCACCGGCACGCCCGCATTCGCGACGGCCCACGCCGCCTCGGAGCCCGCAAGGCCGCCGCCGATGACGTGGACGGGTTTCACCATGGAAGTCATGCCTCTTCTTGGCCGGGTAGCTTCCGCCGCGCAACCGTGCGCCGGTAGCGGCCCCGTCGGAGAGCCACTAAGACGACCACATGACAGCTGACTCACCGCCCGACGCCGTGCCCGTTCTTGAATCCGTGCGCGAGGGCTTCGCCTTCGTGGCGCGCGACTGGCGTGCGATCCTGCCGGCAGCGTTGTTCGGGGCGCTCGCCCTCGGCGGGCTGCAGGTGTTCCTTGACCTCGCGCGCGCGCGCCAGGACCTGGGCGCGACATTGCTGCTCACGATCGTCGCGGCGCTCGTGCAGGCCGTGCTGCTGGCGGCGCTTCTGCGGCGTGCGTTGTCACAAGGGCAGGCCCCGGCGTCGATCAGCATCGGTCGCGACGAATTCAATCTGATGGGCGTCACGCTCTCGTTCGGCTTTCTCTACATGATCATCGCGTTCGTCGGCCTGTTCATCGCGCTGATGAGCGTTGCGGGCCTGCTCGCCGGCGCCGGGCTGACGGGTGAGGCGATCCAGTCGCTGTCGCAGGAGGAGGCCGCGCGGCAGGTCCTGAACGCACTGGGCAGCGATGGAACGCTTGTGCTTCTCGTGGTGGTGCTGGCTTTCGCGGCGCTGATCCTTTTCATCGCGTCGCGCCTGCTCCTGTCCTTCCCCGCCACAATCGCCGAGGGGCGCATGTATGCGTTCTCCACCTGGAGCTGGACGAAGGGGGCGGCGCTACGCCTTGCGGCGTGCCTGCTGCTGGTGATGCTCGGCGGCATCTTTCTGTCGATCGTGGCGCTCGCGCCGTTCGGCGTGCTGCTCGACATGATGTTCGGCGCGGGCGCGACGAAGAGTGTGGGCGCGCCGGCGCACATCGTGCTCTCCGTACTTGCGGCCTTCGTCAGCGTGTTCTTTTCGATCGGGCCGTATGCGGGGCTGACGGCGTATCTCTACCGAGGCATGCGCGCGGAGACGCCCGTCGCGTGATCAGCCTGCGGCGCGTTTGCGCTTAGGCTTCGCATCGCTTTCGGGCGCCGCCTTTTTCGCTGTCTTGACCGCCGCTTTGGCTGCCGGTTTCGGCGCGCGCAGCGCGGCCTTGCGCTTCACCTGGCGTTCCATCGTCTCGGCGAGATAGCGGCCGGTCCAGCTCGCCTTGACCTTCGCGACCTCTTCCGGCGTGCCGCTTGCGATGAGCTGGCCGCCGCCGTCGCCGCCTTCGGGACCGAGATCGAGGATCCAGTCGGCGGTCTTCACCACATCGAGATTGTGTTCGATCACGACGACGGTGTTGCCGTGGTCCACGAGTTCATGGAGCACGTCGAGAAGCCGGCGCGTGTCTTCGAAGTGGAGGCCGGTTGTCGGTTCATCGAGAATGTAGAGCGTCCGGCCTGTCGCGCGCTTCGACAATTCCTTCGACAGCTTCACGCGCTGCGCTTCGCCGCCGGAGAGGGTCGTCGCCTGCTGGCCGACTTTCACATAGTCGAGCCCCACGCGGGAGAGCGTTTCCATCTTGTCGCGAATGCCGGGCACGGCGTTGAACAGGCGGCCCGCTTCTTCCACCGTCATGTCGAGTACGTCGGCGATGGACTTGCCCTTGAACAGCACTTCCAGCGTTTCGCGGTTGTAGCGCTTGCCCTTGCAGGTGTCGCAGGTGACGTACACGTCCGGCAGGAAGTGCATCTCGATCTTGATGACGCCATCGCCCTGGCAGGCTTCGCAGCGGCCGCCTTTGACGTTGAACGAGAAGCGGCCCGGCCCGTAGCCGCGCGCCTTCGACTCGGGGAGGCCGGCATACCAGTCGCGGATCGGAGTGAAGGCGCCTGTGTAAGTTGCGGGGTTCGAGCGCGGCGTGCGGCCGATGGGCGACTGGTCGATGTCGATGACCTTGTCGAAATTCTCCAGGCCCTCGAGGGATTTGTGCGGCGCGGGCACGTCCGATGCGCCGTTGAGGCGGCGCGCGGCGGCCTTGTAGAGCGTCTCGATGGTCAGCGTGGACTTGCCGCCGCCGGACACCCCGGTGACGCAGGTGAACGTGCCCACCGGAATTTCCGCCGACACGTTTTTCAGGTTGTTGCCGGTCGCGCCGATGACCTTGAGAAACTTTTTCTGCTTGGCGCTGCGGCGCTTTTCCGGAATGCGAATCTCGCGGGAGCCGCGCAGATAGGCTCCGGTGATGCTCTCTTCGCTGTCGATGACTTCCTGCGGCAGGCCCTGCGCGATCACCGTGCCGCCGTGGATGCCCGCAGCCGGACCCATATCGATGACGTGATCGGCGGTGAGGATCGCTTCCTCGTCGTGCTCCACGACAAGCACGGAATTTCCAAGATCGCGCAGCCGCTTCAGCGTTTCCAGAAGACGGGTGTTGTCGCGCTGGTGGAGGCCGATGGACGGTTCATCGAGCACATAGAGCACGCCCGTGAGGCCCGAGCCGATCTGCGAGGCGAGACGGATACGCTGGCTCTCCCCTCCCGAGAGGGTGCCCGACGCACGGCCGAGCGAGAGATATTCAAGACCGACATCGACGAGGAAGCGCAGGCGATCGTTGATCTCCTTCAGGATCCGCGCCGCGATTTCCTTGTCCTTTTTCTTCAGCTTGCCGTCGAGGGCGGCGAACCAGTCGCGCGCCTCGCGGATCGACATCTGCGAGCCTTGCGAGATGTCGAAGCCGCCGACTTTCACCGAAAGCGCTTCCGGCCGCAGGCGTTTGCCTTCGCACACCGGGCACGGTGCGGCGGACTGATAGCGGCCGAGCTCCTCGCGCACCCAGGCGCTGTCGGTTTCCTTCCAACGGCGCTGCAAGTTCGGGATCACGCCTTCGAAGGGTTTCTTCGTCTCGTAGCGGCGCAGGCCGTCGTCATAAACGAAGTTGATGATGTCCTTCGTGCCGTAGAGGATGGCCTTCTGCGCTTCCGGCGACAGCGTGTGCCACGGCTTCTGCATCGGCGCCTTGAAGTGCTTGGCGAGCGCCATGAGCGTCTGCGTGTAGAGCGGGGACTGCCCACGTGACCACGGCGCGATCGCGCCGTCCTGCAGCGTCTTGTCCTTGTCGGGGACGACCATGTCCGGATCGAATTCGAGCTTTTCGCCGAGACCGTCGCAGGTCGGGCAGGCGCCTGCCGGATTGTTGAACGAGAAGAGGCGCGGTTCGATTTCGGGGATCGTGAAGCCGGAAACCGGGCAGGCGAACTTGGAAGAGAAGATGATGCGCTCGGCCTCGCCCTTCGCATCCTTCTTGTCCGCATATTCCGCCACCGCGATGCCGTCGGCGAGACGCAAGGCTTGTTCGATGGAATCCGCGAGACGCGTCTCCATGCCGGCCTTCACCGCGATGCGATCCACGACGACGTCGATGTCGTGCTTCAGCTTTTTGTCGAGAGTCGGCGCGTCTTCGAGCGTGTAATATTCGCCGTCGATCTTGGCGCGCTGGAAGCCTTTCTTCAGAAGGTCCGCCAGCTCCTTTTTGTATTCGCCCTTGCGGTCGCGCACGATCGGCGCGAGCAGGAAAAGCCGCGTGCCTTCCGGCAGCGCCATGATCTGATCGACCATCTGCGCCGGTTGCATCGCCTCGATGGGCAGGCCCGTCGCCGGCGAATAGGGCACGCCGACGCGCGCCCACAGGAGGCGCATATAGTCGTAGATTTCCGTGACCGTGCCGACGGTCGAGCGCGGATTGCGCGAGGTGGTTTTCTGCTCGATCGAGATCGCCGGCGAGAGACCCTCGATGGAGTCCACGTCCGGCTTCTGCATCAGTTCGAGGAACTGGCGCGCATAGGCCGAGAGGCTCTCGACGTAGCGGCGCTGGCCCTCGGCGTAGATCGTGTCGAACGCCAGTGACGACTTGCCCGAGCCGGAGAGCCCCGTGATGACCACGAGCTCGCCGCGCGGGATGTCAATATTGACCCCCTTGAGGTTGTGCTCGCGGGCGCCGCGCACGCGGATATGGGTGAGGCCGTCGGACATGAAACGCCTGTGGTTGTAGGGCTGGCGATGAGGGTCGGGGTCGACCTCGTTAACTAGTGTTCCGGCGGGGGTTCAGGAAGAGGGCGGTCCCGTGCTGCTGACAGCCTGCGGACGGCGCCCGCCTGCCGGGCAAGGTTGTCCACAGCAGAAGCGCCGATCCTGCTTCTCCCGCCGGGAGAGCGCGTTAACGTTCTTGACTGATTCCACGCGTGAGAACATAAGTGGAACATAGTTCTGCCGTCAAACGGCGGCAGAAAGGATCTTTCGGAAGGGGTTCCGCGCCACGGCAAAGGCTGGGGTCGGGGCCAGGTTCAAGGAGCGAACGGCATGGCGGGCAGTCTCAACAAGGTGATCCTGATCGGCAATCTCGGAAAGGATCCGGAGATCCGCCGCATGGGATCGGGCGATCCTGTCGTGAACCTGAGCGTCGCGACCTCCGAAACCTGGCGCGACAAGCAGTCCGGTGAGCGCAAGGAAAAGACCGAGTGGCACCGCGTCGTGATCTTCAACGACCAGATCGCCAAGGTCGCCGAGCAGTACCTGAAGAAGGGCATGAAGGTGTACGTCGAGGGCCAGCTCCAGACGCGCAAATGGACGGACCAGGCGGGCGTGGAGAAATATTCGACGGAAGTCGTGCTGCAGAAGTACCGCGGCGAACTGCAGATGCTCGATGGCCGCAATGAAGGCGCAAGCCGCGGCGGCGGGGACTTCGGCGGCTATGACGACGCGCCCAGTTTCGCCGGCTCCGGCGGCGGCAAGAAGCGCGTATCCGACGGTCCGCGCGAGAGCTTCAGCGCCGATCTGGATGACGAAATTCCGTTCTGATGTGACGCGCTGCGACGCGGAAAGCGTCAGGTTCCGGCAGGGTCTGGCGCAGTCTGGCGCAGGTCGGCGCAGCGCTGAAAAATATGCACATGCCGGCAAGGCCGGGCGGGTTCCCGTCAGGCCCGTCGCCGGCCCCGTCCGTCCAATGCAGCCGAAGCCGCAGCTTGCGTCGGCGGGGGAGCCGCACTAGGTTCCGCGCCTCCGAAAAGGGCAGCCTTAGCTCAGTTGGTAGAGCATCGGTTTGTGGAGCCGAGGGTCGCTGGTTCAAGCCCAGCAGGCTGTACCATTTCCACTCCCGCACCATGCCGGCTGGCCGCGAAACCCATGCTCCGCTAGGGTTTTCGACCAGCGGAGGACATGATGGCGCGACAGCTTTCCGAACACCTCGATCCGGCCGCCGGTCCCAAGCGCATGCTCGCCCTCGACGGCGGCGGCGTGAAGGGCGTCCTCTCGCTCGGCATGGCCAAGGCGCTGGAGACTGAACTCCGTCGCCGCTCCGGCGATCCGAAACTCGTCCTCGCCGACTATTACGACCTCATCGGCGGCACCTCCACGGGCGCCATCGTCGCCACCGGTCTCGCGCTCGGGCTCACCGTCGATGCGATGATCGACCTTTACATGGGTCTCGGGCCGAAGGTGTTCGGGCGACGCGTCGGCGACGGCAATCTCTTCCGCGCGAAGTACGATCCGAAAGACCTGCAGGTCGCGCTCGAACCCACGCTCGGCGAACGCACGCTCGGCTCCTCCGACCTGAAGACCGGCCTCGCCATCCACATGAAGCGCATCGACACGGGCTCCGCGTGGGTGCTGACGAACAATCCGAACAATCCCTATTTCGCCCGCGAGGATTCCGAAAAGGGCACGCTGCCCAACCGCTTCTACCGCCTCGTCGATCTCGTCATGGCGAGCGCGGCGGCGCCGACATTCTTCGATGAAGTCGTCATCGACATCGCGCACGACGAAAAGAACCGCGTGATCCAGAAGGGCTGTTTCGTCGACGGCGCGGTGGGCGCCAACAACAATCCGAGCCTGCAGATGCTCATGCTCGCGCTCGTGCCGGGCTACGGCTTCCAGTGGTCGAGCGGCGCGGAAAACCTGATGATGACGTCCGTCGGAACGGGGCAACGTCGCCCGGAGATCGACGGCAAGAAGTTCCGCAACATGATGCCCGGATTCCGCGGCATCCAGGCGCTGCGCTCGATGATCTACGACACGCAGATTCAGGGCGTGATGCTCATGCAGGCGCTCAGCACGCCGAAACGTGCATGGCGCATTAACTCTGAAGTGGGCGACATGCAGAACATCGTGCTCGGACAGGGGCCGTTGCTGGATTATCAACGCATCGATGTCATGCTGGACAAGAAGCCCGCAAAACATCGCGTACAGAAACCAGCGCGCACGGCGCTCGAAGCGCTGCTCGACAGGGATCTGACGGCGAAGGAGATGCTGGGCCTCGATGAACTGGCGAACGGAAAACCCGCGAACATGAGCCTCTTGCTCGACATCGGCCTGGCCGCCGGCAAGCAGTATGTGGACGCGGCCTATCCCGATCCGCGCTTCAATCTGCCGGGTTGGTCTGCGTGACTCGTCGCGTCGCCGTGGGCGTCACCGGCCATCGTCTCAACCAGTTGCCGGAGGCGGATCGGCCGCGACTGGCGAAAGCGATCGCGCGCGTCCTGGATCGTCTCGAAGCGGTCGCAAAGGTCGGCGCGCGGCGCGAGGCCGTGCGCATGTCCATGGTCTCCGGCCTCGCCGAAGGCGCTGACCGCTACGCCGCCCACGCGGCTTTGGCGCGCGACTGGGGGCTCATCGCCGCACTCGCGTTTCGCCCCGCGCGCTTCCTGAAAGATTTCGAGACGCCGGATTCTAAGGAAGAGTTTCGCGCGCTTCTGGCGCGCTCCAGGGTCGTGACGCCTGAGGGGCGCGGCAGCTATCTCGCCGCCGGCGAGATCATTCTCGACCGCGCCGACGTCCTCATTGCGCTCTGGAACGGCGCGCCGCCCAAGGGCGCGGGCGGCACCGGAGACGTTGCAGCGCGCGCGCTGGGCATGGGCCGGCCCGTGCTGTGGATACCGGTAGAGGCGCGCCGTCCACCGCGCCTGATTCTGCCGCAGCGCGCGCCGCGCAAGGGCGGCTGGCGGGCCGGCTTCCACCGGAACCTCGCGGCGGCGTTCCGTTCGGGCGCGCAGCCTGAAACCATGCGCCTCGCTTGAGCGCGGCCGCGCGCGCGCCTAAACCGCGCATTCCATGTCGTTGCCGTCTCCACGTCGCATTCAGGGCCCGCGCGTCGTCGTCGTCGGCGCCGGCATTGTCGGGTTGTGTTGCGCGCTCGAGATCGCCCGACGCGGCGGCAACGTCGTCGTCGTCGATGCAGACGCGGCGCCTGCAAGCCTCGACAGTCCGCCGCGCGCCGCTTCCTTCGCCGCCGCCGGCATGCTCGGTGCGTTTTCGGAAGCCTTGCACGAGGGTCCGGGACACCATCGCCGCCTCAGCGAATTGTGCGCCGACGGACTGAAGGCGTGGCGCGCCCTGGCGGCCTCCGATCCCGAACTCACCGAACTTGTGCGCTTTGACGGCGCGCTTCTGCTCGCGCACGACGAGGCCGACGCCGCACGCGTGAAGCGTGCGGCCGATCGCGCGAAGCGGAACGGCGCGCGCTTTGACCTGCACGATGGCCTGCCGTCCGATCTCGATGCGCGCGTCTATGGCGCGAAGGTGAAGCTGTCCGCGCGTATCCACGATGAAGGCGTCGCGGCGACCCGTCCGACGCTTGCGCGGCTCGGCGAGATCGCGCTGTCCTATGGCGCATCCATTCTGCGCGGTCGCAGCGTGACCGAAGTGACTTCGTCGGGCGGCAAGGTGCGAGGCGTGAGCTTCGACGACGGCGGAAACTTGCCAGCCGACGTCGTCATCCTCGCGACCGGCGCACTCGCATCGGAGGCGCTGCAGCGCACGGCGCCATCGCTCGCACGCATCGCACCGGCAAAGGGTATGATCGGCGTCGCAATTCCGCCCGCCGCCTTTGATCTTGCTGAAACGGTCCGAACGCCGCGTCTCTACTTCTGGCGCGAGGAAGAGCGCCTCCTCTTCGGGGCCACATCCGAGTTGGGACGTAGCGATCTCGATCCCGATCCGGACATGCTCGCCGCGCTCTATCTCGAGGTTCGCCGCACCTTGCCGGGTGCGCGCTTCGAAGGCGGGGCCAGCGTGCACGCAGTGGGGTTGCGACCCATGTCGCCCGACGGCGCGCCGATCGTCGGGTTCGACGGCCCGGAGGGCTGCATCGTCGCGGCCGGCCACGGCCGCAATGGCTGGCTTCTGGGGCCGACGACCGGCGCAGCGATTGCGGCGCTGGCGCGGGGAGAGGCTGTGGCGCCTGTCTGGCGTGGGTTCGGGCCGGATCGTTTCGCCTCCTAGACCCGACTCGGTGCATGGCCGGGCCATGAGCATCAATCCGGTGTCCATTCCGCCGAACGTGCGCGAGGCTCTCCAGCGGGCGGCAGACTCCACGGGCGTGGATTTCGGCCTGCTGGCGGAAACGGCGCGTCGCGAGAGCAGCTACAACGCGACGGCCAAGGCGGGCACTTCGTCTGCGACAGGGCTCTTCCAGTTCATCGAGTCCACCTGGCTCGACATGGTGCGCAAACACGGCGCCGCCCACGGCGTCGGCGCTCTCGCCGCGCGCATCGATGTCAGCGGAGGACGTCCGCGGGTGAGCGATGCGCAGACGCGCAAGGCCATTCTTGACCTGAGATACGATCCCGAACTCAGCGCGCGAATGGCTGGTGAACTCGCGCGCGAGAACGCCGCGTCGTTGCGTGCACAGATCGGGCGCGCGCCGTCAGCGGGAGAAATCTACGCGGCGCACGTGATGGGGCCGGGCGGCGCTGCGCGCCTGATCGAAGCTGCGGAACGTGGCGCACCGAATGCGGCGGCGCTGTTCCCGCGGGAAGCGGCGGCGAACAAGGGGCTGTTCTACAGCGACGGCGCGCCGCGTTCCGCCGCACAATTGCTCAAGCGCCTCGATCTCGATGCAGACGCCGGCGTGGGCGCGCGCGCGCCATCAGATGCCGGCGGCCAGCGCTATGTGATGGACCCGGAGCACGGCCCTGCGATCGCCGCCTTCTTCGACGCCTTGTTCAGGGCCGTCGCCAGCGATCTGATCGCGCCTGATCGACGCGACGACAACGACCCGCTGCGCGCCGCCGCAGCCTACGCCAAGGTGCAACGACGCGACTAGACGCCTTCGCGCGCCACGCCGCTGGCGATCAGGGATTCGATTTCGTCGCGGTCGTAGCCCGCCTGTTCCAGCACCCGACGCGTATGTTCGCCGGGCGAGGGCGCGGGGCCCTTCGGTCCATCGTCGGCGCCCGGAAACCGGAGCGGCGATCCCGGCGCCTTTCGCGTCGTTCCATCCGCCTGAGGAATATCCACCACGCCCCCCGCGGCGATCATCTGCGGATCGCGCGCGGCTTCAACGGCTGTCTGCGCGGGCGCCCAGGCAAGGTTTTCGGCGTCGAGACGCGCGGCGATTTCCTCGAAGGTGTAGCGTGCGAACGCTTCATCGATGAGCCCCACGAGTTCGGGGCCGTTCTGGCGGCGCGCCTTTGATTTCGTGAAGCGCTCGTCGGTGATAAGATGCTCGACGCCGAGCGCGCGGCAGATCGGCGCCCAGTCGGCGTCGCCCTGGCGCGGCACCAGCACGAACCATTTCCCGTCGCTCGACTGGAAGAAGTTGCCAAGCGGCTGCACCGATTGCGGACGTGGGCGCGTGGAGGCGACCTTTCCGAAGGCATGCGTGATCGCCATGTCCGAGGCCATCGCGTAGTTCGCCGCGCGCAGCAGCGAGGCTTCAACGAGGCGGCCCTTGCCGGTGCGTGCGCGTTCCACGAGCGCCGCGAGCACGCCCGCGCATGTCGCCATCGAGGTGATGTGGTCTCCCATGCCAGTGCGAATGACGAAGGGATCGACGCCCTTCGGCGCCATCAGCGTGGCCATCCCGGACCGCGCCCAGAACGCGGACACGTCGAAACCGGGGCGATCGATGTCCGGGCCCTCGAGGCCGTAGCCGGTGACGCTCGCATAGACGAGGCGCGGGTTCTGCGTTTTCAAGCTGTCGTAGTCGAGGCCTGCGCGTGCGAGACCGGCTGGGCGGACATTGGTGAGAAACACATCCGCTTCGCTCGCGAGCTTCTGCAGCACCGCCTTGCCCTTGGGGTCGGCGGTGTCGAGGACGATGGAGCGCTTGCCGCGATTGTCCATGTCGAAGACCGGGTTCTGCGCGGACTCCGTGCCGATGGAATCGAAGAACTTGCGGATCGGGTCGCCGCCGGGCGGCTCGACCTTGATCACGTCGGCGCCCCAGTCGGCCATCATGCCGCCGCAACCGGGGGCGGCGATATAGGTGGCGTATTCGACGACCTTGATGCCTTCGAGCATGGGCAAGCTTCCTCGGAACAACGGTTTGTTAATGCGGCTTTCAAGCCTTCGTTAATGAACTCAGCCGACGCTGCAACCGTAAGATTCCAGCACCCCCGGGGTAATTCATGTCCGTCGTCACCATGCGCGCGCGCCTCACGGACACCGACATCCGTACGCTGATGAAAGGTCCGACCGAGGCCGATCGCGGTCAGGCGGCGCACAAAATCTGCCGCAGCATCGAGCAGTCAGAGCTTTCCCCTGAGGAACGCCTGCACGCAGAAGCGATCATGCGTCTGATGCTGGAGGACGCGGCCGTCCTCGTGCGCCGGGCGCTCGCCGTGGCGCTCAAGAACTCGCCGAAACTGCCGCGCGACGTCGCGATGACGCTGGCGAAGGACGTGGACTCCATCGCGCTGCCGATCCTGCAGGGGTCGCCGTCGCTGACCGATACCGATCTCGTGGAAATCCTTCGCTCTGCGCCGCCGGCGCGGCAGGTGGCCATCGCATCGCGCGAGAAGATCTCGACCATCGTCACCGGCGCCATCGCCGACTATGGCGTGCCCGCCGCCGTCGAGCGTGCGCTCGCCAACGACAACGCCAGTTTCGACCAGAAGGGACTGGAGACGGCCATCAACCGCTTCGCCGATCGCCCGGCGATCGTGGAAACGATGATCCACCGCAAGACGCTGCCCATCGCCATCACCGAGAAGCTCGTCTCGATGGTCACGGGCGAGATGTTCGATCACCTAGTGAACCACCACGCGCTGCCGCCGCAGATGGCGATCGATCTTGCATCGAGCGCTCGCGAACGCGTCACGGTCGATCTGATCGAACAGGCCATGCACCAGGCCGACCTGCCGCGCTTCATCGGGCAACTGAACCTGCACGGGCGGCTCACGCCGTCCCTGATCATGCGTGCAATGTGTCTGGGGCACATCGAGTTCGTCGAGCACGCGCTGTCGGAGCTGTCCGGCCTGCCGCACGGACGCGCGTGGCTGATGATCCATGACGGCGGGCCGCTCGGCCTGAAGGCGATCTTCGAGCGGGCGGGGCTGCCGAGCCGACTGTTTCCGCCGTTCCGCGCCGCTGTGGACGTCTACCACCAGATCGATCGCAGCGCGTATGGCGCGGATGATCGCGACCGGTTCCGTTCGATCATGATCGAACGCGTGCTCACGCTCTTCCAGAGCGTGCCGAAGGACGATCTCGACTATCTGCTGGAGAAGCTCGACGCCGTCGGCGCCCGGCCGGATCGCGTCGCGAGCTAGATCTCAGTAGTTCGGCGCGAAGGGGCCTTCGCCGCGGTCGAAACCGGCCGAGAGCAGGGCGCGCGCCCAGGTGTGATCACCTACGCCGACAGCCGTGACCACCAGTCCGCACTCGCGCGCGGCGAAGAGGCGGCGCGCCACCGGGCTCTGGTCCAGCGCGTCGCAGCCGAGGAATGGGTCAAGGCGCGAGGGGGCCGGAAACAGCAGTTCCGTGAACAGCGACCGGGCCCGCGCGCCAAGTGGCAACGGACAATCGGGATCGACCACGAGCGCCACGCCGAAACCGCGCGCCCGCAGGCGCTCGATACCCGCCATGGAGCGGCCTGCGAGATCGCGTTCGCTCACCTCGATGTCCACCGCCCGGGGGGAGATGTCGTTAAGCTGGATTTCCGCTGCGAGATCGCCAGCTGACGCAGCGTCGGCAAGGCGCTCGAAGGCGGGGACGATCGCGAGCGGCGAGGTGTGGCCGGCTGCGCGCCATGCCCGGCGCCCGGCGACGAGCGCGTCCACGAGGTCACCCTCCAGTGCCCACGCGCGCACCACGCCCGCCGCGACAACACCAGTGCGCAGGTCGCGACGGGGCATGATCGTGACGCCATCGGCGGCGCGCGGCTGTGGGCGGACAAAGGGGACGACAGTCATGCGAAGGCTTTCCGGCCTGTTCAATGGAGTTCGCATTTGACCACGGCGGGCTTAAGAAACGGGGGAAGGAACACGGTAAAGAACCCGGCAAGAAGTCGGCCGGCGGAAAGCGGGGAGAGAAGACATGAGCGCACCGTCCATGGTGGCTGCGGCCACCATCCTGCTCGTGCGCGATGCGCCTGAACTGGAGGTCCTGATGGTGGAACGCCATCACCAGATCGACTTCGCCTCGGGTGCGCTCGTCTTTCCCGGCGGCAAGGCGAGCAAGGGCGACAGCGATCCGCGCTGGATCGACCACTGCGACGGCCACGATCCCGATCCAGTGCAGTGCGCCTTGAAGATCTGCGCCGTGCGCGAGGCGTTCGAGGAGTCGGGCGTGCTGCTCGCGCGTCCCGCCGGCGCGCGCGGCGTGGGCGCGCCGTTTATCGCGGCCGCGCAGACGGAGGAAATCGGCAAGCTCCGCGCCGCCATCGACAAGGGTGAGCACCCGTTCCTCGACGCCATCACCGCGCACGGCCTCGTGCTCGCGCTCGATGCGCTCACGCCCTTCGCACACTGGGTGACGCCGCTTGGCATGCCGAAGCGGTTCGATACCTGGTTTTATATAGCTGAAACACCGCCGGAGCAGGCTGCGGCGTGCGACGGTCGCGAGGCGGTCGATGCGTGCTGGATCCGTCCCGAGGATGCGCTTGCGGCGGCGCGCGAGAAGCGCCGCACGATCATCTTCCCGACGCGCCTCAACGTGGAAATGCTCGCCGAGTCAAAAGGCGCACACGCCGCCATCGAAGCGTCGCGTGCGCGGCGCGTGGTCACGGTGGAACCAAAGATCGTCGTCGAGAACGGCGAGCAGATCCTCACCATCCCGGCGGAGGCCGGCTATTCGGTGACGCGTGAGCCGCTGGAGGGCAATCGGCCCTGAGCTCCTTCAGGCGGGAATGTCGGCCATCAGCAGGTCCACCTGCTTGTGCAGTTCCGCGAGCAGCTCGCGACCGACAGGGTGGTCGTTGGTCTTGATCTGCGCCTGATAGGCCGCGCGGATCGCGTCGACATGCGCCTCGACCACTGCAGGCTTCGTGCGCGCGCGTTCCCGCCCGGCGGGTGTTTCGATTAGCTTGCACAGCGATGCCGCGATCAACGTCGCCAGCGGGTAGTCGTAGGTGGAGCCCAGTCCCTTGATGTCGTGCGCGCTTGAATAGAGCGCGAGCAAGGCAGGCTCGGCGAACTGCGTTTGCCGCGCGGCCAGGCGTGCGGCGGTCATGCGGACGACTTCGTCGCCCATCCATTTCTCGAATTCCGAGGACAGGGACTTAAGCGCCGCCTCTGCCCGCGCCAGCGCATCGGCGTCGAAGGAGAGTGCGGTCTTGCCCGCCTTGTTCGAAATGGCCATCGCGCCGGATCCCCGAGTGTCTCCGGGAGGTAGGCGATCGGGAATAAGAAAACGTTTCCAGCGCCTCAGACTGAGAATTGCTCTCGCAGCACCCGCTCGTCCAGCGCATGGCCCGGATCGAAGAGCATCGTCAGAGAGACGTCGGAATCCTCCCGTACCTCCACGCTCTCCACGTCTCGGACCTCGGCGCTGTCGGCGGACGCGCTCACGGGGCGGCGGGTGGGTTCAAGGACCTCGAAGCGCACCTTGGCCGTCTGCGGAAGCAACGCGCCCCGCCAGCGTCGGGGACGGAAGGCGCTGATCGGCGTCAACGCCAGCAGGCGGGCGCCGATCGGCAGGATCGGGCCGTGAGCCGACAGGTTGTAGGCGGTGGAGCCCGCCGGCGTGGCCACCAGCGCGCCGTCGCACGAGAGTTCCGGCATGCGTTCGGCGCCGTCGATGACGATGCGCAGGCGCGCGGTCTGCGCGGTCTGGCGCAGGAGGGAAACCTCGTTGATCGCCCGTCGCTCGTGGGTTTCGCCGCCGACCGTGCGCGCCCTCATCACGAGCGGCCGGATGCGGATCGGCTCGGCCCGCGCCAACCTTTCGACGAGACCGTCTTCCTTGAACTCGTTCAGGAGAAATCCGACCGTGCCGCGATGCATGCCGTAGACCGGCTTGGGGTCGCCCATCCGGCCCTTGAGAGCCTCCAGCATGTGTCCGTCGCCGCCCAGCGCCACCACGACCTCGGCGTTGGCTTCGCCCGCTTCGCCATAGGTATGGCGCAGGCGGCGGAGCGCCTCCTGGGCTTCGGGGCGCGGGCTGGCGGTGAAATGGATGCGCATCTGTCTCCCGTTTGACTTAGTATAGGGCGTTCGTCACGCTTCAGGGTAAACGGGGCGAAGGTCCGGAGGAGGAAGAGCGATGTCTGGCATGGATGGTTCGGCGGTTCCGACGCTGCGCGGCAAGGTGAGCGCCGAGGAGTGGAACGCCCGCGTCGACTGTGCGGCGCTTTATCGTCTGGTTGCCCTCTATGGGTGGGACGACATGATCTTCACCCACATTTCCATGCGCCTGCCCGGGCCGGAACACCACTTTCTCATCAACCCCTACGGCTTCTTCTTCGACGAGATCACCGCGTCGAGCCTCGTGAAGGTCGATCTCGAGGGCAATATCGTCGATCCCACGCCGCACTTCATCAATCCGGCGGGTTTCACCATCCACTCCGCGATCCACGCAGCGCGCGAGGACGCGCATGTGGTGATCCACGTCCACACCGATCAGGGCGTGGCGGTTTCGGCGCAGAAGAAGGGCCTCCTGCCCATCTCGCAGACGGCGATGATCGTGCTCGGCGACATGGCCTATCACGACTACGAAGGCGTCGCCCTCGATCTCGACGAACGCGAGCGCCTGGTCCGTGATATCGGCACGAAGAACCTCCTGATGCTTCGCAATCACGGGACGCTAGCGGTCGGGGAAACGCCCGCTGCCGCGTTTCTTCGTATTTTCTTCCTCGAACGGGCGTGCAAGATGCAGGTCTTGGCACAAGCGGGTGGGGACCTGCTCGAATGCGATCAGGATTTGCGCGACAAGGTCGCGGGACAGGGACAACTGGGCAATGCGACGCTCGGCAACGTGCTGGCGTGGCCGGGCCTGCGCCGCAAACTCGATCGCACGCTGCCTGGCTACGACGCCTAGGCTTTCTCGCCGCTCTCGGCGCGCCTGCGGTCGCTGAAGCGGGGCCGTGGGTCGCGCCCGATGGCGATCGCACGATCGTCGGCGCCGCCTACACGGAGACCGATGAAGTCTCCATCGTCGAGACCGAACTCTTCATCGAAGCGCCGCTCGCAGCGCGCATCTCCGTCGTCGCCAACCACTGGAGCCAGGCGGCGACGGACTTTGAAGGCACAAACACACGCAACGAGTCCGTCGTCTCGATCAAATACCGTGTCATGAGCGGCGACCGTTCGGTCCTGGCGGTGCAGACGGGCGCCGTCTGGGACTCCCGGGCCGCAGGCGACTGCGGCGAGTGGGGCGGGGAGAGCCGGTTGCTTGCCGGGGCCGCGACCCGTGGCGGACGGTTCTTCGTGAGCGCGGAGGCAGGGGCGAGGGTCCAGGGCGAAGACTGCGTCCGCGCCCGCTACGACTTCACGCTCGGCGCCAAACCCCACAAGCGCCTGCTCGGTCTGGCGCAGGTGTTCCTCGATGACGACCTCCGCTACGGCGAGACGCTGAAGGCGCAGGCGTCACTGGTCGCCTTCGAGCGCGGCGGGCGGGGGCTGCAACTGGGTGTTCGCGTTCGGATCGAGGGAGAAGAGGTCATCCAACCGACACTACTTTTGAGTTACTGGTCGGCCCTGAGACGCTAGCGTGACGACGCGACACGTCGCCAACTGTGCGCGAAAGCTGGACTGACGCGTCCAAGCGACCCATATCCCGCCGCATGGGCGGTTCCTGAAGGCAGGCATGGCAACTTTGTTCAAGCGCTTCGGCTTCGCCGCCGTCGTCACCCTCGTGATCGCCGCCATGGCCCTGGCCGTGGTCGGCAAGAGCATGTTCGCCACCGAGGACAAGGGCGGCGCCGCCATGGCCGCGAAGGGTCCTCCGGCAGGAAAAGGCGGGCCGAAGGGCGGCGGGGGCGATGCGCCGCTCGTCATCGCCGGCACGGTCGAGACCCGCACCTTCTATGACACCGTCCAGGCCGTCGGCACCGCGCAGGCGCGGGAATCCGTCATCATCGGCGCCAAGGTCACCGACGTGATCAGCCGCATCCGTTTCGACAGTGGCGACCGGGTCGCGCGCGGGCAGGTGCTCGTGGAACTCGCCAGTACGGAGCAATACGCGGATCTGGAAGAAGCCCGCGCCAGCCGCGAGGCCGCGCGCCGCGACTATGACCGCTTCCAGGAGCTCGGCGAGAAGGGCTTCGCCCCCGCCCAGCGCGTCGAGCAGGCCCGCGCGACTTTCGAGCGGGCGGAGGCGCGGGTGCGTGCGTTGGAGGCGCGGGTCGGGGACCGTTTGATCCGCGCGCCGTTTTCGGGCGTCATGGGACTGCGGACGGCAAGCCCTGGCGCACTTGTGCGTCCCGGCGACCAGATCGGCACGCTCGACGATATCTCGGAGATCAAGCTGGATTTCGACGTGTCGGAAGCCCTGTTCGGGCGGATCCGGCCCGGTTCGGAAATCGCTGCCGCGACGCCGGCGCATCCGGGCAAGACCTTCATCGGTCGCGTTTCCGACATCGACAGCCGGGTGAACATCCAGTCCCGGACAGTGCGGGTGCGCGCCATCCTTCCCAATCGCGAAGGCCTCCTGAAGCCGGGCATGCTGATGTCGGTCGAAGCGCGGTCCAATCCGCGCCAGGCGCTCGGCGCGCCCGAGATCGCGGTGCTCGAGCGTGCGGACGGCGCCTACATCTTCGCCATCGAGGACAGTGGCGGGCGTGCGACCGCCGCCCTGAAGTTCGTTCGCACCGGTGCGCGATCGGGTGGTCTTGTGGAGATCGTCGACGGCGTTCCGGCCGGCGCGCGCATCGTTGTCGAGGGCGTCCAGCGCGTGCGGCCGGGACAACCCGTCCGCATCGACACCCGTCAATCTGTGGCTCCATCGCCAGAACCCGCAATCACGCCTCCCGCCCCGCCCAGGACCGCGCCGCCGACCGCGCAGAAGGCGCCGGCGACACAGTCAGCGACGCCCGTGCCGGTCGCACCGCCCGCCAATGCGCCGGAATCGGAGCTGCGCGGACGCGCGGAGGAACCCGTCGCGCCGGCGGCGGCCCCCGGGGGCCAGCTTCCGCCCGTTCCGGCAGACTGATCCGCGATGAACATCTCCGATCTCTCGGTACGCCGTCCGGTTCTTGCGGTCGTGTTCAGCCTGCTCGTGATCGTGTTCGGCGCGATCGCGTTCACGTCGCTGCCGCTGCGCGAACTTCCGGACGTGGACCGCCCCGTGGTCGGTGTGGACGTCAGCTATCGCGGCGCATCGGCGCAAGTCGTCGAAACTACCGTGGTCCGCATAATCGAGGACCAGCTCTCCGGCATTGAAGGCATAGACAGTATCAACGCCAGCAGCCGCGATGGCCGCGGCAGCATCAATATCGAATTCGAACTGAGCCGCGATCTCGAAGACGCAGCCAACGACGTGCGCAACGCCATCGACCGCGCGCGCGGCCAGCTTCCCACGGATATCGATCCGCCCGTCGTCACCAAGCAGGACGCCGACGCCGATCCGATCATCTGGATCAACCTGCAGTCCACCAATCTCGATCTGGTGCAGCTCACGGACTACGCCGAGCGCAACATCGTCGACCGGCTGTCGACTCTGCCGGGCGTCGCCAGCGTCCGGGTTGGCGGATCGCAACGCAAGGCGTTGCGCATCTGGGTCGATGCGAATGCGCTCGCGGCGCGCGGCTTGACGGTGAACGATGTCGAGGACGCGCTACGAACGCAAAATCTCGAAACGCCCGCCGGCTACGTCGAGAGCGCGGAACGCGTCTACAATGTGCGCACGGACCGGGTGTTCAACACGCCCGAGGATTTTGCCCGCATGGCTATCGGTCGGCGCGACACGGCGGGCGCGGTGCGTCTCGGCGACGTCGCCCGCATCGAACTGGCGCCGGAGGAGACCCGCCGGCTCTTCCGCGGCAACGGCGTCAACCAGATCGGGCTCGGCGTCGTCCGGCAGTCGAAGTCGAACGCGCTCGACGTGGCGGCGGCGGTCCGCAAGGAGATCGCCACCGTCCGCACGAACCTGCCTGCGGGGACTGAGGCGGTGATCGCCTTCGACACCACGGTGTTCATCGAAAAGGCTATTCAGAAAGTCTGGCAGACGCTCGCGGAAGCGGTGTTCCTCGTCGTCCTCGTCATCATCCTCTTCCTCGGCTCGTTCCGGGCGGCGGCAATTCCGGCGGCGGTGATCCCGGTGTGCCTCATCGGCGCCTTTGCGCTGCTTGCGGCGTTCGGGTTCTCGATCAATCTCCTGACGCTGCTTGCGCTCGTGTTGTGCATCGGCCTGGTGGTCGACGACTCCATCGTCGTGCTGGAGAACATCCAGCGGCGCGTGGACCAGTACGGCGAACCGGCGCCCGTGGCGGCGATGCGGGGCACGCGGCAGGTCTTCTTCGCCGTCGTCGCGACCTCGGCGGTGCTTGTGGCGGTGTTCGCGCCACTTCTCTTCGTCGGTGGGTATGTCGGGCGGCTCTTCATCGAACTCGCCGCTACGGTCGCCGGCGTCGTGGTCATCTCAATGATCGCATCGCTCACGCTGACGCCGATGATGTGCTCGAAGATGCTGAAACCGGTCGGCGACGGCACCGCCTTCGTGCGCGGCGTAAACAGCACGCTCGGCGTGTTGCAACGCAGCTATCGCGCATCGCTCGATCTGGCGCTGCACGCAAAACCGGTGGTCTTCGCGTTCTTTGCCTTCGTGGTCTTCGGCGGGTGGTACATATCCCAGCAGATGCCGTCGGAGCTGACGCGTCCCGAAGACCGCGGGAATCTCCTCATCAACGTGCAGACGCCTGAAGGTTCGGGATTCGAATACACGCGCCGCATCATGGACGACGTCGAGAAGACGCTGCTCACCTATGTGGAATCCAAGGAGGCGACCCGCATCCTCGTCGTGTCGCCTGGTTTCTTCGATCAGGGCGCGAACCGCTTCAGCTCCGGCCTTGGACGCGTCTTCCTCGCCGACTGGAATGAGCGCGATCGCAGCGGCGACGAGATCATCGGCGAGATGAATGCGCGGATGGGGGAGATACCGGGCGCGGTCGTGCGCGTCTCCATGCAAAACCCGCTCGCCGGCGGCGGCGGCGCGAACGACGTGTCGATCGTGCTCGGCGGCCAGGACTATCCGGAGCTTGCCGAGATCGCCGACAAGGTGGTCGCCAAGGCGCGCGAGAACCCGAACCTCATCCGCCCGCGCATGAACTATGAGCCGACCAATCCGCGCGCCATCGTCGATATCGACCTGGAGCGCGCCGCGGCGCTCGGCGTGTCGGTGCAGGCGGTGGGGCGCACGCTTGAAGCCACCATGGGCGCTCGGCGCGTCAACACGATCACCGATCGCGGTCGCGAATACTATGTGTACCTCCAGGCCGAACGCGATGCGCGCTCGAACCTGAGTGATCTCGGCGACAAGTTCGTCCGATCCGATACGACGGGCGCACTCGTCCCGCTGTCATCGGTCGTCACCTACAAGACCGTAGGCGAAACCGGGGAGCGCCGCCGACTGGACCGCCTTGCAGCGGTCTCCGTGGCGGCTACCCTTGGACCCGGCTACGCGATTGGCGATGCGCTCGATTATCTTGAGGACATCGTGCGGACGGAGAGCGCCGGCCACAATGTCGCGATCGGCTATCAGGGGGCGGCCAAGCAGTTCAAGGATTCCTCCGGCGCGATCCTCTTCACCTTCGGCTTCGCACTGCTGATCGTGTTTCTCGTTCTCGCCGCGCAATTCGAGAGCTTCGTCCACCCCGTGACCATCATGATCACCGTGCCGCTGGCCGTGGTCGGCGGGATGTTCGGGCTGTTCCTCTTCGACAACTCCTTCAACATCTACAGCCAGATCGGGTTGATCATCCTCATCGCGCTTGCGGCAAAGAACGGCATCCTGATCGTCGAGTTCGCCAACCAGCTTCGCGATGAGGGACGCAATGTGCGCGATGCCATCCTGCAGGCTTCGGCGCTGCGGCTGCGGCCAATCCTGATGACCTCGATCGCGACGGCGGCGGGTGCGGTGCCGCTGATGATCTCCCACGGCGCCGGCGCAGAGTCGCGTCAGACCATCGGCGTGGTGATTGTGTTCGGCGTTACGGTGGCGACGCTGCTGACGCTGTTCATCGTGCCCGTGATGTACGACATGCTCGCGCGCTTCACACGGTCGCCGGACGCGGTGTCGAAAGAAATCGAGCGCTACGAAGCCGAAGAGTCGGCCGCGCAGCAGCCGGCCGAGTGACGCCTCAGTTGGTGGTTTCGGCCGCCAGGTAGGCGATCATGTCGATCCGGTCCTTCTCTTGCCGCAGGCCGGGAAAGACCATGTTGTTCGCCGGCGCCATTTCCCGCGGATTGGCGGACCATTTGTCCAAGCTCGCCGCATCCCAGACGATGCCGCTGTCCTTCAGCGCCTGCGAATACGTCTTGAAGTCTTCAACCGATCCCGCGCGGCGACCGAAGACGCCGTGCAGATTGGGACCGACGCGGTTGACGCCGCCAGCGTTCACCGTGTGACACGCGCGGCATTGGCCGAAAACACGCTTGCCGGCGTCGTAATCGCCCGCGTTGTAAGGCGCCGGCAGGGCGGCGATGCGCTCGGCGATCACTTCGGGGGCGATCTGCGCGGACGGCGCAGCGGCGCCGGTCGCCGGCGTTGAGGATGTCGTGGGAGGGGATGCCGGTTGCGGCTGGCCACAAGCGGCGAGTGACAAGAGAGCAACGACCACGATCCGACGCATGGGATTTTCCTCTGGAAATGCGACCGGGATAGTCCGCCTGCGTGCGCGGTGCATCAAGGTTTCCCGGCTGCCGCGTATCGACGCGGTCGCCGAGCGGACACTGTCAGTGTTGCCGGAAGGCGCGCCAGACGGCCTGATCGAGCGGCTCGAGCAGATACTGAAGCGCCGTGCGCTTGCGCAGCGGTACGACGAGTTCCGCCGGCATGCCGGCCTTCAGCGCCACGGCGGCCATCCCGTTGGTCATCGCGACGCGCTCCAGTTCTTCCCGCGGCGCTTCGGCCTCGGCGAGGAAGTAGGCGATGCCGGTGCGCTCATCCGTGAAGCGGTCGGCGGAGATGCGTTTCACCGTGCCGCGCAGGATGGGCGTCGCCCGCCCCGTCAACCCATGAAACCGGATCTCGGTTTTCATGCCCGGCTGCAGGTCGTCGGCGTCTTCGGGGCGCACGCGCGCCTCGATCACCAGCGGCTGGTTTTCCGGGACGACGTCCATGATCCGAGCGCCGGGCGTCACCACGCCGCCAATGGTGTTGGCGGTCAGCCCGACGACGATGCCGGAGGCCGGCGCGCGCACGCGGGTGCGCTCGAGTTGGGCGCGCGCCGCCTCAAGACGGGGCGAAACGTCGGCGATGCGAGTCTCCACATCGCGGAGATTGGCCGCGCGGTCCTCGGCGCGCTCGTTCACGAGGGAGAGGGTCTGCAGGTTCGATTCGCCCATCGCTTCGCGCGTTTGCTGGATGTTGGCGACGAGTTCGCCGCGCCTGCCTTCGATCTCTGCCTGTTGCCGCTCCAGCGCGCGTATGCGCGGCAGCGGCACGAGGCCCTTTTCCGCAAGTGTCTTCAGGCCGGTGAGTTCCTCTCCGATCAGCACATTCTGACGGTCGAGACTCTTGATCTGGTCCTGATAGCCCGCAATGCGCGAACTCAGTTGCTGGCGGCGTTGTCCGAGTACGCCTACCTGCGCGCCGAGTGCGCTCTTGCGCGTGTTCATTTCACGCTGCTGGCGTTCAAGGACCGCCTCCGCCAACGCGCGGTCTGGACCGGAGAAGGCCGCCCAGTTCGCGGGAACGGCAATGACCCGCTGATCGGCGCTCTCGGCCAGCAGGCGCGCGCGCGTCGCGTCGAGTTCAACGAATTGTCCGAACAGCGCGCGTTCCTGCGCCTGAATTTCGGTCGCGGCGAATTCGAGTAGGATCTGATTGCGTGTGACGCGGTCGCCTTCCTGCACATGCAGCGCCGCGACGATGCCGCCATCGCGATGCTGCACGGCCTGACGGTAGCCGGATACGACCACGACGCCGGGCGCGACGACACCCGCATCGAGCGGTGCGAACGCCGCCCAGCCGCCGAGCACGACGAAGAAGACGCCTGCCGCAATCGCGCCGCGCCGGATGTCGCGCCCCGGATCGTCCATGCTCGCAGGCGCGCGCGGCGGCGAGGACGGAAACAATGGTCTCATGCGCCCGCGCCCGGCGTTTGTCCCGGTCCGGGCAGGGCGCCGGAACTCGCGCCCGGTCCGCGCATCTTCGCCATGATGTCGGCGCGAGGCCCGAACTCGGCGACGCGGCCGTCGCGCAGGACCAGCACCTTGTCGGCGACTCCGAGCACGCCGAGACGGTGCGCGATCACGAGAGACGCTGCGCCGCGCGCCTTCGCCTGACGCAATGCGGTCACCAGGGCCGTTTCGCCGTCGGCGTCGAGGTGTGCGTTCGGTTCATCGAGCACGATGAGCACGGGCGCACGGAACAAGGCGCGCGCGAGAGCGATCCGCTGGGCCTGTCCGGCGGAAAGCCCCGCGCCGCGGGGGCCAAGCACCGTGTCGTATCCATCGGGGAGATGCAGGATCATGTCGTGCGCGCCGGCTTGTCGGGCGGCGGCGACGATTTCCTCGGAGAGCTTTTCCGATGGTTCACCGGACAGGCCGGAGAAGCGGGAGATGTTCTCGGCGATGGTGCCGTCAAACAGCGAAACGTCCTGCGGCAGATAGCCGACGTGACGGGCGAGAAGCTCGCTCTCCCAGTCGGCGATGTTGGCGCTGTCGAGACGCACGACGCCGCCCTGTGCAGGCAGAGCGCCCGCGACCACGCGCGCCAGCGTCGTCTTGCCGGCGCCGCTCGGGCCGACGACGCCGACGATTTCTCCCGGCGCAATCTCGAAGCTGACGCCCTGAAGCGCCGGCCGCTTTCCGTCCGGCGTCGTCATCGACACGCGTTCGACGGAAAGGCGTCCTGCGGGTGTCGGCAACGACATGCGCGCACGCTCCGGCGGGCTTGCCGCCAGGATCGCCTCCACGTTGCGCCAGCTCGCCACGCCCTGCACGAGTGCGCGCCAGGAGCCGACTATTTGCTCCAGCGGTGCGAATGCACGCGCGGAAATGATCGATCCGGCGATCATCGCGCCGGGGGAGATCTGCTGCTGCACGGCGAGAACCGCGCCGATGGCGAGCACGGCGGATTGAAGCATCAGGCGCACGAACTTGGTGCCGGCGCCGTAATCGCTCTGGATGAAGGCGGACTCGGCCTGTGCATCGAGCAGCGAACGGCGCCGACTCTCGCTGCGCTGCACGAGCGCTTCGCGCATGCCGAGCGCGCGCGCGGCTTCCGCGCCGGCGGCGTCTGAATCCTGCGCGGCGTAGACGATGGGCGCCTGTTCGGTAATGCGCTTCATGGAGCGCTGCTGCGCGCGCTCGTTGAGCCAGGCAGCCGCCGCAAGCGCGAGGCATCCGAAGAAGACGAAAGTCCCGATCGCCCAGTGCATGCCGAAGCACACCAGGACGAAGAAGATCGCCCAAGGTGCGTCGAAGACGCTCTGCGCGGGCGCGCCGACGAGCGTCTGGCGGACGGTGTCGAGGTCGCGCAGCGCCTCGCGCGTGCGCGGCCGCGGATTTCTCGGGTCCGGCGTGAGGGCGGCGCGCTGCAGTGTGGTGGAGATGCGTTTGTCGAGACGCAGGCCTGCGCGCGCGAGCACGCGCCCGCGCACCGAGTCGAGCCAGGCGAGCGTGCCGAGGCTCGCGGTCAGGACGATGCAAAGGAAGGTGAGCGTCATCAGACCGCCGCTCGTCAGCACGCGATCATAGATCTGCAGCATGAAAAGGGACGGCGCGAGATAGAGCAGATTCACCAGCGCGCTGAACGCGAACGCCCAGCCGAGATGCTCGCGACAGGCGAGGAGCATCTGTCGGAGCGTATCGTCGCTTTTCGGCCGGGGGCCCACCATCAGTCGTTTGTCCTGCCCGGCGTCGCGGGTCCGCCGGCGGTTATTAACAGCTACGCGCGGAGCGGGCCAAGCGCAGACGCCAGAAGCGCTAGGCGCAGCCTTCTTGGGCGAACCCGCGCGCCTGCATAATGACGTCCTCGAACATGGCCGCGGTGAGGCGGTTGGTCTGGGTGTTGTAGCGGCTGCAGTGGTAGCTGGAGAAAAGCCGCTTGCCGCCGGGCAGGGCGGTCTCGGCCCCGTGGCCGAACTTCGCCGACGAGAGCTTCATGTCGAAGGCGCGCAGGACGCTCTCGTGGGCGATGGCCCCGAGCGCCATGATGGCGCGCAGGCGCGGAAGGGCCGCCATCCGGGCTCCCAGGAACGGCCGGCAGGTGGCGATCTCGGCGGGGGTGGGCTTGTTTTCCGGCGGCGCGCAGCGCACCGCATTCGTGATCATCACGTCGCGCAGGACTAGCCCGTCCGAGGGATCGGCGCGATAAACCCCCTCGGCGAGACCGAGCTTCAGCAACGTGCCGTAGAGGAGATCCCCTGCGAAATCGCCGGTGAAAGGACGACCCGTCCGGTTCGCCCCGGTGCGACCGGGCGCGAGGCCGACAATCAGCAGCCGGCCGTCGGGGTCGCCGAAGGAGGGGGCCGGGCCGTTGAACCAGTCCGGTTCCAGACGCCGGTTTTCCCCTCTGTACGCCACGAGACGGGGGCACAGCTTGCAGGTGCGCGGCGCTTCGGGCGGGGTCTCCCGGCTCAACGGTCGTCGTCCTGGTAACGATCCTCATCGTGCCGGGGGCGCTCGCCGCGCGGCGGCCGTCCGATGAGCGAGGCGAGATCGGCCAGATCGATGAAGGTGTCGGCTTGCCGGCGCAGTTCGTCTGACGCCATCGGCGGATTGGACCGCACCGTTGAGACCACGCTCACCCGTACGCCGCGCCGCTGCACGGCCGCCACCAGGGCGCGGAAATCGCCGTCGCCCGAAAACAGGATGGCATGATCGAGATGCGCCGACATTTCCATCATGTCGACGGAGATCTCCACATCCATGTCGCCCTTGATGCGACGTCGGCCCGCGCCGTCCTGGTATTCTTTCGCGGGCTTCGTGGAGAGCGCGTAGCCGTTGTAGTCCAGCCAGTCCACGAGAGGCCGGATCGGCGAAAAGTCCTGATCTTCCAGCAGGGCCGTGTAATACGTCGCACGGATGAGGCGCGTGCGGTGGCGGACTTCCGCGAGCAGCTTCTTGTAGTCGATATCGAACTGCATGCCG
Source organism: Hyphomonadaceae bacterium (assembly GCA_016791445.1). Taxonomy (GTDB): domain Bacteria; phylum Pseudomonadota; class Alphaproteobacteria; order Caulobacterales; family Aquidulcibacteraceae; genus VFBF01. The sequence continues at coordinate 45,600 of JAEUMP010000009.1, read as the reverse complement.
CGTGCGGCGGAATACAGATTGGCGCCGTCAATGAAGAGGGCGGTGCGGTCTTCCGGGTAAAGAATGTCGTCGAGCAGGTGGGCGGTCATTGAGCGAAGCGATCCCTGAACATCAGTACAAAAGCGGTCGCGCCCTCGTGGCGATCGGCACAAATCTGCCGTTCCGGGGACGCGCCGGCGCAGCGCTCGTGGATGCGGGCCTGGCGCGACTGGAAGAGCTGGGTCTTCACGTCCTCGCCGTCTCACGCGCCCGCATCACCGAAGCATGGCCCGACCCCGCCGACCCGCCCTTCACCAACGCCGCGGCCCTTCTGCACGCCCCGGGATGGACGGCGCAAGCGGTGCTGGCGGCGCTTCTGGATACCGAGCGCGCCTTCGGGCGGGAGCGGGGCCGGCCGAACGCCCCGCGCACCCTCGATCTGGACCTCATCGACTTCGACGGGATGATCCTGCACGGAGAGGGGCTCGATCTGCCCCACCCGCGCATGCACCTGCGCCGTTTCGTGCTGGAACCGATGGCGGAGATCGCGCCGGACTGGGTCCATCCCACGCTGGGAGAAACCGCCTCGGCGCTCCTGCGGCGGCTATCGGACGCGCCCTGAGGCCTATCTGCGCGGCGTTGGCTCATTGATATCCGGCCCGGGCGTCGCTATCCTGAGTGTTCGCCTCACAAACAGTCAGGATGCGCCAGTGGCCCGCGTCACCGTTGAAGATTGCGTCGACAAGATCCCGAACCGGTTCTCGCTGGTTCTGCTCGCTGCCCACCGGGCGCGGGCGATTTCCTCGGGCGGTCATCCGCTCGTGGAGCGCGATCGCGACAAGGACCCCGTCGTCGCCCTGCGCGAAATCGCCGAAGAGGCGGTGACGCCGGAAGAGGTGCGCGAGAGCCTCATCACCCTCTACCAGGAAGTCCAGCCCGCCGCGAAGGCCGAAGACGAACAGGATCTCATCGCGCTCGCCGCCCCGGTGGAGACGAGCGAAGAGGAAGTCCTGAAGGCGCTCCAGCTCGAAGCCGAGGCGCAGCGCGACGAACGGTACTGATGCGATGCCCGGCGCGGACGGTTCAAGGCCAGAAGCCGCCGTCGCGCCGAAGCGCGCCCGCTATCTGCGCCAGTTCGAACTCGTCGAGCGGGTGCGCTCCTACGATCCGGACGCCGACGAAGCGCTGATCAACCGCGCCTATGTGTACGCAACGGCAAAGCACGGTAGCCAGAAACGTCACTCCGGCGATCCATATTTCGCGCATCCCATCGAGGTGGCCGGCATTCTGACGGAGTACCGTCTCGACGCCTCCACCATCATCGCCGGCCTGCTCCACGACACCATCGAGGATACTGACGCCACGCGCGACGAGATCGCGCGCCTGTTCGGCGAGCCCATCGCCGAACTTGTGGAAGGGGTGACGAAGCTCTCCAAGCTCGAAGCGCTGGGCGAGCAGGAAAAGCAGGCGGCGAACCTGCAGAAGTTCATCCTCGCCATGTCCAAGGACGTGCGCGTCCTGCTGGTGAAGCTCGCCGACCGCCTCCACAACATGCGCACGATTCGGCACCATCCGAAGCCGGAGAGCCGGCGCCGGATCGCGTTGGAAACGCTCGAAATCTACGCCCCGCTCGCGCGCCGCATCGGTATGGACCGGATGTCGAGCGAGCTTGAGGATCTTGCCTTCGCAGAAGCGTTTCCGGAAGCGGCTGCGGCGGTGCATGCGCGACTGGAGGCGCTGAACGCCGCGCGCGGCGACGCTGTCGCGCGCATCACGCAGACGATCGCCGAGACGTTCGAGAGCGCGGGGATCCCGGTGCGAATCTACGGGCGCCGCAAGCAGCCCTATTCGATCTGGCGAAAACTGCAGCGCAAGTCCGTCCAGTTCTCCGATCTGGCAGACATCTTCGCCTTCCGCGTCGTCGTGCAGGCAGATGACGCATGCTACCGCGCGCTCGGTCTCGTGCATCAGACGTGGCGATGTGTGCCCGAGCAGTTCGAGGATTTCATCTCCAACCCGAAGCCGAACGGCTACCAGTCGATCCACACCACGGTGATCGGCCCCGGCAATGTCCGCGTCGAAATCCAGATCCGCACGGAGGAGATGGACGAGTTCGCGGAAGTCGGCGTCGCCGCGCACTGGCGCTACAAGAACGAACGCTATGGCTTCGATGCGGAGCGCGCGCGGCTCGGCGGCGTGGACCCGCGCGAAGCGGTGCGGTCGCTGTTGGAAATCGCCGAGCACGGCGGAGATTCCGAAGAGTTTCTCGAACACGCCAAGCTCGATCTCTATCAGGACCACGTCTTCGCCTTCACGCCGAAGGGGCTGCTGATCGACTTGCCGATGGGCGCGACGCCGCTCGACTTCGCCTATGCGGTCCACTCCGACGTCGGCGACACCTGCGTCGGCGCGCGCATCAATGGGGAGGAAAAGCCGCTGCGCACGCAGCTGCAGAATGGCGATACGGTCGAAATCATCTGCGCCGACGAGCCGGCGCCCGTGCCGGGCTGGGCGTCGCTTACGAAGACGGGTCGGGCCAAGAGCGCGCAGCGCAGGCTTGAACGCCAGCAGCGTCAGGAAGAATTCGTGCGCCTTGGGCGCGACCTGGTTGCGCACGCATTGCACCGCTACGGCCATGATCTCGCGGACACGACGCTTGATGAGGCCGCCACGCGCCTGAACCAGCCGAGCGTGCAGGAGCTCTTCGCCGAGGTGGGCGAGGGCACGCTGAAGCCGGAAGACGTGTGTATCGCGGCGTTTCCCGCGCTTGCCGCGCGCATCGAGCAGGAAACCTCCCGCGCGCCGATCAATCCGCAGAAGGCGCGGCTCTATGTGCGCGGCAGCGGCCTGACGCCGGGCGTCACCATGCACTTCGCCGATTGCTGTTCGCCGATCCCGGGGGACCGCATCGTCGGCATCCACGAGCGCGGCAAGGGCATCGTCGTGCACACCATCGATTGCGAACGCCTTGAGGCGCTGGAAGGCGGCGAAGGCGAATGGCTCGATCTCGACTGGACAGAAAACGCGCGCGAGCACGCGCTGGCGGTGGGCCGCATCCGCGCCACCGTGGAAAACAGTCGCGGCGTGCTCGCCATGCTCGCGCGGATCATCTCGGAAAACGAAGGCGACATCCTCAACATCCGCACCGTGAAGCGCGAGCGCGATTTCTTCGACCTCGTGTTCGATATCGAAGTCGCCGACACCCGCCGCCTCACGCACATTCTCGCGGCCATGCGCGCCTCCCGGGCCGTGCGCGAGGCGGAACGCGTGCGGGGCTAGATCCGCAGCATCAGTTCGCCGGGCAGTTCGGGATGCTCAAGCCTGGCGGCAGGCGCGTTTCATCGTCGCCGCACGCCGTGCGCAGTTGCGCCGCCGTCAGCCGTCGCGCCTGCGAAAGGTCCGCGCCCGTCAAGACGGCGTTGGTGAGATCGGCTCCCTGCATGTCGGCCTGGGTGAAATCGGCGTCGTCGAACCGCGCGAACGCGAGTGAAGCGCCGCGCATGTCCGCGCGCAGGAAACTCACGCGCATCGCCTTGGCCCCGGCGAAGGAGGCGCCGCGCAGCGCGGCCTGCGTGAAGTCGGCGTCGGGAAGCTCGGCGTTGCCGAAGTCGGCCTCGTTGAGTTGCGCGCGCGCGCCGTTCACCTGCGTCATCACCGCCCCCGCGAAGCGTGCGCGATCGCACTTGGCTTCGCTCAGCGTGGCGCCGGTCATGTTGGCGAGCGTGAAGTCCGCCTCGATAAAGATCGAGCCGGCCCCGTTCATGCGCACGAGGAAGGATCGGATGAAGCGCGCGCGCGTGAAGTCGCCCTTCTCGATGCGAACGCCGGGCAGCGCCCGGTTCGACAGGTCGCACTCGTGGCAGACACCGCCGAAGCGCTGTTCGCGTCCCACCGGCGTGGGGCGGTGAACACTTGCGTCGCCCTGCGCAAATGCTGGCTCCGCGCTCAACAGGAGCGCGCCCGAGAGCAATGCGGCGCCAAGTTTCCACGACATGCTCAAGCGGGTAGCCCCGACTCTTTCGATGCCGAAGTGAAATGTAGGTAAGCGTTCGCGCCGCCGCTTTTCGGGCACAACGGAAAGGCGAATCGCGCCGCGACATCGTTGCGCCAGGGCAACAAATTTTCACCAACCGCAGTATGCGCTGCGCGAAGGGCCGTCGCGATCAGGCGTGTTTGGCCTTGTATCCGCACGCAGCGCACGAAAGCACGCCCCCCGTTGCACGCGCCACGGTGAAGTGACCGCATTCGGGGCAGGGGTCCTTTTCGTAGGTCTCCGACGCGGTGGATTTGCGCGCATCGCCGCCGCTTTCGATGGGCTTGCGGGCGCCGTTGCGCGGCGCGAGCACCACGAGGTTGTCCGGGGCCTGGCCGCGCGAGAAGCCCCGCGACATCAGTCGGATGGCGGCTTCGGCGTCCACCGCGCTTGCGCCGATGCCGTCGCCGCGCGCGGCGAACGGATCCACATGCGCCAGATCCCCGCGATCGAGGTAGGACACCGCAAGTTCCCGGAACACATAGTCGAGGATCGAGGTGGCGTGGCGGATGCTGTCGTTGCCCTTCACTTCGCCCGCAGGCTCGAAGCGCGTGAACACGAACGCGTCGACGAATTCCTCCAGCGGCACGCCGTATTGCAGGCCGATCGACGTCGCGATGGCGAAGTTGTTCATCAGCGAGCGGAAGGCGGCGCCTTCCTTGTGCATGTCGATGAAGATCTCGCCCAGCGCGCCGTCGTCATACTCGCCGGTATGCAGATAGACCTTGTGTCCGCCGACGCTCGATTTCTGGATATAGCCCTTGCGGCGATCCGGCAGACGCCGACGCTGCTCGCCGTGCGTCTCCGTCGCGCGCTCGACGATATGTTCGCGAATAATTTCCACCGTCGCCTTCGGCTCTGTCGCAGCGGGCGGCGGCGCATCGTCGATGTCAGGCAATAGGAGCGGGGTGGCCGCCTGCGGCTGGATGACGATCGCCGCGACGCCCGCCTTGAGCGCTGCAGCGGCGGCGCGTTCGACGTCGCCCTTGTCGTTGAGACGCAGCGTCACCGCGGCGCTGGCGAACGGCGCGAGCGCGCCGGCCATGGCGATGCGCGCGTCGGAATCGATCCCGTCGCCGAAGGCGAAAGCGGCGCGATGCGCGTCCGCAAGTCCGGGCGCCTTCGCGATCTCGCCGGTTCCCTGCGCATAGGCGTCCGCTGCGGCTGCGTCCGTGTCGCTGAAGCCGAGCGTGCGGAAAAGATCGCCGCGACGTCCGGCCGCCACGTCTTCCGGGAGGCCGAAGGTCTCCTGCAGCACATCCGCGCCGATCACGGCGGGGTGGATCGCGGCGCGGACGGGAAAGCCGTCGCGCACGGCGGCGTCGATGGCTTCGAGACTGGAGTCGGGCAGTCCCTTGCGCGCAAGCGTCTCAAGGCTCAGCGCCGGCGCGCCCTCAAGCGTGCGGCGGCCTTCGGCATGGGCCGCGATCTCGACGATGTCGCCGGGCGTGTAGCCGAGCGCGCGCAGGCCATCGATGACCGGTTGCATGACGCGGCGTCCGATGCCGCCGTCGCTGCGCGGCTGGAACGGCGCGATCTCGGCGAGCGGTTCGCAACCGCCATCGAGATCGAGGCGCGCGGCGGGCGCAAACGCGATGCGCTGCGCGTGACGCAGTTGTGCGTCGGCCGGCAGCGTGCGCCAGAGTTCACCTGCGCGCGCCGCTGCTGCTTCGAAGGCAGGCGGCGCGGCGAGGCGCTTCGCGGCGGCGCGCGCCGCTGCGATGTGCGATGCATCCTGTCGTCCGCACGGTCCGAGACGATCACCGAGCAGCGCGCTCGTCGTCGCTGCTGCGCCGCTGACGAGCGCCGCAATCGCGCCCGCTGCATGACGTCCTTCAACGCTCGCATAGGCGAGGCCGCCCGACATCAATACTGTGGCGAGCCCTTCGATCCGCAAGGCGATGGCGCGTGTCGCGGACACGGCGTCGGCGATGGTCTCAGAAGGCGGCAGGCTGGCCCAGTGCGCGGCCTCGAGCGCGATCACCGCATCGGCGACGGCGATTTCGAGTGCGGCGACGTCGAACGCGCCGCCGTCGAGGAACGCCGACACGTCGAAGCCGGCGGCGATGACGGCGCCTTCGCCGTCGAAGGACGCGGCGCCTTCCGGCTCGATGGCCGCGCGCGCGCGCAGCGCGGCTCCCGCGACGTCGAACGGAAGGACGTGACGCGCGCCGCGTGTGAAACGCTCGATGTCTGCCGCAAGAGCGCCGGCGTAGGCGCCGTTCCATTCGCCGGCGAGGGCGGCGGCGATGTCTGCGTCGAGCGCGCCGTCGCGCCGCGCGCCGGAGGCTTCGCGCAGGGCGGACGGGCCGCCACGCGCGGCGGCGATGGCGCTGAGGCTTGCGTCGATCCGGCGGGCGCCTGCGGCGGCGGCGGCCGCGAGACGCGGACGGTCCACGTTGCGCGCTGCAAGGGCGTTGGCGCCCGGCGCGATGCGGATGGCGTCAGCCTCTCGGCCCAGAAGCCGGGTGATGGCATCGAGGGCGTCGATGGCGTCGGGGGACGGGGCCCCGGCGATGGCGAGGCGCGCGCCGCCGGCGAGTATCCGCTGGGCGGCCGCGATCGCCTCGGCTTCCCCCGGGCCGTGCGAGGGCCAGACGATGCAGCACGCAGAGTAGGCGCAGGCCGCGCCGCGACCGAGCGCCGCGCGAATCAGCGGCGTCTCCAGACGCAGCGTGTCGGAGGCGAGGAGGAGGGCCAGACGGTCGGCGAAGGCTTCCTCGTCGGCGGGGTCCAGCGCGTCCGCCGCCACCGCCCAGCAGGCGATCCGCGCGGCTGCGGTCTCGATGCCCTCGCGGATGTCATGACGGTCGCCAATCCCTTGGGCGCCAACGGCAAGGCCGCTCTCGAGCGCCGCCGCGACGGCCTGATCGCTCCACCGCTCCGGCGCCGTGATCGCGATGGCGTCGCCGTCATCCCAGGACTCGATCTCGCGCGCGCGCCAGCCGAGTTGATCGATCGCATTCGCCATGGGCCTGCCTCCTATGGCCGAAGGCTAGATCGCGCCGGTCGCGGCATCAATATCTGGTGGTATCGTTTCGGTGGACAAACAAAATATGGCCGAAAGCGCCGCTGGACCGTTCGGGGGAGCGGCGCCATATTGCGGCGCGAAAATCACCCTGAACGGCGGACGATTCCTTGTTTCTCAAACGCTTCTTCACCTGGTGGAACGGCGCCACCTTCGGCGCGCTCTACGACATCGGTCGCCGCGGCGCGGCGGTCGGGCAGGACGACCAGGGCAACCGCTACTTCGAGGAACGCAAGGCCGGTCCCGACGGTCGCCGCCGTCGCTGGGTAATCTATGCGGGGCTCGCCGAGCCGTCGCAGGTGCCGCCCGACTGGCACGGCTGGCTACACTATTCCTTCGACGAACCGCCCACCACGGCGCCGCTGCCGCGCAAGTCGTGGGAAAAGCCCCATATCCCCAACCTGACCGGTACGCCCGGCGCCTATCGTCCGAAGGGCAGCCTCGCCCGCCCCGGCGACCGCGCCCGGGCCACCGGCGACTATGAAGCGTGGACACCCGAATGAGCGCGTTCAAGGATCAGGCGGCGGAGACCATTCTCGGCGCGCTGGTGGCGGCGGTCGCCATCGGTTTCCTCGGCTTCGCGGTGACCCGCGCAGGAGCCGGCGACACCGCGGGCGGCTATGAACTCATGGCCCGCTTCAATCGCATCGACGGCATCAATGTGGGCGCGGATGTCCGCTTGAGCGGCGTGAAAGTCGGCACGGTGAGCGCCGTGGGCATCGACCCGACGACCTATCTCGCGAAGACGACGCTCTCGGTGAGCCGTGACGTCAAACTTCCGGACGATTCCATCGCCAAGGTGGCCTCGGACGGCCTGCTCGGCGGCGGATATATCGCCCTCGAGCCCGGCGGTTCGCCGGACATGCTGGCCGCCGGCGGCGAGATCGTGAACACGACAGGGACGGTGGACCTGTTGTCGCTTCTCGCCGCTGCAGCGGGCAACGCCGGAAGTTCGTCGCCGCAACAGGATCCCGCCCCTTGAAGATTTTCACCTCGCTCGTCGCCGCCATCGCGCTTTCCCTCGTTGCGGCGGCGCCGGCGCACGCTGCGCCCGGCGCCGTACTGCGCGGCCTCGACAAGATCAGCGGGCAGGCCCGTGATTTCACGGCGCCGATCGGCCGCCCGGTGAAGTTCGGCACGCTGGAGATCACGGTGCGCTCCTGCCAGAAGGCGCCGCCGGAAGAACCGCCGGAAGTGTCGGTCTATATCGAGGTCGTCGACAATCCCGTGCCGCGTCGCGCCGATGAGCCGGCGCCGCGCAAGCCGGTCATGTCGGGCTGGATCTTCGCGTCGAGCCCGTCGCTCAACGCGCTCGAACACCCGACCTACGACGTCTGGGCGATCGACTGCAGAAGCTGAGCGCCGCTCACGCCGTCCGGCATTCTTGAAAAGTCTCCCGCGCCGTCGAGGGCGTCCCTGAGGCGTCTGCGAAACTGCGCGCGTGAAACGGTCTGCGCGCCGAACTGCGCGAGATGGTGCGTCTGGAACTGCGCATCGAGCAATCGGTATCCGCCGACCCGCAGTCTGGCGACCAGCGCGACGAGCGCGATCTTGCTGGCGTCGGTCTCGCGCGAGAACATGCTCTCGCCGAAAAAGGCTGCACCCAGGGACACCCCGTAGAGGCCGCCGACGAGACGCTCGCCGAGCCAGCACTCGATGCTGTGCGCGTGGCCGCGCGCATGCAGCGCCGCGTAGAGACGCAGGATGTCGTCGTTGATCCATGTCTCGCGCCGGTCCGGCGCGGGTTCGGCGCACAGGCGCATGACGTCGCCGAAAGCGCGGTCATGGGTGATGCGGAAAGGGTCGCGACGAACCTTGCGCGCAAGCCGCGCCGGGACGTGGAAGCCTTCAAGCGGAATGACGCCGCGTTCCTTGGGATCAACGAGGTAGAGGCTGTCGCTGTCGCGGGTCTCCGCCATCGGGAACACCCCGGCGCGGTAGCAGTCGAGAAGTTCGTCCGGACCCAGGCGGGCGATCATGCTTCCGGCGTCTGTCCCTTCAGGAACTTTTCGAGCCAGTGGATGTGGTAGTCGCCATTGGCGACGTCAGGCTCCACCGCGAGACGCTGGAAGAGCGGGATCGTCGTCTGGATGCCGGTGATGACCATTTCATCCAGCGCGCGGCGCAAGCGCATCAGGCACTCCGTACGGTCGCGGCCGTGCACGATGAGCTTGCCGATGAGGCTGTCGTAGTTGGGCGGGATCGAATAGCCCGCATAGATCGCGCTATCCATGCGCACGCCGAGTCCGCCCGGGGCGTGATAGTCGATGATCTTGCCGGGAGAGGGCGTGAAGGTCTGCGGGTTCTCCGCATTGATGCGGCACTCGATGGCGTGCCCATAGAACTCGACGTCCTTCTGCTTGAACGACATCGGCAACCCGTCGGCGATGCGGATTTGCTCGCGCACGAGATCGATGCCGGTAATCATCTCCGTCACAGGATGTTCGACCTGCAGGCGCGTGTTCATTTCGATGAAGAAGAACTCGCCGTTCTCGTAGAGATACTCGACCGTACCCACGCCGAGATAGCCGAGCGTCTTCACCGCCTTCGCGGTGATCTCGCCGATGCGTGCGCGCTCTTCCGGATTGAGCGCGGGGGAGGGCGCCTCTTCGAGCACCTTTTGGTGACGGCGCTGCAGCGAGCAGTCCCGTTCGCCGAGATGCACCACGTTGCCGTGGCTGTCCGCGACGACCTGGATTTCGATGTGACGCGGCTGGCCGAGGTATTTCTCGATATAGACAGCATCGTCGCCGAATGCGGCGCGGGCTTCCGCGCGCGCGGTGGCGAGCGCCTCCGAAAGCTGGTCTGCGCTGTGCGCGACCTTCATGCCGCGACCGCCGCCGCCGGCAGACGCCTTGATGAGCACCGGAAAGCCGACGCGCTTGGCGACCTTCAGCGCTTCGGTATCGCTCGTCACGCCGCCGTCGGAACCGGGAACGACCGGAATGCCCGCATCGGCCGCCGCCTTCTTGGCGGTGATCTTGTCGCCCATCATGCGGATGTGTTCGGGCTTGGGACCGATGAAGACGAGTGGCTTGCCGTCGATCTTCGTCTTGCCGACCATCTCGGCGAACTTCGCGTTCTCCGACAGAAATCCGTAGCCCGGATGGATCGCCTGCGCGCCGGTGATTTCGGCGGCGGAGATGATCGACGGAATATGCAGATAGCTCTTCGCCGCGGGCGGCGGGCCGATGCAGACGCTTTCATCCGCAAGGCGCACATGCATGGCGTTGGCGTCGGCCTGGCTGTGAACGGCCACCGTGGCGATGCCCATTTCCTTGCACGCGCGATGGACGCGCAGCGCGATCTCGCCGCGGTTGGCGATGAGGATCTTTTCAAACATCGCGCGCGGCCCCGACTACTCGACGAGCATGAGCGGCTGGCCGAATTCGACCGGCTGCCCGTCGCCGACGATGATCTCGACAACCTTGCCGCTGCGCGGCGCGACGATCGGATTGAACGTCTTCATCGCCTCCACGATGAGGAGGGTCTGGCCCTCCGCGACAGTGTCGCCGACCTTCACGAACACCTTCGCGCCGGGTTCCGGCGCGAGATAGGCGGTGCCGACCATGGGCGACGTCACGGCGCGCGCGTCATCGCGGTGGTCCTTAGCGGCGGCAGGGGCGGGCGCCGCAGCGGGCGCCGCCGCGACCGGCGCAGGCGCGACCGGCGCAGGCGCATAGGCGACCGGTGCGTGAGCAGCGACGGTCTGTGTGCGCGCAAGGCGCAGGCGCAGTTCGCCGTGCTCGACCTCGATCTCCGTCAGCCCCTGCTCGGAGAGCACCTTCGCGAGCTCCCGCACCAGATCGGCGTCGACGCCGCTCGAGGACTTCTTGTCGTTCATGGATTTGGATCTCCCCATCAGGGCGCCGGAACAGCCGCGCAGTGCGCAGCCGCTTCCACGGCAAGGATGTAGCTCACCGGCCCGAAGCCCGAGATCACGCCCTTCGCCACGCCCGAAATCGTCGACACGTGCCGGAAGGACTCGCGCGATGCAGGATTGGAGAGGTGCGTTTCGATCACCGGAATATCCAGGCTCTTGATCGCATCGTGAAGCGCGATCGAGGTGTGTGTGTAGGCGCCGGCGTTGAGCACGACCGCGCATGCCTTGTCACGCGCCTCGTGCAGCCAATCGACGAGCTGGCCTTCGCTGTTGGTCTGGCGGAAATCGACCGTCATTCCAAGGGCCTTCGCCCTTTCGACGCAACGCGCCTCGATGTCGGCGAGGGTATGGCTCCCGTAGATCGCGGGCTCGCGCACGCCGAGGGCGTTCAGATTGGGGCCGTTGAGAACAAAGATGGGCCGCGGACCCGTCTGGCTGGTCATATCGCACTCTGCTGGAGCGGTGAATGAGGGGCGGGGGGAGACGTTGCGTCACCGCCCGGCCCCCCCTATGTCGGGCGCGATAGGAGGCGACTTTGCAGGTCACGGTCAACGGGGAAGTTCGCGATGCGGCGTCCGGCGCGACGCTGACGGCGCTGCTCGCCTCGCTGGGGATCGACCCGCGCAAGGTGGCCGTGGAACGCAACCGCGAGATCGTGCCGAAGAGCACCTTCGAGCGCGTGGTCCTGAGCGACGGCGATCAACTCGAGATCGTGCAGTTCGTGGGAGGCGGATGATGGATAGCGGCGCGCTCACTACCGCCGATGCGCCGCTCGTGGTGGCGGGCCGTACATTCAAATCGCGCCTCATCATCGGCACCGGCAAGTACAAGGACTATGCTGAGAACGCTGCGGCCCTCGAAGCCAGCGGCGCCGACATGGTCACCGTCGCGCTTCGGCGCGTGAACCTGAGCGATCCTGCAAGCCCGCGCCTCGTGGACTTCATCGATCCGAAGAAGGTCACCTATCTCCCGAACACCGCAGGCTGCTTCACGGCGGAGGATGCGGTGCGCACGCTGCGTCTCGCGCGCGAGGCGGGCGGGTGGAGCCTTGTGAAACTCGAAGTGCTCTCTGACCAGCGCACGCTTTACCCCGACATGACCGAGACGCTTGCGGCGGCCAAGGCGCTGATCGCCGATGGTTTCGAGGTGATGGTCTATTGCTCGGACGATCCCGTCTTCGCGAAGAAGCTGGAAGATGCGGGGTGCGTAGCGATCATGCCGCTCGGCTCGCTGATCGGCTCCGGCCTCGGCATCCAGAACCCCGTGAACATCCGCCTCATCGTCGAACAATCGCGCGTGCCAGTGATCGTCGATGCGGGCGTCGGCACCGCGAGCGATGCGGCCATCGCCATGGAACTGGGCTGCGACGGCGTGCTGATGAACACCGCCATCGCCGAAGCGAAAGACCCCATCCGCATGGCGCGCGCGATGAAGCACGCGGTCATCGCCGGCAGGGAAGCCTATCTCGCGGGACGGATGGGCAAGAAGCGGTACGCCGATCCGTCGAGCCCGCTGGGCGGGCTGATCTAGCGCCGCCGCGTCTCCCGCAGCGCTTCCGCGAGCAGACGGTCCGCCTCCGCGCGGTTCCAGCCGCGCACCCACTTCCCGTTGATCAGGAAGGCGGGCGTGCCGTCGATCTTCGACTCTGCCGCGACCTCGTGGTTCGCCTGCAGGTGATCGAGGATCGCGCGGTCCTCCATGTCGCGGCGCATGCGCGCGACATCCATGCCCGCGCGGCGCGCGAGCGTGTCGATCTGGGCGGAGTTCAGCTGGCCGCGATGCGCCATCAGCGCGCGGTGGAAGGCGAGATACTTGCCCTGCTTGATCGAGGCGACGGCGGCCTGCGACGCCTCCACCGACGTCTCGCCGAGCACCGGGAACTCCTTGAAGATCACGCGCACGCTCTGCGGGTTGCGCCGCATGACCTCGAAGAGCCAGGTCATGGATTCGTGGCAGTAGGGGCAGCGATAGTCGAAGAACTCCACGATCGTCACCGGCGCATTGCGCGGGCCGACAGCGAAGTCGCGGGCGTCGCCCTCGATCCGCACGCGGCGCGCGGCCTCGCGGCGGCGCTCGAGTTCCGCCATCGCCTCTTCGACGACTTCCGGGTTCTGCCGGAGATACTCGCGCACGATGGTGCGGACTTCGTCCTTCTGCGCAGGAGTCAACGCCTGCGCATGGGCCGGCGCGACACCGCACGCCGCCGCCGCAGCGAAGGCAAGGGCGCCCAGAAGCGCATTCCTCATCACTCTCATCCGTTCATGGCCTCAGGCCCGAAATGCGTGGCGAAAGGCCGTGCGCGCAAGGGGATTCAGCCGCGCTGGCCGGCCCGAACGCGTGTTTCGGCGATGGTGGAGATGTCGGCCGCGCGCCGCCATGACGGCGTTTCGCGTGCGAGGCGTTCCTTGGCGCGTTCGGCGAAGCTGCGCGCGCCCGCAAAGTCGCCGATGGCGAAGCGCAGTTCCGCCGAGGCAAGCCGCGCCATGCCTTCCTCGCCCTTGCGGTCATAGGCCTGCGACAGCTCGTACCAGGCGGTGGCGTTGCTGGGTTCCAGCACCGTCGCGGAGGACAGGAGCGCGATCGCCTCCTCGTTGCTGGCGTCGGTCTTCACCGCCGCAAGCGCGCGCGCGAGATTGACCTGCAGCAGCGCGTTGCGCGGCTTCAGTTCCAGCGCGCGGCGGTGGTGCGGGATCGATTCCGCGACGCGGCCGCTGTTGAGCAGGATCTCGCCGACGAGCTCGTGGTAGTAGGGATTTTCCGGATAGTCGCGCGTGAGGGTGGCGGCCTCGCGGTCCGCGCGTCCGAAGTCTGACGCCTGCATCGCAGCGATGGAACGTGCATAGCGGGCGGCGGCGCTGGTGTCGGAGTCCGGGTACTTCTGGAAGGTGCGCGAGGGGCGCTCGACATAGCCAAACAGCTTGGCCTGCATTAGGCGCAGCTCCTCCATTTCCTTCGGGGAATCCTTCACATCGCGGTGTTCGGCGGTCTCGACCCGCTGACGCAGCGCCTGGATGCGGTCCGACCACAGAGGGTGCGTGCGCATCCATGGCGGAATGCGCGAGGCCGAGCGCATTTCGTTGTAGCGGAACTGGCGGTTGGCGAAGTCGAGCAGGCCCTGGCTCGATTGGCCGGAAGCCTCCAGATACGTCACCGCCGCCTGGTCGGCCTTCGACTCCTGCGCCTGCGTGAACTGTACGAAATTCGCGTACGCGAATTGCTGCGAGCCCGCGATCAATGCAGCGCCGGCATCGGGCGCGCCCGCCGCGATGGCGAGAATGCCGAGACCGATGGAAAGGAACGCGGGGCGCATGGCGCGGTTCATCGCGTCGCGCGACTGGAAGACGTGCCCGCCGGCCATGTGTCCGGTTTCGTGCGCGATGACGCCCTTGATCTCGCTCGGCGTCTGCGCGGCCATGATCAGGCCCGTATGCACGAACATGGAACGCGAATTGGTCACGAACGCGTTGATCGAGTTGTCGTTGATCAGCACGAGATCGGTCTCGGCGGGATCGATGTTCGCCGCGCGCAGGATGGGGTCCCAATAACCGCGGATGACCTCTTCGATCTCGGTGTCGCGGATCACGCCCTGCGCGTGCGCTGGGCTGGCGACGAACGCAATCGCGAGTGCGAGCCCCGCGAGTGCGCTGCGCGCCATGCGCATGAACGCCTTGGACATGAAGCCTCCTTGCGATGAGGGCGAACCTGACTGTGCGCCCCGCTTCCCCTCGCAATGCGGCCCAATCATGGCCTTGCACCGCGAAGGGGCGCCGGCGGGCGCGCTCAGGGTTTCTTTCCCCACTTGTTCAGGCGCGCGAAGAACTTCTGGCGCCGCTCGAGGTCGGGTTCATACGGTTCGCCGTTGTCGCCGCCGGTCTCGGCCGCGACAGGTTCCGGCGACGCATACGCCACTTCAGCCGCGGTGGTCTCCGCAGCGACGTCCTCGACGATGGGCGCGGGCGCGAAGGCTTCGCCGCTCGGATCGGGGGCGCCGCCGAAGGCGGCGGGCACGACGTCCTCATCGCGTTCTGCGACGTCATCATTGGCGGCGTCGACGTTGTCGGGCGCCGGATCGAGAATGCTCGGATCGGTGGCGATGAGGTCGAGATGTTCGCCGCCATCGGTTTCAAACGGGCGACGTCCGCGTCCGCGACGCCGGCGGCGGCGGCGACCGCCGCGCTCGCCGTTTTCGCGTTCGCCGGCAGGTTCCTCGCCCTCGTCGTCGCCGGTCTCGGCGCGGTCTTCGTCGTTGGCGACGGCAGACGCGGGAAGTTCCTCGTCGCGACGGCGCTTGCCGCCGCGGCGACCGCGCCGGCGACGCCGGCTGCCGGACTCGCTATCAACGCCGCCGCTGTCGCTGGGCGCGACCGTCTCTTCCGCCTCCTCGTCGTCGACCGCGTCTTCGATCAGCTCGTCGGCGTCATCTTCGATGACGGGGGAGGGCGACCCGCGCGCGGCGCTGCGACCGCCACGCTCGCGACGCGCTTCGCGCTGCGGGGTTTCGCTGTACTCGCCTTCGGCGTCGAAGTCGGGATCGCGCTGTCCTGCCGAGGTGATCTCGAAGTCGGGCGCCATGAGCGACGTCGAACCGATCACGCGGATGCGCACGCCGCGCGCTTCCTCGATGGCCGAGAGGGTCGTGCGCTTCTCGTTGAGCAGGTAGATCGCCACGTCCGTCGGCGCACGGGCGACCACTTCGGCAGCGCCGCGCTTCAGGCATTCCTCATCAAGCGCGCGCAGCAGCTGCAGCGCGCTCGATTCGATCGACCGCACGCGCCCGAGACCGTTGCAGGTCGGGCAGATGTGCGATGAGCCTTCCAGGATGCCGGTGCGGCGGCGCTGGCGCGACAGCTCCAGCAGGCCGAAGCCCGAGATCTTGCCCATCTGGACGCGCGCGCGGTCGAAGCGCAGCGCATCCTTCATCTTCTTCTCGACGATGCGGTCGTTCTTCGACTCCTCCATGTCGATGAAGTCGATGACGATGAGGCCGGCGAGATCGCGCAGGCGCATCTGCCGCGCGGCTTCTTCCGCCGCTTCGAGGTTCGTCTTGAACGCCGTCTGCTCGATGTTGCGCTCACGCGTCGCGCGGCCGGAGTTCACGTCGATGGCGACGAGCGCCTCGGTCTGGTTGATGACGATGTAGCCGCCGGACTTCAGCGTCACGATCGGGCTGTGAATCGACTCCAGCTGCCGCTCCACGCCGTGGCGCGTGAAGATGGGCGTGGGATCCTTGTAGAGATGGACCTTCTTGGCATGGCTCGGCATGAGCATGCGGATGAAGTCCTTGGCCTCCTTGTAGGCGGCCTCGCCCTCGACGTGGATGTCGTCGACTTCCTTGTCGTAGAGATCGCGGATGGCGCGCTTCACGAGGCTCGATTCCTCGTAGATCAGCGCCGGCGACACCGAACGCATGGTCGTGTCGCGGATCGTCTCCCACGCGCGCGTGAGATATTCATAGTCGCGCTTGATCTCGGTCTTGGTGCGCTTGGCGCCCGCCGTGCGCACGATCAGGCCCATGCCCTGCGGCACATCGAGATCGCTGGCGATCTTCTTGAGCCGCTTGCGGTCCGCGCTCTGGGTGATCTTGCGGGAGATGCCGCCGCCGCGCCCGGTGTTCGGCATCAGCACGCAATAGCGGCCCGCGAGCGACAGATAGGTCGTCAGCGCCGCGCCTTTGTTGCCGCGCTCTTCCTTGACGACCTGCACCAGCATGATCTGCCGGCGCTTGATCACTTCCTGGATCTTGTAGCGGCGGGTGAGAATGCGGCGGCGCTTTTCCTCGACCGCGTCCTCATCCTCGTCGCCGGCGCCTTCGCCGTCGCCTTCCTCGTCGGAGACGGCGTCGAACTCGGCCTTCAGCGCTTCGCGGTCCGCGACCGGGATCGAGTAGTAGTCCGGGTGGATTTCGCCGAAGGCGAGGAAGCCGTGGCGGTTGCCGCCATACTCTACGAACGCCGCCTGCAGCGACGGCTCAACGCGCGTCACCTTGGCGAGGTAGATGTTTCCGCGAAGCTGTTTCTTGTTCTGTGTTTCGAAGTCGAAGTCGTCAACGTGATGTCCGTCCAGCACCACGACCCGGGTCTCCTCGGGGTGGGCGGCGTCGATGAGCATTTTCTTGACCATGGGTCGAAGCTCCGTGTGCGGGGCCATCGCGAGCGGGCGCGCGTTGGTCGCGCTGAAGCCCGGGGCGCCGCAAATATGAGGGGGAGCGCGGCGCCGTTCTGTCCGCACGGCCGATCGTCGCCGCGCGGGCGGTCTCGATACGGTCGGGCCAGTCGGGTGTGGACACCGCGATACTCCAGTTCTGGTCGCAGCAACGCGACCGGCGACACGCTACTCCTGGCGGGGCGCTTGAAGGCGCGCCGGGCCGGCAGGGTAAAGCAGGGGGAGGCAGGCCTCGCCGTCTCGTGAAACGCTGCGGCAGGCCGGACTCATGCGGCCTTTGAGCCGCAAAGCATCCTTGCCTGATTTCATCGACGTTGAAAAGTCGCAGTCGGTCAAGACTTCCGCAAGCCTCACTGACGTATGGTGCATTCTCCAGAGTGCGGAATTCATGAACTTTTTTAACCGTGTCCTCGCTGCCGGCCTCTGCCTTGCGGCGGCCCTGAGCGTCCCGGCGTCCGCCGGCGCGCCGGCGCGCGTGCTGGGCGCGGATGTGAGCGCCGCCGGCGGCCGCACCGAGGTGTCGGTGACGGTGGACCGCGCGGTGGACGCACGGGTCTTTCTGCTTTCGGGACCGGACCGCTTCGTCATCGACGTGCCTGGCGCGCGCGCGGACGGGGCCCTCGCGCCCGCGCCCGCCGGCGCCGTGCGCGGTGTCCGCCACGCCCGCCAGCCCGACGGGGCTATGCGGGTGGTGTTCGATCTCTCGGCGTCGACCCGCGTCGGCGCCCGCCGCGTGGAAGACCTCGAAGGCGGCGCCTTCCGGTTCGTGTTCGAACTGGTCGATCCGGCCGGCGAGACCGCGCGACCGGCCGCGCGCCGTCCCGCCACGCCGACCGTCGCGCCGACCCGCACCGTCACACCCCGCACGGCGGCCCCGGTGGTGTACGCCAATGCCGCCGTGTCGCCTGCCGCGAGCACCGCCCCGCGCGAAATGACCCCGGCGGTGGCCAGGACGCCCGCCCGCACCGAACGGGCGAGCGCGACCGCGCGCCCCGCGCCCCCGGAGGACCGGACGGGACGTCGCGTCATTGTCATCGATGCAGGCCATGGCGGCCATGACCCGGGCGCGATCGGCCGTAGCGGCCTGCGCGAGAAGGACGTGGTCCTCGCCGCCGCCCGCGACCTGCGCGATCACCTCGAAGCGCGCGGTGGGTACAAGGTCATCATGACCCGGGACGGGGACGGCTATATCGCCCACGACGACCGCGTCGCCGTCGGTCGGCGTGAGAAGGCCGATCTCTTCATCTCCCTGCATGCCGACGCCCACGCCAACCCCTCGGCGCGGGGGGCTTCGGTCTACACGCTCTCCGCCAGCGGCGAGGCTCGCGCCCGCAACATGATGGGCCGCAAGGACTGGGAAGTGGATCTGGGCGACGCGCCCCGCGACGAGCGGATCCAGTCCATCCTCGTCAACCTGACCCAGCGGGAGACCACGAGTCGCTCCGCCGAATTCGCCCAGACGCTCATCGCGGAACTCGGCCGGGAGGCGCCGCTCCTGCGGAACACGCATCGCAGCGCGGGATTTTATGTCCTGCTCGCCCCGGATGTGCCGGCGGTGCTGCTGGAGCTCGGCTTCCTGACCAATCAGGCCGACGAATCGCGCCTCGCGGACCCCGCCGTGCGCCGCCGGATGACGGGCGCCGTGGCGGACTCGATCGACGTTTACTTCGCCCGTTCGCGCGCCTATGCGGAGCGCTGAGGGGGCCACATTCCGGTCTGGGACGGCGTGTCCCCCAATTAACGAGGCTGACGGCGCAGCCGCCGTCATATTCGCGCCCCAAAACCCGACGAGTTCCACTGCATGTCGATACAGCTGACGCCGGAAACCCTGCGCAAGGCGCTCATGATCGCGGCCGCAGGTGTCGCGGCGGTGGTCCTGGGCCTCGTGATCCTCGTGGCGGTCGCCGTGCAGGGCCTGCCCGACTACAAGCAGCTTGCCGATTATCGCCCGCCCGTGACGACGCGCGTCCACGCCGGCGACGGCAGCCTGATCGCGGAATTCGCCACTGAGCACCGGGTGTTCGTGCCGATCCAGGAAATCCCGGACCATGTGAAGCAGGCCTTCATCTCGGCGGAGGACAAGTCCTTCTACTCGCACTCGGGTCTCGACTATGCGGGCCTCGCGCGCGCGACGCTGACCAACATCGCCTCGATCTTCACCGGCGACCGGATGCAGGGCGCGTCCACGATCACCCAGCAGGTCGCCAAGAACATGCTGCTGACGTCCGACCGGACGATCATGCGCAAGATCAAGGAAGCCTTCCTCGCGCAGCGCATCGAGCGCGCGCTGGATAAGGAGCGCATCCTCGAACTCTATCTGAATCAGATCTTCCTCGGCCGTCAGTCCTATGGCGTGGGCGCCGCTGCGCTCAACTATTTCGACAAGCCGCTCGACCGGCTGACGCTCGCCGAGTCCGCCTATCTCGGCGCGCTGCCGAAGGGGCCGAACAACTACGATCCGGTGTCAAAGAACGATCGCGCGGTGGAGCGCCGCAACTGGGTGCTCACGCGGATGGTGGACAACAAGTTCATCACCCAGGAGGAGGCGGATGCGGCGGCGGCGGAAAAGCTCGTCGCGGTGAATCGCCTGTCGGAAGACAAGTACGTCGCGTCCGCCCACTTCGTCGAACAGGTGCGCCGCGAAGTCATCGCGCGCCTCGGCGAGAAGCAGCTCAAGGAAGGCGGGCTTTCTATCCGCTCCACGCTCGATACGCGCCTGCAACTCGCGGCCGCGCAATCGCTTCGCAAGGGGCTTGAGCAATACGACCGCCGTCATGGCTGGCGCGGCCCGGTGGCGCGCGTGTCGGCGGACGGCAATCCCGGCGACGCGCTGCGCAACGTCGCCGCGCCGCCGCGCCTGACCGGCTGGTCGAAAGCAGTCGTCACCCAGGCCACGGGCAATCAGGTGCGCATTGCGCTCGCCGACGGCGCACAGCGCCAGCTCGCCAATGAGGACGTGACGTGGGCCGCCGCGGGCGCGCGCAACAAGAAGGAGCGCGCGCTGACGCCCGGCGCGGCGATCTATGTGCAATGCCCCGCCGCAGGCCGGTGCTCGCTGAAGCAGGTGCCGCAGGTGGAAGGGTCGCTCGTCGCGATGAACCCGCACACGGGGCGCGTGCTCGCGCTCATCGGCGGCTATGATTTCCGTCTCGGCGATTTCAGCCGCGTCACCGACGCGCAGCGCCAGCCAGGCTCGTCTTTCAAGCCCATCGTCTATGCGGCCTCCCTCGATCCGTGCAGCGCGGAGAACCAGCGCGGCTGCGGTCTTACGCCGGCGACGCTGATCGACGATGCGCCGTTCGCGGTCGCCGCCGGCGACGGCACGGTCTGGGCGCCGGACAACTACAACCGCGACAGCTTCCTCGGCCCGACGACGATGCGCGTCGGCCTCGAGCGCTCGCTGAACACGATGACAGCGCGTCTCGTCTATGAGATGGGCCCCGAACGCGTGTTCGACTATGCCGCGCGCCTCGGCGTCTACGATCCGTCCAAGCGCAATCTCGCGGTCTTCTCGCTCGGCCTCGGCGTCGGCGAGACGACGCCGCTGCGGCTCACGACGGCCTACGCCATGTTCGTCAACGGCGGCCGCCGCATCGACCCGATCTATATCGACCGCATCCAGGACCGCGACGGCGTCTCTCTGCGCCGGCAGGACCAGCGCGAATGCGCCGGCTGCAACGCGCCGTGGAACGGCCAGGCCGCGCCGCAGATCGCCGACGTGCGCGAGCAGGTCATCGATCCGATCACCGCCTATCAGGTCGTCTCCATGTCGCAGGGCGTCGTCGAGCGCGGCACCGCCACCGTCATCAAGACCGTCGGCAAGACGCTGGGCGGCAAGACGGGCACCACCAACGACTACAAGGACGCCTGGTTCGTCGGCTTCTCGCCGGATCTCGTCGTCGGCGTCTGGGTCGGCTTCGACCAGCCGCGTTCGCTGGGCGAAGGGGAGTCCGGCGGCCGGATCGCGGCGCCGATCTTCCGCGACTTCATGGCCGAGGCGCTCAAGCGCGAGACCGACACGCCGTTCCGCATGCCCGCCGGCGTGCGCCTCGTGCGCGTCGACGCGCGCACCGGGCAGGTGCCGTCGGCGGAAACGGTGGACACCATCATCGAGGCCTTCCGCCCCGGCAGCGAGCCGACGGAAATGTACGCCTCCTCGCCGCTGATCATCGGTCGCGGCGAGATGGGCTTTCCCGGCGCCGAGAACGGCCCGAGCCTCTCGCCGACCACGACAACGGCAGGCCCGCGTCAGGATGATGGGCTCGGCGGGTTGTACTAGCGACGGCCCATCCATCTCCTCCGAAGGTGCGCTTGCGGGATCGAAAGCGCTGGTTGGGGGGCCGCCGAATTGACTACCCCCGCGAGCCACTGGCTGGCATTGTCGATGGCAATGCGACCGGGAAGGGATGGGGATGAGGCTGTGGGGATGGGTGCTTCTCGGGCTGCTTGTGCCGGTGACTGCGGTCGCTCTCGTGCTTCTTGCGCGCAAACCCGATGGAAGCCCTTTGGCGCCGAGCCTCTATTGGGGTGTGTGTCAGACGAACGATGAAATCAGCGCGGGGACGCGTCTCAAAATTGAGTCCGCTGCGCAGGGATTTCTCGATCTGATCGTGCGGACGCCGCTCGAAGCGCGCAGCGAAATGTCGGAAGCAGGCAAGTCAGTCGCCAGCGATCCGGCGCAGTTTGAAATCTTGGCGGCTTCTTATCTCTCCAATCCCGCCTTGGGTCCGCCGCGCGCGACAGAGACATATCTGCTCAGAATTGTTGGTGGGGTCGAAGACGGCGAGCGGGTTCCCTGCGACCCGATCGACGGGCGTGCTGTATTCGTATCGCCCGGCGGCACGCCAATGAGCGCTGTCGTCATTCTCATCGAGGATTTGCCGGGCGCATCGCAGCGGGCGACAGCTGTATGGCTGGAACTCGAAGGGAAGGAGTGGCGTGTTCGCGCGCTCTCGCCCAGTTGGTCGCAATTGGGCGGACGGAATAGCCGGCAACTCTGGGATGACGCTCAACGCGAGCGCAAGCGAGGGCATGATTTCAATGCGGCGCTTCTCTACGGCGCCGCCAGGGGAACACTTTGGCGCGGGCCATTCTACCAGGCTCGCCTAGCGCAGGATTTCAACGCCGACCTGCAGTCCTTTGTGGCGCCAGAACTCGTTCGTGGCGCGCCGCCATTTAAATGGACGTTCGGACCGGATGATTACCAAGTCACGAAGGTCGAATACTCGATGGTGGGCGATGGCGGCAAAGTCCTCTTCATTCAACACACGCTAGCGACGTGGTCGGATGAAAGGGCGGCGGAGCTAGTCAATCGACGCCTGATCGACAGCTTTGTCGCGGCCTATCCCGAGTGGCGAGAAGAGTTCGATGCTGTTGCCGCGCGCGCGGTGAAGGAAGGTGGCAGTCAAAATTGGGGTACGGTTTTTGAGAAGGTTGGCGGCTACACGAAGTCGCTCGCGCCGCCGCCAAGTGGCCCTGCCGCACCCCCGCCCTGAGGAGGCATGCATGTGTATGCGCCTGTGTTCGTCCCAGGAGCAGAACAGCCCTTGTCAGGAAGATGGGATGGGCGGGCTATACGAGTGGCGCTACTTCTTTTCCGCCCTGTTCCGGAGACCTTTGCGAAAGTCGCACGGCGCTCGTCCCCGGCGAAGGCCGGGGACCATTTTCCGCCAGAATTCATGGCTGTGAGGGAACCCTGCCGACAGGGAATGGTCCCCGGCCTTCGCCGGGGACGAGCGCCGCGGCAGGAGATTGAGGCTTGTGTGTACCGATCACGGTGTCTCGCCGAGACCTCTTTTCAGAGGGGGAGATCGACCACCCGTCCCCGGATCGCCTCAGTCGGGTCCGGGGTCCATACTCCAGCGGCATCCGCGAATGGGGCCCGGACTTTCGCGATGCGCAATCCGGGAACGGGAGCCGGCGAGACTTATTTCCTATTTGTAACTAGGAAATAAAACCCACCCCTGCCATAGCTCGCCTCCAGAAAGGAGGCCGCATGTCGCCCCAACCGCATCCGCCCATCGACCGCACCGCCATCGCCGCCCGCATCGACGCGTTCTTCGCATCGGTGACGGTGTGGCTGTGCGCGGTCAGCGTGTGGATGGCCGAGGCGGCGGCGGGGCTCGGTCTCCCGGCGCAGGGCTGGCGCGAGGAGGCGCGCGCGGAAGTCGCCCGCGCCCTGCGCAAGGCCGAACGTGCGCTGATCTTCGCGGCCTGGCTCGCCATCCCGGAAGGGCAGGCGACCGCAACCGTCGCCCGGCGCCATGTAGGCAGGTCGATGCGGGCGCCGTTGCGTGCGCCGGCGGGCTTTGCACGCACGCGGGCGCGGCCCGGACCCGGATGGCGGCGCGGATTCGTCCGCCCGTTCCGTCGCGGCGTCGGTTTTCCGCGCCTTGAGGCGCGGCTCGGTCGGCTGCGTGATCTCGCGGCGCATCGCGACCGCTGGATCGCGCGCCTGATGCGCTGGCTGTCGGCCGCCATGCACGGCGCGCCGCTGCGCGTGGTCGCGCCTGCGGCGACGCCGCTCTGCACGGGCGCGCCGCGCGCTGTCTGCGCCGCCGACACCTCCTGACTCGGCGTCCGGCCATTTCCCGATCGCCGCCCGCCCGCACGGCGCTTCGTCCCGCGAAGCGTCGACGCCGGCGCGCGCCCACGCTGGCGCCCATCGCGCGAAGCGCATATCTCACCCTCAACACATCACCCCGACACTTTCAGGAGTTCCCCATGCGCCCCGACATCGCCGCCCTTTCCGAACAGATCGAGACGACGGTCGCCTTGCTCCGGAGGCGTCTTTGACTGGGATCGCGCCAACGCCCGCGCCGATGAACTGAACGCGCTCGTCGAGGATCCGACATTCTGGAACGACCCCGAGAAAGCGCAGAAGCTGATGCGCGAGCGCAACCGGCTGACGGGCGCCATCGAGAACGTGCTCACCTTCGAACGCGAGCGCGCCGACACTGTCGAACTCGCCGAACTCGCCGACGCGGAAGGCGATGAAGGGCTCCTCAACGAGGCGCGCGCCGCGCTGAAGGTCACGCAGGAACGCGCCGCCCGCGCCGAACTCGAAACGCTGCTCTCCGGCGAAGCGGACGGCAATGACTGCTACGTCGAAATCAACTCCGGCGCCGGCGGCATCGAAAGCCAGGACTGGGCGCAGATGCTGCTGCGCATGTACACGCGCTGGGCGAACGCGAAGGGGATGAAGGTCGATCTGCTCGAAGAGCAGGACGGCGACACCGCCGGCATCAAGTCCGCAACGATCCAGGTCAAAGGCGAAAACGCGTACGGCTGGCTGAAGACGGAATCCGGCGTCCACCGCCTCGTGCGCATCTCGCCCTACGATTCAAACGCGCGACGGCATACGAGCTTCGCAAGCGCGTGGGTCTATCCGGTGATCGACAACACCATCGAGATCGAGATCGCCGACAAGGACGTGCGCACCGACACCTATCGCGCCTCCGGCTCCGGCGGTCAGCACGTCAACAAGACGGACTCGGCCGTGCGCCTCACGCACATCCCGACGGGCATTGCCGTGGCGTGCCAGTCCGAACGGTCGCAGCACCAGAACCGCGCCAAGGCGTGGGACATGCTGCGCGCGCGCTTGTACGAAGCGGAATTGCAGCGGCGCGAAACCGCCGCTCAGGCGCTGCAGGACGCAAAGACGGAAATCGGTTGGGGACGGCAGATCCGCTCCTACGTCCTGCAGCCGTACCAGATGGTGAAAGACCTCCGCACCGGCGTTGAAACCAGCGACACGCAAGGCGTGCTCGACGGCGACCTCGACGCCTTCATGGCCGCTGCCCTCGCGCACCGCATTTCCGGCGCGCCGCAAGGCGTCATCGAGGATGTGGAATGATGCGCAAGATTCTCTTCGGCGTGGTCGTGCTGATCGCCGTGCTGGCGGCGGCGTTCTTTGGCCTCGCGCCGGGGATCGTCGAACGCAGCATGAACCAGATCGCGCCGGTCGCACTCGATGCGCCGTCTGAACGCGCGCTCGCGCTGCACAAGCGTGTGACGATCGCCGATCTCCACTCCGACACCCTCATGTGGAAGCGCGATCTGCTTGCGCCCGGCAAGCGCGGGCACATGGACCTGCCGCGCCTTCGCGAAGGCAATGTGGCGCTGCAGGTGTTTTCGTCGGTGACGAAAACGCCGACCGATCAGAACTACGATTCCAACAGCGCCGATGGCGACAACATCACCGTGCTGAGCGTCGCGCAGTTGCAGCCGGCGCGCACATGGAC
The DNA here is from genome assembly GCA_016791445.1 of Hyphomonadaceae bacterium. Classification (GTDB taxonomy): domain Bacteria; phylum Pseudomonadota; class Alphaproteobacteria; order Caulobacterales; family Aquidulcibacteraceae; genus VFBF01. Next base: position 20,272 of record JAEUMP010000009.1, on the reverse strand, counting down.
GTCGCTGCTGCAGCGTTCGCTGTGGCATGCCTCGAAGCTCGACAGCGCCGTGCGGCGGTCGCGAGGCGCGCTCGTCAAGATCACGACGGCGTCGGACGTGCGCGCCTTGATCGAGACGCGTGCGCGAAACGAGAGTGTGCTCGGCGCGCTCTTGTCCGTGGAGGGCCTGCACAATCTGGAAGGGCGCCGCGAAAATCTCTCTGTCCTGTTCGACGCCGGCTATCGCATGGCGGGCCTCACGCATTTCTTCGACAACGAGCTCGCCGGCTCCATGCATGGCGAGGCGAAGGGCGCGTTGACGCCGCTTGGGCGTCAGATCGTAGAGGACATGGAAGCGAAGGGCATGGTCGTCGACATCGCGCACGCCAGTCATACGGCGGTCGCCGAAATTCTCGCCATGGCTACAAAGCCCGTGGTCTCGTCGCATGGCGGCGTGCAGGCGGTGTGCGAGGTGAACCGCAATCTGACCGACGACGAAATCAGGGGCGTAGCGCGGACGGGCGGCGTCGTGGGCATCGGCTACTGGGATGGCGCCTTGTGTTCGACGGCGCCGGCGAAATTCGTCGAAAGCGTCGTGCATGTCCGCGATCTCGTCGGCATCGACCATGTGGGTCTCGGCTCCGACTATGACGGCGCGACGACAGTGGCCTTCGACACGTCGCGACTGGCGGTTCTCACGCAGGCGCTGATGGACGCCGGCTTCACCGACGATGAGATCGGCAAGGTGATGGGCGGCAATGTCGTGCGCGTGCTGATGCAGACGCTGCCGGCGGGCGCGACGGCGTCCCGGTGATTTCAGAATGAGAGCTTGGGAGAACATGCATGACTGAACTCGGTCTCGCCCTCATGAGCATCGGTATTTTACAATTCACAGTGATCCCCCCGATCGCCGATTTCAGCCGGTCCCATGCGCTCAATCCAGCGTGGCCTGGGCATGCGCGCTTTCACGTCGTCACCCAGGTGCTGACGACGTCGGGTCTCGGCGCGGCGGCGCTGTTCTTCATGTGGTCGGGCCGGGTGGATCAGGCGCTGGGAATTTGCATCGCCATGATCCTCAGCGCGATCGCGCTAGGCGGGTTCTTCGCGAGCGCGGCGGCCGTTCGCCACTACGGGGGTCAGGTCGCGGCAGAGCAGGGGTTCGCAGCCACCCGTGTCGGACGGATCGACGGCAACGTCGCGAACTTCGCCATCGCCGCAGTGGTCGTGCTTGCGGGGCGCGTCCTCACATTGGTCTGAAGCAGGAGAGCAGCGCCGAGCACGTCGCTCTCAGACGAAAAAGGCCGGCGTCCCCGCCGGCCCTGATCGATCCCCGAACTGTGTCGGACTTAGTTCTGCGCGCCGGTGACGACGACGCCCGAAACCATGCCGGGCTGGTCGTAGTATCCGTTCGCGTCGCCCGAGGGGGCGGCCGCGATCTGCGGCGTGACGGACTTTCCCGGGCCGGCAGTCGGATTGAGCGGATCCTGCAGGTAGCGGCACTGGCCTTCGAACACCGCGCCCATTTCCACCGACAGCGACTGGTGCGTGATGTCGCCGAGCACATGGGCGTTGCGGGCCAGCTGCACTTTGCGGGCGCGCACCGAACCTTCGACGCGACCATTGACCAGCACGTTCTCGGCGACGACGTCGCCCTTGACCATGCCGGTGTCGCCGACCGTCAGCGAACCGCCGCGGACATTGCCGTCGATTTCACCGTCGACCTGCAGCTCAGCGCCTTCTGCTTCCACCGTGCCGATGATGCGCACGCCGTTGGCGATGATCGACGTCATGAGGCGGGAAGGGGGTGTCCGGCGGGAGGCGTTCTGTTCGGGCAGCGCCGGAACGGTGTCAGGCGTCTTACCCTTGTTCGTGAACATGTCGTCCTGCCCTCAAGAAGTTGATCGGGTCGTAGTGCTTGCCGCGGAACCAGACCTCGTAGTGGAGGTGGGTGCCGGTCGAGCGACCCGTGGAGCCCATGGAGCCAAGGCGCTGGCCGATCGCGACGCGCTCGCCGGCCTTCACCTGGATGTCGCGGAGGTGGCCGTAGCGGGTCTTGAAGCCGTGGCCGTGATCGACTTCGACCACATTGCCGTAGCCCGATTTTACGCCGGCGAACGTGACCGTGCCGGGGGAGGTGGAGACGACCGGCGCACGCTCGAAAGCGGCCATGTCGAGCCCGCCATGGAACGCGGCGCGGCCGGTGAAGGGGTCAATGCGGGCGCCATAGCCCGACGTTTCGCGATACTGCACGCCGACCGGCGGCGCGAGCGGCGTGGCGTTGGCGATGCCCTCGAGACGACGGGCTTCCTCCACGCGGGCCGCGACCTGCTGCACGCGACGCTGGAAGGCCGGATCGACTTCGCCCTCGCCGAGGACGCCCGAAAGATCGAGCGGCACGAGCGGGCCGCCCATTTCGGCAGAGTCGTCGCCGGTGAGGCGGTTGAAGCCGACGCCCGTCATGCGCAGTACGCCGCGGATTTGTTCGGAGCGCTCGACTGCGGCTTCCTCGGCGACGGTAAGGAAGGCGGTCTGCTCCTGCTTCAGGCGATCGACGCGGGCGCGGAAGCCCACCGATTGCACGCGATAGGCAGGCTCGGCCCAGTCGCGGGACTGGCGCGGTTCGGCCTCTTCGATCGATGCCTGCATGAGCAGACGCGCGCCGTCGCGTTCGATCGGACGCGCGGCGGCGGAAATGGCGGAGCCGCCGGCGTAGTCCAGCAGCATCTTGAGCGTCTCGTGGCGACGCTCGAATTCCTGGGTAGCCTTCTCGAAGGCGACGGTGCGTTCCTTGAGCTGGGCCTCGGCGGCGCTTTCCCGGGCACGGGCTTCCTTGAGCCAGCGCTGGTACTTGGCTTCCATCCGGTCGACTTCGGTCTCCTGGGCGGACATGACCTGTCCGCGCATGGCGACGTTGACCGTGGCGTAGGCGCACCAGCCCGCGATGCCGACGCCCGCGAGCGCCATGAGCGCCTGGTGCGAAGGCTTCAGCGAGACGTACCTGACGGTGCCGCCGCTGCGATGGTAGATTTGCCGTTCCGGAAAGACTCTGTCGAAGAGCGCTTTTGCCCGGTGTGGGAACTGGCTCATGTTCTCAACCGCCCGCTTCTCGCCGCTAAATGGCCGCTTCCGCGACCAGTGTCCGTCTAAACCCGCCCAAGGTCTTCAGGTATCGCCTGAACGGTGGTCGATTTGCAACCGCCTTGGGCGCCCCTGTCGGGGAATTTTTCATACAGACGCTTCACAATGCGAGAAGCAGGCCACATGCACAATCCTTGGGCGCAAAAGGTAAACGCCTAGATTTGCCGTGTTGCGGCCAAGACTTCTTCGACATGGCCCTTCACCTTAACCTTTCTCCATGTCTTAACGACCTTGCCGGAGCGGTCGATGAGGAAGGTTGCGCGCTCGATTCCCATGTATTTCCGGCCATAGAGGGTCTTCTCGACCCAGACCCCATAGCGCTCCGTCACCGCGCCGTCCTCGTCCGACCCAAGGGTCAGCCGAAGGCCATGTTTCGCCATGAAGCGGTCATGACTGCGGACGGGATCACGCGATACGCCGATCACGACGGCGCCGAGAGCCTCGAATTCGTCTGCTTTTTCAGTGAAGCTTAGAGCTTCCTGCGTACAAGCAGAGGTGTCATCCTTCGGATAGAAGAACAGAACGACGATCTTGCCCTTCAACCCGCCCAGACTGACGTGCCCGCCGCCGGCGACGGGCAGCTTGAAGGCGGGCGCCTTGTCACCCGGATCCAGTCCAACGCCCATGTCGCGGTCCTTCCTCTTCCTCGACGCCTCGAGCGTCGCCGTGTGCGCCGCCTCGCGGGCGCGCGCAAGGACGCTGGCGACCCGATGATCCGGCGGTCCACGCTCATCGCCTTCGAAATCCTCGTGGGCCTCATGGTGACCATCGGGTTCGGCCTCGGGTTCATGGCCTGGCGGCTCTCGCAGGGGCCCGTGGTCTTGCCCGGGATGAAGCAGCACATCGAGCGCCAGCTTTCCGACGCCCGCGGCGGGCGTCCGGTGACGATCGAGCGGGTGGAGCTGGCCTGGTCCGGCGCGGACCGGGGGCTCGAACTCAAGGCGCGCGGCGTCAAGGTTCTCTCCGAGACCCGGGCCGTGCTGACCGAGAGCCGGTCCGTCGACATCGGCCTCAGCCTGCGCAGCCTCGCTTTCGCCCGTCTTGCGGTAGACCGGGCGGCCTTCGACGGCGCCGACGTGACGGTGACGCTCGCCGCCGACGGGTCGGCCGGCGTCGCGTTCGGCCCGCCCGGAACCCCGCCCGACTTCGTGATCCCGCCGCCGCCGCCGGGAGAATCCCTCGCGCAGCGGGTCAACCGTATCCTTGACGGCATGGCTTCGGTCTTCAGGCCGGTCGGCGTCGGCGGCGCCTTGCAGGCCGTCCGGATCGACCGCACGCGCCTGACGATCGTCGACGAAAAGCACGAAAGCCTCTGGCGCGCAGACTCCGCCGCGATCGATCTCAAGCGCGACGGATCCGAACTCGTGCTCGCCGCGAGCGCCGACTTCCGCAGCGCGAAGGGCTCGGCCCCCGCGACGCTGAAGGTCACCACGAAAACGGATTTCTCGGCCGCCCGCGTCGAACTCACCGCGCGCGAGGTGCAGCCCACCGCGCTGATTCCGGCGGCGGCGCTCGGTCCTATGGCGGGCCTTCAGGCGCCGGTCACCGCCGCCATCACCGTCGGCCTCGACCGCAAGATCGGGGTGACATTGATCGAGGGCGATGTCCGCGTCGGCGCTGGCGCGCTCGCGATGGGTGAGGGGCGCATGGCCATCAGCGGCGCCCGTCTGCGGGGCGCCTACGACCTCGCCGGAGATACCCTGCTCATCGACAACATCGCCGTCGACGGCGAACGCACGCAGATAAAGGGGCGCATCGCGATCCGGCAGGCGTCCGCGTTCCTCGGCGCCGGCGCGTCCGAACCGGCGCGGTTCGACGTGGCGCTGCCGTCGGTCGAACTCGACGCGCCCGGTGTCTTCTCCGCGCCGATCGCCATGCGCGCCGTCACGCTGCGCGGCGCCATCGCACCGAAGGACGCCTCGATCACCTTCGATGAAATCGACGCGACGGTTGAGAACGCCCGCGTGGCGCTCGCCGGGCGGCTCTACTGGATTGCGGACGCCGAAGGCGTTCTGCGTCCGGGGCTTTCCGCGAGAGGCGGCGTCACCGGCGTCATCGACGCGCGGTCCGTGTTGCGGTTCTGGCCAGTGCAGTTCGTGAAGAGCGCGCGCACATGGGTCGATGAAGGGGTGCTCGGCGGTCGCGTGTCGAACGCTGTCTTCGCAGCCGACATTTCGCCCGCCGAACTCAGCGCCAAGCTGCTGCGCAACGAAAGCCTGTCGCTCAGTTTCGATTTCGACGGCGCGAATGTCCGCTATCTGGAGGGCATGACCGCCATTACGGACGGACGCGGGAGCGCGGTGCTCAAGGGCAACCGGTTCGACCTCACCATGGCGTCCGGTCGAGTCGGGACGCTGGCGCTTTCGCAGGGACGGGTGGAATTGCCGCGGCTGAATCCGAAGGGCGCCGAGGCCACATTCGCGGGCCGCGCGCAGGGCGAGGCGCGCGCCATGGTGGATCTCCTGCGTCAGGCCCCGATCGGTCTCGACGAAAAACTCCCGGCGGATCCCGCCACCATTGTCGGGCGTGGCGCGGCGGACTTCGCCATACGCCGTCCGATGCTGAGCAATGTGCCCGGCGAGCAGGTGAAGTTCACCGTCGACGCACAACTGGAAGGCGTCGGCGCGGTGTCGAGGGACGGACGCTTCACCATCGCCAACTGGCGGATGCACACCACCGGCGACGAGCGGGCGCTGACGTTCGCGGGACCCATGTCGATCAACCGCAGCCAGGCCAATCTGACCTGGACGGAATCGCTGCGCGAAACGACGGCGCCGCCGTCGCGCTTCGTCATCGATGGTCGTTTCGAGGCGCCGGATCTCATCCGCTTCGGTTTCGGCGTCGCGGAATACGCGACCGGCGTCGTCGGCGCGCAACTGACGGGAACGGGACGCGGGCTCGATGTCGCGACGGCCTCAGTGCGCCTTGATCTCAAGGACGCCGAAATCGTCCTGCCGAAATACATCTGGTCCAAGCGTCCCGGACGCGCGGCGACCGCAAGCTTCGACGTGCGCGAGGCGCCGGACGGCGGCCTCATTCTTTCCAACCTCGATGCGCGAGGGCCCGGCGTCGCGGCGACCGGCGGTCTTACGGTTTCGAAGTCGAACCAGCTTTCCACGCTCAATCTCACCCGAGTCTGGATCGATGGACGCACCGACATGCGCGTCACGGCGCGCCGTTCCCGCGAAGGCGTCCTGCTGGTCCAGGCGAACGGCCCGATGTTCGACGCCACGCCGTTCCTTGGCCCCGATCCGCCGCCGCGGCCCCATTCGTCTGCAGCCAACGGCGTGGTGATCGCGCCGGAGCGCGTGGATTACGCCGTGCAGACGGACCGCGTTCTGCTGAAAGCCGGCTCCGAACTGGCCAACGGACGCGTCGAAAGCACGCTTGTTGGCGCGACGATGACGCGGCTCGATGTGCGTGGCCTCGGACCGAACAATTCGCTGATGCAACTCAGCATGGGCGGGCCGGACGGCGCCGCCACCGGGCCGATCGCGTTTCGCGCCGACGACATGGGCTTCGCCTACAGGGCGATCACCGGCGCCGACAACGTGCGCGGCGGCAAGATGGCGGGCAGCGGCGTCTGGCGCGCCGCCAACGGACGCGCGGAAATGACGATCAAGGGCGAGAACTTCCAGGTCGTCGGGGCGCCGGCGATGGGGCGCCTGCTGTCGTCCATCGGTTCGCTGCGCGGGCTGGGCGAAACGCTGAATGGCGAAGGCATCAGCTTCAACGGTCTGGAGGCGCCGCTCACCATCGTCGACGGCAAGGTCTATGTCGCGGAGAGCCGCGCGGCGGGGCCGTCGCTCGGCATCACCGCGAAAGGGTCGATCCGGCTCGAGGACGGGCTTGTCGATCTCGATGGCGTTGTCGTGCCGATCTACGGGTTGAACTCCGTGCTCGGCGGGGTGCCGGTGCTCGGCCAGCTGTTCACGTCGCGCCGCGGCGAAGGCATGTTCGCGATGACGTATTCCATGAGCGGCCCATCGGACGTGCCGCGTGTGACGGTGAATCCGATATCGGCGCTCGCGCCCGGCATCTTGCGCCGCATTTTCGAGCCATGGGGCACGCCCGTGCAGCCGCCGCCTGACGTCCAGGCGTCGAAGAGCGGTTAGACGACGCGCAGCAGCGCGTGGCGCTTCTTTCCCACCGACAGCTTCACTTGGTTGTCGCCGTCGATGTCGGCTTCGTCCAACGCAGCGAGCTCATCCGAGACGACGACGTTGTTCACAGACACGGCGCCGGCCTTGATGTGGCGCTTGGCTTCGCCATTGGACTCCACGAGACCCGCGCGCCGCAACGCGTCCGCCACGCGCATGCCGTTGATCTCGCCGCGCGGCGTCTCCACAGTGGGCAGCGCAGCGCCTGAGCCGCCGCCCGCAAATGTGGCTTGCGCCGTTTCTTCTGCGGCCTTTGCCGCCGCCGCGCCGTGCAACATGGTCGTGGCCGCGTTCGCGAGCGCGATCTTCGCGTCGTTGATCGCTGCGCCTTCAAGCGCCTCAAGACGTGTGATTTCGTCGAGCGGGATATCCGTGAAGAGGCGCAGGAAGCGTCCTACGTCGGCGTCTTCGGCGTTCCGCCAGTACTGCCAGTACTCGTAGGCGCTCAGCATGTCCGCATTGAGCCAGACGGCGCCGGCGGCCGTCTTGCCCATCTTCGCGCCCGATGCCGTGGAGAGCAGCGGCGTCGTCAGACCAAAAACTTCGGCGCCGTCGACGCGCCGGCAGAGTTCCACCCCGTTGACGATGTTGCCCCACTGGTCCGATCCGCCCATCTGCAGCGAACAGCGCAGACGACGGTTCAGTTCCAGATAGTCCACCGCCTGCATGAGCATGTAGTTGAACTCAAGGAACGTCATCGGCTGTTCGCGGTCGAGCCGAAGCTTCACGGAGTCGAACGCCAGCATCCGGTTGATCGTGAAGTGCGTGCCGTAGTCGCGCAGGAACTGGATGTAGCCGTACCCCGACAACCAGTCGTCATTGTTGACGATGACCGCGTCCGTCGGCCCGTCGCCGAAGGTCAGGAACTTCTCGAACACGCCGCGGATGGAGGCCATGTTTCGCGCGATGTCGGCGTCGCTGAGCATCTTGCGGGATTCGTCGCGCCCCGTGGGATCGCCCACCTTCGTGGTCGCGCCGCCCAGCAGGACGATGGGCTTTCCGCCGCTCTGCTGCAGCCGCCGGAGCAGCATGATCTGCACCAGCGACCCTACGTGCAGGCTCGGCGCGGTCATGTCGAAGCCGATATAGCCCGTCACCACGCCTGCGGCTGCGGCCTTGTCGAGGCCGTCGAGGTCCGTGCACTGGTGAACGTAGCCGCGGTCCGTCAGGACGCGGAGGAGGGCGGAACTGCTCATGATGGCGGTGAGCTAGCAGAGCCCGTCCGCCTGATCAAAGAGCCGCCCTCAGGAGACCCGGCGCCAGCTCTCGAGCGTCTCGATCTGAGCGTCCAGCATCGCGTCGCCGCAGCTCCGCAAACCTTCAAGCGTCATGTGCACGAGGGGGTCCTCGGCCTCCATGGCGTCCTCCTGGTCTTGCCGTCGCAGCAGCGTGCAGGCCGCGTCCAGCCAGGCCCGGTTCACCGCGATCCAGCACCCGAGGCCCGAGGTGAAGGCTGCCTGCACCATCGGCGCCGGCCATGCCGCCCATGGCCATACGGCGAAGGGAAGGTATCCTGGCGCAGCAGCGGGCGACGAGGAGCTTTCAGTCATGACGTCCTCCTTTCCGGAGCCCCAAACTGCTACCATTTCCCGGACCGGACATTGACTTAAGACACGGACATTTCGCCTCGCATCGGAGCGGCGCGCCGCGCTTCCCTCCGGGGGCGGGCTCGGATATAGGCCCCGCTTCCGCCGTTGTAGCTCAGTGGTAGAGCGCATCCTTGGTAAGGCTGAGGTCGGGAGTTCAATCCTCCCCAACGGCACCACTCCTCCCTCCGCGATCGCCATGGCCGAGAAGCGAGACAAACCGAAACCCGCGGCGCCCAGCGCCCGAGAGCGTCGCGAGGCGCGCGCCGCCGCCGCGCTGAAAGTCAATCTCCGCCGCCGCAAAGCCGCCGCCTCCGCCCCGGAGAAGGACGACTAGGACCACGCCTTGCGCGGCGCAGTGGTGCGCCGCATAAGCCGCCGAGGTCGCGAAAGGCTGTCATGGATCGCATCATCATCTCGGGCGGGCGTCCGCTGCGCGGCGTCATTCCGATCTCCGGGGCGAAGAATTCGGCGCTGAAGCTCATGGTGGCGTCGTTGCTGAGCGACAAGCCGTTGATGCTCGACCGGATGCCGCGCCTCGCTGACACGCAGTTTGCGGCGTCGCTGCTGGAGAGCCTCGGCGTCGCGGTGGACTGGCCGACGGGCAGCGCCACGGCCCGCTTCCACGCCGCCGAAATCACGTCGACGATCGCGCCTTACGACCTCGTGCGGAAGATGCGGGCGTCCTTCAATGTGCTGGGGCCGATGCTCGCGCGTGTCGGTCACGCCACGGTGTCTCTGCCCGGCGGCTGCGCCATCGGCGCGCGCCCGGTCGATCTCCACCTCAAGGCCTTCGAGGCCATGGGCGCCGACATCGTCATCGAACAGGGTTATGTGAAGGCCGCCGCCCTGCGCGGGCTGAAGGGCGCCTCGATCGTGTTTCCTTTCGTCTCCGTCGGGGCGACGGAGCACGCCATGCTCGCGGCTGTGTTGGCGCATGGCGAGACGACGCTGGAGAATTCCGCCCGCGAGCCGGAGATCATCGACCTCGCCAACTGTCTCAACGCCATGGGCGCGAAAGTTGAAGGCGCGGGGACCAGCACCATCGTTATTCAGGGCGTCACGTCCCTGAACGAGGCCCGCCACCTGGTCGTCGCGGACCGCATCGAGGCGGGGACCTATGCGATCGCCGCCGCGACCGCGGGCGGGGAGGTCCGGTTGGATGGCGCGGTGGCGCAACATCTCGGCGCGCTGATCCAGGCGCTGCGCGCTGCAGGCGTGGAAATCGTCGCCGATCCCGAAGGCATCGTCGTGCGCCGCGAGAAGGGGCGTCTCCAGCCGGTCGACATCGACACACAGCCTTTCCCGGGTTTTCCGACGGACCTGCAGGCTCAGTTCATGGCGCTGATGGCGCTAGCCGACGGCACATCGATCGCGCGCGAAAACATCTTCGAGAACCGTTTCATGCATGCGCCCGAACTCGCGCGCCTCGGCGCCGACATCCAGGTGCGCGGCAAGGAGGCGGTCGTGCGCGGCGTTGAGAAGCTGCACGGCGCGCCCGTCATGGCGACGGATCTCCGCGCCTCCGTCAGTCTCGTCATCGCGGGTCTGGCGGCGGAAGGCGAGACGATCATCAATCGTGTCTATCACCTTGATCGCGGCTTCGAGCGGCTTGAAGAGAAGCTTGCGGGCTGCGGCGCCCAAATTCGTCGCGATGGCGGGAGCGCGTGAGTGGTGAAGCCCCCGTCCTTGCGTCTGCGCGCTGAAGACAAAGGCGATCTCGCCGTCGTTGCGGCGGCGATACAGGACGCGGCGTTCCTGATGGGCGACATCGTCTTCGACCCGAAGGCGCGTCGCCTGTCCGCGCAGATCAACCGGTTCCGCTGGGAGGCGGCGCGCAAGCGCGGCCCGTTTGAGCGAATTCGGTCCGTGCTCGCGATCGAATCCGTTCTGGGGGTGCAGAGCCGCAAGGTGCGGCTCGGCGCGCCCGACGCCGCCGGCGTCATTCTCGACATGCGCTTCGAGCCCGACGCCGAGGAGCCTTCCGGCGCCATCGTGCTTTCGCTCGGCGGCGGAGGAGATATCCGCGTCGAGGTCGAGTGTGTCGACGTCACGTTGACCGATGTCGGTGCGCCGTGGCCGACTCCGCGCAAGCCCGATCACGAGCGCTATTAGACGATGGTCCTGCGTCTCTCCTCCGCCGCCGAAGATTTTTCCGCTGCCTATGCGAAGCTGATCCGCCTGCGTGGTGAGCGGCTCGATGGCGTCGAGGAGGCAGTCCGTCCCATCCTCGCCGACGTCCGGACGCGCGGGATGGAGGCGGTGCTCGACTGCGCGCGGCGTTTTGACGGCGTGAACCTTCGGGAAGGCGAACTCCGTGTCAGCGCCGCCGAAATCGACGAGGCGGCCAATGCATGCGCGCCCGAAACCATCAAGGCGCTCGAAACGGCGGCGGAACGCATCGCCCTGTTCCACGAGCGTCAGCGGCCACGCGATGAGACCTTCATAGACGGACAGGGCGTAACGCTCGGCTGGCGGTGGACGCCGGTGGATGCCGCCGGACTTTATGCCCCGGGCGGTCGTGCGGCGTATCCGAGCGCGGTGCTCATGAACGCCGTGCCGGCGCGTGTGGCGGGGGTATCGCGTCTCGCAATGATGACGCCGCCTGGGCGCCTTCTCGACAACCCCGCCATTCTGGCTGCGGCGAAAGTCGCCGGCGTGACCGAAGTCTGGCGGGTCGGCGGCGCGCAGGCGATCGCAGCACTTGCATTCGGCGCGGGCCCGATTGCGGCGTGCGATGTGGTCGTCGGCCCCGGCAACTCCTATGTCGCGGCGGCCAAGAAGCTTGTCTTCGGTGATGTCGGCGTCGATTCCATCGCGGGACCGTCGGAGGTGTTCATCGTCGCCGACAACTCCGTTGATCCACGATGGATCGCCGCCGATCTGCTCGCGCAGGCCGAACATGATCCCGACGCCCAGTCCGTGTTGTTCACGACGGACGGCGACTTTGCAGACGCGGTCGCGGCGGCCGTCGAAGACGATCTCGCCGCCGGTCGCGCCGGCCCTTCGGCGCGCGCCTCATGGGATGCGTTCGGCGCGATTGTGCTGCTCGCGCGGGTTGAAGACGCCGCGCCGCTGATCGACATGGCCGCGCCCGAGCACGTCCAGCTCGCGCTCGCCGACCCGGCGCCTCTTGCTGCAAGAATTCGACATGCCGGCGCGCTTTTTCTCGGCGCTCACGCGCCTGAAGCGCTCGGCGACTACGTCGCCGGCCCCAACCACGTCCTGCCGACGGGCCGCCGCGCGCGTTTTGCTTCCGGACTATCAACGCTGACGTTCATGAAGCGCACGACGATCATCGGCGCGTCATCCGCCGGGGTGCGCGCCATCGGCGATTCCGCCGCGCGTCTTGCGGATGCGGAAGGACTTCCGGCGCATGCGCGGTCGGTCCGTCTCAGGCTAGGCGATGAGTGAGCGCAATCGTCTCACGGACGTGCGCCTCGACGAGGCGTCGCTGGCCGCGGCAAGCGCGGACGCCGAACACGAGCGGCGCGTAGCGATCTTCGATCTGCTGGAGGCCAATACCTTCACGGTGGAGGGCATGGATGAGGGGCCGTACGCTCTCTTCCTCTCGATCGTCGATCAGCGCCTTGTCTTTCGCGTTGATCGGGAAACCGGAGAGGAGCTGCACACTTTCATTCTCTCGCTCGCGCCGTTCCGGAAAGTCATTCGTGACTACTTCCTGGTCTGTGACAGTTATTTCGGCGCCATACGCAGCGCGTCGCCCACCCAGATCGAGGCGATCGATATGGGCCGTCGCGGTCTGCACAATGAGGGGTCGCTGCTTCTGTCGGAAAGACTCGCCGGCAAGGTCAGCATCGACTTCGACACTGCACGTCGCCTGTTCACGCTGATCTGTGCGCTTCACGTGCGGGGATGACGCATGAGCGAGGGCCGGCGTCCCTTGCCGCAGGCGGTGCTCTTCGCCTGCAGCCACAATGTCATCCGTTCCGTCATGGCTGAAGCAATCATGCGGCTCCGGTTCGGCAAGCTTGTCTGGGTCGACAGTTGCGGCGCGCGGAAGGGTGAGGTCGTCGATCCGTTCACCGTCGCGGTGCTGGATGAGATCGGCGCGGACGTGAAGAAGCACCGACCGAAGTCCTTTCGCGATCTTGATGATGCCAGCTTCGACCTGATCATAACCCTCACCCCCGAAGCGCACCACCAGGCGCTGGAGTTCACTCGAACGATGGCGGTCGATGTCGAATATTGGCCGACCATGGACCCATCGCTCGCGCAGGGCTCCCGTGAGCAGCGTCTGGAGGAATACCGCGCGGTGCGCGACGCGCTTGAAAGGCGAATAGCGTCGCGCTTCGAACGTCCCGCGCATGGATAGTCTTGCAGCCCGTGCTGACGCACTCCAAAGAGTGCGTGCATCATCCGGAAAGCGACGCCCATGAGCGACAGGCAGGCCATACTCGTCACCGGCGCATCGAGCGGAATCGGTGAAGCGTCGGCGCGCGTCGGTATCTCGCGCGGCGCGCGGGTGTATGCGAGCGTGCGAAAGCCGGAAGACGGGCAACGGCTCGTCTCGATGCTTGGCCCTGAACTTGTTCCGGTGATCTTCGATGTGACTGATGAAGCCGCTGTCACGGCCGCAGCGCGCAAGGTCGCCGAAATGCAGTCGGGCAAGCGGTTGCTTGGGGTGCTGAACAATGCGGGCGCCTCTGTGCCTGGACCGCTCTTGCACATGAGCGCCGACGAGTTGCGCGGACAGTTGGAAGTGAACCTCATCGGCGTGCACAATGTCACGACCGCATTCGCCCCGTTGCTGGGATGCGAAGGCGCCAACCAGCTCGGCGACGGCAGGCCGGGGCGCTTCGTGATGATTTCATCGGTCGGCGGCAAGCGAGCATTGCCGTTCATCGCGGCATATGCAGCGTCGAAGTTTGCACTGGAGGGATACACGGAGGGACTGCGCCGGGAATTGATGCCCTTCGGCGTCGATGTGGTGGTGATTGGTCCGGGTGCGGTGAAGACAGCGATCTGGGACAAGGGCTTGTCCTTCGACCAGACCCGCTATGCGAATTCCGTTTACGCGCCGATCCTCTCGAATTTCACCACCGCCGTCGCCAAGCAGGCCGCGGGCGGGCTTGAGGCAGAAAAGGTGGGCGCACTTGTCTGGCGTGCAATGACGATATCCGCACCGAAGACCCGCTACGCGATCGTTCCGAACTGGCTGATGGATTCCTTCCTTCCCGGTTTGTTTTCACCACGCGGCCTCGACCGCGTCATCGCTCGACGCTTCGGACTGACGGGGCGGTCGTGACGCACTTCGTTCTCGCGAGCGCGAGCCCGCGCCGCCTTGCGTTGCTGAAGCAGATTGGTCTTGTGCCTGCGGAAGTAGTTGCAACGGACATCGATGAAACACCGCACGCCGGGGAACTGCCGCGCGCGCTCGCGCTCCGGCTGGCGCGCGAGAAAGCCATCGCGGCGAGCGCACCGAATGCCGTCGTTCTCGCGGCGGACACCGTGGTCGGGTGCGGCAGGCGCATTTTGCCGAAAGCGGAGACGGCGGCGGACGCGCAGCTTTGCCTCGATCTTCTGTCAGGGCGTGCGCATGTTGTCGTCACCGGTGTCGCTGTGGCGCACAAGGGCGTCGTGCGCGCGCGGGCGGTAATGACGCGTGTGCGGTTCAAGCGTCTTGGCGTTACGGAAATGCAGAGCTATGTCGCCAGCGGCGAGTGGCAAGGCAAGGCGGGCGGGTACGGGATACAGGGGCGTGCGGAGCGCTTCGTGCTCTCGATCAATGGCTCGTATTCCGCCATCGTCGGATTGCCACTCTACGAAACAGCCGGCCTGCTGCAGCATGCAGGCGTCGTGGCGCCGTGAGCGTGGTCGAGACCTGGACCGACGCGGCTGTCGGTGAAACGCGACAGGTCCTCGTGCGCGACGGCGTTCCGTTCGCTCTGCACGTGAGCCGTTGGTCGGACAGGGGGCGCCGCGCGCTGTGGGGCGAAACCTACTGCGCGCGCGTCCGCACCATAGATCGGCGTCGCCGCGGCGCCTTTGTCGATCTTGGCGTAGGCGAGGGTTTCATCCGTATAGACGCACACTCCCGCGCCTCCGGCATCGCGTTGGTCGAGGGTCAGAGTATTTCCGCGCGCGTCGTGCGCGAAGGCGGTCGCGACAAGGCGCCGGTGCTTCAGGTGCTTGAGGTCGGCGGCGACGGCGCGCCGCGGCGCCTTGGTCGACACGAAAGTGACGACGCCCTCGATGCAGCGTCGGCTGCGGCGCCGGAACTGCGGGAGTGCATAGATGAAGTCGTCGAGGCGGCGCTGTCGAGGACGGCGCCGATACCGGGCGGCGGACATCTGACGATCGAACCGACGATGGCTCTGGTGGCGGTCGATGTGGATGCAGGCGCGCGCTCCGGTTCGTCCAACGCCGAGCGCTTCGCCGCCGAACTCAACCTCGCCGCCGCAGGCGCGGCGATGCGGGAGCTTCGGTTGCGCAATCTCGGCGGTATCGTCGCCATCGACTTTGTCTCCCAGCGCGATCGTGCGGCGCGGGACGCCGTCGTGGCCGCGCTGAAGGCGGCGGCTACAGAGGACCCCTGGGGTGTCACGATCGCGCCGATGTCCCGCTTCGGCGTGGTCGAACTCTCACGGGGGCGGCTTCGGGCGGCCCTGCACGAGCGTATGCTGGAGCAGGACAGTCGTCCGACGCCCGAGACGGTCGCTCTGCGGGCGCTCAGGGCGCTGGAACGCGAGGCGCGCACGGCGCGGGGGAGGGAAGTCGTCGCCCGGCTTGCGCCTGAAGTGGTCGACTGGTTGATGCGTGAGTCCATCGACTGGCGTCCCGCGCTGCAGGCGCGTATCGGACCGCGATGGCGCCTCGTTCCGGAACCGGGCGCCGGGCGAGAACACATCGACGTTGAGGCTGTCTGAGCGATGACCAATACCGGCCGTCCGGCCTGCTCGATCTGCGGCAAGCCGCTCGATCCCCGATATCGTCCGTTCTGCTCCAAGCGCTGCGCAGACCTCGACCTGCACCGGTGGCTTTCGGGTTCGTACAGCATCCCGGGCGATACGGAGGAGGATGAGCGCTCCTCTCCCGACGACAGCGAAGCGCGTTAGGGTTGACTAGGACGCTGCCTCACGGCGGCGCGAATGCACAGGTGACGTCACATGGTGAATGCGGTCGAACTCGTCGAGGTCAGTGCCCGCGACGGTCTTCAGAACGAGCCGGAACTCCTGTCCACGGAACAGAAGCTCGAACTCGTCGCGCGCTCCGTGACGGCCGGCCTGAAGCGGATGGAGGTCGCAAGCTTCGTTAACCCGAAGAAGGTGCCGCAGATGGCCGACGCCGCCGAGGTGATGGCCGGCCTGCCGAAGGACGACGACGTTACCTACATCGCGCTCGCCCTGAATCGTCGCGGCTTCGAGCGGGCGGCGGAGTCCGGCGCGAAGGAGGTTAACTTCGTGCTTGCGGCGTCAGACGCTTTCGCCATGCGCAACAGCGGCGCGCCGATGCTCGGGCTGGTCGACACGTTGACAGAGGTTACCGCGCTCGCAGGCGCTGCCGGCATCAGGGTGTCCGCAACGATCAGTGTCGCCTTCGGCTGCCCGTTCGAGGGGGAGGTTCCGGCCCGGACGGTTAACGACCTCGTGCGCCGGGCGGCGGACGCAGGCGTCTTCGAGGTCGCGCTCGCCGACACCATCGGCGTCGGCGTGCCGTCCCAGGTGCGCGACCTGTTCGGCAAGGCGCAGGCGTCCGCGCCGAACGCGCAGTTGCGAGCGCACTTCCACAACACGCGCAATACCGCGCTCGCGAACGCGCTCGCCGCTTATGAATGCGGCGTAAAGGTTATCGACGGATCGCTCGCTGGGATCGGCGGCTGTCCGTTCGCGCCGGGCGCTGCAGGGAACGTGCCGACGGAAGATCTCGTTTACCTTTTCGAACGCATGGGCGTTTCCACGGGCGTCGATCTTCCGCGCGCGATCGACACGGCGAAGTTCATCGGCGCAGCGCTCGGTAAGGTTACGCCCGGAATGGTGAGCAAGGCGGGCGGTTTTCCCTCCAGAGGCTAACGCGGCGCGCTTCCTGCAATGGGGCCCTCGATCAGGCTTCTTGCAGGGTGAGCGCAGATGCAAAATGACACCAAGGGGACGAAACCCGGCAGCTGGCGGCGTACGATCGCCGGCGCCACGGCGGCCCTCGCCATCTTCACGGCCATTGGCGTGACTCCGGCGCATGCGGCGGGGCAACCCGACGTGGCGATGGAACTCCAGCGGCTTTCCGAACGGCTCCAGCAGCAGGAAGACCGCCTGTCGCAGCAGGAGCGGGCTCTCGATGAGCAGCGGTCGCGGCTGCAGCAGCAGTCCTTCCTCATCCTTGAGCAGTTGAAGGAGCTCGAAGCGCTTCGCGCGGCCTCGCCGGAGGCGCTTGAAGACATGCGCGCCGCCGGCGCGCCGGCCAGTCCGCTTGGTCCAGTCGTCATGGCGGGCATGGGCGTCAGCGATGGATTGATCCTGCTTAACCAACCTGCCGCAGCCGACGCCGCGACAACCAGCGCGCCGCCGCTTCGCCCGGTGGGAGAGGCGCCGCCGCCGGCCGAGGCGCCCCCCGTCGTGGCGGCTCTGCCGGAAGGCCAGGGCGTGCTGACGCCGGCTGGGCGGCTCACGGTCGACACCTCGTTCGACTATACGCGTTCTTCGTCCAACCGCCTTGTCTATCGGGGCGTCGAGATCGTCACCGGCATCCAGGTGGGTCTCATCGAGGCCAACGACGCCGACCGCGACACGGTGGTGACGACGGTGGCCGCCCGCTACGGCCTTACCAAACGTCTCGAAGCGGAAATCCGGCTGCCGTACGTGCACCGCAACGACCGCATCGTCACGCTGGCCCAGCGTGACACGACCGTGTCGCGGGTCCAGGAGCTGGAAGGCTCCGGCATCGGCGACGTCGAGGCCTCGCTTCGCTACCAGATCAACCGTTCCTATCCGGGCAAGCCCGTCTATGTGGCGGGCCTGCGGGTGAAGTCGGACACGGGCCTTTCGCCGTTCGAGGTCCACCGCGACCAGTTCGGCGTGGCCGAGGAGCTGCCGGTGGGTTCCGGCTTCTGGGGCATTTCGCCGACGCTCTCGGTGATGATCCCGTCGGATCCGGTCGTCCTCTTCGGCAACGTCTCGTACATGTACACCGCGCCGGAATCCTTCGACCGCACGATCGGCGGCGCGTTCATCGGCTCGGTGAATCCGGGCGACAGCTTCGGCGCCGGCTTCGGTTTCGGCTTCGCCCTCAACCAGCGCTTCTCGTACTCGATGGGCTACCAGCACCAGTACCTGACGCCGACCAAGACCGAGATCGGCGGGACCCATCAGGAGTCGCCGGCGCTCCACATCGGCGGCTTCCAGTTCGGCATGTCGTACCGGATGACGCCCTCGACCACGATCGCCACGAGCGTCGAGATCGGCGCCACGAAGGACAGCCCCGACGTCCGCGTCTCGGCCCGCGTGCCCTTCGGCGTGCAGCTCTTCAACCGCCCCGACCGCGCCGAGACCCGCCGGGAAGGGCGCCGCGAGGCCCGCAACACCCGCTCACTCTGGGAGCGCATCACCCCCTGGTGAGCTTCCACCGCAACCACCGAACGACTGAGGGCCCGGGCGACCGGGCCCTTTTTCTTTGCGGGGACTTAGCGCCGCCATTCATGCCGGACCGCGCAGCGCCCGCTGCGCATGCGCGGGCGCCGCCAGACTCCGGGGAATCTCGCGTGAACTGAACATGGGCATGCGCAGCAGGCGCTGCGCGGTCCGGCAGGACTGGTCATGACGTGTCTGCGGCTTCGGCGGCGGGTGCGTCAGCGGTGACGCCGACAGCGATCGCCACGGCGATGACCGTGACAATGGCGCCGGGCGTTGCGCCGTTCTTCGGCAGACGCGCGAGGGCGCGTTTCACCACTTTATCCAGATCAGCGAGCGCATCGCGCATGTCCGACACTGTGCGCAAGCGTATGCCGCGCGTGAAGGCGTGCAGGATGCGCACCTTGCGGCGCCGGTAGCCGAGCATGCCGTGCGGATGATGCGTAAAGGCCGGGTGGTCGCGCCGGAACGTCATGCGCGAACACATCGACAGGAAGATCAGCTTGCGGATGTCGCGACGCGCCTTTCGTACTTCCTGCTGGAAGTCGAGCCGCAAGACGCGGGGCAGGCGCACGCGCGCCGCGACCCAGGCGAGGACGTGGAGCAGCCACAGATGCAGTTCGCGCGCGGCGGTCGCGTAGGCTTCGCGGCGGTGACGCAACGGTCTGACGATCTCCATCTCTGGCTCTCCTCTCCGTGACGCCGGAACCATTCCGACGCGACGTGGGAGGAGTGTGACTCAGGTTTCGACCCGGTCGGATTGTTTCGCTGAAAAAAGTGCTGCCGCACCGCCGGCTTCCAGCCGGCGTCATGTGCGCCATGGGAAATACTTGGCCGGCTGGAAGCCGGCGGTACGGAAGGGCGAGGGGAATAGCCCCTTACAACCCCTCCACACTCGCGGGTGGGGTGAGGGAGACCTTCGATCCCCGGGAGAGGAATATGGGCTGCGGGCAGATCGAGATTTCTGGATCTGGCCCTTAAGAGACGCTGAGAGTCTGCCCAGCCAAGTTCAAGGCGCGAAACGAAGCCAGCTGCTCGTCCGAGTCCCAGCGAAGGCAGACGGCGGTTTCCGCCTCTGGTCGGCGATCTGTAAATCTAACAAACTCCAGATCAAATATTTCCACTTCATCAGCGTCATCTGCTGCGCCCAGTCGAATCTTCATGCCAAGGCGAATCTGACCTTCGGTTATCTCACCCGCGAGAACAAAGATGCTTCTGCTCTCAAGCACGAAGCAATGATCAACCTTGAATAGCGCCACCGTTCGCTCCGTTTGAACGATCATAGTAGCGGCTTTGCGTAGACCGCCAACGACTGTTACCGGCGAAAACCAGACGCCGTCATTCCGGACAACGCGCAGCGTTGATCCGGATTCCAGGGGAGATGGGGATGTGGTTGGCTCCGACGCCCGGGATCGAGGCCTTCGCCGCGCCGTCAGTTCCCGATCGTCGACAGGAGCGCGCCGAGTTCTGCGTTGAGGCGCAGGCCCATCTTGTCGCCCATGAGGCCGGTCTGCACGGCCTCGAAGCCCGGCAGCGTGATGGTGAGCGCGATGTCCTGATGGATCGTCTGCTCGGACTGCGACGTGATCACCGTGTTGATGAACTGGCCGTCGCCGGTGAGGTGCAGGATGGTGGTGGCGCCGTCGGGATCGGTGATCGCGACGCCGCCGCTGGCGGTGAGGGAGGGCAGGCCCGGCGCGAGGATGTCGCCCGCCACGGGCGTGCCGGTGGAGTGCGCGGTGGTGACGCCCGTGGGCGACCAGTTGAGCACCGTTTGCAGCGCGAGCGCGCCGTTGCGCCAGGTGGTGATGACCGCGCCGAGATC
>JAEUMP010000028.1 GCA_016791445.1 Hyphomonadaceae bacterium | reverse complement strand
GGGCAGCGATTCCCTCTATGGCGGCACCGGCGCGGACGCGATCGACGCGGGCGACGACGACGACTTCGTCTATGCCGGCAGCGAGAACGACTATGTGAACGGCGGCGCCGGCGCCGACACGCTGTTCGGCGAAGGCGGGGCAGACACCATCTATGGCGGACTCGGCGCGGATTACATCGTCGGCGGCGCAGGCAATGACACGCTTTACGGCGAAGCCGGCGCGGACCGCTTCGTCTTCGCGGCGGGCTCGGGCGCGGACTCCATCGCGGACTGGGAGGATGGCGTCGATCGCATCGATCTCACGCTCTACGCCGGCGCCACCTTCGCCAACACCACCATCGTCCAGCAGGGCGGCAATACCCTCGTGACGCTCACCGGCGGCGAAACCATCCTGCTGATCGGCGTCACCGCGACCAACATCACCGCGGCGGATTTCCTGTTCTCTTAGCGGCTTCCGGGCAGGGGCGAATGGCAATCGGCCCTGCGGGCCGATGTCCCCTTGCGCTTTGGGCCTCGCCCGCTAAACGGGCCGGGCCTTTCCAGCCCGGATGACTCGCCCATGGACACCAGCCGCACCGACGCCCTGCTCGCCGCCGAACAGAAGCGTCAGGAGAACTCGCTCTGCTTCATCGCGTCGGAGAACCACGTCTCCAAGCGCGTGATGAACGCCATCGGCTCGGTGTTCACGAACAAGTATTCCGAGGGCGAGCCGCGCAAGCGCTACTATCAGGGCAATGCCGTCGTCGACGATCTCGAAGAGTATGTGCACGATCTCGTGCGCCAGGGCTTCGGGCTTTCCGCCGACGAATGGCATGTGAACCCCAAGGCGCTTTCGGCGGGCGTCGCGAATTTCTGCGTCGAGAACGGCCTGCTGCGCCCCGGCCAGAAGATCATGGGGCTTTATCTCTATGACGGCGGCCACCTCAGCCACGGCTGGGACATGGACGACAAGCGCGGCGTCACCATCGGCTCGCGCATCTTCGAGTCGCTGCTCTATCGCGTCGACGAGAAGACGCACCTGATCGACTACGACAAGCTCGCCGCGCAGGCGAATGAGTTCAATCCCGATCTCCTCATCACCGGCGGCACGGCCTATCCGCGCGCGATCGACCACAAGCGCATGAAGGAAATCGCGCAAAGCGTCGGCGCCTACTACATGGCCGACGTGGCGCACGAAGCCGGCCTGATGATCGGCAAGGCGTTCCCCGATCCGTTCCCGCACGCGGACGTGGTGACGTTCTCGACCCAGAAGACGCTGCGCGGCCCGCGCGCCTCCGTCATCATTTGCCGCAAGGAACTGGGCGACCAGATCGACCGCGCGATCTTCCCCGGCCTGCAGGGCGGCCCGTTCGATCACCACATCTTCGCGCTGGCCTGTGCGCTGGAAGAAGCGCTGACGCCGGCGTTCAAGACCTACGCGGCGCAGGTGATCAAGAACGCGCAGGCGATGGCGGAAACATTGCAGAAGCGCGGCTTCGTGCTCGCCACCGGCGGCACCGACAAGCACCTCGTCGTCGTCGACTTCCGCGACCGCAAGGGCCGGCTGCCGAAAAAGCTCTGCGAGGACCTCGAGGTCGCGGGCATCGTCTGCAACTACAACACGGTGCCGCACGATCCGCGGAAGCCGTTCAACCCGTCGGGACTTCGCCTGGGCACGCCGGCGACGACGACGCGCGGCTTCAAGGAAGCGGACACCGTCGAGGTGACGAACCTCATCTGTGACGTGCTTGAGGCCGAGGGCGACGCCGAGAAGATCGCCAAGGCGGGTGAGGGCGTTGCGAAGCTCTGCAAGAAATTCCCGGTGCCGGAGAAGTTCGTCTAGTCGCAGCGCAGCGAGAGCGTGCCGGCGGCGCGCTCCCAGACGAATTCGTAGCAGCCCTCGAGTGCATTGAGGCCGAGCGTCACAGTCCTGCGTTGCGGCGTCTCGGCGCTGGCGGTGACCGTGACGATGTCCACGTCGGCATTGCCTGCGAGCGGCGCATCGGTACGCGCGAGCACCGCGCCCATCGGGCGTCCCGCCGCCCGTTCCTCCGTCCTGGCGGTCTGCACCGTCGTCGTCAGGCCGAGGAAGAAGCGGCGGCGCTGCACGTCGCCCGTCAGTGTGAGCAGGCGCGCTTCGTCCATCGCGCGCGCGAGCGGGCGGTTCACCATCGTCTCGTTGTGATTGAGGCTGAAGCCCACGCGCGCTTCCTCGCCCGCAATGGTCTGCGTCACGGCCCAGAATTCGCGCTGCGGCAAGCGCCATGTCTGCACGTTCCCGCCGGCGCCGTCGCGGAGCACGATGCGCACGCGGTCATAGGGAAGCACGCCCGGGCCCATGGCGCCGTCGACGTCCGCGCGCTCCGACCACCTCTCGCCGAAGAGGCCGGTGAAGGCGCGGCTCGACTTGCCGTTCGCGAATACCAGACGCGGTCGCGCGATCCGCGCGCGGACAGAGGCGTCGTCGAACACCGCGCGTGCATTGACCATCGGAACCGGACGCACGGCGAGGCGCGCCTGCGTGTCGGGGTTGAAGACCATCATTTCCGGCAGCATCGGATCGACAAGCATCCTCGCGGGCTTGCCGTTCACCATGACGTCGACGATGGGCGCATCGGCGCGCAGGACGATTTCATCCGCATGGGCCTGCGCGGCGCCAGCGCCGATGCAGAGAGCGATCAGGAGCGTTCTGAGCATGCAAGGTTTCCGTTGCCGGCGCGAGGTGGCTTGCGGCTGCGGCGAATTTGCGGCGTCAGCCGAACACCCGTTCGACGGGCGGGCCGAGGCGTTGAGCGCGCGCGGCGACCGCCGGGCGTGCATGGACGATGACGATCGATTTTGCCCCCGCCCAGACGGGCAGGTCGGCGGCGCTGTCACCGGCGTAGGCAAAGCCTTCGGGGAAACGATGCACGAGCGCGCGGCGTTTGGCGTGGGACTTGAGATTGGTCGCGCCGTCGCTGGCGAGTACGCCGTCGAAGAGACCGATGCGCGCGGCGACCTTCTCGGCGGTGAGGCGGTCCGCAGCGGTGGCGAGCCACAGGGTGCGGCCGGATGCTTTTTCATCGCGAAGCCAGTCGAGCAGGTCGGTTCGGACGGGCAGGGATTCAATCTCCAGCGTCGCGAGCGATGCGATCCTTCGCTTGAACGGCGGACGCCCGCCGAGCACGAGCGCAGGGAGAGCCGACGCGAATGCGAGCGGCCGGCGCGCGAGCGCCTTCATGCCCTCGGCCAGCACGTCCGTTTCCAGAAGCGTGCCGTCCATGTCCACCGCGAGCGGAAGCTTCGTCAGGCGGCGTCGCTCTTCGAGGGCTGCTCGAACACGGCGATGAGGCCGTCCTGGCCGCGCGCATTGCGCAGGCGTTCGCGCACCTCCGGCTTGCGCAGGAAACGCGAGACCTTGGCCAGCGCCTTCAGATGATCGGCGCCGCGGTCGGCGGGGGCGAGCAGCAGGAAGACGAGGTCGCAAGGGCGACCGTCCAGCGAGTCGAAATCGACCGGCGGATCGAAGCGCGCGAAGGCGCCGATCGGATGCTTCAGACCCGCGGCGCGGGCGTGCGGGATCGCCACGCCTTCGCCCATGCCGGTGCCCGCCAGCCGCTCGCGCAGCTGCACGGCGTCAAACACGCTGCGCGCGTCGAGGCCGGCCGCCTCCGCCAGCGCATCGCAGACCGTCTGCAGCGCCTGGCGCTTGGAGGAGGCATGCACCTTCGGCAGGATCGCCGATGGCGCGAGCACTTCGATCAAGTCCGTCATGGTCCGTATCCCGGATTGAGACCGAGGTGAGCCTGCAAGAACCGCGCTGTTCGCCCGAACGGGCCGTTTGCCCGAACCGCCGTCAGCCGCCATGGACCGCTCCGTTGGTCCCCGCCTGAACGCCCGGGTCGACCCAGCCGATGTTTCCGTCGTCGCGACGGAAAACCATGTTCAGGCCGCCGTGAGCGGCATTGCGGAACATCAGGGCTGGGGCTTCGGTCAGTTCGAGCTGCATGACCGCCATGGCGACGGGCATCGTGCGCACCGCAGCCTTCGTCTCGGCAATCACCAGTGGGGCGGTGTCGGCCGCAGTTGCTGCGGCGTCCTCGCTGTCTCCCTCGTCCTCGTCTTGAAAACGGGCGAGCACATACGCCGGGGCGTCTTCGGCGGGAAGGGGGGATTTGTGATTATTGTGGTGGTCGCGCAGGCGGCTTTTATACCTACGAATCCGCTTTTCCATTTTTCCGAGGGCGTCGCCGAAGGCCATGTGCGCATCGCCGCCCTTACCGCCGACCTCCAGCGTGATCCCCGAGGCCAGCCGGACAACGCAGTCCACCCCGTATCCGGGCCCGCTCTTTTCCACGGTGACCATGGCGTCCGTGGCCCTGTTGAAATACTTGGCGACGCCCGCCGAAAGCTCATCGGTGATCCGGGTTCGCAGCGCCTCGCCTACATCCATGTGACGACCGGCGACTTGTACGCGCATGAGCGCCTCCTTGCTTGTCGAAGCAGGACGGAGAACCGGACGTCGGGTTCCCCCGAAGGGGTGCGACGGGCGGTCCCGTAGGGAGACGCTCGCGCCGATGCAGGGGGGAGTCAATTGCTGCGGGCTTCACGAAGTCCGGCTTGCACAGCGCCTGTGCAGCTCGGCGCGGGATGACCGGGATTTCATCTCCGCGAGGGGTGGTTTCGCGCACGAGGGGAGATGTGGCTGGTTTCGACGAGCAGAGTCGCTGACGCTCACACCGTCGGCGACGGCAGGATCGAACGACGCGGCAATGCGCCATTCGTGATAGCAGCGGCTGCAAATCCGGGAGTACGCCGCGTGTCCACGACCGACTTCTTCAACGCCGAAATGGCCAGGAACTACGATGCCCGCAACAGCCGGCTCGCGGTGATTTCCGAGACCATGCATTTCCTCGTGCGGCTCGTCCTGACCGGGCTGCCGGATCAGGCGCGCGTCCTGTGCGTGGGCGCGGGCACGGGGGCGGAGATCCTGTCGCTCGCGAAGGCGCATGCCGGGTGGACCTTCGTCGCCGTCGAGCCGTCAGCGTCGATGCTTGAGGTGTGCCGCGAGCGTCTCGCGGAGGCTGGCGTGCTGGCGCGATGCGACCTCGTTCACGGCTATGTTCAGGACGCGCCTGCGCGCGCCGGCTTCGACGCGGTCGTGAGCATTCTCGTCGCGCACTTCGTGCCGCGCGTGGATCGACCTTCCTTCTATCGCGCAATCCATGATCTGCTGAAGTCCGGCGGGCGTTTCGTGAGCACCGAAATATCGTGCGATCTCGATGCGCCGGCGTTTCCGCATGCGCTGGAGAACTGGGCCGAAGTGCAGAAGCTCATGGGCGCCACGCCGGAGTCGCTGCGCGCGCTGCCGGACATGCTTCGCAACACGCTGAGCGTCGTTTCGCCCGAAGAGACGGAAGGCTTGTGGAAGGACGCAGGGTTCGCGACGCCGGTCGCGTTCTTCCAGTCATTCATGATCCGCGGCTGGCACGCAGCGCGCGCCTAGCAAGCATCCCCTCTCCCCCGCGCGGGGGAACAAGGGAATGCAGGCGCCATCAAATCCCGGGCGCGTCGACCAGCACGATCTCCGCATCCGCATGCGCTTCCACGGTGATCGCGTCGATGTCGGTCAGCGCCGCGCCATCGCGTTCGCCGAGACGTTGGCCGTTCACCGTCGCTTCGCCTTTCGCGATGACGAGGTAGGCGTGACGTCCCGCGCCGAGCGCGTAGTCGGTCGTCTCGCCGGCCTTCACCGTTGCGCCGAGCACGCGGGCGTCCTGGCGGATCGGCAGCGCGCCGCCGGCCTGGTCATCCTCGAAGCCCGAGGCGAGCGGCACGAACTTTCCGGCGCGATCGCCCTTCGGAAACTTCGCAGCGCCCCAGTACGGCTTGCCGCCGCGCGTCTTCGGCAGGATCCAGATCTGGAAGAGGCGGGTGACGTCGTCTTCCAGATTGTATTCCGCGTGCGTGACGCCGGCGCCCGCCGACATCACCTGCACGTCGCCCGCTTCGGTGCGCCCGCGATTGCCCATCGAGTCCTCGTGGGTGATCGCCCCTTCGCGGACATAGGTGATGATCTCCATGTCGGCGTGGCTGTGCGGGGAGAAGCCGGTCTTCGGCTGGATCGCATCGTCGTTCCAGACGCGCAGCGCGCCCCAGTGGATGCGGTTGCGATCCTCGTAGCCGGAGAAGGAGAAGTGATAGTTTGCGGCAAGCCAGTCGTTGCTGAACTTGCCGAGCGAATTGAACGGACGGACTTCGATCATCGAGACCTCCTTTAACCGTGAAGTTTCTGCGCCACCTCGGCGACGCGCTTGCCCTGATAGCGGGCGACGTTGATTTCCTTCTGCGACGGCTGGCGCGAGCCGTCCGGGCCGGCGACTGTGCCGGAACCGTAGGGCGTGGCGCCGTGAACCGCGCTGACGTCGGCGACTTCCGGCGCGCCGTAACCCGGCGCGACGAGCACCATGCCGTGGTGCAGGAGTGTCGGGAAAAAGCCGAGCGCGGTGGCTTCCTGGCCGCCGCCTGTGCCGGTGGAGACGAACACGCTGCCGACCTTGCCGGAAAGCGCGCCCTTGGCCCACAGGCCGCCGGTCTGGTCGAGGAAGCTGCGCATCTGGCCGCTCATGCCGCCGAAGCGCGTGGGCGTGCCGAAGATGATGGCGTCGTAGGACGGCAGTTCGTCGATGGTGACGACCGGATAGGCCTGATCGACCTTCATGTGCGCGGCCGCCATCGCGTCGGGGGACATGGTCTCGGGCACGCGCTTGATCGTCACTTTCGTGCCGGGGACCGAACGCGCGCCCTCGGCGATCTCGCCGGCGAACTTTTCGAGGTGTCCGTAGGAAGAATGATAGAGAACGAGGACCTTGGCCATCACGGGGCTCCAGCGGGTTGATTGCGTTGATCCCGCCGATGTAGCGCTTGCGATTGGGGCGTGAAGGCGAATAAACGGGACTCATTGTTTCGCATGGTGATCCTGTGACCGGTCCCTCGCTCGATCTTTTCGCCGTCTTCGCCCGCGTCGCGGAAACGGGGAGCTTCTCCAAAGCCGCCCGCGATCTCGGGCTCTCCAAGGCCACGGTGTCCAAACGCGTCGCGGAGCTGGAGGCCGCCTTCGGCGTGGCGCTGGTGGCCCGAACCACCCGCCGGGCGTCGCTGACGGAGGCGGGCGAGCGCACGCTCATGCACGCCCAGCGCATTTTTGAATCCGCCGAGGCCGCCCGTGACGAAGCGCTCGAGGCGCGCGCTTCCCCACGGGGGCGCCTGAAGATCGCCGCGCCGATCACCTTCGGCCTGCGCTATCTCGCGCCCATCCTTCCGGACTTCATGAGCGCGTATCCCGATATCCAGCTCGACATCGCGCTGGGCGACAAGATGGTCGATCTTGTCGGGGAGGGGTTCGACATCGCCGTGCGGATCGGGGCGATGGAGGATTCAAGCCTGATGGCGCGCAAGCTCGCGCCGGTGCGCGGACGTGTGGTGGCGACGCCGGCCTATTGGGACGCCCATGGCCGTCCCAAGCGTCCGGAGGACCTCGTCGGGCACCGCTGCTTCACCTACGCGAACCTGCCGAACGGCAGCGCCTGGCGCTTCGAGAACGCCGCCGGCGAGCGCGTGACGACCCGGGTGGAGAGCATCGTCGCCTTCGACAACGCCGATCTCATAGAGCCCGCGATCTGCGCCGGGCTGGGCGTGGCGCAGCAGCCGGACTTCATCTGCTGGCGTGAGCTCGACAGCGGGCGGCTCGAAAGCGTGCTCGACGAGTGGTCGGGCCTCGGCTTCTGGCTGCATGTGCTGACGCCGCCCGGCCGCGGCGCACCCAAGAAGATGCGCGCCTTCAGCGACTTCATGCACGATCACTTCGGCGCCGGGAAAGCGCCGTGGGTGAAGGATCGCGATTGATCGGGCGTCAGTTGCTGTAGGCGGGCATCTGCGACTGCGCGCGGTCGAGCCAGGCGCGTGACGCGGACGTATCGTCTTCCGCCGATTCGCGGGACCGACAGACACGCACCGGCATCCGCGAACCGACGACGTAGTCGTTGCGGCAGATCTGGTCGCTCTGGGCGGACTTCGTCTTGCGCTTCTTCGTTTCGGCGGCGGGCGGGGCCGCTTCCGGCGCCGCTTGCGCGACCGGGGCGGGCGTCTCCGCCGGCGTCGCGACGGCGGGGTCTCCGGCGATGGCCTGGAAGAACATGACGAACAGCGTGCTGATCAAAGGACGGGCTCCGGGATAGGTATGATCCCGTGGACATTGGCACACCAGTTTGGGTCGGACAAAGCCGAATGCGACGAACGCCGCCGTCTGCGACTAGCCGCCGCGCGCGAAGTAGAGCTGTTCGCGACCGCGCTCGTCCATCAGCACCAAATACCCCGCGCGCATCTGCACCATGCGGGTGCTGGAGAGGGCGTCGATGAAGGTCTTGTCCAGTGCGCGGACATTGGCGTTGCAGGTCTGCTCGTTGGTCACGAGGCCGTTGAACTGCAGGTCCATGCCGAGGTTCGGCGCGCGGGCGGTGAAGGCGCCGCAGTCGGACACGCCTTCCACCCGGTCATTCTGGATCTTGAGTGTCGCGGCCAGCCGCACGCCCTGCGGCGCGCCCCGCACCATGGCGAGGTTCCAGGCGCCGTCCAGCGTCGGCGGCGGCGGGCCCGGCGGTTGCGCCCGCGACGGCGGCGCGACGGCGACAGACGGCGCCTGCGTCGTCGCGCAGCCGGCCGCGGCCATGGCGAGGGTCAGAGTGAGGCCGATGGCGCGCATGCGCGTCTCCTTCGCGAATCTCTTCGCGAAGGTGGCGCACACGCCGTTGAGGAACGCTTAACGGGTATGGCTAAGGCGTTGACGGCTCAGACCGGATCGTACGGGAACACGCTCGCGGTGGCGCCGACGTCCGTGTAGTTCGCCTTCATCGCGGGCAGGGCGACGTCAAGCAGCGTGTCCGGCGTCCAGCCTTCGCGCATGCCGAGCGCGCGCACGGGGCGGGGCTGGTTGAACAGGAACACCTCGTTGCCGCGCACCGCGAAGATCTGGCCGTTGGTGTCCTTGGCCTTGTCCGAGCAGAGCGCGACGGCGAGCTGGGCCACCTGATCGGCGCGCATGGCGTTCTTCATCCGCTCCACGCGCTGGGCGGACGCCTCGTCCTTGATGGGGATCGTGGCGATCATGCGCGTCCACGCGAAGGGCGCGATGATGTTCGAGCGCACGTTCTTGATCGCGCCTTCCATGGCGATGATGCGCGAGAGGCCCATGACGCCGAGCTTCGCGGCGGCGTAGTTCGCCTGGCCGATATTGCCGATGAGGCCCGACGTCGAGGTGAAGAGAACGTAGGAGCCGTTCTGCTGCTCGCGGAAAAGCTCCACCGTAGCGCGGGTGACGTTGAACGCGCCGTGGAGGTGCACGTCGATGACGGCCTTCCAGTCTTCCCAGCTCATCTTGTGGAACATGCCGTCGCGCAGAATGCCGGCTGGGTTCACCACTGCGTGCAGCCCGCCGAACTCCTTCTTCGCCTGCTCCACCATGCCGACGACGGCGTCGTAGTCGGTCACGCTGTCGGAGTTGGAGACGGCCTTGCCGCCCGCCGCGCGGATTTCCTTCGCGACCTGTTCGGCGGGGCCCGCGGAACCTTCATCGCCGCCGGACACGCTGCCGCCTAGGTCGTTGACCACCACGGCCGCGCCTTCCTTTGCGGCAAGCAGGGCGGTCTCGCGCCCGATACCGTTGCCGCCGCCCGTGACCAGCACGACCTTCCCGTCAAGCACGCCCATGATTTCCTCCCTGGATGTTGCGCTCGTTCCAAGCGCCCGCGCGCGGCGCCGTCAAGCGGGCGCGGGCTAGATCGTCCGCGCAAAAAACATCGTGCAGGGATTGCCCGGTTCGTTGTGCGCTTCCGACGGCAGGAAGCCGAAGCTTTCGTAGAGGCGGATGGCGTGGCCCATGCTCGCGTGGGTGTCGAGGCGCATCATCTTGTAGTTGCGCGCGCGCGCTTCGGCGACGAGGCGCTCGACAAGGCGTTCGCCGAGCTTCAGGCCGCGAAACGCCTCGCGCACATATAGCCGCTTCACTTCCGCTTCCTCGGGGCCGAGGCGCTTCAGCGCGATCACGCCGGCGGGCGCGAGATTGACGCGCGCGAGGAAGAGCGCTTCGTAGCGGGCGGGAAAGGTCTCCATCTCGCCGGCGAAGTCCTGGTAGGTCACGTCCACGTGGTGCACGCGCTCGAGCATGAAGACGTATTCGTGGAAGAGGTCCGCGGCGGCGTTGATGTCGGCGTCGTTCGTGGCGGGGACGATGGAAATCTCGGGCGTCATGCCTTGGCTTCCTCTACGGGCGGCGCGGCCGCGCGGGATTCCTCCAGCACGCGGTCCTCGAATGTGTCGGCCTTGGCCAGTTCGGGAAAGAGCTTGATCCACAGCAGGGAGGCGAGGAACGCCGCCGCCCCGCCGATCGCGACGCCGAGTGCGGGGCCGAAGATCGCGCCCATGACGCCGGCTTCGAAGTCGCCGAGTTCGTTTGAGGCGGAGATGAAGATGAAGCTCACCGCCGCCACGCGCCCCAGCATGAATTCCGGCGTCGCGAGCTGGATGAGGCTCTGGCGCACCTGCACGGAAATCATGTCCGCGGCGCCGGCGATGGCGAGCATCGCAAAGGACAGCCAGTAGGACGTCGACAGCCCGAAGACGATCGTCGCCAGCGCAAACACCAGCGTCGATCCGAACATCCATCGCCCCACGCGCCGCCGCAGAGGATAGGCTGCGATGATGAAGGCCGTGATCGCGGCGCCGATGGCGAGCGCCCCGCGCAGGAGGCCGAAGCCGGCCTCGTCGGCGTTCAGGATCTTGTCGGCGAAAACCGGCACCAGCGCCTGCGCGCCCGCCAGCAGAACGACGACGAGATCCAGCGAGATCGCGCCGAGCACGATCTTGTTGTTCCAGACGTAGGCGATGCCTTCCTTGATGAGTTCGAGCGTTGGGCGCGTCTCGGCGATTTCGCGCTTCGGCGCCCGCACGCCGGAAAGCGCGACGATGCCGATGGCGATCAACACCGCCGCGACAGCAAAAGCGATCTGAGCGCCGGAATGGTCGCGCTGTCCGAATGCGAGCAGCACGCCGCCGATGGACGGGCCGACAATGCTCGAGGTCGTGAAGGCGAGAGAGTTGAGCGCGATCGCCTGCGGCAGTTCCGTGCGCGGGACCAGCGACGGCAGCAGCGATTGCGCGGCGGCGGGCTGGAACGCGTTCACCGCGCCGCTCACCATCGCCGCGCCGAAGATTACGGTGACCATCGTCGCCGCCGGCAAGATCGACGTCAGCACGCAGAGCGCCAGCGCGATGAGCAACTTCATCGCGTAGCACGCCATCAGGATGAACTTGCGGTTCAGCCGGTCCGCGAGCTGTCCACCGAACAGCGACAGCGCAAACAGCGGCAGGAACTGGAAGAGGCCCACAAGGCCCAGCGCGAGGACCGCTTCCCGCTCGCTGCGGCCGGCGGCGATGGACAGCTGGTGGACATGCCAGAGCAGCGCCGTCGTCTGGATCTGCCAGCCGAGCACATAGGTGGCGCGCGTCACCCAGAACCGCGCGAAGGCGCGGTGGCGAAAAATGGAGAAATCCGGGAGGCGCATGGGCGGCGCGGACCATGCCCGCGACATCGGGCGCTCACAAGTCCGCCACGTCCGGAATCCGGTGGAGCATTTCCTTCTCCCCGCGACGCGACGTATCCTGCTCGGCAGGGGAGTTTCCGATGCCGTTTTCCGTCACCGCCCACCGGCGATCCGTTCTGCTCGGCCTTGCAGCGGCGGGGTGCGCCACAGCCGGACACGCGCCGGCGGTCGACTGGAGCCATGTGCGGGGCCTGGCCGACGGCTACGTCGCCGCGCGCAAGGTCTCCGGCATGTCGGTGGCGATCCGCCACGGCGATGCGTCGCCCGACTACCTGAATTTCGGTGCGCAGGCGTTCGACGGCCCCGTCGCGGACGAACACACCATCTGGCGCATCTTCTCGATGACGAAGCCGGTAACGGGCGTCGCCGCATTGCTGCTGGTGGAGGACGGCAAGATCGCACTCGACCAGCCGGTCGGCGAGATCCTGCCCGCGTTCGCGAAGCTCGACGTGCTGCAGGACGGCGTGCGGCGTCCAGCGACGAAGCCGATGCTGGTGCGCCATCTGCTGACGCACACCGCAGGCCTCGGCTATCACATCACGACAGAGAATGCGCTTGCGCCGCTCTATGCCGAGGCCGGAATCCGGCCCGGCGATCCGACGCCGTCGAAAGAGGGCGAACGCGATCCGCCGGAGTCGCTCGCCGCCTTCGGCGATCGTCTCGCGACGTTGCCGCTCTTCGCGGAGCCGGGCGCGACCTACGCCTACAGCGTCAGCCTCGATCTCGCCGGCCTCGTCATCGAGCGCGCGTCCGGCATGCCGTTCGCGCAATTCCTGCAGCGGCGCATCTTCGACCCGGCGGGGATGACGGACACGGGCTTCTTCGTACCGCAGGCGAAGCGTGCGCGGTTTGCGATGAACTACGGCGTCGGTCGCGACGGGCTGCGCGCGCTCGAGCGCGATGGCGTTTCCGCGTGGAACGATCCGCCGAAGCTGCCGTCCGGCGGCGGCGGCCTCGTCTCGACAGCGGCGGACTATCTGCGTTTCAACCAGATGCTGATGGATGGCGGCGTCGTCGGCGGTCGTCGCGTGATGCGTGCGGCGACGGCGCGGCTTGCGCATACGAACTTGCTGCCGCCCGGCGTCGGGGCGTGGGATGGCGGCGATTTCGGCGCCGGCATGGGCATCTCCACCGTGCAGACGGCCAGGGCTGGCCAGGAGCCGCCCGGCGCCTATGGCTGGGCGGGCGCCGCCGGTACGATCATGTGGAACGATCCCGCGAACCGGCTCAGCGTCGTGATGATGACACAGTACATGCCGTCGCGCGCCTATCCCGTGTGGGACGAACTCCGCACGGCTGTCTATCGCGATCTCGCGGCGCGCTGACGCCGAGAAACACTTTGACGACGCGCGGGCGCAGCCCTATACGCGCGCCGCGTCGGCGCAGTCTCGGCGCCCGGAGACAACGACATGGGAATGCGACGCAGCCGACGACAGGCCTGAAGCCTGCACGCGAACCGCCAGTACGCGGCGCGCATCGTCCCGTCACATGATCCCTCGAAAGTCTCCGCCCATGCCGTCCCCCGTCCTCGTTCCCGACGACCCGCGTTTCGACGCGTCCCTCGAACACGTACTCAATTCGGCCTTCGGGCCGGGACGATTTTCGAAGGTCAGCGAGCGCGTGCGCGAATTCGCAACGCTGGACCGCACGCTGTCGCGCGTTGCGCTGATCGACGGCGTCGTTTCCGGCTGCTGCCGCATCTACCGTATCGACATCGGGCAAACGCCCGCGCTCTTTCTCGGCCCGCTCGCCGTCGCGCCGGATGCGCAAGGGGCGGGGCTTGGACAGGAGCTTGTCGGCGCGTCGCTCAAGGCGTCCGAAACCTCGGGGCTCGGCGCAGTGATCGTCGTCGGCCAGCCGTGGATGTTTGCGCCCTTCGGCTTCAGCGAAATTCCGCGCGACCGCGTGACAATGCCGGGTCCGGTGGAAAATCGCCGCTTCCAGTGGCGCGCGCTCGCCGCGAACGGACTTGAAAATCTTGCTGGCGCCGTCAGAGCGCCTCGCGCCGCCAGCTGAACAGAAGCAGCAGCAATCCTGCGAGCGCCCACGCAATGCCGGGGCCCAGCGGTTCCGCCGCCGAGGCGCGCACGGTGTAGGCGCCCTTGCGTTCCAGCCCGATCCATCCCGCGCCGTGCGCGCGCGCGCCTTTTTCCACGCGCCGCACTTCCGGCAGCCGCTCCGCGCGCTCGCCCGTGAACGCCACGCCGCCGCCGGTGGCGTCGGAGACGGGCTTGAGAATGTCGCCCGTCGCATCGACCGCCGCCGCTTCCTTCGGGTTGAGCGGGCCGACAGCTGCAAACGCGCGCAGATTGCCCTGCCGCGCTTCGTAGAGACCTTGCTCTGACGTCGCGATCGTCGCGCGGTAGAGTCCTGGCGCCGTTTCCGAGAACGCGGCGTTGCGACGTTCGCCTTTCGGATCGATGATCTCCACCGCGTTCGGCGCATTGCCGAGGGTCGCGCGCTCCGCCGTCACGCCGTCGCTCGTCGCGCGCAACGTCAGGCGTTCGTCTTCCAGCTCCGGTTCCTGCATCAGCCAGTGCGCGAGACGACGCAGCAGTTCCGCGTGCGGCCCGCCGCCGTCATAGCCGCGCGACCACAGCCACGCCTGATCGGACCAGAGTTGCGCGACGCGTCCCTGGCCCGCACGTCCGAGCACCAGCAGCGGACGTCCGCCCACACCGGAGAGAATGGTCTGCCCCGCCGACGCGCGCGCATCGATCTGGCGCGTCCACCGTCCCCAGTTCGCCGGATCGGGCAGGCCGCGCGTGACGGGATGGCGCTGGCCGAGAGTCGTCATCGCCGGGCGATAGGTCTGGTCGACGATCTGTCCCGTCGGCTGCGACGGAAGGATCGCGGCGACGGGCGTCTGGAACACGCTGTCATAGCCCGCGTCCGATGGCCCCGCGACGACCAGCAGCGCGCCGCCCGCTTCTACGCGTTGCGCGATGTTCTCGAAATAGGCGGACGGCAGGATCGCGCGGCGGCGATAGCGGTCGAAGATGATGAGATCGAACTGGTCGAGCTTGTCGACGAACAGCTCGCGCGTCGGGAAGGCGATGAGCGCCAACTCATCGAGCGGCGTGAGATCCTGCTTTTCCGGCGGCCGCAGAATGGTGAAGTGGACGAGATCGACGCTCGGGTCGGATTTCAGGAGATTGCGCCAGACGCGCGCGCCGGAGTGCGGTTCGCCCGTCACCAGCAGCACGCGCAGACGGTCCCGCACGCCCATCAGTTCGAACGCCGCGCGGTTGTTGGCGAGCGTGATCTCGCGTTGGCCGGGGCCTGCTTCCACCACCACCATGTTTGCACCGCGCTTGGGCGTGGTGATGTCGATCTTGAACGGGCGGCCCGCAATCGCGCTCGTGCGTCGCACGATCTGGCCGTCGATAGTCACCGTGATCGGCACGCCGGCGCCGTTCTGCGGGTCGTCCACGCGCGCCTCGATCGTCGCGCGGTCGCCGACGATGCCGAATTGCGGCGCGGAGAGAAGGGTGAGGCGGCGATCGCCGCGCGCGGGATCGCCGACGACGAGCGTGTGCACCGGCCCGAGCGCGCGCAAGCGGCGCAGATCTTCCGGCACGTCCGAAACCTGTCCATCCGTCAGCAGGATCGCGCCGGCGATGCGGTCGCGCGGTGCGTCCGCCAGCGTTTCCTCCAGCGCGCCGATCAGCGCCGTGCCGTCGCCGCCGCCGCGCACTTCACGCACGCGCACGTCGAGGCCCTCTTCGTTCGCGA
Source organism: Hyphomonadaceae bacterium (assembly GCA_016791445.1). GTDB lineage: Bacteria > Pseudomonadota > Alphaproteobacteria > Caulobacterales > Aquidulcibacteraceae > VFBF01. Next base: position 18,239 of record JAEUMP010000028.1, on the reverse strand, counting down.
GCTGGTTGGCGAGGCGCTCGCCCGCCGCACGCGCCGCGTCACGACGATCTGCAAGCGCAAGACTTTCGCTCTGGTCGACGACGAGCGCGACGATGTCGGCCGCCGGCTCGCGGCGCTCCTGCACATACATCGGCTGCGCAATGCCCACGAGGATGAGCGCGAGTCCGAGCGCGCGCGACACCGGCGCCTTGCCGCCGCGCAGCACATAGCCGAGCCAGAACAGCGTCGCGCCCGCCGCAACGACGGCCAGCCACATCCACGACAACTGCAGATCGAACGCGATGCGCCCCGCCATCATCGCCGGCGATCTCCGGAAGGCGTCTGGCCGAGACGGTCGAGCAGGGCGGGAATGTGCACCTGATCGGCTTTGTAATTGCCCGTCAGCGCGATCATCACGAGATTGATGCCGAAGCGCAGCGACAGCTCGCGCTGGCGCTCGTCGCCGGCTTCGCCCGCCCACGCGCTCGCCCAGTCGCCGTCGCCGACCATCAACGCCGCCACGCCGTCGCGCGCCGCCGCGGACGCAGGCGTCTCCGCATAGATGCGCGGGTTCGGATAGCGACCGGGAAAGCTCCGCATCAGATAGAACGCCTTCGCGAGCACATGCTGGCCGCCGACGAGTTCAAGCGGCGGCGCATCAAGTCCCTGCAGCATGATCGCTGCGGGACGCTGCGGTCCCGGCGCGCGGCCGCTGTCGCGCGTGTCGAGAAACAGCATGCCGCCGAGGCGCATGTAGCGGTCAAGATTGGCGAGCGCGGCGTCGGAGAGGCGCGTCGGCGTGTCGGGCGCGCGCCAGTAGATGAGCGGATAGGGGGAGAGATCGTCGCGCGCGGGGTCGATGCCGCGCGTGGCGGCGGGTTCTACAGCGGTGCGGTCACGCAGCGATTGCGCCAGCGCGTCGAGGCCGGCCTTCGACGTGCGGTCGGAACGTGCATCGCCCGTGACGATGTAGGCGAGCGAAATCTCCGCCGCCGGATCAGCCGCCGGTTGCGCGCGCGCCTCGACTGCGAACAGCGCGAAGGCGGCAAGGACGACGGACGCCGTCGCTGCGCGGCGCGGCATCGGCAGCTTTCCCGCCAGCATCAGCGCCACCAGCAGATCCGCCGCGAGCACGAGAAGCGCGAACGCGAGAAGCAGACCCCCCATCGGCCGCGTGCGTGCGGCGTCGAGACCCGCGCGTGTCACGCCGACCGGCAGCGCGAGCGTATTCATCGCCTCGTCGGCCTGCACGGTGTCGATGGTGTCCGCCACGCCGCCCGCGCGCGCGTAAAGCCCCGGCGGCGTTGCGGGCGATGCGACGGCCTTCGCGAACGCCTGTGGCTGGATCGACTGCGCATCGACGTCGGGAGATTTCAGCGCGCCGAAACCGTCGAGCAGGCGTTCGGGAAGATAGGGCCCGCTCGCATCCGCGCCCTGTGCAGCGTTGCCGGCGCGACCGGCGAAGGCGAGCGTGCGCTTCAACATTTCCACATAGAGCCCCGAAAGCGCGAGATCGGACCATTCGGGGCCCGCCGTCACATGGAAGAGAACAACGAGGCCCTTGCCGCGCGGCTGCGCCGTCACCACCGGCGCGCCATCGGCCAGTCGCGCCCACACGCGCGCTTCGCGTTCCGATGTTGGTTCGGCCAGCACCTGCCGGCGCACCGCGACGTCCGGCGGCGGCGTGAGGCCGAAGAAGGGGCTGTCCTGCGCGAAGGCCTGCAGCGCCTGCGGCTTTTCCCACGCCAGCGCGCCGCCAAGCGTGCGCGAACCGGGGCGCAGCCGCACGGGCAGGAGATCGTCGGCGTCGTTGGCGAGGCGCGGGCCCGCGAAGCGCACCAGCAATCCGCCCTTGTCGATCCATTGCTCGAGCGCGTTCGTCTCCGGCGGCGAGAGGCGGCTCGCGTCCGGCAGCACGATGGCTTGCGCGTTCTGGTCGATGAGCTGGCGCACGCCGCCGCGTCGGGGAGTCGCGAACGGCTGGATGGCGCGCTCGACGTAGTGCAGCTCCGACAGGAGCGGCTGGCTCTGCGCGGTCTCCGTCGCAAGACCGACGAGCGCGCGCCCCGAACCGGCGGGCAGCAAACGTATGGCGCCGGCGCTGGTCTCGCCGACAAGGCGCACACGCGCCGCGCGCGCGGCGATTTCCGGCGGCAGGTCGATGCGGGCGGTCGTCGTCTCCGCGCCAGGACCGAAGCGGAATTCCACGGCGCCGAGCGACCGGCCTTCCATCGTCTCCGCCGCGATGGCGCCGACATTGCCCGCACCCGGCGTGCGGCGCACGCTCGCCTCGATGCCTTCGGCGTTGGCGTTGACGGAGATCACCGCGCGCGCCGTGCGCGGGGGCAGGCGCACCGTGACGGGCCCGCGCGCCATCAGCGCCTGCGCGAATGCATCTGCGCCGTCGTCGTTCACGCCGTCGGCGATCCACAGCACGCGCGCAAAGCGGCCTTGCGTCGCCTCGAGACGCTTCAGCGCGACAGCGCGGTCGGGCCGCCAGGGCTGCGGATCGAGACGCGTAAGCCGCGCGCGCGCATCGGCAGGCGCGATGAGATCGGCGGCGGCGGGCGGCGTGCGGTCCGGCGCGGTGCGCAAAAGGGCGATGGACTGGTTGGCGCGTTCGGCTTCCGCAATCGCGCTTTCGGCGGCGGCCTTGGCTGCGGGCCAGAACGGCGCGCTCGGCCAGCCGTCGTCGATGACGATCAGCGTCGGCCCTGCGCCTGCATTCGCGGCGATCGCTTCGGGCGCAAGCGATGGCCGTGCGAAGCCGATGATCGCCAGCGCCGCCGCGAACGCGCGCAGCAGCACCAGCCACAAGGGCGCGCGGCGCTTGGCTTCTTCCTCCGTGCGGATGCCGAGCAGGATGCGCAGCGGCGGAAACATCACCTTCTGCGGCGCCGGCGGCGTCGCGCGCAGCAGGAAGAAGAGCGCCGGCAAGGCGAGAAGCGCAAAGAGCGCGGCGGGCGCGGCGAAGAAGAGGGGGCCGAGAGTCACCGCCGCTCTCCCAACGCCGACACGAGCATGCTCAATGTCGGCGCGGCACTGCGGTCGGTGCGGTGCAGGACGGCGATGAAGCCGTGCGCGGCGGCGACTTCGCGCATGGCGGCGCGATGGGCCGCGAGGCGTTGCGCGTATTCATCCCGTGCTGCTTCGGCGCGGCCGAACACGGCGCTGCGTTTCGCGCCGCCGGGTTCCTCGAACAGCGTGCGGCCGCGGAAGGGAAAGTCCTCTTCGGCGGGATCGGCGATCATCAGCAGCGCGCCGGTGGCGCCCGCGGAGGATGCGACGCGCAGGCGGTCACGCCAGTCGTCGGGGCTTGCGTAGAAGTCGCTGGCGTAGATCACGGCGGAGCGGCTTGCGGGCGTCGGCGGTTTAACGATGCGCGCGCGGGCGAGTTCTTCCGCGATGCGGTCGACCGCGCGGGCGCCGGTGCGCGGGGGCGTGCCGCCCAGAACGCCGACACGTTCGCCGCCGCGCGTGAAGAGGATCGAGAGCGCAAGGCAGATGGTCAGCGCGCGGCGCTTCTTCGTCGGCCAGCCGGCGCCGGAGGACCAGTCGAAGCCCGCGTCGGGATCGATCCAGAAGAGCGCGGTCTGCGCCGCTTCCTTCTCGCGCTCGCGCACATAGAGGCGATCGCCGCGCGCGGAGCGCCGCCAGTCGACAAGCTTCGCGCCGTCTTCCGGGCGGTGATCGCGGAATTGCCAGAAGGCTTCGCCCGGCCCCGCGCGTCGCCGCCCGTGAACGCCCGGCGCAGCGGCGGCGAGCTTGCGCGCCTCCAGCAGCACGCCCGGCAGAAAGCCCGCGAGATTTTCGGCTTCGGCCCTCAGTTTACTCGCGTCGCCGATCACGCCGCTTTCGACGCCAGATCGTCCACGAGATCCTCGACGCCGAGCCCTTCCGCGCGCGCGCCGAAGGAAAGCGCCATGCGATGCACGAGCGCCGGTCGCGCGAGTGCGACGACATCGTCCAGCGCCGGCGCCAGACGTCCGCGCAGCAGCGCCCGCGCACGCACCGCAAGCATCAGCGCCTGACCTGCACGCGGGCCGGGACCCCACGCCACGTGCTGATTGACGCGCGGATCGGGCGAAGCGCCGGGACGCGCGGAGCGCACGAGTTCGATGATCGCCGCCAGCACCTTCTCGCCGACGGGCATGCGCCGCACGAGCTGCTGCAGCGCGATGAGAGACGCCGCGTCGAGCACGCGCTCGGGGTGCTGCTCGGCAAGCCCGGTCGTCTCGATGAGAATGCGGCGTTCGGTTTCCGCGTCCGGGTAGGGCACGTCCACCTGCAGCAGGAAGCGGTCGAGCTGCGCTTCCGGCAGCGGATAGGCGCCTTCGTGTTCGATGGGGTTCTGCGTCGCGAGCACGTGGAAGGGCTCCGGCAGCGCATAGGCCTGCCCCGCCACCGTCACCTGCCGCTCCTGCATCGCCTGCAGGAGCGCGGACTGCGTGCGCGGGCTCGCGCGGTTGATTTCGTCGGCCATCAGCAGGCGCGTGAAGATCGGGCCGGGCACGAAGCGGAAGCTGCGAGACCCGGAGGCGTCCTGGTCGAGGATTTCGGAGCCGACGATGTCGGCGGGCATGAGGTCGGGCGTGAACTGCACGCGGCCCCAGTCGAGGCCCATGACCGTCGCCACCGCCTGCACCAGCTTCGTCTTGGCGAGGCCGGGCGCGCCGACCAGCAGCACGTGCCCCCCCGCCAGCATCCCCGCCAGCACCAGCTCGATCACCCGCTCCTGACCGAAGATCGTCTTGCCGATCTCGGCGCGGGCCCGTGCGAGCAGGGCGCCCGCCCGCTCGGCCTCGGCCACCATCTGTTCGGGGGAGTCGGTCATATCATCTCGCGTTCTGGCTCATCGGGGATGCAACCCAACTGATGGGCGGATTTAGGGCCGGGAGGCAACGGGGGACACCCGGTTGGGGGGACGGGGCCGTTTGGCGGCGCGGGGGAAAAGAAGAAGTTGAGTGATCGCCGTGGGTTGGACTTACGCAGCGGGGATCCTGTCTCCGCAGGTCAGCGACGTGACCTCCGGCTGAACGCGCTCTGGGGACCCGGTTCATGTTGGGTTCAGTGGCGACTTTCATACCTTGCGCTCATAATTCAAAATGTGCGGCCAGCGCGGGAGGGGCAAATGCGGCAGGTGATCTTTGCGATTGCAGTCTCAGGGATGCTGGGCGTTGCTGCGGCTGTAGCGCAGCCCGTTGCGCCGATGGCCCCAGCGCCTCTGGACGATCCATGGGGCGACGCGTTCCGCAAGGCTCCTGCTTCTGAGCAGGCGCGCATGTTGCTCGCGCGGCCCGTGTGGGATGAGGATCTTCGCTACGCCGCCCACGCCATATTGATTGATGCTCCGGAAGGGCGCGATGTGCTTCTCAGTGCGACCAGCGATCCGGACGCTTGCTCCCGCGTGGCGTCCAGCGTGACGCAATTGCGTAGCACCCTGAAGCGAGACATCGCCGCCGGTGAACACTACTGGTATGAAGGGACCTACACGGAAGCGGTTTTTGCCAGCTTGCGAAGCGCCGGGGCAGCGAAGGGCGCATGCGCGGCCCTCATAACTGAGATTGACGCGCTCTCAGCTGATCGCGCGACTTGGGCTGCCACGGCTCGACCGGCACAGCGGCCGCCGGCCGTGCGCGTGACCACGCCTTCCACGCCGCCATCAGCAACTAATGGAGCGCTGACGACCGCCGGCAACTCTGATGCATGCCCGCCGACCCAGCGTGCGCTTTGCGACCCTGAAACCATCGCAGCAAACCGCCGCTTGAACGAAATGGTCAATGGGCGGCCATCTGCCGCGCGCGACGCCTGCTATCGCGCTCTGGAGAACGATCTTCGGCGGACTGGCGGGCGCGTGCCGAACATTCGCGAACGCGCCGAAACTTGCCGGCGAATGTAGCAAAGTAACCAGACTACCGTGCGCGGAGATAATGCGCAGACGTCTGTACCAGCGCATAAGTCGAATGTAGCGACGCGCAATCCGTCGTGTAGGCACCCCGGGAACTTGGCGCATTGCGCGCTTCGCGCTCCTTCCCCGCGACTTGATGAGATCACGCGGGATCGCGGCAGGTGCCGTCCGCGCCCGGATGAAGCTGTCCAAAAATTTACTTGCCCGAAAAGAACAAAAAGTGAACAAATCCTATGGATTTTTCAGACGGAGGGCGATGTGCTCGCGGTTCTTGTGGTTCTGGTTCTGGCGGTCGGAGGGCTCCTCGCTTTGCGGGGCGCTTCGTCGCGTCCGGTTCCGGCTGCCGCGACCTGCGCGCCCCTCCGCCGTCGGAAGACCTCGCGCGGCGCCCGTGCGCGCTCCTTCCTTTCTTCTGCGCCGCGCGCGCCGGGCCTGTCGTGTGAGCGGGCCTCTGGAATTTCTTCGCACCGCCCGGACGGGGAGGGTTTGCGCCTTTCCCGCGAAGTCGCGTGTGCGCTCGATCCCGCGAGGTCTCTGCCCGCGCGCTGCTGAGCGCGCTTTCGTTTCCATCGCCGACCGATCCGCCGTGGCGTCGTTTTTCCAGAGACGATTCCGCGGGCGCGGGCGCATGCCCGGCGGCGCGCACGCCGGTGTGCGTGTGTCATCTGAACCCCTTTCCGCAAAGCGCCGACGCTGGCAGGGTCCGCCTCCATGACGGTCGCCGATTTCATCGCCTCGCTCCAGCGGGAGGCCGCGGCGGGAGGCGAAGCGCGCAGCCTGCCGCCGGTGGACCGCTGGAACCCGCCCGACTGCGGCAACAGCTTCATCGAGATCCTGAAGGACGGCACATGGAAACACGAAGGCGTGCGCATGACCCGCGAAAGCCTCGTGCGCCTCTTCGCCTCCATCCTGCGCAAGGACGAAGACGGCACCACCTGGCTCGTCACGCCGGTGGAGAAGGTGCGGGTGACGGTGGAGGACGCGCCGTTCCTCGCGGTGCGCGCCGATCGCGAGGGCGCCGGCCGGGACCAGACCATCGCCTTCACGACGAACATGGGCGACATCGCCGTCCTCGGCCCGGATCACCCCTTGCGCGTCGAACTCCATGACGGCGAACCGCGGCCCTATGTGCTGGTGCGCGGGCGGCTCGAGGCCCGCGTCCTGCGCGCGCCGTTCTACGAACTGGTGGAGTGGGCCGAAGAGGAAGCGACTCCCGAAGGTCCGCGCCTCGGCGTCTGGAGCGGCGGCGCGTTCTTCCCGGTCGGACCCGTCGGCGCGCACCTGCAATGACCTTCGACGAGGACTTCGAGGCCCGGCTGCGCACGCGGCTGTCGCCGCTGACGCATCTCGACGCGGGTGGCGACCGCACGGACGTCAATCTCGGCGCCGATCCCGATCAGCCGATCACGGATTTCAAACCCGCCGCCGTGCTCGCGCCGATCGTGCGCCGCCCAACCGGCCTCACCATGCTGCTCACCCAGCGCGCCAATCACATGCCGACCCATGCGGGGCAGGTGGCGTTTCCCGGCGGCCGCATCGAGCCGCACGACGACGGCCCCATCGCCGCCGCGCTGCGCGAAACGAGGGAAGAGGTTGGCCTGTCGGCGGACTTCATCACACCGCTCGGCGGCTTCGGCGCATTTCGCACGGGCACGCAATTCCGCATCGTGCCGGTGGTGGGGCTCGTCGAGCCTGGCTTCACGCTGACGCCCGATCCGCGCGAGGTGGACGTGGTGTTCGAGACGCCGGTCTCGTTCCTCATGGACGCCGCCAATCACGAACTGCACGCGCGCGAGTGGAAGGGCGTCATGCGGGAATATTATGCGATGCCTTGGAACGATCGCTATATCTGGGGCGTGACGGCGGGGATGATCCGCGCTCTGTATCAGCGGCTCTACGAGGACGACGTCTGATGCCGCGCGGCCTGTTCATTCCTCTCGTGGCCTTCGTGCTGCCGTTCGCGATCTACTGGATCTATCGCGTGATCCAGAAGCGCCGGCAGGCCGCGCAACGGAATCCGTGGCCGGTGACGGTCCTGTTCATCACGGGCGCGATCCTCGCCATGCAGACCTTCGCGCTGACAGCGCTCACCGAACCGCATCTGCTCACACGGCCCCCGCCGAACGTCGAGGACACGCAATGACGATGATCAAGGGCGCCAGCTGGCTCATCGCGCCGGAGACGAAGGCCGTGATCGCTGCACTTGATGCAGTGCGCCCGGGAGCGTCGCGCTTCGTCGGCGGCTGCGTACGCAACACGCTGCTCGGCGAGCCGGTGGATGACATCGACATCGCCACGCAGCTGCTGCCGGAAATGGTTGTGGACGCGGCGAAGAAGGCGGGCCTCTCCGCCGTGCCGACGGGCATCGAGCACGGCACGATCACGATCGTTTGCAATCACAAGCCCTACGAAGTCACGACCCTGCGGCGCGACGTGACCACCGATGGCCGTCGCGCGACGGTGGCGTTCACCGAGGACTGGAACGAGGACGCGCAGCGACGCGATTTCCGGCTGAATGCGCTCTACGCGGAGGCGGACGGAACGGTCCACGATCTCACGGGCGGCGGCGTCGAGGACGCGCACGCCGGCCGCATCATCTTCATCGGCGACGCCGGCGCCCGCATCCGGGAGGACTATCTGCGCATCCTGCGCTTCTTCCGGTTCTCTGCGCGCTACGGGAAGGGTGCGCTCGACCCGACGGGGCTGGCGGCATGTGCGGCCCTGCAGGAGGGGATGGGACAACTCTCGGCGGAACGGATCTGGAAGGAACTGAAGAAGCTGTGCGCCGCGCCGAAGCCTGCGTCGGCGCTGAAGGCGATGGCGGATGCGGGCATTCTCGCGCGCGTCGCGCCGGAAGCGGTGAATCTTGATCGCGCGCTGCGTCTCGCAGCAATCGACGACGAATTCCTTCTGCCGCCGGATGGACTGCAGCGCATCGCGGCCTTGCTCGCCGACGAGGAGGGCGCGCGCGCGCTGTGTCGGCGCATGAAGGCCTCCAACGATGAGCGCGCACGTCTCGTGGCGGCCGTGGGAAAGACGCCGCGCGTAGTGTCCTACATGTCCATGCGGGAGCTGCGCCGCGCGCTTTATGCGCTGGGGCGCGAGACGTTCGACGATCGCGCGCGGCTGGCGTGGGCGGAAGACGATCGCGGCCGAACCGCGCCGCAATGGCGTTCGCTGCTGGCTTTGTCGCTGGGCTGGGAGCGGCCGCATCTGCCGCTCACGGGAGAAGAGGTGGCTGCAGCGGGCGTGCCGCCTGGTCCGAAGATCGGCGCGGTGATGCGTGAAGTCGAAGCCTGGTGGATCGACGCCGACTTTCCCGATGACAAACTTTCGATCGTGGAGCGCCTGAAGGCCGTTGCGCAGGGGATCGGCTAGCGCGTCACCACTTCGCTTCCGGCGGCATCGAGCTGAGAATCGTCTCGATGTTGCCGCCGGTCTTGAGGCCGAAGATCGTGCCGCGATCGTAGAGCAGATTGTATTCGACGTAGCGACCGCGACGGCGGAGTTGCTCGTCGCGATCGGCGTCGGTCCACGGTTGCGCCATGCGCTTTTCCAGCAGTGGCCGGTACGCTTCCAGAAAGGCGCGGCCCACGTCCTGCGTGAAGGCGAAGTCCTTGCCCCAGTCGCCGCGATTGTGGTGGTCGTAGAAAATGCCGCCGACGCCGCGATGCTCGTTGCGGTGCGGCAGCCAGAAATATTCGTCCGCCCATTTCTGGTATTTCGGGAACAGCTCCGCGCCGTGCGGGTCGCACCGCTTCCGATAGGCGCCGTGGAAGTGCCGCGCGTCCTCGAAGGACTGGTCGCGCTGATAATCCTGCGTCGGGTTGAGATCGCCGCCGCCGCCGAACCACCAGTCCGTCGTCACCAGCATGCGCGTGTTCATGTGCGCCGCCGGGCAGTGCGGATTGCGCAGGTGGGCGATGAGACTGATGCCGCTGGCCCAGAAGCGCGGATCTTCCGCGGCGCCGCACACATTCTGCGCGAAGTCCTTCGCGAACTCGCCGTGCACCGTCGAGACGTGGACGCCGACCTTCTCGAAGAAGCGCCCGCGCATCATCGCGCCGACGCCGCCGCCCTGGTCCTGCGCGCCGTCGCCCCGCTTCCACGGCGTCCGCTCGAAGCGACCCGGCGCGCCGGGATAGAGATCGGCGGGGGCTGCATCCTCGAGCGCCTCGAAGGCGGCGCAGATGTCGTCGCGCAGCGCTTCGAACCAGGCCTTGGCCTGCGACTTGGCGTCGGCGGGGAGGGGGGTGGAACCGGGCATGGGCGTCTCAGAAGGCGTTGAAGCTCCCTGTCTGCCGCATCGCCTCCGCGAGCGCCACGGCGCCGGCGACCGCGACGTTGAGGGATCGGGCGCCGGCGGCGAGCGGAATCCGGATCACGGCGTCGGCGACGCCGTAGAGTTCCGGCGGGCTCCCGGCGCTTTCGCGTCCGAGAATCAGCGTGTCGCCCGGCGCGAAGACGAAGTCATGAAGTCGCACGGGGCCGTCGGTCTCCACGAGGATGAGTCGCGTTGCGCTCTGAGAACGAGTCGCAACGAACGCCGCGAGGCCGTCGTGCCGGACGATCTCGGCGCGCGCGGCGTAGTCCATTGCGGTGCGCTTGAGCGCCTTGTCTGTCAGCGGAAATCCGCAAGGTTCGATAATATCGAGCGGCGTCGCGAAGCACGCGGCGACGCGGATCGCGGCCCCGACATTCTGGGGCATGTCCGGTTGATAGAGGGCGAGACGCACGTTAAGGGCTCCGGCTTGTCCGGGGAGGGTTGCAAGGCCTGCGGCGACGCGCCGCTGGGTTCAGGTCTCCCCAATCCAGCCGTTCCGGGCAAAACCGCCAAACAAGGCAGTTTTGCCAGAATCCGGTTCAAGATCGAGGGGTCCGTCAGTGGCCGAAAGCGCTGTTCCAGCCCATGGCGGTGGTGGAGACGAACCCACCCGCCGCGACTTCATCTACATCGCCACGGGCGCCGTCGGCGCGGTCGGCGCAGCCGCCCTCGTGTGGCCCTTCATCAACCAGATGTCGCCGGCGTCCGACACGCTCGCGCTCGCATCGTCGGAGTACGATCTGAGCCAGGTGCCGGAAGGCCAGCAGGTCGTGATCTTCTGGCGCAAGAAGCCGGTCTTCATCCGTCACCGCACGGCGGCGGAAATCGCGGCCGCGCGGGCGGACGACAACGCGCCGCTGCCCGATCCCCAGACCGACGCGGAGCGCGTGGTCCAGTCGAACGGCCAGCCCGGCAAGGCGGAATATCTGATCGTGGAAGCGTCGTGCACGCACTTCGGCTGCGTGCCCACCTTCGGCGGCGGCTCCTATGGAGGCTGGCTCTGCGCCTGCCACGGCTCGGTCTATGACACGGCTGCGCGGATTCGCAGCGGCCCGGCGCCCGCCAATCTCGTGGCGCCGCCCTACGTCTACACCAGCGACACCATCGTGAAGATCGGGTGACAGGATGAGCGGACCCTCCACCTACGAGCCGAAGACCGGCTTCGAGCGCTGGCTCGATCAGCGGCTCCCGATCGTCCGGATGATGCACGACAGCTTCGTGGATTATCCGACGCCGCGGAACCTCAACTACTTCTGGACCTTCGGCGCGATCCTTATGCTGTGCCTCGTGACGCAGATCGTCACCGGCATCGTGCTGGCCATGCACTACACGCCGTCGATCGACGACGCCTTCAACAGCGTCCAGCGCATCCGGCGCGACGTGCCGTTCGGCTGGCTCATCCAGAACATCCACGCCACCGGCGCATCGATGTTCTTCCTGGCCGTCTACATCCACATGTTCCGGGGGCTCTATTACGGGTCCTACAAGGCGCCGCGTGAGGTGCTCTGGATTCTCGGCGTGGTGATCTATGTGCTGATGACCGCCACGGCGTTCCTCGGCTACGTGCTGCCTTGGGGCCAGATGAGCTTCTGGGGCGCCACCGTCATCACCAACTTCTTCACCGCCATTCCGGTCGTGGGCGAGCCCATCCAACAGTGGCTGATGGGCGGCTTCGCGATCGACAATCCGACGCTGAACCGCTTCTTCTCGCTGCACTACCTGCTGCCGTTCGTGATCGCGGGCGTGGTGATCCTCCACGTCTGGGCGCTGCATGTGACGGGGCAGAATAACCCCGACGGCATCGAGGTGAAGGACAAGGCCGACACGGTCCCGTTCACGCCGTACGCCACGATCAAGGACCTCTTCGCGACCGTGCTCTTCATGATCATGTTCGCAGTGTTCGTGTTCTTCCTGCCGGACGCGCTCGGCCACCCCGACAACTTCATCCCGGCTGACCCGCTGAAGACGCCGCCGCACATCGTGCCGGAATGGTACCTGCTGCCGTTCTACGCGATCCTGCGTGCGATCGACTTCTCGATCGGCCCGATCTCGGCGAAGCTCGGCGGTCTGATGCTCATGGCCGGCGCCATCGGCATCCTGTTCATCCTGCCTTGGCTCGACACGTCGAAGGTGCGCTCCATGCGCTACCGCCCGGTGGCGCGCTGGTTCTTCCTGATCTTCGTGGCGGTCTGCCTTGCGCTCGGCTGGTGCGGCGCGCAATCGCCGGACAAGGTCATCGGTCAGGCCGGCGAGTTCACGATCAACGCCACCTACAAGCCCGCCGCCGGCGGGGAGCAGACCCTGACCGCGACGGGCCACACGCTCGAGGCGGCGGAGAAGGCGTTCGAAAAGCAGCGCGCCGCGACAGTGGCGTCCGCCGGCGCGGGCGAGCTGACGACGACGGTGGTGAAGCCGTTCCAGTTCAAGGTGACGCAGTTCTCGCAACTGCTCACGCTCTACTACTTCGCCTTCTTCCTGCTCGTCCTGCCGATCCTCGGCTTGCGTGAAACGCCCAACAGGGTGCCGGAAACCATCGCGAAGGCCATCGGCGCCAAGCGCGGCGCGGCTGCGGAAAAGGGAGCCTGATCGATGGTTCGTGGTTTTCTGATCGCCGCTGCGCTGCTGATCGCGCCTGCCGCCGCGTTCGCAGCAGGCGATGCCAAGCACCCGCACAAGGAACACTGGTCCTTCGACGGCCCGTTCGGCACGTTCGAGCAGGCTGAGGTCCAGCGCGGTTTCCAGGTCTACAAGGAAGTGTGCGCGGCCTGCCACACGATGGACAACCTGACCTATCGTCATCTCGGCGAGCCGGGCGGGCCGTTCGCGGCGGCGGGCAAGTGGGATGCGGCTTCGGGCTCCTGGAAGGACGTGCATCTGGGCGCGCCGCACCATGGGTCGCGCTATGTGCCGGCGCCGGACAATCCCTTCGTGCGCGCGATCGCCGAGCAGTACGAGATCACCGAGATCGATCCGACAACGGGGCAGGAGATCACGCGGAAGGGCCGCCCGGCCGACCGCTTCGTGAGCCCCTACACCAATCCCTATCAGGCAAAGGCCATCCACGGCGTGGCGCCGCCTGATCTGTCGGTGATCACCAGGGCCCGTCACGACGGCGCGAACTATCTCTACGCGCTGCTGACCGGCTACGCGGATCCGCCGGAAGGCGAGACGGCGCCAGGCGGGGCCACGAACCTCCACTACAACCCCTACTTCGCCGGGGGCTGGATTTCGATGCCGCCGCAGCTCATGCCGGACCGTGTCGTCTACGAAGACGGCACCGAAGCGACGCCCGAGCAGATGGCCCGCGACGTGACGGCCTTCCTCGCCTGGGCGGGCGAACCGAAGCAGATCATCCGCAAGAAAACCGGCTTCGCCACCCTCATCTACCTCCTCATCCTCGGCGGCCTGCTCTATGCGGCCTACCGTCAGGTCTGGAGAGACGTGAAGCACTGATGCGGCCGAAAAGGTCGTGCTAGCGTTCAGGGCCGCAGCCGGAAGGTTGCGGCCCTTTTGCCTTGTGGAGTCGTCTCGATGAAAGCGCGCGTGGTCGATGCCGATCCGCGATGGGAGGACGAGGGCTTCGAGTGGGCCCAGCGCGTTCGCGACATCCTCGGCGGTCTCGTGCTCGACATCGATCACGTGGGCTCTACCGCCGTGCCCGGTCTTGCGGCGAAAGACGTGATCGATATTCAGGCGCTCGCCTACGATCTGGATGAAGCCGCGCCGGCGATCGCGGCGCTCAAGTCCGCGGGCTTCATTTTCGACGCGTCCAAGCGGGGAGAGGCGCCGCGACCCGGCTATCCCGAACACCCCGACTGTTGGGATCGTCTCTATTTTCGTGGGCCGAAAGATGCACGTCCGGTGATCCTGCACCTGCGCGAAGTCAACACCGCCGGCGGGCGCGTGCCGCTGCTGCTGCGTGATTACCTCCGCGAAGACGATCTCGTACGCGATCAGTACGGCGCGCTGAAACTCGGTCTCGCGCGCTATGTGGATTCGGAGCGCGGCTATCAGGCGCTGAAACAGCCCTTCGTGGCGGTGACGCTGCGGCTCGCGGAATCGTGGGCGGAGCGCACGCGCTGGCGTCTGGGGCAGAGCGATGCGTGAAGGGAACGGTGCATGAGCGACTGGGTGCTGGGCGTCATCGGCGGATCGGGGCTCTACGACATCCCCGGCATCAAGGGCGCGTGGCGCGCGATCCCCTCGCCTTGGGGGGCGCCGAGCGATGAGGTATTCGATGGCGAACTCGACGGGGTCCGCATCGTCTTCCTGCCACGGCACGGCCGCGGCCATCGCCTCTCCCCGACGCACGTGAATTACCGTGCGAACATCGATGTGCTGAAGCGCGCGGGGGTAACCGATGTGCTGTCGCTGTCGGCGTGCGGCTCGTTGAAGGAAGAGGCACCGCCGGGCACGTTCGTGATCGTCGACCAGTTCATCGACCGCACCTTCGCGCGCGAGAAAAGCTTTTTCGGTGAAGGCATCGTTGCGCACGTGTCGATGGCGCGGCCGGTGTGTCCGCGACTGGCGGGTCTTGCCGGGGCTGCGGCGCGGGAGGCAGGGGCGCCCACCAGAGATGGGGGCACATACCTCGCCATGGAAGGTCCGCAGTTCTCTTCTCTCGCCGAGTCGAAGCTCTACCGCGCTTGGGGATGCGACGTGATCGGCATGACCAACATGCCCGAAGCCAAGCTCGCGCGCGAGGCGGAGCTGCCGTACGCGAGCGTCGCGATGGTCACCGACTTCGATTGTTGGCGCGCGGAGACGGAAGCGGTCAGCGTCACCAACGTGCTCGAAGTGCTGCATGCGAATGCGGGGAAGGCGCGCGATCTCGTGGCGCATCTGGCGCGGGCGCTTTCGGCGACGCCGCGGACTCCGAGCCCGATCGACACCTGTCTCGACTTCGCCCTGATCACGGCGCCGGAGGCGCGCGATGCGAAGACGCTCGCGAAACTCGATGCGGTGGCGGGACGGGCCTTGGGGCTTCGATCATGAGCCGCATCACGCGCCGCGAAGCGCTGGCGACGGCCGGCGCGGCGTTGCTTCTCGGCGAAGCGCGCGCGGAGGCGCCCGCGATCGCGCCGCTGCAACGCCTCGCCTTCGGCTCCTGCGCACGGCAGACCAAGGACCAGCCGATCTGGGACGAAGTGCTGAAGACCGCGCCCGAGCTTTTCCTTTTTCTCGGCGACAACGTCTACGGCGACACGACCGATCCCGCCGTGCTGCGGTCCAAGTACGCAATGCTCGGCGCGAAGCCGGGCTTCCAGCGGCTGAAGGCTGCGACGCCGATCGTCGCCATGTGGGACGACCACGACTACGGGAAGAATGATTCCGGAGTCGAGCACCCGACGAAAAACGAGTCCCGCGCCGCCTTCTGCGACTTCTGGGGCGAAGCGCCCGACAGTCCGCGACGCACGCAGGAGGGCGGCATCTTCACGAGCGCGATGATCGGGCCGCCGGAGCAGTCGGTGCAGATCATCGTGCCTGATCTTCGCTGGAACCGGACGAAGCTGCGGCGGCCGGGCGGTTTTCCGCTCGTCGCGGGAACATGGATCGCGGGCCAGATTTTCCGGAGCGCGGAAGTTAAGGGCCCCTATCGGCCTTCGCGCGACGAGACCGCGACGATGATCGGCGAGGCGCAGTGGGCGTGGCTTGAAGCCGAATTCGCGAAGCCTGCGGCGCTGCGGATATTCGCGTCGAGTCTGCAGGTGCTTTCGGAAGGCTCGGGTTGGGAAGCCTGGGAGAATTTCCCGAAGGACGCGGCGCGTCTCGAAAAACTCATCGGCGACGCGTCGAATGTGGTGATCCTCTCCGGCGATGTCCACTACGGCGAAATCTCGAAGCGGGAGCGCGCAAATGCTTCTCCGCTCTGGGAGCTCACATCCTCCGGACTCACCGAGTCCGATCCTTCGCTGATCAACCGTCGTCGGGTCGGCGTGTACGACAAGGGCCCGAATTTCGGCGTCGTCGGGATCGACTGGGCCGCGCGCGCGGTGTCGCTCGAAGTGCGCGGCGCTGACGGCCGGGTGCAGATCGGCGAGCGCATTCCGTTCGGCTGAACACGCCTCATGAAAGCCGCGTTCCGTCGCCGAGGCGGCCCGCGACCCACGGGATCTGCAGCGCGCCGCTCATGCCCGCCACTTCGCCGGTCGCGCCCGAGACGAGCGCATCCACCGTCATGCCGGGCTGCGTGATGCGGCGGGCGATGGCGTTGGAGAAAGGCGATCCGGCGGCGAGGCGTCCGTCGGCGGCGGTCTGTCCTGGTTGGGTGGAAAACCCGATGACCGTGCGCGACGGCGGCGACATCGCGGCGAAGGCCCGTTCGCCCACATAGTCACGACCCTGCGCTGCAGCGGCCGCGCGGATCTGCGGCTCCCACGGATTGTCGCGGCACGCATCGATCAGCATCATGTTGAAACCCGGCGCGCGCGCGGGCGGGAGGGCGGCAATCATGTCTTGTAGCTGCGCGCCGATCCGCAGGCCGATGCGAGTCCGATCATCAGACGTCTCGTCCGCCATGTCCGCGGCGATGAGCTGTGCGCCGACGCCCACGAGATAGCTGCGTCCGCCGAGCTGCACGCCGTGCCCCGCATAGTAGACGATGCACTGCGCGGCGCCATTCGCTGTGCGCGCCCGCGCGGCCATGCGATGCACGGCCGCAATCATGCTGACGGGCAGGGCGTTCTGCACGGTCTGCACATCGTAGCCTGCGCGTTTCAGCGCCTCCCCCACGCGCACGCCGTCGAACCAGGTGTTGGGCAGATCGCCGACAAAACCGCGTTCCTGCGCGCGCAGTCGCGCGGCCTCCGACGCATCGGCGCGCCCGTCTCCGTCATAGTCGCCATTGGCGATGATGACGGCGAGCTTCAGCGGCTTCTGCGCCTGCGCATCGGCGACGCCGGGAAGCGCAGCGGCGCCGAGGCCAAGAGCGAAGGTGCGCCGCGTCGTCACGCGATCTTCCTTGCATAGAACTGGATCCCCGCCTTCCAGTTGAAGCGGTGACGGAACACCTCAAGGCCGTGCTTCGCGAAAAGCCCGCGCAGGCCCTTCGGCGTGAAATAGGTGCAGTGGCTCGGCGGGCAGAACTCGTTCCACTTCGTGATGTCGGACGGCTTGTTCCAGTGCGCGACGTCCGGCGTCGTCACGTTCAACACCGCGCCGGGCTTCATGTGCCGAGCAATGGCCGCCACGAAGGGATCGGGAAAGGGCACGTGCTCGATCACTTCCGAGCAATAGACCGCGTCGTATTCGCCGAGATCGCCGCGCGCCTCCACTTCTTCGAGAAGCCCGTTGTGGAACGTGCAGCCCGGAAATTCCTTGCGCGCGTACTCGACGCCCGGCTTGTCGACTTCCACGCCGGTGGCGTCATAGCCGCGCTGGCGCATCGCCTCGACCATGAAGCCGCCGGAAGAGCCCACTTCGAGAAACGTCTTTCCCGTCGTCACATAGGCATCGAGCATGCGCGCGCGCTTGGCGCAGCGGCGCATCTTCTTTTCCCGTTTGGCGTAATAGCCCTCGCTCGCGCCCTGATAGGGGTCGTCGTACATGGCGTGGCGATCGGCGTCGGTCGGGGGCGGGTCCATGTAGACGCTGCCGCAGCCGCCGCAGCGGTGCAGCGTCATGCCCTTCCACTGGGTTTCGAGCGTGCGCTCGAGGGTGTCGCAGACGGGGCAGGGCATGGGCGGTTTCCTGGAAATCTGGCGATTGGCTAGGGCTTCGCGGCGGTGAAGACAAGCGGGCGCGATGGCCGTCCGACGGTGTCGGCGGCCCTGCTGGAGGGATGACGGGCGGCGGCGGCGCCTAGCTCGAGTCATGCGGTTCCGGCCCCAGACGATCGACCTCTTCCCACGTCTGCGCGATGCGCTCGCGGGTGAAGGCGTCGTAGAGGCCGCGCGCGCGGCGCGGATCGTGCGGCGCGCGGGTGAGTGCGGTGCGGATGGTGCGGGCGCGGTCGCGCGCGAGGCGACGCGCCATGCGCCGCGCGAAGGGCTCGGGATTTTCCACCGCCATGGCGACGGCGTTGTAGCG
>JAEUMP010000027.1 GCA_016791445.1 Hyphomonadaceae bacterium | reverse complement strand
GGGCAGCGATTCCCTCTATGGCGGCACCGGCGCGGACGCGATCGACGCGGGCGACGACGACGACTTCGTCTATGCCGGCAGCGAGAACGACTATGTGAACGGCGGCGCCGGCGCCGACACGCTGTTCGGCGAAGGCGGGGCCGACACCATCTATGGCGGACTCGGCGCGGATTACATCGTCGGCGGCGCAGGCAATGACACGCTCTACGGCGAAGCCGGCGCGGACCGCTTCGTCTTCGCCGCGGGCTCGGGCGCGGACTCCATCGCGGACTGGGAGGATGGCGTCGATCGCATCGATCTCACGCTCTACGCCGGCGCCACCTTCGCCAACACCACCATCGTCCAGCAAGGCGGCAATACCCTCGTGACCCTCACCGGCGGCGAAACCATCCTCCTCATCGGCGTCACCGCGACCAACATCACCGCGGGGGATTTCCTCTTCGCGTGAGGTGCGTTCACACGGGCCAGCGTCCCGTCTCGTCCTCCCAGTGCTTCCTGCACAGCGAGACATAGACGGACTTCTCGATGTCCACCTGCGCGCCTTCGGTGGCGACATCGCCGTGTGAATCGAGGCGCGCGACCATCGTCGCCTTGGCCCCGCAATGGCAGATCGTGCGCACTTCGCGCAGGCTGTCGGCGATGGCGAGCAGGGTGGCGGAGCCGGGAAAAAGATCGCCGCGGAAATCCGTGCGCAGGCCATAGCACAGCACGGGGATCTTCATCCGGTCCGCGACGCGCGCGAGCTGCCAGACCTGGTCGGGCGTCAGGAACTGTGCTTCGTCCACGAAGACGCACGCGGCGGGCTCAGCGGCGTGCAGCGCCTCGATGCGCGCGAAGAGGTCATCGTCCGCGCCATAGAGCTCCGCCTGCGAATGCACGCCGATGCGCGAGGAGATGTGGCCGCTCTCGTCACCCGCATAGAGCGACGACGTGAACAGCAGCGTATGCATGCCGCGCTCGCGGTAATTGTACGACGCCTGCAGCAGGATCGTCGATTTACCCGCATTCATGGCGGCGTAGGAGAAATAGAGCTTCGCCACGGCTGGCCGCCGATGGCGTCACAGAAACCGCGTCAGCCTTCCGCGGATGATCTCTTCCGCTTCGCGCATGATGCGGTCGATCAGTTCCTTGCAGGTGGGGATGTCGTGGATGAGACCCGCGACCATGCCGCACGACCACGCGCCTGCATCCATCTCGCCGTCCTTCATGATCCGCGGATAGACGCCGGCGACTTCCTCGATGATGTCCTCGAACTTGATGTTGGGCCCGAGTTCCTTTTCCTTCTGGAGCAGGCGTTCGACGGCGGCGTTGGTCAGCACGCGTTCGGTATTGCGCAGCGGGCGCATGACGAGGCGGGTGTCGAGTTCGCTCGCCGCGACGATCGCGCGCTTCACGTTCTCATGCACGGGCGCTTCCTTCGTCGCGATGAAGCGCGTGCCCATGTTCATGCCTTCCGCGCCCATGGCGAGCGAGGCGACGAGACTGCGCGCATCGGCCATGCCGCCGGACGCGACGAAGGGGATTTTCAGCTCATCGGCCGCGCGCGGCAGGAGGATCATGTTCGGCACGTCGTCTTCGCCCGGGTGGCCGCCGCACTCGAAGCCGTCCACGCTCACCGCGTCGCAGCCGATGGCCTCGGCCTTCAGCGAGTGCCGCACGCTCGTGCATTTGTGGATGACCTTCACGCCCGCTTCCTTGAGCGCGGGAAGCCATTTCGCCGGATTGTTGCCGGCGGTTTCCACCGCCTTCACGCCGCCATCGATGATCGCCTTCACATAGCCGGGATAGTCCGGCGCGGTCATAACCGGCAGAAAGGTGAGGTTCACGCCGAACGGCTTGTCGGTCATGTCGCGGCAGCGCTTGATCTCGTTGGCGAGATCGGCTGGCGTCCGCTGCGTCAGGCCGGTGATGATGCCGAGGCCGCCGGCATTGGATACCGCCGCCGCCATCTCCGCGAAGCCCACGAAGTGCATCCCGCCCTGGATGATCGGGTGCTCGATGCCGAACATTTCGGTGATGCGGGTCTTCATGGGCATTCCTCCGTGGTTGTCGAGAAACTGCGTCAGGCGCGTGCGGCGCGCAATGGACTTCTCCGGCGTTTTCGCCTTACCCACGCGTCAACGGTTCGGAGCACCCATGACCATTGAGACCATCTCCGCCCACGCGTCCTTCGGTGGCGTGCAGGGCTATTACCGCCACGCCTCTGACGCGACGGGAACGCCGATGCGCTTTTCGGTCTTCACGCCGCCGCAGGCGAAGGAAGGGCGCGTACCGGTGCTGTTCTGGCTGTCCGGTCTCACCTGCACGGAAGACAACTTCACAGTGAAGGCCGGGGCCCAGCGCGTCGCCGCCGAACTCGGTCTCATCGTCGTCGCGCCCGACACCTCGCCCCGCGGCGAGGCCGTGCCGGACGATCCCGACGGCGCCTACGATTTCGGATTGGGCGCGGGCTTCTATGTGGATGCGACACAGGCGCCTTGGGCGCAGCACTACCAGATGTATTCCTACATCGCCGATGAATTGTGGGAGGTGATCGGACGGGGCTTTCCCGCCGACGTGACGCGCGCCGGAATATTCGGCCATTCCATGGGCGGGCACGGGGCGCTGACGATCGGGCTCAAGCACCCGGAGAAGTATCGCTCGATCTCGGCGTTCGCCCCGATCGCGTCGCCGATGAATTGCCCTTGGGGCGAGAAGGCGCTGGGCGGCTATCTCGGCGCCGACCGCGCGGCGTGGCGCCAGTACGACGCCTGCGCGCTGATCGAGGATGGCAAGCGCGCGAAGGAACTGCTCGTCGACCAGGGCGACAAGGATCAGTTTCTCGAAACGCAACTGAAGCCGCATCTGCTCGAGGCCGCGTGCGAGAAGGCGGGCATCCCGCTCACGCTGCGGATGCAGCCCGGCTACGATCACTCCTACTTCTTCATGGCGAGCTTCATGGAGAATCACCTCCGCTGGCACGCGGCGCGGCTGGGCTAGGCCCCCGCGAACTGCATCGCCGCGAGCTGCGCGTAGAGCCCGCCTCTCGCCACCAGCGCGGCGTGATCGCCTTCCTCGACGACGCGCCCGCCGTCCATGACGACGATGCGGTCTGCTTCGAGAATCGTGGCGAGGCGGTGCGCGATGATCAACGTGGTGCGGCCCTTGCGCGCTTCGGCGAGGGCGGCCTGCACGTGGCGCTCGTTCTGCGCGTCGAGAGCGCTCGTCGCTTCATCGAGCAACAGCACCGGCGCATCGCGCGCGAGCGCGCGTGCAAGTGAAAGCCGCTGACGTTCGCCGCCGGACAATGCGCGTCCGCGATCGCCGACGTCGGCGGCGAGACCGCCGCGCGGTTCGAGAAAGCTCCACGCCTCCGCACGACGCGCTGCGCGTTCAAGGTCGGCGTCGCTCGCGTCGGGTCGGCCGAGGCGGATGTTGTCGCCGGCGGAGCCGGAGAAGAGGTGCGCGTCCTGCGACACGTAGGAGAAGCGCTCGCGCCAGTCGCGGGGATCGGCGCGCCGCGCTTCGACGCCGTCGAGGAACACCTCGCCCGCGGTCGGATCGTAGAAGCGCAGGAGCAGGCGGAAGACCGTCGACTTGCCTGCGCCGGATGGCCCGACGAGCGCGACGGTCTCGCCCGGTCGCACATCGAGCGTGAAGCCGTTCAGCGCCGAACGCGCACCGGAGTCCGGGTAGGCGAAGGAGACGTCCGCGAAACGGATGGCGCCGCGACCGGGCGACGGCAGCGCAACCGGGTTGGGCGGCGCGGCGATTTCGGGCTTTTCGGCAAGGATTTGCGTCAGCCGTTCGGTGGCGCCGGACGCCTTCAGCACATCGCCCCAGACCTCTGAAAGCATCGCGCCGTTGCCGGCGGCGAGGATCGCGAACAGCACGAATTGCGCGAGCGCGCCCGGCGTCATCTCGCCCGACAGCACCGAGCGTGCGCCGAGCCAGAGCACGAGCGCAACGCCGAGAAACATCACGCCGATGGCTCCGGCGGTGAGTTGCGCCCGTGCGCCGATGCGCTTGCGGGCCGCTTCAAACGCGCGCTCCACGGCGTTGCGGAACCGCGCGCGCATGTCGTCCTCGCGGCCGAAGGCCTGCACGGTGTCGATGGCGTCGATGCTCTCGGAGGCGGCGGCGGACGCATCGGCGACGCGGTCCTGCGCGGCGGTGGCGAGACCGCGCACCTTGCGACCGAACAGGAGCACCGGGCCGAGCATGGCGGGAATGATGAGCAGCAGCAGCCCCGCGAGCTTTGCATTGGTGACCACGAGCATCGCCGCAGCGCCGATCAGCGTGATCGAAGCGCGCGTGGCGATGGACGCCGTCGAGCCGACGAGATTTTCGATCAGCGCCGCGTCCACCGTGAGGCGCGACAGCACTTCGCCGGTGCGCACCTTGGCGAAATAGCCCGACGAGAGGGAGAGCAGGTGGTCGTAGACATCCGCGCGCAGATCCGCGACCACGCGCTCGCCGATCTTCGACACGAAGTAGAAGCGCGCCGCCGAAAACAGCGCCATCAGCAGCGCCACGCCGCCGAGGCCGAGGAAGGCGCGGTCCACCGCGCCCGCATCGCCCGCAGCAAAGCCATGATCGATCACGCCGCGAAACGCGACGGGCACGGCGAGACTCGCTGCAGCGGCGAGCACGAGGAACACGACGGCGCAGATGACATCACCGCGACGGCGCGAGAGGTAAGGCAGGAGCCGGCGTAACGGGCGGACGTCGCGCGCGCGCTCGCGCTTCTCGGCGGCGATGGCGACGCCCGCCGCGTTTTCCGCGCCATAGCTCGGACGGTCGGCGATGTCAGTGGAGGTCATAGACGGGATGTGGCATTTGTTGGAGATGCTTCCAAGTGGGGCCGCGAAGCGAGGGGAGCCGTTCCTGATGGAGGATCAAAAGTGGTTTCCGATCCCTCGGGACTTCTTCTCTTGGAAGGGTCGGATCGGGCCGCGTCGCTATTTTGTAGGATGTCTGGCGATTGGATTGATCGGCCATCTGGCGTCGACAGCCTCACTTTCGGCATTTGGGGGGGCGGGGCAGACCTTTAATTCAGCGTTGATCGTCGTAGGTCTCGTCTCCTGGTCGTCATTGCTGACCCAGAGGTTTCACGACATCGGCTTGTCTGCGACTGGGCCCCTCATTGCCTTTGGCGGCTGGTCTGTGATTGCGCTCGCAATGGCTGACTTTCAAAGCTCTGTTTTGGGAGGATTCGGCGTGCGCCTTCTGGAGCCTCTAGATATCGATGAGAGGGGCCTACTTCCATTCTTCCTTACCTGCACGGTGGTTCTTCTAGTGCTACATTGCTTCTTGTTCGCAAAGCGCGGGCAACAAGGGCTGAATCGATTTGGACCACCTTCGCCCTAACGCCCCGACCACTGCAGGTGCCGCTTCACCACCTTCGCCGCGTTGTGCCCCGGCGCGCCGGTGACGCCGCCGCCGGGATGGGCGCCCGAGCCGCAGATGAAAAGCGCCTTGATCGGCGTGCCGTAGGCGCCGTGGCCGAGCACGGGGCGCGCGGAGAAGAGCTGATCGAGCGAGAGCGCGCCGTGCATGATGTCGCCGTCGACGAGACCGAAGGTGCGTTCGAGATCGAGCGGGGAGAGCACCTGCCGTGCGATGACGGATTTCTCGAAGCCCGGTGCGAATTTCTCCACCGTCTGGATCATCAGGTCCGCCACGTCGTCGCGCGCATCGTCCCAGGAGGCTCCGTTCGGCAGATGCGGCGCCACCTGCTGGCAGAAAAGGCTCGCCACGTGCCGGCCCGAAGGCGCGAGGCTGTCGTCGACGACGGAGGGGATCAGCATTTCGACGATCGGTTCGCGCGAGACGCCGAAGGTGCGCGCATCCATGTAGGCGCGGTCCATGTAGGCGAGGCTCGGCGCCATGATGACTCCCGCTGTGAGATGGTCGCCCGGTTCGGGCTTCGAGGCGAAGCGCGGGAGTTCCGACAGCGCCACGTTCATCCGCAGCGTGCCGGAGCCGCAACGATAGCGGTCGATGCGCTCGGCGAAGTCCGCCGGGACGTGCGCGCGATCCACGAGTTTCTGGAACAGGAGTTTCGGATTGAGGTTCGAGACCACCGTGCGCGCGCGGATCGCCTCGCCCTGTTCCGTCACCACACCCACGGCGCGGCCGTTCTCGACGATCACCTCGCGCACCGCTTCGTTGACGCGGATGTCCACGCCGCGCTCGCGGCAGCATGCGGCCATCGCCTGCGTGATCGCGCCCATGCCGCCGATGGCGTGGCCCCATTGCCCGCGCTTTCCGTTCACCTCGCCGAAGACGTGGTGCAGGAGCACATAGGCAGAGCCCGGCGTATAGGGGCTTGCGTAATTGCCGACGATGGAATCGAAGCCGAGCACGGCCTTCAGCGGTTCGCTCTCGAACCAGTGGTCGAGCCAGTCGCCGGCGGATTTCGCGAAGAGGTCGAGCACGTCGCGTTTGCCGACCATGTCGAGCTTTGTCAGGCGCGAGGCGGCGCCGATCCCCGAGAGCATTTCCATGAACGCCTCGCGCCAGCCGCGCTCGACGAGATTGGGCGGCGCCTTCATCGCGAGATCGCGCAGCACATCGGCGATGGCTTCAAGGCGCGCTTCGTAGGCAGGGAGGCGCTCAGCATCTTTCGCGGAAAAACGCGCGACCTCGGCCTGGGTGATGCCCGGCCCGGTCATAAAGCTCTCGCCGTCCGGCAGCGGCAGGAAGTTCGAGACCTTGCGCTCGATGATCTTCAGCCCGTGGCGATGCAGATCGAGATCGGCGATCACCTTCGGCTGCAGGAGCGACACCGTGTAGGACGCCACCGAATTGCGGAAACCCGGATGGAATTCCTCCGTCACCGCCGCGCCGCCGACGATATGGCGCCGCTCCAGCACGACGACCTTTGCGCCCGCCGCGGCGAGATAGGCCGCACACGTCAACCCGTTGTGGCCCGCGCCGATGATCACTGCGTCTGTCATGCACGCGCCTTAGCGCGGTTTGCCGGACGACGCATCCTTCTCCCCCGCGAGGGGGAGAAGGTGGCCGGAGGCCGGATGAGGGGGTGAGGTTCAGGATGTAGCCGGATGTTGCGGCCAGTCGCGTGGACGCCCCCTCATCCGTCGGCTTCGCCGCCACCTTCTCCCCCTCGCGGGGGAGAAGGGTAATTCGCGCTGAATGATCGGCGCATTTTCGATAAGCCCCGCTCTCTGGCTCGTTGCGGCGCGCGCGTTACAACGCCCGCATGAGCAGACTCACGATCTACGGCGACAGCATCAGCGGCAACTGCCTGAAGGCGAAATGGGTGGCGGAGCGACTCGCCGTTCCGTTCGACTGGGTGGAGACGAGCGTCGTGGAAGGTGCGACGCGGAAGCCTGAATTCCTGAAGCTGAACCCGTGGGGGCAGGTCCCGCTTGCGGCGCTGGCCGATGGGCGCACGCTCGCGCAGTCGAACGCGATCATGCTGCATCTGGCGGAGGGGAGCGATCTCGTTCCCGGCGACGCATATCACCGCGCGAAGATGTTCGAGTGGCTGTTCTGGGAGCAGTACAGCCACGAGCCGGTGATCGCCGTGCGCCGCTTTCGGGTGAAATTCCGGAATCTGCTCGACGATGAAACGGATCGCACATTGGCGACGAAGGGCGCGGCTGTGCTTGCACGCATGGACGAGGCGCTTGCGGAGCAGGACTGGTTCGTCGGCGATGCGCTGTCGCTCGCCGACATCGCGCTCGTCGCGTACACGCGCTGGGCGGAGGAGGGCGCCTACGATCTCGCGCCGCACCGGGCGCTCGTCGCGTGGATCGACCGCGTGGAGCGCGCGCTCGGCCTGCCGTCCACGCGTTAGGAATCGGTTTACCATTATCGACCGAGGGTTAACGTCTCAGATTCGGAGATGGGCGATGCTGCTGTTCGGCTGGCATGTTTGGCGTGGCGAGAGTCGTGCGCGCTATCGCTTCAACATCACGCTGACGAAGAAGGGCCTGCCGGACGCGGGCGGCGTCTATGTATTCGTGCGGCGGCGCTTCGTGTTCTTCATGGAGCCGCTCTATGTCGGCAAGGCCGCGAACCTGCGGTCGCGTCTTGTCGGCCATGAAAAATGGGGACGCGCCTACTGGTTTTACGGCGCGACGGAGCGGCACGTCATGCGCATCCCGGAGGAGCGCGAACGCCAGATCGTCGAGGAAGATCTCATCCGCAGCCTGAAGCCGCGCATGAACGACATGATGGTCCCGCGCGGCGCGAAGGACCTGCCGCGCCACGGCGCGCTGCGCAAGAAGTGGATGGACCGCAACTGGATGAAGCTCTGGCTCGGCGGCGGTCGCACGCCGGCGCGGAGCTGACGCTCAGACGTCCAGGACGCGGTGCACGGCGCTCGCCGACACGGTCAGCACATCGCCGACTTTCAGATCCGCGCGGGAAAACACGATGGTGCGCGTCGAGCGCGTGATCGTCACCTCGGTCGTCGCCGGCCCCTCGGCCGGCTTGATCCATTCGAATGTCGCCGAGACGATCGCCACGGGCCGGCCTGCGGCCTTTGCAGCTTCGGCGTTCAGCGCCGCGATCAGCTGCACGACCTGAGAGTCGCTCCCGGCGTTCATTGCATCACCATTGCGCGCCGCGCGCGATGGCGAGCCGGATGCGCTCATGCGCCACGTCGAGGCCCGCCCATTCGCCCATCGACACCTTCTTGCCGGGCTCGAGATCCTTGTAGTGCGTGAAGAAGTGCATGATCTGCTCGATCAGCAAGGGCGGCAGGTCCTCGTGCGTCTTCACGTTGGTGTAGAACGGATTGAGCTTGTCGATCGGCACCGAGAGCAGCTTTTCGTCGAAGCCCTTGTCGTCGGACATGAGCAGCACGCCCACTGGCCGCGCGCGGATGACGGCGCCCGGCACGATCGGCGTCGGCGTCACGACGAGAATGTCGATCGGGTCGCCGTCCTCGGCCATGGTGTTGGGGATGAAGCCGTAATTGGCGGGATAGATCATCGAGGTGTGGAGGAAGCGGTCGACGAAAAGCGCGCCCGACAGTTTGTCGAGCTCGTACTTCACCGGCATGCCGCCCTGCGGGATCTCGATGAAGGCGTTGACCTCCACGGGCGCGTTGGCGCCGGGGGAAATCTTGGTGACGTCCATGGAGGCTTCCTTCGGTTGAGGGCGCGTCTTAGCGCGTCTCGCAGGTGATGGGGAGCGCGACGGAATCCCTTCTCCCCCGCGAGGGGGAGAAGGTGTCGACGAAGTCGACGGATGAGGGGGCGTACCGGCGATTGGCCGCAACGTTCGACTTCATCGTGATACCCGCCCCCTCATCCGACCGCATTCGCGGCCACCTTCTCCCCCTCGCGGGGGAGAAGGGCAGAGCGCGCAGCACTCATCACCGCACGCGTTTTCACGCTGCGGGCACAAACGGGAGGGCCCCTTTGGGAGGGCTGGGGACGCGGACGAAAGCCCGCGAAACTGGTTGGAAGAAAGAAGATGCAGACACCGTCCGCGTCCCCGTGATCGTTTTCCGACGGCATGGCACGGGGTGTTTTCTCGCACCCTTGTCCAGTTGGCCATCGGTGAGCGGGCCGGTGCTGTTCATCACCGGTCCCCGGGATCCCTCCGCCTTTCACCAACCCGAGCTGGATAAATCCGGGGCCGGAACGG
>JAEUMP010000017.1 GCA_016791445.1 Hyphomonadaceae bacterium | reverse complement strand
GGGCAGGCCCGGCGCGAGGATGTCGCCCGCCACGGGCGTGCCGGTGGAGTGCGCGGTGGTGACGCCCGT
Source organism: Hyphomonadaceae bacterium (assembly GCA_016791445.1). Taxonomy (GTDB): domain Bacteria; phylum Pseudomonadota; class Alphaproteobacteria; order Caulobacterales; family Aquidulcibacteraceae; genus VFBF01. The sequence goes on along the minus strand of JAEUMP010000017.1, from coordinate 1,794 downwards.
GGGCGACCAGTTGAGCACCGTTTGCAGCGCGAGCGCGCCGTTGCGCCAGGTGGTGATGACCGCGCCGAGATCGAAGGTGAGCCCGCCGGCGGTGATGAAGCCGCCGCGCGCCTCTGCAAGCGTGCTCTCATCCGCCGCGACTTCGTCAGCAAACGGATCCGCATGCGCAGCAAGCGGCGACAGGGCGAGGAAAGCGGCGCACGCCGCGATGCGCAGAAGGCCGCCGCGTTTCATGGCAGCGCTCCGTTGATCACCGACGGCGGGGAGATCTGGTAAAGCGTCGGCAGTTCGCGCGTGAGCTGGGCGGCGTCGAGCGCCGGCGGCAGCGTGTCGAAGGACGGCGCGCCCGCCCACGGACGCCAGTCGCTTTCGCGGTCGAACTGGAGATCGGCCTCGGCGCCGGGGCCCGAGCGGATCGCGAGCGCGATGCCGTTCCACCAGCCCTCGAAGTCCTTGCGGTCGTGGATTTCAAGCCCGCGCGAGGGATCGCCCACAAGCACCTTGCCGTCGCGCATGCCCTTGATGACCACGAAGTGGCGGTACCCATCGCGCGTGATGAGCGCGATCGCCGGCACGCGCAGCTGCGCGAGGCGGTCGAGCGAGATCCGGAAGCCGTCGGCGCGATAGCCGACCGATTCCAGATAGCGTTTCATGTCGAGCATGGAGAAGCCGACTTCACGGATCTTCGCCTGGTCGCCGGTTTCGTACATGGCGCGGAAGGCCATGCTCTCGCTCACCTCGCGCCCGTAGTGGAAGCGCAGCAGCGTGGCGACGGCCGCCGAGCCGCAGCTGAAGTCGTATTGCTGGCGCACGACCGTGCGGAACGGAATGTCGCGCCAGCTCATGACGTTGACAGTGTAGTTGCCGCCCGCCTCGTTGTGGAAACGGACGTCCGCGTGCGCGCTCGTCGCCGCGGCGACGATCATGGTCGCCGCGAGGAAGAAGGCGCGTCCGCTCCCGCCGGCCTTGCGGGCAGGGGGAGCGGCGCGTTCGAAGTCGATGGTGGATACGATCGTCATCGAGGCCTCTGGATCAGGGTGCGAGCACGATGCTCACGCTGAGACTCGACTGGAGCGTGTTGTTGTGGCCGCTGTTGATCACGAAATTGCCGATGCCGTCGAAGCCGGAGAAGGCGTTCTGATCGAGCGTGATGGCGCCCGAACCGACAGTGCCTGCAGTGATCGTGTTGCCGGCCGTGATGGCCGTCAGCGTCTGGCCGGTGAGAACGGTGATGGCGCCGAGACCTTCCCCCGAGAGGGTTTCGAGTTCTTCCGCGCCGATCACCGGTTCGGAAGCCATCGACTGGTCTGTCGTCGTCATCGCCGCAGCGCCGCCCCAGACGGGCGTCATCGCCAGGATCGGGGCGGCCTCCGCGCGCTGCACGCACGCCAGGACGGCGGTGAGTGCGAGGCTCGCGAGAAGAAGATGCTTGTTCATCGTCCTGCCCTTCATTTCGTCGTGTTCTGCAAGAGAGAGGCCGGTCGCCGGCGGATCGTTGCTGACCCGCCGGCGCCGTTGCGCATCAGTTGCCGAACGTGACGTTGGCGTTGGCGCCGACGGCGGTCGCCGCCTGGCCGAGGGACGCGATGCCGGTGTTCTGGTTCATCGTGTTGATGCCCGCGAACCCTTGCATGGCGTTGCCGCTGAAGGCGATGTCGCCCGAGGCGACCTTGCCCGCTTCGCGGTGGGCGCCGCCCGCCACGACGAGGACGTTGGCCACCGCGCCGTTCAGCTCTTGCGAGGTGACGACGTGGGTCGAGTTGTCGTTGAAGGAGTCCTTCAGGCTGACCCACA
>JAEUMP010000010.1 GCA_016791445.1 Hyphomonadaceae bacterium | reverse complement strand
ATGCGCTCCATAATGGTCCGGTGAGGACGGGGAGAGCGCGATGGCGAAAGCGGTACACACGATCATCCGGGGCGGCAGGCTGCTCGACATCCGGGCACACGCGGCGCCCAAGGCCGACATCCTGGTGAAGGGCGACACCATCGCCGCCATCGGCCGGCCGGGCATGCCGGCGCCGGCGGATGCCACGCCGATCGACGCGCGCGACCGGTTGATGCATCCCGGCCTGATCAACGGGCATACCCACAGCCACGGCAATCTCGCCAAGGGCATGCTCGATCGCATCACGCTGGAACTGCTGCTGACCGCCGGGCCATGGACGAACGGCAATCGCACGCTCGAAGACAAGTACCTCTCCGCGACTATCGGCGCGGCCGAGATGGTGCTCAAGGGCTGCACCGCCGCCTACGATCTGATCGGCGAGTTCCCGACACCCTCGCCCGAAGGCCTCGCCGCCGTCGGCCAGGCCTATCGCGATGTCGGCATGCGCGCCGTGGTGGCGCCGATGGTCGCCGATCTCAGCTTCTTCGAAGCGATCCCCGGCCTCGCCGACCGCCTCTCGCCGGGCCTGCGCAAGGACGCGGAGCGCTTCCGGCTGGCGCCCTACACATCGAGCATCGCGGCGATGCGCAAGGCACTGAAGGGCTGGAAGCTCGACCGACATGACATCGGCATGGCCGTGGCGCCCACCATCCCGCATCACTGCTCCGACAGATTCCTGCTCGCCTGCCTGAAGCTGGCGCGCGATTTCGGCGTTGGCCTGCACAGCCATGTCGCGGAATCCAAGGTGCAGGCGGTGGTTGGCTACCAGCGCTACGGCAGCACCTTGCTCGCGCACATGGATTCGCTGGGCCTCGTTGGCCCCGACTTCACCGTGGCGCACGGCGTATGGCTCGACGACGACGACAACAAGCGTCTGGGCGACAAGGGCGGCTCGGTCTCGCACAACCCCGGCAGCAACATGCGGCTGGGCAACGGCCTCGCCGACATGCGCGGCATGCTCGATCGCAAGGTCAATGTCGGCATCGGCACCGATGGCGCGAGCTGCTCCGACAATCAGAACATGTACGAGAACATGCGGCTGGCCTCGATGGTGTCGAAGTCGCGCGGGCCCGACTGGCAACGCTGGGTCACGACCGACGAAGTGCTCGAGGCCGCGACCCTGGGCAGCGCCCGCGCGCTGGGCTTCGGCGACAAGGTCGGGCGCGTCGCCGAGGGCTACAAGGCCGACATCGTCTTCCTCGACCTGCACCACGTGAACTGGATCCCGTTCAACGATCCGACCAACCAGATCGTGCATACCGAGGACGGCTGCGCCGTGCACTCGGTGATGATCGGTGGGCGCATGGTGGTGGAGAACCGCCGCCTGCTGACGCTCGACATGGCCGAGCTGGCGCGCAAGGCCGAGGCGGCGCGGGCTCGGCTGGCGGCGGCCAACAAGCCATCGAAGCTGCTCTACGACCGGCTGGAGAAGGTCGTCGGCACGTTCTGCCCCGGCCTGGCGAAGACCCCGCTGCACATCGACCGCTTCGGCGGCGGTCAGCACAGCCACGCGCACAAGCACTGAGGCTCAGCGGCGCAACAACGCCTCGATCGCGCGCTCCAGCTCCAACACGTCGACGACATCGGCGTCCGGCACCTCGCTGGGGCCGCGCGGCTGCTGGCGGGCGTGGCGGCCGGAGCGAAAGCGGACCGCCGCCATGCCCAACGCCTTGGCCGGCGCGATGTCGTTGTCGATGCGGTCGCCGACCATGATGCAGCGCGCAGGCTCGACGCCCAGCGCCTCCGCGGCGCCGAGGAAGATCGCCGGATCCGGCTTGCGCACGCCGACCACGCCGCTCAGGCCGAGGTGCTGGAAACACTCAGCAATGCCAACGCGCCGCAGACGATCGGCGGCACCGGCCGGCTGGTTGGAGACGATCCCCAGCGACAGCCCCTGCGCCGCGAGCCGCCGCAGCAGACCGTCGATGCCGGGACGCAACTGGAATGCGTCGAGGCTGGCGAGCGTGTCGCGCCGGCGCCGCTCCACACGTGCGATGGCCTGCGGATCTCCACCGCACAGCGTCTCGACCATATGGGCATAGGCGTCGGGCGCGAAAACCTCGACGGCGCGCCGGCTGGCGGCGGCCAGTGCCTCCTCATCGACGCGGATGCCTTCGAGCGAGCAGGCCGCGGCGATCGCGGAATCGACCGCGATTTCCCATGCGAACTCCATGTCGAGCGGGCCGCCGACATCGAAGAGGATCGCGTCATAAGCGTTCGGCATGCCCCGTCTATCCGATGCGTCGCCATGGCGAGGGTCCAGGCCGGGGGTGGCAAGCCCCGCGCCCTTTCGCTGATGCTCGCATCTATGCGAAAGACAGTCGACCCACGTGCCTCGGGAGGAGGGATTTCCGGGTGAAGAAGGCCGAGCAGCGACGCCTCGACATCCTCAACGGGCTTGCCGACCATGTCCTCGCGAAGGGCCTGCCGGCCTCCAGCGTGCGGCCCCTGGCCGAGGCGGCGGGCATCAGCGACCGGATGCTGCTCTACTACTTCCGAGACAAATCCGAGCTCATCGCCGCTACTCTGCAGCTGCTGTCGACGCGCCTTACCGCGGTGCTGGACGCTCATACCGCATCCGAGCCGATGCCTCTCGACGCGCTACGCCGCCGGCTTGCGGTCGTGCTGCTGAGCGACGACGTGTGGCCGTACATGCAGCTCTGGCTGGAGATCGTCGCGCTCTCGGCGCGTGGCGATCCGTTCTACCGCGCGGTCGGCGGCGGCATCGCGCGCGCCTTCCTGGAATGGGGCAAAGCCCAGCTCCACGCCCCGACCGCGACCGCACGCGCCGCGGATGCCGCACGACTCCTGGTCTCGATCGAGGGCATGGTCCTGCTCAAAAGCGTCGGCCTCGAGGACATCGCCAAGGCGAGCCTGCGAGGAAGCGGCTAACGTGCGGGCGCGCGATTGAAGAGCAGGGCCAGCACGAGCCCGACACCGCCCCCCCAGAGTATGGCCGCGCCGCACGCAGCCACGAGCCGCACGTCGGCGGCGTACAACTCCGGAAACCAGGCCAAGGCTATGCCATCGAGCAGGGTCGCTGTCGCGGTGGCTATCGCACCACCCATCGCGACCTGGTCACGACGAAGGCCTGGAAGCTTCCAGATCAGCCAGACCGCCGGAAGCGTGCCGGGAATCATCAGAGCATAGGTCAACGCGCGCGCGGCGCCATCCAAAGCTCCCATCGGTGCGACAAGGCGCAGGACCATCGCGCCCAGAAACCATAGGCCGGCGCCGAGCCCGATCAGCACGGCGACCTGCCGCGCGCTCATGGAGGCAAAGGTGTTGTTCGCAACGCGCGAAGCGGTGTCGCTCATAAGGACTCCTGTAGCACTTGCTACATAGTTCTACATGAAACGTAGCGACCGCTACAATGTCTTTCTGGCGCTCCTCGAGCCGTTCGCCAGCTCCCGCGGATCACCGCTGTCGTGTCAGTGCGAACGCTCCAGCGCCTTGACGATGTTCTCGCACATCACCTTGGCGTCGGCGAACAGCATCATGGTGTTGTCGCGGAAGAACAGCTCGTTCTCGACGCCGGCGTAGCCCGCCGCCATGCCGCGCTTGACGAACAGCACGGTCTGGGCGCGCTCGACGTCGAGGATCGGCATGCCGTAGATCGCGCTCTTCGGGTCGGTCTTGGCCGCCGGATTGGTGACGTCGTTGGCGCCGATGACGAAGGCCACGTCGGTGCTCGGGAAGTCGCGGTTGATGTCCTCGAGCTCGAAGACCTCGTCGTAGGGCACGTTCGCCTCGGCCAGCAGGACGTTCATGTGGCCGGGCATGCGCCCCGCGACCGGGTGGATGGCGTAGCGAACCTCCACGCCTTCCTTCTTCAGCATGTCGGCCATTTCGCGCACGCTGTGCTGCGCTTGCGCAACCGCCATGCCGTAGCCCGGCACGATGATCACCTTCGAGGCATTCTTCATGATGAAGGCCGCGTCGTCGGCGCTGCCCTGCTTGACCGGGCGCGTTTCCTTCACGCCGGCGGCAGCCCCGCCATCGGCGGTGCCGAAGCCGCCGAGAATGACGGAAATGAAGCTGCGGTTCATCCCCTTGCACATGATGTAGGACAGGATCGCGCCCGAAGAGCCGACCAGCGCGCCGGTGATGATCAGGGCGATATTCTCCAGCGTGAAGCCGAGCGCGGCCGCGGCCCAACCCGAATAGGAATTGAGCATCGACACCACCACCGGCATGTCGGCGCCGCCGATCGGGATGATGAGCAGAATGCCGATCAGCAGCGAAAGACCGGCGACGGCCCAGAAGTGCCATTCGACCGTGCCGTGCGACTGGATCATCATCACGATCAGCGCCGCGATGCTGAGCGCGATGACGATGTTGATCAGGTGCCGCGCCGGCAGCATGATCGGCGCGCCGCTCATATTGCCGTTGAGCTTGGCGAAGGCGATGACCGAACCGGTGAAGGTGACGGCGCCGATCGCAGTGCCGAGCGAGAGCTCGATCAGCGATTGCGTATGAATGCCGCCCGCTTCGGCGATGCCGAAGCTTTCGGGCGCGTAGAACGCAGCGGCGGCGACGGCGACAGCGGCAAGGCCGACCAGCGAGTGGAACGCGGCGACCAGCTGCGGCATCGCCGTCATCTTGATCGAGCGGGCGATGAACGCGCCGATGCCGCCGCCAACGACGATGCCGCCGACGATGATCATCCACGTGGTTTGATCGGGCGTCACCAGCCACAGCGTCGTGCCGATGGCGATGGCCATGCCGATCATGCCGAAATTGTTGCCCTGGCGGCTGGTCTCCGGGCTCGACAGGCCGCGCAGCGCCAGAATGAAGAGCACCCCCGACACCAGGTAGAGCAGCGCAGCGAGATCAGCGTTCATGTTTGCCCCTTATCGCCCGAACTTGCGCCAGCGCTGCCAACCCGTGATCCAGGTCATGATCGGCGCGGCGAAAAATACAATGGCGGCCGCCCAAGTCGGCCAGTTACGAATTTCTGTAGCGTCGATGAACGCCAGGATGTTGCCCACGATGGGCACGAAGGCGAGCACGAAGCCGAGCGCGGCCGAAGGCCAGGCGCTCCAGCCCAATTCGTGCTGCACCCATTCGCTCACGAACACGATCTGCAGCAGGCAGAGTGCAAGCCAGGCGAGCGCGATGAAGCAGCCCGCGCCGGCGCAGCCGGCCATCTGCACGCGGAAGCGGCCGAGATCTTCGCGCGCGCGCGTGCGATCGAAGGTCTGGGCGTAGACCGATTGCTCTTCGGCGAGATTGGAGAGCGCCCGCTCCGCGGCCCCGCGCAGTTCGTCGTCATTGACGACGCCCTCCTCGCCTGCAGCCAAGACGTCAGCCTCAAAGGCCTCGACATGCGGCTGCAGCGCAGCGATCGCGTGCGGAATGGCCACGCTCGAAGCGCGCCAAGCGTCGGAAAAGCGGCGCATGAAGGCTTCGGCTGAGAGCCGGCCATCGAGATAAGCCTCGATCAGCGCACGCCATTCCGCGACGGTCATGACGGCGACCTAACCCCGGTCGCGAAAGTCACTTCTTCTCTTTCTTCTTGTACATCGCCAGCATGCGCTGGGTGACCAGGAAGCCGCCGAAGATGTTGACGGCCGCGAGTGCGGCCGCGAGCCCGCCCGCGCCCTTGGCGACCCAGCCGCTCTCGCTGCCGCCGCTGGCCGCTGCAGCGATCAGCGCGCCGACGATAATCACCGATGAGATCGCGTTGGTGACCGCCATCAGCGGCGTATGCAGCGCCGGCGTCACCGACCAGACGACGTAATAGCCGACGAAAATCGCGAGTACGAAGATCGCAAAATAGAAGACAAACGGATCAACCATCAGCTCTAGCTCCCCAGCGCGCCCGCGCGCCGCGTTAGACCGTCTCGTATGTCGCGTCAGCGCGGACGATCAGGCCGCTTGAATCCAATTCATGCACTTCCGCGACGCGCTCGCCGCGATGGTTGCGATACAACAGCGCGTGGCCGCGCGCGCCGACCAGCACAGCTTCCGGCGTGAAGGTCAGCGCTGGGGCGCGATCGAGCGCGCGCTCGAAATAGGCGCGCAGCATCCCCTTGCCGACGATCACCCCGTCCGGCGCAAAGCCCAGAGCCGCGATGTAAGGCGAGGAAAACTCGATATCGTCGGCATAGAGCGCCATGATCGCGTCGAGGTCACGCCCATTCCATGCGGCGTAATACTTCTTCGCGAAATCGATATCGTTCATGCAGCACTCGCTGGTGCGAAGTGCGGATGCACCAGGGCGCCGGCGCGGCTCAGCATCGCGCCCTTGATGATCTCGTCATCCCAATGCGGCGCGAACGCTTTGGTGTCCTTGTCGGTCAGCAGCGGCAGCAGCGCGAGGATGTTGCGCGAATAGAGCGAGGACGCATCCGCCGGCAGACGCGCCGGCAGATTGGTGAAACCCATGATCTTCACGCCGCCGACGTCGACCACTTCGTCTGGCTTCGACAGCGGGCAATTGCCGCCCTGCGCCACCGCCAGGTCGATGATGACCGAGCCCGGGCGCATCGATTTTGCCTGCGCTTCGGTGACGAGCACCGGCGCGGGACGGCCCGGGATCAGCGCCGTGGTGATGACGATGTCCTGCTTGGCGATGTGCTCGGTGACGAGCGCGGCCTGTTTTGCCTGGTATTCCGCGCTCATCGGCTTGGCGTAGCCGGCCGCGGTTTCAGCCTGCTTGAACTCTTCGTCTTCGACGGCGACGAACTTGGCCCCGAGCGAAGCCACCTGCTCCTTCGTAGCGGGGCGCACGTCGGTGGCGCTGACGACCGCGCCGAGACGGCGCGCGGTGGCGATGGCCTGCAAACCGGCGACGCCGACGCCCATCACGAACACTTTCGCGGCGGCGACCGTGCCGGCGGCCGTCATCATCATCGGAAACGCGCGGCCATAGAGCGCCGCCGCTTCGATCACGGCGCGATAGCCGGCGAGGTTGGCTTGGCTCGACAGTGCGTCCATGGATTGGGCGCGGCTGATACGCGGGACAAATTCCATCGCCAGCGCGTCGATCTTCGCCTTCGCCAGCGCCTCGGCCACGCCGCGATCGCCATAGGGCTCAAGCAAGGAGATGAAGCCCGCGCCCGGCTTGATGGCGGCGATTTCGCTATCGGTCGGGCGGCGCACTTTGACGACGAGGTCGGCGCTGCCGGCGCCGCCGTCCGGCGCGATCTCGGCCCCCACCGCCCTGTATTGCTCATCCGGAGCGCTGGCGCTGACGCCTGCGCCGGCTTGCACGACGACGCTGTGGCCAAGGCCGATGATCTTTTTCACCGTCTCCGGTGTGGCGGCAACGCGGGTCTCGCCCGCAGCGCTCTCCTTGAGAACGGCGATGCGCAACGGATCAGCCCATCATGCCGGAAAGCGCCGGAACGATCAGGCCGCCCAACGCCAGCAGAACCCAGCTGGCGATCTGCACCGCCCAGAACACGCTGGTTTGCTTGAACATCAAGCCGACAGCGACGCCAATCACGACGTACGCAGCAAACCCCGGCCACCAGCCGAGGTTCATCGCGAACGCGAGCGTCAGCAGCGCCACCAGCTGGGCCACGTGCGTGGAGCCCCACAGGGACGCGACCAGGAAGGAATGAAAGGTGCCGCGCTGATCGGAGATGTCCATATTTCCGTGCGCGTCGCCAGTCGCCGCCATGAGCTGCCCTCTCCTAATGAGTTGGGGCGGGTTTAAACCGCGCCGTGCGGGCGAACAAGCCGCCAAGAGGCCGCGCCAAAAGCTATCGCCGCGGCGCTGTTACCGAGAGGAAACTGACCTCCGCGCCCTCGAAACGGGCGGCGGTCAAAACCCCCGTTGCATAGGCGCCGGTATCGACCGCGATCCGGCGGGCGTCGGCGTATGGGCGGTCCACCGGGGTGTGGCCGTGGACGACGCGGTGCGAGAACGGCCGCTTGCTGGAGAGGAAGGCCTCGCGGATCCAGTAGAGATCGTCGTCGCTCTGCGCCTCAAGCGGCCGGGCGGCGTTGACGCCAGCATGGACGAAGGCATAGCCGCCAAGCGCGGCGTAGCGCTCAAGCCCGTTCAGAAACTCGAAGTGCTGGCTCGGCATGCGGATGCGGAGCATCTGCGCCACCGCCAGCCAATCGTGCTCGGCGGCGGAGATGGCCGGCGGCGGCGGCACGCCGTAGGACGTCATCGTCTCGGCTCCGCCCTGGAGCAACCAAGCCCGGTTGGCCATCGGATCGGCGATGAAGGCGAGCATGACCTGCTCATGATTGCCCGTCAGGTAGCGGCGCTCGAAGCCGTGCGGACGCCCGGTCAGCAGCAGGTCGATGACGGCGGCGCTGTCGCGGCCGCGGTCAACGTAATCGCCAAGAAAGACCACGATCGGCGGCCCTGCCTCGCGCTGCTCATCGGCAAGCCGCGCCTCAAGCAGATCGAACATCTGGGACAGAAGGTCGGCGCGGCCGTGAATGTCGCCAACGGCGAAGCCTACCCGCCCCTCCAGAAAGCGAGCGGCGGGCAGCGGCGCGCGTTCGAACAGCCGCAGCGGATTCATGGTCCCGATTAAGCCCTTGCCGGGGCCTTTCGCAACAACCTTCCCTTATCCAGCCCCGGAGCAGAACTTGCAGCGATCGGAGTGAAGAGGCAGTCCAGAAGCGCATGAACGCGAACACCGCCGCGCCGCGGGTCTCCGTCATTATGGCGAACTATAACGGGGCAGCGCACATCGCCGCCGCCGTGCGCTCGGTGCTGCGCCAAACTGAGACAGATCTGGAGCTGATCCTCAGCGACGACGGCTCGACCGATGACAGTCTGCAGCGGGTCGAGGCCGAGGCCGCCGGCGATCCGCGCCTGGTAATCGTGCGCGGGCGCACGCCGCGCACCGGTCCGGCCGCCGCGCGCAACCGGGGCTTGGCCGCCGCGCGAGGCCGCTGGATCGCGGTGGTGGACAATGACGACATCATCCACCCCGAACGCCTGGAGCGGCTGCTTAGCCAAGCCGAAGCGGACGGGGCCGATATCGCCGCCGACGATCTGCTCACCTTCTACGAGGACGGCGCCAAGAAGGCGCATGCGCATCTGCGCGGCGCGCTGGTGCGCGCGCCGCACTGGATCAGCGCCGCCAGCTATGAACGCAGCAACCGCCTGTTGGGCCCAGGCCCGGCGCTCGGCTACCTGAAGCCGGTGTTCCGGCGCGCGCTCGGCCCGCGCTATGACGAGACGCTGCGCATCGGCGAAGATTCCGATCTTGTTCTGCGGCTGCTGATCGGCGGGGCGCGGATGCGGGTCTACCCCGACCTCACCTATCTCTATCGCAAGCACGCAGCCTCGATCTCGCACCGGATCAATCTTACCGCGATCGCCGCGTTCGACGCCGCCTACGCCAAGATCGACGCCGGCGGCGATCTGGACTTGGCGCGCGAACTGGCCAGAGGCCGCGCCGCCCGCGCGGACGCGCGCAGCTTCACGCAGCTGATCGAGGCGCTGAAGCGGCGCGATCTTGGCGCGGCGGTGAAAGCGGCGCTGCAGCGTCCCTCCGCCCTGCATTTGCTGAAGGACCCCATCGCCGCGCGGCTGAAGGGCCGAGCGAAATCAGCCAACCCAACCGGCGCCCGGCGCATCACCCTGCTCTCGCGCCAGCGCATCGTTGGCGCCACCAATGGCAGCTCGGCCTACGTGCTGGCGCTGGCGGGCGCGCTCAAGGCGGCGGGCTACGCTGTCGATTATGTCGGCGCCTCGCCGAAGATATTCGGGCGCTGGGCGGTGCTGCGGCTGCGGCCTGAACTCAATGTGTTCGACCGCTATCATGTTCATGGCGGCGTGCGGTTGGGCTCTATCGTTCTGGCGCGGGACCCGCGCGTGTGGCTCGCCTCGGCGCTGGCGGTGGCGGACAAGCTGCTGAAGCTCGGGCTGTCGCAACCGGCCGAGTACGCCCAGGGCGCGCCCGCCACGCGGGAGGATGCGCTGTTCGTGGCGCGGACCGCCAGCCAGGGCGCCAGCGCTATTCTTTGCGATTACGCGTTTCTTGCTTCGCTCGCGCCGTATGCGCTGAGCGAAAAGGCGCCCTCGCTGATCATCATGCACGACCTGATGTCCGCCCGGGTCGCGGACGCCGCGGAAAAGAACACCGTCTCGCTTTCGGCTGATGAGGAATACCGCCTGCTCGGTCTGGCGGACTCGGTGATCGCGATCCAACAGGACGAGGCGGCGCAGGTGCGCGCGCGCTTGCCTGCGCGCGCGGTGATCACGGCGCCGCATAGCGTAATGCCCGTTTCAGATCCGCAGCCCGGTGTGGACGACACGCTCCTGTTCGTCGGTAGCAACACCGCGCCGAATATCGTCGGGCTCGAACGCTTTTTCCGTGACAGCTGGCCGCTGATCCGCGCGGCCCGGCCGAACGCCCAGCTCAAGGTGGCTGGCTCGGTGGCGCGCAGCCTTGGCGCTGCCCCGGCGGGCGTGACCTATCTGGGCGTGGTTCCCGATTTGGCGCCGCTCTACCAAGACGCGGGCGTCGTCATCTCGCCGCTCTACACCGGCTCGGGGCTGAAGATTAAGCTGGTCGAAGCGCTGGCCGCGGGCAAAGCGGTGGTTGGCACGACGGTGACGGCGCAAGGCGTCGAGCGCGAAGTCGCCGGCGCGATGGTTATCGCCGATGACCCGCGCCAATTTGGCGCCGAGGCCGCCGCCCTGCTGGCCAGCCACGGTAAACGCGCGGCCCTGGCGGCGTCGGCGCTGGCATGCGCAAAGGCGCACTTTTCGGCCGATGCGGCGTTCCGTGATCTTGTTGCATTCATCGCCAACAATGGCGCCGCACTGCCGCAAAAGACCTTGCCAGAAGCGGCCGCCCAGCGCCAATAGGCGCGAAATTCTCCCAAGCGCCGCACAGGCTTGGACAGAAGCCCCGCGCCTCCAGAAGCCCGCACGCAAGCGGCTCACATGACGCAGTAAATGTGGGCCGGTTAAGCATACCGCGGCAGGGAACTTGCGACGGGCGCGACGTCGAGCGCGTGGGGTCTAGAGTATGCCGATTTCGGACAATGTTCGCCTGGGCGAGGGTGTGATGATCCATCATCCCCAGCTGGTGAACCTCTATGGCTGCTCGGTCGGCGCCGGTTCGCGCGTCGGCGCGTTCGTGGAGATTCAGAAGAACGCCCATGTCGGGGAACGCTGCAAGATCTCCTCGCACACCTTCATCTGTGAGGGCGTGACGATCGAGAGCGAGGTGTTCGTCGGCCACGGCGTGATGTTCATCAACGACATCTTCCCGCGCGCGGCCAACGAGGACGGCTCAGCGCAGAGCGAGGCGGATTGGTCGGTGGTGCCGACCTTGGTTAAGCGGCGCGCTTCGATCGGTTCGAACGCGACCATCATGGGCGGCGTCACCATCGGCGAAGGCGCGCTTGTCGGCGCGGGCGCGGTGGTGACCAAGGACGTGCCCGCCCACGCCATCGTCGCGGGGGTGCCGGCGAAGGTCGTCGGCGATGCACGAGACAAGAAGGACTAAGCGCGTGCGCGCGCTTCAAAGGCAGGCAGGACGATCAGAATGATCAAGATCGGTGTTATCGGGTACGGCTATTGGGGCCCCAACCTCGTCCGCAATTTCGCGGAGCTGAAGGGCGCGGAGCTGGCGGCTGTCGCCGACCTCGACCCCAAGAAGCTGGAGATCGTCAACAAACGCTTCCCGGCGGTGAAGACGACCACCGACTTCCAGGAAATGCTGCGCGATCCCGCGATCGATGCGATCGCGATCGCGACGCCGGTGTCGACGCACTTCGAACTGGCGATGGCCGCGCTCAAGGCCGGCAAGCACGTCTGGCTGGAAAAGCCGATGACGGAAACCTCGCTGCAAGCACGCCAGCTGGTCGACACGGCCGAGAAGAAGAAGCTGGTCCTGCACGTCGACCACACCTTCATCTACACCGGCGCCGTGCAGAAGATGAAGGACCTCGTCGTCAACGGCGAACTGGGCAAGATCCTCTATTACGATTCAACCCGGGTAAACCTCGGCCTGTTCCAGCGCGACGTATCGGTGATCTCCGACCTCGCCGTGCACGATTTTTCGATCCTGGACTACCTGCTCGAAGAGCAGCCGACTGCGGTTTCAGCCGGCGGCATCAACCACTTCCCCGGCACGCCGGAGAACCTCGCCTACATCACCATGTTCTATGACTCGGGCGCGATCGCGCACGTGAACTGTTCATGGCTGGCGCCGGTGAAGGTGCGCACCGTGCTCGTCGGCGGCGCCAAGAAGATGTTCGTCTATGACGACCTGCAGCCGTCCGAGAAGCTGAAAATCTACGACAAGGGCGTCTCCTTCACCGACGACCCGGCGAAGATCTACCAGATGCGCGTGGGCTATCGCACCGGCGACATGTGGGCGCCGAAGCTTGATGAAGGCGAAGCCCTGCGCGCCGGCGCGCTGGACTTCATCGAAGCCATCGAAAAGAAGAAGCAGACGCTGTGCGACGGCCGCCTCGGCGCGCGCGTCATCCAAATCATCGAAGCCGCCACCTCCTCCATGAAGGCGCGCGGCGAAACCATCCATCTTCCCCGTGCGGAGAAAGTGCTGTGACCGTCCCTTTCGTTGACCTGAAGGCGCAATACCTCTCGATCAAGCCGGAGGTGGATGCCGCGATCCAGCACATCCTCGACAACACCCAATTCGTTCTCGGCGCGGAAGTGGCCGCGTTCGAGAAGGAATTCGCCGCCTATAGCGGCGCCAAGCACTGCATGGGCGTCAATAACGGCACCAGCGCGCTGCACCTGGCCATGCTCGCCGCCGATATCGGCGCGGGCGATGAGGTGATCACCACGCCGTTCACGTTCGTCGCCAGCGTCGCGGCGATCTGGTACACGGGCGCCAAGCCGGTGTTCGTCGACATCGACCCGAAGACCTACCTGATCGACCCGGCCAAGATCGAAGCGGCGATCACGCCGAAGACCAAGGCGATCCTGCCGGTCCATCTCTACGGCCAAGCCTGCGACATGGACGCGATCATGGGCATAGCGAAGAAGCACAACCTGATCGTGATCGAAGACGCCTGCCAAGCGCACGGCTCGGAGTGGAACGGCAAGCGCGTCGGCGGCATCGGCGATCTGGCCGCGTTCAGCTTCTATCCGGGCAAGAATTTGGGCGCCTACGGCGAAGGCGGCGCAACCACGACGAACAATGACGAATACGCGCGCAAGATCCGCATGCTGCGCGATTGGGGTGCGGAGAAGAAGTACCAGCACGTGCTCAAGGGCTACAATATGCGCCTTGAGGGTATGCAGGGCGCGATCCTGCGCGTGAAGCTGAAATATCTTGAGCAATGGACCGAAGCGCGCCGCGCGGCGGCGAAGCGCTACGAAGCCCTGTTCGCAGGCTCGGGCGTGCCGACCCCGTTCGTGCAGGACAAGTCGCGCCACGTCTATCACATCTACTCGACCCGCACGGCCAAGCGTCAGGAATGGCAGGACGCGCTGAACGCCAAGGGCATTCAGACAGGCATTCACTACCCGATCGCCATCCACATGCTGCCGGCCTACGAAGACCTCGGCTACAAGGCCGGCGAATTCCCGCACGCGGAAAAGGCGGCGGCCGAACAGCTCTCGCTGCCGATGTATCCGGAACTCACCGCCGACATGCAGGAACAGGTCGCCGCGGCCGTGATCGATCTCTACAAGAAGGATGCGGGGCTGGCGCGATGAACGTCGAAGGCGCGAAAATTCTCGTCACCGGCGGCTGCGGCCTGATCGGTTCGACCACGATCGACCAACTGCTGCGCGAGGACGTCCAGAAGATCGTAATCTTCGACAACCTCGTGCGCGGCTCGATGCACAACGTTGCCGACATCCTGAAAGACAAGCGCGTCCAGCTGGTGAAGGGCGATATCCGCGATGCCGAAGCGACGCGGCGCGTCAGCGAAGGCATGGACGCCGTCATCCACATGGCGGCGATCCGCATTACCGCCTGCGCCGAGCATCCTCGCGAAGCGCTGGAAGTGATGTGCGACGGCACCTTCAACGTGGTGGAAGCGGCCCACCTGGCCGGCGTGAAGAAGATTGTCGCCGCCTCATCGGCCTCGGTCTACGGCCTTGCCGATAGCTTCCCGACCACCGAGAAGGACCACCCGTACAATAACCGCACCTGGTACGGCGCCTCGAAGGTGATGCTTGAGGGCCTGCTACGCTCGTTCAACGACATGTACGGCACGGAATATTGCGCGTTCCGGTACTTCAACGTGTACGGTCCACGCATGGACATCCACGGCAAGTACACCGAAGTGCTGATCCGCTGGATGGAGCGCATCGAGGCCGGCCAGCCGCCGCTGATCCTGGGCGACGGCAAGACCAGCATGGACTTCATCTATATCGACGACATCGCCCGCGCCAACGTAGCGGGCCTGAAGTCGGACGTGTCCGATGAAGTGTTCAACGTCGCCTCCGGCGTCGAAACCAATTTGAATGAGTTGGCCGAGGCGCTGATGCGGGTGATGGGCAAAAAGCTCGCGCCCGAATACGGGCCGGAGCGCAAGGTGAACGCGGTGCCGCGCCGTCTTGCCTCGATCGAAAAAGCCAAGCGCATGCTGGGCTGGGAGCCGCAGGTCGACCTCGAAGAAGGCCTGCATCGCCTGGTGACCTGGTGGCGCGCCAACAAAGAGCACGTCGCATGATCCCGCTGATGAAGCCGTTGATGGACGAGCGCGAAGCGCAAGCGGCTTCGCGCGTGATCCTGTCCGGCTGGGTGACGCAAGGCCCGGAAGTCGCTGCGTTCGAACGCGAGTTCGCCGCGTTCGTCGGCGCGCCGCACGCGACCGCGGTCTCCAACTGCACCACGGCGCTGCACTTGGCGCTGCTGGCGGTGGGCGTCGGCGCCGGCGACGAGGTGATCACCGTTTCGCACTCGTACATCGCCACCGCCAACTCGGTGCGCTATTGCGGGGCCGAGCCGGTGTTCGTCGACGTCGAGCTCGAAACCTACAACATGGATCCGGCCAAGATCGAAGCGGCGATCACGGCGAAGACCAAGGCGATCATGGTCGTCCACCAGATCGGCATGCCCGCCGATCTGGAAGCGATCTGCGCCATCGGCGCCAAGCATGGCCTGCCGGTGATCGAGGACGCGGCCTGCGCGATCGGTTCGGAGATCAATATCGGCGGCGCGTGGGAGCGTATCGGCGCCCCGCGCGGCGATATCGCCGCCTTCAGCTTCCACCCGCGCAAGATCGTCTCCACCGGCGACGGCGGCATGCTGACGACGCGCAATCCCGCCTACGACAAACAATTCAAGCTGCTGCGCCAGCACGCCATGAGCGTGCCGGACACGGTGCGGCACGGCTCCAACCAGGTGATCTTCGAAACCCACCCGGTGCTGGGCTACAATTACCGGATGACGGACATCCAGGCCGCTGTCGGCCGCGAACAGCTGAAGCGCGTACCGGAGATCGTCGCCACGCGCCGCCGCCTTGCCGCGCGTTATAACGAATTGCTGCAGAACAATATCGGGTTGGAAACGCCAGCCGAGCCGGCCAACAAGCGTTCGAACTGGCAGAGCTATTCGGTGACGCTGCCGGCGCATGCCGATCAGCGCGCGGTGATGCAAGCCATGCTCGACGCCGGCATCGCCACGCGCCGCGGCGTCATGTGCGCGCACCGCGAAGACAGCTACAAGAACGGCTGGGTGCTGCCGAACTCCGAGTTCGCACAGGACCGACGCATCATCCTGCCGCTGTTCCATCAGATGACGGACGAAGAACAAATCACCGTCGCCGAAACCCTCAAGAAGGTCTGCGCCCAGTGAGTCTCGCCGAAGCGCCCGCGAACGCTGCGTCGCCGCAGGTGACCGAGATCAGGCCGGACCGCGGCCTGTTCGATCTCGATCTTGGCGCGGTCTGGCGCTATCGCGAGCTGCTGCTCGTGCTGACCATGCGCGACATCCAGGTGCTGTATAAGCAAGCGGCGCTTGGCGCGGCCTGGGCGATCCTGCAACCGCTGTTCGCCGTGGTGATCTTCACCATCATCTTCGGCTATTTCGCGCACATGCCGTCAAATGGCATCCCATACCCTGTGTTCGCGTTCGCCGGCGTGCTGCCCTGGACCTATTTCGCCGAAGCCGTGCGCCGCTCGAGCACCGGCCTCGTCAACGACGCCGAACTGATCCGCAAGATCTACTTCCCGCGCTTGATCATGCCGCTGGCGAACGTGGTCTCACCACTTCTGGATTTCTGCATCGCCTTCGTGGTGCTGCTGATCCTGATGGGCTTCTACGGCATTGCGATCACGCCGAAGCTGTTGCTGGTGCCGCCGCTGATGGTGGTCGCCGCGCTGCTGGCGCTGTCGATCGGGCTGTGGCTTGGCCCGATCAATGTGCGCTTCCGCGACATCAAGCACACGCTGCCCTTCATCATCCAGATCTGGATGTACGCTTCACCGATTGTCTACCCGATCACGATGGTGCCGCAGCAATGGCAGTGGGCCTATTCGCTGAACCCGATGGTGGGCGTCATCGAGGGCTTCCGCTGGGCCGTGTTCGGTCAGGGCGAGCCGCACTTCACCTCGCTGGCGATGAGCGGTGTGATCATCACCATCTTGCTGGCTGGCGGTCTCGTCTTCTTCCGCCGCGCCGAGCGCACCTTTGCGGACGTGATCTAATGAGCGATCTGGCCATTTCCGCCCGCGGCCTCGGCAAGCGCTACCAGCGCTTGGCCCGTAGCGAGCAACACGACTCGCTGCGCGACGTCATCGGCGCGGGCGCGCGCAACTTGTTCGCCTCCAAGGCGGCGCGTGAGGCGCGCGAGGTGCGCAACTCATTCTGGGCGCTCAAGGACGCCGATTTCGACATCGCCAAGGGCGAGAATGTCGGCATCATCGGCCTCAACGGCGCCGGCAAATCGACGCTGCTGAAGCTGTTGTCGCGCATCGTGACGCCAACCACCGGAACGGCGCGCATTACCGGCCGCCTCGGCGCTCTGCTCGAAGTCGGCACTGGCTTCCACCACGAACTGACCGGTCGTGAGAATGTCTTTCTCTACGGCTCGATCCTCGGCATGACCCGCGCCGAAGTGGCGGCCAAGTTCGACGCCATCGTCGATTTCGCCGAAATTGGCGAGTTCATCGATACGCCGGTGAAGCGCTATTCGAGTGGCATGTATGTGCGCCTCGCCTTCGCGGTGGCCGCGCACCTCGATCCGGACATCCTGCTGCTCGACGAGGTGCTCGCCGTCGGCGATTTCGCCTTCCAACGCAAGTGCATGAACTTCGCCCGCCAGCTGGAAAGGCGCGGCTCCACCATCCTGTTCGTTTCGCACAACATGTTCTCGATCAAGAGCATGTGCCAGCGCGTGATCTATCTGAAGAAGGGCCAGATCGTGTTTGACGGCCCGACCGCCGAAGGCCTCAAGCGCTACGAGGACGACAGCCGCCTCGCTGACGCGCCCTGGTTCAAGGAAGCGGGCGAAGAAGGCCGCAGCATCACCTTCACGAAGGTCGAACTGCTGAACGGCCGCGGCGTCGAGAGCAATGTCATCGACTTTGGCGATCGCATCACCTTCCGCCTGCACTACAAGACCGACGGCCGCATAGAGCGCCCGGACTTCCGCATCGGCCTCGACCGCGAAGATCTCATCCACACCATGACCTTCTCCTCGCATCAAGATGGCGTCGATATCCCCTCTGTCGAGGGCGAAGGCGTGATTGAAGTGCGCACGCCGCCGATCAAACTGACTTCGAACTTCTATGTCGCCAACCTTGTCGTGCGCGACCAGAAGGGCGGCATGCTGGCGGCGCAGATCGGCGGACATTTCCACGTCCGTCACCCGACGCTGGCCTCCACGTTCGGGGTCTTCAACGAGCCCGCCGATTGGCGGGTGCAAGCAGAGCGCACCGCCGAGCCGGTCAGCGAGGTGAGCCGTGGCGTTGGGTGATACGATGACGGAAACCGCAGCGCTCGAACCGCAATCGACAACACGCATCAAGCGCAACTTCGCCGAGTTCGATCATTACGTTCAGCGCGCGCAGGGCTACCTGTCGCAAGACGAACTCGCGGCGGCGGCAGCGCATTGCGCCATCGCCTCGCACGTGGCGACGCAGAACCATTGCGGCATCTTCTGGAGCCCACGCCTGGAAAAGGTGCTGACCGACATCGGCCGCCAGCTGCAGCCGGCAGGCCCAGCGCGGGCGCGGCCGCGCGAGGTCAAGCGCGTGCTTGAGGTTTGCACGCAAGTGTCCGCCGTCGGCGGCCACACCAAGATGTTGTGCCAGTGGGTGAAAGCCGACGCGGGGCGCGAACACGCTCTGGTGTTGACGCAACACCGTGGCCCCACCCCGGCCTTCGTGCATGAGACGTTCGAAGCTTCAAGCGGAATGCGCGTCGAACAGCTGAACCACCGCCCAGGCGGCCAGATCGAATGGGCGATGCGGCTGCGCGAGATCGCCAAGGATTTCGACGTCGTCATCCTGCACACGCACTGCGAAGACCTTCTGCCGGTGATCGCCTTCGCCGACGCCGAGAAGCATCCGCCGGTGCTGGTGCTCAATCACGCCGATCACTTGTTCTGGTACGGCCCGAGCGTGTGCCACCTGTCGATCAATCTGCGTGACGCGGCGCAGGACTTGGCCATCGCCCGGCGCGGCATCGCGCCCGAGCGCAACATTCTCATGCCAACGCTGGCCGAAGGCATCGTGCGCAAGCGCTCGCGTGAGGACGCCAAGCGCGAACTTGGCATCGATCCCGACACCATCGTGATGATGTCGGCGGCGCGGCGGCCGAAGTACCGCACCATGCACGGGCTCACCTTCGCCGACATTCACGCGCCGGTCTTGGAAAAGCATCCGAATGCGATGCTGCTGATCGTCGGCGCCGGCGAGCCGGAAGATTGGGCGCCGGTGAAGGCGCGCTTCGGCGACCGCCTGCGCTCGCTGCCCGAGCAGCCGAACCCGAAGCTGTTCTTCGAAGCGGCCGACATTTACGTCGATTCCTATCCGTTCGTTTCCTCCACCTCGCTGATGGAAGCGGCCGGCTTCGGGCTGCCGCTGGTAACGATCTTCACCTACCCCGAAGCCTCGCGCATCTTCGGCATCAATCACGTCGCGCTGGTCGGCAACGTGATGCAGGCGACCTCGTTCGATCAATACCGCGACATGCTCTCGCAATTGATCGGCGATGCGGCGCTGCGCGAACGCCTGGGCTCGTCCGCACGCGAAGCCGTACAGCGTGAACACAACCTGCCCGGCTGGATGCGCTGGCTGGAGGCGGTTTACGCGCGCGCGCTGGAACTGCCCCCGCTCGACAACCGGGCCATGCTCGCAACCATCGAACAGCCCGCGTTCGGCGAGCCCGATTGCCGTCACGAAGACATCTTCGGCGGCAATTGGCCGACAGTGCGCGTGCTGATGAGTTACATGGGCATGCTGCCGCCGCATCAGCATCTCGCGCACTGGAACGAAGTGCGCCAGCAAGGCGCCTTCGAGAGCGCGGGCGAAGCGGCGAGCTATCTCCTGCCGGAATGGCTGAAGCGCTACGTGAAAGACGGCCTGCTCAAGCTGCCGGAATAGCTCTCAGCGCTGCAGCAACATGCGTGCGGCCGCCTTCGGCAGCGCGCTTGGCGGCGCCAGCGTCAGCGCTTCACGCCACTTGCCCTTGCGCAGGAGACGCGCCGCCGTCACCGACACATACCAATCGACTTCGCTCTGATTGGCTGGCGTAAGCCGCGCAGCGAGCGGAAGCGCCGCGCGGATGAAGGCGCAATCGCTTTGATCCAGCTCGTACGGACGATAGCGCGACAATTCCATGAGCTTTGCCGCGGCAGCGATGCGCAGATGCTCGTGCTCGTCCTGGTCGAGCAGAGGCGCGGCGACATTGAGCATCGCCTCAAGCGTGTTCGCGGCCTTGAGGGCGGCGGGCAGCGCGGCGTCGAAGCGAATATCTTCCTTACCCGCACGCCGCCGCAGCGCAGAGAGCGCGCCGAGCTGTGAGCCAATCGCCATGACGCGGCCGCTGACGATAGAGCTGGAGATCGAGGCGGTGTGGACGCGATAGCGGCCAAGCACGTCCGGCAGGTTCACAAGCGATCCCCGCTCCAGCAGCCGCCAGAACAGATCGCTGTCTTCGGAATTGGGCACGTAGCGATAGCCGCCGATAGCTTCGATCGCAGCGCGGCGCGCCATCAGGAACGGGTGAATGATGTAGGGCTCGAGCGCAGGCGCCTTGGCCGCGTCCGCCAGCATCGGATCGCCCGATTGCGGCAGCCCAGGCAGCGGCGCGCCTTTCTCGTCCATGTGCGCGACGGCGCCGCCGACCGCGACGCACTCAGGATGGGCGTCGAGGTAAGCAAGCTGACGCTCGAACCGATCCGGATAGGAGACATCGTCCGCGTCGAAGCGAGCAATGAATTCGGCGCGGCAATGCTTGAGCCCTTCGTTCAGGGTCTCAACAATGCCGCCATTCGTCTTGGTGAGCACACTGATGCGCTCATCTTCGCGCGCCAGCTCGGCGAGAATTGACGGCGTTGCATCGGTCGATCCATCGTCAACGACGATGATGCGGATGTCGCGGAGTGTCTGCTTGCGCATGCTGTCCACCGCCTCGCGCACTGTCGCCGCCACATTGTAGGCGGGGATCAGAACGTCGATGCGGGCCGTCATCAATTCGCGCCACTAACCGCCGGCGGCGGCGTGCGGCCAGAGCTGAGCGACGCCACCAGCGCACGGCGAAGCGGCTTCGGCGCAACCAGGTGATAACCCGCGCGCAGCGGGAAAGTGCGCGCCGCGCCCCAGATCGCGCGCAGGATTTCCTTGCGCGGCGCGCCGGCTTCAGCGCGCTCGGTCGCGGCGGTGACGAAGTACTCGTAATATTGCCAGAGCACGTTCTGGTAGGCTTGCAGCAGGCCCTTCGGCGAAGGCCACAGCCGCCATTCCGGCAGCGCATGGCGCAAGAACACGCGCCGTCCAAACCCCAAGCGGCGCAGACGCAGCGCATCATACGAACCGGGCGGGCGCTGGCGGAACAGCACGCACGGATGGGCAATGTAGCGCATCGTCCGCCGGCGCGTGAGGCGCAGCTGCCAATCCCAATCCTGATCGCCGAGCAGGCTTTCGTCGAACAGGCCGACCGCTTTCGCAGCGGAAGCGCGCACGATGGTGGCGCCGATCTGCGGGTAATAGCCGCTCAGCATCGAGCGGACGAGGTCTTCGCCTTCGTGCGGGGCGCGGAACGGCCACGGATCGTCGAGGTGACGCAGATCGTCATCGACCGGAATAACTTGCCCGAACACGCCCTCGACATCCGGATTGAGGTCGAGAAACTCGAGATGGCGGCGGACATGGTTGTCGAGCCACAGATCGTCATCATCGAGAAAGGCGATGTAATCGCCACTCGCCGCGAGCAGGCCGGCATTGCGCGCAGCGCCCGCGCCTGCACGCGGCACTGGAACGTGAATGGCGCCAAATTCCTCAGCCGCTTCGCGGCTGCGCGGATCGGCTCCATTGTCGCCGACGATGATTTCGCACGCGAGGTCATTGCCTTCGACGGCGCGGATGCTCGCCAGCGCCTGCCGCAGCAGGTCCGGGCGATCGCGCGTCGGCACGACGACGGAAATGCGGGGTTTCAATAGGTCCACGTCCACTCTTCCCAGCGGTCAAAGGCGCCGCGCAGCAGCGCCTTGAAGATGCGGTCATCATCAAAGCGGGTGACGAAGGTGCGCGGGATGGTGCCCGGCGGGCGCGTCTCTTCCGCCTGCGCGTAGATGGTGGTGAAGCCGGCCTCGCGCGCAGCCTTGTCGGCGCACGGGGTCCAGTTGCGCGATTGGCCGAACGGAATAGCGAAGACGTCGGGCGTGAAGCCGAGACGCTCGTTGATGGTGTTGCGCGATTGTTCGAATTCGCGCTTGGCCCGTTCGACGTCGACTTCGCCGAAATCGCGGTGGGTCGCCGAATGGCTGCCAAGTTCAACCCCATCGGCGCGCATCTTCTCAAGCTCGCGCCAACCGAGCAC
Source organism: Hyphomonadaceae bacterium (assembly GCA_016791445.1). Taxonomy (GTDB): domain Bacteria; phylum Pseudomonadota; class Alphaproteobacteria; order Caulobacterales; family Aquidulcibacteraceae; genus VFBF01. The sequence continues at coordinate 124,777 of JAEUMP010000010.1, read as the reverse complement.
GCCGGTCTTTTCCCAGTCGTGCTTCTGCTCGGACCATTCGCTGACGATGAACACGGAGTACGGAATCTTGTGTTCGCGCAGGATCGGGTCGGCTTGGGTCAGCACTGTCTTCAGCGCATCATCGAAACTGATGGCGATATCCTTCGGCCCGCCGCCGGTTGCAGCAATCTCGGCCGGCGCCACGAAGCGATAGCCCTGCTCCAGCGCCAGTTCGATGTGGCGGCGAAAGCGTGAGGGCGTCACGTCATTGACGCCAAATTCCGGTTGGCCGACCGAGTGGTAGCAAAGAATGCGGCCGCGCGCGCGCGGACTGCGAAACGGAGCGGCGACGGCGAGCGCATGGCGTTCACCGTACATGCGTGCGGCTTCCAGGTGCTGCCGGCGCAGCCCAGCCCGCTGAACCAGCTTCTTCACCGCCTGAATCATCGCCGCCGAGTCCAAGGCTGCTCGTGCCCTTATGGGCCGTCGCGCGCCAGTGCTTTCGCTTGTGCGAAGAGCGTGCCGCCCGGCCTCTCGCGGGTCAATCCCTGGCCAGCGCCGCGCGGGGCGTCTGGCGCAGCGACAGCCAGCGCCGCACCGGGGTGTCGTAAATCTTGTGCAGAACCGCCGCGATGGCGAGCGCGGCGCCCGCAGTCAGGACCACATCCAGCCCGCCCGGGAGGTCGAGATGTAGCCGCCCCAGCACGAGCTGTAGCCAGCCCCAAAGCGGCACATGCAGAATGTAAACGCCATAAGACAGCGTCCCGGCGACGCTGCTGACCTTCGCCACCGCGCCGCGAACATCCGAGCCGCTACAGAGGGCGACCAGCGCCGGAAACAGGATCAGCACGGCCACCAGATCGTAGAGCGACCGCCACACACCCGTCGCCGGAACCATAAACACGGCCGCCAGCGCCAGATAGCCAGCCCAGGCCGGCAGCGCCGGCAGGCGCCAATGCGAGCGAGTTTGGTAAAGGAAAACGCCGGCGAAGAAGCTGAAGGTCACACGTGGAAAGCCGGCAACGAAGTTCGACCAGGCGAAGCCGCCATCAAGCTGGCCAAAGCCAAACGCAGTGGGAACCAGCAAGATCGCGCCGATCCCGGCGATCATCAAGCAAAGCCGCGGCGTTAACCGCGGCGCCACGAGCGCGAAAATCAGGTTGATGAACAGTTCGAAGAACAGCGACCAGGACGGGCCGTTGAGCGGGTACGGCGCGTTTTCCCAAAGCGACGCTGGCGGCGGACACGGCAGCATGAACAGCGCAAACAAGGTTGATGTCGCCAGCTGCGCCAAGCTGGCGTCGTTCCATCCCCTGACGATGTGAAGCGCCATCAGCACAGCGCCGGTCGCCGCGCCCAGCAGGTAAAGCGGATAAAGCCGCACCACCCGCACGCGCATGAAGGCGAGCAGCGAGAGCCCCGCCGTCAGCCTGCGGCTGTAAACATGGGCGAGCACGAACCCGCTCAGCACGAAGAAGAAGTCGACGGCCAGATAGCGGCCCGGCAACAGCGTGGTGAACAGCGTCGAGGGAACGTGATCGGTGATCACCGCCAGCGCAGCCAAGCCGCGCATGCCATCGAGCAACGCGAAACGTTCGCGTTCCGCGCCATCGTTGCTGCTAACCATGCTTACGAGCCACCGCGGTGCAAAATTTGCTTTCCCCTCTCGCAAGAGATTTTCACTCTCACGCGCTTGTTGAGTTGGCAGAAGCTACGGGAGCGCTAGGTCGATGCAAGCCAAGTCTGGCTTGGAGCGGTGAGTTCTTTCGGAGCAGAGAGTGAAGGCAGGCCCAGAATCGCTCCGGACCGGCGGTGCTGAGATCGGATTCGGGACCGCGGCCTTGGCCGCGATGCCTGCGCGCGAGGCCGTTCGCCTGCTCGACCTCGCCCATGAATACGGCATCCGCCACTTCGACACAGCCCGGATGTACGGCCACGGCCGCACCGAGGCCCTGCTGGGTCAAATGGCGCGCGGCAAGCGCGACAGCATGGTTATCGTCAGCAAGGCAGGGATCGAACCGCCAAGCCGGTGGGGCCGTGCGTTCGCCCGCGTTGCGCCCAGCCTTCGCGCCGTTGCGCGCCTGGGCGAGCCGCGCTTTGGCCGATTCAGCCCTGCCGCCGTCGAAGCGAGCGTGCGCAAGAGCTTGACCGAACTCGGCGCTGATTACCTCGACGCCCTGCTGTTGCACGAGATCGAGCCGGCGCAGATGTCGGACGAACTGGCGGCGCTGCTGCAGACTATGAAGCGCCAGGGCCGCATCCGCGCCATTGGACTCGCCACCTCGGCGGCACACACGCTCGCGCTGCAACGAAGCCACGAGACGCTGTTCGATATTGTGCAAATTCCCTGCGCCTCGCTGATCCAAACCGATATCAGCGCCTTCCGCCCGGCGCGCGTCATCTTGCACTCGGTTCTCGGCGAACGCCTGCAGGCGGCGTTTGACCAGCTTGATCCGGAGTTTGCCGCCAAACACGGACTGGCGGCGCGGCCAACGAGCTCGGAGGAGACGCGCCGCCAACTCGCCCAGTTGCTGATGCGCACGGCAATCGCGCGCAATCCGGGCGGTGTCGTGCTGTTCGCCTCAGCGAAGGACGCGCATATCCGCCTCAATGCAAGCCTGACCGGCGCCGAAGAAGGCGTCGCCAACGACGTAGAACGGTTAATCCGCAGCACCGCCGGTTGAACGCCGCCGCCGCCAACACCTAAGGGTCTCTATCGCTGGCGTTCGCCGCCTGCGCTGTGGCACACTTAAACGATGCAAACCGCCCGCTTCTTCCTGTTTTCGACGCTCGCCATGCTGGCGGCGGCTTGCGGCCCCGGCGCAGGCGCCGAACAGCGCGACCCCGCCAACGCGCCCGCCGCGTTCGTCGACACCTTCACCAGCATCGATGAGGCGCGCTGGCGCGTGTCCGATGGTTGGACCAATGGCGACTGGACCGCCAACGATTGGCGCACCTCTCAAATCAGAAAAGCGCCCCGCGGCATCGAGATCACGCTTGCGCCCGCGCGCGACGGCGACAAGCCATACTCATCGGGCGAACTGCAGTCGGAAGACGTCTTTCACTACGGCTATTTTGAAACCCGGCTGCAGGCGCCGCGCGGCTCTGGTCTGGTCACCGGCTTCTTCACCTATACGCGGCCAAGCAGCGAAAATACGTGGGACGAAATCGACATCGAGATCCTCGGCCGCGACACGCGTTCGATTCAATTTACCCGCTATCGCGGCGGGCGGCGGCAAATCACCACCGTGCCGTTGCCGTTCGACGCCGCAGACGGCCAGCACACCTACGCGTTCGAATGGACGGCGAACGCGATCCGCTGGTACGCCGACGGGCAATTGCTGCACGAGGCGACATCCGCCGATGGGCCAATGCCGCGGCGCGAACAGCGGCTCTATCTGCATCTCTGGAACACCGAGACGCTAAACGACTGGCTCGGCCCCATTATTCCTTCAGAAGCGCCCTGGCGGCTGCAAGTGACGTGCATCGCTTATGCGCCCGTGTACGAGGGTCGTTCCCTCTGCGCGAACCCGCAATGACATTGTAATGAGCGCCAACAGCACCGTCTTGATCGCCGCGTACAACGCGGAAGCCACGCTGGAACGCGCGGTGCTGTCAGCGCTTGATCAGCCAGAGACGGCGGAGGTCTGCGTCATTGATGACGCCTCCGGCGATGGGACCTTGGCGCTGGCGCATACATTGGCTGCGCGCGATAGCCGCGTGCGTGTCATCGCGATTGAGAAGAACGCCGGGCCAGCGGCGGCGCGGAACCGCGGCATCGCCGCCACGAGCGCGCCGTGGATCACGATCCTGGACGCGGATGATTACATGCTGCCGGGCCGCCTGCGCGCATTGCATGCAATCGCCGCCGATCATGATTTCATCGCCGATACGCTGATCCGCACGCCCTGGCCCGGCGCTGCACCGGCCTGGAGCGCCCAGCCGCTGCAGCCGCGCCAGCTCAGCTTCGCCGCGTTTGTCCTGGGCAATGCAAGCGAACGAACGGGGCTGCATCTCGGCTTCATGAAGCCGCTGCTGCGGCGCAGCTTCATCACGCAGCACGCCATGCGCTATCGCGAGGACATGCGACTTGGCGAAGACTACGAGTTCTACGCCCGCGCGCTCGCGCTTGGCGCGCGCTTCGCCGTCTGCGGCGAGGCCGGCTATGTTTCCGTCGAACGCGAAGGTTCGCTGAGCCGGGCGCACGGCGAACGCGAATTGCAGGCGCTGCGCGACTGCGACGATGATCTCGCAACGCTGCACCTGAGTGCAACCGAGCGGCGGGCAGTCCGCCGCCATTGGCAAAGCGTCGATGAGCGCCTGCAATGGCGCCGGCTGATCACGGCGGTGAAGCAGCGCAGCGCGGGCCAGGCCTTATCCACCTTCACCTCGCCTGCGACCGCGCTTTACCTGGCCGGCAAGCTGGCCGAGCAAGTCTGGCTGCGCGGGCCGGCCAAGCTTGCCGCATGGCCGCCCCTTTCCCCGCGCCAAGCGCATTGACTTGGTGCTGGCGCCGCGGACGCCGGGCGCGGAAATTTGTCGCGGACCGCGTTAGATTATCGGTCCGGCCAGTTCTTTGCGGCATACCTGTCGCTCGTAACCCGCCCCGGGAGGTTCCTCTGATGTCTGAGCCGATTTGGCACAATCGCCGCGCCCTGTTGCGTGGGCTTCTGTTCGGTGCTGGCGCAACCGCGCTTGGCGCGTGCGCGACCATGCCCAGCACGCCACTGGCCGAAGCGGAGACTGCCGAATATCGCCTCGGCCCCGGCGACCAGCTGCGCATCACCGTGTTCAACGAGGCTGAACTGACCGGCCAGTACCTGGTCGGGTCGCAGGGCATGATCGCCTACCCGCTGGTCGGCGAGGTGCATGCCGCAGGGCTCACCATCCCTGAATTCACCACCTCGCTGCAACAGGCGCTGAGCCAATTCATCCGCCAGCCCAATGTCAGCGTGGAAGTCGCCAATTACCGGCCATTCTTCATCCTTGGCGAAGTGCAGCGCCCAGGCACGTACCCCTATTCGGCCAGCCTCACGGTCCTGAACGCGGTCGCCACCGCGGGCGGATTCACCTATCGGGCGAACCAGAGCCGCGTCTACATCCGCCACGCGAATGAGACCGAGGAACGGGTGGTTCAGCTATCCATCGCCACGCCGGTCCTGCCGGGCGACACCATCCGCATCGGTGAACGGCTGTTCTGATTTTGTCGCACATGTGCACGGCCCGCAGCCACTGATCGAAAATCTCCGGCGCGGACCGTGCATGGTGCTCGCCTGGAGGACGGCGCGAGCCTAAGTGCTGTGCTAGCTTGCGCCCATTCTCCGGCGTTAGCCCGCGCGTGCAAAGGGCCAGTGTGCGCCAATGAATATGATGAACAACGAGACTCCCGCCAGCGGCCCGCCAGGATATCCCTCAAGTGCGGCGCCTCAGGGCTTAGCCGAACTGTTCGGCGTCACCGCCGCGCTGCAGATGCTGCGCAGACGCGCGTTAATCATGGCGATCGTGGGCGTAACGGCGATGGTCGTGGCGTTCGCGTTCCTGATGATGCGGACGCCGAGCTACAGCGCCACCTCGCTGCTCATCATCAATCCCCGCCAGGAGCGCGTGCTGAACTCCGAAGCGGTGATGGGCTCGCTGCCGCTGCAATCGCAAGCGATCGATTCCGAAATCGAGCTGCTGCGCTCGCCGGCGCTGATGGGCGAACTCGCCACCGCGCTCGGCATGCAAGCGCGCAATCAGGGATCCAACGCCAGCCCGGACCAGATCGCCGGCAGCCTCGCTGGCGCGCTCGACGTGCGCCGCCGCGGCGGCACCTACGTGATCGAAATCCAAGCGCGCTCGACCGACCCGGCGCGCGCTCAGCTGATCGCCAACACCTACGCTGACGTTTACATCGCCAGCCAGGTCAATCAGCGCATCGACACCGCCCAGCGCGCCAATTCCTGGCTCGCCCGCCGCCTCGCCGAATTGCGCGAAGACGTGCAAGCCAAGGAAAGCGCCGCCGAAACCTATCGGGCGCAATCGGGGCTCATCTCCGCCCAGGGCGCGCCGCTGGTCGAACAGCAGATCAGCAACGTGCAGACGCAAGTGCTGCAGGCGCAGGCCGATCTGGCCGAACGCGAAGCCCGCTTCCGCCAGCTTCAGGAGCTGCGCCAATCCGGCGCGCCGCTGGAAACCATCGGCAACGCACTCAATTCCGAAACCATCCGCAGTCTGCGCGACCGCGAGTCCGACATTGCGCGCCGCCAGTCGGATCTGGAAAACCGCTACCTGCCGACGCACCCTGCGGTGCAGGCTGTCCGCGCCGAGCGTCAGGATATCGAGCAGCAGATTCAGCGCGAAATCCAGCGCATTTCGATCAACATGAGCAACGAGGTCCAGGTCGCGCGTGCGCGCCTTGCGACCCTGCAAGGCTCGCTGCGCAGCGCCACTGGCGAAGTTACCAGCAATTCCAGCGCATCCGTGCGCCTGCGCGAACTCGAGCGCGAGGCCACGGCCAGCCGCCAAGTCTATGAAAGCTACCTGCAGCGCTATCAGGAAATCGCCGACCAGGATCAGCTGAACACCTCCGACGCGCGTCTGCTCGCCTACGCGTCGCTGCCAGGCTCACCCTCCTCGCCGCAGCTGCGCGTGGCGCTGGCGCTGGCGATTGCGCTCGGCCTCATGCTCGGCCTCGGCGCCGGCGTGATTGCTGAAATCCTCGATCAATCGGTGAAGAACGCCGACGATCTTGAAGCCCGCGTCGGCTATCCGGCGATCGCTTCGATCCCGATCATCTCCAAGAAGATGATGCGGCAGATGCCGCCCGCGGAACGCCACCCTTCCGGCTACCTCGTCGGCCGGCCGATGTCGGCCTTCACCGAGGCGCTGCGCGTGCTGCGCACGGTGATCGTCTATTCCAAGCTCGACTTCTCGGTGAAAGTCGTCGCCGTCACCTCGGCCTTGCCTGACGAAGGCAAGACGACGATTTCGATGTGCCTTGCGCGCGTCGCGGCCATGTCAGGCCAGCGCGTCGTCGTGGTCGACTGCGACCTGCGCAAGCAATCGATCAACGATGTGATCGACATCGAGACCGATGTCGGCCTCCTGCAAGTGCTGGCTGGCGAAGCGCCGTGGCGCGCGGCGATCGTGCGCGACCCGAATTCGGACGCGCACGTGTTGCCGGTGGCCACCTCAGGCTTCACCCCGCGCGACGTGTTCGGCTCGGAAGCGATGGAAAACCTGATCAGCGAGCTGCGCGCTCACTACGATCTGGTGGTGCTCGATTGCGCGCCGATCCTGGCTGTCGCCGAAACGCGCATTCTGGCCAAGCAGGCCGACACTTGTGTGATCGTCGCCCGCGCTGGCCGCTCGGCCCTCGGCGCGGTGCGCACCGCCGTGCAACAGACCGAAGCCGCTGGCGGCAAGGTGCTCGGCATCGCGCTCAATTGCGTGCAGCCGCATTGGCAGTCGTACGGGGACTCGCTCTACTTCTACCAATCGAAGTCGTACTACAGCGTCTCCTGACGCGCGCCCGCGCGCTCGACGGCCTTCGCCATGGCTTCGGCGATGGCATCGCCCAAAGCGGGCGCGTGCGCGCGCTCAAGATAGGCGCGCCCGCGCGCTGCGAGCTTCGCTTTCAACGCCGTCCGGCTTCGCAGCGCGATCGCCGCCCGCAGCACGTCTTTGACGCTTTCGCCCACGAGCATGTCGCGATTGGCGCGGGCCGACAGCCCCTCAAGCGCCTTGCCCGTGGCGACCACCGGACAGCCTAGCGCGAGCCCGTCCAACACTTTCAGCTTCACGCCAGTGCCGCCGATAACCGGCGCGAGAAAAATCCCGGCACCGGCCAGCGTAGCGAGATCGGGAATGCGGCCGATGAAACGGAAGCGTTTAGCGTCGAACGCGTGCGGCAGATCGGGCGCATGTTCGCCGACGATGTCGAGCGTCACGTCCTCTGGGAGTTCGCCCTGCTGCTCCAGCGCCGACACCGCATCCGCCAGCGCCCGCAGCATCACGATATTCTCTGCATAGCGCAGATTGCCGAGGAAGATGAGCCGTTCGCCAACACCGTCCGTGCGTGGATGGGGCGCAAGCAGTGGCGGCGCGGCCAGCACATGCACGCCTTCGCGCGCCAGCATCTGCGCCTCGCGCGGCGAGGTGAACAGCACGAGATCGGCATGGACCAGCATCTCGTGCTCGTACGCGGCGCACCGGCGCGCCTCCTCGTGCAACAGCGGCCCCGCCACCGCGCGCGCCGCAGGAGCAAGCGGACCGACTCGGCGGGCCAGGAAGCCCATCACGTCATAGTCCTCCGCCGAAGCGGCCAGACGGTACCGCTCCGACAGAAGGTCGTCGTAATCGACCAGGCGCGCAACGCTCCTGGGCACATCGCCGGCCAGCGGCGCCAGCCGCAACATGTCGATGAAGATGGCCCGAGCGCCCGTTTCGCGCACGCGCGCAGCGATCTCGGCGCGGGCGTGCGCGCTATGATAGAGCCATGTCTGCAGCGGCAAGCCGGACATGCGCAGCGCATTCAAGGCAATCGCTGCGGGGTTCGCCATCGGCAGAAAGTGCAACCCCTCATCGCTCGCATCGCCGCTGGCATGGCCGACAACCACGATGTGCGTTTCAAACCGCTGGCGCGCCTGCTCAATGCGCTGGCGCAACATCACGGCGCGCCCGCTGCGCTCCGCGAACGGATTGCGGCCGAGCAACATGAGCATGGTCGGCTTGCTCATGCGCGCGCCCTCGCCGCGTCCAGCACGCGCTTCAGTTCGTCTTCGGCCTGCACAAACACGCTCTCCGGCGCCGACAGCATGCGGGCGCGCGCCGCAGCAATTGCCTCCGGCCGCAGCTGCTGGAGGAAGTGCGGCAGCGTCTGTTCGAGCGGCTCTGGCAGGGGGAAACCGAAGCCGTGCTCGCCGATCCAGCGGCCGGTTTCACTGTCGGCAGGCGCGACCGGCGGCACGGCGTAATAGCCGCCCTCGTAGAGCCGGTTCGGCAGCAGCCATTTCGAGTTCGCGCCAGGATCGTGGAAATCGCCAGCCCAAACCAGATCGACGCCTGCATAGAGCGCTGCCAGATCATCTGGCCACGCATAGCGTCCGCCGAAGCGCACATTGGCGCGCCCGGCAATGCTGGCTTCGAAATCCGTCAGCTCGGTGCGTGCAGGCACGCCGCGCATCTCGATAGCGACGCGATCAGGAAAACGATCCGCCAGCGCCAGCAGCAGCGCCAGGCTGCGCTTGCAGCGCAGATTGCCGAACCAGCCGATGCGCAACGGCTGACCAACCGGCTTTTCCCCGCTCGGACGCGGCCCGTAGGCGAAGCCGCGCGGCAGCCGGTTCTCCACCAGCATGAACTCCGCCGCCCCTGGCTGAGCCTTGTCGAAATACTCGCGCACGAACGCGGGCGAGCTGACCACCACCAAGGCGGTACGGCGCAACAGGTCGCGTTCCATGGCGCGCATCGCCGCGCCGAGCGGATCGCGCCGCGTCATGAAGCGGTGAATGTCGAGGCATTCGTAAACGATAGCCGCGCGCGAGCCGCTCATGCTCTTGGCCCATTGCGCCAACAGCGCCATGTCGAGATTGCGCGCGTAAAATACGCTGGCCGCGGCAAGCTCCGCTTTGTGCGCCGCCAGCACCGGCCGGGCCCGGTGCAACGCCAGCAAGCGCTGCAGGAAGGCCGCATCGCGGGTCTCGCCGAGATCGACATTGCGCCATGCCGGCGCAATCGAGCCGCCGCGGCGCATGGTGAACGCCAGCACGTCCGCGCCGGCCTGGGCGAACGCGCCGATGCGCCGCTGCACCGCTGCGTCGCGGGCGTCGTGCCCGAAGAAGATGAGATCGGCCGCCAAGTCCCGCGCACCTCGCGGCACTCCTATCGGCAAGCGCCGCGAGTCTGGCAATGGTCGACGCGTGCGGCGCTTATTGCGCCGCGCCGCGACGCCGCGTCGCCGCGGCTTCTGCCGCCGCCTGGCCGCGCGCCTTCAAACCGGGATGAGGCTTCCACAACTCGCCGCGCCGCAGCAACGAATCGAGCGCATCCCACAGGATCAGCGCATCCGTGCTCAACGACCATGACAACGCATAGAGCTTGTACTGGCTCGCCTCTTCCTCGTCGGCATCGACGATGGCGCTGACGCCGATCACGCCGGGACGGGCGCTGAGGTAATAGCGCCGCGCAGTCTTCAGCGGCTCGATTTCCTTAAGTGAAAGCGGCGTGGGGCCGACCAGCGCCATCTCACCGCGCAGCACGTTTAGCAGCATCGGCAAGCGCGAAAGCGCGCGCCGCCACTTGGCCTGCGCATCGTCGGCTTGGCTGGCGATCAGCGTCCAATCGTTCGCCGGCGCCGGCGCCACATCGCCTGCAACGCGCAGCACCTCGATCGTTGCGGACGGCGGATCAACGCGAAGCGCAAGCAGCTGGAAGCTGCGGCCGCCATAGCCGACCATCTCGCGCGCCTGAAACACGGGGGCGGGATGCCTCAGCTTCGCCCACAAGGCCGCGCCCAGCATCACCGGCAACCAGAGCGGGAGCGAAATGAGCACTACTGTTAGGTCAATGGCGCGCTTGGCCCAGCCGCCAAGCATCGAATCGTAGGACACGATCGGAGCGCTCGCGAGGTCACGCCTGAGCCCGGCCTCGAAGGGGCTGCAGTTCTCCGCGTTCTGCGAACCTGGCGCGCCCGGGGGCGTGCGAGGCACCTGGATGAGCATTGGCAAATCCCGAGCCTGACAGATCTAAAGTTAGAAAAACGCCAGGAAAGATCAACGCTTCTTAACGAAGCTGTCCCCTTATTTTTTGCGGACACTATGATGAAACGGCCAAGTTTCCCTGACGGCTTTGATACCGCTCAAGTAATTCACCCGCGACGCGCGAACTATTCGCGCTGCAAACTATGTGTTGCGCCAGTGGGCGCGGCGCCTCAAACAATCCCACCCCACGAGCCGGGCAGGAGCAAAAGGACGTGAGCTCATCGAGCGTCGGTGATCGTGTGCCCAGGGAGATGCTGCAAGCACCCGGCCCACGCGCACGCCGCGAGCCCGTCAAATCGCTCGCGCTGGCTCGGCTCAAGCGCGCAATTGTTCGTCAGCTTCCCCTCTTCGCCGTCGCGACAGCCGTGGTTACGGCGATCGGCGTTTTGTATGACGTCAGCGGCGGCGTGCGCTGGCAAGCGGCGTCTGTCTTCTGGCTGCCGCTGTCAGCGGGCGCCGCGTTTGTCGTTGCGCTCGTGCGCGAACTTGGCCGCAACACCATCACCTCGATTGCGAGCTTCGGCAAGAACCGCGCCTACGCGGTCTTGGGCGCCGCACCCGAGCTGACTGAATCAGTGCTGCGCCAACTGCCGCCGGATCAGCGCTCGCCGCTTGGCTGTATCGCCTTCCAGCCGGCATCGGCGTTCGCCACGGCCTTCCGTGATCTGCAGGATACGCTTTCTCGCGAACGGCTGATCGCGTTCATCGCCTCGACCCCGGACGAAGGCGCGACCACGGCGGCGCTCTGCACCGCAGTCGCCGCCGCACAGCAGGGGCGCAATGTCATCATCATCGATTGCGATCTGCGCCGGCGCACGCTGTCACGCGGTTTCGACTTGGATCCCGAAGCCGGCGTCCTCGAGGCCACCGAGCATCCCGACAGCTGGCGCCATTATGTCGAACAGGAAGACGAGACGGGGCTGCACATCCTGCCAGCGGCGCGCATGCGCAGCCCGTGGCGCACGCTGATCGGCGCGCGCGGCTTGCCGATCCTGCTGCAGCGGCTTGCGCAAGAATACGATCTCGTCGTGCTTGATTGCCCGCCTGCGCTGGGGCCGTCCGAAGGCGCATTGATCGCTGGCCTCGCCAGCAAGACGGTGGTCGTCACCGCCTGGGACCGCACCCCGCTCCGGGCCGTGAGAGCAGCGCTGCGGATGCTGCAGAGGCGCGAGCGCTCTCCTGCAGGGGTATGGGTCAATCGCGTGCCGCCTGGGTATCGTTTCGGCCGGCTGCGAGGCGCCTGACGCCCCCGCCATTGACGGCGAGCATCTCGTCCGGCGCCAGCGCCCCCCCGATCGCGATGGCAAGCTGCGGGAACACCGGCGCGAGGTTGCCGGCGAACACGGGCGCATGCGCCCAATCGGGTGTCGCAGGGCGCGCCGTCACGCGCGGCTTGCCGCGATATTTCTGCTTCACCAGCGCCTGAATGAAGGGCGCGGCGGCCCCGCCGCCGACCGCGATAGCCTCGACCTCGGCGCGTCCGCGCACCAGCGCGTCGCCGCGCACCACCGCGATGCTGTGCTCGTAAGCGTGCTCCAGCGTCTTGATGAATTCCCTGAAGTCCTGATCGCGCTCAATGTCGCGCATGGCGACGGTCACGCCGCGCCCTTGCGCACGGATGCTCACGCGCCCCTCGGCGAACAGCGTCTCTTTCACGTCCGCCATCTGCCGCATCAGCATGGCCCAGAGCGCGGTCTGCGCCTCTGTCCCGCGCGCCCACGACGCCGCTTTGAGCACGCGGTTGGCGATGATGCCGTCGAGAAAATCGCCCGCCTGCTTCAGCGTGTAGCGCGCGTCGGCGAGTTCCTGGATGCCGTCGCGGTCGCGCACGAGCCCGGCGATGTCGGTCGTGCCCGCGCCCATGTCGACCACGATGAAGTGCGAGCCGGCATCGCGCAAACCAATGGATGTGTACGCCGCCGCCGCGGGCGCTTCGAAGATGAGGCTCATCTCCAGCGGTTCCGGCGCGGCCATCGCTTTGGGCACGGCCTTGGTCACGAGCGCCATCGACAAGCCTTCCGGCGACAGCAGCTTCTTGCCCAGCGCATTGCGCAGCGCTTCTGCTTCACCGAACAGCCGGAGGATGGAGGCGTGCGTGCCGGCGCTGTCCGCGTCGCGCCATGCCGGCGCCGCGTAGCGCACCTTGAGGCCCGTCGCTTGCGAGATGTCGCCGTCCTGCCCCGCGGCGCGATTAATCGCGGCGAGCAAATAGGCGAGATAGAGCACGATCAGATCGCGCATTTGAAAGAGGCGATGCGGATCGATCGAGCCCGGCACGTTGGTGGCTAGCGCGCGATCGAGATCGCTCACGCTCAGCAGCGTCTTGAACGAGCGTAGCGCCCGGCGTTTGCCGCCGCTGAACTGATCGGCGCGCTGCACCGCCGCACTGCCGAACAGCACTTGCTGATCGTCGACGAACACCGCGCTTTCGAGCAGGAACGGGTTGGTTTCCGCTTCCTCGCCCGCGAGCATCAGCGGACGCACCGTGGCGGGATCAAAGCGCGCCCAAGCCCCGGTCGGCGCCGCGGCCGCTTTGGAATAAGCGGTGCCGAAATCGAGGCAGAGCGTCCACTCGGTCACGGCTTCTTCTTCCGTCCCGGCTTCTTGCCGCGCGTTGCCGGTTTCACCCGCGGCTTAGCCAGCACCGCTCCGCCACGGGCGACGCCGCGCGCGCTGATGACAACGCGCTTCGGCGCGCGTTTGGCTGGGACCGCAAGCTCATGCGCGGCGGCGCTGTAAGCGGCTTTGCCGCCCACCTCGCCAATGCGTGTGAGGCCGCGTTTACGGCCTGCCCGCGCCAGCGATTGCGCCAGCATGGCAAGCGCTGTGCGCCGGGCTGCGGCGGTTTCCGCGCCCTCGACTTCATCGAGATCGGCCAGCGCTTCAGCGAGCGCTGCGTCTGCTTCCGCCCAGGCCGCTTCGGCCAAGGCGTCGTTCAGCGTACGCGAACGCGCCGGCGTCTTGCGGGACGGCCGGCGCGCCTGGCCAGCCTTGCTGGCCCGTTTGACCTTGGATGACGCTACCGCCGGCATGGGCTTCCAATGTTCAGGCGCACGCCTAGTCTAGCGGCTCGCGACGCCGGCCCCTAGAGGCGCAGCGTCACGCCCAACGAGAACGCTTTGACCTCATAGTCCCGGTAGGCGTTGAGACCCGTCGAATCCACTTGGTCGAAGTTGTAGCGCGCACGCAACGCCACGCGACGGTTCACGATGTAGTCCGCGCCGACCTCGCCGTAGACAAAGTCATCCTCGCGGTCGATCACCTTGTCGTACTCCCGCTTGCCCGCCTGCACGCCAGCGCTGAGGATCACGTTGCGCAGCAATTCGTGATCGACGTGAGCGCCGTATGAGGTTTCGACGAAGGGCGCGCCGGTGCCGCCGCCAACAACGGATTCCGCATTGCGGCGGGCGCTGAAGTGCAACGTAGTCAGGCGCGTGATGTACCAATCGAGATCGCCGGATGCGGCCAAGCCATCAACCGTGCCGATGCCCGGATCGTCATAGTCGCGGCTGAATTGCCCGACCGAGAATTCGCCGCGCATCAGGTCGGTGAAATTGATGGTGACACCGGCGAGCACCGTGCGGCCGCTGGAGTCGAGATCGAACGGCACGTCCCGGTCGTAGTCGCGTTCGTCGGCCGTGCCTTGCAGCAGCACGCCGATGCGCGGGGTCAGTTCCGCGTCGAGGCGGCCGCGCGCGACCGTCTCTTCATTGTCGCGGAAGCTCTGCGAACCATCGAAACTGTACTCGGTGCGGGCAACGCCGCCGCTGACGCGGAAGCGATTAAAGGTGTGTTGTGCGTTCAGCGACGCTTCGGTGCGATCGTACTCAACCGGGTCAAGCGTCACCGGCGAGTCCGGATCGGTGCGCGGCTCGACTTCGTGCGCAAAGCCGGCCGTTGCGCTGATGCTGGTGCGCGTGCCGACATCAAGCCGGCCAACGGCGCGCACATAATGGCTGTTTGCATCTTCGCTTGAGAAATCCTGGTGATTGGTGAAACGCGCGCCGGCTTGCACTTCCAGCGCATGGCGCGACCAATCCGATTTCAACTGCACATTCGGGCTGACGGTGTAGACGATGTCGTCTTGTTCCGACCCGCTCGGCTGGGCGAACAGATTGTCGGTGCTGGTGGCGCCGAGATCGAGCGAAGCGTTGGCGGTGAAGCTGCCGAAGCGCAGGCCAAGCGGATCGTACTCAGGCCGCGGCCGTTCCCGCACCGACACGCTGTCATCGGGTTGAGCCTGCGTCTGCGCCAGCGCGTGGCATGGCGTGAAGACGATCAGCGACGCGGCGAACGCGCTGAGAAGCGGACGGATCTGCACCTGTGAACCCCCTGGAACGATCAGCGCCGCCCAGATCGAGGGGCGGACATTTCGCTGCGCCAATGGTGCCGTCAAACCGGGGCCGGGAGCAATTTGTTGCACGCGCGGCGAGAATGCGCCGCCCCTGTGCTTTCCACGCACGCGCTCGCGCATCAGACGCCTCCCAACCCTACCTACAATTTGCTTAGTGTTGGCCCGCGAACGCAGTGCGGACCAATTGAACGCCAAAGCTGCCAGCGCTCCAGATAATCAACCAAAACGCAGCGCAATAAAGGACAAGACCGCTCACCACGATCCAACGTGGCGGCCCTGACGCGTTTCGCGTCTCGGGGGAAAGCGCAGCCTTTTCGGCCCCTTCCCGTTCCGGTTGCCTGGGCTGGCGTAAAGCCCCCACGGCCGGTACTCCCTCATCCGATCGACGCACCGAGTACGCCGCACGAACGAGCGTAATGGTGAAAAGGTTCCTGACAAGCGTAATGCTGCGTCGCGTTGTCCTCAGACGCGTCTGGGATTGCACTGCACAATGGACGCGTGCCAGAAGTTACCAAGCCATTAGCGGAGGGAATGGCTCAGGGGACGGACGTATGGCGAATCAAATGATCGAGACGGGGTCTGCCATCCGCATCCCGTTTCGGGGCCGGCAAAACGCAGGCGAACGATCCCGCGTGGCGGAAGCGCGCGTCGCGCACCGGATCACCGATCGCCGCCTCATCAGCAAAGTGCGCGCCGCCAACGGCCGCGCCAAGCGCGCGTTTGATCTGGCGATCGCGTGGGCGGCGCTGATCTTCCTCGCGCCGGCATTCCTCACCATCGCGCTCATGATCAAAGCGACGGACCGCGGCCCGGTCTTCTATCGCCACACGCGCGTCGGCCGCCAAGGCGCCCGCTTCGAGTGCCTGAAATTCCGCACCATGGCGATCGATAGCGAAGAGCGTCTGGCGCAGATTCTTCTCTCAGATCCGCGCGCCGCCGCGGAATGGCAGGAAAGCCAAAAGCTGCGCGAGGATCCGCGCATCACCAAGATCGGCGCGTTCCTGCGCAAGACCAGCCTCGACGAGCTGCCGCAGCTCTGGAACGTCGTGCGCGGCGATATGAGCGTCATCGGCCCGCGCCCGGTGACGCGCGCCGAGCTCAATCGTTACGGCAAGGATCGCCGCTACTATCTGCTCGTGCGCCCGGGCATCACGGGCCTGTGGCAAGTGAGCGGCCGCTCGAGCACGGGCTATGAGCGCCGCATCCGTTACGATCGCGAGTATCTCGAGGAATGGTCCTGGCTCGGCGAGTTCTGGATCCTCCTGATGACGCTCCCCGCCGTGCTCAAGACCGACGACGCCTGCTAGACTAACCGCTCGCAGCAGCGGCGATTCAGGGCGCTTTATAAGCCTTTTCCCCCGGCCGCGGGTCGCGCTTTGCGATCGGCTTGAACACGCCAGAGCCGGTGATCAGCGTGCGATCGCCCGACCAGATGCGTCCGCGCACGACGTAGAGATCGTCCTCCTTCGACAAGAGTTCGCTCGCGCCTTCGACCCAATCGCCCAAACGGGCGCTCGACAAGAAGTCGACAGTCAAGCGCACCGTCACCCAATAGGATGAGGTTTCAACCGAGATCACGTGCCCCCAGGACATGTCGGCAAAGCTCATCAGCATGCCGCCATGGGCGTTCAGCATGCCGTTGGTATGATATTCCTCGACCCGGAAGGCCATGCTGCTGAGCCCGTTCGCGTCGTGCTTGCGATAGAGCGGACCGATTTGACGGCCAAAGCCGCGGCGCCAATCGAGGATTTCATAGCCATCGGGAACTTGAAAAGCAGGCGGCGCTGCGACGTCGTCTGACATGTAACTCTCGTGTTGCTGTCTCAAGATCAGTCTACACGAACCATGCGCGAAAAAGCGAAGGGCGCGAGCCCTCCTGGCTCACGCCCCTCGCAGCACCAGGCCGCTCAAGATCTTATTCGACGATGTCGTCGTCGTTGGCGTCGTCGGCGTAGGTTTCGTCGACAAGTTTCGGCGCGCGCGCCGCCGGGATTGTTCTTGGCATGCCGTTGATCATGTCGCTGCGAACATCGTAACGCGCAGCACGGATGGCGGGATGGAAGCCCACATTGTGCAGCGCGATCATCACCTGCATGCCGCGCTCGCGCCAATAGGCCTCGATCTTCTCTTTCAACGCCATCGCACCGTCGCGCGAGCAATAGTCCGGCGGATCGCCGTGGCTTGGCTGATCGTGTCCCGGATGTTGGCTCCAGGTCTCGTCGGCGTGCCTAAGCCCGCGATTATACATTGAAAATTCTCCGGCCTTCGCGTGCTGCGATGCGGGAATGATGCCTTCACGACACATTGGTGAAAATTGCACAGAAGGCGGGGTCGAAGGCGTAGCCCCCGCAGGGGCAAGTCTATGCCTTTTGGCCTATGCTTCCGGTTTCGCTTTGCGCTGCAGCAAGGGGACGTGTTCAGTGCGGGCGGATTTGCCCAGGTGTGCCTTGAATCCAAACGCGTTTATCGCAGCGCCGGGAGAGGCTGAGTGAGCGCGCCGCAGGGGCCTGACCTCTCGCCGAAACGTCAGCCCATGCGGGCGGACGTAGCGTTGCTCGGCGCGCTCGCGGTCGCCGCACTTCTCGCCTTCATCCTGGTGGCGATGCTTTGGGCGCAGGCCTCGCTCGGCCGCAGCGAACTCGACGTCGTCACCAATGTGCGCCGCGCCCGCGCCGAGATTTTTGGCGCTGCGCTAGCGCAGCGTGAGGCCGAAATCTTCGCCGCCGAATACCGGGGCGGGCGGCCAATGGAATCCCGAGCCCATCTCATCGCCTCACACGAAGAGGCGCACCGGCACATCGATGCGGCGCGCG
Organism: Hyphomonadaceae bacterium; assembly: GCA_016791445.1. Classification (GTDB taxonomy): domain Bacteria; phylum Pseudomonadota; class Alphaproteobacteria; order Caulobacterales; family Aquidulcibacteraceae; genus VFBF01. The sequence continues at coordinate 106,889 of JAEUMP010000010.1, read as the reverse complement.
CCTACATGGGAAGCGACCCGGCCGTCGGCCCGGCGCTGGATCGGTTCGCGGCGCTGATCGACGCGCGTTTCAATGAAATTCAGACCGAATTGGCGCGGCCGCGCACCAGCGCGCGCAACTTGACGCGCTCGGAGGAAGTCTTGCGCGCAGCCGAAGACCTGCACGCGCTTTTGAACAGCCGAATCGATATTTCGCGCCAGCGCGAAGAAGCGACAGACCTCCGGGTCGCGCAAATCGCCGGAATCTTGTTGGCGCTGACCGTGGGCACCGCGCTCATCGGCTTTGTGGCATTGAGGCGTTCGCAGCATCAATGGCGCATCGCCGACGCTGCGGCTGTGCAGGCGCGCGAGAGCGCGCGCGCGTCGGACATGGCGAAGTCCCGCTTCCTGGCGGTCGCCAGTCACGATATGCGCCAGCCCCTGCATGCGCTGACGCTTTATCTCAGCGCACTTGAGCGGCGCGTCCAAGGCAATGAAGCGCGCGAAATCATCGACAAGATGGAGCACGCAGTGCAGTCGATGAGCGGCATGTTCGCCGCGCTCGTCGATCTCGCGCGCATGCAGGCTGGCGTGATTACGCCGGATTTCATCGAAACGCCGCTCGACGACATCGTCGAGCGCGTCGCCGCCGCTCATCCGGGCGCGAGCATCCCTGCGCCATTGCCCGCCGTGCATGTGCGCACCGATCCTGTCCTGCTTGGGCAGATTTTGTCGAACCTCGTGGCCAACGCCGTCCTTCACGGCGGCGGCGCGCGCGTAACCGCCCAGGAAATCGGCCAATTTGCTGAAATAGTCATTGCAGATGATGGCCCTGGCATTCCCGAGGACGAGCACGGCCGCATCTTCGAAGAATTCGAACGTCTCGATAAGCGCGGCGGCGGCCTGGGGCTCGGGCTCACCATCGCGCGCCACCTCGCCCGTCTGCTCGACATCAGCCTCGAATTGGATTCAGCACCGGGCGACGGCACGCGCTTTACGCTGCGCGTGCCGCTGGCCAGCGCTGCAGCCGCTCAAGGCGCGGCCCGTGAGGCCGACGGTGACGCTGCACGCGGCGCGCAGGTGTTGGTCGTCGATGATAACGATCTCTCGCGCGGCGCGATGGTGTCCGCCTTGCTCGACCTTGGGACTGAGGCGCGCGGCTTCGCCAATGAAGGCGACTTCGCAACCGCTCTGAACGCTGGGATGCGTCCGCGGCTTCTCATCATGGATTTGCGTATCGACGGCGAACTCAGCGGCCTGCGCATTGCCAACGACGCTGTCGCGCGCATCGACCCGCCCCCACGTGTGATCATCGTCACCGGCGACATCGAAGCGAGGACATTAGGGGAGCTGAAGCAGTCCGGATATGCGGTGCTGATCAAGCCGGTCACGGGCGAGGCGCTGCGGCAAGCCGCTCTGCTGGAACTCAGCCGGCCCTGAATTTCGCGATCGCCTCAGCGCGCGTACGCACGCCGAGCGCGCGGTAAATCGCGGCGAGGTGAATCTTCACGGTGCCCTCGGCGATATCGAGCGTTCGCGCAATCTCCTTGCTCGCCTGCCCCTTCAGCAGTTCGTTCAGCACTTCCTTCTGACGCAGTGTGAGCTTGTCGGGGGCGAATCCTCCGTCCGGCGGCGGCATCGCGCCCGCGCCAGGCTCGCGCCGCCCGATCGCGGGCGGCACGTAGATGCGGCCCTCCAGAATGGAGCGCAGCGCCGCCGTGATTTCAGATGATGAAAGAGATTTCGGAACGTAGCCGTTCACGCCCGCGCCGAGCGCCGCCAGAATGTCGGCGCGCTCTTCCCAAGCGGAGACGACTGCAATCTTGGCCAAAGGAAAGCCGTCGCGAAGCGCCGCCAGCGATTCCGCGCCGTTCATGCCAGGCATGCGCAGATCAACCAGAATGAGATCGCCGGCACCCTCATTGGTGAGGACTTCGATTGCCTTATCGAGGCTGTCGGCTTCGCGAACTTGGTCAGCACCGAGCGTGTCCACCACCAGCTGCTTCAAGCCGCTGCGGAACAGCTCGTGGTCATCCGCGATCAAGATCTGCAGCGCCATCGCCTCTTGCGTGTCCGTCGCCAGCTGAACCTGACGCGGCGAGAATAGCTAGATTGCCCCCTGGCTCAACAGACAAGTTGTAGCCGCGCACGCCTTAGTTGCCAGCGATACTCGCTGCGGGCGCGGACGCGCTCGCCGGAATGGCCCGCGCCGCGTCCGGCGTTTCGCGGGCGCGCACCTGGCGCAGCGTATCGATGCGTTCGCGCTCGATCATGAAGAGCTCGAGCGCGCGGCCTTCCAGATTGCGGCCGTTGGCGACGCGCAACGCCATCGGGTTCATCTGGCGGCCGCGCAGCAGCACTTCGTAGTGCAAGTGCGGGCCGGTCGAGCGGCCTGTCGTTCCGACATAACCGATCACCTGACCCTGCCGCACGCGTGTGCCGGCGCGGAGACCGCCTGCGAAGCGGGACATGTGCGCGTAGGCGGTTTCATACCCATTGGCGTGGCGGATGCGCACATAATTGCCGAACGAGCTGAACGGGCCCGCGCGCACGACCGTGCCCTCGCCCGCCGCCAGGATCGGCGTGCCGATCGGTGCGGCGAAATCGGTGCCGCGGTGCATGGCGGAATAGCCCAGCACCGGATGGCGGCGCATGCCGAAGCCGGATGAAAGCCGCGCGCCGTTGATCGGCGTCTTCATCAGGAAGCGCCGCGCGCTATGGCCTTGCGCATCGTACCAATCGGGACGGGAATCGCCGGGGGCCAGGAATTGGTAGAAGGCGCGCGAGCCGCGGCTCGATTCCAGGCCGACGAACAGCAGGTCGCCAGTACGGACGGTGTTGCCCTCGTCGTCGAAATAGCGCTCGAACACGAGTTCGAAATTGTCGCCCGGGCGCACGTCGCGCTGGAAGTCGACGTCATACGCAAAGGCATCTGCGAGCGCGGCGACCTCGCGGTCGGTCGCGCCGAGACGCAGCGCCGTACCGTAGAGCGTGGTTTCGACCGGCGCCGCGATGCGCGCCATCTCGAACGTTACCGGCATCTGCACTTCGCGCGCGGCGAACCCCGTGCTGGTGCGGTTGGCGGTGACCGATGCGCCCGGCTCGGAGCGGAAAGCAATGCCGGTCAGGCGGGCGTCGCCGCCGCGGCGATCAAAGAACAAGCTAATCGGCTGGCCCGGCCGGATCTGGCGCGGGTTGTAGACGCCGCTGATCGAGGCCAGCGCCGCGTGGGTCTCGGCCCGGGACGCCCCGGCGCGGGACAGCAGCCCAGCCAGCGTTTCGCCATTGCCGACGCGCATCTCGCGCGCCTCGTGGGCTAGGTAAACTTCGGTAAACGCCTGTAGTTCGGCCCGCTTTGCGGCTTCTTCGCGCACCTGGGCGCTTTCCGTAGCGGCAGCCTGGGCCGAGCCGGAGAACAGGCCGGCGTTCCAGGCAAGCGCCAGCCCGACGACGGCCGCGCCCGCCATCAGGCCGAAGGCGGTCATGCCTGATCTGGCCTTCATGAGCCGATGAGCGATTTCTGCTCTCAATCTCATGCTCCCAACGCCGATTAACGCAAAAAACGTTGAACCGACAGGCGTTTTGACCGGTTGGTTATCCAGCCGGAAACTGAAAAGGCGCCATCTTCAACGCCGTGAAGCGGCCCCAAAGGGCGCCCACATCACGAGCAAGGACCGCGCCAAGCGGAGGACTATGGCACATAGGTCTAACCAGGCCGTTGCGAGTCAAGATCGAGCGCCCAACAGCGTCGATCAACCGCCCCCGCCTCGCCGATTTTTAATCGGCTGGGCGACGGCGCTCGCTGCGCTTGGGGTCAGCACCGTGCTGGTGGGCCTGTCGCTGTGGCTGGCCCGGCTGCCGCTGGCGGACTTGGTCCTGAGCGCGGCCCTTTCCGAACGGGGGCTGGACGCTGATTTCCAGGTGGTCGAGCTGGATCTTAACCGGGCGGTGCTGACCGATATTCGTTTCGGCTCCGAAGCCTCCCCCGACGCCTCGGTCCAGCGCATCGACGTCCACTGGCGCTGGACGGGCCTTTCCCCCGCCATCGAATTGGTCCGCCTGACCGAGCCCCATGTCCGGCTGCGGCTGGATCGCAGCGGCGCGATCAGCGCCGGCAGCCTCAGCCGGCTTGAGCCCGGCCCGCCCAGCCGCCGCCGCCCCAGCCTTCCCCGCGTCAGGCTGGAGATCAGCGGCGGCCAGGCCGTGATCGAGGCGCCGTTCGGGCCATTGGTAGCGGCCTTCAATGGCTCGGGCCGCCTGGGCGAGGATTTTTCCGCCGTCGCGCGCCTGCCGGACTCTACCTATCCTGGCGACGCCTACGCACTCACGCACGCCACGGCGGAACTGATCGCGGTGTCGCGAGACGATACGCTCAGCCTCAGGCTGAGCGCGCAGGCGCACGGCGTCACGTGGGGCGGCGCGCGCATTGAAGATGCATCGCTGCGTGCTTCTGGCGAAGCGCCGCTCGATCTTGCGCGCATCAATGTCAACACCGCGTTCCGCATCGGCGCGCTGGCAGCGCCCGGCGCGAGCGCAGTGCAACTCACCGGCCTTGCCAGCGCCGAAGCGCGCACACGCAGCGACGCGCTCGAGATCGATACCTGGACCGGACAGGCGCGCGCGACCGCCGGTCAGCTGGGACTGACCGGCGCCAGCGTGCGCGGCGCCCGCTTCGAGGCGCGCGCCGAGGGCGAAGCCGCGCGCGCGCGCGGCCGCTGGGTGCTCGGCGGCGAACGCTTCGACGGTTTCGCGTTGGCGTCCGCGCGCCCAGCCGCGGCCGGGCGCTTCTTCGTGGACGCCAGCAATGGCGTGAACGGCGATGCGCTGATCACGCTCGCCGGCGCTTCGCTCACCAACAGCGCCCAACACGATCTGCGCGAAGCCATTCCGAACATGGGCGGCACGCCGCTATCGCCCACTTTCACGCAAGCCGAACACGCGCTCGACCGCGCGGCTGATAGCTTCACGCTTTCGCTGCCGGTGCTGTTCGCCAGCAGCAGCCAAGGTCTTCGTCTCTCCATGACCGAGCCTGCCGAAGCACGCGCCGCAACCGGCGCGCGGCTGCGCCTCAGCCCGCTGCGGCAGGACTCGCCTTCTCTGCTGTTGAACTGGCCAGGGCCGGCGTTGCAGGGCGCGGTCGCGCTTGAGCTGAGCGGCGGCGGCGCGCCGAATGCATCGCTGCTGCTCGACAGCGTACTATGGGCGCAGGACGCACCATTCGAAGCAGACGGCACGCTCGCGCTTTCCAATTGGAGCGCAGCTGGCGCGAGCATCGCGGCCGACGAGTTGAACATCGGCATCAGTGTGCAACCCCATGGCGTTGGCCGCATCGATTTGCGCGGTCCTGCCCATGTCACCGGCCCACTCGGCGACGGGCAAGTGCGCGACATGGTTGCTTCGCTCGATCTCGGCGTCAGCTGGGGCGCGGGCTGGCGTGTAACGCCGAACGGCTGCGTGCCGGTGCGCGTGGGCGGACTAGACGCGGTAGGCCTTTCCTTCAGCGATGGCGCGTTTTCGGTGTGCGCACTGGGGCCGGCGTTGATCGCCGCCGACGCGCACAGCAATCTTTCCGGCGGCTTCAGCATTGAGCGCGTCGCGCTCAACGGCCGCATGTCAGGCCCAGACGCGCAGCCGGCGCGGCTTTCCGCGCGCACTCTCGTCGGCCGCTTCCGCGGCCGCCCCGAACACATGACACTCGCGCTCGAAGCCGCGAACCCGACACTCGCCATCACCATGGCCGAGGATCGCACGCTCAATCTGACGCTACACCGCGTCCTCGCCGATGCGACCTTTGACGACAGCTGGCGCATCGAAGGCGCGTTCGAGCAAGGCGCGCTGGCTGATCCGGCCTTGCCGGGTTCTGTGTCCACTATCGCCGGCAGCTGGAGCGCCGCGCCGGAAGACGGCAAGGCGGTGATCCGCGTCAGCGCCGGCGAAGCTCTGCTCACCGCCAATCGCCCCGCCAGCGAGGACGAGCGGCCGCTGTTCAATCCGCTGCGGCTCATCAACGTGAACGGGGTGATGCGCGAGGGGCGCATCGGCGCCGACGGCGACATCGTTCTCGCCGAGGACGCCACCCAGCTCGCGCACTTCACCGCCGAGCATGGCGTCGGCGAAGGCATTGGGCGCGCCCAGGTGATCGCGCGCGCGCTCACCTTCAGCCCCACGCTACAGCCCTACGACATCACCGAACGCGCCCGCGGCATGGTCGAAAACGTGCGCGGTCCGATCGATGTCACCGCCGACATCAATTGGTCGCGCGCGGACATCACCGGCGCCGGCCTTGCTCACCTCGACGGGTTGTCGCTGGCCACGGCGACGATCCCGATCGTGCAGGACGTGCGCGGCGATGTCTTCTTCGACAATCTGTTCGAACTGACGACGCCGCCGGGTCAGAACATCCATGTCGGCGTACTCAATCCTGGCGTGGCCGTCAGCAATGGCCGCGTGCGCTTCCAATTGCTCGATCAGCAGCGGGTCTCGATCGAGAGCGCCGAGTTCGATTTCGCCGCCGGCACGCTGGCGATGTCGCCGGCGACAATCACGCTTGGCGCGGATGAAACACGCTTTGAACTCACGCTGCGCCAGGTGGACGCAACCGCGCTGCTCGAATCCTTGAGCGTGCCGGACCTCGAAGCCACCGGTCAGCTTGAAGGCTCGTTCCCGCTGCGCCTGACGCGGCAGAGCGCGTATGTCGAGCACGGCGTGCTGCGCGCCACCGGTGGCGGGGGCACGCTCTCCTACACAGGCCAAGCCGGCGCGAACGCGACCGGCATGGCGCGCGTCGCCTTCGATGCGCTGCGCAGTTTCCGCTATGACGTGCTGTCGCTGACGCTCGACGGCGACATCAACGGCGATGTCGTCTCCTCGATCGAATTCAGCGGCCACAATAGTGGCCAGCCGGTCGATCTCGGCCCGATCGCGCCGGTGCCTGGCCTCGGCAACGTGCAGGTGCGCGGCGTGCCGTTCGATTTCAACGTGCGCGTCGCCGCGCCCTTCCGCCGCCTTGCGCAAACCGCCGCCTCGATCACCGATCCAGGCGCAATTCTCAACCGCGCCCGGCAAAATGATGAGCAGAGCGACACTGAGGTCGATATCGAAGTGGTTGACCCAACGCCCGAGCAGCCGAGATAAGGGTTCGCTTCAGCCCCGGTTCAGGCCGGACGGCTTAGCAAGGCAGCCAGGAGTTTTACGAGCCATGCGGATGAGGGCCAAAGTGCTTGCGGGCTTGGGGGCGGCGGCAGCCGTCGCGGGCTGCATTCCGGTGCAGATCCAGGCGCCTGACGAGCCGATCGAAATCAATCTCAACGTCAACATCCGGCAGGAGGTGATCGTGCGTCTCGAGCGCGACGCCCAGGAATTGCTGGAACAAAACTCCAATCTGTTCTGAGGCCAGACCGATGAAACGCACTCTCGCATTCGCTTCCGGCGCCTTCATCGCCGCCGCTCTTGCGGTTGCCGCGCCGGCCTGGGCTCAAGCCAACGATCCGGTGGTGACGCAAGCGCGCGCCGCTGGCGCAATTGGCGAAATGACCGACGGCTATCTCGGCTTCGCGCCCGGCGCTTCGATTTCAGCCGACCTGCGCGGGCGGGTCGAGCAGATCAACATCCAGCGCCGCCAGCTCTACACGCGCCGCGCCGCCGAGCGGAATGTCTCGGTCAACGAGATGGCGGCAGCGGTCGCCTGCGAAGTCTTCGATCACCGCATCGCCGTGGGCGAACGCTATCGCGACGAGGGCGGCCAGTGGCGCCAGCACACGGCGGCGCAGCCGGTCGCCAAGCCGAGCTTCTGCCCGTAGGCGCGCGGCGTCCAAGCACGCGGCCCATAAGCACGCGGCGTTGTGACGGCTGGCGCCAGCCGGCGTTCGACACCAGATAGCTTGGCATGAAAGTATTTCTGCTCGTGGTGTGCCTCGGCGGCCTTTTGGCCGTCGTCATGTTCGGCGTCCTGACCGGATGGGACCCCTCGGCCATGAGCGTGCATGGCTGGATCGCCCTGACGCTTGGCACGGTGCTCTCGCTCGCGGTTGGCGGCGGGCTGATGGCGCTCGTGTTCTACTCGGCGCGCAAGGGCTACGACGATCGCATCGAGATCGACCACGATCCGCATTAACCCTGCTTATGGTCGCCCTGAGCATAACATGGTAGGGTGATCCATGGCCTCCCGCAAAAGCCAACCTTCGCCAGCCGAGCGCTTCCAGTCGCTCTACGCGCACGGTTTCGTGCGCGTGGCGGCGTGTGCGCCTGTGGTGGTCCCGGCCGAGCCTCAACGCAACGCCGAGGCGATCCTCGCCTTCTGGCGCGAGGCCGACGCGGCCAAGGCGGCGCTGCTGCTGACGCCGGAATTGTCGCTCTCCGGTTATGCGATCGACGATCTGCTGCTGCAGGATGCGCTGCTCGACAGCGTCGATGCCGCCATCGCGACGCTCAAGGCGGCCAGCGCCGAGCTGATGCCGGCGCTGATCGTGGGCGCGCCGCTGCGCTTGCGCGGCATGCTGTTCAACTGCGCCGTCATCATCCATCGCGGCCGTATCCTGGGCGTGACGCCCAAGAGCTTCCTGCCGAACTACCGCGAGTTCTACGAGAAGCGCTATTTCGCCGTCGCCGGCGATGTCGCGGACGATTGCATCCGCCTCTGCGGCGAGGACGTTCCGTTCGGCGCGGATATTGTCTACGCTGCGCGCGATCTTCGCGATTTCGTCTTTCACGCCGAGATCTGCGAGGATTTCTGGGCGCCGACGCCGCCCTCCTCCACGGCCGCGCTCGCGGGCGCGACGGTGCTGCTCAATCTTTCGGCTTCGAATATCGTCATCGGCAAAGCGGCGGACCGCGCCATTCTCTGCGATGCGCAATCGCGCCGCTGCACCGCCGCTTACGTGTTCGCCGCCGCCGGCCGCGGCGAGAGCACGACCGATCTGGCCTGGGATGGCCAAGTCGTCGCCTACGAGATGGGCGAGCTGATCGCCGAAGGCGAGCGCTTTGCGCGCGCACCCAAGCTGGTGATCGCCGACATCGACACCGGCCGCATCGCGCAGGAGCGCCGCCGCCTTTCCAATTTCCGCGACGCCGCCGCGCGCGAGAAGCATCGCATCGCCAGCTGGCGACGCGTGGACTTCGAGGTCGCCGCGCCGCTTTCGCCGCTGCCGCTGCCGCTGCAGCGCCGCGTCGACCGCTTCCCGTTCGTGCCGGATGAATCGGCGCAGCGCGACCGCGACTGCTACGAGGCCTACAACATCCAGGTCTCTGGCTTGGCCAAGCGGCTCGAAGCGACGGGTTCGCAGCGCGTGGTGATCGGCGTTTCCGGCGGGCTCGATTCCACGCATGCGCTGATCGTCGCTGCGCGCGCGTTCGATCTTGCCGGCTTGCCGCGCACCAACATCATCGGCGTCACCATGCCTGGCTTCGCCACCAGCGACGCGACCAAGCAAAGCGCCTGGGCCTTGATGAAGGCGCTCGGCATCGACGCGCGCGAAGTTTCGATCGCACCGCTGGCGCAGCGGATGCTGGAGGATCTCGATCACCCGGCCGCGCGCGGCGAGCCGGTCTACGACATCGCCTACGAGAACGTGCAGGCCGGCATTCGTACCGATTACCTCTTCCGCCTCGCCAACAAGGAAGGCGGCTTCGTGCTCGGCACGGGCGATCTGTCCGAACTGGCGCTCGGCTGGTGCACCTATGGCGTCGGCGATCAGATGTCGCACTACAACGTCAATGGCGGCGCGCCGAAGACGTTGATTCAGCACCTGATCCGCTGGGTCGCCGATCAGGCGTTGTTCGGCGCTGAAGCGAGCAAGACGCTGCGCGCCATTCTCGACACCGAGATCAGCCCTGAACTCATCCCCGGCGCTGCGCCGCAGAGCACGCAAGCGGTGGTCGGCCCCTACGAATTGCAGGACTTCAATCTCTATTGGCTGACGCGCTACGGGCTGGCGCCGAGCAAGGTACTGTTCCTCGCCTGGACGGCGTGGCGCGAGAAATACGATTACGCCACGCTGAAGCGCTGGCTGGAGCTGTTCCTCAAGCGCTTCTTCGCCAACCAGTACAAGCGCTCGGCGATGCCGAACGGGCCGAAGATCGTCTCCGGCGGCGCGCTCTCGCCGCGCGGCGACTGGCGCGCGCCGAGCGATGTCTCCTCCGCCACCTGGCTTGCCGAACTCGCCGCCAACGCGCCGGAAACGCTGGACTAGCCGCGCGTCCTCGCGCATCTCAACGCCATGACCCGCCCTGCACTCGATGACCTGATCGCGCTCGCGCTGGCGGCGGGGCGCGAGATCATGGCGGTGCGCGCCGCAGGCTTCGCCGCGCAGACGAAGGGCGATGGATCGGTCGTCACCCTCGCCGATCAGCGCGCCGAGGCGGTGATCGAGGCAGGGCTTGCGCGCCTGGCGCCGGAGATTCCGATGCTGGGCGAGGAAGCGGCGTCTGCCGGGCGCATCCCCGAATGCGGCGCGCGCTTCTTTTGCGTCGATCCGCTCGACGGCACCCGCGGCTTCGTCAAGGGCGGCGACGAATTCACCGTCAACATCGCGCTCGTTGAGGACGCCGCGCCGGTGATGGGCGTTGTCTACGCGCCGGCCACGGGCGAGCTTTATGCTGGCGAGCCGGGCCGCGCACTGGCCGGGCGCTGCGATATCGGCGCCGCGCAGCTGCTGGCGCCGCTTCAAGCAATTCACGCGCAGAGCACGCCGCCTGCGCAATGGCGCATCATCGCGTCCGATTTCTCCGGCCGCAACCAGGCAACGCAAGCGTTCATCGCCAAGCTCAACGGCGCGCCTGCGCATGCGAGTTCGTCGATCAAGTTCTGCCGCCTAGCCGAAGGCGCAGCCGATCTTTATCCGCGCTTTGGCGATGTCTGCGAATGGGACACTGCCGCGGGCCACGCGATCCTTTCTGCAGCGGGCGGCGGCGTCATGCGCCTCGACGGATCGCCGCTTCGCTATGGCGATGCGGCTGGAGACTTCCTGATCCACGGCTTCATCGCGTTTGCCAGCGCTGCGGCGGCGAGCGCTGCGCGGCAAGCACTGATCTAGCTTAAGATGCGCGCTGTTTGTTCGGGCCCATGTAGCCGAACAAGAACGCCGCCACTTTGCGCATCTGAATCTCCTCCGCGCCTTCGGTGATGCGATAGCGGCGGTGGTGGCGGTAGATGTGCTCGAACGGCTTGTGGCGCGAATAGCCGATCCCGCCATGCACCTGGATCGCGCGGTCCGCCGCTTCGCAGCAGAGGCGGTTTGCATAGTAGTTGCACATGGAGACCTTGTCCGAGAGGCGCTTTTCGACCTCCGGCTTCGGCATCTGGTCCATTTCCCATGCGGTCTTGAAGATCAGCAGGCGCAACATTTCAGCCTGCGTCGCGAGTTCGACGAGCGGGAACTGGATCGCCTGGTTCTTCGCGAGCGCTTCACCGAAGGGCTTGCGCTTGCGGGCGTATTTCACGCTCTCCTCGATGCAGTAGAGCGCAGCACCGCACGAGGACGCCGCCTGGCGGATTCGGTTTTCGTGGACGAAGTGCTGCGCGAGCGCGAGCCCGCCGCCCAGTTTGCCGAAGATCGCGCTCTCCGGCGCCCAGACATTCGTGATCGACAGCCGCGGGTGATCCGTCGGCATGTTGAAAGTCCACATGTATTCTTCGATCTTCACGCCGGGATCCTTGGCGTCGACGATGAAGCAGGTGATCCCGCTCGCGTCGCCATCCTCACCGCTCGTCCGGCAGAAGAGCATGATGTGCGTGGCCACGTGCATGCCGGTGATCCACATCTTCTCGCCGTCGATGCGATAGCCTTTCACGCCATTGCGTGTTTCCGGCACGCCACGCGTCTCCATGTGCGTCGCGTCGGAGCCGTGCTCGGCTTCGGTGAGGCCGAAGCAGGCGATGTAGGTGCCGTCAAAGCTGCCGGGGATGAATTTCTGCTTCTGCTCCTCGGTACCGAAATCACGCAGCATCAGCACGCCCGGCATGTTGCCGACGATGGAGTGTTCGTTCTGGAGATCGTTGTGGAGGCCAAGGCCCTTGCGCGCGAGATGCTCGCGGATGACGGCCATGCCGAGATTGGTGCCGTCCTTGCCGCCGAATTCCTTCGGCAGCGCGTATCGGAGGTGCCCGGCCTTGTCGGCGCGCCGCTTGGCCTCGCGCAGCAACAGTTCCCAGTCGTGGCGCGGCAGGCCCTGGTCTTCGAAATTCGTGCGCGCCCATTCGCGGCGGTGATCGAAGAAGCGCTCATTGTCGTCCTGCGCCTGCAGCGGCTTGATCTCGTCCTCGATGAACTTGTCGAGCACGACGAGATAATCGGCAATGTCCTTGGGGATGTTGAAGTCCATGGCGCGGGGCCTCCCTTTGTCTCGGCTGTCGACGCCGTTGGTCGCATGCTTGTGGCGCTGCGGCGCGCGAGCAGTCAGTCGTTGGGACCACCGTCCGAGGGAGAAACGACATGGTCAAGCCTATCGTCGCGGCAGCATTCGGCTTCGTCGCGTGCCTTTCGGCGCCTGACGCAGCGGCGCAAACCGCCACGCCGACGCGCCCTCCTCCGCCCGCCTGCACTGCATCCGAACACCGCGCCTTTGATTTCTGGATCGGCGAATGGGACGCCTATGTGTCCGGTTCCGAAAATCTCGCCGGGCGCAGCACGATCGTGTCGACGGACGCCGGTTGCGTGATCACGGAACAGTGGACCTCCGCGCGCTCGGCCTATTCCGGGCGCAGCCTCAACCTCTTCGACGCCACGACCGGTCAATGGCTCCAGTTCTGGACCGACAGCCAGGGTGAGATCACGCGGTTCGTCGGCGGCCCCACCGCCACCGGCATGCAGTTCCTCGCCGCGGACGAAACTGCCCCCGGTCGACTGCAGAAGCAGACCCTGCGCATGACCTTCACCCGCAACCCGGACGGCAGCGTCCGTCAGTTCGGGGAAATCTCATCCGACGGCGGCCGGAGCTGGGGCCCGTCTTATGATTTCCACTATCGGCGCAGGAGCGCGCAGTAGGAGGCGCCCTTACGGAATCAAGGGGTAATTCCCCTCACATAAGTGTGACAATATTCGAATGAATATTTCCCACATTATTCAATTTTTCTCTTGCATAGGTCAGCAGCCGGCGTATGGTGAGGCGTGTGTTGAGTGACGTCCCCGTCAACATTGGCGGGAAAGCCGGAGAAAACCCCATGAAAGCCAAGTTCGCCGTCGCCGCGATCGCCGCCCTTTGCGTCTCCACGGGCGCCTTCGCCGCCGGGAAGACCTATGTGACCGCAAAGCTCGCGACCCCGGTCGCGACCAAGTCGCAGGTCATCGCCAACAGCGTCGTCTGGACATGCGAAGGCGACACCTGCACCGCCCAGTTCGCCCGCACGGTCACTGCCCGCGTCTGCGGCGAACTCGCCAAGGAAGTCGGTCAGGTGACCTCGATCGGCAACCTTTCGGCCGAAGATCTCGCCCGCTGCAACCTGCGCGCGGCGGCTCCGGAGGCGACGGTTTTCGCGCGTAACTGATTTCGAGTTTCTGCCCGGCCGCTCCTACGGCCCAGATCGCCTCGGCGCGGGATCCCCGGATCCCGCGCCTTTTTCTTGGCCGGCTTCAGTCCGACGGGTCTGGGCACCGCCGAAGGGTCATAGCGCGCTGCAGGTCATCGCTGTCGAGATCGATCCGGACAGAACCCGTCGCGCCGTCTGCGAAGCCATGCCGCGCCGGCCGAAGCGAGTCCCCCTCATCCCGTTCCAGGATCAGCGTGCGCGCCGCCGCAGAAGGCGCATCGTTCGGCCGCCGATAAGCGATGGCGATTCGCGCCACCGCGCCGCGCCGATCGACACGGTATCGCGGAGCGTCGAACAGAACTTCATCCGACCGGCCATAGAAAATGCGCACAGCGTCCGCGCCGAAGCGGATGCCCGCACCGATGCGGCACGCGCCGTCGCTACGGCTCCATAGCCCTTCCAGTTCACGCGGAGGTCCCGGCGGCGCGCACGCCGTGACCCAGAAACACGCCAGCAGGCCGATCACGCGCATCATGCGCCAGAATATTCACGGATTCGAAGCCGACCGTGTATTTTCAGCCACTGGCTTCTGCGTTGCTGGCGCCCCATGTGTCGGAAACGCTGATGGATCAATCCCTGATACCGCCTTCCAAGCCCGACAAGCCCCCGCCGGCCTCGGTGCTGCTCGTCGACCTGATGGACGCGTTTCCCGACGAGCGCGTCACCGTGGGGGAGATTCTGAAGCGGCTGGAGGGGCAGGCGTTCGGTCTGCTCCTTCTGGTGCTGGCGCTTCCCAACTGCATCCCGAACATACCCGGTCTCTCGACGATCTTCGGCGTGATGATGCTGGCGCCGGCAATTCAGCTCATCCTCGGGCGCGGCGATCTGTGGCTGCCGTCCCGCGTGCGCAAATGGAGCTTCTCGCGCGACGCGCTGCACTCGGCGATCAAGGGCGCTTTGCCGATCCTGAAGCGCATCGAACGCTATGTGGCGCCGCAGCTGACCTTCCTCACGAGACCGCCCTTCACCCAGCTGCTCGGCCTGCAGACGCTCTATCTCGCGATCGTGCTCATCCTGCCGATACCGCTCGGCAACTGGCTTCCAGGCGTCACGGTCGCGGCGACGGCGCTCGCGCTGCTGCAGCGGGACGGGCGGCTGGTGCTGCTCAGCGTGCCGCTCACCATCCTGTCGACGGTGTTCGCCTGGGCGGGCATTCGCATCGGCGTGGTCGCGCTGCGCGAAATCGGCGAAATGCTGCAGGGCGCGTTCAACTACTTTTTCTGAGCGCGCGCGGCGCTAGCAGGTCCGGCGCGACAGGTGCCCTATCACCGCTGCGCCGGAGCCGGCGACTGGTTCGCTCGTGAAGCAGGAGCCGCCTGGCGGTGGCGTCGGCGCGCGGGTGAAGATGGGATCGCGCTCCCCGGCCACGACATTGCGGTCAGAGAGCGGCTCGACGGAAACCACGGTCGCACCGTCGGCGCCGACGACACACTCCAGCCGGCCGCCGTCCGCTTCGAGCAGTCTGACGGACGTCTGCCCTTCCTCACCGGGATACGCGATCGTCACGCGCCCGGGCTTGGCCTGCACCCGCGGCAGGCAAGCGTCGATCGCGGGGAGATACTGCGACAGCGCGTCGGCCCAGCGCTTGGTAGCGCGCGTGGCGTTCTCTGCAGTCCGCGCGCAGCCATCATAGGACACGCCTTCGTAGAGGATGGTCACGCTGTAGGGGTAGGCTTCGCCGCCGCTTTCGCCGTAGGTGCATTGCCCGGCGCGCACGGTGATCGTGAGCGGTCCCGCTTCAGTGTAAAATCCCTGCGCACGAACATCGCGCGGAGAGGCCGTCGTCTGAACTTCGTCGAGGCCGGGGCGAGTGAAGACGACATAGTTGTCCAGGATCGTGGCGCTCCAGTCCGGCTCCGCACCAGCGGCTTCGAACTCAGCCGAATATTGCGCCTTCACGTCGGGCGTGGCAGGCGCGCCGAGCGCAGCGAGCATGGCCTTGGCCTTCGCGGCGATCTCTTCCTCGGTTATGGCGGGGCCGGAGGGGCCTTCGCCGCCGGGACCGGACGACGAGTCGGAACCGCCCTGACCGCACGCGGCCAGGAGCGCGAGCGCCGCCGCCGCCGCCAGACTCCTGCACAGGCCGATACGCATGTCCCCTGCCTCCGTCATTCCCCGCATTTCCGGGCGACATGCCGGACGCGACGGGGCCATTAGGGCTATTATACCCCCATGCACCGTGATTCCGACGCCTCAGCGTACGAATTTTTCGCAGGCGGCGGCATGGCCCGCCTGGGCCTGGGCGACGCATGGCGCGTGACATTCGCCAACGATTTCGACCCCGCCAAGGCAAAGGCCTACCGGACTGCATGGGATGACGGCGTGATGCGCGCCGGCGACGTAGGCGCGTTGACCACGGCCGACCTGCCCGGAAAGCCCACGCTCGCGTGGGCGTCCTTTCCCTGCCAAGATCTCTCACTCGCCGGCGCCCGCGGCGGTCTCGACGCCCCCAGGTCAGGGGCGTTCTGGGGGTTCTGGCGGTTGGTGGAAGGCCTCGTCGCTGAAGGCAGAGCGCCGAACATTCTGGTGCTGGAAAATGTGACCGGCCTCCTGACGTCGCACGGCGGACGCGATTTCGCGGCGCTCGCTGCAGCGCTTGCGGCGGGCGGCTATGTCTTCGGCGCGCTGGAAATCGACGCCATCCACTTCACGCCGCAGTCGCGTCCGCGCATCTTCGTCGTCGCCACACGCGGAACGCCCGACGCGGCGCTGACAACGCCGGCCGCCGCAACGCCCTTCCACACCGACGCGATCTGCGCGGCGGCTCACCGTCTTCCAGCGGACGTCGCCCGCCACTGGATCTGGTGGCGACTGCCGACGCCGCCGCTCCGCAACACGCGTCTCGCCGATCTGCTGGAAGACGATGCGTCGGTTGCGTGGAACAGCGACGCGCACACGGGCGAACTCGTGGCGATGATGAGCCCGCTCCAACGCGCAAAACTCATTGCGGAACAGGCGCGCAACGCGCCTGTGGTCGGGGCGCTCTTCAAGCGTGTGCGCGTCGAAAAAGGCGAGAAACGCCAACGCGCGGAAGTTCGATTTGACGGCGTCGCGGGCTGTCTGCGCACGCCGACCGGCGGGTCGAGCCGGCAAACGTTGCTGTTTGTCGATGGCGCGCAAGTGCGCTCGCGCTTGCTGACAGCGCGCGAGGGGGCGCGTCTCATGGGCCTGCCGGACGACTATCCTCTGCCGGCGAGTCAGTCGCAGGGATTGCATCTCGTCGGCGACGGAGTCGCCGCGCCGGTCGTGCGCTGGTTGTCCGCGAATCTGCTCGAGCCGCTCGCCGGGATCAGGCCGGCGCTGCGCAAGGCGGGATGACGGACGTCTTCGCCCCCGAAAAGCGCGCCGCCGTCATGCGGGCGGTCAAGGCGCGCGACACGGGTCCGGAACTGAAGGTGCGCGCCATCGTGCGCGCGCTCGGCCATCGCTACCGGCTTGACGCGCGCGACCTGCCCGGACGGCCGGACATCGTGCAGCGCGGCCGCCGCAAGGCGATCTTCGTGCACGGATGTTTCTGGCACGGCCACGACTGCCTGCGCGGCGCGCGCATGCCGAAGGCCAACGCCGACTACTGGCGCGCCAAGATCGCCCGCAATCGCGCGCGCGACATCGACGCGACCGAGGCGCTCTCTTCCGCAGGCTGGTCCTGCGTCACGGTCTGGGAATGCGCGCTGAAGGATCGCGCCGCCGTCGCGGACGCACTCGCCGCGTTCCTCGGTCCTGCACCTTCATCGTCCAGGCCGAGATCGACGAGGCCATCCAGCCAGCTGCCGAGCCAGCCGTCGGCCTGACCGTCCAGGTGAAGCAGCGTTGCTGTCGTCCCGGCCCCTAGGCTGCGCAAAAGCACGGATCGCTCCTTATTTGCGATTCATTCTCATCTGCATACTCCGCGTTCGCCCGAGCCGGTCAAGACCGGATGGCTGGACGCCCGGACCGGCGCGGGCCAGCATCGCGCCGGACAGCGGGAGGCGACGATGTTCGTGGGACATTACGGGCCGGCGTTTGCGGCCAAGATCGGCAAGCGCCCGCCTTCGCTCGGCGCCGCCTTCCTCGCCGTGCAGGCCGTAGATATCGGCTGGGCCGTACTGGTGATGACGGGCGTGGAGTACGGCCGCATCGAGCCCGGCTTCATGCGGCTGTCGGCGCTCCGTCTCGATCACATGCCGTGGACGCACAGCTTGCCAGCAGCCCTCATCTGGTCGCTTGCCGGCATGCTTGTCTATCGCGTGTTCGATCCGCGCGGCGGCTGGAAGGCGGCCGCGCTCATCGGCGCGTGCGTCTTCTCGCACTGGATCACCGACTGGCTTGTGCATGCGCCGGACCTGCCGCTGACGTTCGACGGCGAGAAAGTCGGGCTTGGCTGGTGGGATTCGCTCCCACTCGGCATCGGCGCGGAAGCGCTCGTCCTGTTCGGCGGCTTCGCGATCTATCTCGGCGCAACAAAGCCGCTCGGCGCTGCGGGGCGCATTGCGCCGTGGGCGCTCATCGCTCTTTTCGTCGCGCTCTACGCTTACGACAAGCTCGGGCCGAAGGAAGCCGCAGACACGCTGAAGGGCGCCGCGCCGATCGCGCTCGCGGCATATCTCGTCATCGCAGCGCTGGGCTTTCTGCTTGATCGCACGCGGGCGCCGAAGAGTGCGCTGCAAGTGGGCGCCTGAAAAAAAAGTGCGCCCCGCCGCGAGGCGGAGCGCAGTTTCCTGGTTGCGGACGACTTCGTTTCAGTACGGCGCGCGCGTGACACGCTCGATCGTGACGCCGGAAATGTTGCGGGCCTGCAGCATCGCCTGCACGCTGTCAGGCCCCACGAGGTGCGCGGCGCCGACGGCGACGAAATCAACACCCGATCCCTGCAATTCCTTCACGAGCGTATCAGTCCACGCCGCATTGCGACGCTTCAGCAGCACATCATACAGCTCGGGGTATTCGCGCTGCATTTCGGCCACCATCTCGTTGGCGAGCGCACGGTCATCGCCCTTCTCCCAGGCGGCTTCCAGCGCGGCGAGCGTCGCGGCGCCCTCGTTGATGTCGTCGAGCGCCTGATAGAGCATCTGCACCTGCGCAGTTTCGCTGAAGGTGGAGAAGAACTGGAGTTGCTGCTCGGCCGTCTCGAACGCACGCATCGTCTTGCCGCCGGCGCGGGAGAGACGATCAATGGCGCGATCGACGCCGGCGTTCGGATCGTAGCCGGCCTTCATCATCGGCAGGATCGAGAAGGTCAGACTCGCGAGCCAGGGCTTCATCGGTTCGATGTTGGCGGTCGGCATGCCGAACCCGGCGGCCGCAGTCTGGATCTGGGTCCAGCGCTCAGGCGAGACTTTCGACGACAGCGGACGCGCCGTATCGATCCCGTACTTCACGACGAGCCCCTGCATCTCGCCTTCCCGCGCGGGATCCATCTCGATCTCGGTCCACACCTCCTGCGCTTCTCCGAGAGCGCGTTCTGCAGCCGGCCCGCCCCAGCTCGCACCCGCTTTGCGCAGATGTATCGTGCCGTAGAGATAGATCTTGGAGTCTGCGTCGCGCACGACCCAGAGCGCCGGTTCCGGCGCCGCGGCGATGCTCGGCGTCGTTTGCTGCGCGGTGGCGCATCCCGAGACGAGCGCGAGCGCGCCCGCCGCAGCGGCGATCAATAGCTTTCTCATCATGTCGGTCTTCCCCTGCTTGCGGCGTCCAACGCCGACTTGCTCACACGAGGCCTTCCTCGCGATCCCTGATGGCGACGTAGGCGCGCGCGAAGGCGTCGATCAGCGGCGCCGCCTGGAACGCTTCCGCCCGTGACGGTTCGCGGCCCGCCGCAGCGATGGCGAGATCGAAGAGCATCGCCTTCTCACTCTCGCTCAACGGCATTGTGGGCGCCCGCGCGGCGACGGCTTCATCGAATGCAATCACTCTCATTTCCGCCTCCGCTGTCCCTCGTCGCCGGCCCGCAATCCCGTTTGCTGCAGCCCGACATGAACGAAGATGAACAGGTTCCGTGTCGGGTGCGTGACGGCGTGTTGCACGCGCATCGCGACGTGTTTCAATCGTGTTTCAGCCATCACGCTCATCGCTTGCGGAGCCAGAAGAAGATCCACCACGCGCCGTAGCAGAGCGTCAGGATCAGGATGCTCGCCATCACGCCGCCGAGGAACGCGCCGCCTTCGCCAGCGAAGGGCGCCATCATGTCCTCGATCGCCTGAAAATCGATCAGACCGGGAAGCGCGGGCGCCGCGAGCATGAGGAAGAGCAGGAAACCAAGTCCCGTCGATCCGCCCCAGAACCAGGCTTCGTAGTGCGCTTGCCGCGCCAGTTCGTCGATCTCGTTCATCCAGATGAGGCTCACGACCATCGCGAACACCACGACAACGGCTGCCACAATCAGGATCGTGACGGGCGACTTCACGAGCGCGAAGTCCATCTCACTCACGAACCCGTAGATGCCGCCAGCGACGAGGCAGGCGATGAGATACCACTGCCAGACCTTCAATTTGCGGCGGCTTTTGGCGGCTCCGGAGGTTTCGGTCAGTTTCGTCATGGCCCTACTCCGCCGCCTTCGCGGCGCTGTCGTCATCGTCGGAAAAGACCTGCTCGATCGGCAACGCGAAGAGACGCGCGATCTTGAAGGCGAGCGGCAGAGACGGATCGTACTTCTCCACCTCGATGGCGTTCACGGTCTGGCGCGACACGCCGAGATGTTCGGCAAGATCGGCCTGGCTCCAGGCGCGCTCTGCGCGCAGGACACGGAGACGGTTCTTCATTTCGCAGTCCGGAAGAAAGTGCATTGCGTCGGTTCCCGTGCGATGCGAATGAGCGGAGCGGCGTTTGGTGGCGTCGGGACAGTTCGCATCACTGCGCTTCCTTCCGTCCGCCCGGCGCACCGAAACCTGCAGCGATGAACATCGTCACGAAAGTCTGCAGGAAGAGCAGGATCACGATGCCGGCGTACGCGCTGAACGCCGTAGCGCCGGTGAGCGCGTCGATCGTCGCCCATGCCATCAACCCCACGGTCGCGAAGAGCCCTGTCCACGCGTAGGACTCCACCACCATGCGGCGCATGAGTTCGTCCATCCGGCGCCACAGGATCCACGAGCTTGCGGTGAAGGCGATGAGGCCGAGCGCGAGTACGACGCTGGCGCCCCCGCGCAATGCCCCCGATGCGTCCGGCGAAAGCTGGTGCAACACCGCGAGCGCGCCGACAAACACGGCCTGGCCGATCATGCCATAACCCGATTGCAGGAACATGCTGCGATCCGCCTTGCGCACTTCGAGACACTCCGGATCGAGCGCTTCGAAGTTGATCGCCTGCATCGCCGGCGCACCGAAGCGCGCGATCGCCAGCGTCATGCAGCCGAACACGAGCGACAGGGTGGCGAGAGACCAAGCCGCCACGTCGACAACGGTGGCCTCACGGAGCGGGCCGGTAACGATCTCCAGCAGCGGCAGGACGCCCACGAAGAGCTCGAGGCAGAAAGCCGTGAGAAAGCCGATCACTCCGCCGACGACGGCGAGCACCGCGCTCTTCATGACGCCGCCTCGCCCGCGCACGAGGAGCAGGCCCGCCGTCAGTCCGACCACCGCGATCAACACCGGTGCGACGTGCAGTGCGACGGTCGCCGCTTCCGCAGACGCCCCGGCGTCGACGAGACGCTTCAGTGTCTTCGGCGTCGGCGCCCCGGTCGCCGACAGCAGGGCGAAGACGCCCCCGACGGTCAGCGCTGCGCGCAGGAGCGACGGACGGGCGGCCGGCGGTGTGGACGACAGGGGCAGAGGGCCCATGGACAAGCCTCCATGACTGAAAGACAAGTTTCTTTTACAACCTCCGCCGCGCATGTCAAGCACCCCATACTAAAAGACAAGCCTCCCATGCGCCCCAAGCGCCAGATCGCCGCAAACAGCGTCTAACTGCGCCAAACTGCGCCAGAACCTGTCAGACCCCGCCGGATTGCGACGGCTACAGCCGGTTTTCGGGAGCCCTTTCAAGCGCTGAAGCGCCGCGATGCGCCAATCCCTGCCAGACTCTGCCAAGCGAGATCGTCGAAGGCGCGCCGACGGCGAGTGCGACCGCCGATCCGTTGGGCGTGGGAAATCGGGCAGTCGGGAGAAGCGCAGCGTGTCTACGTTTATTTTCTCCTCTGGCCCGACTCGTCCGGCGCGCTAGAAGCCGCCGATGCTTCAGCGCCTGTCCCCCGTCGCGCTCGCCGTCATCGGCACCGCGCTCCTGTGCGTCATGGACGCCGTGATCAAGCAGCTGTCGGCGACGAACAGCGCGCTGGCGATCGCGTTCGGGCGGTACGTCTTCGGCGCCGCCGCCGCAGGCGCTATCTGGAACGCGGCGGGGCGACCGGCGATCACGCTCGAAATGGTGCGCGCGCACGCTGTGCGCGGCTTCCTGATTGCGACATCGGCCTTCTGCTTCTTCTACGCGCTCGGCGTGCTTGAACTCGTGGAAGCGATCACGATCGGCTTTCTCGCGCCGCTGCTCATTCCTTTCGCGGCGTGGCTCGTGCTCGGCGAAAAGCCGCGTGCGACGAGCGTCGGCGCCGGCATCGTAGGATTTATCGGCGCCCTTGTGGCGGCGAGCGGCGCACCCATCGAACAGCAATCGCCGGAACGCCTCACCGGCATCGCAGCGGCCCTGACGGCGGCGGTGACGTATGCATTTTCCGTCGCGCTCCTGCGGCAACGCGCGGACCGCGACGGCGCGCCGGTGGTGGGATTGATGCAGACATTGTTGCCGATGGCGATCGTCGCCGGCCCGGCGGTGGCGCTTTCGCCCCTGCCGCCGGTCGAGGATCTCGGCTGGTTCTTCGTGATGGGCACGCTCGGCGCGCTCGGCTGGTATGTGCTCATCAAGGCGTATGCGCGCGCGGAAGCGCAGCGCCTGGCGCCGATCGAGTTCACGGCGCTGATCTGGGCTTCGGCGTTCGGATTCCTCTTCTTCGACGAAGTCCCGCGCGTTCAGGTCTATGCGGGCGCCGCGCTCATCATCGCCGCGTGCCTTTTTGCAGCGTGGGAAGAACAGCGAACACGCCCGGCGCCCGCCCCGCAAACACCGATCGGCGACTAGCGCGCGACCGTTCGCATTACCTGCGACGTAATTGGTTTGCCGCGCGTTGCGCCGGAAACTTCCCTGGCTCAAGCAAGGGAGAGACGTATGTCGCCGTTCTGGCAATCATGGATGAAGATCTGGTGCGGCGCGGTGATCGTGTTCGGCGCCGTGCTCGCAAGCGGCGCGTTTCCCGCGACGGACGGTCTCGTACGCACGCTCTACGATGTCCTCGGCAGCCAGGGCCGCCCGGATTTCGACGCGACCGCGCGCTTCAGCGTCGGCCTGATGGGCGCCGTGACGCTCGGCTGGGGGCTGACCCTCGGCGCCGTCATCGACGCCGCGCACCGGCTCGGCGAGCGTGCGGCGCCGGTCTGGCGGATGATCACGGCGGGGATTTTCGTCTGGTACATCATCGACGGTGCGATCTCGATCGCGACGGGTTTCTCTCTCAACGCCGTCTCGAACACCGCGCTCCTCGCCGGCTATCTCGTCCCCGTCATGGCGAGCGGCGTGATGCGCGAACCGACCTCCGTCTCCCGCGCCTGAGCGGGAGAGGGAAAGATCGCGCAAGCGATCAGGGTGAGGGCGCGGTGGTGCAGAACTAGTCTTGTCCTGAAAGTCTGCGCCCTCACCCTCGCTCGCGATGCTCGCGTGTCCCTCTCCCGCTCTGGCGCGGGAGAGGGAGCAACTACGCCGCCTTCTTCTGCGTCGCGCCGTTGAAGAGGAAGTCGTTGCCGTCATGGCTGACGCGCACCGTCTCTCCATCGTGCACACGGCCTTCCAGAATGAGCCGCGCGAGCGGGTCCTGGATTTCGCGTTGGATGGTGCGCTTCAGCGGACGCGCGCCATAGGCGGGATCGTAGCCGAGTTGCGCAAGCCGCGTGCGGGCGCGTTCGTCGAGATAGAGCGTGATGTCGCGATCGGCCAAGAGCTTTTCCAGACGCTTGAGCTGGATCGACACGATCTGCCCCATCTGCGCCTTCTGCAGGCGACGGAAGAGAATGATCTCGTCGATGCGATTCAGGAATTCCGGCCGGAAGCGCGCACGGATCTCGCCCATGACGAGGTCGCGAACATCCTCGATGTCGCCGCCTTCGGCCTGCTCGGCAAGGAACTGCGCGCCGGAGTTCGACGTCATGATGAGGATCACGTTCTTGAAGTCGACAGTGCGGCCCTGACCATCCGTGAGGCGCCCGTCGTCAAGCACCTGCAGGAGCACGTTGAACACGTCCGGGTGCGCCTTCTCGATCTCGTCGAAGAGCACGACCTGATACGGGCGACGCCGCACGGCCTCGGTGAGCGCGCCGCCCTCCTCGTAGCCGACATAGCCCGGAGGCGCGCCGATCAGACGCGAGACGGAGTGCTTCTCCATGTACTCGCTCATGTCGATGCGCGTCATTGCGCTGTCGTCGTCGAAGAGGAAGCCCGCGAGTGCTTTCGTCAGCTCCGTCTTGCCGACGCCCGTCGGCCCGAGGAACATGAAGGAGCCGATGGGCCGGTTGGGATCCTGCAGGCCCGCACGCGCACGACGCACCGCATCGGACACCGCCCGCAGCGCTTCTTCCTGCCCGATCACGCGACCGCGCAACGCGTCTTCCATCGCCAGCAGCTTGGCTTTTTCGCCTTCCAGCATTTTCTCGACGGGCACGCCCGTCCAGCGTGAGACGACGCCGGCGATGGCTTCCGCGTCCACGACTTCCTTCATCAGCCCACCGCCCTGGCCTTCAGACGCGGCGATCTGCTTTTCGAGTTCGGGAATGCGCCCGTACTTGATCTCTCCCGCCTTCGCGAAATCGCCGCGACGCTGCGCGTCGGCGAGTTCGGCATGGGCGCGGTCCAGTTCTTCCTTCGCTTTCGTCGCGCCGGCGAGCTTCGATTTCTCCGCGCTCCACGCGGCGGTGATTTCCGCGGACTTCGATTCCAGCTTGCCGATCTCCTCCGCAAGCTTGCCGAGCCGGTCCTTCGACGCGGCATCGCTCTCCTTCTTGAGGGCTTCGGATTCGATCTTGAGCTGCATGAGCCGCCGGTCGATCTCGTCGAGTTCCTCGGGCTTCGAATCGATCTGCATGCGCAGGCGCGAGGACGCCTCGTCCATGAGGTCGATCGCCTTGTCCGGCAGGAAGCGGTCGGTGATGTAGCGGTTGGAAAGCTGCGCTGCGGCGACGATGGCGCCGTCGGAAATCCGCACGCCGTGGTGGACCTCGTATTTCTCCTTCAGGCCGCGCAGGATGGAGATCGTGTCCTCCACCGTCGGCTCTTCGACGAAGACGGGCTGGAAGCGCCGGGCGAGCGCGGCATCCTTCTCCACATGCTTTCGGTACTCGTCGAGCGTGGTCGCGCCGACGCAGTGCAGTTCGCCACGCGCGAGTGCGGGCTTCAAGAGGTTCGACGCATCCATCGCGCCTTCGGACTTCCCGGCGCCCACAAGCGTGTGCATCTCGTCGATGAAGAGGACGATCTGGCCCTCGGCGGACGTGACCTCCGTCAGCACCGCCTTCAGCCGTTCCTCGAACTCGCCGCGATATTTCGCGCCGGCGATCAGCGCGCCCATGTCGAGCGCGAGCAGCTTCTTGTTCTTCAGGCTTTCCGGCACGTCGCCGTTGACGATGCGCAGCGCAAGGCCTTCGGCGATGGCTGTCTTGCCGACGCCGGGCTCGCCGATGAGGACGGGATTGTTCTTGGTGCGGCGCGACAGCACCTGGATCGTGCGGCGGATTTCCTCGTCGCGTCCGATCACCGGATCGAGCTTGCCCTTGCGTGCGTCCTCGGTGAGATCGCGGGCATATTTCTTCAGCGCTTCGTAGTTGTCTTCCGCGCTCGCCGATTGCGCCGTGCGGCCGCCCCGCAGCTGCTGGATCGCGTTCTCGATGGATTGCGGCGTGACGCCGGCCTTCTTCAGCGCCTCGCCCGCCTTGTCGTTTCCGAGCGCGAGCGCAAACAGGAGACGCTCCGCGGTGACATAGCTGTCGCCGGCCTTCGTCGCGGCCTGCTCCGCAGCGTCGAGGGCGCGGGCGAGGGCTGAGCCCATATAGAGCTTGTCGCCGCCGCCCTGCACTTTCGGCAGTGCGTTGACGGCGTTCGTCGCCTCGTTGAGCGCGCGCACGGGATCGCCGCCGGCGGTACGGATGAGACCCGCCGCCAAGCCCTCGCGATCGTCGAGCAGCGCCTTCAACAGGTGCTGCGGTTCGAGCTGTTGATGTCCTTCGCGCAACGCGATCGTTTGCGCAGCCTGCACGAATCCCTTCGCGCGGTCCGTGAACTTGTCGAGATCCATGCGACCCCTCCGATCAGATTTTCAGGCTGAACGCCCGAAGCACAGCGGAGGTAGGTGTGGCGCCAATATCACACAAGAGGCGTGTGGCTAATTGGCGTGGCCTGCATCAATCGCCGGCGAGAAAAGCCGGTTTCGGACTGTCAGCAAAACCTTCGGGCGCCTCGCCCTGTTCGCGGCGCGGCGCGCGCTCACGGCGCGGCGGACGCTCGTCGCCTTCGGCGCGGGGTTCACGCGGCTCGCGGGCTTCGCGCGGTTCGCGGGCGACATCCTCACGCGGTTCGCGCGGCTCTCGGGGCTCGCGCGCTTCATACCCCTCGCCGCCTTCGCTGTCAGCGCGGGGGCCGCGCTCGCCGTCAGGACGGAAGCGGTTGCGGCGATTGCGGCGACCGCGGCGGAATTCGTCGTCGCCTTCGGCGCGGGGTTCGCGCGGGCCGTCATTGCGGCCGTCGCCGCGGTGTCCGCGATCGTCGCGATAGGCATGCTGCTGGCGTCCGACCTCACCTTCAGGCTGCTCGCCGCCTTCGCGGGGCTGTTGCTCGGCGCCGGCTTCAACTTCTTCGGCCGTCTCGTCGTCGTCGAGATCGGGATCGTGGCCGAACCGCTCGTAGCGATGCTCGACAGCGACCGGCTGGTGCGCCGGCTGGCTGGCGCGCAGGACGCGGTAATAGTGCTCGGCGTGCTGGAGATAGCTTTCCGCCATCACGCGATCGCCGGACGAGTTCGCATCGCGCGCAAGCTGCAGATACTTCTCGTAGATCGTGGAGGCCGAGCCCCGGACCTTCATGTCCGGCCCGTTCGACTCGAAATTGCGATTGCCCGAGTGACCGCCGCCGTGATTGCCGCCGCCGCCCGGCTTGCGACCGCGACCGCGTTGGCGCTGCTGATGCTTCATGTGGTTGTGGGGGCCCATCGGGTTCCTGCTCATGTTGCGCCGCGCGCCCGTCCACGGGCGACCGGCGATGGTCGTTGGGTTTGGGAGACTTGCGTCAGGTCGCTTGCGCTAAAGCTCTTCGATCAATCGTCCACGAAGACAGTTGTTCCGGCCGGCCGGGCCGGGGTTCGTTCGGCTGGCGTCCGAGGCGGTTCTGCGCCGGGACGAAATCCCGCGACTGACGCACACCGCGCGGGACATGACCTTTGCCGTTGGAGCAGCTGGCGTGACGCCGACCGCCTCATCCCTGACGGGGGACCCTTCATGGGTCCAGAAAGGCTTCCGGGCGATTCCGCCGATAGGCAAAGATACCCGCCAGCGCGCCCCGCGCCAACCCCTTTTTCAGGAGGGTCGGCTTCAGCCCGCCGCAACCGCCGGCGGCCGCCGCCCAAGGACCACC
This sequence comes from Hyphomonadaceae bacterium, assembly GCA_016791445.1. Taxonomy (GTDB): domain Bacteria; phylum Pseudomonadota; class Alphaproteobacteria; order Caulobacterales; family Aquidulcibacteraceae; genus VFBF01. The sequence continues at coordinate 79,756 of JAEUMP010000010.1, read as the reverse complement.
CGAGCGATGCCCGCCAGGTCCGGCTTGATCGCCTCCACCTCAAGGCCGGCGGCCCGGGCAAGGGCCGAAACGTCGGGCCCCTGCCCGATCCCGATCTCGACGCAGAACCGCCCGCCGGGCTTCAGAAGCCGCGCCACGTCCGGCCAGAGCCGGCGATAGGCCGCGAGCCCGTCCGCACCGCCGTCCAGCGCCAGCCGGGGCTCGTGCACCGAGACTTCGGGCGCGAGGCCGGGGATGTCGCCGGTGGGGATATAGGGCGGGTTGGAGACGATGAGATCGAACGGCCCCTCGACGCCCGCCCCCCAGTCCCCGTGGTGCATCACCACGCGCGGCGTGAGCCCCAGCGCGGCAGCGTTCGACTCCGCGAATACAAGCGCCTCCGGGCTTGCATCGACGCCGATCCCGCTGGCCAACGGCCGCGCAGAAAGGATCGACAGGAGGATCGCACCGGAGCCGACCCCCAGATCCAGCACGCGCGCGGGCGCATCTACCGGCAGCGCCGCAAGTGCGGCTTCCACGACCATCTCGGTATCCGGACGCGGCGTGAGGACTGCGGGGCCTACGGCGAAGTCGATGGCGTAGAAGGCCTTCTTCCCGAGAATGTAGGCGACCGGCTCCCGCGCCGCACGGCGGGCGACGAGGGCGTCGAGACGCGCGGCGGCGTCTTCGGCGATCGGCCGGTGCGGATCGGTGAGGATGTCGAGACGCGCGACGCCGGTCGCGGCTTCCAGAAGCAGGCGCGCATCGAAAACGGGCAGTTCCACGCCGGCGGCCTCGAGGGTGCGGCGGGCTTTCGTCCAGGCGGAGACAAGCGTGTGCGTCATCGCGCCCATATAAGGGCTATGGCGCCTAGCTCTAGGCCCGCGCGTTGAAGACCGAATGCGGCCCGTCGCCGCCGGAGGCCCCATGAGTTTGACCACACCCGACCTTGCGCTCGTGCCGCGGGCGCCGGATCCGCCATCTCTCGTGCGCATGCGCCGCGCTGCCACCGGCCTGCTGGTGGCGATGACGCTGCTTTACATCGTCGCGCACCTCTTCGGCGGCGACCAGATGAGCTGGGGCTATGTGCGCGCGTTCGCGGAAGCGGCGATGGTCGGCGGGCTGGCGGACTGGTTTGCCGTGACCGCGATTTTCCGCCGCCCGTTCGGCCTGCCGATCCCCCACACAGCCGTCATCCCGAAAAGCCAGGGCCGCATCGCCGACGCGCTGGGCGCGTTCATCGCGGAGAACTTCCTCGCGCCTTCGCTCGTGCACGAACGCGTCGCCAAGCAGGACATGGCGCTCGCCCTCGGCAAGTGGCTTTCCGATCCCGATCAGGTCACCAGGATCGCCGATGGCGTCGTCGGCGCCGTACCCGCCATCCTCGACACACTCGACGACGAGACCGTCGCCGCGTTCCTGCGCAAGCAGGCGTCGAGTCCGCTCGCCTCGCAGCAGATCGCGCCTGCTTTCGGCAACATGCTGGAAGCGCTGGCGGCGCAGGGAAAACACCAGATGCTGCTCGACGCCGCGCTCGCGGAAGGCTGGAAATGGCTGGAAGAAAACCAGGAGCCGATCCGCGCGCGCGTGCGCAATCGCACGGGATGGCTCTGGCGCATGCTGTCGGTGGATGCGCAAGCCTCCGACGCCATGATCGGCGCGATGGAAGACCTCATCGCCGAAACCGCGCGCGATCCGCATCATCCCCTGCGCAAGCGCGTCACTGAAATCCTTTCGCGCTTCGCCGATGAGCTGAAGAACGATCCGGCGATGCATGCGCGCATCAGCGCGATGACGCAGGACGTGCTTTCGCATCCGGCGGTGTCGGAGGCGCTCGACGCGGCGTGGTCGCATGTGAAGGCAGCCCTCCGCGCCGATCTCGCGCGCGAGGATTCGCAGCTGCGCGCGTGGGCGGTCGAGGGCCTTCAGCGTGTCGGCAAGGGGCTGACCGAAGACGCCGCCGTGCGCGAAGCGCTGAACGAGCGCCTGCGCGCCCTCGTCGTCGAACTCGCGGACCGTCACGGCGCGGACGTGTCGCGGCTGGTCTCGGAGACGATCCGAGCGTGGGACGCCGACACCGTGGTGCAAAAGCTCGAACAGAATGTGGGCCGCGACCTGCAGTTCATCCGGCTCAACGGCACGATCATCGGCGGTCTCGTGGGGCTTCTGCTCCACGCAGGCGGCCACTTCTTCCCCGTGTTCAACTAGATGCAAGGGCCCGCACCCAACGGAATTGCGATTGACTCGCATTAACCTTGCATTTGCGAGTTAATCGCAATAAAGCCCCTCCAACGATCACGTTGAGGGCTAGAAGTCATGCGACGATTGGGGATGGCGGCGAGCCTGACAGCGCTCGGACTCGCCCTGCACTCTGGCGCGGCGGCGGCGGATGACGCAGCGGCCGATCCGATCACGGTGACGGCGACGAAATCGGCGCGCGCGGCGCTGGACGTGCCGGCGACCGTCACCGTCCTCACCGACGAAGACATCGCCGACCAGCTGGCCGACGACATCAAGGACCTCGTGCGCTTCGAGCCGGGCGTGTCAGTCCGCCAGAGCCCGGCGCGGTTTTCCGCCGCGCTCAGCACGACGGGGCGTGACGGCGCGAGCGGCTTCAATATTCGCGGCCTCGAGGGCAATCGCGTGCTGATCCAGGTGGACGGCATCCGCGCGCCGGACGCCTTCTACTTCGGCGCGCAGTCCGTTGGTCGCGGCGATTACGCCGATCTCGATCTCCTGAAATCTGTCGAAATCCTGCGGGGGCCCGCGTCGGCGCTCTACGGCAGCGACGGGCTCGCGGGCGCCGTCAGCTTTATCACGAAGGATCCGGAGGACTTCCTGAAGGACGACCGGCAGTTCGGCTCGCGTGCGCGGGTCGGCTACGCTTCGGCGGACGAGAGCCTCAGCGAAGGCATTTCGGGCGCCGTCCGCGCCGGCGCGTTCTCCGCCCTTCTCGCGTACACGCGCCGCGACGGTCATGAACTTGACAACCAGGGCGTCAACAACACCGCCAGCGCCGCGCGGACGACGCCGGTCCCGCAGGATGTTGTTTCGAATGCTTTCCTCGGCAAACTCGTTTTCACGCCCTCGGCGGCGCACCGCGTGCGCTTCACCTGGGACCATGTGGACAGGAACGTTGACTCCAATGTCCTGAGCGCGGTCTCCGCCTCCACGGCAGGCTTGCTCGCGCTTGACGAAACGGAGCGCGATCGATTCAGCCTCGACTACCGCTATCGCGGCGACGGCTTCATCGATGAAGCACAGGCGACGATCTACCAGCAGACCTCCGCCACGCGGCAGTATTCCGCCGAAGAGCGTACGATCCTCGCGGACCGCATCCGCGACAACACGTTCGACAATGAAGTGCGCGGGCTGAGCGCGCAGGCGGAGAGCCGCTTCGGGTGGGCGGGCGCGACGCATGCCTTCGTTTACGGCGGCGACTACTCCGTGACGCGTCAGGAAGGACTGCGCACCGGCACGTTCCCTCCCGTCGGCGAAGTCTATCCCACCCGCTCGTTCCCGAACACGGACTATACGCTCGCCGGCGTCTTCGTGCAGGACACGATCACGCTCTTCGATGACCGGCTCGATGTCGTGCCGGCGGTGCGCTACGATTCCTACAAGCTCGAGCCCGAGCGCGATGCGCTCTATGTGGGCCAGCTTGCGCCACAGGACGACGATCATGTATCGGCGAAGCTCGGCCTTGTATTCTGGGCGAGCGAACAGTTCGGCTTCTTTGCGAACTACGCTGAAGGATTCAAGGCGCCCTCGCCATCGCAGGTGAACAACGGCTTCGCGAACCCCGTACAGTTCTACACCGCCCTGCCCAATCCGAATTTGCGGCCCGAAACCAGCACGACGTTTGAGGCCGGCGCGCGCATGCGCAATGTATCCGTGCTCGGCGGAGCGCTGACGGCGAGCGCCGCTGCGTTCACCGGAAAATATGACGACTTCATCGAGCAGGTGCTGGTGTCCGGCTCCTTCACCGCGCTCGATCCGGCGATCTACCAGTTCGTCAATCTCGGCGAAGTCGACATCACCGGCGCGGAAGCGCGCGTGCAGATGCTGTGGACGAACGGCGTGACCTTCAATTTCGCGATTTCGACGGCGCACGGCGACCAGCGCCGTCTCGGCGTGGAATCGCCCCTGCTCAGCATCGATCCGGTGAAGGTGGTCGGCGGGCTCGGCTATCGCGATCCGGGCGGGCGCTTCGGCGGGCAGCTGAGCTACACGCACTCAGACCGGAAGAAGTTCAGCGAAGCGGGCGGATCGTACCGGCCGCCGGCGTTCGGTCTTGTCGATCTCACCGCATACTGGTCGCCCGTCGATTTCGCGACGCTGCGGATCGGCGTCTTCAACATGCTCGACGAGGACTACGCGTGGTGGAGCGACGTGCGCGGGCTGTCGCCGACATCGACCGTCATCGACGCCTACACGCAGCCCGGCCGCAATGTCAGCGCCTCGCTGACCGTCCGCTACTGATTTCAACCGACGTGCCCCGGAAGCGCACGAACCCAAGGAGGAGCACATGCAGTCCCTTTCACCAATGATGACCCGTCGCGGCGCCGTCGCGGCCGGTCTCATCGCCGCGGCGCTCGCCATCGCGCTTCCTGCGGGCGTCGCGGCGCAACCTTCGAGCTATGCGCAGGATCGACAGTCGATCCTCGCGATGGCCGGCGACTACAAGGTCCGGTTCGATTTCCGCGAGACGACGGCGTTCCGCGCCGACTACACGCCGCTGGAGCCGAAGCTGAGCGGCGGGCATGAAGTGGTGCGCGTTATCGCCGATACCGGACGCTTCATTTCACTGCAGCACCTGCTTGTGGTGACGCACGAGGGCAAGACGCACGTCATCAAGCACTGGCGCCAGGATTGGACGTACGAGCCAACGCAAGTGCTGACCTACACGTCGCGCAACCGCTGGACGTTGACGCCGGTGTCCCGGGGCGAACGTCAAGGCGCGTGGGCGCAGACGGTCTGGCAGACGGAAGACTCCCCGCGCTATGGCGGCGTCGGCCGCTGGTCGTACGACACGGGCGCCGCTGTCTGGACAAGCGAGGTCACCATGCGCCCGCTCGCGCGTCGCGATGCGATCCGCAATCCCGCCTACGACCGCTACAGCGCCATCAATCGCCAAGCGATCACGCCGGCCGGCTGGGTGCATGAGCAGGACAATGCAAAGCTCGGACTCGTGAACGGCGCCATCTCCACGTTTGTGCACGAGGACGGCGTGAACACCTACACGAAGTACGATGCCTACGATGTCGCCGCCGCCGACAGCTACTGGTCGAAGACGAAGGACTACTGGGCTGCCGTGCGCGGCGCGTGGGACGCCGCCATTGCGCGCGGACGCGGGGTGACGATCGAAGAGGAAGCGCAGAACGGCGCCGTCACCGGCCCCGTCCTCATGGGTCTCGCCGATCGCATCAACAGCGGCGAGATCACGACCGAAGCCGCCATCGTCGAAGCGCGTGCGAAGATCGACGCCGAGACACGCCGCGCCCTGCCGCCCTCGCGCTGAGCAAGTCTCCCCCGGCTTCCGACGGAAAAGAAAGAGGCCCCTCCATCAGGAGGGGCCTCGCAGGTTTTTCCGTAGGGTGCTGCGGAGGCGATCAGCCGCCGAAGCGATAGTTCAGACCGACCTTGATGGTCCGACCGATGGGGTCGGCGGTGAAGGGGTCGTAGTTCAGGTCGAGACGCGCGAACGGCGGGTCCTCGTCAGCGAGGTTCTCGCCGGCGATGGTGAACGACAGGCCTTCGGTGAGGTTCATCCGGTACACCGCATCGAACGTCACGAAGGCGTCGATCGTCTTGCCGGCGGAAATCACCGTGTTGTTGGTGGCCAGCGTGGCGATGTACGGCGCGGTGCGTTGGTCGACGTAGTCGTCGATGTAAGTGACGCCCAGACGCAGGTTCTGACGCTCGGTCGCGAACTGCATGAACGCGTTGCCCTTCCAGCGCGGGATCGGAACGACCTGCGTCTGGTAGTTGAGCTTGTCGACGGCATTGAACGCGCGCGACACCACGACCCCCGCGACGGTGGTCGCGTCCACCGTGTATTCGAGGATGTAGGAGGCCGCGCCGCCGATCGTGAAGTCGAGCCCGCCGATGTCGTTCCAGTCATACTGGAGCGAAACGTCGAGGCCGGAATTCTTCACCGCTGGACCGTTCACCGAATTCGTCGCGACGCGGATGACGTTGGCGCCGCCGCAGCCGAAGGAGTTGAAGGTGAACCGCGCCTGCAGCGCCGCGAAGGCGGGATTGCCGCAGTTGTTCGGCACGCCGACGCCGTTGGGGAACATGGTCGCGACCATGCCGCCAAGCGGTTCGCTGATGATGGGATTTTCGAAATCGAACTGCCACAGGTCGAAGGTGCCCGTGAAGCCGCCCGTCTCGACGATCAGGCCGACATTGTAGGTGTTGGCCGTTTCCGGCTTGAGGCCGGGATTGCCGAAGATGTCGACCGCCGGGAAGGTGCCGAGCACGTCCTGCAGGCTGGTCACGCTGCCGGGTGCGAGTGCCGTCTGCGCTGGACCGCGGAAAGTGGAGCCGGCAGATGCGCGCAGGGCGAGCGCATCGAAGATCTGCCAGCGCGCCGAGATTTTCGGATCGAAAGTCGAGCCGACCTGGCCGCCGTAGTCTTCATATCGCGCCGCGATCTGCATTTCGAACGCCGACGTGACGGGCACCCGCAATTCGCCGAAGAAGGCGGTCTGGCTGTTGGTCAGATCCGACTCGTAGCCGCCGCCGAGGAAGCCGGTGGCGCCGGTCGGGATCGCGCAGTTCATCACACCGAAATCAGGCGAGTCGATGCACGGGTTGAGACGCAGGTTGTTGATGTCGCTCAGCCGCACCTTGAAGTTGTTGTGCCGGTACTGCGTGCCGAGGGCCCAGGCGATTTCGCCGCCCGGCAGTTCGATGCCCGTCCCGCCGTTGAAGACGAGATCGGCGACGAAGAGCTTCGCCGTGGAGCGGTTCCACTGCTCCGGGAAGAACCAGTTGATGAGATCGCGGTTGTTGTTGCTCGCCAGCGCCGGCAGGTAGCCGGGATTGGCGACGCCGGTGATGGCGTTGCCCGGCACGCCTGACGCGAAGGGGTTGAACCACAAGCAGCCGCCGACGCCCGGCGTGCCGCCGGTGGTCGGGCAAGCCGGGCCGCCGAGACCGCGCAGCGCGCGCTGGAAGCGGTTCACGACGGTGTCGCGACCCGTGCGGAAGGCCTCTTCTTCCATGTAGGTCGCAGCGAGGTCCCAACCGATGCCGTTGTCGAATTCGCTGGTCAGCGACGCCGACAGACGCATGGCCGTGTATTCGCGCTCCCCTTCGGACGCGCCGAAATTGAAGAGCGGGTTGCCGCCGAGCGCATATGGACGGCCGGCGATGAAGAGCGCGCCCGGGTTGAACGCCGCGATCGGGATGGTGCTGGCCGCGCCGGTGGCGGAGACCACGCCCGGAACGCCGCCGGGATTGGCGGCGATGAAGTTCACGAGGCCCGGGTTGGCGACGGAGCCGGCGAACAGCGCAGTCGGACCAGGCACGAAGTAGTTGCCCGGCGAAACCGGATTGGTCAGCGCCGTCGGCCCCTGCAGCAGCGCGTAGGACGGCGACGTCTTCCACTCAGGCACCGACGTGTAGCCGTAGAGGCCTTCCACGTGCAGTTTCGTCTTCTCCGAAATGTCTATGTTGAGCTCGGAGTAGATCTGATACCGGTCCTCAAGCTCGGTGAGGTTGTCGAACTGCGTGTAGTTCCAGTAGCAGACCGGCGTGACACTAGGCGGCGCGCCGGTCAGGCCGGGCGTTCCGCCCACGGCGCCGCAACCGGGATCGCGCGCACGGTTGGAGCTGAGACCCAACGGGATGAAGCTCGCCGGCATGCCTGCCGCTGAATAGCCGCCCTGCGGGCTCGACAGATAGGATTGCGTGGCGAACGAGCGCTCAAGCACGCCGAGTTCCGAACGGTGCTGCACGCCGAGCGTGACGAGGAAATCGGCGTTTGACCCCTGCCAGCCATACGCCGCATTGACCGCGTAGTCGCCGTCAGATCCGTCCACGTACTTGTAGTTGCCGCCGACTTCGAAACCGCTGAAATTCTTGCGCGTGATGAAGTTGACCACGCCGCCGATGGCGTCAGAGCCGTAGGTTGCGGCCGCGCCGTCCTTGAGCACTTCCACCCGTCCGATGGCGGCGGACGGAATCATGTTCGTGTCGACTGCGCCCGCGCCCGCGAGGGCGAACGGGTTGATGACCATCCGCCGGCCGTTCAGCAGGACGAGCGTGCGTTGCGGACCGAGGCCGCGCAGGTTCACCGAACCCGAGCCTTCGGAGCCCTGCGCGCGGCTGTCGAACTGGTTGGTGTCGCCAAGGACGCCCTGACTCGCCGGCAGCGACTTGATGAGTTCGAGCGTGGTCGGCGACCCCTGATCGCGCAGATCCTGCTCGGTGATGACGTCGACGGGCAGCGCCGCCGTTTCCGCCGTGCCCCGGATCAGCGAGCCGGTGACGACGATTTCGTCTGTTTCCCGGGCCTGCGGGGCGCTCTGTGCCTCCGCATTGTCGACATAGCCCCCGATCCCGACCGCGGCAGCCAATGCCAGCCAGGACACACCCTTCCCGTTCGCGTTCTTGCGCATGTTTGCTTCCTCCCGCAGCGCGCCGACCCGGTGGATCGTTCGTCTTCCGCTGCGGGAACCATGGCCAAAATTTTCGGCGCTGCATAGCGGGTTTTGAAATTAATGGAAAAGTATTGCGCGAATGCACTATGACGGACGGTCCATCGAATTGGCCGCCATAGTGCAGGTTCGAATTTTCCGCAGATGCGAAGGCCGAATTCAGCCGCCGGCGTCGAGCGCGGCGAGCTTCTTGGCCTGGTCTTCGGCGAGGAGCGCCTCGATCACCTCGTCGAGCGCCGGCCCGGCCATGATCTCGGGCAGGTTGTAGAGCGTGAGGTTGATCCGGTGATCGGTCACGCGGCCCTGGGGGAAGTTATAGGTGCGGATGCGTTCGCTGCGATCGCCGGAGCCCACCTGGGCGGCGCGGTCCGAGGCGCGCTCGCGGTCGAGTTTCTCGCGCTGCTGGTCATAGAGGCGCGCCTGCAGGACTTTCATGGCCCTGGCGCGGTTCTGGTGCTGGGACTTCTCGCTCGAGGTCACGACGATGCCCGTGGGCAGGTGCGTGATGCGCACGGCGGAGTCCGTCTTGTTGACGTGCTGGCCGCCCGCGCCGGAGGAGCGGAACGTGTCGATGCGAATGTCGGCGTCCTTGATCTCGATATCGACGTGCTCGACTTCCGGCAGCACCGCCACCGTCGCCGCGCTGGTGTGCACGCGACCCTGCGTTTCCGTTTCCGGGACGCGCTGGACGCGGTGCACGCCGCTTTCGAAGCGCAGGCGCCCGAACACGCCCTCGCCCGTGACGCTCGCCACGATCTCGCGGTAGCCGCCGAGATCGCTTTCGCTCATGTCCTCGATCTCGACCTTCCAGCCACGGGACGCCGCGTACTTCGAGTACATCTTGAAGAGATCGCCCGCGAAGAGCGCCGCCTCCTCCCCGCCAGTGCCGGCGCGGATTTCGAGAATGGCGGACGCCTTTTCCGCTTCGTCCTTCGGCAGCAGCATCAATTGCGCAGCGCGTTCGAGTTCGGGCAGGCGCGCGCGGAGCGCCACGAGTTCTTCCTTCGCCATCGCGCCCATTTCGGGATCGGCGGCGAGGGCCTCGAGATCCTCTTCTTCCTTGCGTGCGTCGATCAGCGTGCGCATCACGGCGGCGACGGGTTCGAGTTCGGCGCGCTCCTTGGAGAGCTTCACGATCTCGGCGGAATCCATGGTGGCGCCGAGGCGCGCCTCGACCGCATCGAAACGATCGAGGACCTGCAAGACGCGGGAGAGGGATAGGTTGGCCATAAGGGCGCGGTTTCTAGCGGGTGCGCGGGCTAAAGTGAACCGAGCGCGGTGGCGATGACGCCGCACGCGATCAGCACCGCGCCGCCTATCTGGCGCGCCGTGAGGCGTTCGAGGAAAAGCCCCCGCCCCGCGAGAGCCGCCATCGGCATATCCACGACCGCCACCACCCGCACCATCGCCGCCGGCGCGAAGGCCAGTGCAGTGAACGCGCACGCGGACGCCGCCCAGCCGCAGAATCCGGCGCCAAGCGATACACGCCACGTCGACAACGCCGTGCGCAGCGCCGGGCGATCGGTTGCGACGAGCCAGGCGATGAGCCCCGCCGACTGCATGAGTTGCACGATCGCGACGGCGACCGCCGCCGCGTAGAAGGGACTCTCCATCGACACCGCATGCGCGCCTTCGCGAAAGGCGTTGCCGGAAATGGCGAACATGGCGCCCGACAGCACGCCGTAGCGCGCCGCGCTCCAGTTGCGCAGGCCGCCCTCGATGCGCTTCGGCCACGAGACGACCGCAAGGCCGAGGGTGGCGATGGCCACGCCCAGCGCCGCCGGCCAGCTGAGAAGGTCGCCGACGAACAAGCCGCCGATGGCGGTCAGCGGCAGCGTCGACTGCGAGAAGAAGGAGCCGAGCGCGAAATTCGACTTGCGCATGGACTGCAGCAGCGCGGCGGTGGCGATGACCTGTGCGAGCGCGCCGACGAGACAGGCGATCACGAACGGCATGAAGCGGAATTCCGTCGACGACGGCACGCCCCAGATCAGCGCGGCTGCAGCCCACCACGCAAACGCGAACGGCAGACCGAACAGAAAGCGTACGAGCGTGGCGCCCCACGGTCCCGCCGTCTCCACAAGGGCCCGCTGCAGCGCGTTGCGCGCCGTCTGGAAGGCGGCGCCGAAGACGACGATGGGGATCCAGATCAGACTGACAGGCACGGCCGGATTGCTTTCGTTGCGAAGCGTTCTGCCGTGATTTGCGGGCTTTGGCTTCTGGTATCGCGCCGATGGGGCGGAGAACGCGGAAGGCTGGAGCGTGGACCCCTTGATCCAATTGCGGTCCGCCCACGCTTCGTGACGCCAGACTCCGAAGAATCTCGCGCTTATCGTTCCAAAAGTTGCAGGCCACGGGCCCGCGCTCCTGTGTTGCAAGTCATGACGTGTCTGCGGCTTCGGCGGCGGGCGCGGGCGTGCAGGAAGCAAACACGCAGCCCGGAATCCGCACCGCGACGAGTTTGTGGGTCAGCACCGTCATCGGCAGTCTGCGCAGCACGCGCGTGACCACAGAGTCGATACGTTCGATCACATGACGGATATCGCGCAGCGTGCGCAGGCGAATGCCGCGCGTGACGAGCTTGAGCGTTTTCGTCGTGCGTCGTCGCAGCTCAAAGCCCGGCGGCGCAGAGATGGCGGCGGGTTGTGCGAAGGGATGAAGGCTTGCGCTTTCACGCCGCCGCACGCGCATGAGCGTCTTCGCGAAGATCAACAGCTTCACGTCTTGCCGCACATCGCGGATGCACTGCTGCAACAGCAATCGCAGCCAGCGTTGCGGCACGCGCTCCGCCAGCCAGCAGACGAGCGTCAGCACCCACAGGCGGAGGTCCGTCTGCAGGGCTTTGATCGATGCTGCCGTTTCTGGCGGGAGGTGAAACGCATTCATGGGGAGGATCATAGGGGAGCCCGCAACCCGGTCGGATTGCGGCGCGTAATTCCCCGCAATGTGGCGGCTAGATCCCCGCATCTTCTGGCGACCGCCCTTCTCCCCCGCACGGAGACCTCTGCGAAACGCCGCGATCGGGACACACAAGAATCGATCTCCCGCCGCAACGCTCGTCCCCGGCGAAGGCCGGGGACCATTTTCCGCCGGAGTTCAAGCCTGTGACGGAATCTGGCCGAAGGGGAATGGTCCCCGGCCTTCGCCGGGGACGAGCGGCGAGCGACTTTCGCAGAGGTCTCGATAGAGGGAGAAGGGAAAGATCAGCCTAAGCCGCGCTTTCCTGCGCGTCCGGCCCGCGCTGGCGTTTCGCCGCGAGGCGGTTCAACGCGGCGACATACGCCTTCGCACTCGCCACGAGCGTATCCGCATCCGCCGCGCGCGCGACGCCGACGCGGCCGTTCTCGATCAGGCGCACGCTCACTTCCGCCTGGGCGTCCGTGCCTTCGGTGACGGCGTGGACCTGATAGAGATCGAGCTTCGCTTCATGCGGGATCAGCGCGCGGATGGCGCCGAAGATCGCATCCACCGGGCCGTTGCCGCGCGCGGTCGTCCACTTGGTCTCGCCGTCGATCTCGATGTCGAGTTCGGCGGTCTGCGGACCATCGGTGCCGGCGACCACGCGCAGGCGCTTGATCTGGTAGGCGTCGTGGCTGTGGGCGATCTGGTCGTCGACCAGTGCGATGATGTCGTCGTCATAGACGTGGCGCTTGCGGTCGGCCAATTCCTTGAAGCGCGAGAAGGCGTCCTGAAATTCATTGGCGCCGAGTTCGTAGCCGAGATCGCGCAGCTTGTCCTTGAACGCCGCCCGGCCCGAGAGCTTGCCGAGTACGAGCGACGTGCCGCCCTGCCCGACATCTTCCGGCGCCATGATCTCGTAGGTCTGCGCATTCTTCAGCATGCCGTCCTGGTGGATGCCGCTTTCGTGGGAGAACGCGTTCTTGCCGACGATGGCCTTGTTGTACTGCACGGGGAAGCCCGTGATGCGCGACACCATCTGGCTCGCGCGCATGAGGCGCGTGGAATCGATTTGCGTCGTGAACGGCAGCGCGTCCCCGCGCACCTTGAGCGCCATCGCCACTTCTTCGAGCGCGGCATTGCCCGCGCGCTCGCCCATGCCGTTGATCGCGCATTCGATCTGGCGCGCGCCCGCCATGACCGCAGCGATGGAATTCGCCACCGCGAGGCCGAGATCATTGTGGCAGTGCGCGGAGAAGACGACCTTGTCGGCGCCGGGAACGTTCTCGATGAGATCGGCGAAGATGGCGCCATATTCCTGCGGAAACGAATAGCCGACGGTGTCGGGGATGTTGATCGTCGTGGCGCCCGCCTTGATCGCGGTCTCGACGGCGCGCCGCAGGAAGTCACGCTCGGTGCGGGTGGCGTCTTCCGCGCTCCACTCCACATCGCCGCAGAGGTTGCGCGCATGGGTGACGGAGAACTGGATCGCGTCGATGACCTGATCCTCGTGCATTTGCAGCTTGTGCTTGCGATGGATGGGCGAGGTCGAGAGGAAGGAATGGATGCGCGGGCGCGCGGCGCCCTTGATGGCCTCCCAGCAGCGGTCGATGTCCTTCGCGCCGGCGCGGGAGAGGCCGCACACGACGCTCTCCTTCACCACGCCCGCCACCGCGCGCACGGCCTCGAAGTCGCCGTTGGAGGAGATGGGGAAGCCCGCCTCGATGACGTCGACGCCCATGGCGTCCATCCACTGGGCGAGCTCCAGCTTCTCGTCGAGCGTCATGGAGGCGCCGGGCGATTGCTCGCCGTCGCGCATGGTGGTGTCGAAAATCTTGACGTGCTGGGAAGTCATGGACCGCGCTTTCAGAGGGGGTGGATGCCGAATACCCCCGAAGCGCGAGGCCGTCAGGCCAGGGACGAGCGCGCCCGGGGGCCGGTAAGGCCCAGAAGCGGCAGCGCAAGGAGTGTCCGGGGACGGATCATGCGTGGTGGATAGCGGATCAGGCCCATCAGCGCAACAATATTGCGTTGCTGGGCGGTTTGGATGCTGTGCCGGGTGGATTCAGCCCTGCTTCGGCGTCTCTTCGGCGTCCCCCACCGGGTTGCGCACATATTTGCGCACCAGCACCACCGCCACGAACCAGATCGCGATGGCGATGACGCCCGCCAGCGCCGCCGCGCCGACATTGCCCTCCAGCGCGTCCATGATGCCGTCCCCGGCGAAGGCGACGATCGCGATCTTCGGCGCCGAGCCGGCGGCGAGCCCCAGGATGAACGGCAGGAACGGCATGCCCGCCACCGCCATGCTCATGTTCACGACGATGAACGGCGCCGTCGGCAGCATGCGCACGATCATCGAGGCGAAGAAGGCGTTGCGCGAAGACTGGATGAACTTCGTGAAGCGCCCGCCGGTGGCGCCGGAATAACGCGCGACGAGCTTCTGCGCGCCGGAGAAGCGCGCGGTGAAGAAGGTCACGGCGCCCGAGCCGATGACGGAAATCAGCGCGTACCAGAAGCCTTTTTCAGGCCCGAAGGCGAGCACGCAGGCGGCATAGAGCACGAACTGCGGCGCGCCGATGAAGGCCGCGATCGTGAAGGCGATCACCGCCGCCGGCAGACCCCAGTGCCCCCGCTCCGCCCCCCAGAGCCACGAACGCACGGTTGTTTCTATCTGGTCCCCGAACACCAGCCGCCCGACGACCAGCATCGCGCCCACCACCACGAACATGATGAGCGTGACCCACACGGCCCGCCAGGCGCGCGCGTCCATGTTGTTGATGAAATCGGCAAACCCCGGCTTCGCCGGCGGCGCAGGAGGCGGGACACCCTCTGGCGGGGCTTGCGGCGGCGGCGTTTCCATCGCGCGGCGTGTCGCGCGGGAGCCCGGCCCGGTCAAGGGCCGCGGCTGTCAGCCCAGCCAGCTCCGGAGCGACTTCATGATCTCGTCGGTCACCTGCTCGCCCTCCCGGCCGATGCGGCGATTGACGTCCGCGTGGGTGTAGCCGCGGGCTTCGAAGAGGCGAGCTTCGCCGCCGGCGTCGCGCAGCGCTTGGGCGAGCTGGCGCGACTGGCTGATGGCGTCGCGACGGCTTGCGTGCACGATCAGGAACGGTGCGATGCCGCGGCCGCGTTCCACGAGCAGCGCGGGCGAGGCGTCGCGCCAGCCGGCGGGATCGGAGCCGAAGGCGCCAGCGTACATCTGCCCGAGAAAGCCGCCGCGCGCGATCGTCGCCGGCGCCTGCCGCGTGACGTCATAGCCCGCGCCGTCGAGCGGAATGACGCCCTTGATCAGCGTCAGCGGTTTGCCGTGTGCGCCGAGACGGCGCGGATCCACCGCAACGAGCGCGGCGAGGTGCGCGCCCGCAGAGTGGCCCATGACGAAGATGCGATCCCGGTCGAACCGTTGCGCGTCTGCGTTGTCGTGCAGCCAGGCCAGCGCGGCGGCGACATCCTCCACATGGGCGGGATGCTGCACATTCGGCGAGAGACGATAGTTCAGGCTCGCATAGGAAAAGCCCTGCGCGTTGAAGAACGCCGCCTTCTCCTGCCCTGCCGCGCCGTTCTGCTTGTCGCCGATGCGCCAGCCGCCGCCATGGATGAACACGAGGAGCGGCGCCCCGCGCGGCCCCGGATAGAGATCGAGCGATTGCAGGTTTGCGGGCGCGCCCGGCGACTGTGCGTAGCGGAAGGTCTGGCGCGGGGCGACCGATTGCGCCAGTGCGCGGTGCGGCATGAGGGCGGCGATGCCGGCGAGAGCGACGGCGCGACGGGAGATCATGGGGTCCATGCGTGCTTCAACGCACCGAAGCGCGCAAGCCGTCGCGGCAGCGTCAGCCGTCCACGTCGAAGGAGTAGCCGGCGCTGCGCACGGTGCGGATCGGATCGAAATCGTGGCCGGCGTTGAGCGCGCGGCGGAGGCGACCGATGTGCACGTCCACCGTGCGCGCCTCGACATACACCTCCGAACCCCAGACCGCGTCGAGCAGTTGCTCGCGGGAGAACACGCGCCCCGGATGCTGCATGAGATATTCGAGGAGGCGGAATTCCGTCGGCCCGAGATGCACGTCCTTGCCGGCGCGCTTCACCCTGTGCGAGCCGCGATCGAGCGTGACGTCGCCCGCGGCGATCTTGTCGTCGGCGAGCGCGGGGCGGATGCGGCGCATCACGGCGCGCAGACGCGCGAGCAACTCGCTCATCTGGAACGGCTTCACGACGTAGTCGTCGGCGCCGGTGTCGAGACCGCGGATGCGATCGCCCTCCTCGCCGCGCGCGGTGAGCATGACAATCGGGGTGTTGCGGCTGTCGCGCGCGCTGCGCAGGCGCCGGCAGACCTCGATGCCCGCGAGCTTCGGCAGCATCCAGTCGAGCACGACGAGATCCGGCTTGCCTTCATCGGCTAGAAGCAGCGCTTCCTCGCCGTCCCCCGCGACGGAAACCCGGTAGCCCTCTTTCTCCAGATTGTACTTGAGCAGCTGGGCGATGGGCTCTTCGTCTTCGACGATGAGGACGTGCGGGTTCATCTGCATGGGTCAGGAATCCAGCGGTCTTTCATCGTCAGCCTTGGGACGCTCGGTCGCGATCTCCTCGCCGGTCACGAGGTAGTGCAGGGTTTCGGCGATATTGGTCGAGTGGTCGCCGATGCGTTCGATGTTCTTGGCCACGAAGAGGAGATGGGCGCACGGCCCGATCGTGCGCGGGTCTTCCATCATGTAGGTGAGGAGTTCGCGGAACAGCGAATTGTAGTGCGCGTCGATGTCCTCGTCCTGGAACCAGATGGCGAGCGCCGGCGCCACCTCGCGCGAGGAGTAGGCGTCGAGCACCTGCTTGAGATGCGCCGCTGCGAGACGGCCCATGCGTTCGATGGACTTCGTCAGCTGGATTGGATCGGACTGGTTGATGACCAGCGTGCGCTTGGCGATGTTCTTGGCGAGATCGCCCACGCGTTCGAGATCGCTGGAGATCTTCCACGCGGCCATGACCTCGCGCAGATCGTTGGCCATCGGCTGGCGCAGCGCGAGAAGCGAGGTGCAGCGCTTCTCCACTTCCTTCTGCGCCGCGTCGATCTTCGCGTCGCGCTGGATGACGGTCTGCGCGAGTGCGGTGTCGCGGCGGGTGATGGCGGTGATGGCGTCATTGACCTGCGATTCCGCAAGCCCGCCCATCTTGGCGAGATCGCTGGAGAGGTGTTCGAGCGCCTGGTCGTAGGCCCTGACGATATGGTCGCCCATAGGCGGCGTTCCGATCCTGTGTCAGCTCAGCCGAAGCGGCCGGTGATGTAGTCCTGTGTGCGCTTGTCGCGGGGATTCTGGAAGATTTCTTCCGTGCTGCCGGTCTCCACCAGCGTGCCGAGATGGAAGAAGGCCGTCTTCTGCGAGACGCGCGCGGCCTGCGCCATCGAGTGCGTGACGATGATGATGCAGTAATTTTCCCGCAGCTCGTCGATCAGTTCCTCGATCCGCGCGGTGGCGATGGGATCGAGCGCCGAACACGGCTCGTCCATGAGGATGACGTCGGGATCGACCGCAACGGTGCGTGCGATGACGAGGCGCTGCTGCTGGCCGCCGGAGAGGCCTGCGCCCGACTGAAGGAGGCGATCCTTCACCTCTTCCCAGAGTCCGGCGCGACGCAGGGATTTCTCCACGATCGCATCAAGCTCGGCCTTGTTGGACGCCATGCCGTGGATGCGCGGCCCGTAGGCGACGTTTTCGTAGATGGATTTCGGGAACGGGTTCGGCTTCTGGAACACCATGCCGATGCGCGCGCGCAGCACGACGGGATCGACATTCTTGCCGTAGGCGTTCTTGCCGTCGATCTCGACGACGCCGTTCACGCGGCAGCCCTGGATGAGATCGTTCATCCGGTTGATGCAGCGCAGGAAGGTGGTCTTGCCGCAGCCGGAGGGGCCGATGAACGCCGTGACCGCACGGTCCGGGATCGTGATCGAGACGTTGAACAGCGCCTGCTTCTCGCCGTAGTGGACGTTCACATCCCTCGCCTCGACCTTGACCGGCGCGCCGGCCTGGTGCGGCGCGTTCTGGACGGTCGGCGCGGGGGTGATCGACGCCCCGGCGCTGTCGTTCGGCTGCGACGCCTGGAAGTTCACGGCGAATGCTCCTCGAATTCCCGGCGCGTCCGCGCGCGTCCCCGCAGGCTCCCGGCAGAATCGGAGCCCCCATGTGCGGACGGGCGCTCCATACCGGCCTTGCGTGACACTATCGTGACGGACATGTCACGCGCCACCGGCGTCTGGTCGCGCCTGTTCTAGGTAAATGGCGAACGCCGAGCCCCGCCCCGGCTCGCTCTCCACGGCGAAGCCGCCCCGGTGGCGGTTCACGATGTGCTTGACGATGGCGAGGCCGAGGCCGGTGCCCTCGCGCTCTACGGCCTGCTGATCGCGTTCCACGCGGAAGAAGCGTTCGCTCAGGCGCGGCAGGTGGCGGCGCGGAATGCCCGGGCCCTGGTCGCTCACCCGCAGAAAGACATAGCGCCGCGACGCCGGCGCCCCCGGCGTCAGCAGGGAGATGCGCGAAGCCTCCGGCCACCGCCGCGCAGCCATGTCGGCCGCCGCCTCGCGCCCGTCGGCGACGCCGATCTCCACCGTCACGACGCCGTCGGGGTTGGAGTACTTGACCGCGTTGTCGATCAGGTTCTGCGCGACCTGGGTGAGCTGAAAACGGTCTCCCGTCACATGGTGCGCCGCCGCCTCGGAGACCAGTTCGACGGTCACGCCGCGCCCGCGCGCGACCGTGGCCATGGCGTCGGCGGCCTCGCGCGCGATCAGCACCATGTCGGCGCGCTCGTTGGGCGGGACGTGTTCGTTGATCTCGATCTTGGAGAGCGAGAGCAGGTCGTCGATGAGCCGGCGCATGCGGTCGACCTGCTGTTCCATCAGGCCGAGGAAACGCTCCCGCGCCGCGCCGTCGTCGCGGGCGGCGCCGCCGAGCGTTTCGATCAGCAGCGAGATCGATGTGACGGGCGTCTTCAGTTCATGGCTGGCGTTGGCGAGGAAGTCCGCGCGCATGCGCTCGGTGACGATGTGCGTCGTCTGGTCGTGGAAGATCATCAGCGCCGCCGTGTCCTCGCCCCAGGCGATGGGCGCGACATAGACGCGGAAATGCTCCTCCACCGGGGCGGCGTTCTCGTACTCGACCACGCGCGTGACGCCGTCGACCGCGGCGTCGTGAGAGGCATCGAGAATCTCGGGATGGCGCAGGATTGCGGAGAGCCGCAGTCCCTGCGCCTCGAACTGGAGCTGACGGCGAGCTTCGCGGTTGGACGCGACCACGCGCCCGTCCCGGTCAACGAGCAGCGTCGCCTCCGGCAACGCCTCGATGAGGGGCGCGAGATCGCCGAGGCGCTTCTCGGCGTCCGGCGCACCGGGGGTTGCAGGGGCTTCGACGACGGTCGCGGCGGGCGCGCGGCCCGCGCCCTCGAGCCAGAGCGCGGCGCCGGCGGCGACAGTCGCGAGAAACAGGGCGAGCAGCGTCCATCCCCGCCCCGCGCCGGCGAGCTCGAGCACCAGCGCCGACGCACAGACCGCGCCCACGCCGATGAGGACAGGGCGCGACCATCGTGATATGAACATATCGGGAACACGCATGGACTCGGTCCCCAACGGAAAAACTACCGGACCAGCGAGCGACGTAAGGACCGACTCGCTGCGAGGCAAACCCTAACGGGCGCAGTCGGAAGCGATACGGCGCCGGCGCATCCAATCCGCCCCGCAGGTGCATCATCTGGGTCGGAGGCCGAGGTCCGTGCGGGGCGATGGTTTACATTATTATTGAATGTCGATATTCTTTTATTGACATTCGCGATTGGCCTGACTACCGGGCGGGGGTCACGGGGAAGTGAAAAGCATGGTGCGACATCTGTGGATCGGGGTCGGGCTCGCGGCGCTCGCGGGGTCCTGCGCCACGAAGGCCGATCTGCCTGACGCGCCGGCCGCCTATGCGGCAGCCGCGGGCGCGACCGAGACGCCGGACGCGGCGGCGCAGGCGCCGGAAGAAGCGTGGATCGAACATTTCGCCACGCCGGAACTGACCGGCTACGTCGCCGAGGCGCTGAAGGGCAATCCGGGTCTGCAGGCCGCGGGCGAACGCGCACGCGCGTCACGCGAACGCGCGCGCGCCTCGGCCGGCAGCTGGCTGCCGGATCTCAACATTTCGCTCGGCACGTCGCGCACCGAAACGCCCGTGGCGGGCACGGATGATCGCGTGCGCTTCGATCAATCGACATCGCGCCTCTCCACGACGTGGGAAGCCGATCTCTGGGGCCGCGTGCTCGACGGTACGCGCGCAAGTTTCGCCGACAGCCGCGCCGCCAACGCAGACTATGACGGCGCGCGCCTTTCCGTTGCGGGGCAGACCGCGGGCGCGTGGATCGATCTCGTGCAGGCGCGCCAGCTGCTTGCGCTTGCGGAAGAAGATCTCGCGCAGCGCGAACGCGCGCTCGACATCACGCAGCGACGCTACGAAAGCGGGCTGCTCAACGCGCTGTCGCTGCGCACCGCGCGCAGTCAGGTCGCTTCGGCGCGCGCGCAACGTGCGGCGCAGGAAGATGCGTTGCTGCAAGCGTCGCGCCGGCTGCAATTCCTGCTCGGCCGCTATCCCGACGGCGCGCTGCGCACGCAGACGGAGCTTCCCGTGCTTGCGCCCATCGCCGCCGCCGGCGCGCCGGCGGATCTGCTTGCGCGTCGTCCCGACGTGGCGGCGGCGGAAGCGCGCCTTGAATCCTCGGGATTGCGTGCAAGCCAGGCGCGCAAGGCGCTCCTGCCGCGCCTGACGTTGAGCGCGACTGCTTCCGGCGCCGGCGACGGCCTGCGCGACATCACCGATGTGGACGGCCTCATCACGCAGGTGCTTGCGGGACTGACCGCGCCCCTCTTCAACGGCGGCGCCCTGCGCGCGGAAGCGCGCGCCGCACAGGCCGATGCACGCGCCTCCGCGTCGAACTACGTCACGACGGCGCTGACTGCGTGGAGCGAAGTGGAAGGCGCGCTGTCGGCGGACACGGCCTTCGCCGTGCGCGAAACCGAGCTCGCGAGCGCGGCGGAGGAAGCGCGAGAGGCGCAACTGCTCGCCGAACGTCAGTACGCAAGCGGCACCGCAACCATCTTCGAACTCATCGACGCCTACACGCGCCGCATCGACGCCGAACGCGGCCTGATCCAGGCGCGCGCGGCGCGCGCGTCCAACCGCGTCACTTACCATGTGGCGCTCGGCGGCGGCGCTGAAACAGGCGGCCTCGCCGCACCCATGACTTCCCGGGAGAAAGACCGATGAACGGCCCTGAAGAGAACGACGTCATCGAACGCAAGAGCGTTGGCGTGATGGGCTGGCTGCGCCGCTCGGCGATGATCGTGGCGCCGATCGGCGTCGTGGTCGGCGTGTTCGTCGTGATGGGCGTGCTCGATGCGACGAAACCGAAGCCGGAGAAGAAGGACGAGGCGCCAGGACCGCTCGCCGTGCAGGTGGCGCCGGTAGAGGCGCGCTCGACGCGCCTTTCCATCACCGTGCAGGGACAGGCGACGCCGCGCACGCAGGCAGCGCTGGCCGCGCAGGTGGCCGGCCGCATCGTCTCCGTCGATCCCGCCTTCGCCGCGGGCGGCGCGTTCCGCCAGGGCCAGACGCTCGTGCGCATCGACGACGCCGACTATCGCCTCGCCGTCATCCGCGCACGCAGCCAGGTGGCGCAGGCGCGCGAAGGCGTTGCGCGCGAGGAAGCGGAATCCGAACTCGCCCGCCGTGACTGGGAGGCGCTGGGCCAGGGCCAGAAGGCGTCCGCGCTCGCGTTGCGCGAACCGCAGCTCGCACAGGCGAAGGCCGCGCTCGACGCCGCGCAGGCGCAACTTCGTTCCGCGGAACTCGATCTCGAGCGCACCCATGTACGCGCGCCGTTCGACGGCCGCGTGCGCACCCGTCGCGCCAATGTCGGCGACTATGTCGGCCCCGGCGCGGTCGTCGGCGAGGTCTTCGCGACCGACGTGATGGAAGTGCGCGTGCCGCTTGCCGATGGCGATCTCGCGCTGCTGCAGACGACGGTCGGGTTCAACGCCACCGGCGCGAACCGCGGCGCGGAAGCGCATCTGAGCGCGCCCGTCGGCGGCCAGCTGCGCAAATGGGAAGGCCGCCTCGTGCGCACCGAAGCCACCGTCGATGCGCAGACGCGCCTTGTCTACGGCACGGTGGAAGTGCGCGATCCCTTCTCGAGCCGCCACGGGGCGCCGCTCGCGCCCGGCCTCTTCGTCACCGCCCACATTGACGGCGCGCGGACGGAAACCTTCTCCGCCGCGCCGCGCTCGGCGCTCAAGCGCAACGAGTTCATCTATGTCGTCACCGCCGACAACACCATCGACATCCGCACGGTGCGCGCCGCGCAGACGACGGGCGACGAGGTCTATTTCCGCAACGGCGTGAAGCCGGGCGAACGCGTCGTCATCTCGCACCTGCCCACGCCGCGCCAGGGCATGAAGGTCACCCCCATCGCACGCGCCGCATCGACGGCGTCCACGGAGCCCGACGGTCTGCGCCAGCGCGCGGAATAGTCGTCCAGCAAGAAAGCCGAGAGACTTCCCATGATGAAGGGCATCGTCGACTGGTGGGGGCGCAACCCCGTCGCCGGCAACCTCCTGATGCTGGCGTGCGCGATCGCAGGCCTCTTGTCCTTCCAGAAGATGGAGAAGGAGTTCTTCCCGCCGGGCAAGGACCAGTCCGTCTACATCCAGGCGTTCTGGCCGGGCGCCTCGCCGGAGGACATGGAAAGCCAGGTGACGGTGCGCCTCGAAGAGGCGGTCGCGGACCTTCAGGGCATCAACTGGGTGCGTTCGCGCTCCGGCGAGGGCTTTGCGTGGATCAATCTCAACGCCAATCCCGGCGTCGACATCCAGAATCTCACGGCGGAAGCGCGCTCCAAGATCGACAGCGTCAGCGGCCTGCCGTCGAGCATGGAGCCCGTGCGCGTCGAACAGCGCACCTTCCGCAACCAGACCTACATCATCTCGCTGCACGGCAAGGCCGACGAGCGCACGCTGCGCCAGGCCGCCGACCGGCTGCGCGACCAGCTGGCCATCATCGACGGCGCGTCGAACTCGGAAGTCGTCGGCGCCCGCAACCAGGAAGTGTCGATCGAGGTCTCCGAAGAGTCGCTGCGCGCCTACGGGTTGACCTTCGACGACGTGGCGGGCGCGATCCGCCGTTCCTCGATCAACCTGTCCTCCGGTTCGGTGCGCACAGACGAAGGCGACTACCAGCTGCGCGCGCGTAATCTTGCGGACACGCGCATCGACTTCGAGCGGATCGTGCTGCGGCAGACGCCGGACGGCGGCGTGGTGCGCATCGGCGACGTCGCCCGCGTCATCGACGGCTTCGAGGACGTCAATTCGTACATGCGCATGAACGGCGAGAATTCCGTTCTGGTGATGGTCAATGTCGGCGACGTCTTCAACATCTGGGACGTGAGCAAGAAGGTCGACGAGACGATCAAGAAAGCGCGCGCGCAACTCCCCGCCGACGTCGAGATCACCACCGTCTACAACGAGAGCGAGGACTACAACGCCCTCATCGGCATCCTGTTCTCGAACGCGATGCAGGGCTTCGGCCTCATCTTCCTGCTGCTCTTGCTGACGCTGCACCCGAAGGTGGCGGCGTGGGCGACGGTGGGCGTGATGACCGCCTTCCTCGGCTCCTTCTTCATCCTGCCCTATCTCAACGTCTCGCTGAACTTCATGACGGTGTTCGGCTTCCTCCTGGTGCTGGGCATCATGGTCGACGATGCGATCATCGTCGGCGAGGCGGTCTATGAGCGCGTTGAACGCGGCGAGCACGGGGCGGACGCCTCCATCCTCGCCACGCAGCTGGTGCTGAAGCCGCTGATGGCGTCGGTCTTCGTGACCATGATCGCCTTCTCGCCGTGGATGCTGCTGCAGAGCGAAGTGCAGCAGTTCACCCGCTCGATCTCCATCGTGGTGATCTCGACGCTCGTATTCTCGCTGATCGAGTCCCTCATCATCCTGCCGGCGCACCTGGCGCATGTGACCCTGCCGAAAGCGAATTCGAGCTTCCTCGGCCGCCTGATGGCGCTGCAGCAGAAATGCGCGCACTCGGTCATCTGGGTAGCCAAGAACATCCACGGCCCGCTGCTGCGCACCGCGATCAAGTGGCGCTACCTGACGCTGGCGGTGTTCATCGGCACGTTCTTCATCGCGGTGAGCTATGTGGGCACCGGCCGCATCAAGCAGACCTTCATGCCCGACGTCGAAGGCGACTTCATGATGGTCTCCATCGAGCTGCCGCAGACGACGCCCTTCTCGCGCATGGAGGAAATCGCCAACCAGCTCGACCGCGCGCGCGCACAGCTCGAAGCGGCGACTTCCGAGGTCGCCTACGAGGACCCGAACACCAACGCGATGTCGCGCGGGGTCGTGCGTTCGTGGAGCCAATCCATCCAGGAGACGACCATTCGCGCGTGGGTGGGCCTCACGCCGCCCCAGACGCGTCCGGACCTGCGCTCCAAGGAGGTGACCAAGCGGCTCGAGGAAATGATGGGCCCGGTGCCGGACGCCGAGCGCATCTCCTTCTCGCTTTCCGGCAATGACACGGGGCCGGAAATCCAGATCGCCATTCTCGGCGAGAACTCCGATGACCTGCGCGCCGCCGTCGATGAACTGAAGGCCAAGCTCCTCACTTATTCCGCCATCTCGTCGGTGCGCGACAGCCAGGAGGCGGCCATCGAGGAACTGCGCTTCACGCTGAAGCCCGGCGCCGAGCAGACGGGGATCACGATCTCCGATCTCTCCCGCCAGGTGCGTCAGGCCTATTTCGGCGAAGAGGCGCAGCGCCTGCCGCGCGACGGCGACGACGTGCGCGTCTATGTCCGCTATCCGCGCGAGGAGCGGCGCACGCTGGAAAGCCTGCAGCAGTTCCGCATCCGCACGGCGGATGGGCGCGAGGTGCCGCTGTCCTCTGTCGCGGAAGTGGAATTCGCGCCCGGCGTCACCGGTCTCGACCGTCGCCAGCGACTGCGCTCGATCATGGTCGAGGCGGAAGGCGTGAAGGAGGAGCGTCCGAAAATCCTTGCGGAACTGAACGAGCAGTTCTTCCCGCAATTGCTGCAGAAATACCCGACCGTCTCGCGCCGCAATCTCGGCGAGGCCGAAGCACAGCAGGAGTTCTTCGCCGAACTCGGGCCGCTGATCCTCATGTCGCTGTTTGCGATGTACATGCTGCTGGCGATCGTGTTCCGCTCCTACTGGCAGCCGGCGCTGATCATGTCGGCGATCCCGTTCGCCTTCGTGGGCTCCACCTTCGGACACGCGATATCGGGGACGTCGTTCGCCCTCTTCTCCTATCTCGGCATCATCGCGGCGGCGGGCGTGGTGGTGAACGACAACGTCGTCCTCGTCGACAAGATCAACCAGATCCGCGCTTTCTTCGGCATCCGCCAGCTCGCGCCAGGGCAATCCGTCGCCGAAGGCGAGAAGATCCGGGAGTTCGTCGCCGAAGACGGCTCACGCTGGGAGGTCAAGCAGATCGGCGCCGATCTCGACCTGAACGAGAAACTTCTCGAACAGGGCATCGCCGCCGGATTCCGCGGCGGGCCGATCGAACTCCTGCGCAGCAGCGACCCGAAGGTGCGCGGCCGCGATCTTGTCGAACAGGTGCAGGAGACGGAGGCGGAGGGCTACACGCTGGCGCGCGTCACCGTGCAGCACGGCGCCCTGGAAGGCGGCGTCTCGCGGTTCCGCCAGATCTTCCTCACCTCGGTGACGGAGTTCGTGGGCATGGCGCCGATGATCCTCGAGAGCGCGGCGATCGCGCAGTTCCTGAAGCCGATGGCGCTGTCGCTGGCGTTCGGGGTGCTGTTGTGCATGCCGGTGACGCTGATCCTGACGCCGACCTGGTACGCCATCGGCAAGGACATCAAGGGGCTTGTCGGCGCCGCCCGCCGCCTCTGGATGCGGGGCTGGAACGGCCGTGCGCCCGAGGCGACGCCCGCCGAATGACGTTGATCGACTTTCGCTCGACAAACGCGCGCGTGGGTCCGACGAAAGATCAGACCCACGCGTTCGCACGATTGTGAACGCTCCGCCCCGCCCGGCCGTCGCGCTGCGGGGACAGGCGTGAAAGTATCGGGACTTCGGGAGACCAAGATGAACCGCAGATTTTTCCTGTCCGCCGGCGCAAGCGCCGTCACCGTCACGCTCGCGGCGTGCGCCTCGAAGGGCGCCGATACCGTCGTCGCCCAGCCGGCGCCCGCCCTTCCCGCCGGCCCCAAGGCCGTGATCGGCGACTTCGGCCTCGATCTCACGGCGGGCGATCCGGCCGTCCTCGCGGGCGACAACTTCTACCAGCACGCCAGCGGCGCATGGCTGAAGAACAATCCCATTCCCGCCGACCGCACGCGCTGGGGCACGTTCGACATGCTCGGCGCCAAGTCCGAATCAGACGTGCGCGCCATCATCGATGAGCTTGCCGCAAAGGACGCGCCGGCCGGCTCCATCGAGCGCAAGATCGGCGATTACTATCGCGCGTTCATGAACGAGGAAGCGATCGAGGCCGCGGGCCTTACGCCGATCCAGGGCGATCTCGCGCGCCTCGCGGCGGCGCGCAACCACGCCGAACTCGTGAAAATCGCCGCCGAGCCGACGTTCAACACGCGCCTGCCGATCGTGGCCTTCATCGGACTCGACCAGAAGAACCCCGACAAATACATCGTCTCAATCACGCACGCGGGTCTCGGCCTGCCGGAGCGCGAATACTACCTGAACGCTGACGCCAAATTCACCGACATCCGCGCGAAATACGTTGCGCATATCGAGAAGACGCTGACGCTCGCGGGGCAGACGAACGGCGCCGCCAAGGCCCGCCGCATCCTCGCCATCGAAACCGAAATCGCAAAACTGCACTGGCCCGTCGCCGACCGGCGCGATCGCGACCGCACCTACAACCGCAAGACGAAGGCCGAACTCGTCGCGCTGCTCAACGGCTTCCCCGTGCAGGCGGCGCTGGAGTCGCTCAAGCTCACCGACCAGACCGAATTCGTCGTGCGCGAACTCGATGCGATGCCCCGGCTCGCCACGCTCTTCCGCACCACGCCGCTGGCGACGTGGAAGGACTACATGACCTTCGCGTGCATCTCCGGCAATGCAGGCCTGCTGCCGAAGGCGCTCGCCGAGGAACGCTTCGCCTTCTACGGGCGCACGCTCAACGGCCAGCCGCAGGAGCGCGATCGCTGGAAGCGCGGCGTCGACGCCGTCAGCGGCGCCATGGGCGAAGCCATCGGCCAAATCTATGTGCAGCGGCACTTCCCGGCCGACGCCAAGGCCAAGATGCTCGATCTCGTGGAGAATGTGCGCAAGGCGTACGCCCAACGCATCGACGCGCTGCCGTGGATGACGGCGTCCTCCAAGGTGGTGGCGCGCGAAAAGCTCGCCGCGTTCCGCGTGAAGATCGGTTACCCGGACAAGTGGCGCGACTATAGCGGCCTTGAGGTCACGCCGGACAATCCCATCGAGAACGGCAAGCGCGCGGCGCTCTTCGACTACAATCGCCGCGTCTCGCGCATCAACGGCCCGACGGACCGCGATGAGTGGGCGATGACGCCGCAGACCGTGAACGCCTATTACAACTCGGTGTTCAACGAGATCGTGTTCCCGGCCGCCATCCTGCAGCCGCCGTTCTTCGATCCGAACGCCGACCCGGCCATCAATTACGGCGGCATCGGCGGCGTCATCGGCCACGAAATGGGCCATGGCTTCGACGACCAGGGCGCGAAGTCCGACGCGCGCGGCGTGCTGCGCGACTGGTGGAGCGCGGAGGATGTCGCGTCGTTCAAGGCGCTCACCGACAGGCTCGCCGCGCAATACTCCGAGTTCGAGGCCTTGCCGGGACTGAAGCTCAACGGGCGCCTCACGCTCGGCGAAAACATCGGCGACAATGGCGGGCTTTCGGTCGCGCACTACGCCTACAAGCTCTCGCTCGGCGGACAGCCGGCGCCGGTGCTCGCCGGATTGACGGGCGACCAGCGCTTCTTCCTGTCGTGGGCGCAGGTGTGGCGCACGCACTACCGCGAGGAGCGTCTGCGCAATCAGGTCATCACCGGCCCGCACTCGCCGCCGGAGTTCCGCGTCAACGGCACCGTGCGCAACATGGCCGCCTGGTACGAGGCCTTCAACATCCAGCCCGGCCAGAAGCTCTATCTGCCGCCGGACCAGCGCGTGACGATCTGGTAGCCGCAAGACACAGAGCTGAATGAAACGGGGCCCGCGAGATCACTCTCGCGGGCCCTTTTCCTTGCGAAGCAGTCGGCTTCTACCGCTTCAGTTCCGCCACGAGATCGGCGCGGCCGTACACCTTCGCGAGCGCCTCTTCGATGATCGTGGACGTCACGCTCACCGCGCGGTTCGTCGCGCCGTCATAGACATACTCGCCGCCGAGACTGTGGATGTTGCCGTCGAACACGGCGCCCACGACGTCCCCATTGCGATCCACCAGCGGCGAGCCGGAATTGCCGCCGATGATGTCGTGCGTCGTCGACACGTTGAAGATCGTGTTCGGCGAGAGGCGCGACTGCGCGGTCGTCCAGCGCGCGTCCGGGAGGAACGGATCGACGCCGGTGGCACGCGCGAAGAGCCCGGGCGTGCGCGTGAACGGCGCGATAGTCTGGCCGGCATACGTCCAGCCCGCGACGCGGCCATAGCTCAGGCGCAGCGTGCCCGTGGCGTCGGGATAGATCGCATTGCCATAGACGCGGAAGCGCGCCTTGGCGATGCGCTCCTGCCCGCGCGAGATCGGGCCGTCGACTTCATTTTCGTAGCGTGCACGGATTGCCCGCGCCTGCGCATCGAAATTGCGGACGAACACGATGAGCGGATCGTTCGAGGCCGCGATGGCCGCCGCGCCGCCGTCCCACAGACGCTTGCGCTCCGCCGGATCGGCGAGCTTCGTGCCCGCGACGAGACGCGCCGCGAGCGCTTCAGGGCTTTCGCGTCCGAGGATCTGCTTCACCATCGGATCATCGACGGTGAGATGCTCGCGCAGTTTCGTCAGCCAGAATTCGATCTGGAGCTGCATCAGCGGCGCTTCGGCAGGCTGATCGGAAAGGAGATTTCGCGATGTCGCGGGCAGGCGCGCATCCGCAAATTCCGGCAGGCGTTCGCCGCTCGCCTTCTCACGCTCTGCAGCACCGCGCACGAGCGTGCGCGCCCAGCCAACCAGGCGGTTCTGCCCAGGAGAGAGCTCCACGAGGTCGTGCGCCTTCCAGAAGGTGCGGTAGGTCGTCATCGCCGCAGCGATCTCGTCGTAGGCCGCAAGCGTGTCGCGATCGCCCGCAAGACGCGCACGGAATTCGTTCTCCTGCTGGGCTTTCAGCGCGAACACCGACGGATCGGAGAGCGTGAGGCGACGCCCCCCAATGCCCTTGTAGGAGTTTTCCGTGCCGAACAGCGCGGACGCCGCCATGCGGCGGTTCTCCGGGCTCAGCGATCCGAACTGGGTCAGGCGGCCGCGCATTTCGGAGAGCTGTTCAAGGCGGTACGGCAGCGCGCGATCGCGCTGGAATTCGAGCTGCGCCGTCGTCATCAGGCGGCTCGTGCCGCCGGGATTGCCGGGGATGAAGACGGGCTCGTTTTCGACGAGCGGCGTGGAGCGCCACTTCAGCCGGTTCGGCGTGGCTGCAGGACGACCGTTTTCGTAGACGCGCGTAAAGGCGACATCGAAGGCGTAGCGCGGGAAGTTGAAGTTGTCGGGGTCGCCGCCGAAGAAGGCGGCCGCGTTGTCCGGCGCGAAGACGAGACGCACGTCGTCGTAGCGCTTGTAGGTGTAGAGCGCGTACTGGCCGCCGCGATAGAGCGCCACGACTTGGCAACGGCGATCCGCCGCGCCGGCCTTGCACTCGGCTTCGATGGCGGCGGTGGCGGCGTTGCGCGCGGTGACGAAGGCCTGTCCCGTCTGGCCCTGCGTGGCGGCGAGGATGCGCGGCGTGATGTCGGCGGACGCGGTCAGCACTTCCACGGCGAGCCCGGGGCACTGGCGCTCCTCGGCGCGGGTGGCGGCGGAGAAGCCGTCGCGCACGACATCCTGTCCGGGACGCGAGAGGTTCTGCAGGCACGAGCGCGCGCAGTGCTGGTTCGTCTGCACGAGGCCTTCGCGGGAGACGATGGCCGCCGAGCAGCCGCCCCCGAACTTCGCGGAGCCGAGCCGCACGCGGTCGAGCCACGCCTGGTCCGGCGCGAAGCCGATGGACTGGCGCATCTGGGCGGCGGGGATGTTGTCGAAGGTCCACATGCCCTCATCGGCGCTGGCGGGCGCGACGATCAGGAGGGATGCGGCGAGAAGGCCGGCGAGGGCGGTCCGCTTCATGTTATTGTATAACTCCGCTGAAGGTGGCGCATTCATGCCGAGGCGCCCCCGGATTTCAAGCGCCAATCGACCCGCTGCGGCGCCTGCGACGCTTGGCCTTCAGGGCCGCGCCGCGCATGGTGCGGCCATGCTTCGACGCACCCTCCTCGCCGCCGGTCTGACGCTGCCTCTCTCGGTCGCGCACGCCCGGGCGCCCGGCACGGTGGTGACCACCACCGGCGAACGCATCAACGACCACGGCTTCCGCCCCGCCGCCGGCCCGCGCGGCGCGACAGGCTGGGACATTCTCGGCGCCACGCGCGGCGTCGAGCGCAGCGTGGGCGGCTTCACCATGCTTGCGCCGGTGTTCCCGGCGGCGGTGCGCAGTCTCGACGGCCGCACCGTGCGCGTGCCGGGCTACATGTATGCCATGAGCACCGCGCCGCGGCAGACCCGCTACCTGCTCATGGCGTTTCCGCCGAGCTGCCCCTTCTGTCTCGACATCGGGCCGGCGTACTTCATCGATGTGCTGTCACGCGCGGGCGAGCCCGTCAGTCAGGACCTGATGATCGTGGAGGGACGCCTGTCGCTGCTCGACAGCGATCCCGACAACTTCTTCTATCGCCTCACCGATGCGCGCCGCGTGCGGGCCTAGAGCGGGACGACTTCCTGCTCGATGCGGCCGAAGATCGAGTGGCCCTTCGCGTCCAGCACTTCGATTTCCACGCGGTCGCCGTACTTCAGGAATGGCGTGACGGGCTTGCCGGCCCTGATCGTCTCCACCGTGCGAAGTTCCGCGATGCACGAATAGCCGAGGCCGCCTTCGCTGACGGGACGTCCGGGCGAGCCGTCGGGATCGCGATTGGAGACCGTGCCCGAGCCGATGATCGATCCCGCACACAGCGGGCGCGTCTTCGCGGCGTGCGCGATGAGCGTGGGAAAATCGAAGGTCATCTCCTGCCCTGCATTCGGCTTGCCGAAGGGCTTGCCGTTCAATGTCGACAGAAGCGGCAGATGCAGCTTGCCGTCCTTCCATGCATCGCCCAGCGCATCGGGCGTGACGGCGACGGGCGAGAAGGCGCTCGACGGCTTGGCGTTGAAGAAGCCGAAGCCCTTGGCGAGTTCGTTCGGGATGAGATTGCGCAGGCTCACGTCGTTCACGAGCATCACGAGGCGGATCGCGGCGCCCGCTTCCGCTGGACTCGCGCCCTGCTTCACATCATCGACGACGACGGCGATTTCCGCCTCGAAATCGCAGCCCCACGCTTCATCGCCCAGCGGGATCGGATCGCGCGGCCCGAGAAACGCATCGCTGCCGCCCTGATACATCAGCGGATCTGTCCAGAAGCTCTCGGGCATTTCCGCGCCGCGCGCCTTGCGCACCAGTTCGACGTGATTGACGTAAGCCGAGCCGTCCGCCCACTGGAACGCGCGCGGCAGGGGCGAGGCGCATTCGCGCTCGTGGAAGCGCTCCTTCGGAACGCTGCCGTGCAGGAGGTTTTCCTTCAGCGCGCGCAGCTTCGGCTCCGCATGCGCCCAGTCGTCGAGCGCGGCCTGCAGCGTTTCCGCCACGGGCGAAGCGTCCACGCACCAGGCGAGATCATCGGAGACAACGACGAGGCGGCCGTCGCGGCCATGTTTCAGCGAAGCGAGTTTCATGGCGCGAGCCTAGCGGCGCCCCTGACGCCGCGAAACCCCTGCGGAACGCCCTGCGCAAAACCCTGCGGCAACCCCCAGAAATGTCTGCGAAAATGCAGTGGTGGTTCCCGCGTCAGGCCGTCGCCTCGCCTTTTTCGGCAAAACGCCTTAGAAAGAGGGATGGATAACCGTCCCTCCGTCATCGAACGCGCATTCCAGCTGGCGAAGTCCGGCAAGTGCGAGTCCATCGCCGCCATCCGCGAACAACTCTCCAAGGAAGACTATCCGAACCCGGACGCCGTACGCGGCACCGCGCTCGTCGGTCGCCTCAAGACCATGATCACCGCCGCGCGGATGCCGACGCAGGCGTAGAAGCCACGCTCGCGCCTTCTGCGTTCGAGCGATCCTGCGCTCCTCCGCGATCAGGACTTCACCACCAGAAGATCGCACGGCGGGTCGGCAGCGATCATGTCGACGATCCCCCCGCCGAACATCTGCCGGTAGAGCGCCGGCATCGATGTGCCCAGAACGAGCAAGTCGGGCTGCACCTCGCGCTGAACTTTCAGGATCGTTCCGAACGATTCACCGACGCGGGTGACGATCTCGACTTCGCCGGGATCGGTCACGCCCTGCTTTCCCAGAGCTTCAATGGTCATGCGTCGGGCGTCGTCTTCCACTTGCTGCTTCAGGACCGGATCTTCGTTGCGTGACGAAAACGGAATCATGCACGCGGTCAGCACGGTGAACCTGGCGTCCGGCGCGAGCATCCTGGCGAACTGAAAGGCCTTCCGCGCGGCAGGGCTGTCATCAAAACCCACCAATACCCGGCGATACGGCGCCTCCGGCGGCGACCCCACAATCAGGACCGGCGCCGGCGCTTCATTGATGAGACGGCGCGCCGTCGATCCGGCGAAAATGGAATGGTCCTTTCCCGAACGATGGGTCCCCAGAACGATCAGGTCCGCCTCGCAGTCCTTGCCCACATCGCGAAGAACCTGAAACGGGCGCCCTGCCGTTGCGTCGACCTTGTACTTGATGGATGCCGCTCCAGCGATCTGTCCGGCGCGCTCGCGCGTTTCTTCCACGGCGACGCGCTCGAGAAGGGATTTCAGCTTCTGCGACGAACCGACATCAAGCGCGTATTCGACGATGACATCCGCATCATGCGCAGCGGCGATCTCAAACCCCCTGCGCAGGGCGCGATCGGATCTGTCCGAGTGATCCACGCCAACAACTATCTTGGACACAGGCATGACACGCCCTCCTGAATGAAGGCGACATGCTTCGCCTGAAGGCGCGCGCGACGCCAATTCAACATTTCGTGCCAGTTGCAGAAATTCACCTCTACATGGGGAAATGCAGCTCAAACGCGACTTTCCTTGGGTTGATTGATTCAAATCAAATGCATCTGCATACCGCGTGACCATTGTTCTCGGTCATCCGGAACGTCGGGGCAGAGACAATGCTGCGTTTCACCATTTCCGGCCGCAGCAAGAAGAATGACGAGCCGGTGCTCGACTATCTCGCGCGCGGTTTTCCGGGGATCCCGCTCAAATACATCGACAGCGTCTTCGGATTCGTCGAGCGCAGCCCGCTCTATGGCGGTCGCATCTTCGAGGGCGCCGAACTCATTCCTCCGGACGTGGACGCACTCTACGGCGCCGGCATCGGCGTGCGCATCCCGTTCACGAACCATTTCGCGGAGCCGCACGAATATGCGGAAAGCGCGCCGGTCTTCGAGAAGTATCATCGCGACGGTAACGCCGTGATCGTCACCAACGACGCGCTCGCGCGCTGGGTGCGGCGCGACTATCCGCGCTACCGTATCGAGGCGAGCGTCATCAAGAATCTGCGCACCTACGACAAGATCGCCCAGGCGCTCGATCTCTACGACACCGCCGTGCTGCCGATGGATCTCTGCGAGGACGAGGCCTTTCTCGCTGGCCTGCCGGACAAGTCGCGCATCACGCTCTTCGCCAACGCCGCCTGCGCGCTCACCTGCCCGTCGAAGATCTGCTACCGCTCGATCTCGAAGTTCAACAAGGACGGCGTCAGCGAGCTGCTCTGCTCCGGCCACATGAAGGCGCGCGAGTTCCGCGGCATGGTGGACTTCGACCTGCAACGGCTCGTCGATCTCGGCTTCAGCCGTTTCAAGGTGCTGCGACCGGTCCGTTTCGGGCCGCAGGAGGTGCGCACGCCGGCAAAGGGGGACGCGGCGCGGTTCAGCATGGCGGATTGAGCAGGCGCGAAATCCGCCCGACGGGCTGCGGACCCTGAACAGCCCCGAAACCTGTCTGGAAGTTCACTTGCGCGGATAGAACATATAGTGAACATTCGGTGCAGGTTTTTTGGACGGAGGCGACGGTGTTCGCGATGTTTGTGGTGTTGGTTCTGGCGATCGGAGGGCTCCTGCTTTGGCGGGGCGTTTCGGCGCGTCCGGACGGCGCCGGCGCATCGCGGTCGCCCGGCGGGGCGCGGCAGTGCGTCGCCGCCCCTCTCGCCCGCCGTCGGAGAACCTCGCGCGGCGCCCGTGCGCGCTCCCTGAATTCTGCGCCGCGCGCGCCGGGCCCGTTGTGTGAGCGGTCCCTTCTTGCCTGTCTGCGTCGTGCGGACGTGCGGCCACCCCGGTGGCCCGCCGCGCTCGCGCGTCTGCGTCGCCCTGCGAGGTTTTCGCCCGCGCGCTGCTGAGCGCGCCCGCCGGCCATTCTTGTGCGAGCAATCCGCCGCGGCGTCGTTTTTCCAGAAGCGATTCCGCGAACGCCACCGCATGTCCGCAAGCCTGCCGGGGGTGACAGGCGACGTCGGCGTATGCCACCGATCCGCTCATGACCCAGCTCCTCTTTCCCCTCGCCCCGCCCGCCGTTCCCATTGAAGGTTCGGACCGCGCCTTCCCCGTCCGGCGCATCTATTGCGTGGGCAAGAACTACGCGGCGCATGTGCGGGAGATGGGCTCCGATCCCGCCGCCGAGCCGCCCTTCTTCTTCATGAAGCCGGCGGATGCGCTCGTCGTCGGGCCGAAGGCGCCTTATCCGCCCGACACTGACAATCTCCATCACGAGGTCGAACTCGTCGTCGCCATCGGTCGCGGCGGCTGGGACGTGACCTACGAACAGGCGCTCGATCTCGTCTACGGCTACGCCGTCGGCATCGACCTCACCAAGCGCGACCGCCAGGCAGATGCGAAAGCAAAGGGCCAGCCCTGGGAGCGCGCGAAGGCGTTCGAGGCGTCCGCGCCGATCACGCCCATCGTCCCTGCCGAGCGCATCGGCCATCCCAAGCGCGGCGCCATCGAACTCGCGGTGAACGGCGAGATGCGCCAGCACGGCGATCTCGCGGACATGATCCTGCCGGTGCCGGCGATCATCGCGCGCCTCTCCGAAGTATGGTCGCTCGCGCCGGGCGACCTCATCTACACCGGCACGCCCGAAGGCGTCGGCCGCATCGCGCGGGGCGATTTCATCACCGCGCGCGTCGACGGCGTGGCGCGCATCGAAGTCGAGATCGCATGATGCTGACGCTCTACAATTACTGGCGCTCGGGCACCTCGCATCGCACGCGCATCGCGCTGGCGCTGAAGGGGCTCGACTACACCTACGTCCCCGTCGAACTCACGGCGGCGGCGCAACGCGAAGCGGATTTTCTCGCACGCAACCCGCAAGGTCTCGTGCCTGCGCTCGAAACCGAGGACGGCGAAACGCTGACGCAGTCGATGGCGATCATCGAGTGGCTCGAGGAAACGCATCCCGAACCGCCGCTCTTGCCGAAAGACCCCGTCGCGCGCGCGAAAGTCCGCGCCATCGCCAACGCCGTCGCGTGCGACATCCACCCCCTCGGCAATCTGCGCGTGCTGCAGTACCTGCGGAAAGAATACGCGCAGGACGATGCGGGCGTCGCCGAATGGTCGATGCGCTGGATCAAGGACGGCTTCGGCGCGATCGAGCAGATGCTCGCGGACGGACCGGGCGGCCCATGGTGCTGGGGCAAGGAGCCGACGCTGGCGGACGTGTGTCTCGTTCCGCAGATCTATGCGGCGGTCTCACGCTACGCGCTCGACATCCGCTACTACCGCCGCCTCGCGGAGATCGACATGGCGGCCGCCGCGCATCCCGCCTTCCAGGCAGCCCATCCGACGCGTCAGCCCGACGCGCGCTAGGCGACGACCCAGGCGCTGTCCTGCGGAATCTCCGCCTCGGCGTTCGACTCCATCCAGCGCGGCGCGCGCAGCGTGAAGGTGCTGCCCACGCCGAGCGTGCTCTCCACCGACACCGAACCGCCGAGCAGCCGTGCAGACTCCTGCGTGATGACCAGCCCCAGTCCCGTGCCGCCGAAGGATGCAGCGATATCCGTCGTCGCCTGGACGAAGGGACGGAAGAGTCGATCCACCTGTTCAGGCGACATGCCGATCCCGGTGTCGGTCACGCGGATGACGATCTCCTCGCGGGCATGGACGGTCTCGACGGCGAGTGTGGCCGTCACCTTCCCGTCGCTCGTGAACTTCAGCGCGTTGCCGATCAGATTGATCAGGCACTGGCGGATGCGATTCTCATCGCTGAAACCGGGCAGCGTCGGCGCCTGGAGTTCCACTTCAAGCCTGTTGCCCGCCCGTCGCGCCAACGGCCCGAGCGTGCCCGCGACATCGGAAACGACTTCGGCGAAGTCCATCGCCTCCGGCCGCACGGTCATCTTGCCCGCTTCGATCTTGGCCAGATCGAGCACGTCGTTGACGAGCGCCAGAAGATGCGTCGCCGCGCGCAGCACCCGTGCGAGGTCTTCCGTCGATCCCTCGACGCCGGCCTCGGCGAGATCGTCGATGACGATTTCGGTGAAGCCGATGATCGCATTGAGCGGCGTGCGCAGCTCATGGCTCATGCTGGCGAGGAAGCGCGACTTCGCGACGCTCGCGGCTTCGGCGGCGCGCGCCTCCACGAGCTGCTCGGAGAGATGGCGCGCATCGTCGAGCGAAGCGCTGTGCGCCTGCATGGCGAGGAGCAGGTCTATCGCGCCGTCCGTCGGCGAGAAGTCGCCGTAGCGGAAGCGCTCCGAAGCAGCGCTGCCGTCCGGCACCCCGCTCAGCAGAAGATGTCGCCGGCCGTGCGTCTCCACGACCGCGCCGCGGAAATGCAGCGGCGCTGCGCCCCGCGTCACGATTTTCAACGGCGTCGTGAAGGCACCCTCTTCAAAGGTCTCCGCCCCGCCGCGTCGACGCGGCGTCAGTCGGAACACGTCGTCGAAATGCGCGCCGGCGATGTCACGACTGAGCAGACGACGGAAGGACGGCCCCGCCACCTCGATGACGCCGGACGCCGCCACGACCAGCCGCGCCGGATAGAGCTTGTCCAGTTCGCTGTCGTCGAGAAAGAGCATCGTTCAGGCGGCCTGCGCTGCAGCCATCGCGATGCGAAACCGCACGCCGTCCGGCGCCGGCGCATGGGTGATCTCGCCGGTATCGCCGAAGCGCGCCATCAGCCCCTGCAGCAAGCCGCACACGAAAGGTTCCAGCCCCGTGCGCTCCGACTGGTAGAGGACGTCGATGTGCGCGGCGCTCGCGGCCTCCACATGGAAGGAAGGCATGCGCGTGTCCGTCATGACGCGCTGGATCGTGTCGTGCATGCGATCGAGATTGGACAGGAATTCCGCCAGAGTGTCGCCGTTCATCCGCATGACGGGGCCGTAGGCGGACTTGTCTGCGAACGTGATCCAGAACCGTCCGAAAGCCTCGAGCGTCTGGTCCGTGGTGAGGTTCGCCTTCGCGGCGATCGCCGTCACCAGCGCCATCGTGCGTCCGTCGGGATAGACTTGCGCGGAAAGAAAGTCGCTCTCGTTGAAGCCGGCGGAAGCCGCCAGCTCCGCCCACGCCGCCTCCCCCAGCACTTCGATACACATCGTGCGGGCTGCGCGGTGGATCATGCCATACATGGTCGCAACTTCCCTGAGCGCCGCAGCGGACGCGCTCGGGAGGATCGCGGATTCATCCTTTCCAGTTTGTTGCCGACGACGGATGTACGGTCGCGAAATGCCTGCATTTGCAGGCGATCACGCGACCGCCCGCAAATGGGGTAGGCACAATTGCCCAGCCTGTAGGGACTATCCGGCCTTCTTTCCAAAAAGCTTGCCGAAGATGCCCTTCGTGGCTTCGCCGCCGATGGCGCCGATAGCGCCCATCGCCTGCGCCTTGGCGTCATCGATGGCGCCGGTGACGCCGCTGTCGTTCATCAGCTTTTCCTTGCCCGTGTCTATGAGCTTCCCCAGCATCTGCGAGATCACCTCCTCGGTGAGGCCCGTATCCGCCGCCGCCGCCTTGATCGCGAGATCCTTGCCGCCGCCGATGTGCTGCGACAACGCCTTCGCCACACGCACGGAGGTGTCCTTGTCGAGGCCCACGGGCTCGCCCGCCTGCGCGACGAGATCGTCACCGAGAGAGGAGAGGATTTTCGAGATATCGATGGCCATGTGAAACTGTCCCTTCTGCTGGCGGCGCTGGCTTAGCACCGGCGCGTTTCTGGGGCTCGTTTCGAGGTGGTAATGTGACCGTGGTCGCCGACAGGAGAGCCGAAATGCTGGGTCGATCAATTCCATTGCTGCACGTGGGGCGCATGGCGGACGCGTGGCGCATCTATGTCGACCAGCTGGGTTTTGCCGTGCACTCGGAAGTTCGCGCCGACGACGCCCTGCCCGATCCCGCCTACCTGGTCGTGCAGCGCGACGATGCGGTGCTGCATCTCTCTTCATTTTCGGGCGACGGAGTCTCCGGCCATGTGGCGACGATCCTCGCCGCAGACGTCGATGCGCTGCACGCGGAATTCATCGCGAAAGGCGCGGCGATCCGCATGCCGCCGACGGACCAGACGTGGGGCACGCGCGAACTGTATGTGGAGGACGCGGATGGCAACAGCCTGCGCTTTCAGCAGCTGCTCCATGGTCCGTCCTAGAGTGCGCCGTCCTTGTCGCCGGCCTTTCCGCGACTTCCGGCCTGAGTGAAGGGAGGTTCTGACATGTGCTACACTCAGCACATGTCCAAGACCTACGAAGCCGATTTCTACTCATGGACCAAGGAGCAGGCCGATGCCCTGAAGCGCCGGTCCGCGAACGAACTCGACTGGGACAAACTCGCCGAGGAGCTGAATTCGTTGGGGACCTCCGAGGAAATGGAGCTCGGTTCCCGATATGTGGTGCTGCTGACACATCTGCTGAAATGGGTCTACCAGCCGGACCGACGAAGCCGCAGCTGGAGCAACACGATCACCACGCAACGCCGCGCCATCGCCAAGCATTTGCGCCGCAATCCAGGCCTGAAATCGATCGAGGCGGAGGAGTATCTCGACGCCTACGAAAACGCGCGCCTGGAGGCGTCGAGCGAAACGGACATGGACGTGGGCGCTTTTCCTGAAGCGCCGCCCTTCACGATGGATCAGGCGAAGAACGCGGACTGGATGCCGGAGTAGTCTCGTTCAAAGGGCGGCGGCTTTCCGCATCGATTTCGCCCGCTCTTCCACCAGCTCCACGATGTGCTCCACCATCGCGTCGTTCGACACCTTGTGATCGGGCTTGCCGCTCACATACATCATGCCCGAACCCGCGCCGCCGCCCGTAAATCCGAGATCGGTCATCAGTGCTTCGCCGGGGCCGTTCACGACACAGCCGATGATCGAGAGCGTGATCGGTTCGGCGATGTGCGCGAGGCGCTGTTCGAGCTTCTCCACCGTCTCGATGACGTTGAAGCCCTGCCGCGCACACGAGGGACACGCGATGATGTTCACGCCGCGCTGACGCAAACCGAGCGACTTCAGCAGATCGTGGCCGACTTTCACTTCTTCCACCGGGTCCGCCGCGAGCGAGACGCGGATCGTGTCGCCGATGCCGGCCCACAGGAGCGAGCCCACGCCGATGGCGGATTTCACCGTGCCCGTGCGCAGCGCGCCCGCTTCGGTGACGCCGAGATGCAGCGGCGCGTCCGTCGCTTCGCTCAGCGCCTGATAGGCCGCGACCGTGAGGAAGACGTCCGACGCCTTCACGGAAATCTTGTACTCGCGGAAGTCATGCTCCTCGAGCATGGCGGCGTGGCGCAGCGCGCTTTCCACCATCGCCTCGGGGCACGGCTCGCCGTACTTCTCCAGCAGCTCGCTTTCGAGCGACCCCGCATTCACGCCGATGCGCATGGAGCAGCCATGATCCTTCGCGGCCTGCACCACTTCCTTCACGCGCGCGCTTGAGCCGATATTGCCGGGATTGATCCGCAGGCACGCCGCGCCCGCCTTCGCCGCCTCGATGCCGCGCTTGTAGTGAAAGTGGATGTCCGCGACGATCGGGACGGACGCGGCCTTCACGATCTCCGGCAGCGCCGCGGTCGACTCCACGTCCGGGCACGAGACGCGGACGATATCGACCCCCGCCTCCTCCGCCCGCCGGATCTGCGCGATCGTCGCCGCAGCATCCGCCGTCAGCGTGTTCGTCATCGTCTGGACGGTGATCGGCGCGCCGCCGCCCACGGGCACCTTGCCGACATGGATCTGGCGCGAGACGCGCCGTTCGATGCGCCGCCAGGGGCGGATGTGGTGGAGGTCGGTCATGGCCGACACTCTAGGCGCATTCCGGGACGCCCGGAACGGGCGCCGCTATCGTCCGCCGGCGGCGAGGGTGTTCGGCGGCGCGATCTTGTCCACCGGACGGCCCAGAACCGGCGCGCCAGGATCGCCCAGCGGCCCGACCTTTGCGCCGTTGACCCGGATCTCGAAGGCCCCGCCGTCCTTGGCGTGGAGCGTCCAGTTGGCGCCGACGTCCGGGCGATAGACTTCTCCGGTCGCCATGTTGCGGGACGCGAAGATGGTGCCGTCGGCGCCACGGACCTCCAGCCATTCCGGCTTCAGCGCGACAACCTCGATCACCACGTCCGTCGTCCAGACTTCGGGCGGGGCCGGCGCGGCTTCCGGCAGGGGCGCCGGCGTCGTCGTCTCGGCGGCATCTGCACGACGCTCGGCAGGCGCCTTGGGCGCAAAGAGCTCGGGAGCGGAATCCTGAAGCGCTCGCCAGCCGACGAAGGCCAGGCAGACCACGCCGAGCACCGCCGCCCAGAACCAGGGGCGCTCCGGCGCGGGCTTGGAGTCCGGGTTGCGGATCTGGTCGCTGTCGTCCTCGCGCAGGCGCGCGCTCTCGTTCTCGTACTGGATGACCAATTCTTCCTCGGTCAGCGCCAGATACTTCACATAGCTGCGAAGATAGGCCTTCGCGTATGCCTTCCCGGGGATCAGGTTGACGTTCATCGTCTCGAGCGCGGCGAGGTATTCCACGCGGATCCGCGTGTCCTTGGCCACCTGTTCGAGCGAAAGCCCCTTGGCTTCCCGCGCGGCGCGCAGTTTCGATCCTGCCCTCATGCCCGGCTCCAGTGCGGCGGCGCCCGCGACGGGCGATCGGACCGCAGGACGCGCAGCCGGCGTTTCGTTTCCGTCATGGGGAGCGCCTGGGGGTGAGGTGAACATTGTATGCCGTGTTCCCGTCGACCGCGCGAGGCGCAGTCGAAGTGAAAGTCTTGAGGCCCCGCAGCGGGACCCTTCTACGCAGACGCGCCGATTCATTCAACGACGAGGCTGCTAACGAAGCGTTCACATGCGTAAGGAAACCGCTCTCAGAGCGGCACATTCTCGGCATTGGCCCATGCGGCAAGGTCCGCCCGGACCGAGGGCCGTTCGGAAGTCAGCAGGCTCTCGACCACGGCATGCGCCGCCTGGGCGTCGAGATTGCGGAGCATGCGCTTGACGGGGCCGACGCCCGCCGCCGGCATGGACAGCCGGTCATAGCCGAGCGCAATCAGCGCCATCGCCTCCAGCGGCTTGCCCGCCGCCTCCCCGCACACCGACAACGGCAGGCCGGCCCGCGCGGCTTCCTCCCGGATGAAGCGCAGGAACTTCAGGGCCGGCGCCGAGAGGATGTCGTAGCGGTCCGAAACACGCGGATTGGCGCGGTCCGCCGCGAAGAAGTACTGCATTAGGTCATTGGTGCCGATGGACAGGAAATCCGCCTTCCCGGCGAGGATCGAAATGCCGAAGGCGATCGCCGGCGCCTCGATCATGACGCCCACTTCGAGCTTTGCCGGCCCCTTGCGCCCGCGGCCCTGCGCGACGGCGAGTTCCTTCTCCACCAGCTCGCGCGCGTCGATGAATTCCTGCGCGACGGTGACGAGCGGGAACATGATCCGCAGATGCTTGCCCTCGGCGGCCTCGATCAGCGCGCGCACCTGTGTGCGCAGCAGCGCCGGTCGCTCCAGCCCCATGCGCAGCGCGCGCCAGCCGAGGGCGGGGTTTTCCTCCCGTTCGCTCGACATGTAGGGCAGCACCTTGTCGCCGCCGACATCGAGGGTGCGGAACGTCACGGGCCTGTCGCCGGCTGCGGCGAGGACGTCGCTGTAGAGCTGGATCTGTTCGGCGGTGCGCGGCAGCCGCTCTGAGACCATGAACTGGAACTCGGTGCGGAAAAGCCCGATCCCCTCCGCCCCGACTTCGCCGAGATGCTGCACATCGAGCATGAGACCGGCGTTGAGCAGCAGCTTGATTTCCGCGCCGTCGCGCGTGACGGCAGGCGCGTCGCGCTGGCGGGCGAACTCCTCGGCCTGAGCGTAGCGCAGTTCGAGCCGCTGTTCGTAGGCGATGACGACTTCCGGCTCCGGACGCAGCCGCGCTTCGCCCCGTTCGCCGTCGAGCACGATGCGGTCGCCCGCCTCCACCCGCGCGCCGAGCTGCGTAAGCCGCCCCACCAGCGGAATGCCGAGCGCCTTGGCGATGATGGTCGCGTGCGAGGACGCCCCGCCCTCCTCCAGCGCCACCCCGCGCAAACGCTCGCCGTAGTCGAGCAGTTCGGCGGGACCAATGTCGCGCGCGATGAGGATCGCGTCGTCCGGCAGCGCGAGCTTGTCGTCGCCGTCCGGCGAGGCGAGCGCGCGCATCAGACGATTGTCGAGATCCTCGAGGTCATGCATCTGCTCGCGCAGGATGGCGTTCTGCGCCCCCTGCATGCGGGCGCGGTGTTCGGCGCGCGCACGCTCCGCCGCCGCTTCCGCCGAAAGCCCGTCGCGCACGCCGCGCTTCAGCCGGCTCTCCCAGCTGTGATCGTTGGCGAGCATGCGGAAGGTTTCGAGCACCTCGCGCGATTGCCCCGAAAGCCGACCGGGATCGTTGGTGATGTGCTCGTCGATGGATTTGCGGACCCGCGCGAGCGCCGCATCAAGCCGTGCCTCTTCGCGCGCCGGATCATCGGCGAACGCCCGCCCCAGCGGGGCGTGCGGCTCGTGCAAGACTGCGCGACCGATTGCGAGGCCGTCCGCGAAGCCCTTGCCGACGAGACGTTCGGGCCGACTCGGCCGGACTTCCACTTCCTGCAGCCCAGAGAGATCGCCGAAATTGCCGGCCGCGACCATCTCCATGAGGACCATCGCCACCGTCTGCAGCGACTCGACTTCCTCCTCCGTGTAGACACGCGCCGCGCGGTTCTGGACCACGAGCACCCCGAACACGCGCTCCGACCGAACGATGGGCACGCCGAGAAAGGCGTTGAACGGATCCTCGCCGGTTTCCGGGCGGTAGGAAAAGCGCGGGTGCTGCGGCGCATCGGCGATGTTGAGCGGGCGCGCCGTCTCCGCGACGAGACCGACAAGCCCTTCATTCTCCTTCAGGCGCGTGCGGTGTACGGCCTCCGGCTTCAATCCTTCGGTCGCGAAAAGCTCATGAATGATGCCGCGCTTCAGATAGATCGAGCACACGTCGGCGACCATCGCCGAAGCGATCATGGAGACGAGCTTGTTGAGCTTTTCCTGCGCGGGCTCGGAGGTGTGCACGATGTCGCGCAGCTTGCGCATGATCACGCGCGCCGCGCCGGTTCCGGGGGCGGTGGTCATGGGGATACCATTGGTTTTCTTCCCCCGCCTGCGGGGGAAGTACCCGGCGAAGCCGGGGGATGGGGGAAAGGCCGCGCCCCCTCCGTCTCGCGACGGCGTCGCGAGTCACCCCCCCCGTTCCGCTTCGCTTCACGGAGGAGGAAACGGGGCTCCGCCCTACGCCGCATCGAGGCCATATGCCGTATGCAGGGCGCGCACGGCGAGTTCCACATACTGGCTGTCGATCAGCACGGAGATCTTGATTTCCGACGTCGAGATGACCTCAATGTTGATGCCCTTGGCGGCGAGCGCGGAGAACATGGTGCGCGCCACGCCCACCTGGCTCTTCATGCCGATGCCGATCACGGAGACTTTCGCGACATCGCGCTTGATGTGCAGTTCGTCGAAGGCGATCCTGTCGCGCGCCGTTTTGAGGATGTCGCTCGCGCGCGGCGCATCGCGGTCCGGGCAGGTGAACACGATGTTCTGCTTGCCTTCCTGGCGCGACTGGCTCTGCACGATCATGTCGACGTTGATATTGGCGTCCGCGAGACGGCCGAAGATTTCCGCCGCCACGCCCGGCGCGTCCGCCACGCCGATCAGCGACACCTTCGCTTCGTCGCGCGAATAGGCCACGCCCGACACGATCTGCTTTTCCACGATCTCTTCCTCATCGCACACGATGGTGCCGGCGTTGGGTTCGCCGGGCTCGACAAAACTCGAAAGCACGCGCACCGGCACGCGCTGCGCCATGGCCAGTTCGACCGAGCGCGTCTGCAGCACCTTGGCGCCGAGCGACGCCATCTCCAGCATCTCCTCATAGGATATCTTGTCGAGGCGGCGCGCCTTGGGAACGATGCGCGGATCGGTCGTGTAGACGCCGTCCACATCCGTATAGATGTCGCAACGGTCGGCCTTCAGCGCCGCCGCGACCGCCACCGCCGAGGTATCCGATCCGCCGCGTCCGAGCGTGGTGATGCGCCCCTCCGCCGTCACGCCCTGGAAGCCCGGGATCACCGCGACCTCCCCGGCGTCGATGGCGCGCGCAAGCTCGCCCTTCTCGTCGATGGCGTCGATCCGCGCTTTGGCGTGCGCCGCGTCTGTCTTGAGCGGCATCTGCCAGTTCTGCCAGGAGCGCGCCGGGATGCCGAGCTGGCGCAGCGCGAGCGCGAGGAGCCCCG
Organism: Hyphomonadaceae bacterium; assembly: GCA_016791445.1. Lineage (GTDB taxonomy): Bacteria > Pseudomonadota > Alphaproteobacteria > Caulobacterales > Aquidulcibacteraceae > VFBF01. The sequence continues at coordinate 35,190 of JAEUMP010000010.1, read as the reverse complement.
TCGTCACCTGCTCGCCGGTGGAGACGATGACATCGTACTCGTCATCGAAGCCCGCGCCGCCGACGGCGGGGCCGTTCGGCGTCTCGCCGCCCGCGTCCCGGGCGAGCTTCACGAGCTTGTCGGTCTCCCCGGACATGGCGGACACCACCACGGCCACGCCTTTGCCGGGCTTGCGCTCCGCCGCCACGATCCGCGCCACGCGCCGGATACGCTCCACATCGCCCACGGACGTGCCGCCGAATTTCATCACCACGCGAGTCATGGGCCGGTCATAGCGGATGAGACCCGCGCGAGGCACTAGGCAATCGGCGGTCGCGTCGAAAGGCCCCCTTTTCAATGCCGACCGACCACGGCCTATTGCCGCCATGACCACCCTCGACCCCGCCGAGATCGCCAAGTTCGCCGCCATGGCCGACGCCTGGTGGGACCCCAAGGGCGATTTCGCGCCCCTGCACCGGATGAACCCCGTGCGTCTGGGCTTCCTGCGCGCCGCCATCGCCGACCATTTCGGCCGCCATGGCGGGCGCCGACCCTTCGAGGGCCTCAGCCTGATCGACGTCGGCTGTGGCGGCGGCCTCGCCACCGAACCGATGGCCAGGCTGGGCGCCACCGTGGTCGGCCTCGACGGCGCGCTCGAAAGCGTCAACGCCGCCGCAGCGCACGCCGCCCAGGGCGGGCTCAGTATCGACTATCGCCAAGGCACGGCGGAAGACCTCGCCGCCTCCGGCGCGCAGTTCGATGTCGTGCTGGCGCTCGAGATCGTCGAGCACGTCGCGGACATGCACGCCTTCTGCGAGTCGGTGGGCAAGCTCGTGAAGCCCGGCGGCCTCGCCATTCTCTCTACCATCAACCGCACGGTGAAAGCGCGCGCGCTCGCCATCACCGCCGCCGAGCGCGTCCTGCGCTGGGTGCCGGACGGCACGCACGAGTTCGACAAGCTCGTGAAGCCCGACGAACTCGCCGCCGCCCTGCTGCCGCTCGAATGCCGCGCGCCAGTGGGGCTGAGCTTCAATCCGCTGAGCGGGATGTGGAAGCTGAGCGACGACGTGTCGATGAATTATTTTCTGATCGCGGTGAAAGCGGCGACGTGAGCATGAGGCCGGAGCGGCGACGCCCCCGTCGCCGTCTGGTCCAGCGGCGCAGGGACCGGCGACGAGGGCGTCGCCGCTCCGGATCGCTCTAAGGTCCGATCAAATCCCACCTGTTCCCGAACGGATCGACGAACACCGCAACCGATCCGTAGGCCTCGTGGCGCGGCGCTTCGAGAAACCGCACGCCCTTCGCGAGCATCGCCGCGTGAACGCGTGCGAAATCGTCGGTGTGTAGGAAAAAGCCGACGCGACCGCCCGTCTGGTCGCCGATGCGCGCGACTTGTTCCGGCGTCGTCGCTTTCGCGAGAAGCAGACAGGTCTCGGCGCCCTTCGGCGCGACGCGGACCCAGCGCTTGCCGCCGCCGAGATCGGTGTCTTCCAGAAGGTCGAAACCAAGCGCGTCCACATAGAACGCGATCGCCTCGTCATAGTCGCGCACGAGCAGCGTGACGGCGCCGATGCGCATCTCAGTGCCGGAAGTGCCGCATGCCGGTGAAGACCATGGCGAGGCCCGCGTCGTCGGCGGCCTTGATGACTTCCTCATCGCGCATGGAGCCGCCGGGCTGGATCACCGCCGTCGCGCCGGCTTCCGCCGCCTGCAGGAGACCATCCGCGAACGGGAAAAAGGCGTCAGACGCACAGGCGCACCCCTTCAGCACGGGCTTGTAATCGGTCGCGGCTTCGGCAGCTTCCGCGGCGCGGATCGCGGCGATGCGCGCGCTGTCGCGGCGATTCATCTGGCCGGCCCCGATGCCCACGGTCTGTCCGTCCTTCGCATAGACGATGGCGTTCGACTTCACGTGCTTGGCGATGGCGAAGGCGAAGAGCATGTCGGCAATTTCCGCTTCGGTCGGCGCGCGTTTTGTCACCACCTTCAGCGTCTCGCGCGTCACGCGGCCCGCATCGCGCGACTGCACAAGCATGCCGCCCGCCACGGTCTTGGCGGTGAAGCCGGGCGCGCCTGGATCCGGCAGACCGCCCGCAACCAGCAGGCGCAGATTCTTCTTCTTCGAGAAGACGGCGATGGCGTCTTCGTCCGCATCCGGCGCGATGACGACTTCGGTGAAGATCTGCGCGATCGCTTCCGCCGCCGCGCGGTCGAGCCTGCGGTTCACCGCGACGATGCCGCCGAACGCCGACACAGCATCGCACGCCAGCGCGCGGGAATAGGCTTCCAGCAAGTCCTTGCCCACCGCCACGCCGCAGGGATTGGCGTGCTTGATGATCGCCACCGCTGCAGACTTCGCGGGATCGAACTCCGCAACGAGTTCATAGGCCGCGTCGGTGTCGTTGAGATTGTTGTAGGAAAGCTCCTTGCCCTGCAGCTGGCGGATCGTCGCCACGCCCGGACGCGCGCTGCCGTCGACATAGAACGCCGCCGACTGGTGCGGATTTTCGCCGTAGCGCAGCGACTGTTTCAGCTTGCCGCCCACGGCGCGCCACGCGGGCGCCTCCTCGCCGAGCTGCGCGGCAAACCAGTTCGAGATCGCCGCATCGTAGGCCGCCGTGCGCGCATAGGTCTTGGCCGCGAGACGCTTGCGCAGCGCAAGCGTCGTGCCGCCCTTCTCCGCGATCTCTGCAAGCGCCGCCGCCACATCGTCCGCGTCGGTGCAGACCGCGACGAATTCATGGTTCTTCGACGCCGCGCGCAGCATGGCCGGGCCGCCGATGTCGATATTCTCGATGCAATCGTCCCACGGCTTGCCTGCCGCGACGGTCGCTTCGAAGGGATAGAGGTTCACATAGAGGAGATCGATTTCCTCGATGTTGTGGGCTTTCATCGACGCCATGTGATCGGGCGCATCGCGCCGCGCGAGCAGGCCGCCATGCACGCCCGGATGCAGCGTCTTCACGCGCCCGTCCATCATCTCCGGGAAACCGGTGATGTCGCTCACGTCGCGCACCTCAAGACCCGCCGCCGCGATCGCCGCCTTCGTGCCGCCGGTGGAGACAAGATCGACCCCCGCCTGCGCCAGCGCGCCAGCCTGTTCGACGAGACCCGTCTTGTCGGAAACGGAAATGAGCGCCCGGCGCACGGGGCGGATGTCGGTGGTCATGGCGGCCTTCCGGAATCGGTGGGCGCACCGGTAGCATGGGTGCGCCGGGGAGTGAAAACCTGCGCGTCAGGCCGCGGTCTCTCCCAGCGTACGACGCCGCGCGTCCGCCAGCGTGTTGAGCGCGTACGTCCGGTTCGGCGATTCGGGCATTGCTTCGTAGAGACGCTGCGCATCCTCGAACTGCGCGCGTGCTATGTCCACGCGGCCGACATTCGCATTCGACATGGCGAGCAGCTGCTGGTTGCGACCGACGTGAAACGCGCTGGCATCCGGCCCCATGGCGCGCCGCGCCTCCGCATAGGCCTTCTCGCCGCCCGCCACATCGCCAACGGTGAACAGGTAGTCCGCCTGCCTCTGCAGGAGATCGACACGGTCATGGGTGGTCGTCGCGGCCGATACCGCTTTCTCCCACAAGGCGCCCGCGCCGGGATCGCCGCTCAACGCGATCGCATCGGCCAGCAGCGCATATTCGACGGCGGCGGCCTTGATGTTCGATTGCGCGAGGATGTCGCGCGCCAGCGTGGCGAGCGCGACGACCTGCCGGACGAGCGAATTCACCTTTGTGTTGTAGACGCCGAGGCCCTCCACCGCGTTCTGCTCGACCCGGTGCACCTGGATGGTCGTGTTGAGTTCGGCGATGCGCACGCAGAGATCGTTCACCCGCGCGCGCGCCGCACGCCGGTCATCGGCCTTCTTGGTCATCGAGTTGGAGACATTCGCGACCACCGCCGCCACCAGCGCGACGCCGGAAATGCCGATCGTCAGCGTGTCCTGCAGATCAGCCCCGAAGAGACCGTCGCCGAGCGCCATCGTCCTGCCCTCCTCTGTCGGGAAGGAGCTTGCGCCCACAATCCGGCATGTAAAGGCCCGCCCCGGAATGGGCCTCACGCCACTCGCGACAGTTTCCACTTCACGAGGTTCGGGCTCTTGTCTTCGGGTGCATTCGGATTCGTCTCGCCCCACAGCACAATTTGCCTCGAACGCTGGGGCCCGTGCTGGCCAGAGAGGTGTATGGAGGCTTCGATATCCATCTTTCTCGCATCGGTGACGAAATTCCACGCCGGCCCGTTCTGCGGCGTGATCGTCATCTGGTGCACATCGGAACGCTCCACGCGCACGGTGGGATGCAGGTGGAAGCGCACGGCGAACTTCACAGGTTTCAACCCCGCACGCGCACCGCCGAGCGGCGGCGCCGCCGCGTCCTGACCCCACATCTGCTTGCCGTCGGAGGCGAGAAAGATGCGACGCCGATGCAGATAGCCGAAACTCGCGCGATAGCCGTCGTGGTGGGCATCCACGAGCACGCCGTCGTCCTCTTCCGTCCGCCGCTGGCCGACGACGGGGCCGATGGGATGCGCCGCCCCACGCCCCGCGCGCCGCTGCGAGAAACTTGCGGAGAGCGCGTCGTCGATGACGAGTGTGGAATGCCCATTCGTGGCGCGGCCCGCAGCGCGCCAGTCCGGCAACAAATCCAGACCGCCGCCGACATTCACGATAAGCCTGTCAGGCCCGCAGGAAAACTCGAACGCCAGCGCGCCCGCGTGCGCGCGTTCGCCGTAGGCCGGCGGCGGCGCGCCGCCGACGTCCATGAGCACCGTCACATCGCCCGCGACGAGGCGCTGGTAGCCGGACTGCGTCGCGTAGTTGAAATCCCGTCCGCCCGCGACTTCGCGCAGCACCGCCGCGATCGCATCGCCGGAACCTTCGGCGCCGCCGTTGAAGCAGGCGAGCCTCCCGTCGCTCATCCGGAAGAAGCGCAGCATCGTCGCCATGCGCGGCAACGCCTCGCGGATGAGTTGCGGCGTCTCTATTCCCGCGCGCACGAGCGCATCGTCAGCGGCGATCAGATCGCAAAACGCCTCGTAGAGCGCGAGCGGCGAGCGTGAGGCGTGACCGCCGTCGGAAAGAAATTGCGAGGCGCACGCCTCTTCAAGCGTCTCCTCGCCTTCCTCGCGCAGGCGCTCGCCTTCGGGAATGCCGCTGACGCCCGCCAGCACAAGCGTCGCGCCGGCCTTCACGCGCGACAGCGGCTCGCGCAGATCCTTCACCGCCAGCTGCAGATGCCGCGCCTGTCGCGCCAGCGATTGCAGAAGATCGGCGCGGCGGTGCGGATCACCCTGCTCGAAGGCGTGGCGTCCATGGCAGAGCCAGGCGAACAACCGCTCCGCGACAAGCTCCGGCGCCCAGGCCGCCGCGTGGAAATCCTTGCCGAAACCTTCGACCCAGGACTCGATCAGCGCCGCGCCCGCTTCCTGTCCGCTGACGCCCACACTCGCCACGTCCACGAGCCACGAAAAGCTGTGCAGGCGCGCCGCGAAGTGCAGAGACGGCGGCGGCGCGCTCCATGGCATGGGGTGCATGCCGGGCAGCTTTTCGCTCGCGATGCGCCATTGGCCGCGCACGATGTCCATGCCGCGCGCGAAATCGCCGAGACGCGCATCCCGTCCCCACTGCGTGATCCCTTCCGGGTCTGCGCCGCGCAGCACGAGTTTGTAGAACGGCGTCGCGCGCCATTCCTCCGACGCTGCGGACAGTAGCCCGCGCCACGCGCGCGGCGGAAGGATCGAACCGGCCATCTAGGCCGCGCCCGCGCCCCGGAGCTTTGCGATATTCTTCGCGTACATGTCCGGCCCGTCGCCGAACACCGCCGTGCCCGCGACGAGCGCCGTCGCGCCCGCGCCGATCACCCGCGCTGCGTTCGCCGCCGTCACGCCGCCATCGACTTCGAGGATGATGTCCTTGCGCGTGGCGTCGATGCGCTTGCGCAGCGCCTCGATCTTGCGGAGCTGGCTGTCGATGAATTTCTGCCCGCCGAAACCCGGATTGACCGACATCACCAGCACGAGATCGAGATCCTCGAGCAGCTCCTCGATCGCGGCGATCGGCGTGCCGGGATTGAGCGACATGCCCGCCTTGGCGCCGGCCCTCTTGATGGCCTGGATCGTGCGGTGCGGATGCGGGCCGGCTTCCGGGTGGAAGGTGATGATCGCCGCGCCCGCGTCGACATAGGCGTCCACGAACGGATCGACCGGCGTGATCATCAGATGCACGTCCATCGGCTTCGTCGTGTGCGGCTTCAGCGCCTTCACGACCATGGGGCCGATGGTGATGTTGGGCACGAAATGACCGTCCATCACGTCGACATGGATGAGATCGGCGCCGGCGGCGTCGATGGCGCGCACCTCGTCGCCGAGCCGCGCGAAATCCGCCGAGAGAATCGATGGGGCGATCAACACCTGGGCCATCGCTCGCGCGTAACAGCGCCCGTGCGAGGGTGCAACTGAAGGGCTCGCTCGCACCGGGCTCCCGGCTTGCGACACGCGCCGCCGATCGCCCGGGCCCGACCTGCCCGCACGATCGGCCCCCGCGTGCGCCCTCAACCCAACTGGACACTAGCGGGCCGCGAACGACCTGACACTACCATTTGGTACACCCAAAGCCTATTCTGCAGTCCGTGCACGAAAGCCACACTCGCCCCCCGGAGCGACCAACGACATGACGCCCGACGACCTGATCAGGCATTTCGAGGACGCGGCTGTCGGTCGGACCTCGCTGGGCGACGCCTTCGACGCCCTCGCGCGGCTCGGCGGCGGATCGGGCGCCATGATGTTCAGCACCGAGGAGATGCGCCCCGGCCTGATCGGCGGGGCCTTCGCGCCCGAGATGCAGCGGGACTACCAGACCCTCAACTGGAAATCCTCCGACGTGCTGACGCCAACCGTGCGCGGCATGCCGCGCGACGCGGTCGTGTTCATCCAGGACTTCCTGACGCCGCAGATCATCGAGTCGAGCCGGTTCTTCACGGAGTTCCTCGCGGCATTCGACGTGAAGTACGGCGCGGGCTGGATCTTCGATCTCGACGGCGAACCGTGGGCGCTCACGATCATGCGCAGCGCTGCGCAAGGTGTGTTCGGCGACGCCGACCGCGCACTGCTCACCGCCATCGCGCCGCGCGTGTCGCGCTGCTTGGCGCTGCTGAACCAGTCGAGTGCGGCGCGCGCGCGCGGCATGCGCGAAGCACTCGATTCACGGGACCGGCCCTACGTGATCTACAATCATGTGGGGATGGTGACGCATGTATCGCCGCGCGCGCGCGGCATGCTCGACCACGACGCGCTCTGCATTCGTGACGGAAAACTGTTCTCGGCGCTGCCGGACGCCAACGAGCGCCTGCACAACATTTCGATCGCCGCGCGCAACGGCGCGGCGGGGATGAAAAACCTGCAACTGCCGCAGGCCCAGGAATTCTTCATTCCGCGCGGCGGCGTCGGGCCGGTGATGGTCACGCCGTTGCGCGTGCGTGCGCCGCCGCTCGACGCCCTGCCCGGCCCGCAGATCGTTGTGCGCCTCAGCGATTTACAGAACCATCCCACGCCGCGCGCCGAGCCGATGCGCGCGCTATACGGCCTGTCGCCGCGAGAAATCGAGATCGCCCAGCGCATCGCCGTCGGCGGCGACCCTGCGCGGATCGCAGAAGCGCTGGGGCTTCAGACGTCCTACGTGCGTCAGGTCGTGAAGAGCATTCTGTCCAAGACCGGCCGCAACCGCATCGGCGAACTCGTGGCGTTGCTCGCGCGGCTGCCGGACGAACACTGAGCACTACGCCGTCGTCGAGAGTCCTCGAATTTCCGTGGCTGCGAGGATGGTCTTGGCGAAGGTCCACGCGCCGGTGGCTTCCAGTTCACCGATCGTGGCGAGGACGCTGGAAACGCGCGCGTCATTGACGCTCATCCATGCCCGCACAGCCACCGCCGGCGCGGCTGAATCCTCCGCCTTCGGCGCAGCGCCCGCATGGCGGATCACCGCTTCGGCGAGCATGCGCTGGTCCTCGTAAAGCTCTTCCAGCGTGCGGCGGAGCGCGAGGCGATCCCAGTGCTGCTCCAGCGTGAAGTTCATCGCCGCGCCACGCAGACGATCAATGCCGAACGCTGCGCCCACCTGACGGAACACCGTTGCAGCGGCGGGAACGGGCCATGCGGTGCGTTCGGCTATATCAGCCACGTCGAGCGCCGCAACGAGCGGCGGCAAGGCGGCCGCGTCACGCGCGAGATCGGCGGGCGCGCCATCCTGTGCGAAACGCTCGGCGCGCGCGTCGGCGCGCTGGCGTTCCTGCTCCGTCATCTGATCCCAGATGACGGCGCGCTGCGCGTCGACGGCGCTCTGGTAAGCCGCAATCGCCGCGCCGAGATCCCCGCTCCGGCTGCGCCGGAGGAGATAGATCGACGCCCGCGTCACCGCGCGCGCCATTTCCTGATAGAGCGCCGATTGTGTCGCGGCCGGCGCCTTGTTGTCGAGCGCATCGATGCGCGCGCTGAGATCCTCGAAGCGGAACACGCGGCGCGCGACTTCGAAGGCGCGAGCGATGGCGGGCGTATCGGCGCGCGCGGTTTCGCGCACACGATCGACAAAGGTCGGCCCGCCCATGTTGACGAGATCGTCCGCGAGGCCCGTCGCCACGATCTCGCGACGCAGGCGGTGACGCAGCATCGCCGGCTTGTATTTCGCCACCTGCGGCGGGAAATACGCAACGAGTGCGTCCTCGAAATGCGCATCGTCCGGCACATCGGACGCGACGATGGCGTCGAACGCATCGATCTTCGCATAGGCGAGAAGTTTGGCGAGTTCCGGCCGCGTGAGACCGAGCTTCTGCTCGCGCAGCACGCGGATCTCTTCCGTGCTCGGCAGGCCCTCCACGGTGCGGGAGAGTTTGCCCGCTTTCTCGAGCCGCTCCATGAAGCGTTCCGCGCTGTCGAGGTCGCTCACGGCGCTCGCCTGCGCGAGCGTCAGCGCGCGCGTCTGGTCGTAGTTGTCGTCGAGGACGAGACGCCCGACATCGTCGGTCATGGCTTCGAGCAGGGGCACGCGCTCGGCCGGCTTCATCGCGCCCTGGCGTTCGGCTTCGGCCAGCAGGATCTTGATGTTCACCTCGTGGTCGGAGGTATCGACGCCAGCGGAATTGTCGACCGCGTCCGTATTGATCCGCCCGCCTTTGCGGGCGAATTCGATGCGGCCGGCCTGCGTCACACCGAGATTGGCGCCCTCGCCGATCACCGCCGCGCGCACGTCGCGACCGTCGACGCGGATGGCGTCGTTGGCCTTGTCGCCGACGTCTGCGTTGCTTTCATGGGCTGCTTTGACATAGGCGCCGATGCCGCCGAACCACAGCAATTCGCACGGCGCCTTCAGCAATGCGTTCATCAGCTCCGTCGGCGTCGCGCGGTCGCGCGTGAAGCCGACCAGCGCGCGCACTTCTTCCGTCAGCGGAATGGATTTCTCGCTGCGGCTGTAGATGCCGCCGCCCTTGGACAGGAGTTTCGGATCGTAGTCCTTCCAGCTCGACCGCGGCAGGTCGAACAGACGCTTGCGCTCGGCAAAGCTCTTCGCCGGATCGGGCGAAGGATCGAGGAAGATGTCGCGGTGATCGAACGCCGCGACGAGCTTGATGTGCGGCGAGAGCAGCATGCCGTTGCCGAACACGTCGCCCGACATGTCGCCCACGCCGATGACGGTGAAGTCTTCCTTCTGAATATCCTTGCCGATTTCGCGGAAGTGCCGCTGCACCGCGACCCACGCGCCCTTGGCGGTGATGCCCATGCCCTTGTGGTCGTAGCCGACCGAACCGCCCGACGCGAACGCATCGCCGAGCCAGTGGCCGTATTCGGCGGAAATGCCGTTGGCGATGTCGGAGAATGTGGCCGTGCCCTTGTCGGCGGCGACCACGAGATAGGGATCGTCGCCGTCCCAGCGGATGACATCGACGGGCGGCTTCACCTTGTCGGCGACGATGTTGTCGGTGATGTCGAGCAGACCGCGCAGGAAGGTCTTGTAGGCGTCCTGCCCCACCTGCGCCCAGTTGGGATCAGTGCGCGGCGGGAGTTTCTTCGGGAAGAATCCGCCCTTCGCGCCGACCGGCACGATGATGGCGTTCTTCACCTGCTGCGCCTTCACGAGATCGAGCACTTCGGTGCGGAAATCGTCGCGACGATCCGACCAGCGCAGGCCGCCGCGCGCGACGGGACCGAACCGCAGGTGCACGCCCTCCACGTCCGGCGAGGACACCCAGATTTCGCGATACGGTTTCGGCGCCGGCAGGTCTTCGAGATCGGCGCTCGCGATCTTGAAGCTCATATAGGCCTTCGGCGCGCCATCGAGGTCCGTCTGGTAGAAGTTCGTACGCAGGATATTGGACACGAGGCGCGCAATGCGGCGCAGCACGCGGTCCGCATCGAGACTGACGACCGCCTCAAGCGCCTTGTCGATCTGCTCCTCAAGCTGGCGCGCCCAAGTTTCGCGTTCCTTCACGGGCTCCGGCAGATCCGGGCTGAAACGCACGCGGAAGAGACCGAGGATGAGGCGCACGATTTCCGGATGGTCGCAGAGCGCCTGCTCCTGCACCGGCTGCGAGGGATCGAGTCCGGTCTGCTGGCGATACCGTGCGAGCGCGCGGATGAGGGCCGCTTCGCGCCATGACATGCCAAGCTTGAGGATCAGCGCGTTGAAGCCGTCGTTTTCCGCGCGTCCCGTCCAGACGGCGGCGAACGCTTCCTCGAAGGAGTTCTCCACCGCCGCGAAATCGATCGGCTTGCCGTCCTTCGACCGCATCTCGATGTCGTGGATGTACAGTGTGCCGCCCGTCGTCGGGCGCACCGGGAACGTCAGTTCGTTCTCGACGAACAGACCCATATTCTCCAGCACCGGCAGGCCGGCGGAAAGGTGCACGGGCGCGTTCTTCGCATAGACCTTGCAGCAGATCTTGTCGGCGCGACCGTCCCGCGCTGCGAAGGCTCGCACGCGCACCGTCTCGTGCGGCGCAAACTTCGCGATTTCCCGGACATCGACGAGGCCTTCGACGTGATCGAAGCGCTCCTTGTAGCCGAGTGTGAAGGCGCGCGCGTAGGCGTCGGCGAGTTCGTCCGGCACGTCGCTGTCGGCGCTCGACGACTCGTAGGCGTCTTCCCAGGTGCGCGTCAGCGCCGCGACCTCGACATCGAGCGCGACAGGATCGGGATTGGGGCTGTTGCGCGTCAGACCGCCGATGATGAAGTGGATGCGCGCCAGCGGAGCGTCGCCGTACAGCGGGTAGAACGCCGAAACGCGCCCACCGTACGCGCGCGCGATCGCCAGCCCGATGGCTTCGCGCACCGTTGAATTGAAGCGCTCCTTCGGCACGAAAGCCATCACCGACGCGAAGCGGTCGAACCGGTCGCGGCGCGCGAACACTTTGGCGCGCGGACGGTCGAACAGGTGCAGGATGGCGAGCGAAGTCTGCAGCAGTTCGTCCTCCGATATCTGGAAGAGTTCATCGCGCGGATAATTCTCGACGATGTTCTGCAGCGTCTTGCCGTTGTGGCTCGCCGGATCCTTCGCCGCACGCTCAAGAACGCGGCGTGTCTTGCGGCGCAAGAGCGGCACGTCGCGCGTGGCGCTGTCATAGGCCACGGCCGTGAAGAGCCCGACGAAACGCGTCTCCCCGACAACCTCGCCCTTCGCATCGTAGCGCTTCATGCCGACATAGTCGGCATACACCCGCCGGTGCACGCGGCTCATGAGGTTCGATTTCGACACCACGAGCGGCGTCGGCTCCTGCAGGAAGCGCTGGATTTCCGGCGTGATCATCGACGGCTCGGAGCCGCGCCGCAGCACGAAGCGATCCGGATCGCGCAATATGCCGAGCCCCGTCTCTTCGAGCACGATGGGTTCTTCGGGAATGAAGTTGCCTTTCTCGTCGCGCGCGAACTGGTAGTCGCGAACGCCGAGGAAGGTGAAGTTGTCGGCCGCCAGCCATTCGAGGAACGCCACGCCCTCCGCGCGCTCCTCCTCGCTGGCGTTGGTTGCGGTCTTGCGGAGTTCCTCCGCACACGCATGCATGCGCGCCTTCATGGCGAGGAAATCGGTGTTGGCCGCGTCCACGTCGTCGAGCGTCTGGCGCACGCCGTGCTCGAGCGCCTGCGCGCGCGCCGGCGACATGGGCTCCAGGTGCGCCTGGATCATCGACAGCTTGCCGCCGCCCGCCATTTTCACGACCGGATGAAACAGCGCCAGCGACAGCGCGCCCTGCGCGCGCAGCTCCGCCATGACCGAATCCACGAGAAAGTGCGCGTCGGGACCCGCCACCTCGATGACGTCGCGACCGAGGTCGCGCCCGCCCGCGCCCAGCGCGCGCCGCACCCGCACCAGCCGCGCGTCACCCTTGCGGGCCGCCGCATAGGCCCAGATCTCGTGCGCCAGGGCGACGAGATCGGCCGGCTCCATGCCGCGCAGATCGTCCGGGTCCGCATCCTCATGGATCTGGGCAAGGAAAGACTGCGCCGCCGGGTCGAGCCCGTCCGCGCCGCGGAAGGCGGGCCATTCGGGCGCGAGCGCCAGTCGCAGGAAGTCGTCGAGGGTGTTGGCGAACGGGGCGTGGGCGCCGGTGTCCATCTGGATATGGCTCCTGGGTCCGCCCGGCATGGGGGACTCGCAACGGAAGGATTGGCGCGGAACCTAGCCTCAAAGGCGAAAGGCGCAACCGCTGCGACGCGGGAATGGGGGTCTGTCGTGCGCATAAGAGCGATGCACGCGAGAGATTTTGCGCCTGCGAAACGGCGGGTCTCCGCGCTCGCGCGCGCATGATGCACATTTTCGCCGCATTCCGGCGTCGGCGGCTTGAACTCGCGGCGGCGTCATCCGACCCTCCGCAACGCACAGCCGATGCGCGGCGCCGACGGGTCTCGCGATGTCAGAGGCGATTTCAGGGGCCAGATAAGGCGGCGCCCGCCAGCGGGGACATAGTGCTGACGGGCGCCTGGCAGGCCTCGCTCGCAGGCTGGGTGGGGGACGCACGCGGAGGCCTGTTTTCGGAGGCGCATGCGCTTCGGCCAAGGCCGCCCCACACATACGCCAATTTCAGTCGGACATCTCGCGATGACCTGACCATGCAGCGGTGCGGATGGTAGCGGCGCGAAACGCCCTCAAGCCCCCCACAACTCAGCTTGGCTGAATCGGTGTTACCCCCCTCCCCATGCGCGCGCAAGGCCACTGCGCATGTCGAGACAGTAAACTTCGTCCATGCTCGCCTGCGCATTGAAAATGGCGCGACAAATTCATTGTGAATGCGGCCTTCCGCCCATTTTGGGCAGCGCATTTTTCTCACTGTCAGTCGCTGACGGAAACGTCCGGAATCCGGCGCTGGAATATCTTCGGCTTGCCGTCTGCGGAAAGCAGCACTGCGATCCAGCGCGCGTCGTCGATCTGCGCGAGAACGACCATCAACATCACCGTCATGGGCGCCGCCAGGAACGCGCCGGCGATCCCCCAGAGCGACCCCCACAGCGCGAGCGCGAGAAGCACGACCACCGCCGAAAGATTGAGTGAATCGCCCGTAAACCTTGGCTGGATGAAGTTTCCGATCACGAACTGCCAAAGCCCCACGCCCGCCGCGACGGCGATCACCGGCCCCGGCGTCGGGAACGCCACCACCGCTGCAAGCGTCGCGAGGACCACCGCCATGAGCGAGCCGATGGTCGGGATGTAGTTGAGGAAAAAGATGAGGAACGCCCAGAACAGCGCGTTCGGCAGTCCGATGACCAGCAGCGTCACGAGCGTGAGGCCGGTGATGAGCAGGCTCATGATTGTCTGCGAGAGAAGATACTTCTCCATCGACGTCCGGATCTCGGTGAGCACCATGCGCGCGCGGTCGCGCTGCGCGCGGCGGCGGAAGATGATGTCGAGCTTGGCGGGGAATTGCGCCGCAGCGGCGAATATGAAGCCGAGATAGATGAGGATGAATACCGTGTCGGCGAGGATGCCCTGTAGCGCTGCGCCGATCACGCGCAGAAGTTCCGCCGGGTCGGCGTCCGCGATCATCGCATCCACCGTCGGCGGCGGCCCTGCGATGCCGAAGCTGCGATAGATGTCGGCCACCAGATCGTTCAGCCGGGCGCCCTGCCCGGCGATGCCGCCGGCGATCTCGGCGACGTTGCGCGTCACCACCACGCCGATCCCCGCCACCAGCGTCAGCACCAGCGCGAACGCCACAGGCATCGCCACCCAGCGGGGAATCCGCGTCGACAAATCATCCAGCCAGCGCGCAAGGCCGCTGATGGCGAACCACAGAATCATCGCCAGCGCGAACTGCGTCAGCGAATCCCGAAAGAAATAGAGCCCCGCCGCGATCACGCCGGTGGCGACGATCCAGAGGGCGGCTTTTGCGCTTTGGTCCATGGCGGCGTCATGCACCGGATCGCGCTCGGAGGCGATGGCGTTCGCCGGCGGCGGGCGCCGGGGGGAGTTGGCTCCGCGCGCGCGGATCATGCTAAGCGGGCGCGACTGATTTGGAGCACCCCATGGCGGACAAGACCTTTCTCATCGGCAAGAGTGCGGATGGCCCTGTCGAACTCACCCTGAAGCGCGCCAATCGTCACGGCCTGATCGCGGGCGCAACCGGCACCGGCAAGACCGTCACCCTGCAGATGATGGCGGAGGCCTTCTCCCACGCGGGCGTCGCGGTCTTCGCGGCGGACGTGAAAGGCGACCTCTCCGGCATCGCGCAGCCGTCCGACATGCACGAGCGCTGGGTGAAGCGCGCCGCGGAAGTGGGCGTGGAGAACTATTCGGCCATCGCCGCGCCTGTGGTCTTCTGGGACATCTACGGGCGTGACGGCCACCCGGTGCGCACGACGATCAGCGAGATGGGGCCGCTGCTGCTGTCGCGCATTCTCGACCTCACCGAAGCGCAGGACGGCGCGCTGACCATCGCCTTCCGCATCGCCGACGAACGCGGCCTCCTGCTGCTCGACCTGAAGGACCTGCGCGCCGTCTTCAACCACATCGCCGAGAACACCGACGAGATCGGCAAGAAGTACGGCCTCGTTTCGCCGCAGACGATCGCGGCGATGCAACGCAAGCTCTTGCAGATCGAAACCGACGGCGCCGACAATTTCTTCGGCGAACCGGCGCTCGAGCTTGCCGACATGATCCGCACCACCGCGGACGGCAAGGGCGTCGTGAACCTCTTGATGGCCGACAAGCTCATCCAGTCGCCGCGCCTCTACGCGACCTTCCTGCTCTGGCTTATGAGCGAGCTCTGGGAGGAGCTTCCCGAAGCGGGCGACCTCGACAAGCCGAAGATGGTGTTCTTCTTCGACGAGGCGCATCTTCTCTTCAAGGACGCGCCGAAAGCGCTGCTGGATCGCATCGAGCAGGTGGCGCGCCTCATCCGCTCCAAGGGCGTCGGCATCTATTTCATCACGCAATCACCAACTGACATTCCCGACGCGGTGCTCGCGCAACTCGGCAACCGCGTGCAGCACGCGCTGCGCGCCTACACGCCCCAGGACCAGAAGGCCGTGCGCGCCGCCGCACAGTCCTTCCGCGCCAATCCCGGTGTCGACGTGCAGAAGGAAATCCAGGAACTCGGCGTGGGCGAGGCGCTCGTCTCGACACTCGACGACAAGGGCGCGCCGACGCCAGTGCAGCGCACAATTATCCGCCCGCCCTTCTCGCGCGTGGGGCCCTGCACCTCCGATGAACGCGCGAAAATCCTCGTCGCGAGCGACATGGCGCTGAAATACAAGGACGCCGTCGATCGCGAGAGCGCCTACGAGATCCTCTCGGGCCGCGCCGCCGAGAGCGCCGCTGCGGCGGAGGCCGAGGCGAAGAAGACGCAGGAAGAAAAGGCCGCCGCGACGAAGGCCAAGGAGCAGGCCAAGCTCGACGCCGCGCGGCAGAAGGAACTCGATGCCGCCGAAAGGGCCTGGCAGAAGGCCGAAGATGCGCTCGCACGCGAGCGCGAGAAAAACCGTGGCCGCGCGCCCGCGCGCCGCACCCGCAGCGCCGCGAGCCGCACGGCCGAACGCGTCGGCGGCAATGTGCTGTCCACCATCGGTCGCGAACTCGTGCGCGGCATCTTCGGCAACATGAAGAAGCGCCGGTGATGACCGGCGTCGATCGCCGCGGTCTCCTGCTCGCCCTGCTTGCGCTCGGCGGCTGCGTATCGACGGCGAAACCCGACGAGCCGGGCGACGCGTGCGCGATTTTCCGGCAGCACGAGGCGTGGTGGAAGGCCGTGAAGCGGGCGGAACGCCGCTGGGGCGCGCCGCCGGCGCTGCAGCTCGCCATCATCCGCCAGGAAAGCGGCTTCGACCACAATGCACGCCCGCCGCGCGGCAAGTTCCTGTTCTTCTTTCCGGGACGACGCGCCTCGAGCGCGCACGGCTATGCGCAAGCGCTCGAAGGCTCCTGGGAAGAATACGCCCGCGCTGCCGGCGATCGCGGCGTTGACCGGGACGAATTCCGCGACGCGGCCGATTTCGTTTCCTGGTATACGGGGCGCGTGCGGCGCGAACTCGGCGTGCCGTTCAGCGATGCGCGCGGGCACTATCTGGCCTACCACGAAGGCCTCGGCGGCTATCGTCGCGGGAGCTATCGCGGCAAATCCGGCGTCATCGCGGCGGCGAACCGCGTGCAGGGCTTCGCCAGCGCCTACCAGTCCCAGCTCAGCCGCTGCGAAGACCAGCTGAACCGCTGGTGGTGGCCGTTCTAGAAGCGCTGCATGCATTCTTCCCCCGGGAGGAAAAGGAACAGAGCTTCAAATCCCCAGCGTCTTCAGCATCTCCGCGCGCTGCGGGCCGAGCGGCGGCAGGTAGAAATTCGCTTTCTGGCTTTTCGCGCGCATCCACATGACGAACACGCGCGCCATCACGTCCGCGCGCTGCATCCACGCCGTAGGCGCTTCGTGCATGTGGAAAGGCTTCATCAGCGCGCGCAGCACATGGACGTCGCCACGCGAAGCGGGGCCGATGGCGTCGTCGAGAAAGCTCTTGGTGATGCGTCCGCGCAGGCTGGGCCTTACATCCTCGCCGGAGCGCTCGCGCTCCGCGCGACGGATGGCGGCCTTGTCCTGGCGCACCATGGCGTCGAAGAAGGGCCGGATCTCCGTCCGCGTGCGTGCATCGAGCGCGCGCAGCCGCGCCGCAGGGTCGCGCGTTTCGTCGAAGATCTCGCCCAGGAGAAACGCCTGCACGGCGCCCGTGGTGCAGCCGCGACCGTAGAGCGGATTCGTGCGGATGGCCGCGTCGCCGATGGCGTACCAGTTTGTGGTGACAGGCTGCCCGTCCCTGACGAAGCTGCGCCACACGTTTTTCAGCGCGCCCATGGCGAAGACCTTGCTCACCGGTTCGGCGCGCACAGGATCCGTCCAGCGCGCCACGCCCGGCAGCATCGCGCAAACGCGATCGAACACCTCACCCGAAGGCAGCGCGACGCGCATTTCCGTCTCGATCTCCGGGCACGCGAGCGTGATGGAGAAATGGCGGTTGTCGGCGGCGAACACGCCGTACTTCAGATAGCCCAGATCGCCCGCACCCTGCGCGATCCCGCGATCCGGCTCGCCGTACCCATCGCGCAGGCGATAGTGGCGGGTGAAATAGAGAATGCCCGCGGGCGATTCCTCTTCGGCGATCTCGGCGCCCGCGGCGCGCAGCCAGTCGGCGCCTTGCGTCGTGCGGCCGGTGGCGTCGACGAAACTGTCGGCGAACCAGACAATCTTCTCCCCGTCCTTCACGCCGCGCACGCCGGTGACGGCGACGACGCCATCTGTCGTTTCCGTCTCGATGCCGTTGACGAAGACCTCGGTGATGAACTCCACGCCCGGCAGCGACGCCGCATGGCGGCGCATGATCAGTTCGAGCGTCGACCGACGGCTGAACAGGAAGGACAGCGCCTCGTCGCCGGGGGCGTAGCTGTAGTCGTCGCGCAGGGCATAGGGCAGCGCGTCGCCGAACGTCACTTCCCGCGCGCCCGCCTCGAGCAGTTTTTCCCAGAGCGCGGGATGGCGGTCGCGCAGCGTGGCCACGAGACGACCGATGAAAACGTGACTGTGGCGCAGCTGCGTCACGCCGCGCCGCGACCAGTCGTGGAACGCCGCGTCAGGATCGAGATCGGGCGGCGGCGGATCGCGATCAAGCACGGTCACGCGCCGCCCCTCGCGGGCGAGCGACATGGCGGCGCACAGGCCCGCAACGCCCGCGCCGACGACAACGATCCGTTCGGTCATGACTGCGCCCCGCATTCCTTCGCCTGTCCGAGCGTCCCGGCCACGGACCAGCGTTACAGCGGGTGTCGCTGCGGCGTGCAAGGAGGCGCACGACACGCACAGTGTCACATCGGCGCGACCACCCACGACCCCCGCGCCGGGCTCTGTCTAGGGCCAAAGGATGAAGCCCGCGTTTCGCCGCGATTGCCGTCACGCGATGTTGACCAGGCGCCAGTCCCCGCCTACCACCCCCGCTCTCCTTGGGGAGTAGCCGCCCTCGCAGCTCATGAGGGGCGCGCGTCAACATACTTGGCTCTTCGGAGCCATGGCGCACGCGCCGGGACCCGTCCCGGATTGGCGAGACCACGGAACAGGACGTCGGCGATGCCGGCGGCGTCCGGTTCCGTCGTGTCCGCCGGCCTGGAAGTCATCCCGTGGAAGCCTTCACCCTCTCCGCCCTGCTCGTCGCGATCGCCGAAATCGGCGACAAGACGCAGCTCCTCGCGATCGTGCTCGCCGCGCGCTACCGCAAGCCCTGGCCGATCATCGCCGGCATTCTCGCGGCGACACTCGCCAATCACGGCCTCGCCGCGACCGCAGGCTATCTCGTCGCCGGATTGCTCGACGGGCAGGCTTTCCGCATCGCGGTCGCCATCGGCTTCATCGTCATGGCCGGCTGGGTGCTGATCCCGGACAAGGAAGAAGATGCGCCCGCCGCCGCCGGCGCCGGCGGCGTGTTTCTCGCCACGGCCATCGCCTTCTTCCTCGTGGAGATCGGCGACAAGACGCAGATCGCCACCACCGCGCTCGCCGCGCGCTTCAAGGATATCGCCTTCGTCACCGCCGGCACGACGCTCGGCATGATGCTGGCGAATGTGCCGGCCGTCTTCCTCGGCGAACGCGTGACGCAAATCGTGCCGCTGAAATATGTGCGCATCGGCGCGGCGCTGGTGTTTCTGGCGCTCGGCGTGTGGGCGTTGACGGAGGCGCTTCGGCGCTGAACGCGCCTGCGCCGTGCGCCCGCCTAGGCAATGGGCGGGCGCCTGCTAGGATCACGCCAACTCACCCACATCAGGAATCGCCCATGGCCGCCGAAGCCGCTGAAGCCGCCCATCACGCCGCCGCGCATGGCTTCGACCTCGTTCCCGTGGTCACCCTGCTCGGCGCGGCGGTGATCGCGGCGCCGCTGTTCAAGCGGCTGCGCCTCGGCTCGGTGCTCGGTTACCTCGCGGCGGGTCTCGTCATCGGGCCGTTCGGCCTCGGCGTCTTCACGGACGCCATGAGCATCATCCATGTGGCGGAGCTGGGGGTCGTCCTCTTCCTCTTCATCATCGGTCTCGAAATGCAGCCGTCGCGACTTTGGTCGATGCGCAGCGAGATTTTTGGACTGGGCCTGCTGCAGGTGGGCGCTGCCATTGCGGCGCTGACGTGCGTGGGTCTCGCGCTCGGTTTTCCGGTCGCGCAGTCCTTTGTCGCAGGCACGGGCTTTGTGCTCACCTCCACCGCCATCGTGATGCAGATGCTGCAGGAGCGCGGCGCGATGCAGGCGCCGAAGGGCCGACGCATCGTCTCCGTACTCCTCTTCGAGGATCTGGCGATCGTGCCGCTGCTCGCGCTGGTGGCGTTCCTGGCGCCGGGCGGCGGCGACGTATCGATGCAGGACCGGCTGACCGGCATCGCCATCGGCCTTGCGGCCATCACGGGCGTCGTGCTCGCGGGACGCTACCTGCTCAACCCGATGTTCCGGATTCTCGCGCAGGCGCAGGCGCGCGAGGTCATGACCGCAGCGGCGCTGCTCGTCGTGCTGGGCGCCGCGCTCGTCATGCAACTGGGCGGACTCTCGATGGCGATGGGCGCGTTCCTCGCGGGCGTCCTCTTGTCGGAATCGACCTTCCGTCACCAGCTGGAAGCCGACATCGAACCGTTCCGCGGCCTGCTGCTGGGGCTGTTCTTTCTCGGCGTCGGCATGGCGCTAGATCTCGGCGTCATCGCCGCGAACTGGCGTCTCATCGCGATCTGCGTGGCCGCCTACATGACGCTCAAGGCCATCGTCATCTACGGCGTGGCGCGCCTGCTGAAGGCCAACCACGCGGAGTCGCTCGAACGTGCGGTCCTCATGGCGCAGGGCGGCGAGTTCGCCTTCGTGCTGTACGCCGCCGCCGCGGGCGTCGGCATCATCGACGGCGACGCAAACGCGATCCTCACCGCCATCATCATCGTCTCGATGGTTCTCACGCCGCTGATGATCATCGCGCACGACAGGCTGTCGCCGAAGAGCGTGGATTCCATGGATGGCGTGGAGGAAGCCTCAAGCCTCGCGGGCAGCGTCCTCCTGATCGGCTTCGGCCGCTTCGGACAGATTGCGAGCCAGCCGCTGCTCGCGCGCGGTCATGCGCTGTCGATCATCGAGACGAACACGACCCTCATCCGCGATTCCTCGGACTTCGGATTCAAGGTGTACTACGGCGACGGTTCGCGTCTCGACGTGCTGCACGCCGCCGGCGCCGAGCACGCCAAGGCGATCATCATCGCCATCGACGACGAAAAGGCCTCCCACGCCATCGCCGAACTGGTCCGGCACGAATTTCCGCAGGTGCCGGTGCTGGCGCGGGCGATGGATCGCGAACACGCCGCCGATCTCATCAAGGCGGGCGTCGAATACCAGATCCGTGACACGTTCGAATCCGCCTTGCTGCTCGGGGAACGCGCGCTGATCACACTCGGCGACACGCCGGAAGAGGCGGAACGCATCAAGAGCGAGGTCCGCAGCCGCGACGCCGAACGTCTCGACATCGAAATCTGCGGCGGCATCTATGACAGCGCGGCGCGCAACATGATCCTCGGCAACGCGCCGGTGCCGGAAGCGCCCCGCTGGAAGCGCGACTGACGCGCTAGCGGACGCCGGCGGCAAGAAGATCGTGCATGTGCACCACGCCGACGGGCTTTTGGTCTTCGACCGCGAAGAGCGCGGTGATGCGCATGTCCGTCATCAGCACGATGGCGTCGGCGAGCGGCGCGTCGGGCGCTATGGTCTTGGGCGAAGGCGTCATCAACGCTTCGGCGGTCCTGGAAAAGGCCGCCGCATCGAGACGTCGGCGCAGATCGCCATCGGTCACGACGCCGACAAGCGCCCCGCCCTTCACCACGCCCACGCAACCGATGCCGCCGTCACTCATCGCCTTCAGCACGTCCGGCGTCGGCGTGGACGGTTCGACGAGCGGCAGGCCCGGCGTCGTGCGCATCACGTCGCGCACGCGTTTCAGAAGCGCGCCGAGCTTGCCGCCCGGATGGATCGCGCCGAAATGGTCGGCGGTGAAGCCATTGGCTTCGAGCATGGCGATGGCGAGCGCATCGCCCATCGCGATGGACATGGTCGTCGATGTCGTCGGCGCCGGCGCATCGACGCTCGCCTCGCCGCATTCGGGCAGGATCAGCGCCACGTCGGCGGCTTTCGCGAGCGTCGATTCCGGTTTGAACGTGATCGCGACGAGCGGGATCTTCAGCCGGTGGCAGTGGAAGAGGAGATCGTTCAGCTCGCTCGTCTCGCCGGAGCGCGAGAGCGCGAGCACGCAATCGTCCTCCGTGATCATGCCGAGATCGCCGTGGCTCGCCTCGGCCGGATGGACGAACATGGCCGGGCGGCCGGTGGACGCCATGGTCGCGGCGATCTTGCGGGCGATGTGGCCGCTCTTGCCCATGCCGGTGATGATCGCGCGCCCCTTCGCGCCGTCGAGCAGCGCCACGGCCCTGGCGAACGGCGCGCCGAGCGGGCCGTCGATCGCGCGGGCCAGGGTGTGGAGCGCTTCGGCTTCGGCTTCGATGACGCGCTTGGCGGACGCGCGGGCGGCGGTGTCTGTTGTCATGCCCGCCTCTTAGCCGAACCGCGCCATTTACCAAACGGCGGGGGCCAGAGACTTGCATGCGGAGCGCCATCGGGCATTGAGAAGCGGCATGGCTGACGGTTCTGGCAGGGCGTCGTTCGACGCGGACGCGATCGTGATCGGCGCTGGGGCCGTGGGGCTTGCTTGCGCGGCGACGCTGTCGCGTCACGGGCTCTACACGCTGGCGCTGGAAGCGACGGACCTGATCGGTTCCGGCACATCCTCGCGCAACAGCGAGGTCGTCCACGCCGGCATTTACTATCCCACCGGGAGCCTCCGTCACCGCATGTGCGTGGCCGGCCGGCGCATGCTCTACCCCTACATGGCCGCGCGCGGCGTACGCCACTGGAAGGCGGAAAAGCTCATCGTCGCGACGAGCGAGGCCGAGACAAAAAAAATCGAAGCGCTCTTTGCGACGTCCAAGGCCAACGAGGTCGAGGGCTGCTGGCTCATGGATGGCCGTGACGCCATCGCGCTTGAGCCGAACCTTACCTGCACCGCGGCCCTCATGTCCTCCGAAACCGGCGTCATGGACAGCCACGGCCTCATGCTCGCCTATCAGGGCGAGCTTGAGGACAATGGCGGCGCCGTCGTCTTCGAAACACCCGTGGAAAAAATCGCCGCGCTGCCCGGCGGCGGCTTCGAAGTATGGACCGGCGGCGCCGAGCCCACGCGCATCCGCACGCGTTACCTGATCAACAGCGCCGGTCTCTATGCCCATCGCGTCGCGTCGAATTTCGACGGCTACGACGCCGCGCACACGCCGCCCTTCGTCATCGCGAAAGGCAATTACTATGGTTGCGCCGGCAAACCCGCCTTCAATCGCCTCATCTACCCTGCGCCGGTCGACGGCGGCCTCGGCGTGCATCTCACGCTCGATCTCAATGGCCGGATGCGTTTCGGCCCCGACGTCGAATGGCTCGACTTCAACGATCCGGACCAAATCGACTACACGGTCGATCCGCGCCGCGCCGACAGCTTTTACGCCGCCATTCGCACCTACTGGAAAGACCTGCCCGACGGCGCGCTGACGCCCGATTATTCCGGCGTGCGTCCGAAACTCTCCGGACCCGGCCAGCCGGCGGCGGATTTCCGCATCGACGGCCCCGAGCATCACGGCCTCGACGGCCTTATCCATCTCTTCGGCATCGAAAGCCCCGGCCTCACCTCTTCTCTCGCGATCGCGGCCGAGTGCTGCGCCCGTCTCGACATCAAGGTTCAAACGACATGAGCGGCGAAACCATCCTCGTACTCGGCGGCGCCGGCTATATCGGCTCGCACACCTGCCTCGCGCTCTCGCAGGCGGGTTACAGGGTCGTCGTCTATGACAGCCTGATTCACGGCCACCGCCAGTTCGCGAAATTCGGCCCGCTCGAACAAGGCGACATCCGCGACACCCAGCGTCTCTCTTCCGTCATCGCGCAGCACAAGCCCGCCGCCATCATCCACTTCGCGGCGCTCATCGAAGCCGGCGTCAGCGTGCGCGATCCGGCGGACTTCTACGACGTGAATGTGGGCGGCGTGCTCTCGCTGCTCAACGCGGCGCGCGCCAACGGCATGCCGCCGATCGTCTTCTCGTCCACCTGCGCGACCTACGGCCTGCCGCAGACGCCCGCGCTCGACGAGACGCATCCGCAATGGCCGATCAACCCGTATGGCTGGACGAAATTCTGCGCCGAACGGATGTTTGCAGATTTCCGCGCCGCCTATGGCCAGCGCTCGACGTGGCTGCGCTACTTCAACGCCGCGGGCGCGGCGCCCGAGCACGGCCTCGGCGAGCACCACGATCCGGAAACGCACGTCATCCCGCTCGCCATGTTCTCGCTGCTGGGCAAGCGCGAGAGCTTCACCATGTTCGGCGAGGACTACGACACCCGCGACGGCTCCTGCGTGCGCGACTACATCCACGTCCTCGATCTCGCTGACGCGCATCTGCGCGCCGCGCGCCAGCTGATCGACGGCGCCCAAGGCGACGCCTACAATCTCGGCACCGGCGACGGCACGACCGTCAAGGAAATCGTTACCGCCGTGGAGCGCGCGTCGAACCGCAAGATCCCGCTCATCAAGGCCGACCGACGCGCGGGCGATCCTTCCGCGCTCGTCGCAAACTCCGCCAAAGCCGCCCGCGATCTCGGCTGGACCCCGAAACGCAATCTCGACGAGATCGTCGCCGGCGCATGGGCCTGGCACGCGCGGGAAGAGGCGAAGGTGTTCGGGTAGGGCGTGCGTCCGCTATATCGCCGATTGCAGACATTGGCCCTGACGGCATACTGCGAGGTGATGAAGCCAGCCGCACTCCTCTTGCCCGCATTGTTGACGCTACTTCCTGCCACCGCCAATGCGGAGCCGCTCGACGATCCTGTCGTAGGGCCGACGCAGGTCTGCTTCAAATACAGTGCCTTCTCACTCGACGACGGAGAGCGAATGTCGGATTTGAGGGCGGCGCCGAGGGCATGGCTGTGACGGTTGAAGGCCGGGCGGGCGCGTATCGCATCGGGGAGAGCGAAATCTTCGCGACGCCGAGACTTGGGCGACTTGTTTCCGATCGCGATGGGACGCGAGTGTATCGGCTGAGAGCGCGCGCTCGAGAGTATGCAATTCGCGGAACGACCCGTTTTTCTGACGGCGAAGACAGGACCGTCATTCGACTCGAAGGTGCGGCGCTGACAGGCACTACTCGCGACGCACAAATCTATCGCCGCTTCACAATTATCGATCCGTCCGCGCTCCATTGCCCGAGGACCTTCACTTATTCATGGGACGCGATGTTAGGGCTTCCCGACAGTTGAATGTCCGCTTCGGGCCAATAACCGACATCCCAAGCCACAAGCCGATCTTTCGCGCTGCAGCGGAGGAGAGGTGAAGACCACGGAGCGGCGGCGCCCTCGCCGCCGTTCTTCTGCGAGAGGGTTGCGGCGACGGGGGCGTCGCCGCAACCGCACATGGAGGGATTGTCAGGCCCTTCGTCCCTCGCTTTCGGCAGATCTCAAAAAAATTTTCCCATGGCGCGCAAGGGCTCCGCTCCCCCGCTGCAGAAAAATCGCCTCCGCAATCCGACCGGGTCGAAACCTGAGTCACGCTTCTCCCACGTCGCATCCGGATGGTCCGGAGGCCACGGAGAGGAGCACCGCCATGCAGTTCGTGAGAACGCCGGATTTCACCGCGCAAGTCGCCGAAGCGCTGGCGGCGCTTCGACTCTGGGTGCTGCAGATCCTCGCCTGGGTCGCGGAATACGCACCCTTGCCGCGTGACGCCCGTCTCTGGATGCAAAGCCAACTGCGCCGCGTGCGCAGCGACATCCGCCTTCTCATCGCCGCCGCCGTCATATCGCGGATGCGCAAGGTGAAGCGGCGGCGCGTCCAACTGCACAAAAGCAGACTGCCCCGTGGCTACCGCTGGGCCGCACGACGTTCGCCCGCTATCGGCTGCATCACGCGCGGCATTCGTCTGCGCACGCTCGCCGACATGCGCCGCGCGCTGGATGACTTCGAGAAGGTGGTGGACCGCGCCCTCGCGAACCTGCCGCGCGTCCGCCGCAGCGGCGTGCTCGTGCTGACGCACGCGCAGAAGCCGGCGCCGATCGCGTTCTTCATCGCTTCCGAAACTGAAGCCGCAGACACGTCATGACCATGGAGCGCGGACGACCTCGTCCGCGTACCCCTTTCGCCAATAGGAATGGGCGGGGTCGCCCATGCTCCGCTTGCAACGCGAGATTCTCCGGAGTCTGGCGACGCGGGCGCTTGCGCAGCGGGCGGTGCGCGGTCCGGCATGGATGGCGGCGCCTATCCGACGTCGGAAACGCCCTGCGCCAGCCGGCCGTCGAGCAGCGCGAAGATGCGGTGGCGGACGATGTCGTCGCTCTGGGTGCGCACCACGCGTTCAAGCTCGCCGATGTCGGCGGCGGTGATGGCGTAGTCGACCGACGCCGGGCGGATCCGCGAGACGCCGTCGATGGCCGCGGGCTCGACGTCCTCGAAATCGTCGAACAATTCCTCGTCGAGCTTTTCGCCCTCGCGCAGGCCCGTGACGATCACCGGCGTCATCGTGCCAGCGGCCTCGATCATGCGGCGCGCGATGTCCATGATGCGGACGGGTTCGCCCATGTCGAGGAGGTAGGTGGCGCTTTCCGCTTCGCCCTTCGCGAGCACGAGCAGGATCAGCTGCACCGCTTCCTGCACCGTCATGAAATAGCGGCGCATGTCGGGGTGCGTGACGGTGATCGGTCCGCCGGCCGCGATCTGCCGCGCGAAGAGCGGCGCGACCGAGCCCTTCGAGCCGAGCACATTGCCGAAGCGCACTGAAAGCGCGCGCATGTCCGAACCGGCGCCGACCGTGCGCAGGTAGAGTTCGGCGAGGCGCTTGGAGGCGCCCATCACGCTGCCGGGGGCTGCGGCCTTGTCGGACGAAATGAGCAGGAAGTGCCCGACGCCCGCTTTCGCCGCGGCCTCCACCGCGTTGCGCACGCCGATGAGATTGGTCAGCACGCTTTCGCCGGGGTGACGTTCGCCCATGTGGACGTGCTTCAGCGCGGCGGCGTGGATGACGACGTCAGGGCGCGTGCGCTCGAAGGCGGCCGCGAGGCGTTGCGCATCGCGCACGTCGCAGAGCACGTCGACGATCTGCGTGCGCGTTTCGCCGAGCGCCTCGTGCAGATCGATGAGCGCGTGGTCGGAGTGGTCGAGCGCGATGAGCCTGCGGCAGCCCATGGCCGCCAGCTCGCGGCAGAGTTCGGAGCCGATCGAGCCGCCCGCGCCGGTGACGAGCACCGTCTTGCCGCGCACGAAATCACGCGCCGCGCGCATGTCACGCACGCGCGGTTCCCGTCCCAGCAGCCTTGCGACGACATCTGGGTGCATCTCGGCGGGCGCCGGCGCCTGCATCCGAATCCTCTTCATTCTTCCCCTGCGCGAGCCTTACCCGCCGTCGCGCGCCAAGGCGAGATGTTTGTCGGGCGGATCGCACCCCTACCAACGCTTCATGACAGTCGAAACCGTCGCGACGCCGTGGCGCGCCCGCGCCAAAGCCGCTACAGCGGGGCCCATGACCGACGTCCCGCGCCCCGAAAACACCCACGACCTGTCCGGTCTGGGAGAGCGCAGGACCAAGGCGCTCAAGGTCCACGGCGCGACGGACTGGTGGTTCTATCCCCTGCTCGCGCTCGTCGCGGCGGCGCTGATCATCGTCAGCCTGGGGGCGGACGCCTTCGACAGGGACGGGTCGCCGCAGCGGGGCCAGCGCGACGGCGAAGCCTTCATTTACGGGCCAGCGCAACTCGCCGACGGCATCGACCCGACGAACGGCCATCTGCGCCACGTCGTCCGCGATTTCGGCGTGAGCCCGCGCGCAGTGCGCATCGGGGTGGAGCCGGGCCGCGGCCAGCCTGCGCCGGACTCCGTCGGGGCCCTCTTCCAGATCGATCCCGCCGACGCCGCGGCCTTCGCCGGCAAGCCGGTCCGCGTCGAGATCACCTTCCGGCGCATCAGCATCACCACCGCGCAGGGTCTGGCGACCAGCCTGCAGAACGGCGGCCCGGCCTTCTGGTCCGGCGGTCCGCTACCTGCCGAGAACGGCGTCATGGCCTTCGACCTGCCCGCAGTCGACGGCGCGCCGCCGAAAGGACTGGGCATCTGGGTCATCAGCGACAAGTCCGATTACAACTACGGCGTCGAGATCACCCGCGTATCGATGAAACCCGTCAGCTGACGCATCAGGGCTGCGTGGTGAGCCGCAGGTCGGGGCTCGGCGCGGCGGCGGGCTCCGGCCTGGCTGTCGAGAAAGACGGCGGCTCTTCGCTCTCGAGCATCAAGGCGGCAGCGCCGGCGGCGCCCAATGTCGCAATGACGACCGCGCCGATCGCCGTCGCCGTGACGCCCCGGCCGACGCGCCGAGCCGCTTTCTGCAAGCCTCGTGGGCGACCGTACTCGATCTCGGCGAGCCGAAGGGCCGATGCGATGGACGCCACGCCGTTCTGCGGTCCCAGCACCGCAACAGTCTCCCCCAGATCGGGCGGCGCGGACGCATCGCGCCGCCAGACGACCGTCGACGCATGGTCGCCGACCAATTGCCGCAACCTCGCAGCGAGCGCTGCGGCCCTTTCGGTCCAGAGCACGAGCAGAACGAGATGATCGCCGAAGGAGAAGCGGGCGCCGAGCGGCGCGACCAGAGCATCGCCGGGATCGAGTTCCGCGCGGACCGCGTGCGCGAGCGCTTCGTCTCCCGGAGCGTGTAGAATCGCCAGCCGCATCACAGCCCTACGGTCGCGCGGCCGCATGGTTCCTCCCGGGCGCCCGGAAATCAGCGCCTGACCGGCCGGAGCGTAGCCGGATTCGGTGTCAGGTCCGCGACGGCGGTCACACTTCGGGAGCGGAACCGGCGATCAGGCGTTCATGTCCCTTTCACCGGGAGAACGCCCATGCCCCTGTCCATCATCGACGACGCCAAGACCGGCGTGCGCCGCGCGACTGTCGCCATCGCCCTCATATTCGTGCTGCAATGCATCACCCTCTTCGTCACCGTGGCGACAAGCATGCACCTCTCCGACAAGATCGACGCGTTGCACGCCGCTTCCGCCATCGGTGCATCGCCGTGAGATCCCGATGACAGGTACGACACAAAAACGCGGCGGCGTGATCTTCGATCGCGACGGCACGCTCAATCATGACGCCGGCTACACCTACCGTCCGGAAGACCTGCGCTGGATGGACGGCGCCATCGACGCGGTGCGCACGGTCAACGCCATGGGCTTCGCGGCGCTGGTCGCGACCAACCAGTCCGGCGTCGGCCGGGGCTATTTCGACGAGGCCGACGTCCACCGCTTCCACGCCGCGATGGAGGCCGACCTCGCCCGGTCCGGCGCCCGGATCGATGCCTTCTACCACTGCCCCTACCTGGAGGACGCGACCGTCGCGGCCTACCGCATGGCGGACCCGCCCGACCGCAAGCCGAATCCGGGAATGCTCTTGCGCGCCATGGCCGATTTCGATCTGGACCCGGCCCGCACCCTCATGATCGGGGACCACGAACGCGACGTCGAGGCCGCCCGCCGGGCGGGAATTCGAGGCATTCTCTACCCAGGGGGGAGTTTGCTGACGACCCTGCGAAATGGGCTCGCCTTGCTCGGGTAGCCTCTGGCGCGGGGGGGTGAAGGGGGCTATATCTGACGCATGGCGGCTGGCGCTGGTAGCGACTTCCGCCCTCGCCAAATCGTTCTGAGCGCTCGGCGACCCGGGCGCTCTCTTTGTTTCAGAGGACGCGCGCGCATGTCCACAACAGTCCTAATGCCCAAGGCCACCGCCGTCTGGCTCATCGAAGAAACCGCGCTCTCGTTCGACCAGATCGCGGCCTTCTGTGAATTGCACCCGCTGGAAGTCTCCGGCATCGCCAACGAAGAAGTCGCCAAGGGCATACGCGGCGTCGACCCGATCGCGGCCGGCTTCCTCTCCCGGGAGGAGATCGCCAAGGGCGAGGCGGATTCGAACTACCGTCTGAAGGCGGCGGAACAGAAGAAGATCGAGCTGCCCGAGCGCAAGCGCAAAGGCGCCCGCTACATCCCGACCATCCGCCGCGGCGACCGCCCGGACGCCATCGCCTGGTTCCTGCGGAACCACCCGGAAGTGTCCGACGCCCAGATCGTGAAGCTGATCGGCACCACCAAGGCGACCATCGAGCAGGTCCGCACCCGCTCGCACTGGAACACGACCAACATCAAGCCGGTGGACCCGGTGTCGCTCGGCCTGTGCTCGCAGATCGAACTCGACGAAGTGGTCCGCAAGGCCGCCGAGGTGAAGGCCAAGGACGACGCCAAGCGCAAGAAGGCAGACGATGGCCCGTCGCTGAAGCCGGCGACCGAAACGGTCGATCCCGAGACCTACGAGCGGCGCGACCAGCAGGACGTCTGACCGCACCGATTTCCGAAATGAAAAGCGCCGGAGCCTGATGGCTTCGGCGCTTGCATTTTGGGCGATATCCTCGCGCCGCATCACATTCGCGCTACCGCTCCTGCCACGGCGGAGCGCCGACAAAAGTCAGATGCGGAACGGCGGTGAGGTGTGGGGGTGGCGCTAGTGGCGCCGGTCTCGCCTTCGCAGGCCTTCCAGTTCTTCCTTGAGCTTCAGCTTCACACGCTTCAATTCGGAAATCTGGGTCCAGTCGATTGAGGGGTGCTTCTTCGCGTCTTCAATGCGCGCCTCGAGTTCCCGATGTTTGGAATCGAGTTCGCGCAGCCGCGATTCGATGGCCATATTTCGCCTCCTGTGCTGGCTTCGACATGCAATCACCGTTGCGCAGTCTTGTCCGATCACAACTTGTTGCAATGGCGCCGCAGGCAAGCCGGAATGGTGAATCTTCACCAACCATCGCCGCGCTTTACAGCTTTCGTGACGCATGTCTTAGCTGTCCGCCGATGACCTTGGCGGCCATTGGAGCGCAGCGCCTGATGGGAGCCGATGACGGCTTTGACGACAGCGAAGAAACCCGCGGCCTCAAGCAGCGGCTGGGTGAACTGCGCGAGAAGCACCGCGAACTGGACCAGTCGATCCGCACGCTGCAGGAGGGCGGCGTCGTTGACGCGCTTCAGATCGCTCGCCTCAAAAAGGAAAAGCTCGCCCTCAAGGACCAGATTACCTGGATTGAGGACCAGCTGATGCCGGACATCATCGCCTGACGGCGTCCGCGCGCTTCGCCGCGCGCCGCCGCCGCAAGGCCCTTTCGGTTGTCCCGACTTGCCCCCAAGAACCGCGCGGCTATTGTCCGGCCCTTCAATCC
Source organism: Hyphomonadaceae bacterium (assembly GCA_016791445.1). GTDB lineage: Bacteria > Pseudomonadota > Alphaproteobacteria > Caulobacterales > Aquidulcibacteraceae > VFBF01. The sequence goes on along the minus strand of JAEUMP010000010.1, from coordinate 4,385 downwards.
AGCCCCGCCCCCAACGCCCGCGCGAGCCCTGCCGTGACCCAATATCTGGACTTCGAGAAGCCGATCAAACTGATCGAGGAGCAGATCGACCAGTTGAGCGCCAACGCCGAATCGTCCGGCGCGGCGGCGATGAGCGCGCAGCTCACGAAGCTCAAGCAGAATGCCGAACGGCTCCTCGTCGAGATCTATTCCAAACTCGACCCGTGGCAGAAGACGCAGGTCGCACGCCATCAGGAGCGACCACACTTCAAGGATTATGTGGCGGCCCTCGTCACCGACTTCGTCGAGCTTTCAGGTGACCGGAAATACGCCGAGGACGCCGCCATCGTCGGCGGGCTCGGACGCTTCCTCGGCCGGCCTTGCGTGATCATGGGTCATGAAAAAGGCCGCACCACGTCGGAGCGGCTGAAGCACAATTTCGGCATGGCGCGGCCAGAGGGCTATCGCAAGGCGATCCGCCTGATGGACATGGCGGATCGTTTCGGTCTGCCGGTCGTCTCGCTCGTCGACACGGCGGGCGCCTATCCGGGCCTTGGCGCGGAAGAACGCGGCGGCGCGGAAGCGATCGCGCGCTCGACCGAACGTTGCCTCAGTCTCGGCGTACCGATGGTGTCTGTCATCGTCGGCGAAGGCGGCTCCGGGGGCGCCATTGCGATCGCGGCGGCGAACACGGTGCTGATGCTGGAGCACGCAGTCTATTCCGTCATCAGCCCTGAGTCCGGCGCCTCGATTCTTTTCCGCGACGCGGGACGCGCGAAGGACGTGGCGCTCGCCATGAAGATCACGGCGGAGAACTGTCTCGCCTTCAAGGTGATCGACGGCATCATCAAGGAACCCGTCGGCGGCGCCCACCGCGCGCCCGAGCAGGCGATCGCGGCGGTCGGCGCAGCGGTGGCGAAGGCGATCGACGCCTTCGACGGCATGGACGGCGACGCATTGCGCCGGCAGCGCCGTCAACGGTTCCTCGCCATCGGCCGCATGGCCGAAACAGGCGCGCCCGCTCGCTGACCGGCACAATCGCGCGCACGACAGGTTTCGCATTGCGGGCGTGACATGCGCCCTCTAGGTTCGCCGCCGATCTCGGATTTTCGGCAAGGATGACCGCCATGCGCGCGACACTCGTAGCCATCGTTTCGGCTTTCGCCCTGTTCGCCTGCTCCGCGCCGGAGCAATCGGACCGGACGTCGGAACCACCGCCGCCCGCGGCCGAGGAGCCGGCGACGCCTGCGCCGGAAACGCCTCCGTCCCCGACTGATGTCGCGCCGCCGCCCGCGCCCGATCCCGGCGTGGCGGAGCCGCCGCGCGCCGAAGCGCCGGCGCCGGTCGAGTCCGCCCCGAGCGTGACCACCCGCAGCCTTCGCGTCGTGGCGACGCCGGTAATCGTCGAGATCAATCGCGACCAGGCGCGCAATCCCGCCAACGGCGGTTCGTCCGTCGTGCTTTTCACCGAGGGCGCGGCGAACACCTATCGCAACACCGTGACGTGCCTGAACATCTGGAACCTCATGGACACCGCCACGACGCAGGAAGTGCGTGTCGGCCTGCGCAAAGCCGATGACGGCACGGTCGAAGCGCTGCGTCCGATGTACTGGTTGAACCAGTCGCCGACGACGGCGGCGGAGCCGAGCTGTTCGGAACGTCTGTCGCGCTATGACTATGCGCGCGCACGCACGATCAAGGACAAGTACGGACTGACGGGCGCAGGCCCCTATTTTCTCGTCGCGCGCGCCGACGAGCGGATGGCGGCGCTCATCGACCTATCCGGCCGCACCGACCGTGAAGTCGCCGATCTCGTGCGCTATTTCCGCGACGGCTTTGCGTTTCAGAACGACATCTGGGATCCGTCACGCGCGGACCCGAGCAAGAAACGCGAGGCGCTGACCGCCTTCTTCGGCAGCCGCTTCCGCGAGACGCTCGTGGCCGCGCTTGGCTTCGTCTCCGCGCCGACGGCGCGCGCCGGCTGCCGCCTGGGCGATCTCAAGGATGCGCCGTGCACTTGAAAACGCCGCACAATCGGCGCGATCACCGGGCAAAGACCGCCGAGAGCGGGACTGAAGGATGTGGGGAATGATGCGCAGGATTCTGGTCGCCATCGCCGCGCTCGCGGGCATCGGTTTTTCGGTTTCGGCGCATGCCCAGTCGCCCGCCGCATTGACGATGCAGGACCGCAGCTTCTTCGGCGCCGTCGCCAGCGCCTCGGCCGGGACCGCGCCGAACGACGCCGACCAGTCCTGGTCCAGTGATGGTCGCGGCGGCGTCGTGCGCTATGAGGCGCCGGACGCGGCGCGCTGCCGGAACTTCTTCCTGCGCCAGCTTAATCCCGAGGTAAGGCCCGCCGTGATCGGCAAGGTCTGCCCGCTGGGAGGCGGAGAGTACGCGGCTTCCGACATCCGGCTTGCGGCGACGGCAAGCGGCGGCGAAACCGGCGGGACGCGCGGCGTGGTCGTGCGTCCGGTACAGCCCGACCCGCGCAGTGACCCGACGCGGCCGCCTGCGATCATCGATCGACCCGGCGCCACCGACGACCGCCCGGTGAACCGCGGCGTCGCCGCTCCCGCCGGTCCCGTGCGCGGCATCGCGAAGACCGCGCCGCGCGTGGTGGTCAAGCCCGTGCTCGTCCAGATCGGGCGGACCTCGGCGCGCATGAACCAGAATGGCGGTCACGCCGTGGTGCTGTTGCAGAACGCCGCGGCGCTGCGGACGCGCAACCTGCAACTGTGCGAATCCCTGCTGCGCAATTTCGATGACGCTCCGCTGTCGGACGTCGAAGTCGGACTGCGCCGCGAGGCGGACGGGACCGTGTCGGCGCTGCGTCCGATCTACTGGCCGGTGAACGAACGCCTGCAGGTGCGCGGCTCGGCATGTTCGCAGCGGCTCTTGCGCTATGACTTCGACCGCGCGCAGGTGATCCGCGACAAGCTGAACCTCACGGGCGCAGGCCCCTACCTCGTCGTCACGCGCAGCGATGAGCGGCAGGCGGCGATCATCGACCTCACCGGCATGAACGCCACGCAGATCGAACAGGCGACGCGCTATTTCAGCGTCGGCCTCAGCCAGCGCGGCGAGGTCTGGAACCCGCAGCAATTCACGCCGCGTGAGCAGGAGCGATCGCTGGTGGCGGTGTTCGGGCGCGACTTTCCGCGTGTCGTCCTCGCGGCGATCCGGGTGACGTCTGCAGCGGGAACGACGGCGGGTGCGGCGGCGTCCGGCGTCGGCTGCCTCGGCGACATGACCGACACGCGCCGCTGCTGAGACTTCAGGGCGTGACGCCCTGGAAGCCTGCTTCGGCGGCGACGAAAATGTCCTCGAGCTTCACGCCGATGCCGGTCAGCGCGCTGATCAGCAGGATGGCGATGAGCGACGCGATCATCGCGTACTCGATGGCGGTGGCGCCGTTCCTGTCGTGAAGAAAACGCGCGATCATTGCAGCACGCCCCGGCTGAGAAGATCTTCCACCAGCGGCCCGTCCGCCGGCGGCATCGCATAGCGCGCGAGCGCCGACGCGCCCGCCCAGACGACCGCGCCGCCCTCGACGGCGCGCGGCTCGCCCGACCAGCGGCGCACGAGATAGAGCGGCATGAGCAGATCGAAATCCGCATAGCCGTGCGAGGCGAACGCGAATGGCGTCATCGCTTCCCTCTCGACCCGCACGTCCAGCTCCTCATCCAGTTCGCGCGCGAGCGCCGCTTCCGGCCCCTCGCCCGGCTCGAGCTTGCCGCCGGGAAATTCCCAGAGGCCCGCAAACGCCTTGCCTTCGGGCCGCTGCGCCAGCAGCACGCGCCCGCGCCCGTCCACGAGCGCAGCCGCGACGACCACGAGAAGCCTGCGCGCGGGGTTATCGCCGATCTGCATGAAGAAGCCGTGGGGAAAGGTGGTTAGGAAAGCGTGTGGCAGCATGGCGAAGGAAGTGTTGATGGCAAGGCTGTCGGAGAAATGGCGCCGGTACTCGTGCCGGACCGCGCAGCTTCTGCTGCGCATGCGCCGGCGCCGCCAGACTCCGGGGAATCTCGCGTTGCTCGATGCTGAAAATGCCGGCGAGGCGCCGGCGGTCCTGTTTCAGGGTTCATGACGTGTCTGCGGCCTCTGTCGCGGGCGCGATGAAGAAGGCGACCGGCGCCGGCTCTTGCGCATGCGTCATCACCAGCGCGCCGCCACGGAAGGGCAGCGACGCATTCGCGAGCGCGTAGTCGACCGCAAACTCGAAGGCGTCGAGCACGCGGCGCATCTGCGCGAGCGTGCGCAGGCGGATGCCGCGCGTGATGCAGCGGATCGCCGGCGCGCGGCGCGCCGACCAGCGGAAGCCGCGCGGCATTTTTCGTCTGTGAACGGGCAGCCGCCGACGCTTCACCCGCCGCAGCCGCGACACGACGGCGGCGGCGATCAGG